>NZ_BCSX01000041.1 GCF_001570425.1 Mycolicibacterium brisbanense
AGCACGCCTTCATCTACGTGCGCGGCGAAGTCGTGCCGGTGTTGCGGCGCCTGCAGGCCGCCGTCGCCGATGCGTACGACGCCGGCTATCTGGGCTCCAACATCCTCGATTCGGGTTTCGACCTGGAGCTGACGGTTCACGCTGGCGCGGGTGCGTACATCTGTGGTGAGGAGACCGCGCTGCTGGATTCGCTGGAGGGCCGCCGCGGCCAGCCGCGGCTGCGACCACCATTCCCAGCTCAAGCCGGTCTCTACGGATGTCCGACCGTGGTGAACAATGTCGAGTCGCTGGCGTCTGTTCCGCCGATCCTGCTCAACGGAGTGGACTGGTTCCGCTCCATGGGATCGGAGAAATCACCCGGTTTCACGCTGTATTCGCTGTCGGGACATGTAAACCGGCCTGGACAGTATGAGGCGCCGCTGGGCATCACGCTGCGCGAGCTGCTCAACTACGCCGGTGGGATACGGACCGGCCACACGTTGAAGTTCTGGACCCCCGGCGGCTCCTCGACCCCACTGCTGACCACCGAACACCTCGATGTCCCACTGGATTACGAAGGCATGGCCTCCGTCGGGTCCATGCTCGGCACCAAGGCACTGCAGATCTTCGACGAGACCACCTGCGTGGTCCGCGCGGTACGCCGCTGGATCCAGTTCTATGCCCACGAGTCCTGCGGCAAGTGCACGCCGTGCCGCGAGGGCACCTACTGGCTGGCGCAGATCTACGCCCGCCTCGAAACCGGTGCCGGCGGGCAGGAGCGTAGCGACCGGGGAATCGGTGGAGCCACCGACGCCGACATCGACAAACTGCTCGACATCTCCGACACGATCTTTGGAAAGTCGTTCTGCGCCTTGGGCGACGGCGCTGTGAGCCCCATCCTTTCCTCGCTGACACACTTCCGCGGCGAATACCGAGCGCACCTCGGAGGCGGCTGCCCGTTCGATCCGCACCAATCAATGCTGCAGACAGCAGAATTGGCAGGCCGGCCGTGATATCGCTGACCATCGATGATATCAATATCGTGGTGCCGGAGGGCACCCTGGTGATACGCGCGGCGGAGCTGGCAGGCATTCCGATTCCCCGCTTCTGTGACCATCCGCTACTGGACCCAGTGGGCGCTTGCCGCCAATGCCTGGTCGAGGTCGAGGGACAGCGCAAACCGATGGCGTCGTGCACCACAACCGTCGCCGAAGGAATGGTGGTACGCACCCAACAGACCTCCTCGGAGGCGGGGTCCGCGCAGCGCGGAGTGATGGAGCTTCTCCTGATCAACCACCCGCTCGATTGCCCCGTGTGTGACAAGGGCGGCGAGTGCCCACTGCAGAACCAAGCAATGTCCGTGGGACGCAGCGAGTCGCGCTTCAAAGACACCAAACGCACCTATCCAAAACCGATCAAGATTTCGCCACAGGTGCTGCTCGACCGGGAACGCTGTGTGTTGTGCGCGCGCTGCACACGCTTCTCGGCCCAGATCGCCGGGGACCCGTCCATCGACCTGGTAGAGCGTGGAGCACTGCAACAAATCGGTACCGGCACCAACGAGCCGATGGACTCCTACTTCTCCGGCAATACCGTGCAGATCTGCCCGGTCGGAGCATTGACCAGCACCGCCTACCGGTTCCGTGCCCGGCCGTTCGACCTGGTGTCCAGCCCCAGCGTGTGTGAGCATTGCGCGTCGGGATGCGCCCAGCGCACCGACCACCGCCGCGGAAAAGTGCTGCGCCGCTTGGCCAGTGACGACCCTGAGGTCAACGAGGAATGGAACTGCGACAAGGGCCGGTGGGCCTTCGCCCATACCGGTCAGCAGGATCGCCTGACCAGTCCGCTGATACGCAACGCCAATGGCACTTTGCTCGAAGTGTCATGGTCTCAAGCGCTGGGCACTGCAGCCGTAGGTCTGCGCCAGGCGCATCATCGCACCGGGGTGCTGATCGGCGGACGCGTTACTTTGGAGGACGCCTACGCGTATGCAAAGTTCGCGCGAATGACCCTTGGCACCAACGACATCGACTTTCGCGTACGGCCTCATTCCGCAGAAGAGTCCGAGTTCTTGGCGACCCACATCGCCGGTAAGCCGATGACCGTCACCTATGCGGACCTTGAAGCGGCTCCCGTCGTTCTCCTGGTCGGATTCGAGCCAGAAGAGGAATCTCCGATTGTTTTCTTACGGATGCGTAAAGCCGTCCGCGCGCATGGCCTGCGCGTGTACTCAATTGCACCATTCACCACTCGCGGCCTGACGAAGTTGGCGGGAACCCTCCTGTGCGCAAAGCCGAACGACGAGCCTAAGGTGCTCGACGCGCTTCGTACCGGCGATCTCGCCGTCACGCTGAGACAGCCGGGCGCGGTCATCATGGTTGGTGAGCGGCTGGGAGCGGTTCCGGGGGGACTGTCGGCAGCGGCTCGGCTGGCCGATACGACCGGCGCACATCTGGCCTGGGTGCCCCGGAGAGCGGGTGAACGCGGCGCACTGGAGGCCGGTGCCCTGCCAAACCTACTACCCGGTGGACGCCCAAGCAGCCGTCCCGGCCGAGACACCACCAGCATCCTGGCCGCAGCCGCATCCGGCACGTTGACCGCTCTCCTCATCGGCGGCGTCGAAATCACGGACTTGCCCGACCCGCAGTTCGCTCGGCACGCATTGTCGGCAGCACCGTTCATCGTCAGTTTGGAGCTGCGTCACAGCGAGGCAACAGATTACGCCGACGTCGTGCTGCCAGTCGCCTCCGTGACGGAGAAGTCCGGCACTTTCCTCAACTGGGAAGGTCGGCAACGCTTCTTCCCTGCCGCTTTTCACGGTTCCACAACACTGCCCGATCTACGCGTGCTCGACGCGATAGCCACCGAGATGGGCACCCCTCTGGGACTCGCCGATTCCGACGCCGCCCGAGAGGAACTTCATCAGCTCGGAGTCTGGAGCGGCGAACGGCCCGAAGCAACCGCTGTGCCAGCTCAGCCCTTATCCATGCCCGTCGCCGGCCAAGCGGTACTCGCCGGATGGCGGATGCTGCTGGACGACGGCTGCTTGCAACACAATGAACCGGATCTCGGGATGACGGCGCGACAACCCGTGGCCCGCCTGTCGGCATCCACCGCAGCAGAGATCGGTGCCGATGACGGTGAACGGGTGACCGTGCGGACCCATCGCGGTGCCGTGACATTACCGCTCACCATCACCGACATGCCGGATCGGGTGGCCTGGTTGCCCATGAACTCTGCTGGGGCGTCGGTCCATGGCCAACTCGGAGTCAGTGTCGGCGCCCTCGTCGAGATCGGACCGGCGCAATGACGGACACCTGGTGGTTGATCGGGCTGAAAGCGGTGGCGGTCTTCACCTTCCTTCTTCTGACGGTGCTCGTGGCGATCCTTGTCGAAAGAAGAGTCTTGGCCAGGATGCAGTTGCGGCTCGGGCCCAACCGGGTCGGCCCGTGGGGGTTGTTGCAGTCTCTCGCCGACGGCATCAAGCTGGCCCTCAAAGAGGGTCTGACACCCGCCGGCGTGGACAAGCCCATCTACCTACTCGCGCCGGTGATCTCGGTGATCCCGGCGTTCATGGCGTTCGCGGTGATCCCGATGGGCGCCGCGGTGTCAGTGTTCGGCCACCGCACACCGCTGCAACTGACCGATCTGCCCGTCGCGGTGCTCTACGTGCTGGCCGTCACCTCCATCGGGGTGTACGGAATCGTGCTGGCCGGATGGGCATCGGGCTCGACCTACCCACTGCTGGGCGGCCTGCGGTCCAGCGCGCAGGTGATCTCGTACGAAATCGCGATGGCGCTCTCGTTCGCCGCGGTGTTCCTCTACGCCGGCACCATGTCGACCTCCGGGATCGTGGCGGCTCAGGATCGCACCTGGTACGTGTTCGTGCTGCTCCCCTCGTTCGTGGTGTATGTGACGTCGATGGTCGGTGAAACCAACCGTGCGCCTTTCGATTTGCCCGAGGCGGAAGGTGAGTTGGTCGGTGGTTTCCACACCGAGTACTCGTCGCTGAAATTCGCGATGTTCATGCTTGCCGAATACGTCAACATGACCACCGTCTCGGCGCTGGCCACCACAATGTTCCTCGGTGGGTGGCATGCGCCGTTCCCGTTCAACATGATCGACGGCGCCAACAGCGGATGGTGGCCGCTGCTGTGGTTCACCGCGAAGGTGTGGACGTTCATGTTCATCTACATCTGGCTGCGGGCCACCCTGCCGCGGCTGCGCTACGACCAGTTCATGGCGCTCGGCTGGAAAGTCCTGATCCCGGTGTCGCTGGTCTGGATCATGGTCGTCGCCGCCGCACGTGCCTCGCGACTGGGGCAGCAGGCCCCTCAGTGGCCGATCGCCATCGTCGGGCTGTTGTTGCTCACCGCGATCGTGTTCGGCGTATGGATCCGCCACTCGGCATCCAGGCGGTCGATTGCGCGACATTCTGCCGCCCACAGCGGATCGACGACGTACATCAACCCGCTGGCCGGTGGGTTTCCGGTTCCGTTGCTTCCGGGTCAACGTACGCCCGACCCGCTCATTATCATTCGACAGGAGAGGATCGATGTTTAGGTTCGTCGACGCGCTGGCCGGTTTCGCGGTCACGTTCGGCTCGATGTTCAAAAAGCCGATCACCGAAGAGTATCCGGAGAAACCTGGGCCGGTCGCACCCCGATATCACGGTCGCCATCAACTCAACCGGTATCCCGATGGCCTGGAGAAGTGCATCGGCTGCGAACTGTGCGCGTGGGCCTGCCCCGCCGACGCCATCTTCGTCGAGGGCGCCGACAACGTGCCCGGCGAACGGTTCTCCCCGGGTGAGCGCTATGGCCGCGTCTACCAGATCAACTATCTGCGCTGCATCGGCTGCGGGCTGTGCATCGAGGCGTGCCCGACGCGGGCGCTGACCATGACCAACGACTACGAGATGGCCGACGACAACCGCGCCGACCTCATCCTGGGCAAAGACAAGCTGCTGGCCCCCTTACAGCCGGGGATGGTGGCGCCGCCGCACGACATGGCCCCGGGCAGCACCGATGACGACTACTACCTGGGCAAGATCTCGCCCTGTAGCGAGCATGCTCGATGAGGCCCGAATTGCTCGCGGCAGCCACCGACGCAGTCACCAGAACCTCGACGGCGGAAGCCGTGGTGTTCTGGGTTCTCGGCGCCGTCGCGGTGCTCGGAGCGATCGGTGTGGTGGCGGCCCCGAAGGCCGTCTACTCGGCGGTGTTCCTGGCCTCGACCATGATCGCGCTCGCGGTGCTCTATGTCGCCCAGGATGCGCTGTTCCTCGGAGTGGTGCAGGTCGTCGTCTACACCGGCGCGGTGATGATGCTCTTCCTGTTCGTCGTCATGATCATCGGTGTCGATTCCTCAGAGTCGCTCACAGAAACGCTACGCGGGCAAAGAATTGCGGCCATTCTGGCGAGCGTGGCCTTTGGGATCCTCCTGATCGCGAGTACAGGAAACGTATCCAGTCATAGCTCGCAGGAGGTTGCGAAGATGTACGACGAGGACAATGTGCAGGGTCTGGCGGCACTTATCTTCACCCGCTACCTGTGGGCGTTCGAACTCACCAGTGCCCTGCTGATCACCGCCGCCACAGGCACCATGGTGCTCACCTATCGTCAACGGGCCCAACGCCGCAAGACGCAACGCGAGCTTGCCACGGACAGATTCCGCGAAGGTCGATACCCAACGACATTGCCCAATCCCGGTGTGTACGCCCGCCACAACGCCGTCGACGTGCCAGCCTTGCTGCCAGATGGATCTCCCTCGCGACTTTCCGTGCCTCCGGTGTTGCGGCCGCGTATCGGTGCAGCACGGCGAGCGTCGTCGTCTCCGCAGCCGCATCTGCGCTTGGTTGCCCCGGCTCCTTCTGCCAACTGGGTTGACGAGTGGGAGGAAGGATAGATGGATCTGCGGACGCGAGGAGCATAGATGGATCCCGCGAATTACCTGTATCTGTCGGCTCTGCTGTTCACCATCGGTGCGGCGGGAGTGTTGTTGCGGCGCAATGCCATCGTCATGTTCATGTGCGTGGAGCTGATGCTCAATGCGGCGAACCTGGCGTTCGTGACGTTCTCCCGTATGCACGGTCATCTCGATGGTCAGGTGGTGGCGTTCTTCACGATGGTCGTCGCCGCCTGCGAGGTGGTGATCGGCTTGGCCATCATCATGACCATCTTCCGCACCCGGCACTCGGCCTCGGTCGACGATGCCAGTCTGCTGAAACACTAAGGGCGCCATGACACTTCCGATATGGCTGTTGATCGCCCTGCCGGCCGCGGGGGCAGCGGTCCTGCTGCTGGCCGGGCGCCGCTCGGATGGCTGGGGTCACCTGTTGGGGTGTGCCGCGTCGATCGCCGCGTTCATCGTGGGCGCGGTGCTGTTCACCGGAATGCTTGGCCGCACGGGCGACGCGCGGGGTCTGCACGAAACCCTGTTCTCCTGGGTGCCGGTGGCCGGACTACAGGTCGACTTCGGTCTGCAGCTAGATCAGCTGTCGGTGTGCTTCGTGCTGCTGATCACCGGCGTCGGCTCGCTGATCCACATCTACTCGATCGGCTACATGGCCGAAGATCCCGATCGGCGCCGATTTTTCGCCTACCTCAACCTGTTCTTGGCGGCCATGCTGCTGCTGGTGTTGGCGGACAACTACCTCGGGCTCTACGCCGGGTGGGAAGGCGTCGGCCTGGCGTCCTATCTGCTCATCGGGTTCTGGTCGTACAAACCGTCGGCAGCCACCGCCGCCAAGAAGGCATTCATCGTCAACCGGGTCGGCGACATGGGGCTGGCGATCGCGTTGATGATCATGTTCGCCTCCATCGGCTCCATCTCGTTCGCGGGCGTGTTCTCCGCCGCGCCGTCGGTGAGCCAGCCGGTGCTCACGGCCATGGGGCTGCTGCTGTTGCTGGGAGCGTGCGGCAAGTCCGCACAGGTGCCCCTGCAGTCCTGGTTGGGCGACGCGATGGAGGGGCCGACGCCGGTGTCGGCGCTGATCCACGCAGCCACCATGGTCACCGCGGGCGTGTACCTGATCGTGCGGTCCGGCCCCATCTTCGATCTGACCCCGACCGCACAGACCGGCGTCGTCATCGTCGGTGCGGTCACGCTGCTGTTCGGCGCGATCATCGGGTGCGCCAAGGACGACATCAAGAAGGCCCTCGCCGCCTCGACCATGAGCCAGATCGGCTACATGGTGCTCGCAGCCGGGCTCGGCCCGGCCGGGTACGCCTTCGCGATCATGCACCTGCTCACCCACGGGTTTTTCAAAGCCGGGCTGTTCCTCGGTGCCGGCTCGGTCATGCACGCCATGAACGACGAGGTGAACATGCGCCGCTTCGGCGGGCTGCGTAAGGCTCTGCCGGTCACGTTCGCCACGTTCGGGCTCGGCTATCTCGCGATCATCGGTATACCTCCGCTGGCCGGCTTCTTCTCCAAGGACGGCATCATCGAAGCTGCGCTCGGCGCAGGCGGCGTCCGTGGCGTGATCCTCGGTGGCGCAACCATTCTCGGCGCCGGGATCACCGCGTTCTACATGACCCGGGTGATGTTGATGACGTTCTTCGGCGAACCGCGTTGGGGGCCTCACGCTGGGGCGAGCGAAGCGACGGGGAAGGCTGCAGCTCATCCCCACGAGGCACCGGCCGTCATGACCTGGCCGATGATCCTGCTCGCAGTCGGCTCGGTGGTCTCCGGCGGTGCCCTGGCCATCGGTGGGACGTTGTCGCACTGGCTGGAGCCTGTCGTCGGCAGCCATGAGGCCACCCACGGCGTGCCCGCGTGGGTCGTCACGGTCGTGGTCTTGGCGGTGGTGGCCACCGGCATCGCGATCGCCTACCGCATGTACGCGCAGCAACCCGTTCCGGAGCAGGTCCCCGCAGGATCGGCACTCACGGTGGCGGCCCGCCGCGACCTCTACGGTGACGCGTTCAACGAGGCGGTGTTCATGCGAGGCGGGCAGACGTTGACCGCGGCTCTGGTCGAGGTCGACGACAAAGGAGTCGACGGGGCAATCAGCCGAATCGCCTACGGCGTCAAAGCTGTCTCGGCGCGGATGCGCCTGTGGCAGGACGGTATCGCGCGGAGGTATGCACTGGCGACGCTCAGCGGCGCAATAGTTGTCGCGGTAACTCTGCTGCTGACGAGGTGGTGGTGATGGGACTTCCATGGTTGACAATCCTGTGGCTGTGCCCTCTCGCCGGTGCTGGCATCGTGCTGCTTGTCCCGCGCGCGCGCCACGCGTTGGCAAAGTGGGTGGGCCTCACCGCTGCACTGTTCGTCCTCGGTACCGCCGCCGTGGTCGCGGCCGGTTACAGATCCGACGCCGGCCAATACCAACTTGTCGAAACACATTCGTGGATAAAATCTTTGAGCGCAGACTATTGCATCGGCATCGATGGTATAGCCCTCGTTCTCGTCGCTTTGACCGCCGCGCTGACCCCACTGCTCATCATCGCCGGCTGGAACGACGCGCCGGAACGCCCACACATACACATGGCGCTGGTTCTGTCGGTCGAAGCGTTGGCGATGTTGTCTTTCCTGGCGCTAGATGTCCTGCTCTTCTATATCGCCTTTGAGGCCACCCTCATTCCTCTGTACTTCCTCATCGGTGGGTACGGCGCCGACAGAGCCCAGGCTGCCAAGGCAGCTGTGAAGTTTCTGCTGTACAACCTCTTCGGGGGTCTCATCATGTTGGCCGCCGTTATCGGGTTGTATCTGAAACCTGCAGCTGCCAGCCACGGAGCAATTGGTCTTCAACACCTTGCGGATGCCACGCACGCTGCGGATCCTGCCATTCAGCGGGTGCTATTCCTGGGCTTCATGTTCGCGTTCGCCGTCAAAGCCCCGCTGTGGCCGTTCCACACCTGGCTACCGGGTGTGGCAACCGCAGCGAAGCCCGCAACCGCGGTGTTGATGATGGCGATCGTCGACAAGGTCGGCACGTTCGGGATGCTGCGCTACTGCCTGCCGTTGTTCCCCGACGCGGCAACCTATTTCCGGCCCATCATCATCACCCTGGCGGTGATCGGCATCGTGTACGGCGCGGTGCTGGCGATCGGCCAGACGGACGTGATGCGACTCATCGCCTACACGTCGATCTCACACTTCGGCTTCATCATCCTGGGCATCTTCGTCATGACCAGCCAGGGGCAGTCCGGGTCGACGCTGTACATGATCAACCACGGAATCTCGACGGCTGCCCTGTTCCTCATCGCCGGTTTCCTGGTGTCGCGACGCGGTTCCCGGTTGATCGCGTCCTACGGCGGGGTGCAGAAGGTGGCGCCGGTCCTGGCGGGCACCTTCCTCGTCGCTGGGCTGTCGGCGCTCGCTCTGCCCGGCCTGGCCCCGTTCATCAGCGAATTCCTGGTCCTCATCGGCACATTCACCCGCTACCCGGTGCTGGCGGTGCTCGCCGCGACCGCCCTGGTGCTCTCCGCGGTCTACATCCTGTGGACCTACCAGCGGATGATGACCGGACCCGTCCGCGAACACACACAGCACTTCCGCGATCTGGAACCTCGTGAAGTCGTCGTTGTCGCTCCCCTCATAGCGCTCCTGCTGCTGCTCGGCGTCTATCCGAAGGTGGCGCTCGACGTGATCAACCCCGCGATCACCCATACCCAGACCGTTACGAATCAGACAGATCCTACGTCGAGGGTGCACGCGCAATGACGATTCTCAAGCCCAGCATCGAGTACACCCTGTTGTCTCCCATGCTGATCATGTTCGGGGCCGCAGTGGTCGGATTGCTAATCGAGGCGGTGCTCCCCGGAGAGAGCCGCCGCTACCGTGCCCAGGTCACTGTGAGTACCGCAGCGCTCGGATCAGCCTTCATTGCGGTGTTACTTCTCAGAAACCACCACGGCACCGCCGTCATGGGATCTGTCATGATCGACGGTCCAACCCTCTTCTTCCAAGGCGCAATTCTGCTGGCCGGGATGTTCACGATGGCTCCGATCGCCGAACGCCGGCTCGGTGCGTTTGCCCTGCAAGGATCACTCGTTCCTGACAGCCGAGACGAGCAACATGCCGCTGCGGCAGGAATCCTACAGACCGAGATATTCCCGTTGTTTCTCCTCACGATCGGCGGCATGCTCGCGTTCTGCGCCTCTGCTGATCTTCTGACAATGTTCGTTGCGCTGGAGGTCCTTTCACTCCCCCTGTACGTCCTGTGTGGGCTGGCAAAGCGGCGCAGGACGATGTCGCAAGAAGCTGCGCTGAAATATTTTTTGCTCGGCGCGTTCTCGTCTGCACTCTTCCTCTATGGCGTCGCGTTCTTGTACGGCTCCTCTGGAGCACTCACGCTGTCTGGCGTCGCCGAATCGCTGTGCCGCCAGGGCGTACCACTATCGCTGGCGATGACCGGGATCGGTCTACTGGCGGCCGGGTTGCTTTTCAAGGTGGGCGCGGTCCCATTCCATTGGTGGGTGCCCGACGTGTACCAAGGCGCACCGACTCCGGTTACCGGCTTTATGTCCGCCGCGACAAAGATCGCTGCCTTCGGCGCCATGTTGCGCCTCTTCTACGTCGCTTTGCCGAATCTACGCACCGAGTGGCGCCCCGTTCTTTGGGGGCTCGCCGTGCTCACGATGCTGGCCGCTGCCGTGCTGACGGTGACCCAGACTGACATCAAGCGTCTGCTTGCCTATTCGTCGGTGACGAACGTCGGATTTCTGTTGCTGGGAGTGTCAGGATCTCATGATGGGTTGTCCGCCACGATGTTTTATCTCGCCACGTACGGCGCAACCGCCCTGGGTGCATTCGCTGTCATCTCGACGATCAGACAATCCGACGGTCAGGAAGCAACAGACACCTGCCATTGGTCTGGGCTCGGAAAGTACTCGCCTAAAGCGGCCGGCGCACTGACACTGTTCCTGCTGTCAATGGCGGGTATTCCATTGACAGCAGGGTTCGTCGGCAAGTTTGCGGTCTTTGAGAGCGTGGCTAGTGCAGGCGGCGGCCCCCTGGTCGTGATAGGTGTAATCGCCAGTGCCATCGCGGCGTTTGCTTACGCTCGCGTGATCGTGATGATGTTCTTCAGTGAGCATGATTTCCAGACACCGCGGGCCGTGTTCCCCGAATGGCCGACCACAGCGGTCATCGCGCTGGCCGCGACGGTCACGGTAGGTTTGGGCGTCATGCCTGAGCCGCTGCTCGACCTTGCGGACCGGGTTGGATCGTTCTTGGCCTGACCGCTCCGCGCGAGATATGAAGGACTAGAGCGACTTACCGACCAGTGGAACGGATCTTCGAGAAGGCTGGAGTACCCACACTCGTCGAAGCCCCTCACTCCTACCCAGATGCTGACGTGATTCTCGCGCTCACTCTGTCGCTTCGCGAACGCGCCATAGGATCTGGAAGACTCCCACCATCTCCCCTGATTGGCGCGCCGCACAGAGGGTTTCGAAAAATGCAAGCCCCCGTCTCGTCCCCCCGACTGGGTGCGGCGGGAGACGTCGGAGGACCGCAAGCTAGTTGTCAGCCCATTCAGCAGAGGAGGTTTGCAATGTCAGCCCAGCTCGTTCTCACCGCGGGTGACCGGGTGCGGGTGGCCTCAGGAGTGTTCGGCCGCCTGGGTTGGGTTCGGTCGACCTCACCGGGTTACGCGTTAGTCCACTACGACCATGGTGACCGGGAGGTCATAGACCTCACCCGACGCTCAGTGCAAGCCGTCGGATAAGGGGGCTCGCACTGGGGGTGCTTGGCAGATTCGGCAGGACGCACGGGGACAGCGCATCGGAAGGGTGAGGGGTAACACGCTGTCCCCGTGCGCGGCTCAGGCGGACTGAAGTTCAGCTCGGCGACGCGCTGCAGCACCGTTGGCGGCTACACGCTCGAGGAGCGCGGCCTGCCCGGCCTCGACACGCTCGGGGTCACCATGCCATGCCGTCAATGCAGGTGACACCAAGGCCCGCCCGAATGAGAAGGTCAGTGGCCACGGCGTGTGATGCGATTGCATGGCTTCGAGATTCGCTGTGGCCCGCTCTGGCGACTGTCCGCCCGATAAAAAGGCAACGCCGGCAAGGTCGCCCGGCCATGCCCGTAGCACGTCCACAGTGGTCTCGGCGATCTGTTCCGGCGCCGATCGGTGCGCGCACCCATCACCTTCGATGACCATGTTCGGCTTGAGCACGATTCCCGCCAGATCGACGTGAAGCAACGCAAGTTCAGCCCGCACGGCAGTCTGAACTTCACTTGTCACGTCACGGCACTCGCCGAGAGTGTGAACTCCGTCCATGAGCACTTCGGGCTCGACGATGGGAACAACCCCGGCTTCTTGGCATGCGGCGGCGTACCGTGCGAGAGCGTTCGCATTCGCCCGAATCGCTCCATAACTCGGCGAATCGTCAGTTATCGAATACACGGCCCGCCATTTTGCGAATGCGGCGCCCATCTGTGCGTACTCGGCCAGCCGCTCTGGCAGTCCGTCGAGGCCCTCGGTAATCGTCTCGCCGGGCAGGCCCGGGCACGGCTTGGCACCGATGTCGACCTTGATCCCCGGCAAGATGCCCAGACTTCGCACCGCCTCTGCGAAAGGTCTTCCATCGCTGAAGGTCTGCCGCAGTGTCTCGTCGCAGAAGATGATGCCCGAGACGCTTTCGGACAGGGCGGGTGCGGTAGCAAGCAGTTCACGGTATCTTCGACGGCTCTCGGCCGTCGGCTCGACGTCTGCCTGCTGCAAGCGCTTTGACATGGTGGAGATGCTCTCATCGGCGGCAAGGATTCCCTTACCGAGCGCCATCATCTGCGCCGCAATCTGTCGACAAGTCGTCATGTGGTTCAGCCCTTCGGTACCTGGTTGTGGCCGGAAAGCTATCGGGCCACGCCACTTCCGTCCTCACCAAGGAGGTGGATGCCGAGGGTTAGACAATGAAGTGATTGCTTCAGAATCAACCGGAGAATGTCAATAGACGCCTTGATTATTCGCTGGCAGCATTCCACTCATGACAGATCGATGGAATGCGGGTGTGATCCCCTACGCCGAGATGGGCTACTGGCAACCCGACTACGTGCCCAACGCCTCCGACGTGCTGTGCGCGTTCCGGATTACGCCGCAGCCCGGCGTGCCACCGGAAGAGGCTGGGGCGGCAGTCGCCGGTGAATCAAGCACGGCCACATGGACAGTGGTATGGACCGACCGGTTGACGACCTTCGAGCACTACCAGGCCAAGTGTTACCGCGTAGACGCAGTGCCGAATGCACCCGGGCAGTGGATCGCCTGGATCGCCTACGATCTCGACCTGTTCGAGGAAGGGTCGATCGCCAACCTGACAAGTTCGATCATCGGCAATGTCTTCGGATTCAAGCCACTCAAAGCACTTCGCCTCGAAGACATGCGTATTCCAACGCAGTACGTCAAGACCTTCCAAGGCCCGGCTCACGGTGTGGTGATGGAGCGCGAACACCTGAACAAGTTTGGCAGGCCCCTCCTCGGCGCCACCACCAAACCCAAGCTGGGGCTATCAGCGCGAAACTACGGCCGCGTGGTCTACGAGGCGCTGCGTGGCGGCCTGGACTTCACCAAGGACGACGAGAACATCAACTCGCAGCCCTTCATGCGCTGGCGAGACAGATTCCTGTTCTGCATGGAAGCCGTAAACCGCGCACAAGCCGCCACCGGTGAGATAAAAGGCCACTACCTCAATGTCACCGCGGGGACCATGGAGCAGATGTACGAGCGTGCCGAATTCGCCAAGGAACTCGGCTCGGTGATCGTGATGATCGACCTGACCATCGGGTATACCGCGATCCAATCGATGGCGAACTGGGCCAGGGCGAACGGTGTCCTACTGCATCTGCACCGAGCCGGTCACGGCACCTACACCCGCCAGAAAACACATGGCATCAGCTTCCGGGTGATCTCCAAGTGGATGAGGTTGGCTGGTGTGGACCATATTCACGCGGGCACGGTCGTCGGAAAACTCGAGGGAGATCCCAACTCCATCGCCGGCTTCTACGACACGTTGCGGCTCGACTCCGTTGCGGCCGACCCGGTCAAGGGTCTCTACTTCGATCAGCATTGGGCGTCTATGCCCGGTGTCATGCCAGTTGCGTCGGGAGGCATCCATGCCGGGCAGATGCATCAATTGCTCCACTATCTGGGCGAGGACGTCGTTCTTCAGTTCGGCGGTGGCACCATCGGTCACCCTATGGGGATCGCTGCCGGTGCCGAAGCAAATCGCGTAGCGCTCGAGGCAATGATCAAGGCTCGCAATGAAGGCCGCGACTACTACGAGGAGGGACCGGAGATTCTCAAGAAGGCGGCAGCCAAGAACCGCGCGCTCGACACCGCTCTGGCCACGTGGGGCGACATCTCGTTCAACTACGAGTCCACGGATACTCCCGACGTCGTCGCCACACCTACCCTTACCTGACCAGGATTGGACCGTACATGCGAATCACCCAAGGCACCTTCTCCTACCTTCCGGATTTCACAGACGACGAGATAGCGGCTCAGATCAACTACGCGCTCGACAACAATTGGCCACTGTCAGTCGAATTCACCGATGACCCCCATCCACGCAACGTGTACTGGGAAATGTGGGGATTGCCGATGTTCGACCTGAAGGACGCCGCCGGGGTGATGCTGGAGGTCAACGCGTGCCGTACCGCATATCCGAGGTCCTATGTCCGCCTGAACGCATACGACGCACGTCTCGGCCGTCAAACCACGGCGTTCTCATTCCTCGTGCAACGGCCGGAGACTGAACCCGGTTTCAGGCTCGACCGCGCCGAGGGTTCTGACCGAAGGATCGGTTACACCACATTTTCCTACGCTGCAACCCAGCCGCCGGGGCACCGTTACGGATGACCGATGGTTGACGCGACCAGACCCCAATACCACCCTTCGACACACCTTCTGGAGTCGATCGATGGGTATCACGTGCCGGTGACCGTGTCCGGTCCGGACACCGGTCGCGTGGTCATCATGCTCGACGAAGCACCACGGTGCTTAGGTCCGTACGCGCTCGTGCGGGAAAGATTGCATGTCGCTGCGTTCCGCATCATCGGCGTGCACGCGCAAGCCGGACTGACTCCCAAATGCGTCGTGAACATTCTTGACCAACTCGAGGTGACCGGCGGGCTGCTCGTTGGTGACGGCTACGGCGGCGAACTGGCGTGGAAACTCGCCGCCACGCAACGGCATCGTTTCACTGGCATGGTCGTTGTCGATTCCGGTCACCCAAAGGTGCCTGGTATCGACGGAAAGGTGCGCGATACCCACTGCCCCACAGTGGAACTGGATACCACCATATTGGTCGGCACGGCGGCTTTTGATCGAGTAGCGCGCGCAAGCAGGCGCTATGTGCATGGCGAATTTCGATTGGTAGAAGTCGCTGGAGTGCGCGGGTCCCGCCACTTCACCGCTCAACTCACGACCGAGATTGTCATGCGCGCACTTTCGCGGTAACCGAACAGGTGTAGATGACGGATTGCTATGTTCCTGCTTCGATCTGCAGCTCGCCCATGGCGGACCAATCATCCCCGTTGATCTCGGTGTGGATGATTCGCGGTGTCCTGCTCAGCAGTGGACGCATCGACTCCAGGCCGTCGCGGAAGTGCTGGGAGTCCACGTGTTCGCGACCTGCCTGCTGGTCCCGGAACGCCTCTACCAGACAATATTCTGACGAGTTGTCGACACTGCGCGACCATTCGAACCAAAGGTTGCCCGACTCTGCACGGGTCGCTGCAGTGAATTCTGCAGTACGTGCGAGCCATTCATCTTGGCGGTCCGGCACAACATTGAACCGGACCACGATGAAGATCATCGGTACAGTCCTTCCAGTAAGACTTTGAGCGCGCCGGTCTCACCGGCTCGCCCGAACACGTCGTAGGCTGCCTCGAAGTCGCTCAGCGCGAAACGATGGGTGATCAGCCCCGAGGTATCGAGTTGCCCGCCGGCGATCAAATCGATCAGGGTCGGTGTCGAATACGTGTCGACAAGACCGGTGGTCACCTTGAGGTTCCGACTCCAGAGAGTCTCCAGATGCAGGGTCACCGGTGCCCCGTGGACACCGATGTTGGCTACATGTCCACCCGGCCTCACCAATGCCGTGGCCAGCTCGAAGGTGGACGGAGTACCCACCGCCTCCATTGCCACGTCCGCACCCGGACCGCCGGTCAACTCTGCGATCACGGCGACCGGGTCGTCGGTCCCGTTGTTCACCAGGACGTCGGCACCGAGCTTGTGTGCGGCGTCAAGCCTGCTCTCGGTCCGGTCAATCGCCACGATGTGGCTGGGGCTGAACAGTTTCGACGTCAGGATCGCCGCAAGACCGATCGGCCCGACACCGACTACTGCGACCACGTCAGCAGGTCCAACGCGACCGTTGAGGACGCCTACCTCGTAGGCGGTCGGCAGGATATCGGCAAGCAAGATCATCTGCTCGTCGCTGACTCCGTCGGGAACTTTGTACGTCGAATTGTCCGCGAACGGCACCCTGACGTATTCCGCCTGGGTGCCGTCGATGAGGTGGCCCAAGATCCAGCCACCGCCGCCCAGGCACTGTCCGAATGCGGCCGCACGACAGTATCTGCAGGATCCGCACGCGCTCACACAGGAGACCAGCACTCTGTCCCCGACAGCCACTCGCGTCACCGCCGATCCGGTTTCGACCACGGTGCCGACAGCCTCGTGCCCTAGTACCCGGCCCGCAGCCACGTCCGGCACGTCACCGTTGAGAATGTGTAGATCGGTGCCACATATCGTCACGGCGTCCACCCGAACTACCACATCGGTCGCATACTGGATCGCCGGATCGGGTACGGATTCCCACGATCGCCGGCCCTCGCCTTGGTAGACAAGCGCTTTCATGTCACCTCCCGCGTCAGTAGATGTTCGACGGACGGACCATGCCTTCAGCCAGGTCGCCGAAACCGGGCGCGATGATGGCGCCGGGATTTCCGAGAACCTGTTCGACGACCGCCGTTTCGGTCGTGATCAGCAGGGCCGCGATGGAGGCCGCGCTTTCCAGCGCCGCTCGGGTGACCTTGATCGGATCGATAACGCCCTCGTCGAACATGTCGCCGTATTCGCCTGTCAGCGCATTGAATCCGTGACCGAGAGGAAGGTCTTGCACGATCTGGACGACATCGTCGCCCTCAAACCCGGCATTGTTCGCTATCCAGCGCAGCGGCTCGGCCAATGCGCGGCTCACCACCTGGGTCCCGATCGTCTCATCCCCGGGCAACACGAGGTCGGCCAACGCGCGGTGGGCCTGTGCAAGTGCGGTGCCGCCGCCGGCTACGATGCCGGCTTGCAGCGCTGCCCTGGTGGCCGCCAACGCGTCCTCGACCCGCAGCATACGTTCCTTGAGCTCCACGCTGGTGGCGCCGCCAACGCGGATGACCGCCACTCGGCCGGTCAACCGGGCGATACGCAGATCGAGGTTGTCGCGGTCGGCATCGATCCTGGCGCGCTCCCGCTGGGCCTCCAGTTGGCTGACCCGGGCCTCCACCCGGTGATGCTCACCGCGGGCCCCCACGATGGTGGTCTGATCCTCGGTTACGGTGATGCGATCACACGATCCGAGGTGCTCTATGAGCACTTCGGACAGTTCGATTCCGGTGTCCTTGGCGACGACGTGGCCCCCCAGGGCGACTGCCAGGTCCTCGAGTTCCGCGACCCTGCGGTGGCCGAAACCAGGGGCCCGGACCACCACAGACTGCATGGTCCGGTGCATGTTTCCGCCGACAAGCAGCTGCAATGCGTGTCCGTCCACATCCTCGGCAAGCACCACCAGCGGGCGATCAGCCCGTTTCGCCGCCTCGATGGTCGGCATGATCTCCTGAACCGCGGTGATCTTCTTATTGGTCAAGAGGATCAGCGGGTTGTCGAGCACAGCCTCCATGCGCCCGGGATTGGTCACCATGTAGGCCGAGATATAGCCGTGGTCGAACTCGATCCCGTCGACGACGTCGACCGACAGCCCCAATGCGTCGCTTTCCTCGGTGGTGATCACCCCCGCTTCACCGACATGCTCGACCGCACGGAAGATGGCCTCTCCGATGACGTCGTCGTCGCTGGCAGCCAGCGTGGCGATACGGACGAGGTCTCCGCGCCCCACCGGCACGGACTGTTCGGTGAGCGCCTGTAGCACCACCGGCACCGTGCGTTCGATGCCGCGGCGCAACCGCATTGGGTTGGCACCGGCTTCCACCGCCCGCAGCCCTTCCCGGACCATGGCCTGGGCCAGCACGGTCGCGGTGGTGGTGCCGTCCCCAACGGCACCATTGGTCTTCATCGCCACTTCCTTGACCAGTTGCGCCCCCATGTTCGCAAACGGATCGGCCAGTTGGATCTCACGCGCAATGGTGACACCGTCGTTGGTGATTATTGGTGGACCGGTCAGCTTCTCCAGGACCGCATTTCGTCCTTTCGGGCCCAGTGTGACCTTGACGGCGTCGGCAAGCGCGTTGACGCCGAACTCCAACCGGGCACGGGCATCGGTGTTGTACCGCAATTCCTTGGCCATGGCTTGTTCCTCTCTATGGGGCTTGTCGAAGAGATGATTCAGGGAACGAGAATGGCGCGCCCGCGCACCCGTCCCGCGTCGAGATCGTCGAGTGCCGTTTGGAATTCGTCGAGCGCGTATTTGCTGGTGTGCAACGCGACCTTGCCCTGCGCGGCCAGAGTCATCAGTTCCTGCAGATCGTTGTACGAGCCGACAAGGTTGCCGATGAAGTTGATCTCGGTGGAGATGATGTCGATGGTGGGGACATCGATGTTCTCGCCGTAGCCGACGACGAAATAGTTCCCGGCCCGACGCAGCATGGCGACGCCCTCCTTGGTGGCACCTCCCTCCCCGACGAAGTCGAGAACAGCCTCGGCGCCGTGACCGCCGGTGAGATCCCGGATCTGCTCTACGTGGGTGCCGTCGGCAACGATGCCCCGGTCGGCGCCGATCTCGACAGCCAGTGCGACGGCCGCCGGGTTGCGATCGACCACCACGACGGTCGCGCCCGAAATCGCCTTCAGAACTTGAATTCCGATGTGTCCCAGGCCGCCGGCGCCGATCACCACACACACGTTCCCGGGGCGGGTGGCGCGTGCCACCTTCGCGACGGCGTGGTATGCGGTCAGCCCGGCGTCGGCGAGCGCGGCCACATCGGCGGGCTCGAGTGTGTCGTCGATCTTCACCACACTGCGGGCTGTGGTGCGTAAATACTCGGCGTAGCCACCGTTGGTGTCGATGCCCGGGAACTGGCTGTTCTCACAGTGGACGTCGTCACCGAACCGGCATGCCCGGCACAGTCCGCAGGTGATCAGGGGATGCAGGATCACTTTGTCGCCCGGGACGACATTTGTGACCGCGTCCCCCACATCGTGCACCCACCCGGCATTCTCGTGGCCGATGGTGTACGGCAGTGTCACACCGGATTTCTCGGCCCATTGGCCCTCTAGGATGTGCAGGTCTGTACGGCACACCCCTGCCCCACCGATGCGCACCACCACGTCCAGGGGACCGGCGACCTTGGGGTCCGGCACCTCGGCCAGTTGCAGTTTGGTGTGGTATCCGACTACCTGGACGGCCTTCATTGCGGACTCCTGGTTCTGGTATTGGTGAATTGTGTTGTCGAAGAGGACGGTTCGCCGTAACGGGTGGCAAGCAATCCTCGGCAGAAATGCGCGTTTCCCTCAATTGAGATACGGACCGAACGCGCGTACCTCAGCCGGATCGGTGCGGCTTCGGGCGCCAGCGGATGACCATCCTCGTCCACCAGCACCCGGCTGTTAGGGCAGGTGCTCAAGCCGATGGCGAACCGCCGGCGCATCAACGCCGACTTCTCCCGGCCATCTTGCAGATCCCGCAGCGTCAGCCGTTGGATCCCGTCGGGCGCACACAGACCGTCACGAATGGCGGTGGCCACACACCGTTCCATTGCTGCCGTATGCGCTTTGCGCTGGAACGTCTTCCGAAGATCGTCCAGGCTCTCCAGCGCCTCGGATCCGAACGTGCCGAGATAGCCGGAGTCGGCGGCCAGCCCGGCGTTGATCTTGTCACTATCGTGGTGATCGTCGAGCAGCACCCGCACCACACCGATGTCGTCGATCGATCGCAGAGCGTCCAAGGCGTCGGATGCCATCAGGTAGGCGAAGTTCGGTGAGCAGAACGCTGTAGGCAGGCGCAGGTGAACGGTGATGCCGGCGTCGTCGATGGCGACCGACCGGACGAACCCGAGTTCGGTGATCGGTTGGTCCAGTTCGGGATCCAACACAGTGTCCAACGCCGCCTGCACCTGGGCGTCGAGACCGGCCAGCATCGCGGTCACAGCGGTGCCGCCGCCGCGACCGCGGCCACGCTCTGTTCCTCGGCGCCCCGGAACTGCTCTGGCACATCGATGTCATAGAGCGCGGCGGCGTTCAGCCCGAGGATTTTCTGTTTCTGCGCCACGGTGATCGACGGGTACTCCGATCGCATGTCCTCTGGAATGTCGAAGTCGACGAACTTCTCCACCAGCCACTTGGGCGTCCACAGCGCATAGTCGCTGCCGAACAGGACGCGGTCCTCGCCCAGCCAGTAGAGCAGTTCGCCGATGATCTGGGCGAAGTAGCGGGGACGGGTGTGGATGAACGGGATCGCGACTGCCAAGCCACCGTAGACGTTGGATTCCTGCGTGGCGATCCAGCAGAAATCCTCCAGCCGGGGCAGGCCGACGTGTTCGACGATGAAATTGAGTTCCAGATAGTCGGTGGCTACCTTGTCGACGTCGGCGACGTCGAACGAGTCCCGGTCCAGGGGCCGGATGGTAGGACCCTTGTGCACGTGGATATTACGGATGCCCAACTCGATGCACTCTTCGAGGTAGCGCCGAGACCAGGGCTCGTCCAGCTTGTAACCGCGCGAATCGCCGTGCCATTCGGCGGTGTACAGCTTGACGCCCTGCAGGTTCATCCGCTCCGCGTCTCTGCGCAGCTGTTCCAGGCCGGCTTCACCGTATCGCGGATCGTAGGCATGGTTGTATGTCAGCTTGTCGGGATGACGCTGCGCCAGCCCGAACGCCTCCTCGGTCTGGCCGAAGCCGTTGACGTAGAAATCGCTCAGCAGTGTGGCCTGGAATATGGCGTGGTCGACGTAGCCGTCGACGAACAGATCACGCATGAGCCGGTCACCACCGTAGTAGGTGTAGGTGTCGTAGTCCCACAGCGCTTCCTCAGGTGAGAGATTGCGGTGGTAGTCGTAGAAGCAATCGATGAATTGCTTGCCGTGCACGTTCTTGTGGTTCGATGCGCGACCGTCCCAGATGTGGACGTGGCCGTCGACGATGAAATAAGAGTTGCCGTCCTTGGTGTACATCGAGACTCCTTGCTGGTCGGGTTATTTCGCGGTTAGATCGAAGCCGATGTACTCGGCGGCATCCTCGGGGCTGGCGAAGAGCAGTGTCTTGTCGTCCAGGTGCACCATCCGCCCGTAGTGGGTCGAACTAATCTCTTCGAATATGGAACCGTCGAACTCCTCACCCAGCGCATCGGTGAGTTCGGCGTAGTCGAAGTTCAGCAGACGCTCGCCGTCGACCCGGATCATCGAGGGATACTCGGTGAGTTCGACCCCGTCCTTGGCGCCCATGACGTCGGCAACGACCCGGCCGATCGGTGTGTTCATCAATGTCACACCGCATTTGTTGGAGAATTCCGTCGCGGATCCGAACTGCATGCTCACTTCTGCAACTCCTCGGGAACGTCGAGCTCGATGGATTCGAGCAAGGATGTGAACTTCTCCTCGGCGGCACCGAGGCTGGAAGCGAACGTGACTGCCTTCTCGGCCGGCTGCGACCACAACGGCTGCAACGCCCGGGCGGCATCCAGGCAGCGCGGCACCCAGGTTGCCAGCCATGACGAGAACAGCGCCTTGTTGGACTCGCCGTGCACCTTGTCGCGCACCAGCAACCGGAACAGGTTGCGGGCATATGCGAGATCCCGGTCGTAGTCGTGCTCACCGGTGCCGACGATGGTGGGCGTGATGTAATCGCCGTTACGCGCTGCGATCTGCATCACGAGTTCGCTGCGGAACAGCGAGCCAACGAGTTGTTCGAAGACGATGTTCGTGGCGAACAGCAGTTCGCACCAGTCCGGTACCGAGGTCAGCCGCTCGACCACCTCACGCGTGGGCTGCCATTCCGGTGCCGATTGCCATACTTGCTTGTGCGCGGCTCCGTCGAATCCGTGAGCCTCCTCGGACAGATCCAGGTTGAACAGCGCCAGATCCTGTGCGAAGCGCATCTTGTGGGCCGCGTTGACGGCGACGGCAGTGTTGATCATGTTCGTCGGCGCCGACCGCTGGATGGAGGTGAAGACGTGCAGCGCGAGGCCGTTTTCGGCGTGCATCCACGCACCGACGTTGCGCTCCAGAAACTTCAGCCAGGCGCTGTTCCAGCCGTCGTACGCCCTGGCTCGCTTGGCGTTCTTCAGACACAACTCAACTTGCTTGACCACCGCGGTGTTGTTGCGGTAAATCGTCTGGTCCCACTCTTCGTTGGGGTCCAAAAAGGCATGCCAGTTAACCGACTTGGCCACCGTCCAGTCCTGCGGATAGCCGCCAGGGCCGTTGCCGAATCCGTAGATCCAGCCTTGGGTGAGGTGTCGCTCGGGATCGGGTTGGACGTCCACCGTGACGTCCTCGTACATCGTCGAGCGCAGTTTCGCGGGCTGGTAGTAGGTGAACTTCCGGCTCTTCGAACTGGGAAATTCCAGCGCACCCGCCTCCGAGTCGGTGAACTCGATCTTGGGGAAGCTGCGCTGCTTTGCAGGTGCGGACATCGTGCTCTCTTTCTGTTGGGCTGCAACGGTTCAGTCGAAGATCGGGCTGGTGAACTTGTCGTAGAACACCTGGTCTTTGGGCACCGAGTGGTCTTGCAGCAGCTCGAGGGCGGCGTCGACCATTGGCGGCGGGCCGCACAGGTAGATTTCGTGTTTGGCGATATCGGGTTCGTGGCGGGCGACGACATCGGTGACGTTGCCGTTCTCGACGCTTACCGCGGCGGGCAGTTCCCCGTCCATCGACTCCGACAGGCAGGCAGTAAATGCGAAATCCACCAAGCCCTTTCCTATCTCGGCGATCTCATCGAGATAGAAGAGGTCTGAGGCAGTGCGCGCGCCGTAGTAGAACCGCACCGCTCGCGGGCTCGCCGTCTCGCGCATGTGGCGGAGCAACGCCAGTACAGGTGCCATTCCCGCGCCACCCGCAATACACACCACCGGCAGGATGTGCCCGTCCTTCAGAGTCGACGTGCCGTACGGCCCGGTGAGCGCGAGCTCATCGCCTGCGGCAAGCCCCTCGTCGAGCAGTCCGGAGAACTTTCCGCCCGGGTACTTCTTGATCAAGAACTCGACATGTCGGGGTGTGGATGAGGTCGAGGCCATCGAGAAGGATCGGTGCTCCTCGGTCCCCGGGATGTGAATGTCGGCGTACTGCCCCGCCTTGAACTCGAATGTCGCCGGAGCGACGGCCTCCAGTCGCAACGACACGATGTCGCGCGTGACGGGCTCGATCGCCGTGATTCTGGTACGTACATCCTGAATCGGCACGCCGCCGAGCAGTTCGTCCTCGTCGAAGTTCAGTAGCTCGATCGTGCAGTCGCTGAAGGCGTGTGAACGGCACAACAGCACGTAGCCCTCTTCCACCTCCGCGTCGTTGCAGGCGAACGTCGAGTAGTCGTCCATCTGGACGTCGCCGTCCAGCAGGTAGGACTTGCAGGCCGAGCACCGGCCTTCCCGGCAGCCGTGCATCAAGTGAATGCCCTGCCGGAACGCGGCGTCCAGGATGTTCTCGTCCTCTGCCACGTCCATCTCGATGTCGACGGGCTCGAAGCTGATGCGGTGGATATCGGCCACCATGCCTCCTATGGGAGTTGTGCATTCTCTGGTGGACTCCGGTGGGTGGCGCGCGGCAAGCCGACGCCCCCACCGGAGAACGGGGTAATCAGGCGGTGACTGCACCGGCGCGGTAGGCGGCGATATGCGCCTGCCGCTCTTCGTCGCTCATCTCGTTGAGCAGCACGTTGGGGCTGTTGAACGTATTGCCGCGGACATCGTCGAGGGTCCACATCTTGCCCGGATCAAGATCCAGGTGGGGTTGCCCCACCAGCGTCTTGCCGTCATCTCGGACGTACCCGAGATCGGCCACGATGTCGGCAAGGTCCTTACCGTGGTGCAGGGTCTCCCATTCCCGGAATCCGGTGAGCCGGCCCATGTTCGGCGTCGGACGACCCTCGTATTCGCTCCGGAAAGCGACCGCGTCGGTCCAGTGGCAGGTCTCCGAGCAATAGGTCCGCCATTGACCGTCCACCTTGTCGACGATCATGTCCTCACGGATCAGTGCGGGAACCATGCATGTCCAGCAGCGGTGCGGGTACTGGTAGCCCACTTCTTCAAAGGCGATGGGCTTGTTGCGGCCAGGGTAGGCCAGCCGGTTGTAGTCCTCCCACCAGCGCCCGAACTTGTTGTACCAGCCCGGGTACTTCTCCTCGAACCATTCGAAGTCCTTGTCGGTCATGGCGTCGATGCGCCAGTAGTTGACCGGCCACCCGGTGGCGAAGAAGCGGGCCACCTCGTGCACGTAGTGCTTGTCGACGATCCGCTTCCATGCCTCCTCGACGAGATCGTGCGGGATCGTCAGACCGTACTTCTCCAGTGGCAAGAGGTAGCTGCGGTAGTAGTCGTCATAAATCCAGCGCCGCCACATCTCTGCGTAGCTCTCGCGGTCCTTGCGGCGGTCCTTGGTGCCGTATTCGATGAAGGTCCCGATTGCGGCATCCACGACGCAGTGGTTGTTCCACCATGCGTACCGTAGGTCACGTTCGAGCAGCGGCCGGTTGCGCTCGTCGGCCAGCGCCATCAACAGGATCGAGTAACCGTTGGAGATGTGCCGTGACTCGTCGGATTGCACCGAGTGGAAGACCGTTGGCAAAAGGTAGTCACCGTTGGCTGCCGCCTCGTCGGGCATCGCGACGAAAAGTGTGTTGGTGAAAGCAGTCTCGGCGACGACCGTGAGATAGATGTTGGCCGACGTGATGGCGTCCCCGGTGATGAATCCCTCACCGAACTGGCGACCGATGGTGCCGGCGTAGTTGTTGGCGAACGCCTTCTCGGTGATGTCGAAGCCGGCCGGGTCGATGTAGTTGTTCATGTACAGCTTTTTGAGGTTCATCTGGATAGTCGAATGCCGCACCTCGTCGATCATCTGCACGGCCAGCCCGTTGTGGATCTCCGGATTGGGCACGGCGTCGATGGCCATCGGCATGGCGCGGGCCGCCGAGATCTCCGGGAACGGGATGATCGACAGAAACAGCTTCTGCCATTCCAGCCACCGCTGCTGAACCTGCCGGAACATATTGCCGCGGATCGCGCCGTCCATGGCTCCGTAGACGCGGTTGTCCTTCTCCTCCTCCATGGGGAAGTAGGACCGCATGATCTGCTTGAGCGGATCCTTCTTCGGTGCCTTCTCGAACGTGTAATCCGTGCCGAAGCGCGTCGCTGGTGTGGCGAACGTCGGTTCCCACGAGAGTTCGGTGATCTTTGCATGGGCCTTGGTCAGGCTTTGCCTACTCAAAGTGCGCCTCCTGTGTGCGGGGCCGCCGCTGCCGGCGGTCGTTCAATGCACACAGATGCAACCCCGAGGTGCAGATCACAGACGTCTCACTATGAGACGTGGATCACATCAGGGCGCGCCCGGGCCATTTGTCTCAAAGTGAGACGCAGCCCACAGAGTGGGCGACTACGCTCCTAACGCATCCGCTTCAATGTCGAGGTACCGCATATGGCCAACAGCGTGCGCACCGGCGAGGATCTCCGTCGAGCTCGAGAAGAATTTCTCGCGAACGGCGCGGCCCACAGCAACCTCGTGGCGCCCGACGTGCTCAGTTCTTGGCGCCGCTCCCAAGCCCTGGATGTTCACCCCGACCGCGTGGACTTGAGTTTCGTGCGCGAGCCCGACCCGGATACGCCATTGCTTGCCGCGGCCACGCCCGTCCTGCGGCGTATTGCCAGCGATCTGGCAGACCAGGCCGTGGGCGTGATACTCACTTCGGCCGATGGCGTGGTGCTCGACCGGACCTTATCGGACCCGGCAATCATGCGGGCACTCGACGACGTGCGGCTGGCACGGGGATACAGCTACGCCGAAGAGTTCGCAGGCACCAACGGTATCGGCACCACACTGGAAACCGGCGTCCCCACCTTCATCCGCGGCAGCGAGCACTACGTCGGGACGCTGGAGCGGCTCGCCTGCGCAGGCTCACCGATCCGGGATCCGGTCACCCGCCGGGTGCTCGGCGTCGTCGACCTCACTTGTTGGGCCCGGCAGTCCGACCCACTCTTGTTTGTCCTGGCGAAGAGCGCGGGCAGTCAGATCGAGGACCGGCTGACGGCGTTGCGGAACGAGCGGGAGACCGCGCTCCTCGACTCATACCTCAAACACACGCGCAGGTATCCCGGTGGTGTGCTCGCCATCGGGGGCGAAGTCGTTCTGATGAACCCGCATCTGCGGCAGACACTCGATGCCGGCGACCAGAGCACACTGCTTGATCACGCCGCAGAAATGGTGAATTCGCATGGGCGCTCGACCACGATCGCCTCACTGCCAAGTGGGATCACGGTGAGAATCACGTTGGCAGAGATGATCTCGGAAAGAAATGCCAACGGCACCGCGGTTTTGCATGTGCACCTGAACAATCAATCGAGCTTTGCGCAGTCTGCCTCGGTGGAAACCATCCCGCGGCTCGCGGGGCGGAGCAGTTCGTGGCTCCGCAGCTGCCAGCAGGTCAGCCGATGCTGCCGAGACCGCGATTGGGTGGTCATCGAGGGCGAGTGTGGATCAGGCCGGGCCAGGCTAGGGCAGGCGGTCGCCCAGCACGTCAATCCCTCCCGCACCGTGCGGATACTTCGGTTCGAGGGCTTCCACACGACAGAGGGCTTCATCGCGGAGCTGGATGCGGAGACGGAAGGCGACGATTTCGCGGTGGTGCTGGCCAATGTCGACGCCCTGCCCGACGACGCTTTGGATCCTCTGTCGACGGTCCTCCAGAGCTGTGCCGGGCGGGGCTGGGTGGCGGCCACCATGGGCACAGATTCTCGCTCACCACGGGTGGACGCGCTGCTTCTGCCGTTCTTCACACACACCGTGACCGTACCGGCACTACGCCACCGCATAGAAGACCTCTACGAGCTCGTCCCCGCGCTGCTGCGCGAGTTGACCCGTGGAGCGGATGTGCGACTCGCGCCGGAGGCCATGTGCCAACTGACCAAGCTGCCCTGGTCGGGCAACGTCGCTCAACTACGGAAAGTATTGGCAGAAACCGTCTCCCTGCAACGTACCGGCACGATAGGCGCCGACAAACTGCCGGCGGAGTGCCGCTCACTGTCCCGTCGACGGCTGACCCAGCTCGAAGCCCTCGAACGCGATGCCATCGTGCGCAGCCTTCAGGAAAACTTCGGCAGCAAAAGCGATGCCGCTGAAGCGCTTGGCATGTCACGCGCCACCATCTACCGCAAGATCAAGGAATTCGGCATCGCATGAGCGAACGAACTGGGAGTTGCGACAAGTTCCTCATCGACTGACACGCTGTGCGTCACGTAGCTCGGCCCTTCGCCGGTCCACCAGGCGCAGGATCATCGGCGTGAAGATCAGTTGCATGGCGAGATCCATCTTCCCACCCGGGCAGACAATGGTATTGGGCCGTGACATGAACGAATCATGCAGCATCGCGAGAAGATACGGGAAATCAATGCCGTGCGGATCGCGAAACCTGATGATCAGCATTGATTCATCAGCCGTCGGGATGGCCCTGGCGACGAAGGGATTCGAGGTGTCGACCACCGGAACGCGTTGGAAGTTGACGTCAGTGTTCGAGAACTGTGGGCAGATGTAATTCACGTAGTCCGGCATCCTTCGCAGGATGGTGTCGGCCACAGCCTCAGAGGTGTAGCCGCGAACAAATCTGTCCCTGTGCAGCTTCTGTATCCACTCGAGGTTGATGACCGGCACCACGCCGATGCGAAGGTCGGCATGTCTGGCGACATCCGCTGTCTCGCTTGTGATCGCACCATGCAAACCCTCGTAGAACAGCATGTCGGTGCCCTCTGGGAGGTCCTCCCAGGTGGTGAACGTCCCGGGACTCTGGCCGTACGGTTTGGCTTCTTCCTCGTCGTGCAGATACTTCCGGAATTTGCCGGTCCCGTTCTCGCCGTAGCTTCGGAACAGTCCTTCGAGTTCTTCGAAAAGGTTGGCCTCCGGACCGAAGTGACTGAAGGTGTGGTCACCTCGCGCATGTGCGTCCGCGATCGCCGTTTTCATCTCAAGACGATCGAAGCGGTGGAAGCTGTCGCCCTCGACATAGACTACGTTGACGTCCTCACGGCGAAATATCTGCTGGAAGGTGCGCATCACCGACGTGGTGCCCGCACCCGAGGACCCGGTGACCGAGATGATCGGATGTGCTCGTGACACGGCGGTCAGCCCGCCTGAGCCGCACGGAACAGGCCGCGGTTGCCGTACAACGGCAGCGTCGACGTCGAATCGTAACTCTCGCCGTGGTATTCGGCGATTCGCGTAACCTCGTCACGAGCACCAAAAATCAACGAAATCCGCTGGTGCACCTCACTGGGGAGAACATCGAGCACCCGATTCCGGCCTGTGCTGGCAGCGCCGCCCGCTTGTTCGATGAGGAACGACACTGGGTTCGCCTCATACAGCAGGCGCAGGCGGCCCGGTTTGACCGGCTCGCGAGAATCGCGAGGGTACAGGAAAACCCCTCCCCGGGTGAGGATACGGTGGGTCTCGGCCACCAGTGACGCGACCCACCGCATATTGAAATCCTTCTGCCGCGGACCCGACCGGCCGGCGAGGCACTCCTGCACATACCGCTGCACCGCCGGCTCCCAGAACCTCTGGTTGGAAGCATTGATAGCGAATTCCCTGGTGTTGGGCGGGATTTGGATGGACTCTCGGGTGAGTATGAATTCGCCGAGACTCGGGTCAAGGGTAAACGCGTGCACACCGGTGCCGACTGATAGAACCAGCATCGTCGACGGGCCGTAAATCGCATATCCAGCACACACTTGCTGCGCGCCCGGTTGCAGATAATCCTGCGGTTCTGCGTCGCGCCCCGGTTCCGGCGCTCGCAGTATCGAGAATATGCTTCCCACTGAAACATTCACATCGATGTTCGATGAACCATCCAGCGGATCGAACAGCAGCAGGTACTTTCCCCGCGGATATTCCGCCGGCGGGCAGTAGGGCTCCTCCAGTTCCTCGGACACCATTCCAGCGACATGTCCGCTCCATTCAGTAGCCCGGATGAAGTAGTCGTTGGCTAGTACGTCGAGCTTCTGTTGCACTTCGCCCTGGACATTGATGTGTTCAGCTGCGCCCAACAGCCCACCCAACGCCCCGACCGCGACGCGGTTTGATATCGCCTTACAGGCGAGCGCTACATCGAGGATCAGGCCATTGAGATCGCCGGACGCGTGCGGGTGTCGTCGGCGTTCTTCTATCAGGAACTGGACCAATGTGGTGCGGTCTGCAAACATGCCCAAAGGATCTCCGCACCACTCCAGGAGGCCATCCCCCTGTTGGGTGGGCGGCTGGGTGGGTGCCTGTCAGGCGACGTCAGCCGACGCTTTGCCCTGTGCTTCTCCTTGCGTGCAGTCCAGCCAGCCATTCGCACCACGTGGCAATTCCACTGCCAGTGCGCGCACTTGTCTCGATCACTGTGGCGGCTGGATTGACCATCCGCAGGTTGGTGTAGAACGCCGACAAGTCATAGTCGAGGTGTGGAATCAGATCCGTCTTGTTGACGACCACCAAGTCGACCGACCGGAACATCACCGGGTATTTCAGCGGCTTCTCTTCACCCTCGGTGACCGAGTACACCATGGCGCTCGCATGGGCGCCGACATCGAACTCTGCGGGGCACACCAGATTTCCCACATTTTCAATGATGAGTAGCTCGAGGTCGGCCAGCGGCAGCCGAGGCAGTGCCGATCGCACCATGGGTGCATCGAGATGACACTCGCCTCCGAAGCCATCTGCGGTGTTGATCAGGGCTATCGCGGCACCGAGTCCGCTGAGCCGGTCTGCGTCGATGCTGGTTTCGATATCACCCTCGATCACTCCGATCCGGAGCCGATTCTGCAGTGCGCGCAGCGTTTCCCGAAGCAGCGTTGTCTTTCCGGCACCGGGAGACGACATCAGGTTCACCGCAGTCAAGCCCGCGCTCTCGAAGTCTTGGCGGTTCGCCGCTGCGGTCTTGTCGTTCTCGTCGAAGATGCGCTCGAGAACCATCACGCGGTCAGTCGCTGTGGTGTAGCCAGAGTGATCACCGTGCTCGTGCGAGTGCTCGTGCTCGACGCCGTCGTCGTGTCTGTGAAACCTGCCCATGTGTCATACCTCCGCCAAATCCAGTGAAGTGATGAGGAATTCGTCTCCCTCAACAAGATTCACAGCGCGGCCGGCGCATGATGCGCAGGCCATCACGAATTCGTCGAGCACCTGCTCATAGCCGCAATCTGCGCAACGGATCTTTGCGCGTACCCGCTCGACCTGAAGCTCGGCACCTTCCAATTCCGAACTCTCGGTGACCAAGGACCAGCAATAGACAAGGGTATCCGGGACGATCTGACGCATCGCCCCGATCTGCACGTGGACAGTCCGGACGTCTCGTCCCTGCGCGTGCTTTCTTACGATGGCAGCCATCGAACTGCAGATCGAGAGTTCATGCACCGTCGACCTCCTCGGGTCTGACGCGACCATACACGCTTCCCCGACTCACTGACGCAGCGTTTCTGACGGCGCCACGCCCCACCGCTTCCGATACTCGGCGGCAAAGCTGCCGAGATGGTTGAAACCCCAACGGGTTGCCACGTCAGTCACCGTGACGCCATCGGCCGGGAGAGCGTCGGCGAGCTCCGCGTGCGCTCGTTCCATGCGACGATCGCGAATATAGGTCATCGGGGATACCCCTAATTCGTCGCGGAACCCTTGTTGGATCGAGCGGACGCTCATGTGCACGCTGCGAGCGAGCGAATCCATGGTGATCGGTTCGGCCAGATGCGCGTCGATGTACTTGATGGCTTCGTGAACCACCCTGCGGCCCGGATCTGCCGAGGGCCGGATGAACTCATCGTGGTAGTTCGACGGCTGAATGTGCAGCAAGCTGTTCATGAGCAGGTCCTCGATGCCGTCGATTCCATGACCACGATGAACGAGCGAACCCGTTTGGTAGACCTCCGTGTGGAGCAGCTGCACGGCTGCGTGCCACCGCGTGGCCACATCGGTGGTCAAGTCGAACTGCGGATCGAAAACCAGAGGCGCGGTAAGCCTTCGCCCGCGTAGCCGGGTGAGGTAGTCGACCAGAGCCTGCTCCTCGATGCGGATCAGCAGCTGCGGTGAGTCGTCGTCGAAGCGCATCGTGAGCGCACTGCCTGGGTTGGTCACCAAGGCCCGGATCGTGTTCGCCTCGAACTCGTGTCCATTGTGCTGACAGAGCGCGGTGCCGTTCATGGGCATATGCACACCGAAGTACCGGCCGAGTACAGGAATCTCCAGCGTCGCCCGGACGTGCAAGTCCAGATACAACATGCTGACGTTGCGCAACCGCACCCCATGCATGGTGGACGCGAAGCCGGAAGGCTCCTCACCGAGGGTGATCCACCCGGGAGCCAATGCCCGGCTCAGTAGCTTCCCCGCTTCGCGAACACTCTCGGTATAGAAGATCTCCTTGTTTGCCAGCGCCGGTGGCACTCCACGCGACCGCACCTTCCGGCGCACCGGTTCGCCGGTCCGCCGAGTGTCGATGAAACCCAACCTGGACAGACGAGACATGGCAATCAGCCATCCTGAAAGCGGGCAGCGAACACACAGTTTGGTGAAGCGTTCGCTGCAATCATTCAAGACTCCTCATGCCATTGATCGCATCTGCGACCACAACTCTGCGCAATTCTGACAGCTGCTGCGCGATATCGATAGGCCCGATGGACACTCAGGGCTAGCGTCTGTGATCACCAACACACCGGCGTAGGAGGCAATGGGTGGCTGCACACGCTTCGCTCATCGAGAGTCGTGAGTCCGAAGACCTCATCGCGGACTCGCCCGGAGATGCCATCATCGCCCGACTGGATGATCCACAGATCGCCGCATCGCTTTCGCTGATCCTCGACCACGCAGATCTCATCGCGACGATGATCGTCGGCCTTGACGGGTTGGTGCGCCGAGCCGAAGTGATCGGAGACAACGTGGCATCAGGTCTCGCCGAGGTACGAGACCTTGCCGCCTCGAGCGCGGGTACGGCTCGATGGCCGGCGGTGGACCTCGCAGCCCTGAGCGAGACAGTTGCCCGGTTGTCAGCTGCCGTCGTTGATGCCGCGCCCGCATTGGACAAGCTGCTGCGCTCGCCCCTCACCGACCCACAGACCGCTGATGTCCTCGCCAACGCCGGAGAGGCACTGCTCGAGGGCAAACAGGCCGCCGCCGCCGATCCACGCGGCCCTAGAGGAGTTTTCGCCCTCATGCGCGTTACCAAAGATCCCGATGTGTCCCGCGGCCTCGGCTTCATGATTCACATCGCTCGTGCGTTCGGACGGCGGCTGGCTCCCGAGGGCTCGTCCAACATCTGACGTCCCTGCAGTCATAAGGCGACTCACCAACCCAGCCCGGTCCAATAGCCCAAACAACAAGCCCGAGAGGAGTTTCCATGGCGTCCGTGCTCTGGTTTCAAGGAGGAGCGTGCAGCGGCAACACGATGTCGTTCCTGAATGCCGAGGAGCCCAACGTCGTCGACTTGATCGTCGACTTCGGGCTCGACTTGCTCTGGCATCCCTCGCTCGGCCTTGAGCTGGGCAACAACGCCCAGAAGGTGTTCTGGGATTGCGCGCGGGGTGAGCGGCCGCTGGATATCTTCGTGTTCGAAGGCAGCGTCATCGAGGCGCCCAACGGCACCGGCCGGATGGACATGTTCGCCGACCGGCCGATGAAGGACTGGGTCACCGATCTGTGCAACGCCGCCCAGATTGTCGTCGCAATCGGTGACTGCGCATGCTGGGGTGGCATTCCCGCGACCGAGCCGAATCCGTCCGCGTCGACCGGGCTGCAGTTCCACAAGAGGCGGAAAGGCGGGTTCCTCGGGCCCGATTTCCGCTCCAAGATGGGGCTTCCGGTCATCAACGTTCCCGGCTGTCCCGCACATCCGGACTGGATCACCCAGATCATCGTGGCGCTCGCCACCGGCCGGGCCGGTGAGATCACGCTGGACGAATTGCACCGCCCCGAAACGTTCTTCAAAACCTTCACCCAGACCGGCTGCACACGTGTCCAGTTCTTCGAATACAAGCAATCAACAATGTCATTCGGCGAAGGCACTCGTACCGGCTGCCTGTTCTACGAATTCGGCTGCCGTGGCCCGATGACGCATTCGCCGTGCAACCGGATTCTCTGGAACCGCCAGTCGTCGAAGACTCGGGCGGGTATGCCATGCCTTGGTTGCACCGAGCCCGAATTCCCTCATTTCGACTTGGCGCCCGGCACGGTGTTCAAGACGCAGAAGGTCAGCGGGATGATCCCCAAGGAAGTCCCGGAGGGCAGCGACCACCTCACCTACATGGCCCATGCGGCCGCGGCTCGTATCGCAGCCCCGCAATGGGCCAAGGAAGACATGTTCGTCGTCTAGTCACCGCCCTTCCAACAGCGCAACTCCAGTCTTGAAAGGATCCACCGAATGACCACGTTGGACTTGTTCGTCAGCCCACTCGGGCGTGTCGAGGGCGACCTCGACGTCCGCGTCACGATCGAGGACGGAGTCGTCACCTCGGCCTGGACCGAGGCCGCGATGTTCCGTGGTTTCGAAATCATCTTGCGCGGCAAGGATCCCCAAGCCGGTTTGGTGGTGACGCCACGGATCTGCGGTATCTGTGGCGGCAGCCATCTGTACAAGTCGGCCTACGCGCTGGACACAGCATGGCGTACCCACGTGCCGCCGAACGCGACGTTGGTGCGCAACATCTGCCAGGCTTGCGAGACTCTCCAGTCGATCCCCCGCTACTTCTACGCACTGTTCGCAATCGACCTGACCAACAAGAACTACGCGAAGTCCAAGCTCTATGCGGAATCTGTGCGCCGCTTTGCGCCGTACGTCGGCACCAGCTACCAGCCTGGCGTGGTGTTGTCGGCCAAGCCTGTTGAGGTGTACGCGATCTTCGGTGGTCAGTGGCCCCACTCCAGCTTCATGGTTCCGGGCGGAGTGATGTGCGCGCCAACACTTTCCGATGTCACGCGATCCATTGCGATCCTCGAGCACTGGAAAGACAACTGGCTGGAGAAGCAGTGGTTGGGCTGCTCCGTGGACCGCTGGCTGGCCAACAAGACGTGGGAGGATGTTCTCGAGTGGGTCGACGAGAACGAGGAGCAGTACAACAGCGATTGCGGATTCTTCATCCGCTTCTGCCTCGATGTCGGGTTGGACAAGTACGGTCAGGGCGTCGGAAATTACATCGCGACGGGTACATACTTCGAACCGTCACTCTATGAACATCCCACTATTGAAGGGCGCAACGCGGCGCTCATCGGACGGTCCGGGATCTTCGCCGACGGAACCTGGTCTGAGTTCGACCAGGCCCGGGTGCGCGAGGACGTGACGCACTCGTTCTATCAGGGCACCGGAGCTCTGCATCCCTTCGAAGGGGAGACGATTCCGATCGATCCAGAGGAGGGACGAAAGCACGGCAAGTACAGCTGGGCCAAGTCTCCTCGTTACGACGTACCGTCGCTGGGCCACGTACCGCTTGAGGCCGGACCGCTGGCACGGCGGATAGCCGCGGGCGGCCCCGACGCCGCAGACCATCAAGACAATGACCCGCTGTTCGTCGATCTCTACAACAAAATCGGTCCGAGTGTGTTCGTGCGCCAACTGGCCCGTATGCATGAGGCACCGAAGTACTACAAGTGGACGCGGGAATGGCTCAACCGGCTCGACCTGAAAGAGAGCTTCTACACGAAACCGACCGAGCACGCCGAAGGTAAAGGCTTCGGCTCTACCGAGGCTGCCCGGGGATCGCTGTCGGATTGGATCGTCATCGAAGACAACAAGATCAAGAACTATCAGGTTGTGACGCCCACCGCATGGAACATCGGCCCCCGTGACGGCGCACAGGTACTGGGGCCGATCGAGAAAGCACTTGTCGGGTCGCCGATCGTCGATCCCGAGGATCCTGTCGAGCTGGGGCACGTGGCCCGCAGCTTCGACTCCTGCCTGGTGTGCACCGTGCATGCCTACGACGGCAAGACGGGCCGCGAGCTCTCCAAATTCGTCATCAACGGAATGGTGTGATTCCGACGTCAGCCAACCCCGGCAGCGCGGCGCAACCCGAGGGGGCCTACCCAGCCCTGGATCCCCCGGGTTGCGCCGTGCTCGTCGTCGGGTGCGGCAATCTGCTGCGCGGCGATGACGGGGTGGGGCCAATCCTCGTGCGCCACTTATGGGAGCGCGGTATGCCCGAGGGCCTCCGTCTCGTCGACGGTGGAACCGCAGGCATGGACGTGGCATTTCAAATGCGCGGGGCCGACCGAGTCGTGATCGTCGATGCGTCGGCAACCGGAGTCCCACCGGGAACGGTGTACAGAGTTCCCGGGTCCGAGCTGGCGGAGCTGCCTCCGTTGGAAGGGCTCCATACCCACTCTTTCCGTTGGGACCATGCGATCGCCTTCGCGCAGTGGGCATTAGGCGACGCCTGCCCGTCCGATATCACGGTTTTCCTCATCGAGGCCGCGAACGTCGCCATGGGTGCCGACTTGTCACCTGAGGTAGCCAGTGCGATGGAGCAGGTGATCGATCTCGTTGAAGCCGAGTACATTGCGCCGCTCCGCCCGCCGGAACCGACCGAAGCCCGTGACCTCACCGTTCAGTTCACGGAGGACGGCTACCTGCGATTGACCGCGGCCGCAGCGGCAGCACACTTCCCGGCACACGTTGCTGTAGGAGCGATCCGTGACGGCCAGCTGTGGCTACTGCCGCTGCGGGGCCCACGTAACGGTGGGCTGTTGCTCAAGCAGCGCACCGCGGCTGGCGATCGCGCCGTTCTCGTGCGCGAGTTGCTCGATGACATCATCCTGGTCGGAGAGCGCCGCGCGTTCTGGGATGCCGAGCATGGCGCGCTTCGGATTCCGTTGGAGCAACAGAAGTGACGATTGTGACTGAGCAACCCGACGCCCGCCGGAGAACGCGGCGACCAGAGCGGAGCTCGGCCGACGAGGCACTGAGCGTGGACACCGTGGTGTTCGAAGAACGCGGACGGTGGGCAGTCGACATCGTGGTCGTGTTCGCGGATGGCATCGTGCGCAAGCGCATCGACACTCATTCGACCCAGGCCCGCGCAGAGCTGTCCGCGCGGATGATCAAACGGGCCGCCGAACGTGACATCAGAGGACCGCTCAATGGCTGAAGCACTGACGACGACACCCACCTTGGCAACCCAAAGCCCTGCCGGCGGTTGGCAGTTGCCGTCGCGGCCGCAACCGCTGGGTCTGTTCCCGCTGCCTCTCGGCTACATGCTCATTCCCGCCGGCCAAGATACCGATGCGGCGCGCGCAGAGTTGGTGGCCGGACGACTGCCTGCAAACTGGCCGCCGAGATTGCGTGCCCATGAGCTGGCCGCAGCGGGGCAGCGCGACGCCGCCATCGCAGCGCTCGATGCCGACGATCCCGTTTCCTGCTACAACCGCTTTGTCCTCGACCCGGACGGGGTCGACAGAGAGATTCTTCGAACGCAACTGGGCGAGTTTGCCGCGCTGGTTGACCTCGTGCTGTTTACCCTGGGCCGCAACGACACTCCCCCACGGAGCGACTCGGCCGACGCGGAGATCGCGGCGGTGCTGCTCTCCGCGCAGGCTGGCCATGCCCTCGCCGACGGTAGATCCGAGGCCGCGATCGAGTTGCTCGTACAGGCCGCCGAGGCCGCCCGTCCAGTCTCGCCGCCGACAGCCGGAACGCTTTTGGGTGCAGCGGGTTCGATCGGCCGAGATGCCGGCCGTACCGACTGCGAGGAGTTGCTACGGAAGGCGCTGACCGAGCTGGACGGCGCAGACGGATTACATATCGCCCGCGCCGAGATTCATTTGTGCCTTGCGGGTCTTCTCCACGAGCTGGCAGAGAATCAACCGGAGCTGCTGGTCAGCGCCATCCCGCACTATCACTCGACACTGCAGCTGATCACCCGCACCGACGCTCCCGTGTCGTGGGCTGCGGCGCATGCCGGTCTGGCCGCGGCATACCTGACCATGCCGATGGTCGAGGCATCCAGTCAATTGCGCCTCGGCGTCGCCGCTCAGTCGCTACGCTCGGCCCTGCGCGTGTACACGCGTGAGGATTATCCGCACGAATGGGCCAGCATGCAGCTCAATCTCGCCAACTCACTCGTCTACACGCCATCGCGGCACCACAAAGACAACCTGATCGAGGCTGTCGAGATCTACGAAGCTGTCCTGCAAACGCGTGATCGCAATACCGATCCCCTCGGCCGGGCGCGGGTACTGGCCAATCAAGGCAACGTGCTCGCACACCTCGGAGTCTTCGATACCGCCAAAGCCAAACTTTACGAGGCACGATTCCTGTTCGAAGAGCTCGGCGACGTCGACTCGGTGCGGGCTGTCCGAGGGGTACTCGACGAAATCGCCCGCCAGCGCGTGGTTTCCACCACCGACGAGCCCGGGAGGCCGTGATGTCCACAGCCGTGTCCGACGTGTCGCCGCGCCCTGCGGCGGAGCCACCGTCGGCTCCCAGCTTCGAGGAGCTGGCCAGACGGGTCGATGAAGCCACTGTCGCGCTGCTCACGCTCGAGCCCTCCGCTCGGGCTGTGGCCGAGGAACTGAAGACGGCGATCGAAGACATCCACCGGGCCGCCCTCGTCACGATCGTGCGCCGCCTGCGCACCGACGAGTCCACGCGCGCAGCGCTGTTCGAACTCGTCGACGATCCCGTCGTGCACCTGCTGCTCGCCTTGCACGGGATCATTCGTCCCGACCCGGTTACCCAGGCCACCCGGGCACTAGATGCGGTGCGGCCGCAGCTGCACAGTCACGGCGGCGACGTCAGCCTGGTGCGCGTCGAGGATGGCGTTGCATTCGTGCGGTTACAGGGGGCGTGCAACGGCTGTTCCATGTCGTCGGTCACCTTGCGGAATCTTGTCGAAAAGGCTCTAGTCGGCTCCGTCGCTACCATCACCAGGGTCGAGGTATTGCCGAATGATCCTGAACAGAAGCTTATTTCGACGGACTCGCTGCTCGCAGGACGCCATCCGGCAGAAGAGGGGTGGGCACAGGCCGGCTCGGCTGTCGCTGTGCCCGAAGGCGAGCTGACGACTCTTCAACTCACAACGCCGACGTCAGGCCGAGAGGTCTCAGTACTGATCGTCAAAATCGGCCAGCAACTGATTGCCTACGTCAACGAATGCGCCCACGAAGCCTTGCCATTGGACAATGCGGTTCTCGACACCGTCAATGGCACCCTCACTTGTCCGTGGCACGGCTTCTGCTACGACGCTGCATCCGGGGAGTGCTTGACGGCTCCAGCCGCGCAGCTCGAGCAGCTTCCGGTGCGCGTCGACCACGGTCAGATCTGGGTCCGGGTCGGGGCATGACACGACTGACCGTGCGGACCAGCCTTGTGCCGCGCGAAGCACGTGCCGACATCGCCAGCGGCGTGCGATGCTCCGGTGGTTGGATCCCCGACGTCTGGCTAGGTGCACCTGCGCCCGGCGGGTTGGCATTACCTTCTGCCAGTCCGACGTTGGCGTGGATGTACTCGCCACGAGGAGTTTTCTTCGACGATCGGTACCTCGTGGTGGCTGACTCCGGCAATCACCGCGTGCTGATCTGGCACGGTATTCCGACTTCCGATGAACAACCGGCCGACGTGGTGCTCGGGCAGGTCGACGGCATCACCGAAGGACGCGCCTCGTCAGGACGCGGCCCCGAGAACGGTATGAACCTACCTACCGGAGTCCTCGTCCACGACGGTCATTTGATCGTCGCCGACGCCTGGCATCACCGCATTCTGATCTGGTACACGGTGCCTGCAGTCAGCTCCACACCACCCGATATCGTTCTGGGGCAACCCGATAGTTCTTCTGTCGAGCCCAACGCCGGCCGGGAATGCTCACCGTCGACGTTGTACTGGCCATTCGGTGTCGCGGTTGTCGGGTCGGTGTTCTGGGTGGCCGACACCGGCAATCGGCGCGTGCTCGGCTGGCAAGGTGGCTTGCCCGGACCAGGCCGGCCCGCTGATGTGATACTCGGCCAGCCTTCTGGTTCTCATCGCGAAGAGAATCGTGGCCAAGCCGTGGGGCCCAGTACTTTTCGTTGGCCCCACAGCATCACAGGCTGCGAGGACCTGCTGCTGGTCGCCGACGCGGGCGATCACCGGGTGGTGGGCTGGTCGCCGCTGCCGACCGGCGATGTGCCCGCCAACCGACTGCTCGGCCAGACTGATTTCTTCAGCGCACGCGAATGGCCGTACGGGCCGCAGTGCGGCGACAGGTTCCGATTCCCGTATGCGGTCGCCACGTACGGCGAGCAACTCGCGGTCGCAGATACCGCCAACAACCGCGTACTGTTCTGGAACGACATGCCTTCCGACGGTCGTCCGGCTGACCATGTACTGGGTCAGCCGACGTTCGAAGCCAACGGCGAAAACCGTTGGAGCGCCGTCACTCACGATTCGCTGTGCTGGCCGTACGGGATATGGCTGCACGGCGATGGCCTCGCAATCGCCGACTCAGGCAACAACCGCGTCATCATTTGGCGGCGAGCATGATCCCCGCGCCGACGCCGGCCGCACACGATACGCTGCGACGCCGTCGTTTCACGGTGACCGGCGTCGTGCAGGGGGTAGGATTCAGACCATACGTCCACCGGCTCGCCACCGGCATGGGCCTGGCGGGATTTGTAGGCAACGACTCGGCAGCCGTCTTCATCGAGGTGCAAGGCACGTCGGCGGCCGTGATCGAATTCGGGCGCCGACTCAGCGCCGAGGCGCCCCCTTTGGCATCTGTCAGCAACGTGTCGTGGACCGAACTCGCATTGCATTTACAGAGCGACAACGAGTTTCACATCGTCGCCAGCAGCACCTCCGGCTCCGCTCCCACATCCATTCCTCCTGACATCGCAGTCTGTGACGCGTGTGTCGGCGAGCTTTTCGACCCCTCCGACAGGCGATACCGCCATCCCTTCATCACCTGTACCGAGTGCGGCCCCCGATTCACCATCATCCGGGCGCTCCCCTACGACCGTCCGTCAACCACGATGTCTCACTTCCCGATGTGTGACCGATGTGCAGTCGAGTACCACGATCCGGTCGATCGGCGGTTTCATGCACAGCCCATCGCATGTCCCGACTGCGGACCGTCGATCCGCCTTGTCGGCAAAGGAACCCTGATCTACGACAGCGACCTCGCGCTGACCGCGACCCAGGACGCGCTAGCCGCGGGAAGAATCGTCGGCATCAAGGGGATCGGCGGATACCATCTGGCCTGCGCCCCGGACAACGGCGCTACCGTTACTCGGCTGCGTCAACGGAAGGCCCGTCACGGCAAGGCCTTCGCCGTCATGGTTCGAGACCTTGACGTCGCCCGCCGCTACGCCGAGTTTGATGCCGCCGAGGCTGCGGTGCTGTCCTGCCGGGCGCGACCCGTCGTGTTGCTGCGACGCCGAAGTGACGCGCCGGTCGCGGTAGAAGTGGCTCCCGGCAATCCGCTGATCGGCCTGATGCTGCCCTACTCGCCTCTCCACCACCTGCTCCTCGCGGCCGTACCGGATTCGACGACGCCACCACCTGATGCGATCGTGTTGACCAGTGCTAACCGCTCGGACGAACCGATCTGCTACACCGAGGAGGATGCAGCCAAGCGGGTTCCCGCACTCGCCGACGTTGTGCTGGATCACAACAGACCGATACACGTTCCGTGTGACGACTCCGTGGTTCGAGTTGTCGGAGACGGGAAACTCGCCCGCGAGCTGCCGATCCGCAGGTCCCGCGGTTACGTGCCGTTACCCGTCGATCTCGGTATCGAGAGCCCGCGCGTCCTTGCGGTGGGTGGTGAACTCAAGAACACGTTCTGCCTGACCGATGGCCGACGTGCGTACTGTTCGGCGCACATCGGCGATATGGGCAGCGTCGCAACGTTGAAGGCATTCACCCACTCAGTGCGCGAAATATGCGATATGCGTGGGAAGCCAGCACGAATTGCCGCCGATCTACACCCGCGATACGTGACGCGTAACTGGGCCGAGCACAACGCCGGTGACCGACCCGTTGACCTCGTCCAGCATCATCACGCCCACGTCGTCTCGTTGCTCGCGGAACACGGCATGCTCGGTGAGCCCATTATCGGAGTCGCCTTCGACGGAACCGGCTACGGCTGTGACGACACCGTCTGGGGTGGCGAGATCCTTCGCCTCGGCCGAGACAGTCATCGTTTCGCCAGGGTTGGCCATCTCGCCGCGGTGCCGTTGGCCGGCGGCGACGCCGCAGTACGTAACCCGTGGCGGATGGCACTGGCGCATCTCTGGCACGCCCGTGCCGCGTGGACCCCGGGTCTGGCACCGGTCGACGCCGCGAGCGCAGCCGAATTGCGCCTCCTGCGTACACAATTCGCCACCGGTCGAGGGTGTGTGCCCACCACCAGTGTGGGTCGCTTGTTCGACGCCGTGGCCTCCCTGCTCGGCGTCCGCCAAAGCATCACCTACGAAGGACAGGCTGCGATCGAACTGGAAGTGCTGGCGGCATCGGTGGATTCCGGTCAACGCCAAGTGCCGCTACACATCACGGTGAACGCCGGCGGAATCATGGATCCGGCATCGATGTTCACCGATTTGGTCGACGCGCTACACGACGGCCACGACCCAGGGCACCTGGCTGCCGCGTTTCATCGCGCGGTGGCGGTTGCCGTGGCGGATACCGTCAGCGCCGTCGCAGGCGACACCACCACGGTAGGACTGACCGGCGGGGTTTTTCAGAACGTGTTGCTGGCAAGGCAATGTCGCCATGTTCTCGAAGACGCGGGCTTCACAGTACTCACACATCGCATCGTTCCGCCAAACGACGGCGGATTGGCGCTCGGGCAGGCTGCAGTTTCGGCACTGACGGCGTTGGCGGAATCAGGTCAGGCCGGAGATATGAGGGGAAGGACCACACAATGTGTTTAGGGATCCCTGGCAAAATCACCGAAGTCTGGGACGAACCGGACGGCGGACGTTTCGCAAAGGTACTGTTCGGCGACCAGATCAAGACGGCCTCTCTTGCCTACCTCCCGGATTTGGCCATCGGTGACTACACCATTCTTCACGCCGGCTTCGCACTCACCCGCATCGACGAACAATCTGCGCAAGTAACACTCGAGACAATGCGTGAGTACGGTGTTTTCGGCGAGCAAGGCGTCGCATCGTGACCGCACCGGAACAAACCAGAGTCACTCGGGAACTCTCAGCTGATCTCGCCGGTGCAGCATTGGCTCTTGCACGGCGCTTTTCGGCCGGGGCCACGATGTGGTGCATCGCGCCCACCTTCGCGCCTCATGCCCAGCACATCGCGGTGGAGTTTGTTCATCCTGTGATCGTCGGCAAGCGCGCGCTCCCCGCGGTCGCTCTGACCGGGCCAGACCTCACCGGCCAGGTACGGGTGTCGGCCCGCCCCGGCGACGTGGTCATCGCGGTCGCGGGCAGCGCCGAACCCCAGGTCCTCGACGTCATGCGCCGTGGCCCCGCCTGGGGCGTCACCACGGTGTGGATCGGCAACGGGCACCCGCCGCAAATCGGAGCTGCCGATCACGTGCTCTGGCTTGACGATCCGGATCCTCGCCTTCCCGCGACCGGTGACTTCGTCTTGATGTACCACCTGCTGTGGGAACTCACCCATGTGTGCTTCGAGCATCCGGGTCTTCTCACTGCACCCGCGCAGGACTGCACCGAAGAGGTGTGTATAACGTGCAGCGACGAGGGTCGGCTCGCCGAGGTCATTGCGGCCAGACCGGATGGAACAGCCATGGTCCGCAGCGCATCCGGTGCCGAGTCCGTCGTCACGGCTCTGACCGGCGCCCTGGTCCCGGGTGACTTGATTCTCGTCCATGCCGGGATGGCGATCAGCAAAGTGAGCGAGCAGTGAGTATGCACGATCAACACCGCCTCGACGAAGCCACCAATTTTCTATATCCGTTCATCGACGGAAACGAGCACGACGCCGGTGCGCTCATAGCCGGTCTGACCGACTCCGCGCTCGCGAAAGCCGTTGAGAGCGCAGTGCTACGCCGAACAACGCTGGAGTCCTGTGCACCTCTCATCAGGGCGGCAGGCCGCGAACTCGCGCGCCGATTCACCGCAGGCGGTCGACTCTTCACTTTCGGGAACGGTGGAAGTTCCACCGATGCAGCCACTCTGGCAGCACTGTTCGCGAATCCACCGACAGCAGAGGCGTTACCGGCGTGGTCACTGACGGCCGATCAGGCGGTCCTGACGGCGTTGGGCAACGACGTCGGATTCGACCTAATTTTCGCCAGGCAGCTCATTGCCCGGGCCCGCGCCGGTGATATCGCTGTCGCGATGTCCACCAGCGGCAACTCGACTGACCTGCTCATCGCTCTGCGGGAAGCACACGCTCACGGCGTGTACACGATCGGGTTTACGGGCTACGACGGAGGAGCGTTCGCTGGCAACCCGGATGTCGATGTATGTCTGGTCGTCCGGTCGCAAAGTGTGCACCGGATACAGGAATCCCAAGCTCTCTTGGGTTACGAGCTGTGGGCAGCGGTGCAAGCAGAGAAGGCAGCACAATGACAGACCACGTGACCGAATATCTCGCCTCCGGACCATCGTTTCGCGAGGGTGAGGTCATCGAACGCATCGAATCGTTCCGCCAGCGCAGGCCACGGCTACGTGACACCGTCGTGACGCTAGCCCACGGCGCAGGCGGCAAAGCGTCCGCGGCACTCGTCGACGCTGTCTTCATCAACGCGTTTCGCAACCCGCATCTTGATGCGCTTGGCGACGGTGCTGTCATCGCCTTGCCGGGTGGCCAGAAGATTGCCATGTCTACCGATTCGTTTGTCGTGCAGCCACTGCACTTCCCGGGTGGCTCGATCGGCCACCTCGCCGTCCATGGCACCTTGAACGACCTCGCAATGGCAGGTGCGGTGCCATCATGGCTCACTGCGGCTTTCGTGATCGAAGAGGGATTTCCGATTGAGCAGTTGCGCGCCATCGTCGCCGATATGGCCGCCGCCGCAGAGGATGCCGCCGTTCAGATCGTCACCGGGGACACAAAAGTCGTTCCCAAGGGCGCGGCCGACGGCATGTTCATCACTACCGCCGGCGCCGGACTGATACCGGCAGATCGAGTGCTGTCGCCGCAGAACGTAAGGCCCGGAGACAAAGTTCTGGTCTCCGGGACGATCGGCGACCACGGTATGGCGGTGATGCTGGCCCGCGGCGACCTCGCCATCGAGGCTGATATCCGTTCTGACACCGCCGCAGTCACCGGATTGGTGGAGCGGCTGTTACAGGCTGCTCCCTCGACCAGGTGGCTGCGGGATCCCACCCGAGGCGGTGTGGGCACCGTATGCAACGAGCTTGCGCAGGCCTGCGGGCTCGCTGTAGTTCTGGAAGAGAGCCGTCTACCCGTCCGGCCCGACGTGGCGGGCGCATGCGAAATGCTGGGAATCGACCCGCTTTACGTCGCAAACGAGGGCAAATTCATCGCCGTCGTCGATCCAGCGGAAACAGATGACGCACTCACCGCCCTTCGCTCGCATCCTGGCGGTAAGAACGCCGAGGACATCGGACACATCACCGAGGAGCCGGCTGCCACCGTCGTGGTGCGCACAGGGTTCGGCGGCACCCGCATCGTGGACATGCTCGTCGGCGACCCCCTCCCCCGTATCTGCTGAAGAAGGACACCCGCATGTGCCTCGGAATACCCGGCCGGATCATCGAGATCACCGACGCCGCCAACTGCCTTGCCAAGGTCGATGTCAGCGGCGTCCGCCGAATCATCAGTGTCCGGCTCCTGCAGAAGGACATGCCTCAGCCCGATGATTGGGTTCTGGTGCACGTGGGCTTTGCCATGGCCAAGATTGACGAAACCGAAGCACTTCTGACCCTGGCGGCAGTCAAGCGGCTGGGAGAAGCCTACTCCGACGAACTACAGGCGTTCGACAACTCGTCGATCGTCTGAAGGGAGAAGCAGCGATGCGATTTGTGGATGAGTTCCGTGATCCTGCGGCGGCCCGAAAGTTGTTGTCTGCCATCACCGGTCTCGTGCAAGCGGGCACACCAGGCGAGCGGTTCAAATTCATGGAGGTATGCGGCGGGCACACCCATACGATCTATCGACACGGAATCGAACATCTCCTACCCGAAAACGTCGAGCTCGTACATGGTCCTGGCTGTCCGGTCTGCGTGATCCCGATGGGCCGCGTCGACGACGCAATCTGGTTGGCCCGCCAGGACGGTGTCATCTTCACCTGCTTCGGTGACATGATGCGGGTACCGGGATCCGACGGCAGCCTGCTGGACGCAAAAGCCCATGGTGCCGACGTCCGATTCGTCTACTCTCCACTGGACGCACTTAAGATCGCGGTCGACAATCCGGACAAGCAGATCGTGTTCTTTGCCATCGGTTTCGAGACCACCGCGCCCTCGACAGCTGTCACACTCGTGCGCGCCCGTGAGCTCGGCGTCAAGAACTTCACCGTCTTCTGCAACCACGTCACGATCGTGCCGCCGATCAAGGCGATTCTGGAGTCGCCCGATCTTCGGTTGTCCGGGTTCCTCGGACCCGGTCATGTCTCCACGGTCGTCGGCAACCGTCCTTATCGGTTCGTACCCGCTACTTATGGAAAGCCCTTGGTCGTAGCCGGCTTTGAGCCATTGGACATCCTCGCCTCGATCGCCATGCTGCTCCGGCAGATTCGCGAAGGCCGATGCGAGGTGGAGAACCAGTATTCGCGGGTCGTTCATGAAGAAGGCAACCCGGCGGCCCTGGCGCTGATGGCCGAGGTGTTCGCACTGCGCCCACACTTTGAGTGGCGGGGCCTGGGGTTCATCTCGCAGAGCGCGTTGCGGCTTCGCGACGAGTTTGCCGACTATGACGCCGAGCAGCGTTTCGCGATGCCGGGTATCCGGGTGGCCGATCCGAAGGCATGTCAGTGCGGCGAGGTTCTCAAGGGTGTGCTCAAGCCGTGGGAATGCAAGGTTTTCGGCACTGCTTGCACCCCGGAGACACCGATCGGCACGTGCATGGTCTCGCCGGAGGGTGCTTGTGCGGCGTACTACAACTTTGGCCGGTTACACCGCGATGCGGCGACGATGATCGGGCAGGGCGCACCGGCATGACAGCGGCCGACGTCACCGGCACCTGCGGAGCCCAGATGTTCGCGCGGTACGCTCACGCACCCAACCAGCTCGGATACTGTGGGCCTCCAACATTCGACCTCGCAGGAGCATGCCGCGGCCAGATCGAGAAGGCTGCCAAGCAGTTCACCGGCGCCTGGCCGTATCTGGAGGTGATGTCGAGGATGACTGCAACTCCAGATCCACTCGACCTTCGTCTCGTCGAATCCTATTGGCTCGGCGGAGGGCTCGGCGCTGAGTTGGACCCACGCGCATTCACCTCCCAACTCCTCGATACCATCTCGCCTCAGGCCGGCCACTATTGGGCGCATCTCGATGCTGAATTGGCTGCCGAGGCCGCACCGAATCACTGCTTCCACGTCTTCGGCGTGTACCCGTGGTCGCGGCTCCTCGGCAGAGGCGCCGACGAATACCCCCTTGCTGTTCTCGACAATTGCCGGATCTCGTGGGGAACGGTGCTCTCTACCGACAGGGTGACCGCGGCCGTCTCTATGCAATCGTTGTCGTGGCACGGCTCGACCCTGTCACTGTGTCCCCCGGTGACGCGACGAGTCGACACGAGCACCGACGCAACCCGGGACCTCACCGTTGCCGCCGGTGATCTGGTCGCGGTGCACTGGGGCCGGGTGTGCGATCGCCTTACCCCCAGGCAGGTCGCCAGGCTGAAAGACAGCACGGATCAACAGTTGCGGGCCACCAATCGCCGACTTCGTGCGCAGACGCCATGAGACCTCGAATCATCCAGGCCGAAGGTCAAATCGGCTTCTACTGGACCACCCCGGAAGGAGTCGCCACGACCCTGCCCGACCTGGTGAGCGGCGATGATGAACCTGACCGGCTGGTGCGAACGCATTTGGAGGCATTAGATGATGCGTTGGTCATCGCCGGCGCGCAATTCGGCGATCTCCTCGGCGGCGGCACCCGCCCTAACTCCGCCGAACGTGACGACTTGATTGTTCTACATCGCTGTCTCGATATGTTGGTGCGGGACTACGCTCTTGCCGCCCAGACAATCGGAATGGTGTCCGACGTGCGCGCAGGCCAGATCATCGGCACTGCAGCACTGTTCGCGATCCGGGCGCGATTTGCTGTCGACCTCCTCGGCCCTGCGCCACTCGACGGCGAACTCGACGAACCTCCCGTCGGCGTCCTGAGCGGATACGGGCAGATGGTTCTGGTCGATCCTGATAAACCATGGAAGGGCGGCCGGTGGATACTCAAAGCTGAATCTGGACGAAAGTACCCGCTGACGTTGTCGACCATGTTGTTCGACAGTTCGGGGGTAAACAAGGACGCTGCCCGGCGCGAACACCGCGAAGCGCTCCAAGCCTGTGTCGATGCGGAGTACAGCGAGGACACCGACGCTTTCACGCTCGCCTGTGCCCTGGACTGGCTGCTCTACGACTGGTTGATGGCCCACCGCGACGCCCCTGACAGCGCCGCGATTCAAATTCCCAAAGGGCACGACTCCGACGCTGAGATGATCGTGCGCGCCGCCCACGCATCAGTGCGTGCCCGCGCGAAGTTCGATCCGCACCTGAATGGCCCGGCAACCACACCACAGGACCGACTATCCGAGCACCAATCGTCGTGAAAACCCTGGAGAACTTTACGCCCTAATCTGTTCGATGACCGACTTGGTCAGTTCGGCGGTCGAAGCGGTACCGCCGAGATCGCGGGTCAGGGTCTGCTTGCTCTTCAGGCATTGCCGGATTGCGGTGAGTACTTCGGCAGTGGCTTCTGGGTGGCCGCCGAGGTGTTCCAGCATCATCGCCGCCGACCAGATCGCGCCGATCGGATTCGCGATCCCATCGCAGGCGATGTCGGGCGCCGATCCATGGACCGGTTCGAACATGGACGGCAACTCACCGGTGGGGTTGAGGTTCGCCGAAGGAGCCATGCCGATCGACCCAGCGACGGCGGCTGCCAGGTCGGAAAGGATGTCACCGAACAGATTCGAAGCAACGATCACGTCGAACGACGCGGGGTCGAGTACGACCTTCGCGGCTAACGCATCGATGTGCTCAGCGCGCCACTGTACCGACGGGTATCCGCGGGCGCGCTCCGCCACGATCTCATCCCAGAACGGCATCGTGTGGACCGAAGAGCCCTCTAACGACAACAGCTGCCGGGAGTCCTCACTCGCCGGTGACGCAGCAATGAGCAGCCTCGCTAGACGAGAACTTCCGGCGTTTTCCGCAAGTCCAACATTGGATCCTGAAAGCGTCTGGGGCACCACGTCACTACACTGAGGATGCGTCGACGCTTAGGCGGCGTAGACGCGCATCCGGTTGTCCCCAAACATATTTCGGGGGCAACCGGATGTCTCGTTATGAGGAGTCTCTCCAAGAACCCGAAGAGTGCGCGCCTCCGATTCGATTCGACAAGCAGTCGAGCGTTCTACCAGTCGACGGCGACGTACTTGGCTCATGTGAACTCCAACACGCCGTGGTGCCTGCCTTCACGACCCAAACCGGATTGATTGACACCACCGAACGGCGCCGCGGGATCTGACACCAGACCCCGGATGGCGCAACCACCGCTCTCAAGATTCTCGGCCACGCGTGGTCCGGCACCTCGGCCGCCGGTGTACGCATAGCCGCTCAAGTACCGACAGTATTCGCAGACGCGGCGAAACATCAGCGCGCTCGAGGTCGAAGAAGGACTTGAGCGGCACCCGGACATCGTGGAATGCGCGGTCGTCGGCGTGCCGAGCGAACTCACCGAAGGCGTATGGATACATGCAGGGGCGGCACCAAGTCCCCGATACATCTGCTTCGTCGACGATCTTCCCAAGACACCGACGGGCAAAGTCGACAAGCCCCACCTACGGGCCAATCCACCTGCCGCGACCACTTGGGACCAAACACGAGTCACAAGATGATCGCTCACCGGCCCACATGGACCGACCCACCCTGACACCCGCAGACGGCAACCCGCTTTAATGACCCAATGGCCACCTCGCGTGTCCGGGACACCGCACTGGGCTACGCACTCGTCGCGCCCAGCCTCTTCGGCGTCGTCACCTTCCTCCTGTTACCCATGCTGGTGGTGGCGTGGCTGAGCCTGCACCGGTGGGATCTGCTGGGGCCGATTACGTACGTCGGGTTCGACAATTGGACTGCGGTACTCACCGATTCGTCGTTCGCCACTTCATTGCTGGTCACCCTGTTGTTCGTGCTGTTGGTGGTGCCGGCCCAAACCGCGCTGGGTCTGTTCGCGGCGACACTGCTGGCCCGCGGCCTGCCCGGCAGTGGCTTCTTCCGCACCGTGTATGTGCTGCCGTGGATCTGCGCGCCGCTGGCCATCGCGGTGTTGTGGCGCTGGATCCTGGCTCCGACCGACGGGGCCGTGAGCACCGTGCTCGGCCACCAGATCGACTGGCTCACCGATCCCGGCCTGGCGCTGCCGCTGGTGTCGGCGGTGGTGATCTGGACCAACGTCGGCTACGTCACGCTGTTCTTCCTCGCCGGGATCCTCAACATTCCCGAGGACGTGCACAACGCCGCCCGCACCGACGGCGCGAACGCCTGGCAACGGTTCCGCCACATCACGCTGCCGATGCTGCGGCCCACCATGTTCTTCGTCCTCGTCACCGGAATCGTCAGCGCCGCCCAGGTATTCGACACCGTCTATGCGCTGACCGCAGGCGGACCACAGGGACGCACCGACCTGGTCGCGCACCGCATCTACGCCGAGGCTTTCGGCGCGGCCGCCGTGGGCCGCGCGTCGGTGATGGCGCTCGTCTTGTTCATCCTGCTGGTCGGCATCACGGTCGTTCAGCATCTCTACTTCCGTCGCCGGATCAGCTATGACCTCACGTAACGTCGCGATCTACGCCGGCCTCGTGCTCGGTGCGGTCATCACGCTGCTGCCGTTCAGTTTGGGGCTGCTGACGTCGTTCACCTCAGCACAGCAGTTCAACACCGATTCGCCGTTGTCACTGCCGAACCCGCCGACATGGGAGAACTACCTCGGGCTCGCCGACGCGGGCTTCGGCCGGGCCGTCGTGGTGACCGCGCTGATGACCGCCGTGATCCTGATCGGGCAGCTGGTGTTCTCCGTGCTGGCCGCGTACGCCTTTGCGCGGCTGGAGTTTCCGGGCCGCGACGCGCTGTTCTGGGTGTACATCGCCACGCTGATGGTGCCGGCGACGGTGACGGTGGTGCCGCTGTATCTGATGATGGCCGAAGCCGGGCTGCGCAACACGTTCTGGGCCTTGGTGCTGCCCTTCATGTTCGGCTCTCCGTACGCAATCTTCCTGCTGCGGGAGTACTTTCGCTCGATCCCGGGTGACTTGATCAGCGCGGCGCGCATCGACGGAGCCAACACGCTGGACGTGATCACCCATGTGGTGGTGCCGGCCAGCCGACCGATTCTGGTGACGCTCGGGCTGATCACCGTGGTGACCCAGTGGAACAACTTCCTATGGCCGTTGGTGATCACCAGCGGCCACAAATGGCAGGTGCTGACGGTGGCGACCGCGGGCCTGCAGACGCAGTACAACGCGCAGTGGACGCTGGTGATGGCGGCGACGACGGTCGCGATCGTGCCACTGCTGGTGCTGTTCGTCGCGCTGTCGCGCAACATCGTCCGCTCGATCGTGGTCACGGGTATCAAATGAGGCCCCGCTTTTCGACACTGGCGGCCGCGGGCCTAGCGCTGACCATGGCTGTGCTCCTTGGTGTGGCCGTCCTTTTGGGCCGCGACACCGAACCGCCGGGACACGTCGTGGTGACCGTGCGCCTGTGGGACCAACAGGCCGCGGCGGCCTACCGGGAATCGTTCGCCGAGTTCAGCCGGGAACATCCCGACATCGAGGTGCGCGTCAACACCGTAGCGTACTCGTCGTACTTCGACACGCTGCGCACCGACGTGGCCGGCGGCAGCGCCGACGATGTCTTCTGGTTGTCCAATGCCTATTTCGCCGGGTACGCCGACAGTGGTCGCCTGATGGACATCGGGAAGACCTTGGGGACCAATGCTTCCCGCGCGTGGGAGCCGTCAGTGGTCAGCCAGTTCACCCGCCACGACGCGCTATGGGGTGTGCCGCAGCTGACCGACGCCGGCATAGCCGTGTTCTTCAACGCCGACCTGCTCGACGCCGCCGGCGTCGACCTCACCGAACTGCTCGGCCTCCGGTGGTCCGACGGACCCGACGACACGCTACGCCCGCTGCTGGCCCGGCTCACCATCGATGAGAACGGCCGCACCGCCGCCACCGAGGGCTTCGATCCGACCCGTGTCCGGCAGTGGGGGTACAACGCGGCCAACGACATGCAGGGCATCTACCTGAACTACATCGGCTCAGCCGGCGGCCAATTCACTGTCGGCGATCGGTTCGCCTTCGACAACCCGCAAGCCGTCGACGCGTTCACGTATCTGGTGCGGCTGATCAACGCCGACCACGTCGCGCCGCCCGCGTCGGTCACCAACGGCAACGGCGATTTCTCCCGCAACACGTTCCTGCAAGGCCGGATGGCGTTGTTCCAGTCCGGCACCTTCAACCTGGCGGCCATCGCCAACCAGGCCCCGTTCCGCTGGGGTGTGGTGATGCTGCCCGAGGGACCGAAAGGTCGGGTCAGCGTCACCAACGGCATTGTGGCGGCCGCTAATTCGGCCACCAAGCATCCCGACGCGGTACGCCAGGTGCTGCAATGGATGGGCAGCAAGCAAGGCAATGAGTTCCTCGGGGCGCACGGTGCCGCGGTGCCCGCCGTGCTGGCGGCGCAGCCGGTCTACCACGATTACTGGAAGTCGCGCGGAGTGGATGTGACCCCGTTCTTCCGGGTGTTGCGCGGACCGCATGTTCCGGCGCCGGGCGGACCGGGGTTCCCCGCCGGGTACCAGGCGCTGCGGCCGTATTTCGACGAGATGTTCCTCGGCCGTGCGGATGTCGCGACCAGCCTGGCCGACGCACAGTGGGCCGCGAACGGCGCTGCGGCACGCTAACGGGCAGAGGACATCTCCTCGGCCCAAGCCAGGTGTCCTTCGAATCCAAGCGATTTCGCCCGATCGCGATACTTCTCGAGCAGTTCGGGATACGCCGCGTCACCCCGCGCTCCGGCCAACAAAGTCCGCAGGCGCAGCGCCATGATGTCGAACAGCACGAAGCCGGTTTCCACCGGTTCGGCGTCAAGGTGGTCGATCGCGGCCTCGACCTCACTCAGGTCGTCGACCGAGCCGCGGGCGATGAGTTCTTCGGCCAATGCCGTCACCGCGACCCCACGCCCCAACCACTCCCCTGCGTCGATCTGGCGCGCCGCGATGTCGCGCAACGCGGCGATGGCGCCATCCCGATCTCCTTGATGGACCAGCCGCCGAGCGAAGGCAACGTCGATGGGCGCCAGAACAGGCATGGCGAACCGCTCTTGCTCGACCGCCTCCCGGGTCTGCTCCAGCAGTTCGAAACCCTCGGCACTCTCCGGGTCCGCCGCGACCAGAGCAAGCCCGCGTGCGCATCGGGCCGCGTCGAGCGCGTAGCCCTCACCGAGTTGTTCAGCGAATCGCAGGGTTTCAGCAGTCTCCTGCAGGATTTCCTCATCCATGCGCAACGTGCCGTAGGCCCAGCCGACGTTGGCGCTGTACACGAGCAGCACACCGCGAGCCGCCGGGTTGATATCCCGCAGTAGCGCCAGGCCCCGGTCGAGTTCGTCGCGCCAGCCGGGCTGCCCCCAACTGGATCGTGCGACAGCCCCCAGCATCGTCGCGATCAGCAACGGCGACTCCGTGACGATGCTGCCCCTGCGCGGATCCCCGCCCGACAGATCGATCACCCGTTGCGCCAGCCGCACCAGGTCACCCATCGCTCCCATCGCGAATTTGGCGATGAGCGTGGTGTGCATGAGCCCGACGATGAGATCCGGGTCAGCGATCGCATCGAGAACGCCGACGAGTTCGGATGCCAACTCGTCGGCTGCCCGGAAATGCGCGTGCCCGAGCAGTGCGCCCACCTGCCCGGCCATCCCGATGGCCAGCGACCGCTTGTCGTCGGCCTCCTCGGCCAATGCCCTCAGTTCATCGAAACCGGTATCCGAAATGGCGCCACCGGAGCGAAAACTGGTGCCGGAGATCAACGCTCGCGGTGCGATCCGCAGGGCCGGGCGCTGCGGATCATCGAGCGGCAGCCGATCGGCGACCTGACCGGCCCGCTCCCAACTCATCCGGGCCGCGCGGACGTCGCGGAACCTGGACCAGTCTCCGGCGCGCATGTGCCAGTCGTAGGCCTGGCGTAGCTCGCCGCCGGCTTCGAGGTGGTCGGCGATCAACGCGGCATTCTCGTCCCGCGGCTCGATCGCCGCAGCCACACAACGATGAAGCTGTGCCCGTTCGGATTTCAATTGGGCGCGGTACATCACCGACCAGATCATCGGATGCCGAAACGCGTACTGCACCTTGGGTGTTGATGCCACCTGTTCGATGAGTTCGGCCGTGACCAGCCTGCTGAGCTGAGTCGTGTCGGCGAACTGGGCCAGCAGGGTTTCCTCGAACCGTGCGCCCACGACCGCAGCGGCACTCAGCGTGCGTTTGGCGGCGGCGTCAAGCCGATCGACCCGCGCGGCGATCGCAGCTTGTAACGTCGCGGGCACCGCAACATCGTCGGCACCGGCCGGACACAGATAACAGCCGCGCCCGCCGGCAAGAACACCGCGGTCCGCCAGATCACGCACGATCTCTTGGACGAAAAACGGGTTGCCCGCGGCACGTTGGGCGATCTGGCCGGCCAGACCGCCGACCGAGGCGTCGCGCCCGAGCAACCCGCTGACCAGTTCGGCCGTCTGTTCATCGTCGAGCGGCGACAGAGCGATGGTCTGCGCGCCGGGATATCGGCCGAGCACGCCGTCGTACTCCGGGCGGTAGGTCACCAGCACCAGCGACCGGGCCCGGGTCAACGTCGCGAGCAGGTCGACGAGCACCGCTTCGCTGACCGGGTCGATCCAATGTGCATCCTCGATCACGTACACACTCGGAGCCGGGCAAGCGGTCACCACGGCGTCGACCAGTGCCGCGACGCGTCTGCGCCGAGCGTCGGCCCCGATATCGGGCAGGCGAACTTCCGGGGCGCCGATGCTCAACGCGTCTTCCAGCAGCACCCGGTCGTCTTCGTCGATGTCAGGGAGCCTGGCCCGCAACAGCTTCCGCGCCGTTGCGTCGTCACCGACCCCGTCGACGCCGAACATCGCCCGCATCAACTCCGAGACCACCGAGAGCGGAACGTCGGCGGTGTGCGACTCACAGAACGCCGAAAACACCTGAATGCCACGGCCGACCGCGATGGCCAGGGTCTCGGCGATCAAGCGGCTCTTCCCGATTCCCGGAGGCCCGACCACGCCGGCGACGCATCCCGCGCCGCCGACGGTTCGGTCGAGCATGCCGACCAGGGCGGCCAGTTCCCAGCTGCGGCCGACGAGACGCGTGCCGCCGCGCCCGATGCGCGCCTGCTGGTGTGGAGCGATCCCGACCAGCCTGCGAGCACACACCGGTTCGCTGGCCCCCTTGATCCGGACATGTTGCGGGGCGTCGAGCACGACAGTGTGCTCGACAAGACGTGCGGTCGACTCGCTGAGCATGACCCCACCGGCCGGTGCCACCGACTCCATCCGCTGTGCCAATCCGACCTGGGCACCTACCGCGGTATAGCCGAGCGGGCCAGAGCCGATGTCGCCGGCGATGACCTCACCGGAATTCAGGCCGATGCGCAGCTGCAGCGGCAACCCGTCGCGGCGGCCGACGTCGACGGCCAGCCGCTGTACCTCCTGCTGAATCTCCAACGCCGTGAGACACGCACGAAACGCGTGATCTTCCAAGGCAATCGGTGCCCCGAACAACGCCATGACGCCGTCGCCGGTGAACTTGTCGACCGTGCCACCGTAGCGCTGGACCACCTCGGCACAGCGCTGCACCAGTTCGGTCATGATCTCGCGCAGGCGTTCGGCACCGACCGCGGCCGCGATGTCCATCGAGTGCACGACATCGGCGAACAGAACCGTCACCTGCTTGTATTCGGCCGGCCCGGCCGCCTCGGCGAGCGGTGCACCGCACGCGTCGCAGAACCGAGCGCCATCGCGCGCCACCCGGCCGCATCGTCGACACGTCACTACCGTCATCTGGCTCTCTACCGACCCCGAAACTCCCCGCTCAGGATAGGTCTGTGGGCCACCCCGGATCGGTAGATTGTGCTGATGCCCGTCTACAACAGCCGTACCCGGCGTCGCCTCGCCGCGGCGGCCCTGCTGGCCGTGACGATTTCGGTGACGACGCAGGCGTGCGCAGCCGGGCATTCCCCGAGCTCGACGGCACCGGAATCGCCGCCCGCCGCGGCGACCGCGGCCCCCGCGCCCGCGGCGCCGTTCACCGCGTCTCCCCCGCTCAACGGTCCGAACGACAACGCGCCCAAACCCCCTGACGCCGACCGCGACATCGTCAAGACGGCGTCACTGACGTTGACCGCGGCCGACACCACCGCGGCCGCCGACAAGGCCACGACCATCGTCACCGATGCCGGCGGACGCGTGGACAGCCGCTCGGAGGATGCCGGCTCCAGTTCGGGGCGCGCGCACGTCGCGCTGGTGCTGCGGGTCCCGGCCGCCAAACTCGACAAGACGATCACCGACGTCAAAGGGCTCGGCACCGTCAACACCCTGGAGATCCATGCCGACGACGTGACCAACCAGCGCGTCGACCTCGATGCGCGGATCTCCGCATTGCAGACCTCGGTCGACCGGCTGCTCGGGATCATGCGCGACGCGAAGGATCCCGACGCGTTGATCAAAGCCGAGAACGCGCTGTCCCAGCGGCAGGCCGATCTGGACAGCCTGCGCGCACAGCGCACTCAGCTCGGTGAGCAGATCGCCTTCAGCACGCTCAACCTCGACGTCTACGCCGAGAACTTCGGCGGCCCGACCAAGCAGTACCACGGGTTCTTCGGTCAGGTCGAACGCGGCTGGGACGGCATGGTCAGCTTCGCCTCCGGGGCGGTCATGCTGTTCGGCCTGCTGCTGCCCTGGCTGGCGGCGCTGGCGCTGGCCGGCGGTGTGGGTTACGCCGCCATCCGGCTATTGACGACGCGGCGCCACTGACATCACCTGCGCGGCAAGCTCGTGCCGAGCACCGTCAGCTCCAGCGCCAACGCGCTGCCGCACACCACGATCAGCACCGCGAACGCCACCCAGTCCCGCGCCTTGGGCCGCGACGGCAGCGCCGAGATCTGTCCGGTACCACCGCGCGCGGTGATCGCGTCACCCATCTCGTCCGCGCGGCGCAATGCCACGGTGACGGATGCCGCCAGCAGATCGACGACGTCGCCCACCCGTTGCTTACGCCGGGCCCGGAACGACTCCGCACGTTCCTTGGGTCGCAGCCTTCGTGCGGCATACAGCGTGCGGAATTCGTCGATCAGCATCGGGAAAGCGCGCAGCGCCAACGCGATTGTCACCGCCCAGTCGTGCACCGGGACGCCCACGAACCGCAACGGGCGGCCGAGCGTCGCGACCGCCGGGGCGATGTCGGCGACGTTGGTGGTCCAGGAAACGAGAGCCCCGAGGCCGAGCAAGACGATCGACAGCGCGGTGATGCGCAGGAAATTGAACAACCCGCCCAGGCCGATGTGCATCGACCCGACATCGATGATCGGGGCGCCACCGGCCAGCGTCGCGGTCGCCGCGCCCAGCGCCATCAGCACCCACAACCAGAACGGCACCGAGGGGACCGCGCCGCGCGGGATGTGCGCCAGCCGGGCCACCACGAGCACCAGCACCCCGACGAAGGCGATGGGCACCCAGCCCGGATAGAAGGTCAGCAGCACGCCGATGCCGGCCACCGCCACAAGCTTGGTGCCGGCCCACAGTTGGTGGATGACGCTGTCGCCGGGCACCGGCCGCAGCAGCACCATGGGCCTGCGTTGCCCTCGGGTCGGCGCGGTCATCGGGCACCTCCTGCCGCGGTGGGCGCCATGGCCAGTTCCCCGTCCCGCAGATGCAGCGTGCGCGGGCACAGGCCTTCCAACCCCGAGAAGTCGTGCGAGATGACCACGACGGTCAGCCCGGTGTCGCGGCGCAGATCCTCCAGCAGCCGCAGCAGCCCACGCTGACTGGCCGCATCCAGACCGGCCAGGGGCTCATCGAGGATGAGTGCACGCGGGGCGCGGCCGAGCAAACCGGCGAGCACCACCCGCCGCATCTGGCCGCCCGAGAGTTGATCGATGCGGCGCTTGGCGAGCCCCGGGTCCAGGCCGACCGTGGCCAGCGTCGCCGTGACGCGCGCCTGATCGTCGACCGCGAAACCCGCGGACGAGGCGATCTCGCGCTCGACGCTGCTGCGCATCAACTGCAGCCGCGCCGCCTGAAAAGACATCGCCACGGTGCCGACCTGTCCGGACACCGGTGCGCCGTCGAGCAGGCAGGCTCCGTAGGTGGGCACGGTGAGCCCGGCCATGATCCACGCCAGGGTGGACTTGCCAGATCCGTTGAGACCGTGGACAAGCAGTCCGTCGCCTTCGTTGACGGTGAACGTGACGTCGCGCAAAGCCGTTTTCGCCCACGGGGTTCCGCTGGCGTACTCGTGTCCCACGGCGGTCAGCTCCAACACGGGTGCACCGGCTTCGTGGCCGGGGACCGTGCCTGACGGCACTGCCGCGGTCTGCACCATGTCGGTGTTGTCGGACGTGCCGCCCAGGTTGATCGCGCGGTCGGCCGACGACGCTTCGGCGTCGTAGTGGGTGATGTGCACGAGTGACATCTCGTGGTGCCGGGTCAGACCCGACAGCACGGTCATCAGTGTGTCGCGGCCGTTCTGGTCGACCATGCTGGTGACCTCGTCGGCGATGAGCAGTGCGGGCTCACGTGCCAGCGCACCCGCGACGGCCAACCGCTGCAGCTCGCCTCCGGAGAGTCCACCGGTGTCCCGGTCGGCCAACCCGTCGAGGCCGACCTCGGTCAGGAGCCGGTCGACATCCGTTGTCGTGCCGGGCGGCAGGCCCCAGACCACATCGTCGGCAACCCGGGTTCCGAGCACCTGGCTTTCGGGGTGCTGCATGATCACCGCGGTCCCGCCGATGCGGCCGAGCCCCACCGCTCCGGCGCGTTCGACGGTGCCCGCGGTGGGTTCCCGCCCGGCCAGCACCAGCATCAGGGTGGTCTTGCCCGAGCCGTTGGGGCCGGTGACCGCGACGTGTTCGCCCGGCTGCAGATCCAACGACACCGGACCCAGGGCGTCGTGGTCGACGCCCGGATACCGGAATCGGACGTCGACCAGGCGAGCGGGCACCGGCGCCACGGTTCCCGTGCCTGCGGGCGTGTCGAGTTTGTGGACGTCGGGGACGCCGGCCAGCCGGGTCAGTACCCGCGACAGCGCCCACCAGCCGACCAGGCTGACGAAGCAGATACTGAAGATCCCTGACCCGAGGATCAACACGGGCCAGTAGTCCAGCAGCGTGGCGAAACCGTGCTTGAGCGGATCGGCGAAGTCCCGCAGGATGGGGACACGGGCCATGGCCACGGCAAGACCGTCGATGTTGGCGGTCATTGATTCGAACGCGAGAATGCGCAGCCGCGACAACACGGTCAAGGCTCCGACCAGCACCATGCCGAACAGCGCACCGGCGACGACGGCCGCGGCAAGAACAGTCGGGGTTCCCCGGCCACGCCGTTTCACGATGCCCGTCAGTCCGCCGATGTACGCGCAGTTGACGACGGTCATGAAGCCGCCGAGCCCGGCGATCAGGAACGCGATGGTCGCCCCGGCGACGGTCGCGGCCAGCAGGACCCGCATCCGGTAGCGGTACGCCAGCAGACCCATCGGCACGGTGCCGAGCATCGAGAGGCCCGCCGCGAACGGCACCACCACCGCGATGATGGCCGTGGCGGCACACAGCGCCGCCATCACGGCGGCCTGGGCGAGTTCCCCGGGGGTCAGCGGACCCGTCTTCCGTGGCTGGGTCGCCGATCCGGGAGCGCTCATTTCTCGATTCTGCCAGCTGAAATCCGGGTGGTTCGGTGGCCGTTGTGTGAGGGGCGACACGACGGGGCCGGTAGACTACATAGAAATTCTATGTAATTATGGGTGTATGCCGACCCCCATCGCGGAAGACGCCGCGGCGCACCACAAGACCGAGCTCGGTGCGGAATTGCTCTCGGTCGTGGCGCGGCTGAATCGCCTCGCCAATCAACGTACCCGGCTGCCGCTGCCATGGGCGCAGGCCCGGCTGCTGTCCACCATCGAGGATCAGGGCCAGGCCCGCATCTCCGACCTCGCCTACCTCGACCACTGCTCGCAGCCGACGATGACGACGCAGGTGCGTCGCCTCGAAGACGCCGGACTGGTGTCCCGCACCGCCGACCCAGGCGATGCCCGCGCAGTCCTCATCCGCATCACCGACGAGGGCCGACGCACCCTCACCCAGGCCCGGATCGACCGAGCCGCCGCGATCAACCCGCGGCTCGACCGCCTGGCCCCCGAAGACCGCCAAACCCTGGCGGCCGCCGTGGAGGTCATCCGGCGGATCCTCGAGGACCGCGACCCGGCCGACGACAACTAGTACAGAACCGACAACAGACTAAGGAGTTCTCGCCCCGATGTGGCGCCAACCCAAGGCCGTGTGGGCCGTAGCATTCGCCTCCGTCGTTGCCTTCATGGGCATCGGACTGGTGGACCCGATCCTCAAACCGATCGCCGACAACCTCAACGCCTCACCGTCACAGGTGTCGCTGCTGTTCACCAGCTACATGGCGGTGATGGGCGTGGCGATGCTGATCACCGGTGTGGTGTCGAGCCGGATCGGTCCGAAACGGACACTGCTGCTGGGCCTGGTGGTCATCATCGCGGGCGCGGGACTGGCAGGCATGAGCGACACGGTCATGCAGATCGTCGGCTGGCGCGCCCTGTGGGGGCTGGGTAACGCCCTGTTCATCGCCACCGCACTGGCCACCATCGTCAACTCCGCCAAAGGCTCTGTGGCACAAGCGATCATCCTCTACGAGGCCGCGCTCGGCCTGGGCATCGCGGTCGGCCCGCTGGTCGGCGGCGTGCTGGGATCGATCTCCTGGCGCGGCCCGTTCTTCGGAGTGTCGGCCTTGATGGCGTTCGCTTTGGTGATCACCGCCTTCCTGCTGCCGGCCACGCCGCGAGCCGAGCGGGCGACCACGCTCGCCGACCCTTTCCGGGCCCTGCGCCACCGCGGTCTGCTCGGGGTGTCGATCACCGCGCTGCTGTACAACTTCGGCTTCTTCACCCTGCTGGCGTTCACCCCGTTTCCCCTTGACATGAGCGCGCATCAGATCGGCCTGATCTTCTTCGGCTGGGGCCTGGCGCTGGCGTTCACGTCCGTGGTGGTCGCCCCGCGACTGCAGCACCGGTTCGGCACCGTGCGGGTGCTCATCCTCAACCTCATCGCCTTCACCGCGGTGCTGACCGCGATGGCGGTGTGGACCGATTCCAAGCCCGTGCTGGCCACCGGTGTCGTGATCGCCGGCTTGTTCATCGGCGTCAACAACACGCTGATCACCGAGACCGTCATGAAGGCCGCCCCGGTCGAGCGTGGCGTGGCCTCGGCGGCCTACAGCTTCCTGCGGTTCAGCGGCGCTGCCGTCGCGCCGTGGCTGGCCGGCCTGCTCGGGGAGCAGGTCAACGTGCACCTGCCGTACTGGGTCGGTGCCGGTGCCGTGCTCGCCGGCGCGGTCGTGTTGTTCGCGAGCCGCACGCATCTGCGCCACATCGACGACGACCACGCCGTCGAGGACGAGCTCGACGAGCTCACCGACGAGGCGACCGCGGTCACGGTGGGCAGCGAAAGCTAGGCCTTCTCGTTGCCGAAATCGACGTCAGGGTTGTGATTGTGTGAAAACAACGACCCTGGCGTCGATCTCGACGATCCAGCGCGGGGTCACGCGCTACCGTCGGGTATGACCTCCACTGCCGAGCATCTGCGAAACACGCTGGACGGGCGCTGGCGCGACACCAAGAACGCCATGCGGGCCAATCTGTCGGACGAGAAATTCCGGCCGCATTACACCCCGAACACCGTCATCGCCCGAGCCAAGGTCGCCGAGCAACTCAAGATCATGGCCGCGGCCGGTGCCGCCGAAGACGGCTTCCGCAAGGAGCACGGCGGCAACGGCGACGTCGGCGCCGCGATCAGCAGCATCGAAATGCTCGCGATGTCCGATCTCTCGCTCATGGTGAAGGCGGGCGTGCAGTGGGGCCTGTTCGGCGGCGCCATCGAGAACCTCGGCACCGAGCGGCACCACAAGGCCTACGTGCGGCGCCTGATCGACCTCGATCTGCTCGGCTGCTTCGCGATGACCGAGACCGGTCACGGCAGCGACGTGCAGTCCCTGGAGACGACGGCGACCTACGATCCGGCGACCGAAGAGTTCGTGATCCACTCCCCGACACCGACAGCACGCAAGGACTACATCGGCGGTGCGGCCGAAACAGCCCGTGTCGCAGCAGTTTTCGCACAGTTGATCACCCCGGACGGCGAAGGCCACGGGGTGCATTGCTTCGTGGTGCCGATCCGTGACGACATGGGCAACGACATGCCGGGGGTGACGACGTCAGACTGCCACTACAAAGGCGGGCTGCCCGGCGTCGACAACGGCCGCATCGTGTTCGACAACGTACGGGTGCCGCGGGAGAACCTGCTCAACCGCTACGCCGACGTCGCACCCGACGGTACCTACAGCTCACCGATCGAGAACCCGGGCCGACGCTTCTTCACCATGCTCGGCACGCTGATCCGCGGTCGCGTCACCGTAGGCGGCAGCGCCGCAGCGGCAGCCCGCGTCGCCCTCGACATCGCCACGCGATATGCGTTGCAGCGCAGGCAATTCGAGGCACCGAAGAGCGACAACGAGGTGCTGATCATGGACTATCTGGTGCACCAGCGTCGGCTCCTGCCGCTGATCGCCAAGTCCTACGCACTGCAATTCGCGCAGAACGAGCTGGTGTCCAAGTGCCACGACCTGCAGACCTCAGACAACCCGGACGCCGAGGAGCAGCGCGAACTGGAGGCACGCGCGGCGGGACTCAAAGCCGCCAACACCTGGCACGCCAGCAAGGCCATCCAGGAAGCGCGCGAAGCATGCGGCGGCGCAGGCTATCTCGCGGAGAATCGGCTGATCGCACTGCGCGCCGACACTGACGTGTTCACCACGTTCGAGGGCGACAACCACGTGCTGACCCAGCTGGTGGCCAAGGAACTCCTGACGGCCTACGCCGACGACATCAAGGGCATGAGCCCGGTCGAATGGGTGCGGTTCGCCGCCAACTTCGCCGGCGAGCGTGTGCTCAAGCGCACCTCCGCGGAGACCATCATCCAGACCGTGCTGGACAGCCGCCAGGACAATGAGGAGGAAGGCAGCCTGTTCAACCGCGGCACCCAGGTCAAGATGTTCGAAGACCGCGAGGAATACCTGCTGTCGACGGTGGCCCGGCGGTTGCAGGGCAAGGCCAAGGAGATGAGCGCGTTCGACGCGTTCAACGCCGTGCAGGACCACGTGCTGCACGCCGCGTCGGCGCACATCGATCGCATCATCCTGGAGGCGTTCGTCGCGGGCATCGCGGCATGCGAGGACGACACCGCACGCGAACTGCTCGAAGACGTCTGCGATCTGTACGCGCTGTCGGTCATCGAGGACGACAAGGCGTGGTTCATGGAACACCGGTACCTGTCCACCGAACGCGCCAAGGCCGTCACCCGGGGCATCAACGAGCGCTGCCGGACCTTGCGACCGCATGTCGAAACCCTCATCGACGGCTTCGGCATCCCGGAGCAACTGCGTTACGCGGCAATGCTCGATCCGGCCGAGCTGGTCAACGGCTAAGGGCTGGGCGGCAGCGGGTCGACGGCCCGCAGCTTGCCGTCGTCACCGATGCGGAACCGCACCGTCGCAATGCCGGTGGGCGCCTTGGGCGAGTCCTGCCCCTGCTGCCATTGGTAGTTCACCACGACGCTGTCATCGGCGTTGGTCACCACGTTGATGTACGGACGTGGCTGCGGAGTGGCCGGGCCCAGCGGCGTCTGCCGGTCGAAGAACAGCAACTGGCCGACGCTGTTGGGCTGCGGGTTCCTCTGCCCGACCTGCACCCAGTACAGCCGGCAGTTGGCGGTGTGGCCGTCCCTCACCTGAGTCCACTGCGCCCCGGCTTCGGGGTTGGGCAGGTTGGCGATCGCCTGGGCGACCGCGTCGGCGCTGGGGCCGTCGGTCGGCTTGCAGGTGTCCGGCTTGGGCGGCGGCGCCGAAGACGGGCTCCAGCCGCAACCGGCCGCGACGAGCCCGACGAACGTGGCGGTGGCGATCAGCCGAGGGTGCACGCCACGAGCCTAGCGAACCCTGAACGGTTCCTAGGTGCGCGCCGTCTTGGTGCGCGCGTACCGGAATACCTGCCAACAGACCGGGCCGATCACTTACAGTGACGCGCGACCCCGACCGAAGGAGATGTGATGGCCTGGTTCCTCGCGATGGAAGGACCGTTCAACAAGGCTGTGCTGTACCAATTGCAGGAGTCGGCTGACGTCGACAAGATCGCCGAAGAACTGGCCAGTGCCGCGACACTAGACCGCGCGGTGCCCGTGCCCGCCGTTCTGCAGAACAACACCCGCCAAGAGGTCACGGTCTACATCCGGCCGGCCGCGTGGGGCGTCTGGACCTTCTATCAACTCACCGACGAGGAACGGCAGGCGCTGGCGTCAGCGGCGAATCCGTTGGTGGAAGCACTCGCCCAAGCTGCCCGGCAACAGCAGCAGGGCAAGAAGTAGGACGTGGTTGCTCCCCCGGATGGACTCGAACCATCAACCGCCCGATGCTGACATACCGCTCGGTTCAGTCCGCTTCCGTTCGCCAAAGTGTTGCACTGCAATCGATCCCGCGGTCACTCGGTACGCCAAGATACACATAAACTCGCCCAGAATCGTGGGAGTTTCTGCTGTGAAATACGGCCTGGCCGCAAACCGTGCTGGTCAAATACGTCGGCTTCAAACTGGAAGTATCCGACCTTGCAGACATCTTGCGATGGCGGGCGACGGCGGTAGCACTTGGGTTGCGAACCAGCTTTGGCCGTGACCGCGTCTCCCACTGTATCGCTTTCTTTAGTAAAGAAGTTGGCAGACTTGTGGGCGTTCTTCCCGTAGGTAGGCCTGCTTTGGGGGTGGTCTGCCAGCGCTTGGTGGGCCGCCGGATGGCGCCCTAGACGATCCGGAAGTAGTGGGCTTCCACGTCCAGGGCAGCAGATGCCGCCCGAGAATGCTCACAGTTGCTGTCGGGCCGTGTTTTCGTGGGCCCTGTAACCGCGGACGGCGCTACCACTCCGTCCGGCGGCCCGTCACCGTGCAAACCGAGGAAAATCTGTACGCCGTTGCCGAGTGTCCCTTATGACAACTCGGTGTGACCGTAGGTCCGGACGTTGCAAAGTGAAGCGGCATCTACCGACGTTTCGGTAACCGAGGACTGTTGGCTGCCAGTTTGATTCAATAGCGGGATGCATCATATGCCACGGCTTGAGGAAGTATTCAAGTCGTCTGGGGTACCTACGCATACTTTCGTGGAGCCAGACGAGTACGGAGAACTTCTCGTCGCGTTGAGAACCCCGGGAAGAGGGTTGGTCATTGAAGGACCGACTGGAGTCGGAAAAACTACAGCTCTAATCAAAGCCGTTGAAGAGCTCAAGCTCAATGACATCCTCATATTGAGCGCGCGCAAGCGGGACGACCGTGAGCTACTTTTGGCCGCGTTGGAGATGGATGACATCGGCATTGTGGCCATCGATGATTACCACCGACTGCCAGATGATCTACGCGAAAGAGTAGCTGACCGGATGAAGATATTAGCGGATGAAGAGTCCGCAAATGCTAAGCTCGTTGTTCTTGGTATTAACAATGCAGGAAGTTCCTTAATTAGGTTCGCAAGAGATCTCATGAGCCGGCTTGATATCATCCGGTTTGGGACTTCATCGGATCAAAAGGTCAGTCGTCTGGTAAGCGAGGGTGCGGCTGTCTTGAATGCGGACCTGCCAATTGTTGATATTGTAGCAAGTGCGCGCGGCAGCTTTCAGATTGCGCAATTGTTGGCTCAGAAATGTTGCACCTTGTCTGGGATCCTCGAGCAGAAGCGCAGCCGCCAGGTAATGAAGCACCCGTTCAGCAGGATACTCAGCGATATTGTCGATGCAATGGCAATTCATTATACAGAGATCGCCATACGTTTTGCATCAGGGCCGCGGTTTAATCCAGAGGGGCGGGCACCTTATCTTCATCTACTAAAGTGGCTCTCGGAAGCGCGAGACAGATCCATTAGAGTATCGGAACTAATAAACCAATACCCGGAGTTGGAGTCGAGCATTTCCGCCGTCATCGGCAGAGGCCATCTGGCTGACCACATTGATAGTGACCCCGATTTCAAGGCGCTATTACATTTTGATCAGCGAAATAAGTTTCTTTCGGCGGAGGATCCCAAGTTTCATTTCTATCTTAGCAACCTCGATTGGACCCATTTCGCAGTCCGGGCTGGGTTCTTGAACATCGAGTTCGAAGACAAGTACGACTTCGCGCTATCGTTTGCATCAGACCGTCGTGACCAAGCCGCTTATCTAGCACACCAACTCGCCAGTCGCGAACTCCATGTATTCTTCGATTCTTTCGAGCAAGAGCGCATACTGGCGGCAAATGTCGAAGAGTACTTGGCACCAATATATCGATCGCAAGCGACATTTATTGTCTGCTTTCTCTCGCCGGAATACCCCAATCGAGTCTGGACTCGATTCGAAAGCCGTCAATTCCACGCTCGATTCGGCACCGAGACGGTGATTCCCGTTGTCACTGAGCTGACAAATAGAGCGGCAATTTTTGATGAAACGAATAATATCGGGTCTTTTGTCATTGTAGACGCGCAGCCGCTCGAGCCACAGTTAGATGACTTGGCAGACGCGCTCTGCCGGAAAATAGCGGCAATGCGTAGGCGCCCTAAGCTAAAATCGGGGGAATTCTACTGCAGTAGGTGCTGCCTAGTATTACCGGTACTAAGCATGGCGGCAGATCGTGTCAATATGTGCATGGAATGCGCCAGCTCGACAAGGATTTGACGATGCGGTGAACCTAGCCGCACATTTTTGTTTCGCCTTAAAAGGCGAGCGATTGCCGTTGGATTCCTTCGGATCTGCGGCTGGCGACTGGTGTGAGCCAACTCTGCGGACTTGTTGCACACCACCGGCGGTATCGGTCCGCCTCTGTCACGTGAGTTATCTGCCAGTCTGAGAGGAACCCTTTGCGCGACCGACGAACTTAATGAAGAACCGGTGGTATTTCGATTTATCATCCGAAATATGCCAAATACCATGCAAAGTCGTTGAGCCATTGGCGGATCGCTAATTTGACGACACAAGGTGCTTCGTTCGTGGAAGTGGAATTGCGCGAAGGCGATATTGCGCTTTAGCGCATATTCCGTCCTGGCGTTTCGCGGAGCGCGGAGCTGGTCAACAACGCAACTTAACCGAGATAACGTACAAACGGATCCCATGCTGCGCTCGTTTCATCAGCAACTCTGAGACAACTTCATCCGTGGTGCGTATCGCGGCCTACTTATGCAGCTCATACTTTTCAGCGAGGCGTTGGCCGATAAGCTTGGTGAGCGTCTGTTCCGGCGGGTCGCCATCTACGACAGTGACCTCAGGCCCAATAACGGGCACCAGCATCCGCTGTCGAATATGAGCGGGGAGGTCATCCCAGAATTCGCCGTTGTCCGCATCCACGACGCTTGCCCCGTATGTGGCGGCAGGCAGCCGCATGTGCCGCCAGCCTCGCAAACAGCATGCCGCTGGCGCGCGAAAGTCGAAGGCGTACCCATCCATTGGCACAGTGGGGCCGCGTGTGGGAAGCCTGAGGCGACTGAGGTCGTCGCGATGCGGATCGTCTTGTTGTCTACGTGCCCGTGAACGTCTCCGGGCTATGCTTATCCGACGTCAACGTCGGAACAGGGGAGTATGGGGATGCGTTCTAGGACCAGACGGCCAGAGCCTATCTCGTCGCGGACGACCTGCGATTACACAGGGCTGATGCACGCCCGCGAACCCTCGGTGCGATGAACGAATGAATATGGAATATCTCATTGCGGAGTGACTTGTTATGGCGGTGACGTACCAGATCCAAATGATTCAGGTCGATCGTAAAGCTTGGTCTGCAGATCTGAGGAGCGCTATTGAGAACGAGCTGCGGTCTGTCGGCGTGCATCTGGATGTGACCGTGGAGTTCACAGGGTCTAACCCGGACCCCCGCGCGCCGTCGGTAGCTGTGGTGCTCGCCGGCCCCGCCGCCAAAGACAGCGACAAAGTCAAGCAGGCGATCGTCGACGCGATCCGTGTTGGTCGCGTAGTCATCCCGGTGGTAGAGGACCTCACCAACTTCCACGAGGTGATTCCGGTTCCCGTTGCGCACGCTAATGGCTTCGAGTGGTCCGGAGACCGACCTGAACGACGGCTGGCCCGGGTGCTCCTTGAGGAACTCGGAATCGAAGACCGCAATCGGCGCGTGTTCATCAGCCATAAGCGTGAAGACGGACTCGGGGCAGCGGAGCAACTTCATGACCAGCTGGCACACCACCGCTTTGTACCGTTCATCGATCGCTTCGCGGTGCCTCCAGGTGACGATGTCCAGGCTCACATTGCCGATGCCCTAGAGTCCTACGCATTTCTGCTTCTTCTCGAAACGCCCGAAGCGCACCGCTCGAAATGGGTCTTCGACGAAGTTGACTACGCCCTGAGCCACCAGATGGGACTGCAAATCGTAAGGTGGCCCGACGACCCCAAGCCGATCCCCGGCAGTGGCGACCTGCCGCGGATAACGTTGAGCGCCGCTGACCTCGCCACAGATGCGCACGGATACGATGTCCTCACCCCGACTGCACTTGACCGTGTGATCCATGAGGTGGAAAAGGCGCACGCACACGCGCTCGTCAGGCGACGACGATATCTCGTGCGCAGCGTCGAAGACGCGGCCCGTGGCGCCGGAGCGACCTGTATTCCGCTTCGCCACTGGTCGCTTGACGTCATGTTTCCGACACGTCGCTCTATTGTCGGTGTTACCCCGCGGACTCCGGCAGCCGAAGATTTGCAGCGCATCGATCAGACGCGCACGATCATCGACCCCGATGCGCGCGCGATGCTGGTGCACACCGCGCGCTATCTGCGCGAAAACACGCGAACCCACCTCGAATGGATAATTCACGACCGTGACCTCCATCTTATTCCTGACAATGCCGTTGGGGGAGCCTGGTGAGCGACACACCGATCGTCGACGTGGCGCTGGAGCGAAAACTCGCGGGTAGGACCGTCTTCCTGTCCGCGAGCATCCCTAACCCGGCCCGCTGGCCGGGTCCGTACGACCCGCTAGAGATCACCGACGCGGTCGTCGCTGTCGGCCGAGCGATTCTTAGCGCGGGGGCGAGGCTGGCTACTGCGGCGCATCCGACCATCGCTCCACTGCTGCTGTACATCGCCGCCGAACTGCCCGAGCGGGCTCGTTCCCTCGTTATCGTGTACCAATCGGAGGTATTCGAAGGGCGAATGCCGGAGGCCATTTCACGCTTCAACGACAAACGCATCGGCATTATCATTCCCACACCGGCGGCCCCCGGCGAGCCACCGGATCCGGCGCAGGCACCGGAGAGTCTCGCGGCGATGCGTCGCCAGTTGCTTAACGAGACTCAGCCCGACGCAGCCATTTTCATCGGCGGAATGAATGGAATCCCCGCCGAATACGATCTCTTCAGGGAGCAGCGGCCGTCAAATCCAACTTATGCCCTGGGGTATCCCGGCGGAGCAGCGCGCGAGTTGGCCAAGGGTATGGACTCGCCGCTACAGGAGCTGCTCTACAGCGGCACGGTTTACCCGACGATCGCCCGCGCCATCGTCGATGACATCGAGCACCGAGCGCCACGTGAGTGACGAGCGGAAGCATTCGATCGCGAGGCGACGCCCCTATCGCGATGCAGGAAACGAGCTCACTTGGCATGCCAGTATATGTACAGTCCCACCCCAAGCAGGGTTCCATAGAACGGCGCGATCGACCATGAAAACCACACCGCGGGACCCGGAATCCACCGTCCTATGACGTAGCGAAACGGACGCAACGCGAGGTCCCACCAGCTGGCCAGTTGGTATTGGTCGGCATCTGCGGGATTCATCGAGTAGGAGGGCACCTTGGCGTGGACCACGGCGGTATAAAGACGACGAAACCCGCGCTCCTGGCGGAGATAGTTGGCGTCCATGAGCGCGAACAGAACAACCGCTGCAACACCGAGCAGCGCCACGGAGGACGCGTGCTTCGTGACGGCATACCCATAGGCGGCAGTCACCACCGGTAGTAGCCACCCTTTTGCCGTCGACGACGCCGCCGACATACGGGTGATGAGGGCCTGGATGTGGTCGAGATGCTTGCGACGGTCTTCAGCAGGTTGGTCAGTCATCCACGTCCCGAATCCGATCGCACTCCTGGCGGAGTTGCTCCCACGTGGCATCCTTCTGGTCTTCTGTGTAGTGGGTTTGTGGAGGCCAAATCTGTCCCATGTGGTCTCTGATTCGGCGGGGCACTATGTGCACGTGTAGGTGAAACACCGTCTGGGTGGCAGCTTTTCCGTTCGACTGGATGAGGTTCAGCCCGTCAGGATGCAACGCTGTCCTCATAGCCCGTGAAATCGCCAGGCTGGCGTGTGCCAGATGGGTTGCTGTGTACTGGTCCAAAGCCCAGATGTCGGCGATGTGATTACAGGGGATCACCAGGGTGTGTCCGAGAGTTGCGGGTTCCGGCGGAAAGAACGCTACGACTTGATCGTTGCGATACACCTCACGGACGTTCGGGTCCTCTTCTCGAACGATCCGGCAGAACGGGCAGTCTGGGTCGGCGGTGGCCACGGACCGTCTACCAACGATCTGACATCGGGTCGGACACTGGTGTGGACTGCCTCGATAGTCGTTCGGACCAGGCGACGAGAGACAACTCTTGTGTGGCGCCCGCCGATGCCGGCTCAAGCACGTCGTAATGAAATGAGTGGTGCCAGTTGTGATCGGTGATGCGCGTGCGGACGGTCCGATTAAGTCGGTTGCTAGGCATCCGGACGCACATGTCGACGACCGGCGTGAAGTAGACCGAAGCCTGACAGCCGATTTCGTACCGCATTCGGCAAATCGTAGCGCTCGACCTGCTCCACAACTCGCGATCTCGCCCGGTAGCCCGCCGTTGGCGCGGGTTCAGCGGGCTCGCATGCGTGACACCGCTCGGGACTCCAACGGTCGATTACACCTAAACAGCGTCACGTTTGGTTCGGGCGTTGCCGTTGCCGAGCGGGCGAACCACGTCGCCGAACCCGTCGACATGTCGTAGACCTCTGGACCGCCCTCACCACGCGGGCTATGGCTCGCCCGGAGACAACCCGCCCAGCAGTCTCCGGGGGTCACGGTCGACCTTCCCATCTCAGTGTCATGGTGAGGGGGCCGTGCTGCGGTGTGTCGAGGTGACAGATACCGCGTGCGGTGGTTGGTTCCGGATCATCTGATGTCTGGCTCACTCCGCGTCTGCCGCCCCCTCTTCGGGGGTTGGCGTTCAGCAGTAGTGCCGGCATCAGATGTGAAGGACCGGACGGCGTGACTTGATAGGAGCGTGGCACCGCCCCCAGTTGAGAAGTGTCCGCCGACCGGCCCAACCTCAACACACCCCTCTTCATGACTGAAGGAGGCAACCACCATCGTGTTGTTGGAGCCGATGTACACAAGCGCAGCCACACCTTTGTCGCGATCGACGAGGTCGGACGCAAACTCGGCGAGAAGACCGTCAAGGCCACCACCGACGGACACCGTACAGCTGTCCTGTGGGCGCACGAGCAGTTCGGAACCGAGCTGCTCTGGGGCATCGAGGATTGCCGCAACATGTCGGCCAGGCTGGAACGTGACCTGCTCGGCGTCGGGCAAAAGGTGGTGCGGGTTCCCACCAAACTGATGGCCGCCACCCGCAAGTCCGCACGTACTCGAGGTAAGTCGGATCCGATCGACGCGCGGTTGTGTCCAGCAGAGTGGTGTACGAGTCCGGACCTGATCAGTGGTACCGGCGTGTCGTAGCCGAATGATTGAAGGTCATCGCGTGATTCTTCGAGAGACCGACC
>NZ_BCSX01000042.1 GCF_001570425.1 Mycolicibacterium brisbanense
ACAAGCTGGTGGTGGCCACCGGGCACTTCCACGTGCCCGCGGTGCCGGAGTTCGAGGGCATCAACACCTTCCCCGGGGAGGTGCTGCACGCCCACGATTTCCGCGGGGCGGAACGTTTCGCCGGCAAGCGGTTGCTGATGATCGGGTCCAGCTACTCCGCTGAGGACATCGGCATGCAGGCCCACAAGATGGGCGCGGCGTCGATCACCATGAGCTACCGCACCCATCCGATGGGCTATCACTGGCCGTGGAACACCGTGGAACGCCCGCTGGTCACCCGCTTCGAGGGCAACACCGCCTACTTCCGTGACGGCACCCAGGACGAGTTCGACGCGGTGGTGCTGTGCACCGGATACCAGCACAAGTACCCGTTTTTGCCCAGCGAGTTGTCGCTGTCCTCCCCCAACGTGCTGTATCCGGCCAACCTGTACAAGGGGGTGGTCTGGCAGCAGAACACCAACCTGTTCTACCTGGGGGCCCAGGACCAGTACTACACGTTCAACATGTTCGACGCCCAAGCGTGGTTTGCCCGCGATGTGATGACCGGGGTGATCACCCTGCCCGACTACGACAAGCGTGAGGCCGATATCGAGGTGTGGCTCGAACGGCAGGCCGCGTTGCCCGATCATGACGCCGAGGCCGAATTCCAGACCGACTACGTGCGCGAGCTCATCGATGCCACCGACTATCCGTCGTTCGACCTGGACGCGGTGTGCCAGCTGTTCAAAGACTGGATGCACAACAAGCACGTCGACATCCTGGGCTACCGCGATGCCCAGCATC
>NZ_BCSX01000043.1 GCF_001570425.1 Mycolicibacterium brisbanense
CGGCCGCCCCCGCAAAACCCTCGACTGGAACACCCCAGCCGAACGACTACGTGATCTACTACAAACCCAATAACCAGCAGCATTGCGACGACCCCTAGAAACCACCCCGCATTTCGGGTACCGCCACGTCTGCTCGGCGGAGAGGGTTACCGCACCGCGTTGCGCATCCGTCTGGCCGCGACGGCGACGGCGAGCGTCGTCAGCTGGCCGGGCTGGTCGAGGTTCACGTCGAGCAGGCGGGCGATCTGATCCAGCCGGTAGTACAGCGACTGCCTGCGGATGTGCAGCAGTTTGGCCGCCTCGGCCTTGGCTCCTCCACATTCGATCAGCACTTCCAAAGTCCGCATCAGCTGTCCGCCCTTGGCAGCGTCGGCGCGTTCCAGCGCGCCGATCTGGTCGTCGACGAACGACCGCAACGCATCGCCGTCGCCATGGCCGGCCAAGAGCCGTTCCAGTGCGAGCGCCCGCACCCCGAGCGCCGGGCCCGTCACGCCGAGATCCTGGCCGAGGCGCAGCGTCTCACGGGCCTCGGCCATCGCCCGCGACAACGTGTCGATGTCATCGACCACGCGACTGACGGTGACGCACAACCGGTTTCGCGACAATCGCAGGGCACGCGTCGCGACCTGCACCGCGGCGGCGACGTCGGTGCGCGGCTCCGATGCCGACACCGTGAGCACGCCGCACAGCAGGCCGTCGACCAGCCCGAAGATGCCGGGCCCCACGTGGCGCATCAGGGTGTCGGCGACCATGGCAACGGAGTCGGCGCCCTCCGGGTCGACGGCCACACACGCGTAGCGCTGGCCCGACGTCGCGATACCCGCGGCCCGCAGCCGGGTTTCGAGCGCACCGTGATCGCCGGCCTGATTGGCCACCAGGTGATCGAGCACCAGCTGTTGCGCCCGCAGGGTGCCCGCGATTCCTTCACGCATCAGACACAGGCCCAGCACGGTCGGCGCGCGCTCGAGCACTGCGGCGCATAGCAATTCGGGCACACCCGACGGGTCCACAGACAGCCTTCCCCATGCCGTGCCGTCGACCATGACGGGCACCTCCGCGCGCGTCGCGTCGTTGCCGTCGACAGCACCGGCGGTGACCATCACGCGTCCCGCGTAATCGCTGAGCCGCGCCGACGTCCCGAGCATGGCCGCGACCTGGTCGATGAGTTCATCCAGGGTCGCGCCGCGGGCGAGCGCTTCAGACAACGCCCGTGACGTCTCGTCGGCATAGCGCAACCGCGACACCGACCGGTCGATCAGTTCGCTGTTGACCGCCTCGGCGACCTCGGTGAACCGCAATGTCGGGGCCAACTCGACCACCGGGAATCCGAGCGGCTGCGCCTCGTCCACCATTTCCGGCGGCACCTGCGCGAATGTTCTGCCGACCTCGAAGAACAAGCCCGCCACTCCACGCTCGGCCAACCGCCGGATGTAGAGCCTGCGGCCGACCTCGTCGACACCGACCAGACCGACACCGTTGGTCAGCAGCACCTCGTCACCGCGCAGCAGATCCGCGATGTCGTACAGATCGGTGGAGTGCACCCACCGCACGGTGTGGGCCAGGTTCTCGCGGCCGCTGAGCACCGTCGGGTTCGCCGACCGCAGCGACGGGTGGGCAAGCACGTCGCCGACAGTCAAGGTCATACGACAGTATGACCCACACTTACGCCCAAATGTATGACGTTTCGTCCGTTGCCGTCGACTGACCCGCAGGGCACTCTGGTCCACACAACAGCGAGGAGCACTCATGACCACACTCGTCACCGGCGGCCGCGGCTTCGTCGGTCGTCATCTCGTGGACCAACTGCTTGCCGACGGTGAGCGCGTCATCATGTACAACCGCGACTACTCCGTCGACCCTCGCGACGGAGTAGTCGCGGTCCTCGGTGAACTGTTCGACATCCCGCGGCTGACCGACACCCTCACCACCTATGGCGTCGACCGCATCATCCACACCGCCGGGCAGAGCCATCCGGCACTGTCGATCGAACTGCCGGTCACCACGTTCGCCGCCAATGCCGATGGCACGCTTGCGGTTTACGAGGCTGCCCGCATGACAGGTGTGCGCCGCGTCGTGTTCTTCTCGTCGGAATGCGCACTCGGCAACATCGCCGAGCCGGGGCCCGTCAGCGAGGACGTGAAACCTGCCCCCACCACCGTCTACGGCGTCACCAAGGTGGCAGGTGAACTGCTCGGCAGCGCGTACAACTCGCTCTACGAGATGGAAATCGTCTCCCTGCGCATCACCGAGGTGTACGGACCCGGGCTGTGGATGCCCAGCCTGCTCGGCGACATGATCCGGGCCGGCCTGCGTGGCGAGCCCTTCATCCTCGAATCCGGCGGTGACCATGGCTTCCAGTTCGTCTACGTCGACGACGTCGCGACGGCCGCCCGGCTCGCCTCCACCACCGAAAACCTCACTCAACAGGCCTATTTCGTGTCCGGCGGGGACCGGATGACCGTGTTCGAGACCGCCGAACTGCTCGCGAAATTCCTGCCGCAAGCCAAGTTCGACATCGGTCCCGGTTATCTCCCCGACTGGGACCGGCAGGTCCAGTTCGATCTCAGCCGGTCCGAACGCGACCTCGGCTACGTACCGCAATGGCCGCTGGAGAAGGGCCTGGAGAAACAGATCGAGTGGATTCGGGCCACCGAGAACATCTGAACGAAAGGTATTGCAGCACATGGGCGAGATGACGAACCGTATTGCGCTGGTCACCGGCGCCTCATCGGGAATAGGGCTCGCCACCGCCGCGACGCTGGCCCGTGAAGGTGCCGACGTGGCCGTCCTGGCGCGGCCCGAGGACGATCTGTCCGAGGCCGTGCGGCTGGTGAGCGAGCACGGCCGGCGCGCCCTGGCGATCAGCGTCGACGTCCGGGACTCCGCCGCGGTGCGGGCAGCATTCGAGCGGGCCGAAGCCGAGCTCGGCCCCATTGACGCGGTGCTCAACAATGCCGGAATCTCCCGCGTCGCACCGCTAGTCGACACCACCGACAAGGATTTCGACGATCTGGTGGCGATCAACCTTGCCGGATCGTTCTACGTGCTGCGCGAGGCTGCACGTGTCATGCAGCCCCGCCGCCGCGGCTCGATCGTCAACACCGGCTCTGAACTGGCCCTCATGGGCCAGCCGGGCTTCGTCGCCTACACGGCGACCAAGGGTGCCATCGTCGCGATGACCCGCAGTGCCGCAGCGGAATTGGTGACCTGGGGCATTCGGGTGAACTCGGTGTGCCCTGGCACCACAAGAACTCCGCTGCTCATGGTCGAATTCGCCGACAGCGACGATCCCGAGGCCGAGATCGCCGAGATCTCGGCCAGCGTCGCCGCCGGACGGTTCGGCGAACCACAGGAGATCGCCGAAGCTGTGGTGTTCCTGCTGTCCGACCGGGCCAGTTACGCGGTGGGCACGCATCTCGTGGTCGACGGTGGCCGGTCCACCTGCATACCCGCCGGCAACATCGGCGTCTCTGATTGAGCAACAAGGAGTTACGACATGACTGAACAAAAGCCTCGACTGTACCGGGAGATGACCTGGCCGGAGATCGCCGAGGCGGCGCGCGCCGACATCCCCGTCGCCATCCCCATCGGCTCGACCGAGCAGCACGGCCACCACCTGCCGGTCTGCACCGACTGGCTGATCCCCGAGAAGCTGCTGGAGGAAGCCAGCCGCCGGACCGACCTGGTCGTCGGGCAGTTCGTCCCGTTCGGTTACCGCAGCAGGCCGGGCAGCGGTGGCGGACAACATATTCCGGGCACCCTGTCGCTGCGGGCGACCACCTATATCGCGCTGCTCGAGGACATCCTCAGTGAGCTCAAGCGGGCCGGGTTCCGCAACATCGTGCTGTACAACTGGCACTACGAAAACAGCGGATTCATCTATGAGCCCGCGTTTCTGATCTCCGAGAAGCATCCCGAACTGAAGATCCTCGTGATGGAGGACGCCAACCCCGACTTCACACCGGACCGCCAACAAGCCATCTGGCCCGACGGTTTCCCGGGGCTCGCGCTCGAGCATGCCGCCGTGATCGAGACCTCGCTGCTGCTACACCACGCACCCCATCTGGTGCACGCCGAGCACATCAAGGCCGACGCCCCGCAGCGAGTGGTCAACCACGATGTGCTGCCCATCGACACCCGCATGTCCACCACCACCGGCACGCTGTCATCCCCCGAGGCGGCCTCTGCCGAGAAAGGCAAGATGCTCACCGAGTGGATGGTCGACCGCCTCGTGGCCATCCTCGACGAGGAGTTCGGCGACCGCCGCTGATCCCCTTGCACCTTGCACCGCGAGCGTGCGTGTCTGTCCCTCGACACGCCGCTCGCGGTCGGCATTTCGCGCACGCTCGCGGTGCTTAGGCAGTCGGTTGCCACACGATGGGTAGCGAGCAATCCGTGCTCGCGCCGGGGCTTTCGATGAGTGAGCGTGGACCCCGACGTCCACGCACGTCACGATGTCACGCATATCGGCCGGTGTGGAGTTCATGCGCGGCACGTCATCTGCGTCGTCGACGACCGGCGTCGGACGCGGTCAACGGCGAAGCTCACCACCAACCAACGACACAGCGAGCGTGCGCGAAATGCTGCCCTGACACGGCGTGTTGGGTAACAGACACGCACGCTCGCGGTGCTGGGTGCGCGGGGCCAGGCCTACCCGTGCAAGTGCAGCGGCGCACCGGATACGGCCATCAGGGCCTCACCCAACGCCTCGTTCTGGGTCGGGTGAGCATGAACGAACCGGGCTGCCTCGTCGGCCTTCACGCCCAGGTTGTAGAGCAGCTGGGCCTCGCCGATCAGCTCGGATACCCCGGCTCCGATCATGTGCACACCCACCACTGCCCCGGCCGGATCGACCACGAGCTTGACCGCACCCGAGGCCTTGAGGATCTGGCTGCGCCCGTTGCCGGCCAGGTCGTAGGTGACAGTTTCCACGCCATCGCCGTACTGCTCACGCGCCGCCTCCTCAGTGAGGCCGACCGATGCGATCTCGGGGTGACAATAGGTGACTCGAGGTATGCCTGCGTCGGCGACCAACTCCGCCTCGCGGCCCGCGATCCGTTCGGCGACGAAAATGCCGTGCTGAAATGCGCGGTGTGCCAACTGTAGTCCGCCGACGATGTCACCGATGGCGTAGATGCTCGGCACGCTGGTGCGCAACGATTCGTCGGTCACCACGAACCCGCCTTCGACCGTCACGCCGTTCTCGGCCAGGCCGAGGCCCTCGGTACGGGGGGCGCGGCCGACCGCGACCAGGAGCACGTCGGCACTGAGCACATCACCGGATTCCAGGGTGACCTGCACGGCGTTCTCATCGGAAGTCACCTCCGTGACCCGCGTACCGGTCTTGGCGGTGATGCGGCGGCGACGGAACAACCGCTCCAGGTATGTGGAGATGGCGGCGTCTTCGTTGGGCACCAGCCGGGGCAGTGCTTCGACGATGGTCACCTTGGTGCCGAACGAGGCCCAGAGACTGGCGAATTCGACACCGATCACGCCACCGCCGAGAATAATCGCCGTATCGGGGATGGTGGCGAGCTCCAGGGCCTGATCGCTGGTCAGCACGCGGTCAGAGGTCGCGATGGCGCCGGGCACCTTCGGTGCCGATCCGGTGGCGAGCACGATCGTGCGTCCGGTGACGGTGGTGCCGTCGACGTCGACCGACCTCGGCCCGGTGAGCGTGCCACGACCGTTGACGACGGTGATCCCGAGGCCCTCGATCAACCCTGACAAGCCTTTGTACAGGCGCGACACAACGGTGTTCTTGAAGCCGTGCAGTTTCTCGGGGTCGACGCCCTCGAAGGTCGCGTTGACGCCGAATTGGGTTGCCGTGCGGGCATTGTCGGCGACCTCGGCGGCGTGGAGCAGCGCCTTGGTCGGGATGCAGCCGCGGTGCAGGCAGGTGCCGCCCACCTGAGCCTCGTCGATCAGGATGACCGATTGCCCGAGTTGCGCCGAGCGGATCGCCGCGGCGTAACCACCCGGGCCTCCGCCGAGGATGACGACATCAGCTGTATTCATGTAAGGCTCCTTCGTGGTGTGCAATGGCGGCGCGCGCCTCGTTGTAGAGAGTTCCGGCCCGATAGGACGAGCGCACCAACGGTCCTGACATCACACCGAGGAAGCCGATGTCACGCGCGACTGCGCCGAGTTCGGCGAATTCGTCTGGCGTGACCCACCGTTCGATGGGGTGATGCCGCGGCGTGGGCCGCAGGTACTGCGTGATGGTGATCAATTGGCAGCCGGCGGCGTGCAGATCCCGCAGGGCCTGCACGATCTCCTCGGTGGTCTCCCCCATGCCGAGGATCAGGTTCGACTTGGTGATGAGGCCGTGCTCGCGCGCACGTGACAGCACTGCGAGCGAGCGGGCGTAGCCGAAGCCCGGCCGGATGCGGCGGAAGATGCGTGGCACGGTTTCGAGGTTGTGCGCCAATACTTCCGGGGCGGCGTCGAACACCTCGTCGAGCTGCGCGGGCGTCCCGGTGAAGTCGGGGATCAACAGTTCGACGCCGGTGCCCGGGCAGACCCCGTGGATCTGCTGGACGGTCTCGGCGTACAGCCAGGCGCCGCCGTCGGGCAGGTCGTCGCGCGCCACCCCGGTGACGGTCGCGTAGCGCAGCTGCATCTGCGCCACCGATTCGGCGACGCGTCGTGGTTCGTCGCGGTCCAGTGGTTCCGGGCGCCCGGTGGCGATCTGGCAGAAGTCGCACCGCCGCGTGCACTGATCGCCGCCGATCAGGAATGTCGCCTCGCGCGCTTCCCAGCATTCGAAGATGTTGGGGCAGCCCGCTTCCTGGCATACGGTGTGCAGATCGTTGCGCTGCACGAGGGCCGACAGTTCGCGATACTCCGGCCCGGTCCGTAGCTGTGTCTTCATCCACGACGGCTTGCGTTCCACGGGAGTCTGCGCATTGCGGACCTCCAGCCGCAGCAAGCGGCGGCCTTCTGGGGTGACGGTCATGGCATCAGCACTCGACGACATTGACCGCGACGGCGAGCCCACCGGTCGAGGTCTCTTTGTACTTGGCACTCATGTCCATCCCCGTGGCCCACATGGTGTCGATGACCTCGTCGAGGCTGACCCGGTGGGTGCCGTCCCCACGCAGCGCCATGCGTGCCGCGTTGATGGCCTTGCCTGCCGAGATCGCATTGCGCTCAATGCACGGGATCTGGACGAGCCCGCCGATGGGATCGCACGTGAGGCCGAGGCTGTGCTCCATCGCGATCTCGGCGGCGTTCTCGACCTGCTGCGGTGTGCCCCCGAGGATTTCGGCGAGCGCACCGGCAGCCATCGACGCCGCAGACCCCACCTCGCCCTGGCAACCGACCTCGGCACCTGAGATCGAGGCCCGCTCCTTGTACAGCGAGCCGATCGCCCCGGCCGTGAGCAGGAAGCGGATGGTCGCGGCATCCGGATCGGTGAGCCCTGCGCGCGTGTAGTGCAGCGCGTAGTACAGGACGGCCGGGATGATGCCCGCGGCACCGTTGGTCGGTGCGGTCACGATGCGTCCGCCGGAGGCGTTCTCCTCGTTGACCGCCAACGCCACCAGGTTCACCCAGTCCTCGGCGAATGCCGGATCACGTTGCGGGTCTTCGGCGGCCAGCCGCACGAACCAGTCGTGCGCGCGTCGCCGCACCCGCAGGTTGCCGGGCAGGTAACCGTCGCGGGACATACCTTTGGTCTGGCAGGCGACCATGACATCGCGGATGTGCAGCAGCCGCTCTCGCACCTCTGTTTCGGTGCGGGTCGCGCATTCGAGCCGCATCATCGCCTGGCTCACCGCGATCCGATCGCGTTCGGTCACCGCCAACAGGTCGGCCGCCGACCGGAAGCCACTGTCGCCCACCGGTTCGCCGGTCTCCCGGTGCGTCGCCTCCGCTTCGGTGACGACGAATCCGCCGCCGATGGAGAAGTACGTCTCGTGGTACACCTCCTCACCGCCGGCGGCGACGGCGGTCACCGTCATGGCGTTCGGGTGATGCCCACGCTGCGTCAACGGATGCAGCACCATGTCAGACTCGGTGAGCGCCAACAGAATCCGTCCGGCGAGCTGGATCTTGCCCTCGACCCGGATGGCCGCGAGCCGTCGTTCCATGTCATCGGTCTCGATGGTCTCGGGCCGGTATCCTTCCAGGCCCAGCAGGATCGCCGGCATGGTGCCATGCCCGGCACCGGTTGCGGCCAGCGAGCCGAACAGGTCGACGCGGACATCGGCGACCTCGTCGAGTAGGCCGCGCGCGACGAGCTCGTCGACGAACCTGCCTGCGGCCCGCATCGGCCCGACGGTGTGCGAACTCGACGGGCCGATGCCGACCGAGAACAGGTCGAACACACTGATGGCCATTACAGCTCCGGGTAGAGCGGGAACTGTTCGGCCAGCGAGCGCACCTGCGCCGCAAGGTCATCGGTATCGGCGCCGGGAGCGGCGATCAGAGCGCGGACGATGATGTCGGCGACCTTCGCGAACTCCTCGTCACCGAATCCGCGGGCGGCCAGTGCCGGGGTGCCGATGCGCAGCCCGGACGTCACCATCGGCGGGCGGGGGTCGAACGGCACGGCGTTGCGGTTCACGGTGATGCCGACGGCGTCGAGCCGGTCCTCGGCCTGCTGCCCGTCGATGGCGGCGTTGCGCAGATCCACCAGCACCAGATGCACATCGGTTCCGCCGGTCAGCACCGTGATTCCGGCGGCCTGGGCGTCGGGCTGATTCAGCCGCTCGGCCAGGATCTGCGCACCGCGCAGCACGCGTCGCTGACGCTCGGCGAACTCCGGCAGCGCGGCCATCTTGAATCCGACGGCCTTGGCGGCGATGACGTGCTCGAGCGGTCCACCCTGCTGGCCGGGGAACACCGCCGAGTTGATCTTCTTGGCGATGTCGGCCTCGTTGGTGAGGATGACGCCGCCGCGGGGACCGCCCAGGGTCTTGTGGGTCGTGGAGGTGACGACGTGGGCGTGCGGGACCGGTGAGGGATGCAAGCCGGCGGCGACCAGGCCGGCGAAGTGGGCCATGTCGACCATCAGGTAGGCGCCCACCTCGTCGGCGATCTCACGGAACCGCGCGAAGTCGAGTTGCCGTGGGTAGGCCGACCATCCGGCGATGATCAACTGCGGCTTGTGCTCTCGCGCCGCGTCGGCAACAGCGTCCATGTCGATGAGGTAGTCCTCCTTGGACACCCCGTACGCGGCGACGTTGTACAGCTTGCCGGAGAAGTTCAACCGCATGCCGTGGGTCAGGTGGCCCCCGCAGTCCAGGGACAAACCGAGGATAGTGTAACCGGGTGCGATGAGCGCATGCATCACCGCGGCATTGGCCTGCGCACCCGAATGTGGCTGCACATTGGCGAATTCGGCGCCGAAGATGCCCTTCACCCGGTCGATGGCGAGCCGTTCGATGACGTCGACGTGTTCGCAGCCACCGTAGTAGCGGCGACCCGGATAGCCTTCGGCATACTTGTTGGTCAGCACCGAGCCCTGGGCCTGCATGACCGCGAGCGGCGCATGGTTCTCCGAGGCGATCATCTCCAGGCCGAGCCGCTGGCGGTTCAGTTCGTCGCCGATGGCCGAGGCGATCTCGGGGTCGAACGCGGCGAGATCCTGATCGAGCACAGTCATGACTACGCCTCGCTCTTCGCTGCGTATTCGGCGGCGGTCAGCAGCGTTCCCGCTGCGGTCGGCTGCACCTCGAAAAGCCAGCCCTCGCCGTAGGGGTCGGACGTAACCAGGGCGGGATCGTCGACAGCGGCCGTGTTGACCGCGGTGACGGTGCCGCTGACCGGTGGGTACAGCTCGGACACGGTCTTGGTGGATTCCACCTCACCACAGGTCTCGCCCGCGGTGATGGTGGCCCCGACCTCAGGCAGGTCGAGGAACACCAGATCACCCAGCGCCGCCGCGGCGACCGAGGTGATGCCGACGCGCACCGGAACGTCGGGTAATGCGGCGCCGGGCGCGATCAGCACCCATTCGTGTTCCTCGGTGTAGCTGCGATCGTCCGGAATCGTGATGTCTGCCATGCTCAATCCTTTTCAGTTGCGGCGGTAGAACGGCGCCGGGGTGACTTCGAACTGCTCTTTGTTGCCGCGAATGTCGACGTGCAGGACCGTTCCCGGTTCTGCCAGCGACGCATCCAGGTAGGCCAGGGCGATCGGGTAGCCGAGTGTGGGCGACAGTGCGCCCGAGGTGACGGTTCCGACGGCGGCTCCATCAGGTCCGTGGTGAACGGTGTAGCCGGCGCGGGCCGCGCGCCGCGTCGAACCCTTCAGCCCGACCAGCACCCGCTGTACGGGCAGTTCGGAAAGCCGCTGCAGCGCATCGCGTCCCACGAAATCCTTGGTCAGCCGAACGACCTTGCCGAGTCCCGCCTCATACGGGTTGGTGGCCTTGTCGAGTTCGTGCCCATAGAGAGCCATACCGGCCTCCAGCCGCAGGGTGTCGCGGCACGCCAGGCCCGCGGGGGACCCGCCGGCGGCAGTGGTGGCCGCCAGCAGCGACCGCCACAGGTCCACCGCGTGCGCGTTGGGCACATAGAGTTCGAAGCCGTCCTCCCCGGTGTACCCGGTGCGGGCCAGCAGCACGTCGATGCCACCCACGCGAGCCTCGGTCGCCGCGTAGTACTTGAGATCTCGCACCGTCTGACCGTCGGACACAAGCGAACTCACAATGGCTTCGGACGCAGGCCCCTGCACGGCGATCAGCGCCGTGTCGAGCGACTGGTCGTCCACCTTGGCGTCGAATCCGCCGGTCCGGCTGCGCAGTTCGTCCGCGACCGTCGGAGCGTTCGCCGCGTTGGCGACGACCAGGAAGTGCTCGTCGGAGAGCCGGTACACCACCAGATCGTCGATGACCCCGCCGTCGGTGTCGCACATCAGTGAGTACTTGGCGCGTCCGACGGCGATCTTGGAGGCCTCACCGACCAGCGCGAAATCCAGCGCTGCCGCGGATTGCGGCCCCGTGATGGAGATCTCACCCATGTGGGACAGGTCGAACAGCCCCGCGGTTTCGCGCACCGCCCGGTGCTCGGCCAGTTCACTGCCGTACTTCAGCGGCATCGCCCAACCCGCGAAGTCGGTGAAACTGGCGCCCAGTTCCCGGTGTTCGTCGATCAATGGCGAAGCCGGAGTGCGGTCGACGGTCATGCTGTTCTCGCTCATGCAAAGGCCTCCTGAAGGGTCGGTTCGGTCTGGAACGCCTCGGGTGCTGGGCACGAGCAGGCGAGGTTGCGATCACCGTGCACGCCGTCGATGCGGCGGACCGGCGGCCAATACTTGGCCCGCCGCAACGAGGCCACCGGATATGCCGCGTACTGCCTGCTGTAGGGCAGGGTCCACTCGGCATCGGTGACCTGCTCGGCGGTGTGCGGCGCCTGCCGCAGCGGGCTCTGCTCCAGCGCCCACTCCCCCGAGTCGACGCGGCTGATCTCGTCGTGGATGCCGACCATGGCCGCGATGAACCGGTCCAGCTCGGCCAGATCCTCCGATTCGGTGGGCTCCACCATCAGGGTGCCGTTGACCGGGAAGGACAGGGTCGGCGCGTGAAAACCGTAGTCGATCAACCGCTTTGCGACGTCCTCGGCCGTCACCCCGGTGCGTTTGGTGATCTCCCGCAGGTCCAGGATGCACTCGTGCGCGACCAACCCGGACTCCCCGGTGTAGAGCACCGGGTACCGGTCGGCCAGCGACGCGGCCAGATAGTTGGCGGCCAGCACCGCGGTCTTCGTTGCGGCGGTCAGCCCGTCGGGTCCCATCAGCGCCAGATAGGCCCAGGTGATCGGGAGGATGCCCGCCGAGCCGTAATTGGCGGCCGACACCGGCGCCGGGCCCTCGGCGTTCATCGGATCGCCCGGCAGGAACGGCGCCAGGTGCGCCCGCACAGCGACCGGACCGACACCTGGGCCGCCGCCACCGTGTGGGATGCAGAATGTCTTGTGCAGGTTCAGGTGTGAGACATCGCCGCCGAACTCACCCGGTTTGGCCAGGCCGACAAGGGCATTCAGATTGGCCCCGTCGACGTACACCTGGCCGCCCGCGCTGTGCACGAGATCGCACACGGTGCGCACCTCGGTCTCGTACACACCGTGGGTGGACGGGTAGGTCAGCATGATGGCCGCCACGCGTCCGTCGTGGTCGGAGAGCTTGGCCTGCAAATCGTCGACATCGATGTTGCCGTTGGGCGCCGTCTTCACCACCACCACGCGCATGCCGGCCAACACAGCTGATGCCGCGTTGGTGCCGTGCGCGGATTGCGGGATGAGGCATACATCGCGTTCGACGTCACCGCGCGACCGGTGGTAGGCGTTGATGGCCAGCAGACCGGCAAGCTCACCCTGCGATCCGGCGTTGGGCTGCAATGAAACCCGGTCATAGCCGGTGATCTCGGCCAGCCAGTCCTCGAGATTGCCGATCAGCTCGCGGTACCCGGCCGTCTGCGTGGCCGGGGCATACGGGTGGATGCCGGCGAATCCGGGCCAGCTGATCGGCTCCATCTCGGCAGCGGCGTTGAGCTTCATGGTGCACGAGCCGAGCGGGATCATCGTGCGGTCCAGCGCAAGGTCCTTGTCCGAAAGTTCCCGAAGGAAGCGCAACATGGCGGTCTCGGAGCGGTGCCGGTGAAACACCGGATGGGTCAGGTAATCCGACGTGCGGAGCACCTCTGCGGGCAACGCGACGATATCCCCCGATGTGACGGGGACGGCACCGAACACGTCGAGCACGCGCCGCACGATGTCGTCGGTGGTGCGCTCGTCGCAGGAGATGCCGACGTGGTCGGCGTCGACCAGACGCAGGTTGATTCCGGCGCGGTCGGCGGCGGCGACGATGTCGTGGGCCCCGCCGGGGATACGCACCGTCACGGTGTCGAAGAACTGGTCGTGGACGATCTCGCGGCCCGCGAACCGCAGGCTCTCCGCGAGCGCGACGGCATGGGCGTGCACGCGGGTTGCGATGGCGCGCAAGCCTTCCGGACCGTGGTAGGCCGCGTACATGGCGGCGACGTTGGCCAACAGTGCCTGCGCGGTGCAGATGTTGCTGGTCGCCTTGTCCCGGCGGATGTGCTGTTCGCGGGTCTGCAGGGCGAGCCGGTAGGCGGGCTTGCCGTCCACGTCGACGGATACCCCGACGAGCCGGCCCGGCAGCATGCGCTCCAGGCCCGACCGCACCGACATGTACCCGGCGTGCGGGCCGCCGAAGAACAGCGGCACACCGAACCGCTGCGCCGAGCCCACGGCGATGTCGGCGCCCTGCTCGCCGGGAGCCGTGATCAGCGTCAGGGACAGCAGATCGGCCGCGACCGTGGTGAGCATGCCGCGGTCGGCGGCCGCGGCGATCAGCGGCGCATGGTTGCGGACGGCACCGCTGGCGCCGGGCGATTGGAAGACGACACCGAAAGCGTCACCGTCGGGCAGTGCCTGCGACAGGTCAGCGACCACCACCTCGATGCCCACCGCCTCGGCGCGTCCCTGCACCACCGCCAGCGTCTGGGGCAGGCAATCAGCATCCAGCACAACGCGATTGGACTTCGAGGACTTGTTGGCCCGGCGCATCAGCAGCACGGCCTCCATCACCGCGGTGGCCTCGTCGAGCAGCGATGCGCCGGCCACCGGCAGTGCCGTGAGGTCCTCGATGACGGTCTGGAAGGTCAGCAGCGCCTCGAGCCTGCCCTGGGAGATCTCCGGCTGGTACGGCGTGTATGCGGTGTACCAGGCCGGCGACTCCAACATATTGCGTCGCAGGACGGCGGGAGTGATGGTGTCGTGGTAGCCGAGACCGATCATCTGCACGCGCGTCTGATTGCGGTCGGCCAGCGCACGCAGCGCGTCGAGCACCTGCTCCTCGGATCGCGCCGCGGGCAGCCGCAACCCGTCGGTACTGCGGATCTGGGCGGGGACGGCCGCGTCGACCAACGCGTCGACGGACGGGTAGCCGAGCACGTCGAGCATGCGGGCTTGGCCGGTGCGGTCGGGGCCGATATGGCGATCGCGAAAAACACTGTCGCCGTTGACAACTTCAGAAAGCTCAGGCACGAGGTGACTCCGGTTTCGGGGCGCCGCGGTGACGCGACGTATCGGGTGGTGACACCTCCCCGCTCTGTCCTGAAACCTGAGAGTTTTAGCGCTGGCGCGCTGTTCCCCTTCGGTAAGCGGGATCCGTGGATCCCGCTGTTCTCCAGAGTTGCCTCGACACTGCGGTATTGGGCCTGAGAGATTCCCGGGGAGGAGTTGCTCCTACGGCGCCTCCGAACAACGGAGGTTCTCCCACAGTGCGTCAACGACGTTTTCAGTTGTGTGATGAATGCTACGTCATGGATGGGCGGTTGTGGCAACCTCACCGTTGACGGGCAAGTTGGTGCGGGCTCCGGCGACCATGAGCGAGACGATGTCGAAGACCAGCGTGGCCGCCGCGACGCAGGTGATCTCGGCGTGATCGTAGGCCGGGGCCACCTCGACGACGTCGGCGCCGACGATGTTGAGGCCGGTCATCTTTCGCAGCATCTTGAGCAGCTCACGCGAGGTCAGACCACCCATCTCGGGCGTGCCGGTGCCCGGGGCGAACGCAGGGTCCAGCACGTCGATGTCGATGGACAGGTACACCGGGACGTCGGCGACCCGGCGGCGAAGCACGTCCACGGCCGCGTCGACGCCGATCACGTCGAGGTCGCCGGCCCGAATGATCTTGAAACCCATCCTGGCGTCGTCGTCGAGGTCCATCTGGTCGTAGATCGGACCGCGGATGCCCACGTGGATCGAGTGGTCCTCGATGAGCAAACCCTCCTCGAACGCGCGCCGGAAAATGGTGCCATGAGTGACCGGGGCGTTGAAGTAGGTGTCCCAGGTATCCAGGTGCGCGTCGAAGTGGACGAGTGCGACGGGGCCGTGTTTGGCATGCAGCGCACGAAGATTGGGCAGCGCGATGGTGTGGTCACCGCCGATGGACACGATGCGGCGATCGCCGCCGGCGAGGATGTCGGAGGCATGGTCCTGGATCTGCCGGCACGCCTCGTCGATGTTGTACGGCGTTACCGCGACGTCGCCGGCGTCCACCACCTGGACGTGTTCGAGCGGTGCGACACCCAGTTCGACGTGATACCCCGGGCGCAGCGTGCGGGCCGCGGTACGCACCGCGAGCGGACCGAACCGCGCACCCGGGCGGTAGGAGGTACCGCCGTCGAACGGCACGCCGAGGATCGCGATGTCGTAATCGGACACCTCATGGATGTCGGCGATCCTGGCAAAGGTGCCCTTGCCCGCATACCGCGGAACCTGCGTGGCGGGCACAGCTCCGATGATGCCGTTGCGCGTGGTCATCTGTGGTTTCCAGCCTTTCGGATCGCCGGTTGTTCGACTGCCAGCATCTGCCCCCGCGGCCACCGATGGCGAGCAGATAATGCCCAAACCCCCGGCGCCGTCTTTGAGCGATCGCACAATCGCCCTGTCGTTCTGTGACGGCGGTTTTCATGGTTGGCTGAGTGTCGTGACCGACAGCACGACGTGCGCCATCGTGGGTGGCGGCCCGGCCGGCATGATGCTCGGCCTGATCCTGGCCCGATGCGGGGTCGATGTGACGGTGTTGGAGAAGCACGCCGACTTCCTGCGGGACTTCCGCGGCGACACCGTGCACCCCAGCACCATGCGCCTGCTGGACGAGCTGGGCCTGCTGCAGAAGTTCGATGAAATCCCTTACAGCAAGGTCGAAAAGGGCGACTTCACCGTCGACGGACGGGCCGTCACCATGGTCGACTTCCGGCGGCTGCGGCAACCCCATCCCTATGTCGCGATGGTGCCGCAGTGGGATTTTCTCGACCTGCTGGCCGACGCCGGCAAATCCGAACCCCATTTCACGCTGCGGATGCAGACCGAGGTCACCGGACTGCTGCGCGACGGGGACCGGATCACCGGTGTCCGCTATGAGAGCCCGGACGGCCCCGGCGAGCTGCGCGCGGACCTCACCGTGGGTTGCGACGGCCGCTGGTCGGTCACCCGCCGGGAATCCGGCCTGTCGGTCCGCGAGTACCCGGTGCCGTTCGACGTGTGGTGGTTGCGCGTGCCCCGCACCAACGACGGCGACTATTCGCTCATTCCGCGAACCGCCCCCGGCAAGGCGCTGATCATGATCCCGCGGCGGGGCTACTTCCAGATCGCCTACCTGATTCCCAAAGGTAGCGACGCGGGGCTGCGGGCCCGCGGCCTGGACCGCTTCAAAAGTGAGCTCGCCGAGCTGATTCCGGAGTCCGATGTCGATTCGCTGAATTCGTGGGACGACGTCAAGTTCCTCGACGTACGGCTCAACCGTCTGCACACTTGGCATCGCGACGGGCTGCTGTGCATCGGCGATGCCGCACACGCCATGTCCCCGGCCGGCGGCGTCGGCGTCAACGTCGCGATCCAGGACGCTGCCGCGGCGTCCCGGCTGTTGCATGCGCCGCTACGTGAGCGCCGCGTCAGCGAGGCCGACTTGGCCGCGGTGCAGCGCCAACGCACCGTGCCCACCGTCGTCACCCAGGGCTTCCAGCGAATCGTGCATCGGCAGGTGCTGGCGCCGGCCATGGCGGGCAAGGAGATCATCCCGCCGCCTGCCCTGCGGAGCCTGCTGCACCGGCTGCCCCGGTTGGCTACCGTGCCGGGCTACATCATCGGCACCGGAGTACGCCCCGAACACGTCCCGGCCATCGCCCGGCGCCGCTGAACGACGCCGCGCCGTGTGAGTTTGCGCCCACTGGCGCACCGCGGTCCTCCGACCAGGTACCGTGCGCACATCTCGATGCCGTAGATCTAAGGTCGATCGGTACTGAACTGCGGACACATCTGGTACCGGGGAGGCGGTCGATCAGCGATGTCACAGGAGTTGTCGAAGGCGGATTCCAGCGCGCCGGTCACCGCTGACTCCCCGAAAAAACGGCGGGCCCTTCAGCGTCGGGGATTCAAGCTGTCCACGCCCGTGGGTGAGATCGCGTTTGCCATCCGCACGCCGAAATACCAGGCGCCTGTGCCCAAGTGGTTCGACCCGTTCGGTATCGCCGGCCGGGCCACCGACGCCGCCAAGGTCGGTATGCAACTCGCCAGCTGGGGCGAAGAACAGCTGATGACGCTGCTTCGCGACCGCCTCGACGCGGTCGAGTCGACGCCCAAGACGCTGCAGTCGGCCGAGCCCGACGAGCCGACCACCGAATCGCTGCACACCAAGATGGGCCGGCTGCTTGAGCGTGCGCTGGACCAGAGCACCAGCGGCAGCCAGGTCGAGTTGTACCACCGGCTGCTCAACCAGCTCGTCGCCGACGAAGCCCGCATCATCGGTGCGCTGTCGGACGGCGCGTCCTCGCCTCTGGTCAACGTCCGGTCCTGGACGCGCTCGCGGACCCCCGGGCAGGCCGTCCTGGAGAACGCGTGCCTGATCGGCCGCACCGCCAACGTCGCACTGCCCGGCATGGTGCCGCAGTACGTCGGGCATCTGCTGTCGTTGGGCCTGGTGGAGACCGGACCCGAAGACCCAGGGATGAAGAGCGACTACGAGGTGCTGCTGGCAGAGCCTGCGGTGCTCGCGGCGATCAAGACCGCGACGCGCGGTCCGCTGACGGCACGCGTCGAGCGACTCACGTTGAGCCTCTCCAGCCTGGGCATGGGGTTGTGGGAGGCGGCTATGCAGCAGGACGGTCGGTGAGCACGACCAGCCAAACGATCCTCGCCATCCAGAACTGGCAAGAGATCAAGGCTGACTTCGGCGCCAACTGGCTCATCTATCTCTCCATGCCCTTCGTGGCCGCGTTCGTCGGCTGGAGCACCAAAATCGTGGCGCTGGAGATGCTCTACCGCCCCCTGACCTTCGTCGGCATCGGCCCGATCGGCTGGCAGGGCATCGTCCCGCGCCGGGCGGGCAAGGTGGGGTCCAAGACCATCGAGCTGCTCACACAGAACCTGCTCAAGCCCGAGGAACTGCTCGCGAAGGTCGACGCCAAGGAGGCCGTCGAGAACCTCCGCGAGCCCCTGACGCAGGCAGTGGACGAGATCTCCCGCGAACTCGCCGAGCAGATCCGGCCGGGATTGTGGGATTCGCTGCCCGACGCGGCCCGCCGCACCATTCAGACCCGCATCCACGATCAGACCCCCAAGGTCGTCGAGAAGATGCTCGACGAGATGCGGGCCGACCTGCCCCGCTTCGTCGACGTGCAGTTCCTGGCGGTCACCACGCTGGTCCGCAACAAGGAGAAGCTCAACAAACTGATGCGCGGGCTGGGCGACAATGCCATGGCGTTCGTCCGGCGCAGCGGCATCTACTTCGGCCTCGGCATCGGCCTGGTGCAGATGGTGGCGTGGGCACTGTTCCAGAACCCGTGGATCATGCCGGCGTTCGGCTTCGGCGTCGGCTTCATCAGCGACTACATCGCGCTGAACATGCTGTTTCGGCCAGTTCAGCCGACCAAGTATCTGGGGTTCATCCCGTTCCAGGGGCTGCTGCACGCGCAGCGCGACACCATCACCAAGGACTACGCGAGGATTCTGTCCGAAGATCTGTTCTCGCCGGAGATCCTGTTCGACGGCATCCTGCGCGGGCCCGGCGCCGACAAGCTCTTCGCACTGGTCGGCAAAGAGGTCGAAGCCGCCATCGACGCGCAGACCGGCATCGCCACTCCCCTGGTGAAACTCGCCATCGGTACCCAGCGATACAACGCGCTCAAGGACAACCTCGTGCAGATGGTGCTCGAGCGGCTGCCCACCACGCTGCGCGACGCGCAGGACTACGCGATGAGCGCACTGGATCTCGAGCAGACCATCGTCGACAAGATGGGGCAGCTCACCAACGAGGAGTACGAGTCCATCCTGCGGCCGGTCTTCAAAGATGACGAGCCGACGATGATCGCAGTCGGCGCCATCCTCGGCGGCATCGTCGGTGAGATCCAGGTGCAGATCATCGAACATTTCGGCCGCACACCCGAAACCGCCGCCATGGTCGACGTGGTGCGCACGGCACTGCACCACTGAGTCGCCGGAATAACCATCCCGACACGTCCGTTGCATGGACCGTCCCATTAAAACTAAACTGATCGTACAGTTCAGTTGAGTCAGAAAAGGCAGGTCACAGCCATGAGCGTTTGGTTCATCACCGGAGCATCCCGCGGTTTCGGCTTGGAGATCGCCCGCGAGGCCCTCTCGCGCGGTCACGACGTGGTCGCCACCGCACGCGATGCCGCCGCCATCACCAAGGCCCTGCCCGACGCGGGCGAGCACCTGCTGGCCGTGACGCTCGACGTCACCGACGAAGCGCAGGCCCGGGAAGCCGCTCGCGCGGCGGTCGAGCGATTCGGTCGCATCGACGTGCTGATCAACAATGCGGGCCGCGGCCTGCTGGGCGCCGTCGAAGAAGCCACCGACGCCGAAATTCGTGCGGTCTACGACACCAATGTCTTCGGCCTGCTCACCGTCACCCGCGCGGTGACGCCGGTACTGCGCGCACAGCGTTCCGGCACCGTGGTCAACATCTCCTCGATCGGCGGGTTCGTCAGCTCGCCCGGCTGGGGTGTGTACGCGTCCACCAAGTTCGCCGTCGAGGCACTCTCGGAGGCGCTGTATGCCGAGCTCAAACCGCTGGGCGTACACGCGATGGTGGTCGAGCCCGGCTACTTCCGCACCGACTTCCTCGACTCCTCGAGCCTGCAGACCCAGCAGCGGACCATCGACGACTACACCGACGGCCCGGCCGGTCAGATGCGGATCGTCGCAGGTCAGCGCAATCACGATCAACCAGGAGATCCGGTGAAGGCCGCCAACGCCATCATCGATGTCGTCGAGTCCGCGCAGCCGCCACTGCGCCTGCAGCTGGGCCGCGACACCGTCGCCGCGGTCGAGGCAAAGATCGCCCACGTGCAGTCCGAGCTGGCTCAGTGGCGTGCCGTCGCCGAGTCCACCGACCACGACGATGTCGCCTGAAGCCTCCGGCGCCGGCGCAAAGGCCTTCATCCGCCCCACCGGCGCGCGCAGCGACCGCATCCACCAGGCCATCCTGACCGCAACCGCCGACCTGCTCGACGAGGGCGGCTTCCCCGCCACCACGGTCGACGCGATCGCGGCGCGGTCCGGCGCCAGTAAGGCCACCATCTACAAGCACTGGCCCTCGCGCACCGCGGTCGCAGCCGAGGCGTTCGGGACGATGATGGCCCAGGCCCTGCCACTGCCCGATACCGGAAGCACAGCAGGGGATCTCACCGAACAGGTGGTGCGGGTCTCGGCCTTCTACGCCAGTGCCCGCGGCGACGTGTTCGCCCAGCTACTCGCGGCGTGCGTCGACGACCCGGCAGGCGCGGCGTACTTCCGCGAGTACTTCCTCGACGGCAGACGGGCGGCCATCACCACCCTGTGGCAGCGCGGCGTGACCCGCGGCGACGCCGATCCGAGCCTGCTGATCGACGACGCCATCGACATCCTGTTCGGCCCCCTGATCTTCCGGCGCATGACCGGTCACTACGCGCTCACCGAGCAGCATGCCCGTCAGTTGGCCAAGACGGCATTGAGTGGCCTGCTCAGCCCGTCACCACCGTGACGGTGCACCGCTGCGGATCCGGCCGATCTCCGACCGAGCGAACTGGACGGCTGGAGTATCCGCACCGCGCGAGCGCGCCAATTCCTGAGCCAAGTCGTAGCCCGCCTCAAGGACTTGCCGGGCTTTGCGTCGAACAGCTCTGGGGCGCAATGACTTCCGATAACGCCGTCGAGTTCTGCGGTTGCCCGCGATGGCGTCGAGTTCAGCCTCGGCCAGCACACCCGAGGCCACCTCGGGCGCAAGCACACTGCGCAGCAGCGCCCGCTCCTGCGGCACGGTCAGCGCATAGACCCGGAAGAAAATGATCAGCGTCACCAACAGGATGGCCCCCCAGAGCACGATCAGCAGCACGGTGCTGCCACCGACCAGGCTTCCCGCCGAGTCCCAGAGTCCGTGCAGCACCGGCGCCGACACCATGAGCAGCAGCCCGCGGCCCACCCTGCGCGGTTCGGCGGGGCGGCCCAGCACATAGATGAGCCCGGCGCAGAAGATCGCGGTGTAGGCGAAATGCCCGCCGACTCCGGTCAGCATGCGCAGCACCATGACGACGGCCATGCCGTCCTGATCGCGCAAGGCGTACAACATGTCCTCGAGCAACTGGAATCCCAGACCGATGACCAAACCGATGATGAATCCGTCGAACGCGGTACGCACGATGCGCGGCGCCAGCACGATCAGCAGCACCAGCCCGGCGCCCTTGGCCAGTTCCTCGGTGACCGGTGCCGACAAACCCGCGGCCCAGTCCAACGACCAACGCTGGCCGAACTGTTTGGCGTACAGATCCCCGATGGCCGTGTTGGCGACGGCTGCCATCGCCCAGGTCGCGGCGAAGGCACCCCACACCAGAGCCGTGGTCAGCAGCTTGACCGGAAGCTCGGTGTAGCGGTCGGCGCGCTGGGCCAGGAACCAGATGACCGCGCCATAGATCGCGAACACGACGGCCGCGGTCAAAACCGAGTGCGGGTTGAAACTTCCCACCGAATCGGCGAACTGACCGAGCCCGACGAGGACCAGCAACACATATACCCAGAAAGCCAGGTTGCGGGGCTGGGTGAAGACGAAGCGGCGCCCCCACCCGGACGCGTCGATCGCTGAGATGCGCTCGGCGACAAGGGTATCCATGTGCACTGCGTCCGGCGCGGTCATCGATCGGCCTGCGGGTCACGCCGGATGCTGGTGATCATGCGGTTGGCTGTGTCGCGCTCACTGCTCGTCGCCAGCAGCGGCTCGATCGCGACGGCCTTCACCGCGAAACCGTCGATGACGAACGCCGCCAACACCTTGTGCGCCACGGGATCCGTGACGTCGACAGTCCGGCCCTGCACGCCCTGATCGGTGGTCAGCGGGGCCCGCGTGCCCGTCGTCGCCTCAGCGCCGTCGGGCTCGGCCCGCCGCACGCGCTCCTCGAGTTGGGCCAGCGCGGCGTCGGCGTCGCCCTTGAACGGCACCACCCCGACCGACAGCGACGCGTCCCCGTTGACCACGGTCGCCGTGCTCGGATAGCCGCTCGCCGGTTCGTTGCCGCGGCGCACGCCGTCGGTGATGCCCCAGCCCGGCTCGGGCACGAACGTGACCCCGTCGGCCAACTGCATGATGTCGCCGGGCGCCACCTGTTCGGTGTAGGTGAACGACGAATTCACCACCGGCGCAACCACAGTCATCACGATCGCGAGTGCCAGGACGGCCAGGGCCGGAGGGATGGTGCGGCGGTCAAGGCCGCACCAGCGCCGGTCGGCGGGCACCCACCGTTCGTCGGGCTCGTAAACGGGCTGCATGTGCGCAGATTACCGGCGCCTCCCGACCGGTCCGGCATCCGGGACGGTAACGCCCAACGCGCCTGCGGCAATCCCGAAGGACGCACTTTCATCACGTGGCATACATCACTTGACTTCCGCGGAATCGCAGCTCAGGTATCCCACTTGTAGCAGTTAGTTGCCACTCCGACACCGAAGCCGTGGCAAACGGAACGAGATGGGAGAGGCACCGTGATCACCAGAATGGCACAGTCCGCGATCTACACCGTGCTGGCCTTGGCAGCGATCGTCGTCGGCTCGCTCGCCGGCCCGGTCGCGACCGCCAGCGCTGCCGACGACGCGTGTGCGAACGTCGAGGTCGTGTTCGCCCGCGGGACGTTCGAAGCACCCGGGGTCGGTGCGACGGGGCAGGCCTTCGTCGACGCCCTCACCGACCGGCTGCCCGGAAAATCCATCGACGTCTACGCGGTGAACTACCCGGCATCGCTGGACTTCGGCCAGGCGGTTGACGGAATCGCCGACGCCAGCAACAGGATTCAGTCGATCGCCGCGAACTGCCCGGCGACCAAGATCGTGCTGGGCGGCTACTCGCAGGGCGCCGCTGTGGCCGGCTACACCACCTCGGCTTCCGTCCCCGCCGGATTCGTCCTGCCCGCCAGCATCTCAGGCCCGATGCCGCCGGCCGTCGCCTCGCACGTCGCCGCCGTCGCCCTGTTCGGAACGCCCGACGACTGGTTCCTGCACCTGGCCGACCGCGACGCACCGTCCATCGCCATCGGACCGCTGTACTCCGCCAAGACCATTCAGCTCTGCGCGACGGGTGACCCCGTGTGCTACCCCGGCGGCCTGAACCGCTCGGCGCACAGCTCCTACAAGGACAACGGGATGGCCATCCAGGCAGCCGATTTCGCGGCCCGCCAGCTGGGTGTCTCCGCTCCCGCCGCGACCGTGGTGCAGACCGCGGGCGACGCCGGAAACTAACAGAACCCCGGGCCGACGGCCGGAAGCAGGTCCGCACAGGACCGCTTCCGGCCGTCGCTCGTTGTAGAACACCGACCGCGCGGCCGTTGACAGTGCTCACAACTGACGGGCACGCTGGTTTCATGAATCTGCCCGGTAGCTGGACAGATCGGCCGGTCGCCGCCGTGCGGCGCAACGCCGCCGAAACAGTGTTCGACGACCTGTGTTCGGCCATCGAAAACGGCGACCTCCCGCTCGGGGAGAAGCTGCCGCCCGAGGCGGCCCTCGCCGCGCGTTACGGAGTCAGCCGCTCGGTCGTCCGGGAGGCGCTGCGGTCCTGCCAAACACTCGGACTGACCGAGACCAAGACCGGTTCGGGCACCACCGTGATCTCCACCCACGCGGCCGCTCCGCGCTACGGCCGCTTCTCGGCGCGCGACCTCGTGGAGGCCAGGCCATACATCGAGGTGCCGGCCGCCGGGTGGGCGGCCCGCCGCCGCACCGATGAAGAATTGGCTGCTCTGACGAAGATCGTCGACGCCATGAGCGCCGAAACCGATCCCGCCCGGTGGGTCAAGATGGACACCGAATTCCACCTCGGCATCGCTCGCGCGTCGGGCAACGAGGTGTTCGCGACCGTGGTCGGCGCCATCCGCGGCGCGCTGTCGATCCAGTCGCGGCTGCTCAACGCGAGCATCCATGAACGACGCACCGCATCCGACCGCGAACACCGCCGAATCCTCGACGCCATCGCTGCCGGGGACTTCGCCGACGCCTCCGACAGCATGCGGCAACACCTGGATCGCGTCGAGGACGCGGTCAATAAGTTGACTTCGATGACCCCTTGAGGCCCTGAACCGAAGTTCACCTCCTTGACGTAAAAACGTGACCGGTGTCACACTCGTTCGGTCAAGCTGTCTGACAGCCGCACAGCCGAGATTGGACTCCGATGACCGCGCAGTCTCCGCAAGCCCAACCCGCCACCGCCCCGTCGCCGAACCTGACCAAGGAAGACGCCGGCTATCACAAGGGCCTCAAGCCGCGGCAGTTGCAGATGATCGCCATCGGCGGAGCGATCGGCACCGGACTGTTCCTCGGCGCAGGCGGTCGCCTCGCCTCGGCCGGTCCTGGACTGTTCCTGGTGTATGCCGTCTGCGGCGTCTTCGTGTTCCTGATCCTGCGGGCACTCGGAGAGCTCGTATTGCACCGGCCGTCGTCGGGTTCGTTCGTGTCCTACGCCCGCGAGTTCTACGGCGAGAAGGCGGCATACGCCGTCGGCTGGCTGTACTTCCTGAACTGGGCGATGACCGCCATCGTGGACACCACGGCCATCGCCACCTACTTCCACTACTGGAAGACGTTCGACGTCATTCCGCAGTGGCTGCTGGCGTTCCTCGCGCTGGCGATCGTGCTGTCGGTCAACCTGATCTCGGTCAAGATGTTCGGCGAGATGGAGTTCTGGGCCGCACTGATCAAGGTGCTGGCGCTCATGACATTCCTCGTCGTCGGCACGATCTTCCTCGCCGGCCGCTATCAGGTCGACGGTCACAGCACCGGCCTGAGCGTCATCGCGCAACACGGCGGACTGTTCCCGACAGGCGCGCTGCCTCTGCTGATCGTCACATCCGGTGTGGTATTCGCCTATGCCGCAGTCGAATTGGTGGGCACCGCAGCCGGTGAGACCGCCGAGCCGGAAAGGATCATGCCGCGTGCCATCAACTCCGTGGTGGCCCGCATCGCGATCTTCTACGTCGGATCAGTGGTGCTGTTGGCCCTGCTGCTGCCCTACACCGCCTACGACAAGCACCAGAGCCCGTTCGTCACGTTCTTCTCCAAGATCGGCTTCGCCGGTGCAGGAGACATCATGAACGTCGTGGTGCTCACCGCGGCGTTCTCCAGCCTCAACGCCGGGTTGTACTCGACGGGCCGCATCCTTCGGTCGATGGCGATGAACGGCAGCGCACCGAAGTTCACCGCGCGGATGTCGCGCAACGGCGTGCCTTACGGCGGCATCGTGCTGACATGCGTGATCTGCCTTTTCGGCGTGGTACTCAACGCTTTCGAGCCCGGCGAGGCGTTCGAGATCGTGCTCAACATGGCAGCGCTCGGCATCATCGCGTCGTGGGGCACGATCGTGCTGTGCCAGCTGCGGCTGGTGAAGATGTCCCGCGCAGGCATCATGAAACGGCCCAACTTCCGGATGCCACTCACGCCCTACAGCGGATACGCGACACTGCTGTTCCTCGTCGCGGTCCTGGTGCTGATGGCCTTCGACGCTCCGATCGGCACTTGGACCGTCGGGACGCTCGTCGTCCTCATCCCGATGCTCATCGGCGGCTGGTACCTGGTGCGTGGCCGCGTGATGGAGGCCGCAGGCGAACGCATGGGCTATACGGGCGAATTCCCGGTGGTGGCGAACCGTCCGGTGGATCCTGAAGAGTGAAACTCACACCGGATCGCGATGATGAGGTGGACCGATGACCCGTAACCGCTACGCCGCCCGCCCGCCGCTGTACGGGATGGTGATGGTGTTCCTCGCGATGGCGATCGTGGCAGTCACCGCGTATTACCACCTCGGCTGGTGGTCGATCATCGGCTATGCCATCGCAGCGGTCACTGCGGTCGGCGGGTTCGCGCTCGCCTTCCGCGACTTCTCTTGACGCAGCGCTGCGATGAGCGACACCACAGCAGCTCAGGTCGACGAGATCGCACCGGACATCTACCGGATCTCCACCTGGGTGCCCGGCATCACCGAGCACGGTTTCACCTTCAATCAGTTCCTGTTGACCGGCGACCAGCCGTTCCTGTTCCACACCGGCATGCGGTACCTGTTTCCATCGGTGTCCGAGGCGATCAAGCGCGTACTGCCACTCGACCAGCTGCGCTGGATTTCCTTCGGCCATCTCGAAGCCGACGAATGCGGCGCGATGAATCAGATGCTGGCAGCCGCCCCGAACGCCGAGGTGATCCACGGTCCGTTGGCCATCATGCTGTCGCTGGCCGACATGTGCGACCGGCCGCCGGTTCCCGCACCCGACGGCGCGCACGACATCGGTGGCCACCGGCTGAGATTCATCGCGACGCCGCACGTGCCCCACAACTGGGAAGCTGGTCTGTGGTTCGACGAAACCACTTCGACCCTGCTGGCCGGCGATCTCTTCACCCACACCGGGCGATGCCCGGCACTGACCGAATCCGATTGCGTGGCACCAGCACTGGAGGCCGAGGAGCTTTTTCACGCGACCGGCCTGACCAGCAATCTGGCGGCTACCCTGACCCAGCTGGCCGAGCTGAACCCGACGACGCTGGCGATCATGCACGGCTCATCGCACAGCGGCGACGGTTCCGCCCAGCTGCGCGCCCTTGCCGACGGATATGCGGCGATGGTCGGCGCGTCATAACCCGTCGGCGCCGCAGACTGCATAGCCTTGTCGCGTGACGGCTCGGCCACTGCTGGGTGCCCTCCTGACGGCAGGCGCCCTGCTCACCGCGTGCCACTCCAGCATCGAGGGCGCGCCCGTCACCAGCCCGCCGTCGCTGACCGAGCCCACCTTCCCCACTCCCCGGCCGAGCCGGTCGAGTCCTGCGCCCTCACCGAGCACCACCACACCGCCTTCGCCCACCTCGCAAGCGCCGCCCGGCACAACACAATCCCCGCCCGGTGCAACCGCGCTCCAGCCCACGAACGGCTATGTCTTCATCCAGACCAAATCCGGTAAGACGCGCTGCCAGATCTCCAGCCGGGAAGTCGGCTGCGAATCAGACTTCACCAACTCACCGGTCGTCGACGGCGCACCTGCCAACGGCGTACGGGTCAGCACCGGCGGTCAAACCCATTGGGTGTTGGGCAATCTAGGTGACATTCCGGCGGTGACGCTGGACTACCGCACCTATCGGGCACTCGGTTGGACCATCGACGCCGGCAGCGACGGCACCCGGTTCACCAACGATGCGACCGGTCACGGCATGGTCGTCGCCGTCCAGGGAGTGGAGAGCTTCTAGGGTTCTGCCTAGAGTTGTGCCATGACTTGCAGCGAGGAGCCGAAGGCGGATCGCGCATGAGCACTGCCGCCAAGCGGGAGCGCGCCGCGCTCGTCGAAACCATGCGTGGGGCCGGTCCGGACGCACCCACTCTCTGCGAGGGGTGGAACGCCCGCGATCTTGCCGCTCACCTGGTCGTGCGGGAACGCAGGCTCGATGCGGCGCCCGGCATCCTGGTGCCGCAACTCGCCGGCTATACCGCCAAGGTGCAGGATCAGGTCACCGCGGACACCGACTGGGCCGAGCTGGTCGACAAGATCGCCGCGGGCCCGCCCCTGTACTCACCGTTCTTCCTGCTCGACCCGCTGATCAACGTCGGCGAGATGTTCATCCACAACGAAGATGTCCGGCGAGCCCAACCTGACTGGAAGGCAAGGGAACTCGACGACGCCACCGTCAGCGCCCTGGCCCGGATGGTGCCCAACATGGCCAGGATGACGATGTCGAAGTCTCCAGCCCGCGTCACGCTGAACACGCCCGAAGGCAAAACACTGACCACCATCGGCCGCGGCCCAGAGGTCATCGTCACCGGTGCTCCCGGTGAGCTGTTGATGTTTGTCGCGGGACGCGAGCAGGCCGACGTGACGTTCTCGGGCGACGATGATGCCGTCGCCGCCCTGCGCTCCGCCCGCCGCGGCCTCTAGGGATCGTCGGGCCCGTCCCGGTTGTTCGGGCTTTGCGTGGTGTGGGGGTGTGCGCAGTGCTGCTTGTCCGCGGGGATCTCCGGGTTGCGGTGGGCTTGTGGGCCCGGGTCGGTGGCGTCACCCACGCTGCGGTCTGACTCGATCTCCGAGTTTTCGGGGGCCTCGAGCTTCCGGTCGTCTTCGGTAGCCGGGTCTGCGGTCTCTCCCCTATCGGTGTCTGACTCTGCGTCCGAGTTCTCGGGGGTCTCAAGTTCCTGGTCGCTTTCCGGGACCGGATCGGTCGCGTCACCCATATCGCTGTATGACTCGTCGGCTGGGGAGTACCGGTCCTCCGGGGCGCGGTCGCTGTCCGGGGCCTCGTCCATATCGCTATGTGACTCGTCGTCCGGGCAGCACTGGTCCTCAGGGTCGCGATGGTCTTCCGGCGCCTCACCCATATCGCTGTCGGATTCGTCGTCCGGGTAACGCTGGTCTTCAGGCTCTCGGTTGCGGTGCGGCGGGTCGTCGGCCTCGCCCCAGGCGCCCACGTTTCCCACGTCGCTGTCGCTGTCGGTGCTGGTGGTGGTGTGGAAGAGGTCTTCGGGGTGCCAGTAGTGGTTGAGGCGGTCTTGGCCGGTGTCGAGCAGGGGTGGGGGGATCCATTCGACGCGGCCGTCGTCGCGTACCCGCGTGGTCCATCCGTGCTCGCTGACCAGGCGATTGTCTTTCGGGCAGGCCAGGGTCAGGTCGGTGATGTCGGTGTGGCCGCCTTGAGCGTAGTCCCGATCGGCGTGATGGCCTTGGCAGCGATCCGGTGGGTGCGGGCATCCGGGTTTGGTGCAGCCGCCGTCGCGGGCGTGCAGCGCCAGGCGTTGCCCGACGGAGGCCAGCCGCTTGGAGCGCCCCAGATACAGCGGGACTTCTTTGTGGTCGGCGAACACCGCCAGGTAGTGCCGCGCGGGGGCGGCCATGGCAATGACCTGCGGGATGGACAAGCGGGTGCCGCTGGCGGTGGTGGCGATCCCGGACAACGATTCCAACTCTCGAACCGTGGTCGAGATCACGACTGACACCGGTAATCCGTTGTGCTGGCCCAATTTGCCTGACGCCAGCAGGGACCGGCCCATGGCCAGGAACGCGTCATGGGTGCGTTGCGCGTGGGTGCGGGTGTCGGCGGCGATGGCCTCGGCGCTGGGGCTGCCCGCCAGGCAGGGGTGGTCGTCGTCGCGGTTGCACATACCCGGGGCGCCCAGTTTCGCGGTGATCGCGGTGAGCACCGCGGTGGTTTCGGCGTCGAGGTAGCCGTGGATCTTGCTGGTCCCGTCGAGGCCCTGCGGGCAGATGGTGATGCCGCGGCGGCGGGCTTGGATGTCCTCGGGGGGTTCGGGGCCGTCCTGGTTGAGCAGGAACGTGATGCGCTCAGCGCAGCGTCGCAGGATGTCGGGGGAGTTGGCGGCGGCGATGCGGGCCAAATCCGAGTCGATCTCCTCATGGGTTGTGGCGTCGAGGGGCACCGGGCAGGTGTCGAAGAACTTCTTGATCACGGCGACGTGGTCGGTGTTGATCTGCCCGGCGGCTTGGGCGGCGGCCGTCGCGGGCAGCACTGGGTCGAGGGGTTCGCCCGATACTGCGGCCCGCGGGCCGAGCAGGGCGGCGTCGGTGACGCGGCGTTTGGCTTCGGTGGGGCTGATCCGCAGCCGGATGCTCAGCACGTCGGCCCAGTTTTTGCCGCCGATGTCGCGGGCGGTGGTGCGTGATTGG
>NZ_BCSX01000044.1 GCF_001570425.1 Mycolicibacterium brisbanense
ACCCGGTCAAACAACTCCCGCCGCGTCGCCTTCGAATGCCGATAACCAGTTGGCACGACAACCTCCCAAATCACCGATGTTGTCGTAACCGTATGAATCTGCCGCGCGGGATCTCGCAGAGGATTCACCCTCGCGGCGGGGACGTGCCTGCGTGGGGCGCGGTTTACCGCCTGCGGTCATCGGGCATGCCACCTGCATGTCTGTGACAGCATTTCAGGATCTGCCGCTCGCCGACCGGGACCGCGAATGGGACGGCGACGCCGCCGACAAACGCGTCCGGAAGTGGGCCGACGCGCAGGACGAACCCAACGCGAAATACCGCGACGCGCACGTCTGGTACGACAAGGACGCCAAGGACAACTTCACGGCCTACAAGCTGCTGATCGCCGACGTGGTCGGCGGCAAGCTCGAAGCCGTACCGCGGGGTGTGATGGCCGCCGGCGGGATCATTGACGGCGCACGGGGCGGCATCGACATCCCGAAGGACGACGTCGACCGCGTGAAGAGCCACCTCGCGAAGTACTACAAGAAGATGGGCGAGGAGCCGCCCTGGGACCGTCGTTAGCTAGATTGCGGGCGTGAGCCTCGCCCCCGCCGGACGGTTTGCCCCGAGCCCGTCGGCTGATCTGCATATCGGCAATCTGCGTACCGCCGTGCTGGCGTGGTTGTTCGCGCGGTCGACGGGGCGCCGGTTCCTGCTGCGGGTGGAGGATCTCGACGACCGTACGTTCAGCGAGATCGGAAACCGTCAGGTCGACGATCTGGCGGCGATCGGATTGACGTGGGACGGCCCGGTCGAATGGCAGACGGGGCACCGCGAGCGGTACGACGCGGTCATCGACGCGCTGCGCGACGACGGACGGCTCTATGAATGTTATTGCAGCAGAAGAGATATCGCCCAGGCGCCGCAAGCCCCGCACGCACCGCAAGGCGCTTATCCGAGCACCTGCCGGGACCTGACCGATGCCGAACGACAGGCCCGCCGCGCCGAGACCGGCCGTCCACCGGCATTGCGGCTGCGCACCGACACGTTCGTCGGGACCGTCACCGACCTCGTGCACGGCTCGTACACCGGCATCGTCGACGATTTCGTCGTGCGCCGTGGCGACGGGGTCACCGCCTACAACCTCTCCGTGGTGGTCGACGACGCTGCGAGCGGCATCGACCAGGTGGTGCGCGGTGACGATCTGCTCAGTTCGGCGCCGCGGCAGGCCTACCTGGCCCGGCTGCTGGGCTACCCCGAACCGACGTATGCCCACGTGCCGCTGGTACTCAACGAGGACGGTGCCCGGCTGGCCAAACGCGACGGCGCGGTGACTCTCGGCGAGATCGGCGTCGAGCGGGCGCTGGCAGAGATCGGCGCGTCGCTGGGGTATACGGCCACCACTGTGCAGGGCATGCTGGACGAGTTCGACCCGGCAGCGCTGCCGCGACATCCCTGGATATACCGGGCCAACTGAGCAGAACACTTCGGCACGGCGCCGATTCCTGTTAGCTTCCGGCAGTGCGCTACCTTCGAATGCCGCTCCTCGGGCTGCTGCTGATCCTCGCGCTGCTGACCGCGGCGTGCGGGCCGTCGGCGAACAACACCACCGACCCGGTGAAGTCCGCCGGGGTGCTGCGCGTCGGCACCGAAGGGGTGTACAGCCCGTTCAGTTACCACGATCCCACCACCGGCCAACTCACCGGCTATGACGTCGACGTGGCCCGCGCGGTGGCCGAAAAGCTCGGAGTCCGCGTCGAATTCGTGGAGACCCCATGGGATTCGATCTTCGCGGCGCTGGAGGCCAACCGATTCGACGTGGTGGCCAACGAGGTCACCATCACCCCCGAGCGCCAGGCGAAGTACGACCTGTCCGAACCGTATTCGGTGGGTGAAGGCGTCATCGTCACGCGCGCCGACAACCATTCGATCAACTCGCTGGCAGACCTCAAAGGCAAGGTGGCCGCCGAGAACGCCACCAGCAACTGGTCGGACGTGGCCCGTAAGGCGGGCGCGCGGGTCGAGACGGTCGAAGGTTTCACGCAGGCCATCGCGCTGCTCAACCAGGGCCGCGTCGACCTCGTGGTCAACGACAGCATCGCGGTGTATGCGTACCTGGCCGAAACGAACGACAAATCGGTCCGCATCGCCGGCACCGTCGGCGAGAAAAGCGAGCAGGGTTTCGCCGCCCGCAAGAACAGCGGCCTGCTGCCCGAGCTGAACAAGGCACTCGACGAGCTGCGCACCGACGGGACCCTGGCCTCGATCTCGCAGAAGTACCTCAAGGCCAACGCTTCCGGCGGCCCGCAGGCGGGGCAGGGACCGCAGGCGCCGCGGTCCACCTGGCGGCTCATCGGTGACAATCTGTGGCCGTTGGCGAAGGCGGCTATCACCAAGACAATTCCGTTGACCGTCATCAGCTTCGTCATCGGGTTGGTGATCGCACTGGCGGTGGCGCTGGCGCGGCTGTCGTCGAATGTGGTGCTCAGCAACGTCGCCCGGTTCTACATCTCGATCATCCGCGGGACCCCGCTGCTGGTGCAGTTGTTCATCGTGTTCTTCGCGCTGCCGGAGTTCGGCGTGAAGATCGATCCCTTCCCGGCCGCGGTGATCGCGTTCTCGCTCAACGTCGGTGGCTACGCGGCGGAGATCATCCGCTCGGCGATCCAGAGCATCCCCAAGGGACAGTGGGAGGCGGCCGAGACCATCGGGCTGAGCTACGTCGGCACGCTGCGCCGCATAATCCTGCCGCAGGCGGCACGGGTCGCGGTGCCGCCGCTGTCGAACACCTTGATCTCACTGGTCAAGGACACCTCACTGGCCTCGACCATCCTGGTCACCGAACTGCTGCGGCAGGCCCAGATCATCGCCGCGCCGACGTTCGAGTTCTTCGCCCTGTACGGCACGGCGGCGGTGTACTACTGGGTGATCTGCCTGGTGCTGTCGTTCGGCCAGAGTCGCCTGGAACACCGACTGGAAAGGTACGTGGCGCGATGACCGAGAATCGGATCGAAGCCCAAGGCGTCCGAAAAGCGTTCGGCGACAACGAAGTCCTCAAGGGCTTGTCGTTCACGGTGCCGCGCGGCAGCGCCACGACCGTCATCGGCCCGTCAGGATCGGGCAAGACCACGCTGCTGCGCGCGCTCAATGCGCTCGACGTGCCGGATGCCGGCGTGATCAAGGTCGGCGACGTCGAACTGGACTTCGCCAACCCCGTACCCAAGGATCAGCTGCGCAAATACCGGGCGCAGAGCGGTTTCGTCTTCCAGTCGCACAACCTCTTTCCGCACAAGACCGTGCTGCAGAACATCACCGAGGGTCCGCTGGTGGCGCAGAAGCGCCCGCGCGACGAGGTGGAGGCCGAGGCCGCCGAGCTGCTCAGCCAGGTGGGGCTGGCCGACAAGCGGGACCAGTACCCGTACCAACTCTCGGGCGGCCAGCAGCAGCGCGTCGGCATCGCCCGGGCGCTGGCGCTCAAACCCAAGGTGGTGCTGTTCGACGAGCCGACTTCGGCGCTGGACCCCGAACTGGTCGGCGAAGTGCTCTCGGTCATCCGCGATCTCGCCGTCGAAGGCTGGACACTGGTGATCGTCACGCACGAAATCCAGTTCGCCAGGCAGGTTTCCGATCAGGTGCTGTTCACCGACGGAGGCGTGATCCTCGAACAGGGGCCACCCGCTTCGGTGATCGGCGACCCGAAGGAGGACCGCACCCGGCAATTCCTGCAGCGGATCCTCAACCCGCTGTAGCCGGGGGCGGCGCCAGGTGCACGACCTTGACCGCCGTCATCTCATCGAGCAGCTCGGGTCCGAACCCGAAGCCGCTGCCGCTGGCCCGGCGGGGCTGGGACGCACCACCGGGCGCACCGCCGAACACGTCGTTGATCTTGACGGTGCCCACCGGGAGCGCACGCCACGCCTCCTGGGCGTGGGCCATATCGGTCGTCAGCACGGTGGCGGCCAACCCATAGCGGTCGTCGGCGGCCTCCAGCAGCGCGGCGCCGAAGTCGGGCACGGTCCGGATCGGGGCGACCGGCCCGAAAGTCTCCTCCGAGAACACCGCCATATCCCGGGTGCAGTCAGTCAAAACGGTTGGCGGATAGAATGTTCCGGCCCCGTCACCCGGTTGTCCGCCGATCAGCACCCGCGCCCCGTGTTTGACGGCGTCAGTGACCTGCTGGTGCACCTGGGCCCGCTGTCGCTCGTCGACGAGGGGGCCGATGCGGTCGGCCCACGCGCGCGCCTCACCCACCAGCGCCCGGGTGAATTCGTCGGCCACCGAGGCCACCGCGAATATGCGCTCGACCGACACACAGATCTGGCCGGCGTTGGCGAACGCGCCGAGCGCGGCCTGCTGCGCCGCCCACGTCGGATCCGCTCCCGCGTCGACGATCAGCGCGTCGTTGCCACCGTTTTCCAGCAACGCCTTGGCTCCTCGCTGGGCGCATGACTGGGCGATGGCCCGGCCGGTCACGCTGCTGCCGACGTGCGCCACGACGTCGACGCGTTCATCGCCGGCGAGGCGGGCCCCGACGGTGCCATCGCCGTCGACGATCTGCAGCACACCGTCGGGCAGGTGTTCGGCCAGCAGCTCGGCGAACCTGCGGCCGGTGCGCGGGCAGCGCTCGCTCGGTTTGTGCACGACGGCGTTGCCGGTCACCAGGGCGGCGCCCAGCAGCCCGGCGGCCACCGCGACCGGGTCGTTCCATGGCGTCAACACCGCCACCACTCCGCGTGGTTCCGGGACCATCATGTCGGTGGCCGACCAGTTGCCCTGCAGCGTGCGGCCACCGTGAAGCGGCCCGAGTTCGGCGTACTGCGTGAGTGTCCCGGCCCCCGCGTCGACGCCGCCCAGGGCGTCCTGCCGCAACTTGCCGGTCTCCCGTACGTTGAGCTCGGCGAGTTCTTCGGCCGCCGCGCGGACCGACTCGGCGGCCGCGTGCAGCGCCGAGGCCCGTTCCGTCGCCGGCATCCGGGACCACCGTTTCGCCGCGGCACAGGCTCGCTCGACGGCCGCACCGCATTCCGCGGGCCCGGCAATGGGGACACGACCTACCAGGTCGCCGGTGCGTGGGTCATGGATCGTCAGTTCACGTGTCTCAGGCACACCTTCGGGTACCCCGGTTGGCCGTGCCTACACGCACCGCACCGCGTGGTCGGATTTCCGCCAGCATCCGGGGTGTCATGCCCATAACGTCACGACCATGACACCCCAGCCAGCTCTGCGCCGAATCACCGTGTGGTTCATAGCGATTGCCGCCGCCCTTGGCACTGCCGCCATGTACCCGCTGCAACCGGCGATATCCGATGTCGCTGACAGTCTTGACATCTCGGTTGCCCAGGCCGGAATCGCGTTGGCGTGCGGTCCCGTCGGCTACCTGATGGGGCTCGCGATGCTGGTACCGCTGGTCGACCGATTTGCACCGAACCGCGTTCTCGCCGCGCAGTTCGGCGCGCTGGCGGTGGCCTTGGCGGTCAACGCCGCCGCGGACACGCTGTGGACGCTGGGCCTCACCATCGGGGTGATCGGCGCCTGTTCGACCGTCGGCGCACAGTTGAGCTCGACAACCGCGCGTTTCGTCCCCGAAGGCGGCCGGGCAACCGCGCTGGGCATTGTGACGGCAGGTATCTCGGCCGGGATCATCGGTGGCCGGATCGCAGGCGGTTGGCTGACCGAAGTGGCGGGATGGCGGGGCGGCTTGCTCGTGTTCGCCGCCGCATGCGCCGTCGTCGCACTCGTCGCCCTCTGGGCTCTGCCCGCCACCGCCGGTTCGGCCACGGGCGGTTACCTGGCGACCCTCCGCGGCCTACCCGGCCTCTACCTGCGATTCCCGGCGTTGCGCATCGCCGCGGTGCGCGGTGCGCTGTGGTTCTTCGCGTTCTGCGCGGTGTGGGCCGGCCTCGCAGCGGCGCTGGCGCAGCCGCCGTACTCGTATCCACCCGAGCGGATCGGCCTGTACGCCCTTGCCGGTCTGCTCGGCATTGTCGCCACTCGGATCGCAGGTGTGTGGACCGACCGTGCCGGCGCACGACGAGTCATGAGGGTCGGCCTTGGCGTCGCCGCGCTCGGCGCGGTCACGCTGGCCGGGTGCCTTGCGAGTCCGGTGGCCACGCTCATCGGTCTGGCTGTGTTCGACGCCGGGTTGTTCGCGGCCCAAGTAGCCAATCAGAGCACGGTTCTGGCCATCGACCCCGCCGCGCCGGCACGGTTCAACAGCGCCTACATGGTGGTGTACTTCGTCGGCGGCAGCCTGGGCACCGCCTTTGGAGCGGCCGCCGTCGGGTGGCTGGGCTGGCCGGCAACCGCAGCCGTGACTGCCGCGGCGATCGCTGTCGCGATGCTGCTCACGGCCGCCGACCGTGCGCGAACTGCTGGCGAAACACGGCGTGGCGGGCAGCAGACACGCACGCTCGGCGAGGTTAAGGCTCGGCGAGGTTAGGGAGCGACGAGGTTAGGGAGCGACGAACAGGCTGGACATTCCTCGCAGGGTCAGGTTCGCCTTGTACACCGGCTCCGCTGCCAGACGAGCCTGCGGATACCGCGCGGTGATCGCCGACAGCGCGACCGAGGCCTCCAGTCGGGCCAGCGGCGCACCCAGGCAGAAGTGTGGTCCCTTGCCGAACCCCAGATGGCGGATGGCCCCGCGATCCGGATCGAATTCGTCGGCGCGGTCGAACACGGCCGGGTCACGGTGTGCCGCGGCCAGCAACAGCAGCATGGTGTCGCCCTCGGGGACCTCGACGTCGCCGATCGTCATGTCTTCACCGGCGATGCGCGATACCAGCTGCACCGGCGGGTCGTAGCGCATGGTCTCTTCGATCACGCTCGACACCCGCCCGGCGTCATTGCCAAGAGCGGCCCACTGCCGGGGGTGGCGCAGCATCGCCAGGATCGCGTTGGCGATCAGGTTCACCGTGGTCTCGTGTCCGGCGATGAGCAGCAGATCGCAGGTGGCGACGATCTCGTCCTCGGTGAGTTGGTCACCGGATTCCTCCACCTGGATCAACGCCGACATCAGGTCGTCCCCCGGCCGGCGCCTGCGCTGCGCGATCAGGTCGTGAAGGTAGTCCGCGAGCCACCTGCCTGCGGCCATCTGCTGGTCGAACAGCGCCGACGCTTCGCCCGTCATCGCCATGAACGGGTCGAGGGCCTGAGCCAGCAGGGCCGAGGCATCGCGAAACTTGGGCTCGTCCTCGATCGGCACACCCAGCAGCCGACAGATCACCGCGACCGGCAGCGGGTAGGCCAGGTCGGCGATGGCGTCGAAGGATCCCTCGGCGACCCGGTCGAGCAACCCGTCCACGAGGGCCCGGATGTCGGGTTCGAGAGCGTGGACCACCTTGGGCACGAACGCCTTGCTCACCAAGCCGCGCAGCCGCGTGTGGTCGGGCGCGTCGAGGAACAGGAAGCTGGTCGCGCCGCGCTCCTGGACCCCGCGCTGAGCCATATGCCGTTGTGCCACAGTTGATTTCATGCGATCGCTGCACGACGCGGGATGCCGCAGCACCGCATCGCACTCGGCGAAGGTGGAGAACACCGCGACGTTGGACTCGGGTATCTGCAAGGGGCCACGCTCGCGGATCCGCCGGTAGGACGGGTACGGGTCGGCCCGGTTGGCCGGGTCGAGCAGCTGCAGCAGGAGCGACTGATCTTCGGCAGCGGTCGTCATCTAGTTATTGTGCACGCGTTGAAGAAGCGGCAGGTCAGCGTACGGGCGCCCCGTAGTACCGCCCCAACACGTGTGCCCGCAGCTCGTCGAACTCACCGGCGACGATCGCCGCCCGGATCTGGTCGACCAGCCGGATCACGAACCGCTCGTTGTGGATCGTGCACAGCGTCGCCGATAGCATCTCCTTGGCCTTGAACAGGTGCCGGATGTACGCACGCGAGTAGTTGGCGCAGGTGTAGCAGTCGCATTCCGCGTCGATCGGGGTGAAGTCCCGCTTGTACCGCGCGCCGGTGATGTTGAACCGCCCGGTCGCCGAGTACACCGCGGCGTTGCGCGCCACCCGCGACGGCGACACACAGTCGAACGTGTCCGCCCCGGCCGCGACCGCGTCGAACAGGTCGTCGGGTTCGCTGATGCCCAGCAGGTGCCGGGGCTTGTCGGCGGGCAGCTCGCTGCTGACCCAGCCGACGATGGTGGCCAGGTTCTGCTTCTCCAGCGCACCGCCGATGCCGTAGCCGTCGAAGCCGTGACCGTCCGCAGTGCGGATCGTGGTGAGCCCGTGTGCCGCTTGGCGCCGCAGATCCTCGTACTGCGCACCCTGGACCACCCCGAACAAGGCCTGCCGGGGCCGCTGCGGGGCCGAGTCCTGCAGCCGGTGATGTTCGGCCAGGCACCGCACCGCCCACTCGTGCGTGCGCTGCACCGAACTCTCCTGGTAGCCACGGGTATTGACGAGCGTGGTCAGCTCGTCGAACGCGAAGATGATGTCGGCGCCGAGCTGGTGCTGGATGCCGATCGAGACCTCCGGGGTGAACCGGTGCTTCGAGCCGTCCAGATGCGATCGGAACGTCACACCGTCCTCGTCGACGACCGCGAGCCGTTCCTTGCCCTTGGCGATGATGTCGTCGGTCTGCAGCCGCGACGTGTCCATCGCCAGCACCTTCTTGAATCCGACGCCCAGCGACATCACCTGAAAGCCACCGCTGTCGGTGAAGGTGGGGCCGGGCCAGTTCATGAAGGCGCCCAGCCCGCCGGCCTCAGCAACGATCTCCGGGCCGGGCTGCAGGTACAGATGATAAGCGTTGGCCAGAATCGCTTGCGCCCCAAGCTGTTTCATGGTCTCGGGAAGTACCGACTTGACGGTGGCCGCGGTGCCGACGGCGATGAAGGCCGGGGTGTGGATGTCTCCGTGCGGGGTGTGGATCACCCCCACCCGACCGAGCCGGCCGGGCAGTTCGGCTTCGACGGTGAAGTACGGCTCGCCCACAGCAGGTATTCAACCGGATGCCCGCCCGATTTCCGTCATAGGGGCCGACGCGACCATACTCGTCTGTCGTGAAGCACGGATTCGTCATCGCCGCCGGAGCCGCGACGTTGCTGGTAGGGATCGTCGGGTGTTCATCGCAGAATTCGAGTTCGCCGGGCGGTTCCCAGGCGCCCGGACCGAAGGCGTCGAGCCAGGAAACGTCGACCTCGACGCTGCCACCGGTGTCGCCCGTGCAGCCCAATCAAGCCCGGGTGACCTTCGGCACCAACGACGCCGGACCGTTCACCGGTGTCGGTTGCGAGACCAAGGACGGGCTGACCACCATCAACATCGAAGGCCACCTGCACACCACGATCGAGCTCACCGACGGTGAGGCGCCGGCGGTCAAGTCGGTGAACATCGGCGAAATCGGTTCTGACGGACCGGCACTGGTTTACGTCGAAGGCGTGTCCGGCACGCCCGTGGTCGCGACCCGCGACGGCAAGAACTACACCGTGACCGGCAGCGGCATGGCCTCGAACTCCGCCAGCACCGAGCCTCCGGTCGACACACCGTTCGACGTCGCGGTCACCTGCCCCTGAGGAATTCGACGATCGCCGCGGCGAGTTCCTCGCCCGCGTCCTCTTGCAGGAAATGGCCGGCGTCGGCGATCACGGGGTGCTCGACGCCCTGGGCACCGCGCATCTCACGGCGGAAGATCCCTGCCATCGCACCCGTGATCGGATCACCGTCACTGAATGCGACGAGCATCGGAGTTTCGCTGGCGCACAACGCTTTCCATGCCGACCGGTTGGCGGCCGCAGCCGGGTCGTCGGGTGTGGTGGGTACCAAGCCCGGCATCGCGCGCGGCCCGGCACAGTAGGTGTCGTCGGGGAACGGGGCATCGTAGGCGGCGCGGACCGCGTCACCGACCGGGCGCCGACACCCGGACGCGACGAACCGGCCCACGTCGATGGTCGGCAAATTCTGGATCGCGGTGCGGAACTGCCACCAGATCTCGGGCATCGGGATGTCTCCCGTCGGCAGGCCCGTGTTGGCAACGACGATGCGGGCGAAGCGTTCCGGATGCTCGGCGGCCAGCCGCAACCCGATCAGCCCGCCCCAGTCCTGCCCCACGAGTGTCACCCGGCTCAGGTCGAGGACGTCGAAGGCCAGCGCCCGCATCCACTCCACATGCCGGGCATAGCTGTGGTCTTCGATGCGGGCCGGCTTGTCCGACCGGCCGAAGCCCACCAGATCGGGACAGACGACGCGGTGTCCCGCCGCGGTGAGCACCGGGATCATGCGGCGGTACAGAAACGACCACGATGGTTCCCCATGCAACAACAGCACGGGGTCGGCGTCCGGCGGCCCCTCGTCGATCCAGGCCACCCGCAGCAGGCCCCCGTCGTCGTCTGAGATCTCGGAATAGCTTGGGATATAGGGAAATTCAGGGAGATCGCGGAACCGCTCATCGGGCGTGCGCAAGGTCTGCATGGTGCCGAACTTACGACCGTTTCCGGTGCCGGGCCAGACAATTCGGCCATTCTCTCGCCGCCACCGACACCTGACTCCATACTGCACAGGTATGGTCCGCCATCGTCGACGGGCCGCATACCTGGAGGAGAACAGTGGTGAAACGTGGGTTCGTAGTAGCCGTCGGGGGCGCGGCGGTCATCATCGCCGGCTTGTCGGGCTGTTCGTCGAGTGAAAAGAAGTCGGAGTCGGGTGGCTCGTCGGCGACGGCGTCGCAGACCGCCACCGTGTCGGCTCCGGGAGGCAACGTCACGGCCAGCACCGGGACGGGCACCGCCAAGGTCACCATCGACGGTAAGGACCATGCGGTCCAGGGTTCGGTGGTGTGCGCGACGGTGGCCAACACCGTGAGCCTCACCATCGGGCAGGCGCCCACCGGCGTCAGCGCCACTCTCACTCCGGGTGATCCACCGACGGTCACCGCCTTGGCGCTGGGCAACATCGACGGCGTGTCGCTCGGATACACGCCCGGCGTGCCCGGCGGCAGCGCCGACGCCACCAAAGACGGAAACACCTACACGATCAAGGGCAACGCCACCGGGATGGACATGGCCAACCCGACGGCCGGAGCCGTCACCAAGCCGTACGAAGTGGAGATCACCTGCCCCTGACGACGGCGCACGAGGGTGGGCCCGGGCACTGTGCGGCGTGCCGAGCGGCCCCGGCTCACCCTCGAATCCGGCGGGATGTGATGTGCTTGGTTCATGGCGGCCAAGCGGATTCTGTGTTTCGGTGACTCACTGACGTGGGGCTGGGTGCCCGTAGCGGACGGCGCACCCACGCAACGGTTCGCCCGCCACGTCCGCTGGACAGGTGTGCTGGCCGACCGGCTCGGCGCCGACTACGAGGTGATCGAAGAGGGGCTCAGCGCCCGCACCACCAACCTCGACGACCCGACCGACCCGCGGCTCAACGGCGCCGCCTATCTGCCATCCGCTCTGGCGGCACACCTGCCGCTGGACCTGGTGCTCATCATGCTGGGCACCAACGACACCAAGGCCTACTTCCGGCGCGAGCCGCTGGATATCGCCCTGGGCATGTCGGTGCTGGCGACGCAGGTGCTGACCAGCGCCGGTGGAGTGGGCACGAGCTATCCCGCTCCGCAGGTACTGGTGGTCGCGCCGCCGCCACTGGCGCCCATGCCGCACCCTTGGTTCCAGCTGATCTTCGAAGGCGGGCAACGCAAGTCGGCCGAGCTCGCGAAGGTCTACGGCGCTCTCGCGTCGTTCATGAAGATCCCGTTCTTCGACGCCGGCTCGGTGATCAGCACCGACGGGGTCGACGGTATCCACTTCACCGAGGCCAACAACCACGACCTCGGGGCAGCCCTGGCCGAACAGGTGCGCGCGCTGGTGCCGGCATGAGCAGACGCACCCTCGGCCTGCTCACGGTGCTCGCGCTGCTGCTGGGGATCGTCAGTTGCTCGTCGGCACCCAAGCCCGCCGACGTCTTCGCCTCGTTCGCAGATGCTCTGCAGCGCAAGGACGCGCACGCCGCCGCCGAACAGACCAGTGACCCGGCCACCGCGGAGAAGACCATCGCCGCGATGTTCAACGGCATGGGCGATCAGGCCAAGCTGACCGTCGGCTCGTCGCCCACCGACGGCCAGGAGAACGGTTTCACCCTGAAGTACCAGTGGTCCTGGGGCGAGGGGCACGACTTCGCCTACGACACCACGGGATCGGCGGCCAAGTCGGGCGACAACTGGCGCGTCACGTGGTCCCCCACCTTGCTGCACCGGGATTTGAAGGACGGCCTGAATTTTCAGTACAGCCAGGACAGCGAGTTGCAGACGCCCGTGCTCGACCGCACCGGTCAGCCGTTGATGAGCTGGCAGACGGTCGGGGTCATCAACCTGGAACGCACCCATCCGGAATCCGCAGCGGCCCTGGCGGGGCTGCTCAACCAGTTCGACCCCACCACCACACCGGATTCCATTGCCGCACAACTCAACGGCACTCAAGATGACCGCGTCACCGTGATCAAGTTGCGCGAAGACGATCTCGCCAAGGTCCGCGATCAGCTCACCCCGATCCCCGGCGTCACCGTCGTCGAACAGGGCCAGTTGCTCACGGCCAACCGGGAACTGGACTCCCCGGCGATCGGCGGCCTTGAGCAGATCTGGCGCGACCGCATCACCCGGTCCGCCGGGTGGTCGGTCTATCTCGTCGACGCCAAAAATGCTCCGTCGCAACGGTTGATCTCCACACCACCGGCGCCGACCGACCCGGTGAAGACCTCGCTGGACATGCGGCTGCAGTTGCTCGCCCAGCATGCCGTCGCGCGCGAATCCCGCCCCGCCGTGCTGATCGCCCTGTCGAGTTCGACGGGCGGCATCCTGGCCGCGGCGCAGAACGCAGCCGCCGCTCCGCAAGGGGCGATCGTGTTTTCCGGGCTCTACCCGCCGGGTTCGACATTCAAGACGATCACCACCGCCGCCGCGCTCAAAGCCGATCTCGTGACACCGCAGACCCCGGTCGCCTGTCCGGGACAGGTGACCATCGAGAACCGGACCATCCCCAACGAGGACAACTTCGATCTGGGGACGGTTCCACTGAGCACGGCGTTCGCGCATTCTTGCAATACGAGCATGGCGGCGCTGGCCGACAAGTTGCCCGCCGACGCCCTGACCAACACCGCACGCGATTTCGGCATCGGTGTGGACTTCACGGTGCCCGGCCTCACCACGGTCACCGGCAAGGTGCCCAACGCCGACTCCGCCGCGCAGCGCGTCGAGAACGGCATCGGGCAGGGCACCGTGACGGTCAGCCCGTTCGGGCTCGCGGTCGCCGAGGCCAGCCTGGCACATGGTTCGACGATCGTGCCGACCCTGGTCGACGGCGAGAAGACCACCGCCGACAAGCCGTCGGTTCCATTGTCGCCCAACGTGGTTGACGCACTTCGCGCGATGATGCGCCAGACGGTGACCGAGGGCACCGCCGCCGAGCTCCGCGACATCCCCGACCTCGGCGGCAAGACCGGTACGGCCGAGTTCGGCGACAACACCCACTCGCACGGTTGGTTCGCCGGGATCGTCGGCGATATCGCATTCGCGACGCTGATCGTCGGTGGCGATTCGTCGGCTCCGGCCGTCGCACTAACCGGAGAATTTCTCCGCCCGGCCCTGGCCAATACCGGCTAGCACTACCGCGGGAATGGCGGTATTCGGCACCCCGGGTTGGGTGTCAGCAGCGACGACATCGACGTGCTGGAAAGACAGGATTTAGTCATCGCCAACAACGGCGAACCCCAGCACTCAGGAGAGCATCATGAAGAACCCGATGAAGTTCGCCGCCACCGCCCTGGCCGCCGCTGCGATCGGCGGAACACTGGCCCTGGCTCCCATCGCCGCTGCCGACACCCAGACCACCAACACCGCCACGGGCGCCAGCCCGCTGGTGCCCAACGGCACCGAGCCCAGCATCCCCTACCGCTTGGGGTACATCGACTCCAACCACGACGAGGCCAACACCACCTCGAACAACGTGGATCTGCCGTTCTGAGATGTGGTCAGCTTCGCGACGCGGTGGCGTAAAGGTGCACCAGACCTGACGCCACCGCGAAACGCGGACCGTGTACTCCGTCGATGTTGGCCCGGCCCACCACCACCGGGACCGTCCGCAGGGATTCACCCACGGTCCGCAACAATTCGTCGTCGAGTGCGCCGCCGCCGGCCAAAACCAGTGCCGTCGGCGGTTTTTCGAATGCACCGAGGCAACGTGCGATGTTTGCGGCGACGGTCTCCTGTTTGATCGCCAGACGTAGGCTGCGCCACTCCTCGGCCGCCAGCTTGTTCGAGAACGGGACCAGACCGGCACTGCCCCGGGTGCACAACCGCCCGATGGCATCGGCGGGAGCCGGGTGGTCGAGGAACACCCGTCGGCCGTCTTCTTCGTGTGCGACGTGCGGCCCCTCCACACGCAGGGCCGGCGTCCGCTTCACGCGCTCGGCCAGGGCCCGCGGAATGTTGAGCATCCGGGCCACGGCGACGGTGATGGTCTCCCCCGCGCCCGCCGCGGTCACCGTCCGGTCGACGCCGACCAGGTCGATGGTGCCGCCGCCGATATCGCACACCACCGAGTTCGGCGGCAGCCCGGGCGTCGTACGGGCCCCGCGCGCCGCGGCTTCCGGCTCGCTCGCGATGGTGTACGCCGGGCGCCCCGTCAACTCCTGCAGGGTGGCTGCCGCGTCGGCGACGTGATCGGCGGCCAGCAGCGCCACGACCGTCCCACGGGCGTCGGCGACCCCGCGGCGCAGCCACGCACCGTTGTCCAACGCCGAAAGATCGGTGAAAAAGGCATCGTCGACGGTGATTTCGTGGTCGGCGGTGGGGATCGAGCGCAGCCGGATCCGCAGCGGATCCCCCGGCGGGTCGCGCCGCAGGATGCTGTGGGCCTGCGCGGGCGAGTAGCGGACCGGCCTGCCGTCGACGGTGAATTCGACGTAGTCGTCGTCGTCGACGGCGGGCGGCTCGGGCGGCGCGGTGCGCGGGGTGACCGCGATGGCGGGCGCATCGGCGAGTTCGCGCGTGAATTCGGCGATGTCGGGCAGTTGCTCATGGTCGAGTTCCAAGGCGGCGCACAGTGCGATCGGATCGGCAAGCGCCCGGTAGGCCCGCCCCTCCGGCACCACCTCCACGGCGACCAGCGCTCCTGGCGCCAGCCCGGCCACGTCGACCTCGTCGACCACCGGGATGTCGATCGGGATGCGGTTGCCGATCAGCACCGCATCGTCTTGCGCGGCGATCACGCCGGTCACCGACCATCCGGCCGTGAGCGCCGCGCGGATCGCCGCGGCAGCGACTTCGAAATCGGTGTCACCGTCGACGGACACGATGATCTGACCCGCCGCGACAGGGCCGGACAACGCGGCCAGCGGGACATGGCGGCCGACGGCGAATCCGCTGCCGGCCGGCGTGCTGGCGTCCGGCTTGCGCAGGCTGCGCACAGGCGAACGTGGCGACGACGCGGGCGGCAGCGGCGCGGTGTCGGTGTCCACCGGGCGGATCGCCGACAGCACGAGGACCTCCGCACCCGCTCCCGCGTCGACCTCGATCCGGTGCAGCAGGGCCGCCGCCCCGTCGAGCGAATCCCGAGACCCCTTGCGGCCCCGGGTCGGTGCCTGCCCATGTCCGACGGGCGTCACGGCGCCGTCCTCGACGCGGGCCAACACGATCTCGGTGGTGTGGTTGCCGACATCGATACCCGCGACGATCACCGCAGCAGACCCCTGCGGGCGTAGACCACGGCGGCCTGCCGCACCAGTTCGGCGCAGCGCGCCGCGCCGCGTGCGGCGAGTGAGGCCTGCAGGGCGTCGAGTTCGGCTGCGGTGGAGCGATATGGCCGCAGCGCCTCGTACAGCCCCATCACGTCCTCGTCGTCGATGGTGGCCAATTCGGCTGCGCGCCGGAAGTTCTCGGCGAGCTGGGGGTTGCCGTCCCGCTCGGCGACTGCGGCCTGATGGTCCAGCACAGCCGGGTCCATCCGCAGATCGGACGGCTCCAGCTTGCCGTCGACGGCAGCGGCGACGGTGAACTTCTCGCTCATGCTCGCGTCACCTCAACCGTCACGGGGCCCTGGCCCGGTTCACTGGCCTCACGCTCCAATGCGACGAGCGCCACCGCGCGCGCGTGGTAGCGCGCCGATATGGACTCGTCGGTGCCGCCGGTGAGGATGGGGATGGGTGCCATGCCTTTCGCGTGCCGGGCCGCGTTGCGGCCGAGCTCCCGGTAATTGCGGGCGGTCAACAGCGGGGCGACGCTGAACAGCTCCAGGTTGGCCAGCGGCGCCAGATCACGACGGTGAATCAGCGCAGTCCCCTTGCCCTGCAAGCCGATTCCGATGCCCGACCCGGACAGTTTCGCGGCGGTCAACCCGATCAACCCGACATCGATGGTCGAGCGCACGCGAACGAACCGTGGCACGCACCCTTCTTCCTCAAGCCCTGCGGAGATCTGCCGGATCACCTCGCCGATGGTCAGCCCGCACAGCGTCAGCCAGACGCTGCGGCCCAGCGCCGGGGACAGGCCGATGCACACCTCACGCGGGTCTCGGCCTTGGCGTGCCGGTTCGATGTCGGTGACGATGATGTGACCGGCGTGTTCGGCCTGATCGGCGGTCAACTCTGCGGCGCTGCGTTGCTGGCGGATGTCGTCGATCTCGGCACGGCGCTCCTCGCTCAGGGTGTACCCGGTGCCCGGGCCCGCGTAGTCGTTGGGGTCGGTGATCTTCGAGAGCACCCGGAACTGGTCGTCGAAGATCGCCGAGGTCTGTAACTGGTCGCCCCGCAGGCGTTCTCGCGTCAGACGCATGATGGCCTCGGCTTCTTCGCCGAAACCGGTCCGGTGCAGCGAAGCAACCACGTCGAACACCGTGAGTTGCTTGGCTTCGATGGCGGCTGCTGCCTCGGCGACGGCCTTCGGGTCCCCGGGCGGCAGGTCGCGGGATCCGTTGGCGGCCACCACCTCGTCGATGTGGCTGTCGTCGAAGTCGGCCAGCCCGAGATCGCGGTACACCGCCTGCACGGCCCGCGCCGCGCGGCGTCGCACCCGGGCCAGATGCTCGGCGGGCACCGTCCGCAGACCGCCGTCGGCACCCCAGTCGCGTTGCAGGACAAGGAAATCGTCCATGTCGTCGGAGTTGAAGTTGGACAGCGCGAACGCGTTGTCGTAGCGCGGGATGGAGCCGAAGCCGGAGAAGATGAAGTCTGCCCCGGCCAGCAGCACCGGCAGGGTGTGGGCGCTGCGGCGGATGTCGGACTCGGAGATCAGGTTGTCGTTGCCCGCACACGATTCCAGGTCGCGCATCATCACCATGAGGTTCTCGGCGAGCAACTCCTTCATACCTTCGGGCACCGAGGCCACCACCCCGACCCCGTCGATACCGCCGTTCTGCACCCCTTGGGAGCCCAGCGCGCGGGCCAGCGACACGCATCGCGATTCCAGATACAGGATCGAGCACTTCTCCGCGGCCCCCATGAGCACCTCGGCGCCGCCGCCGCTGGTCACCCGCATCTTCAACCCGCGCGACGCGTAGGCACTCGTGAGGATCGCCTTGGAGAACGGGGTGTCGTCGCCGTCGACGAACACCTGCTCGGTGCCATAGATGGAGATGGTCTCGGCGTAGCTGGTCAGGCCGCGCAGGCCCAGCCGGAGCTCCAGCGCTTCCTCGATGGAGCACTGGGCCATCGCTCCGGGTGTCCCCACCTGCGAACCGATCAGCAGCGCAACGGCATTCGACGGCGCGTCGCCGAGCACGGGAACCGTCGTCTCGACCTCGCGGAAACCGTAGGCCACCGCGCTGGCCGCATCGGCGGCGATCAGCAGCGGGTCGTCGAGTTGATTGGTCACGTGCGCCTGGTTGCTCGGCGTGCGGCGAGCGCGCATCTTGGCCATCGCCATCTGCATCTCGACGGGCGTCATCACCGCGATCACCCGCGCCAGCTTGGCCGGGGTGGTGCCGCCGATCAGCCGGACCACCTCCGCACGCGGCACTCCGGGGTCGACGGCCATGCGCGCGAGCGCGACGTCGGGACACGCCATCGCCTCGGCGGCCACGTCGAGATCCAGGCCGTAGCGGGCGATGAACTCGTCGATGACGTCGAAGTCGGCGGCGGACTTCCCGTCCAACTCGACGACCTCGCCGTCACGCACCACCAGCGACGGCTCCGGATCGTTGGGGCTGCGCATCGCGGCCAGGCCCAGACCCGGGTTGGCGACGCTGAAACCGTCGAGGTTGACCGGTTTCGCGTCGAGAACCCGCATCCGGCCCAGGGTCACACCATCGCCATCCGTCACGGAAACCATTTTGCGTGAACGGCAGTATTTGGTCTACCCAATACGCGTTTTTGGTGTCAGACGCCGGTCGCGACCTCCAACCCCTTGAGTGAGTCCTCGAGGTGGCTCAGCATCCGCTGCAGATGCGGCACGCTGCGCCGGCACCCGACCAGACCGAAGTCCAGGTTGTCGCCGTTGTTGGCCAGCGTGATGTTCATGGCCTGGCCGTCGAGCGCGATCGACAGCGGATAGTTGCCGTCCAGCCGGGCGCCCTTCCAGTACAGGGGATGCCGCGGCCCTGGAACATTGGAGATGACGAGGTTGAACGGCGGTGCGGTCGCCTTGACGAAACCCGGCACCGCGGCCAGCCCCAGCGGCGCGATCATCAACGCCGACAACGCCAATGCCTGCACCCGGGGCAGCTCGGAGAAGACCTGCTTGTTGCCGCGCATCGACTCACTGATGATGGCGAGCCGCTCGGCGGGGTCGTCGCTGTCGGTGGCGAGGTTGCACAGGATCGACCCGACCAGGTTGCCACCCGCATCGGCCTCGTTCTCCGAACGCAGGCTGACCGGGACCATCGCGATCAACGGCCGGTCCGGCAGTGCGCCCTGCTCCAGCAGATAGGCCCGCAGCGCGCCGGCGCACATCCCGAGCACCACGTCGTTGACGGTGACGCCGCTGGCCTCTTTGATCCGCTTGAACCGCTCCAGCGGCCACGACTGCGCCGCGACCCGGCGGGCACCGCCGATCTTGACGTTGAACATCGTCTTCGGGGCTGCGAACGGCAACGTGAGTTGCTGTTCCAGCAACGCGGCACGGGCGAGTTTGACCGTCGAGGGCGCGATCCCGACGGCGGCACCGGCCGCATCGGTCACGGTGCGCAGCAGCGACGGACTCTGCTGCCTGCGCTTCTGCCGCGGCAGGTCCCACGGCACCCGCACCTCGGTGTCGTCGGGATCCTCCGACAGGGTGCGCATGATCAGCTTGAGTGCCGAGACACCATCGATCAACGAGTGGTGCAGCTTGGTGTAGACGGCGAACCGGCCGTCGGCGAGCCCCTCGATCAGATGGGCCTCCCACAGCGGCCGATGCCGGTCCAGCAGGCCGCTGTGCAGTCGCGAGGTCAGTTCCAGCAGGTCACGCACCCGGCCCGGCGACGGCAGCGCCGAGCGGCGCAGGTGGTAGTCGAGGTCGACGTCGTTGTCGTAGGTCCAGCCGACGTTGGCGATACCACCGAGGATGGTGGCCGGGTGTTTGCGGAACACCGGCTGAAAGTCGGTGTGCGCGACCATCTCTTCGTACAACTCGCGCACGAATTCGGGGCTCGCGCCCGCCGGGGGCTCGTAGAGCGCCAGACCGCCGACATGGAACGGGTGTTCCCGCGTCTCGGCGATGAGGAACATCGAATCGGTCGGCGACATCAACTCCATACGGCCATTGAACGCTTCGCTCCGCGCGGGCCGTGGCGAAACGAGTACGTCAGTACAGGGTCGTCTCGTAATGCTCGTTGGTGATGTCGATTAGGCCGCTCACGTCGATCCCCATGGCTGTCGCCATCTCGCCCATCTCCGCACCGATGGCGCAGTAGAAGTTCGCGCCGCCCAGCAACGCGTCGGCCAATGCGGGATCCGGATTCCACATGCGGGACCGGATCAGCGCCTTGCCGCACTGGTAGAACACTTCCTGAACCCGGACGATCGTGGCGAGTACGGCGGGCTTGCCGTCGGCCGCGAGCATGTCGAGCAGCTCGGGGTCGTCGGTGACGAAGGCGTCGCCGTTGACGCGCAGCACCTCCCGGACGCCCGGCACCAGGAACAGCACGCCGACCCCGGGCCGCTCGACGAGATTGCGGAACGTGTCGATGGCCTTGTTGCCGGGGCGGTCGGGGATCGCGAGCGTGCGCGAATCGAGCACCTTCACAGCGCCGGGCGGGTCGCCCTTCGGACTGGCATCGACCTGCCCGGCGTCGTTGACCGTCGCGACGACGTAGAACGTGCTGTGCGCGATGAAGCGCCGGGCGAACTCACCGAGACTCGAGGTCTTCTTCTCCTCGATGAATTTGGGCGGATAGCCGATGATTTCGCGAATGCGCGCGAGGTCGATGGACCGGTAGTCGTCTGCTGCGGTGTGGTTCATGATCAGATGTCCAGTACCAGTCGGGGTCCGGCGGCGCGGGACACGCAGATGAACATGCGGTCGTTGGCTGCTCGTTCCTGTTCGTCGAGGATGTCGTCGCGGTGATCCGGGATGCCGTCGAGCACCGGCGTCTCGCACGTACCGCACAGGCCTTCCCGGCACGACGTCGAGACCGGCACACCGGCGTCCTCGAGGACGTCGACGATGCTGCGATGCGGCGGCACGGTCAGGGTCTTACCCGAACGGGCACAACGGACTTCGAACTCGGTATCGATCCGGGCCGGCTTGGGCCGCGACGTGAACCGCTCGATGTGCAGGGCGCCGGGCGGCCAGTGCGTCATGCGCTCGGCGACCGCCGCCAGCAGCGACTCGGGCCCGCACGCGTACACACCGGTGCCGGGCTGCGGTTCGGCCAGCAGATCGTCCAGCGGGATACGGCCGGCTTGATCGCTCGCGTAGTACTCGACGTCGGCGCCGAATACCGCCAGCTCGCCGGTGAAGGCCATCGATGCTGCGCGCGAAGCCGCATAGACCAGCCGCCACGGTTTGCCTTGTGCTGCGACACCGCGCACCATCGCCAGGATCGGGGTGATGCCGATGCCGCCGGCCACGAACAGGTAGCGATGGTGGTCACGGAGGGGAAAGTTGTTGCGGGGACCGCGAATTGCGACCTTCTGACCCGGGCGGAGAAAGGCGTGGATGTACTCCGAACCGCCGCGGCTGCGAACCTCACGCCGGACCGCGATGCGGTAGGCGCTCCGGTCGGCGGGTGAGCCACACAGTGAGTACTGCCTGGCGATCCCGGTGGGCAGCACAAGGTCGACGTGTGCGCCGGGGTCCCAGGCCGGCCACTCGGTGCCGTCGGGGCGGGTCATCGACACCGACACCACGCCGTCGGCCTCGAGTCGCAGCTGCTGGACGACGGCGGGCTGCGCGGCAACCGCACTCATAGGGGTCCACCTTTCTTGAACAAGGATCAAGAACCACTATCCACTACACTTGATCAACGATCAAGGCGTCGATATTGCGAGGGAGCCGGCGTGGGCCTGAACCGAGAACATGTGGTCAGAGCCGGCCTTGAGGTGCTCGACGAGATCGGCCTGGACGCGCTGACCATGCGTAAGGTGGCCAATCACCTTGGTGTGCAACTCAATACGGTGTATTGGCACGCCGCGAGCAAGCCCGCGCTGCTGGCGGCCATGGCCGATCTGATGCTCGAGGGCTGCGCCGACGAACCGCTACCGCGGCACTGGCAGAAGCGGTTACGCGAACTCGCGCATCGCTACCGGGGCGCGATGCTCGCACACCGCGACGGTGCGCGCGTCATCGCCGGGACCTTTCCCGTGGAACCGCGCACCCTCCAACTGGGCGAAGCCTTCGTCTCGACGCTGCTGGCAGGCGGTATCGAACCCCGCACCGCCGCGTGGTCGGCCTGGGCGATCGCGTACTACACCATGGGTATCACCCAGGAGCAACAGGCGATCACCGCGCTGGAACACCCGGTGCACCTCGCCGAAGCGGTCACCGCCGACCGGTATCCGGCGCTGTCACAGGTCGCCGATTTCTTCGGTCCCGATGATTTCGACCGGCGGTTCGATTTCGGGCTCGATCTGCTGATCGCGAACCTGTCCTGAGTTACGGCTCCTTCGCCAGCACGTTGATGGTGTGGAACGTGGGATCGCTTGCGCCGTGCAGCTTTCCGCCCCCGTCGGCGATCTCGCGCAGATAGGTGATGATGTCGGCGTCGATGCGCTCGCCCGGCAGCAGCGCCGGGATGCCCGGCGGGTAGCTGGCGATCGATTCGCAGGAGATCCGCCCCGCGGCGTCTTCCACCGCCACCTGCTCGGCCTCGCCGAGGAACGCCTCGCGCGGCGGGATCGCCACCTCGTAGCCCAGCGACGCCGCAGGCGGCACGATCAACGGGGTGTCGCCCGGCACCTTGAGCCGCTTGACCACCTCTTCGACGTCACCGGCCACCCGCAGCAGGTTCGCGGTGGACTCCCCGAGGCCGATCACCAGCACGATGGTCGCGTGCAGCGGCAGCTCGACATGCACGTCGTAGCTCTGCCGCAGCGCGTCGGCGATCTCGTAGCCGGTACGGCCGGTATGCCGCACATCGAGGACGATGCGCAGCGGGTCGTAGCCCGTCACACCCATCCGGCCGACCATCGACTCGTCGACCAGGTCGATGCCGTCGATGCTCTTGAGCTTCTCGCTGGCCAACCGGATGGCCACCAGGGTTTCGTTCAGCAGCTGCTCACCGTGCATGACCAGTTGGCGCCGGGCCGCGTCGAGCGAGGCCATCAACAACGACGACGGGCTCGTCGACCGCAGCAGCCGTAACGCCCGCGCGACCGCGCCGATGTCGACACGCCCGGTGTCCGCGATGTGCAGCATGGCGGCCTGGGTGAGCGCGCCTGCGATCTTGTGGGTACTGGTCAGCATGGCGTCGGCACCCTGCGACAACGCCGTCGGCGGCAGCCCGTCATGGAAGCCGAAGTGCGGGCCCCACGACTGGTCGACGATCAGCGGCACGCCGCGCGAATGCGCCGCCTCGGCCAGACCGGCGATATCAGCGGCCATGCCGAAGTACGTCGGCGACACGATGAACGCGGCCCTGGCGTCGGGAGCGTTGTCCAGCGCTGCGGCCAGGGATTCCGGCGTCACGCAGTGCGCGACGCCGAGCACGTCGTCGTACTCGGGCGCCACGAAGCTGGGGATGCCGCCGGAGAGCACCAGCCCGTCGACGATCGACGCATGCGAATTACGTTGCGCCACAATACGAGTGCCCAAAGGGGCCAGCGCCAGGCACAGGGTGTGGTTGCCCTGCGTCGCGCCGTTGGTGAGGAAGAACGAGCGCGCCGCACCGAACGCCTCCGCTGCAAGCCGCTCGGCCTGGACGTACGGTGACGGCTGCGGACCGATGTCCACACCCCAGAGCCCCAGCGGCACGTCGGATGCCAGAGCGTCGATACCGATCGCTTTGACCAGCGCCGGATCCGCGCCGGGACCACCCTTGTGGCCGGGCGTGTGATAGCGGGCCGCACCGCGGAACGAATACGCCAGCACCGCATCGAGATACGGTGCGTTCGGCTGTTCAGCGGCGCCCATCAGTCTCCACCCTTCGCTTCGGCCAACTCCTCGGCCGCCTCACGCGGCACCACGATGACCGGGACCGGCGCGTGCCGGACGATCTTGGTGGCCCGCGATCCGATGAACACCCGTGCGACGGGCCCAGTCTCGCTCGACCCGATCACGAGCACTTCGCCGGGCTCCCATTCGATGCTCTCGAAGGCCTCGTCCCAATCGCGTCCGTGCCCGAGCACGATCTCGGGCCGGGAGGCTTGCGGCTGCCCGCCCGACGACAGCGCCTTCTCCGCCGCGGCATAGATGTCTTCCGTCCACTCCGCTAGCACGGCGCCGTGCTCGTCGCGGAACCGCGCCGTCTCGGGTGGCGAGAGGTGAACGGCGAAGGATGCCAATCGCAACGCACACCCGTACTCGGCTGCCATCGCCCGCGCCGAAACCAGCAGCAGCGAACTCTGTTCGCCACCGGTGAAGGCCAGCGTGATCCGGCTGATTTTCTTTCCGGAGGACCGGAATCCGCGGGGAGCCACCGCGACCGGCAGGTGCGAACTGTGCAGCAGCCGGTCGGCGACACTGCTCAACGAGATGTACCCGAACTGACCCGAATCGGACGACCCGGTGACGATCACGCTGGCCTGGTGCTGCGAGGCGGCCTCCAGCAAGCCTGCGGAGGCCGACTTCGCGTGGACCGTGACGAATTGGGCCGACACGTCGGCGTCCAGGTCCTCACGGGCCTGGGCGACGGCGGTGTCGACGAGTTCGTCGATGTAGGCGCGGTAGCCCTGGTCGGCCCGGGACAGCCCCGGCGTCCACGGCGCCGGGATGACCACGCACACGAGCAGGTCCTGGCCGCTGGTCCGCGCCAGCATGCCTGCCAGACTGAGCACCGCCTTGGCCCGCCGCTTGAGCGGATACCCGACGAGGATGGTCATGGCTGGGGCTCCTCCTTCGCCGCGTCCAGCCCGACGTGCTCATGTCTGCCGAGATGCGAGTGGCTGCGGGCGTAGACGAAGTACCACACCAACGACAGCCCGACCCAGATCACGAAGACGTAGATGGTCACCGTCCGCAGGCTCGCGATGATCCACAGCGCACCGAGGACCGACAGGATCGGCGTGATCGGGTACAGCGGGACCTTGAACGTGCGGGGCAGTTCCGGCGCGCGCCGGCGCAGCACGATGACGCCGATGGACACGGTCACGAACGCGGCCAGGGTGCCGACGCTGGTCATCTCCGCCAGGAAGTTGATGGGGATGAAGCCGGCGAGGATCGCGATGACGGCCGCGACGATGATGGTGTTGGGCACCGGGGTCAAGGTGCGGGGATTCACCTTGTGGAAGATCGGCGGGATCATGCCGTCGCGCGACATCGCGAACAGGATGCGCGTCTGCCCGTATACCGACACCAGCGTCACGCTGAAGATCGAGATGATGGCGCCCGCGGCCAGCACGGTGCCCGGCCAGGACTGCCCGGTGACGTTCTCCAGGATCTTCGCCAGCCCCGCTTCCTGACCGTCGAATTCGCCTGACGGCTGGGCACCCAGCGCGACCAGGGCCACCAACACGTACATGACCGTCACGGTGATCAGCGAGATCATGATCGCCAACGGAAGGTTGCGATGCGGGTTCTTGGCCTCCTCACCCGCGGCGGCCACGCCGTCGAGTCCCACGAACGTGAAGAAGATGATGCTCGCCGCGGTGGTGACGCCGCCGATGCCGTGCGGTGCGAACGGCTGCATGTTGTCCGCGTTGAAGCCCTGGATGCCGATGAGGACGAACATGACCAGCACGGCGAGCTTGATGGCGACCATGATCGCGTTGGTCTTGGCCGACTCACTGACGCCGCGGATCAGCAGCACCGCGCACATCAGGATCAGGATGATGGCAGGCACGTTGCAGATGCCGCCCTCTTCGGGCGCGTTGGACAGCGCCGAGGGCAGCTGGAAGTGGAAGACGTTGAGCAGGAACTCATTGACGTACTGCGACCAGCCGACGGCGGTGGCAGCGCCGGCCACACCCCATTCCAGCAGCAGGCACGCGCCGACGCCGAGCGCCACCACTTCACCGAGCGTCGTATAGGCGTAGGAGTACGACGAGCCGGCCACCGGGACAGCGCCCGCCAATTCGGCGTAACAGACCGCCGTCAGGCCCGCGACGACCGCGGACAGCACGAAGGACCACAGCACGGCCGGGCCCGCGATGGGGACCGCCTGGCTGAGGATGAAGAAGATGCCGGTGCCGATGGTGCCACCGATGCCGATGGCCGAGAGGCCCCATAGCCCGATACTTCGCTTGAGCTCGCTTTTTCCGGTGTCCGCACCTGTTTCGGCGTTGATCATGCCCACGGGTTTGCGGCGCAGGGCCTGCTCTGTAAGAGATGCCACGAGTCCTCCTCAGTAAGACGCCGTTGTCTGACTAGCTGCTGCTACGTGGTCGGCCGCCGGCTGCGTCAGCGAGCGTCCCGGCGGTCAGGCTACGACTGCACTGTTCAGTGGACTGCCCGTTATGCAACAGTGGTGCGATATTGTCGGAATTGGTGCCCACATCGTGATGTGAAGCCGATATCGACGGCCGAGGAGTTGGCAGCGTCCACACCTACCGGACGTGCCCCAAACAGGTTGGTGCCGGTGATCTTCAGGCCGGCAGCGGCGGATGCGCCATCGATTGCGAGGCCTTCGCCAGCGCTGCCCTGTCGACCTTGAACAGGTCGGCGATGGCGTCGAGGATCATCGATTCCATCAGAGGGACCGTCATCTCGTAGAGGCCAAGCAGCGTCTGGATGGCCAAACCGTCGGTGAGAGCGACGATCCGGGTGACGGCGTCATCGACATTTCCGTTCGACTGCAGCACCCCGCGTGCGATCCCGTCGTTGATGCACTCGGTGAACAGCGTCCGCCAGAGGTTCATGATGCGGTGAATGTTCTTGCGCAACTCGCGATTTCGCGTACTTGCCGCATAGAACTCGACCCACAGCCCCCAGGCCATGTCGAAATCCTCGTCGGTCACGATGAACCGCGCCAGGCGCGCGATGCGGACCAGTGGCTCGTCGTCCTCGGCGACACAGCGGCGCCATCCGTCCCTGCTCTGCTCGGCCGACGCGCGGAAGGTTTCCAGCACGAGGCGGTCCTTGGTACGGAAGTAGTGCTGGATCAGTCCGACGGAGACGCCGGCCTCCTCCGCCACGTCAGCCAACCTCGTGGAATCCACCCCGTTGGTCACGATCACCCGCGCGGTAGCGGCGACGATGGCCGCACGGCGCGCGTCCATGTGTTCGGGGTTCGACGCCCGGAATCGAGCCGTCGTGGCCGACCGGGAGGGGCGAAGTGCTTCTGACATGGGATGACGCTATAATATGTTCAAATTATTAACAAGAGTTTGAGCGAGACACCGCAGGGATCATCCATCCGCCACCCCGCCACCGCCGGGTGGCTCGAATGCCGAAACATAAAGTGGCACGGACTTATTGGACGCTAAAGCGTCCTTCCGCCGGTGACTTTTGCCAAACTCGTCAAGCCCGGACAATAGCCGGGCCCCAAGGTGATGGGAGGGCCATTGAGCTCCACCGAACCGATCGACCACGATCGCTCGCCGTACGCCGACGCCATGCGCGCCTACGGCGAGGGCGACTGGGTCCGGGTGCACGTTCCCGGCCACATGGGCGAACCCAAGCGTCATCCCCTGCTCGCGGAGTGGTTCGGCGACCGGGTTCTCGAACTCGACGTGCCGCCGCTGATCGAAGGCGTCGACATCACGCCGGACCCCACCCCCATCACGCAGGCCCAACGGCTGGCCGCCGACGCGTGGGGCGCCGCGAGGACCTGGTTTCTGACCAACGGCGGATCCCAGGCCAACCACCTCGCGGTGATGTGCGCCCGCCAACTCGGCCGGACCCTGGTGGTGCAGCGCAGCGTACATTCCAGCGTGGTCGACGCCCTGGTGCTGGCCGGCCTGCGATCGGCGTTCGTCCACCCCTCGGTCGACGACCACCTGGGCATCGCGCACGGCGTCACCGCGGCCGACCTGTCCGCCGCGCTCGACGCGAACCCCGACGCCGCCGCCGCGCACCTGATCACTCCGAGCTACTTCGGCGCGGTCAGTGACGTGGCCGCACTCGCCGAGGTCGCCCACGACCACGGGGTCCCACTCATCGTCGACGAGGCCTGGGGCGCACACTTCGGCTTCCACCCCGCGCTGCCCGCCAATGCCCTCTCCAAAGGCGCCGATCTGGTGTGCTCGAGCACCCACAAGCTCGGCGGCAGCCTCACCCAGTCGGCGATGCTGCACCTGGGCGCCGGGCCGTACGCCAAGCAGCTGGAGCCCATGGTGGTCCGCGGTCTGCACACCGTGCAGTCGACCTCGACCAGCGGCATCCTGCTGGCCTCCCTCGACCTGGCCCGCAGGCAGCTGGCCACCGGGCAGGCGCGGATCGGCGAGTCGGTGGCGGTCGCCGACGAGATCCGGGCCCGGGTCCGCGCCCACGGCCGGTTCCGGATCGCCAGCGATGACTTCCTGCAGTTCCCCGACGTGGTCGCGGTCGATCCGCTGCGCGTGGCCATCGACACCTCGGCCGGCGGTATCAGCGGTGTGCGGGCCAGCAAGGTGTTGATCAACGAGCACAGGATCCACGTCGAGGTCGCGACCGGGGCGGCGATCGTGATGGTGATCGGAGCCGGCTCCGCGCCGGACGTGGACCGCATCGTCAACGCCCTGCACGCGCTGCCGGAAGAGAACGGCGGCGGCGAGGACCACTCCGCACTCAAGGTTCCGCCGCCCGGTGAGAGCCGGATGACGGTGCGCCAGGCGTTCTTCTCCCCGGTCGAGGTGGTCGGAGTCGACGCGGCCATCGGGCGCGTCAGTGCCGACACCCTGGCCGCCTACCCGCCCGGCATCCCGAATGTGCTGCCGGGCGAGGTGATCACCGCCGAACTCGTCGACTTCTTTCGCGGCACGACTGCTCACGGTGGCTACGTCCGCGGCGCCGTCGACCGCGCCGTGACCGGCTTCCGCGTGGTCGCCGAGTAGCCCGCCGAACACAACTGGAAGGAACCATGACCGACGTCATCTACCGCAATGCGGTCGTCCACACCGTCGACCCCGACCGGCCGAGCGCCTCGGCCGTCGCCGTCACCGGTGACCGCATCACCGCCGTCGGCGACGACGCCACGATCGCTGCCCTGGCCGGCCCCGACACCCAGATCGTCGACCTCGGCGGCCGGCTGCTGCTGCCCGGATTCGTCGACGCCCACAACCACCTGAGGCTCGGCTCGGATGTGGCGAGCGCCCAGTTGGCCGGCGCGGCGACGCTCGACGAGGTCTACCGCAGGCTGACCGCCTGGATCGAGGCCAACCCCGATGCGACGTGGATCGAGGGCGAGAGCCTCGACTACAGCGCGTTCCCGGCGGGCCAGATGCCCACGGCCGCCGACCTCGACGCCATCACCGGCGACAAGCCGGCGTTCGTGCTGACCTACGACGTGCACACCGCGTGGCTAAACACCGCGGCGCTGCGGTTCCTGGGCATCACCCGCGATCACACCGAATTGCCGTTCGGCACCGCCAAACTCGACCCGGTGACCGGCGAACCCACCGGATTTCTCACCAACTTCGCGGTCAAGGGGCTGGCCCGCGACGGCCAGCGCGCGATGGCCGAATTCCTGCCGTGGGCGTCGGAGGACCGGCGCTACGGGCGGCTGCTGTCCAGCCTCGACATGGCCATCGCCAACGGGCTGACGACCGTCGTCGAACCGCAGAACTCGCTCGACGACATCGGGCTGTTCACCCGGGCCCGCAGCGAGGGCCGGTTGAAGTCCCGGGTGATCGCCGGGCTGTTCCATCCCCGCGGCACCCCGGCGTCGGACCTTGCCGACTTCGCCGAGGCCATCAAGCAGTACCAGGACGACCAGTTCCGGCTCGGGCCGCTCAAGCTCTACATCGACGACGTCGTCGAGCCGCACACCGCCGCCCTGCTGGAGCCCTACTACAACGAGCCGGGCAACCGCGGAGCCACCTATTACGAGCCGACGGAGTTCGCCGAAGTGCTCACCGGGCTGGACGCGGCGGGCTTCCAGGCCTTCGTGCACGCCACCGGCGATCGCGGCATCCGCACGGTGCTCGACGGGGTCGCAGCGGCCCGCGCCGCCAACGGCGCCCGCGATGCCCGGCATCAGATCGTGCACGTCGAGTGTCTGCACCCCGACGACGTCGCCCGGTTCGCCGAGCTGGGCGTGGTGGCGTGCATGCAGCCCCGCCACGGTGCCCCCGACGTCGCCGGGCCGGGCAAGGACTGGGCGGAGGCCATCGGGCCGGAGCGCTCCGAACACGCATGGGCATTCCGCAGCCTGCAGCAGGCCGGCGCGGTGCTGGCGTTCTCCAGCGACTGGACCGTCGCCGAGATGGACCCGCTGTCACACCTCTACACCGCGGTGACGCGGCGCGGCCGCGGCGACACCCCGGCGTGGGTGCCCGAGCAGGGCATCACCTTGGACGAGGCCGTGTACGCCTACACGATGGGCAGCGCCTACGCGAACTTCTGCGAGGACAACCGCGGGTCGATCACCCCCGGCAAATACGCCGACTTCGCGGTGGTCTCCGACAACATCTTCGCCGGGCCGCCCGAGGCCATCCGCGATGCGACCATCGACATGACGATCGTGGGCGGCGAGATCGTGTTCGACCGGGCGGCCGCCATCGCGTGACGGCTCCCGACTAGAGGATCGGGAACCGCTCGTCGATCAAAGCCAGGCGCTGCGCTGCCACCGCGAGCGCGGCTTCGCGCGGTGTCACGCCGTTGGCCTCGGCATAGTCGAACATGTTGTCGCTCAACGCCTTCATCCGGTCGGCGATCTTGGCGAACGACTGCTCGGGACTGCCGTCGATATCGCCGAAGAACACCCACCACCACCACGCGTTGGTCGCGGAATTGGCCACGAAGTCCGGTGACACGGTGACTCCGCGAGCCGCCAGCGCGGCCTCCGCGTCGGGCAGCACCGGCATGTTGGCCGCCTCGACGATGAGCGTGGCCTGCACATCGGCCTGGTTGGAGTCGTCGATGCAGTACGACATCGCCGCGGGCACCAGCACGTCGGTGGAGAGGCTCAGCCAATGGTCGCCCGGTAGCTGGGTGTCGCCGTCACGCAGCTGACTGCGGTCGATACCGCCGGTGGCGTCGCGGGTGAGCAGTAGGCGCTCGACGTCCAGGCCCGACGGATTGGCCACCACGCCATGGACGTCGACGAGGCCGACGATGTGCACGCCCGCCTGCGCCAGGTAGCGGGCCGTCGCCCCGCCCATCGAGCCGAAACCCTGTACGACAGCCCGGGTTTCGGCAGCAGGCAGCCCCAGGCGCGCCATCGCCGCCAACCCGGCCTGCGCGACGCCGTAGCCACCCACCAGCTCGTCGAGCTTGACCCCGTCGACCACGCTGCTGAAGGCCGTCTTCATCCGGGCGTCGGCAGCCGCCTTGTCGTCGATCACCTGGTAGGCGGCCTCGATCGAACTGCTCAGGCCGATGGCCGCGATACCGCGGTCCACCGCGTCCTGGCGGACACCGAAATCCTCGCCCATGGTCCAGCGCTGCGCGATCAGCGGCTTCATGGCGGCCAAGTACCGGAACAGCACCTGCTCGGCGTCCGGGCTGTACGGGTCGAAATCGATGCCGCCCTTGGCCCCGCCCAGCGGAACATAGCGGGCGCCGTCCTCGTAGTGCACGGCCTCTTTGAGAGTCATGCCCTGTGCCAGGCCGCGGACCTCGGAGAGCGTGCAGCCGGCCCGCATCCGCAGCCCGCCGCTGCTGATGCCACGGACCAGCCGGTCGATCACCAGGTAGCCCTTGGCCTGCGTGACGGGATCGGTCCAGGTGACTTCGAAGAACGAGTCAGCCATCGGTCACGCCTTCCCGAGCCGCGCGAGCACCTCGTCGGCGGCGCGCCGGCCTGATCGGATGGCGCCGTCGACGTGCATCAACCCGATGCCCGCGATGTCCGAACTGGCGAAACTCAGCGCACCGATCGGCCGGCGCATGTCCGGCCCGAAGCGCACCAGCCCGCCGGGACCGAACGTAGGCGAATAGGCGCCGCGGGTCCACGGGTCGGCGTGCCAGCTGCTTTCCGCGAAATCGATGGGGTCCAGGGCCTGCGGGCCGAAGTAGGCCGCGAAGGACTCCAGGACTGCCGCCCGTCTGCCCTCGGCGTCGAGGCGGGCGACCCGGTCGGCGGCCGACGCCACGATGAAGCCGATGAGCACGCCCTCGCCGCTGCTGGGCAGCGTGTTGTCGTACACCTCGTGCACTGTGAGCTCCGGACCGAACCCGGTGCCGGACAAGCCCTCGTCGCGCCAGAACGGCCGGGCGTAGAAGGCCTGTACCTTGATCACCAGGCCCTGGGTGAAGTTCTCGTCCATCGTCATCCGCCAGGACGGCAGCGCCGGCTCGAATCGGATGCCCGACAACAGGTTCGGCGGCACAGCGAGGATCGCGGCGCGGCCCGCCACGGCGCCGTCGGCGGTTTCGACCACCACCGAGTCGTCCGTCCAGCGCACGGCACGCACCGCGTTGGCCAGCCGCACCCGCTCGCCCAACCGTTCGGCGAGCCGCAGCGGAATCTGGCTCAGCCCGCCGACCAGCCGGCTGTTGAGCACCTCGTCGGCATCCGCGAGGTGGCCGACCCCGCCGCTGGTGGCCGCCAGCCACGCCGCCGCCAGCACCGAGAACTGCACGGTCTCCTTGGTCATGAAGGCGGCCACGATCTTGCCGACCGCGGCGATCGCCTCGGCGTGGCCGCTCTGCTGCCGTAGCCACGCGTCGAACGTGGTGCCGTCGAGCTCGGCGGCCTGCGCGTGCTTCCAGGGATCGTCGGGATCCACCTCTGTGGTGATCCGGTCAAGGGCCTCGAAGATCTGGTCCACCGCGGCGACACCTTCGGCGTCCAGCGGCAGCTGCTCATGTGCGTGCGTCTGGCGTCGCCCGTCGGTGCCCACGTACACGTCGGCACCGCCCCTGGGCCGGACGAACTCCTCGATGCCCAGCTCTTTGGCCATCGCGAGCGCGGCATCCTGGTAGGGCGCCAGCCACTGCCCGCCCATCTCGACGTACCGGCCGTTGCGCTGCTCGGTCAGCAACCGGCCGCCGACCCGGTCACGTGCTTCCAACACCACCACGTCGCGCCCGGCGTCCACGAGAGTCTTGGCGGCGGTCAGTCCGGCCGCTCCGGCGCCGATGATGACGACATCAGTCTGTTCAGCCATGCCGCGCACCATATCGCCGTGCCGGGCTGCGTGAATGCCGTTGGAGCGCAATAGTATCGGCCTACTTGCCCGGTGCAGACAAAAACCCCGCCACCTGCATCGGCAGGCGCGGGGCTTATGGCGGTGGCGGAGGGATTTGAACCCTCGGACGGGGGTTACCCGTCACACGCTTTCGAGGCGTGCTCCTTAGGCCGCTCGGACACGCCACCGTGAGGCAGCTTACCGAACGCCGGCCGATGGCCCTAATCCGCTCGCGAGCGTGAAGAAGATGGCGAAGATCGGCCGGGAATTCGCGATCATGTTCACTTTCGGCGAATCGCTACCGCTGAGCCGAGAAGAAGCTCTCGAGAAGCGCGGCGCACTCGTCGGCCAGCACCCCGCCGACCACTTCCGGGCGGTGGTTGAGCCGCCGGTCGCGCACCACGTCCCACAGCGAGCCGACGGCCCCGGTCTTGGGCTCCCACGCCCCGAACACCACCCGCGCCACCCGGGCCAGCACCAGGGCCCCGGCGCACATCGTGCAGGGCTCGACGGTCACGGCGAGCGTGGCGCCTTCCAGCCGCCAGCCGTCACCGAGCACCTGCGCGGCCGCCCGCATCGCGACGATCTCGGCGTGCCCCGCCGGGTCGCCGGTGGCCTCCCGGACATTGGCGGCGCGGGCCAGCTCGGTACCGTCGGCCGCGACGACGACAGCGCCGATCGGCACGTCTCGGGGACCCGCCAGACGGGCAGCGTCCAGCGCGGCACGGATCAGGGTTTCGTCAGACGAAGTCACCGATTGAGTCGGTCGAGCACCGCCGACAGCTCGTCGGCGAAGCCCATCTCCCTGGCGATGCGGCCGAGCTGCTCGTCGGCGTACAGATCGGTTTCGTCGAGGATGACACCCAGCACCGCCTCGGGCAGCCCGACGTCCGAGAGCAGGCCGAGATCGCCCTCCTCGAAGGGCTCGGCGTCGTCGAGATCGTCGGGGTCGATGTCGGCGTCGAGCGTCTCGAGCACCTCGGCGGCGATGTCGTAGTCGAGCGCCGCGGTGGCGTCCGAGAGCAGCAGGCGGGTTCCCGCGGGCGCCGGACGCACGATGACGAAGAACTCATCGTCGATGTCCAGCAGCCCGAAAACACATCCCGAGCTGCGCAGTTCCCGCAATTCGGTCTCTGCGGCGGACAAACTGTTCAGTGCGGCCGAACGCATCGGCGCACACCTCCATTTGCCCTCCTCACGGACGACGGCCACGCCGAACCCGTCTGGCAGGTCCGCCGGCGCGCGCTGTGCTCCCATGTGCGCCTACGGTAGTCGCCGACCAGCGATTTTGACCAGGCATCACCGTCCACCTCTGCCTGAGGGTGTGCCAATCTTGGTAGGTGACAAACACACCCGTATGCGTGGTGGGACTCGGACTCATCGGCGGCTCGCTGATGCGGGCGGCCGCGGCCGCGGGCCGCGAGGTGTTCGGCTACAACCGTTCGGTCGACGTGGTGCAGGAGGCCCGCTTCGACGGATACGACGCCAGCGAGAATCTCGACGCGACCCTGCGCCGCGCCGCCGAGAGCAACGCCCTGATCGTGCTCGCGGTGCCCATGCCCGCGTTGCCGATCATGCTGGCCCACGTGCGCGACACCGCACCGGACTGCCCGCTGACCGATGTGATCAGCGTCAAAGGTGCTGTGCTGCAGCAGGTTCAGAAGTTCGGGCTGCTGGACCGTTTCGTCGGCGGGCATCCCATGGCAGGCACGGCACACTCCGGATGGGCGGCGGGTAACGCGGCGTTGTTCGTCGGCGCGCCGTGGGTGGTCAGCGTCGACAGCCACGTCGACCCCGGGGTGTGGGCGCAGGTCAGCAGGCTGGCGCTGGACTGTCACGCCGTGGTGGTTCCGGCCTGCTCCGAGGAGCACGACGCGGCGGCCGCTGCCATCTCGCATCTGCCGCATCTGTTCGCCGAGGCGCTGGCGTTGAACGCCGGTGAGGTACCCCTGGCCTTCGCGCTGGCCGCGGGCTCGTTCCGGGACGGCACCCGCGTCGCGGCCACCGCACCGGATCTGGTCCGGGCCATGTGCGAGGCCAACGCCGGACAACTGCTGCCGGCCCTCGAGCACGGCATCAAGCTGCTCACGCAGGCCCGCGACAGCCTGGCTGCGACGGGCTCACTGGCCGACCTCGTCGAGAGCGGCCATGCCGCCCGGATGCGCTACGACAGTTTCAGCCGACCGGAGATCGTCACCACCGTCGTCGGCGCCGAGAACTGGCGCGACGAACTCGCCGCCGCGGGCCGCGCGGGCGGCGTGATCAGATCCGCTCTGCCAGTCCTGGGTAGTCGATGATGAACCCGTCCGGGTCTACGGTGATGGTGGTCTCGGCCACCGGCGAGAGCAGCTCGATGCCCGTCGGGGTGCCGGTGTAGGTGATGTTCGCGGACTCCACCGACAACTCCGGCAGCCGGACGTAGACCACCGGCAGCGTCACCGACTCGTTCGTCAGGTGCAGGCCGGTACGCCGGATCGGCAGCGCGTTGAAGAATGGGCTGAAGATCACATCGACGTCGAGTGCACCGTCGTAGCTCGACCGCTTGGTCTGGTTGTGGTCCTGGACCAGCCACATGTTCTCTTCGTCGCGCGCGATGGAGAGCTGGCGCTCGCGTTCGGCGAGGGTGACGGTGAGGGAGAGTCGCTTGGTCGCACCCGCCTCGTCGGTCACCAGATCGTATGACGCCGCGAACGCGGGGTGAGACGTGGTGGCAGCAGCCACTATTCGTCCATTGGCCTTGATGCGTTTACCCGTCAGCTGCACCCGTACCCACTCCATCCGGGGTTCGTCGTGCGCTCGCCACGTCAGCACGGCCGGCCAGGCGGATGCCGGCTCGACTGACTGCTCGACTGTGCGTTCGGCTTCACTCACCCTTCTACCGTATGCGACGGACTACCGCCTTCGTGGGCGAGTCCCGAACTCCCGCGCGTTGCTGTGGATCGCGATTCGAGCGCCACCTCGTCGTCGAGCAAGGGGGCAGGCATCTCCCCCGCGCCGCCGCCCCAACGCCGCATCCGGCCGGTGCCGGGCACCGACAACCACACCGCGAACGCCAGCGCCGCATCGAGGATCAGCGCCAGCGCGGTCACCATGAGCGCGCCCACGAGGGCGATGTGGAACTGCCGCACCTTGATCCCGTCGATGAGGTACCGGCCGAGCCCACCGAGACTGGCGTAGGCCGCGACCGTCGCCGTCGCGACGACCTGAAGCGTCGCGGTGCGCAGCCCGCCCAGGATCAGCGGCAGCGCGTTGGGCACCTCGACCCGCAGCAGCACCCGGCTTTCGGTCATCCCCATCGACCGGGCGGCATCCACCACGGCCGGATCCACATTGGCGATGCCCGAGTAGGTCCCCGCCAGCAGCGGCGGGATGCCCAGCAGCATGAGAGCCACCGTCGGCGGCACCAGACCGAGCCCCCACAGCAGCACGCCGAGCAGCAGCACGCCGAGGGTGGGCAGGGCGCGCAACGCGTTCACCCCGGTGACGACCAGGAAGGTGCCGCGCCCGGTGTGCCCGATCAGCAGGCCGATCGGAACCGCGACCAGCACCGAGAACACCACCGCGATGGCGGTGTACTGCAGGTGTTCGACGATGCGGGCGGTGAGCCCGGCGGGCCCGCTCCAGTTCGCCGCGGTGAAGATGAAGTTCAGTGCCTGTTGCAGGAAGTTCATGCGGCCGCCTTGGCGCGGGGGGTGCGGGACCGGCGATTCCAGGGTGTGATGACCTTGCCCAGCAACATGATCAGGGTGTCGATGACGACGGCCAGCACGAAGATCGCGATGATCCCGGCGACGATCTGGCTGCTCTTGTTGGACTGGTAGCCCTCGGTGAACCACGTGCCCAGCCCGCCGATACCGATCACCGAGCCGACCGACACCATCGAGATGTTGGTCACCGCGACGACTCGAAGACTCGCGATGAGAACCGGGATGGCCAGTGGCAGTTCGACTTTGACGACCCGAACCCACGGCTTGTAGCCGACCGCGGTGGCTGCGTCGAGCACCTCCGCGGGGACGGCGTCGAGCGCCTCGGGTACCGCCCGCACCAACAGGGCGGTGGTGTAAAGAGTCAGCGCCACAATGACATTGGCTTCGTCGAGGATGCGGGTGGGGATGATCAGCGGCAGCACCACGAACAGCGCCAACGACGGGATGGTGAAGACGATGCTGGCGACGACGGTGGTGAACCGTCGTACCGTGGTGGTCCGTTGCACCAGCGCGCCCAACGGCACCGCGATCAGCAACCCCAGGACGATCGGCACCAGCGACAGACGCAGGTGGATCACCGTGAGTGCCCACGCCTTGTCGAGATGGGTCAGGAGGTAGGTCACACCGCTACCCGACCTTCGGCACGCGACGCTGTGTCTTGAGGGCCTCCAACACGTCGTCGGCCTGGATACCGCCCAGCAGGCGACCGTCTTCGTCGACTGCCACCCCCAGTCCCGACGGCGAGGACAGCGCGGCGTCGAGCGCGAGCCGCAGGCTGCCGTCGGGCCGGAAGAACGAGCCGCCACCGACGCTGCTGTCATACAGCGTGCTGCCCTTGCGGTGCACCTCGACTCCCTCGGCGTTGATCCACGCGTACGGCTTGCCGTCGGCCCGCAGCACCAACGCCCACTCCCCCGGGGCCAGCTGCAACTCGTCGATATCGGCCTCCGCGACTTGGCGGATATCGTGCAGCGGCAGCCCGGTCGCCTTGAAGAACTGCAGTCCGCGGTAGCCACGGTCGGCGCCGACGAACCCCGACACCAATTCGTTGGCGGGATTGGACAATACGAATGCCGGGTCGGCGTATTGCTGCAGCACCCCGCCCCGGCCGAACACCGCGACCTTGTCGCCGAGCTTGACCGCCTCGTCGATGTCGTGCGTGACGAACACGATGGTCTTACGCAATTCGCTTTGCAGCCGCAGGATTTCGGTCTGCAACTCCTCCCGCACCACGGGGTCGACGGCACTGAACGGCTCGTCCATCAGCAGGATGGGCGGGTCTGCGGCGAGTGCCCTGGCGACCCCGACCCGCTGCTGCTGGCCGCCGGACAGCTGGGCGGGGTACCGGTTGGCGAGCTTGGGATCCAAGCCCACGCGGTCAAGTACACCGAGTGCGGCTTTGCGTGCGGCGCGCCGGGTTTCACCCTTGAGCACGGGCACGGTGGCCACGTTGTCGACGACGCGCTGATGCGGCATCAGCCCCGCGCTCTGGATCACGTAGCCGATGCCGAGGCGCAGTTTCACCGGATCGACCTTCGTGACATCCGCACCGTTGACGGTGAGAGTGCCCGACGTGGGCTCGATCATGCGGTTGATCATCCGCATCGAGGTGGTTTTCCCGCAGCCCGATGGCCCGACGAACGCGGCGAGCGTGCCCTCGGGGACGTCGAGCGTGAGATCGTCGACAGCCACGGTGCCGTCCGGATACTTCTTGGTGACGTTGGTAAACGTGATCATCGCGGCCCTCTGCTCTTCGCGCAAGCGCTCATCGCCCCACCGGCCGATCGAATCCGTTGTCCTTGATCCACTTTCCCGCCGCCTCGTCGGGATCGACGCCCTTGTTGCCCTCGACGGCGGTGTTCAGCTCGATGAGCGCTTGGGTGGTGAGCTTCGCCGACACCGCGTCGAGCACGGTCTTGAGCTCATCGGACATCTTCTGCGAAGCCACCAGCGGTACGACATTGGCGGCCAGGAACGTGTTCTTCGGATCTTCGAGGACCACCAGGTGGTGCTCTCCGATGGCCGGTGAGGTGCTGAAGATGTTGGCGGCCGTGATGGACCCGTTGGTCAGAGCTTGCACGGTGGCAGGGCCGCCGCCGTCACTGATCGCGACGAAATTGGCGGGCGCGATGTCCAATCCGTATTTCTCCTTCAGCCCGACGAGACCGGTCTGCCGGGTCTGAAACTCTGACGGGGCACCTACTTTCACCTCCGCCGAATGGGCGGCCAGGTCAGCGATGGTCTTGAGGTTCCAGCGCGCCGCGGTCTCGGCAGTGACGGCGAGGGTGTCCTTGTCCTCCGCGGGCGACGGGTACAGGATCGACAGATCACCGGGCAGGGCTTTGAGCAGACCGATCAGCACCGCGTCGGATGTGGTGGCGGTGGTGTTCTTGTCGAAGTACTGCAGCAGGTTGCCGGTGTATTCCGGGATCAGATCGATCGAGTGGTCCTGCACCGCAGGTACATACGTCTCCCGGCTGCCGATACCGAACTGCCTGCCGACCTGAAAGCCGTTGGCTTCCAGCGCCTGGGCGTAGATCTCGGCGACGATCTTGGATTCCGGGAAATCCGCCGAACCGACGACGATCGACTTCAGGTCACCGGATATCTGCCCGCCGCCCAGCGGATTCGCGCTGCCGCAGGCCGTGAACACGGGCGCCATCAGGGCGAGCAGAACGGCGAGCACTGCCAGGGTCCGATGCTGCATGCGAACGTCCTTCCGACGGCTGCAGCCGAATCCGATGACCTCGGCCGGCTTTCCTGACCATAACCGCAGGGCCGACATGCTGCCGGTCTTTACCCTCCGGTTGTTTGCTTTGCCGCCGATCCGGGCAAAGATACAAACATGACCAGCGATCTGCCCGCATCGCCCGATCAGCCGGAACCGAAGCCCGCGCCCACGGCCCCGAAGCCCGACGCGGCCAAGCCGGCACCGGATGTGCCCACGTCACAACCGCCTGCGGCGTCGAAGTCGCACCCACCGGCGGCGCCCAAGTTCACCCGGGCCGGCGCGCTCTGGTCAGCGCTGATCGCGGGTTTCCTGATACTTATCGTCCTGCTGATTTTTATCGCGCAGAACACCGATCCGGTCGATCTCGCCTTCCTCGGGTGGCGCTGGTCGCTGCCGAAAGGCGTGGCCATCCTCGGCGCCGCGGTCGGCGGCGGCCTCCTGACCGTCGCCGCGGGCACCGCCCGGATCTTCCAGCTGCGCCGTACGGCGAAGAAGAATCTGAAGGCTGCGCTGCGCAGCTGAGGGTCAGCGCAGTGCGGCGAGCCCCGACGCGATCGCCGGGGCCACGGCTGCGCCCACGCTCGAGCTGCCTTCCGCTGCCGAACCCTGGCGGTGGCGGAAGTCGATACCCGCCGCGATGATCGCCGCCTTGAAATAGGCCAGCGCCATGTAGAAGTCCCAGTGCGCCAGATCCTGGCCGGATTGCACCGAGTAACGGTTCGCCAGCTCATCGGCCGAAGGCATCTGCGGCGAACTCCACGCGGCTTCCATGCTGAGGATCAGATTGAACATGGGATCGCGGTACACGCACATCAACGCCGCGTCCGACAACGGATCGCCCAGCGTCGAAAGCTCCCAGTCCAGCACCGCAAGGACCTTCGTCGGGTCCTGGGCATCCAGGATGGTGTTGTCGATGCGGTAATCGCCGTGCACGATCGAGTTGCGGCTCTGCGCCGGAACCGAATCCGCCAACGCTTGATGCAGCCGTTTGACGTCGGCATCGCGCGGATCGTCGGGCAACCGGACCAGGTCCCACTGCGAACCCCACCGCCGGACCTGGCGTTCCAGATAACCCGCCGGCTTGCCGAAATCGCCGAGCCCGACCGCATCCGGATCCACCGCGTGCAGCTCGGCCAGAACCCGGATCAGGGCGTCGACACTGCCGTTGATCACCGCCTCGTCACCGAGTGCGGCCAGCTCGGACGCGCTGCGCACGACAAGTCCCTCGACGTGCTCGACCATCTGGAACGGCGCGCCGAGCACCGAATCGTCGTTGCTCATCGTCACCGCGCGGGCCACCGGCACCGCGGTGTCGGCCAATGCGGCGACCACCCGGTATTCGCGCGCCATGTCATGCGCCGACGGGGTCAGCCCGTGCAGGGGCGGCCGCCGCAGCACCCACTTCGACTGATCGTCGGCGATCAGGAACGTGAGATTGGACCGGCCGCCGGCGATCAGCTGCGCGCGCAGCTCACCGCTGCGGGCGATGCCCTCGGCACGCAGGTGGCGATCCAGGGCATCCAGGTCGAGACCTTCCAGAGATGTCACGGAAACTGTCTACCACTCCGGTTGTCGCTCTCAGCGCGAGCGCTCATCGAAGAGATTCCGCGGCAGCAGATCCCATACGTGTTCGGTGCCGTTGACCGAGGCCACCGCCAGCTTCCCGCTGCGCGACGACAGCAGCCGCGTCACCGAGGCGTAGTCGACGTGGAAGGACAGCAACCGCTCGGTGCCCAGGATCTGGTGCAACAGCACGTTGATCACCCCGCCGTGACTGAACACGGCCACGGTCTGGTCGTGGTCGCCGGCAGCCACCAGGTCTGTGACGGCGGCAGCGACGCGCGCGGAGAAGGCCTTCTCGTCGACGCTGCTCGGGAGATGCCCGCTGGCGAGCCTGGCCAGTTCCTCCGGGTTCTCCTTGGCGATCTCCTCGATCGGCACGTAGTGCGACAGGTCCCGGTCGTATTCGGCGAGCCGATCGTCGACGTCGATCGTCAACCCGAGCGCTGCGGCGACCGGTTCGGCGGTCTGCACCGCACGCAGTTGCGGGCTGCTCACCAGCCGGGAAATCGGGAAGCGGGCCAACGCGGCGGGCAGCCGGCCGGCCTGCTCCAGACCGGCCTCCGACAGGTGCGGATCGGACCCTTGACCAGGCTCGCTGCGCAAAGGCAGCGCATGACGGACCAGAAGCAGTTGCACCGTGACACCATATGGCCGCATGGGATACGCCGACGAACTGTTCGACCTCACTGATCGGGTGGTGCTGGTCACCGGTGGCAGCCGCGGCCTCGGCCGCGAGATCGCGTTCGGCGCAGCCCGCTGCGGCGCCGACGTGGTGATCGCGAGCCGCAACCTGCAGTCGTGTGTGGCCACCGCGGAGGAGATCACCGCAGAGACGGGCCGCAGCGTGTTTCCCTACCAGGTTCACGTCGGCCGGTGGGATGAGCTCGACGGCCTGGTCGACGCGGTCTACGACCGATTCGGCAGGCTCGACGTGCTGGTCAACAATGCCGGCATGTCACCGCTGTACGAGTCGCTGTCCTCGGTGACGGAGAAGCTCTTCGACGCGGTGTTCAACCTCAACCTCAAGGGCCCGTTCCGGTTGTCGGCGTTGGTCGGTGAGCGCATGGTCGCCGCGGGCGCAGGCTCGATCATCAACGTCAGCTCATCCGGATCGCTGCGCCCGGACCAGTACATGCTTCCGTACGCCGCGGCCAAGGCCGGGCTCAACGCCCTGACCGAAGGGCTGGCGAAAGCCTACGGACCCACAGTGCGCGTCAACACCCTGATGGCGGGACCGTTCCTGACCGACGTCAGCAAGGCATGGGACATGGCCGGCGAGCCGTTCGGGCACCTGGCCCTGCAGCGCGCCGGCAATCCACCCGAAATCGTCGGTGCCGCACTGTTTTTGATGTCGGATGCGGCCAGCTTCACCACCGGCTCGATCCTGCGTGCCGATGGCGGCCTGCCCTAGGGCGTGATGATGTCGAAGTCGGGGTCCGGCCGGTCCAGCACCGCGACGAGCGACGACAGCGCAGCAGCATCGCCGGTGATCTCCAGGCCCGCAGATGCCGAGTCTCCGGCCGCAAAGGTCAACAGCCGCAACTTGTTCGCCAATGCGACGGTCGCCTGTGCCGTCGCGGGATCGGCAGTCACCTTGCGGTAGACCAGAACTCCGTTGCGCAGGGTGAGCCGGTAGTTGTCCGCCGTGTCGGTGAAGGTGATGTCGACGGCGATGTCGAGGTCCCAGGCCCGCGGGCCGTTGACGTTGATCGCAAAGGTGTCGAACATCTGCTCGGGTGTCAGCTGCGCCAACATCGTCGGCGACGCGGTCTGGGTCGGCGTGCCGAATTTCCCCTCGCGCAGTTCAGTGGCACCAGACAGGAAGAAGTTGCGCCAGGTCGCGTTCTCGGCGCCGTAAGCCAGTTGCTCGAGGGTGTCGGCGTACAGCGCCCGGGCCGCGGCGTGATGCTGGTCGGTGAAGATGGCGTGATCCAGCAACGTTGCCGCCCAACGGTAATCGCCGGAGTCGAAGGCCGTCCGGGCCAACTCGACGACCCGGTCGATGCCGCCGATGGCTTCGACGTAGCGCGGCGCGAGGGCCTCCGGCGGATGCGGCCACAGGCGGCCCGGGTTGCCGTCGAACCATCCCATGTAGCGCTGGTAGACCGCTTTGACATTGTGGTTCACCGAACCGTAGTAGCCGTGGGTGTTCCATGCCGCCTCCAGCGCGGGCGGCATCTGGAACTGTTCGGCGATCTCGACGCCGGTGTAGCCCTGATTGAGCAGCCGCAGCGTCTGGTCGTGCAGGTAGGCGTAGAGATCACGCTGCAGCGACAGGAATTCCACGATGTTGTCGCGACCCCAGGTCGGCCAGTGGTGCGACGCGAACACCACGTCGGTGCGGTCGGCGAACGTGTCGATGGCCTCCGTCAGGTAACCCGACCAGCCGTGCGGGTCGCGGACCAGCGCACCGCGCAGCGTCAAGAGGTTGTGCAGGTTGTGCGTGGCGTTCTCGGCCATGCACAGCGCCCGGAACTTCGGGAAGTAGAAGTGCATCTCAGCTGGCGCCTCGGTGCCGGGCGCCATCTGGAACTCGATCTCGATGCCGTCGATGGTGTGGGTTTCCCCGGTCTCGCCGATGTCGACGGTCGGCACGATGAGCGCCACCTCGCCGGTCGACCCGGCCTGGCCCAGGCCACACCCCACCTGGCCCTGAGGTCCGCGGGCCAGTGCCAGGCCGTACATGTAGGCCGCGCGGCGCGCCATGGCGGTTCCGGCGTAGACGTTCTCCTGCACGGCGTGCTCGGTGAAGTGTTCGGGCGCGATGATCGCCACCTTGCCTGCGTCGACGTCGGCCTGATTCGTCACGCCGAGCACACCGCCGAAATGATCGACGTGGCTGTGGGTGTAGATGACAGCACTGACCGGACGATCTCCCCGGTGGGCCCGGTACAGCGCGAGCGCGGCCGCAGCAGTCTCGGTGGAGATGAGCGGGTCGATGACGATGACGCCGGTGTCGCCCTCGACGAAACTGATGGTCGACAGATCCAGCCCGCGGACCTGGTAGATGCCTTCGACCACCTCGTAGAGCCCCTGTTTCGCGCACAGTTGGCTTTGCCGCCACAGACTCGGATGCACGGTGTCGGGCGCGTCCGCGTCGAGGAACCCGTAGGAGTCGTTGTCCCACACCACCCGACCGTCGGCAGCCGTGACGACGCATGGTTCCAGGGCCCCGATGAACCCGCGGTCGGCGTCGGCGAAATCTCGGGTGTCGTGGAAAGGCAACTGGTCGATGCTGGCTTTGTGAGCGGATTCGATGACGGCGGTGGGCGGCTTCTGCTCCATGTCGACGAGCCTGCCATCCGTGGCCGTGCCGGGCATGTGAACTCGCTGATTACTATTGGCATGCTTGTCTTGACAACTGTCAGAGAGGGTGGCCTCGATGGCTTCTTCCGATTCGCTGCCCCGCCACGCCCATGTCGCGAGCGAGCTGCGCCAGCGGATCATCCGGCGCGATTATCTGATCGGTGAGTCCCTGCCCACCGAGAGCGCGCTGTGCACCGAGTTCGGCGTGTCCCGCGGCCCGGTCCGTCAAGCCCTGGCGACATTGAAAAACGAAGGCCTGATCAGGCTTTCGCAGGGCAAGCCCGCAGTGGTACGCAGCCACGACGCCACCCAGACCCTCGACACATTCACCCCGTTCACCCAGTGGGCGCAGCGTAACGGCCGCACCGCGGGCAGCCGCACCGTCGAGGTCGCGCGGCGACGCGCCTCCGAACCGGCTCAGGTCGCCCTGGATCTGGCGGCGACGGACTTCGTGGTCGACGTGCTGCGGGTCCGGCTGCTCGACGGCGAGCCGGCGATGATCGAGCGCAGCACCTTCATCGACTCCGTGGGCTCGCTGCTGTTCGATTTCGACACCGACTCCGGCTCGATGACCGACTATCTGGCAGGCCGCGGCGTCTACTTCGATTCGATGGAGCACATCCTCGACGCGGTGGCGGCCTCCGACGTCGACGCGGAGAACCTCGGCATCGCGGCGGGCAGTCCGCTGCTGCGTGAGCGCCGCACCTCGCGGGATCAGAACGGCCGGGTGTTCGAATACGCCGACGACCGCTACCGTCCCGAGCTGGTCGCGTTCAGCATCGTCAACGCCAAGACCATCGACCCCCGGATGTAGGCAGACGCCGAAGCCGTGGCCGCGAAACCCCTCAGATCCGCAGCCACGGCCTCGGTTTCGGATGCACCTAGTCGGCTGCGGGCATCCGGTTCCAGTGCGGGATCAGCAGCAGCATGGCGATGAACGCCGCTCCGGCGAACCCGTAGAACAGCATCGAGGTGCTGAGGTATCCGGGCAGCAGGCCACCGAGGATCGCTCCGACCGACCCGCAGCAGTTGATCAGCCCGGCGGCGGTTCCGGCATGCTTGGACGTTCCGAAATCGACTGCCGCGACGCACGAGATCATGGCGTCGGCGCCGTAGACACTCAGCCCGATCACGCTCAGCACGGCAACCATGATCCAGACATTGCCGGTCGCGGTCAGTGGTGCGAACAGCGCGAGCACCACCACCAGGATCGCCAGGCTGATGACAGAGACCGGTACCCGGCGGGCCTTGAACATCCGGTCCGACATCCGGCCGAACAGGATGGGGGCGACGACGCCTGCGACGCCGAATGCGATAGGGACCGTGACGGCTTGGAACTTGTCGCCGTCCGCGAGCTGTTCGGCGACGATCACCGGACCCCACAGCAGGATCGCGTAGCGGGCCGGCTTGAGCAGGAAGTACGACATGCCAAGGGTTCTCACCATGGGGTCGCGAAGCACGGCCACCAGGGATTCCCGCCACGACGGGGTCGGCTCGGCAACTGCCTCGGCCTCCGGCGAGTCGTCCAGCTCGACACCTTCTTCGGCGTCCGCGGCCGCCCGGTACTCCTCGATGGGCGGCAGCCCCACGTCCGCGGGGTCGTTGCGCTGGAACAGCAACATCAGCACGAAGACCGTTGCCACGACGGCTGCCCCGCCGAAGAACGCCGCCCGCCAGGTACCGAACACGTCGTAGGCGACCCAACCCAGGAACGGCGCGGCGACCAGTCCACCGAACGCGTAGTTGGTGCTCCAGACGCCGAGGATCTTGCCGCGTTCCCCGATGGAGAAGAACTGGGCCATGTTCTTGAGGGTGCCGGACCAGCCGGTCGACTGGGCGAGCCCCTGGACGATCATCAGCGGCAGCAGGAACACGAGCGCCGGCAGCAGGCCCATGAACACCGTCGCGATGGCCGAGATGGCCAGTCCTCCAAGAAGTACCACGCGCGGACCGAAGCGGTCGGACACCTGACCCCAGACGAACTGCCCGGCCGCGTAGGCGGTGAGATACGCGGCGTCGAGGTTGGCCAGCGTGCTCTTGGTCAGGGAGGTGCTCAGGATCGGATCTTCGAGGATGCCGAGCTTGGCGACCGAAAACGCTTGGCGGGTGAAGTAGAAGCCGGCGTATGCGATCCAGGTGACGGCGAAGATCTGGATGCGCCAGCGCTTGTAGAGCGGGGCGATGTTCTGTGGCCGGGATGTGGTGACGTGGGACATGACAATGCACCTCTGGTGGGCGTGAAACAGACGGTGAACTGGCGGGGCCGGGGCAGAGCGCCAAAGGGCCGAATCAGATGCCAGGGACTGGTTTCTCGAGCGAGAACGTCTGGAGCGGTGACGCGGCGGCCGGGAAGCTGGGCCTCGGACCGGCCGCCGCAGGAGTGGGTTGGGTGTCAGCTCAGGGTGGCCACCAGGCTGGGGAGTTCGGCGACGCTGCCGAGGATGTGGGTGGCACCGGCCGCCGACAGCTGGGCGGTGTCATGGGCACCGGTCAGCACACCGATCGAAGCCCGCGCACCGGCGCGCAGACCGCTGATGACGTCGGACGAGGTGTCACCGAGGACCATCATCGAGGACACCGAGTCGGTTTCGGTGCGCATGAGCGCGGTCAGCGGCATGTCGGGGTACGGCCGGCCACGGACTCCTGGCTCTGGGCACAACACCACGTCGGCGAGGTTCTGCCACCCGAGCGCGTCGATGATGGCCGACTGGGTCTCGCGCGCGAAACCCGTTGTGAGCGCGGTCTTGATGCCCCGGGACCGCAGGGAGGTGATCACCTCTTCGGCGCCCGGGATCGGGCTGCAGTTGCCCTCGGCCACCAGCTGCGCGTAGCAGCGTTCGAACTCCTTGTTGGCGGCTTGCGCCTGTTCCTCGTTGCCGCGTGCCAGGTGCCGGAACACCACGATCTTGGACTGGCCCATCGTGTCGGAGACGTAGCGCAGCATCTCCTCGCGGTCGGCGTCGGTCTTCGACAGTCCCGCATGGCTGTCGGCGGCCAGGAACGACTGCTGGACCAGGCCGCTGTCTTCGACCGTGGTGCCCGCCATGTCGAAGACGACGAGGCTGACCGGTTGAGTTTCGTTGGTGGTCATGCTGTTTCCCTTCAGTTGAGTTCGATCAGGCGGTTGCGACGGCAGTGTCGCGGATGAATGCGTTCTCGACGTTGCTGTGCGCCAGGCCCATGCTGGTGGTCATTCCGATGCCGGTGGTGACGGTCACGACGTGGATACCGTCGATCGGCTCTTCGATCAGGAATTCCTGGCCGGGAGCCGAGCAGTACACGCCCTGCCACCGTTCGCTGACATCGATATCGTTGACCCCGAACAGTTTTCGAGCCTCGTCGATGAGTGCGGTGAAACCCTCCTCGGATTGGAACGCCGGGGCGGACACGTCGCGGTAGTGGGTGTCACCGATCAGCAGGGATCCGTCGGGCTGCGGGGTGTACATCTGGTGCAGGTCGATGGCGACGTAACCGGGGTACTCGGAACGCAACCGGTCGGCGACCGCCTGGGTGCTGGGGAGATTCTCGAACCCGGCGTAGCGCAACAGCGACCAGCCGGTGAACAGCGGTGCGGGCAGCGCGAAGGCGAGCGGCAGGCGCGCGCGCAGCATGTGCAGGCGGCACCGCAGCAGCCCGTCGCGTTCGGCGAGACCGGGGAACAGCCGGTCGATGTCGCAGTTGACGGTGACGAACGTGGCCCCGGCGGAGATCGGGCCGCGCGACGTCATCACGATGCCTTGGTCGAAACCTGTTGCCGCCGTGCGCCAATAGAAGTCCACCCCCTGGCCGGCGAGCCACCGGGCGATGGATGGGGCTGCGGTGCGCGGGTCGACCTGTAGATCGTTGGGCAGGTACATGCCGCCGGTGACGCCCGCTTCGGCCACCGGGATACGGCTGAGGATCTGCTCGCGATCGAGCAGAACGACCTCATCCGCGGCGCGGGTCGGTGCGAATTCGTGCATCACCGCCAGCTCGTCGTCGTGGCGGGCCACACAGTAGGTACCGGCCTGCGCCGACCAGAAGCCGGCCTTCCGGGACAGGTCCAGCCAGTGGCTGCGCCCCTGCCGCGCATAGTCCAGTGCGACACCGGACTGCGCGGTGATGCACGCGTGGCCGAAGTTCTGCACCGATGCGCCGACCACGCCCTCGGCGTGATCGACAACCGCGACGCTCAGGCCCCGTTCGTGGGCGTGATACGCGTGCGCCAGGCCGACGATGCCGGCGCCGACGACGACGACGTCGTAGCTCTGCTGATTTCCCATACGCATACTGTGGGGCACATCACCACACTTGTCAATACAAGTTTGATGAATGACCTACTGATGTACCTATGTGGGGCGAGCAATCGGAAGCAAAACCCGGCGATCCGGCACTGCCGGCGATCGCGATGTCACGTACGTGGGGTGTCAGAGCTCGTGCAGCGTGACCCCGGAGAGCACACCGCCCACCACGTCAGCGGTCATGTAGGTGCAGAACGGCTGGCGGCGCCGGTCGGTCGGCGATCCCGGATTCAACAGGCGCAGACCGGTTTTCGTCGTGGTGTCCCACGGAATGTGGCTATGGCCGAACACCAGCACGTCGGTGTCCGGATAGGCCTTGGCCATCCGGGCCTCCCGGCCGGTCGCCGCGCCGGTCTCGTGCACGACGGTGAACCGCAAGCCCTCCAGCGTGACGTCCGCACGCTCCGGGAGCCGCCGCCGCAACTCCGCGCCGTCGTTGTTGCCCCAGCACCCCACGAGCAGACGGGCGCGGGCGCTCAAGGTGTCGAGCAAACCGGGCTCCACCCAGTCACCGGCATGCATGACGACATCGGCATGGTCCACCGCATCCCAGACCGGGACGGGCAGGTCGCGAGCGCGCTTGGGGACGTGGGTATCTGCGATGAGGAGCAGCCGCACAAATTCCACCGTACGTGGTGCAGAAGGGACAGCAGAGGTGTACGGTGCTGTAACTCTGAGGGAGATCTCACCGAATCCTAATTGAGACCAGCTCGCGATCTACCATCACGAGCCAACTACGACCGGAGACAGGAAGACAAGATGAAGGCATTGAGTCGGGTGCTGACCGCGTTGGTGGTGGCGATGGCTGGTGCCTTCGCCACTCTGTTCGTCAGCACTGGCACCGCGCACGCAGGTCTGGACAATGAGCTGAGCCTGGTCGACGGCCAGGATCGGACCCTGACGGTCCAGCAGTGGGACACGTTCCTCAACGGTGTGTTCCCGCTCGACCGCAACCGCCTGACCCGTGAGTGGTTCCACTCCGGTCGCGCCAAGTACCACGTCGAAGGCCCCGGCGCCGCCGACTTCGCCGGCACCCTGGAACTGGGCTACCAGATCGGCTTCCCGTGGTCACTGGGTGTGGGCATCAACTTCAGCTACACCACGCCCAACATCCTGCTCGACGACACCAACATCAACCCGCTCTCGGCCGGCTTCAACCCGCTGGGCTCGGTCATCACCCCCAACCTGTTCCCCGGCGTCTCGATCTCGGCCGACCTGGGTAACGGCCCGGGCATCCAGGAGGTCGCCACCTTCTCCGTGGACGTCAAGGGCCCGGCCGGCGGTGTGGCGGTGTCCAACGCGCACGGCACCGTGACCGGCGCGGCCGGCGGCGTGCTGCTGCGTCCGTTCGCCCGACTGATCGCCTCCACCGGTGACAGCGTCACCACCTACGGCGAACCCTGGAACATGAACTGATTTCAGGTTTACCCTGGCCAAGGTCGGCGCGTCCGCTCCTCCCCTAGCTGGAGCGTGACGCGTCGACCTTTTTCATGTCGCGACCTTGTCCTGAGATCGGACCGGCCACAGGCGCAGCCGTCGTCCCGCGGGCTCTGAACGCCGCGGCGCGCTCAGGGCGCCTGCCGCGTAGTCGGCCAGCAGGGTGTCGACCGTTTCCTCCGCACATGTGCGGTTGGTGCCGATGCCGCCCGTCGGGCCGCGGCGCGCCCACCCCGTCGCGTAGACCCCGGCCGACACCCGCCCAGCGACGGTGTCGAACGTGGCGCCGCCGAATCCGATCGACCGCAGCACCAACCCCGCTTCGACGAATTCGCCGGTGCTCAACCGAACTCCGGCCGCCGCGCCGTCGCCGACGATCTCCACCGGCGCCGCATTGAACCGGATGACGATGCGTTTGGCTCCGGTGGCCGGCCGCACGGCGAGTTCCCGCAACAGTTCGAGCTTGGGCCCGTCACCGTGCGCGACATCCTCCGGGTCGACGATCACGTCGAGCCCGGGAACCCGACTCAGCGCATACAGCTCCGGAGTGGTGAAGGCGGCATGGGCAGCCCCGCGGCGCCCGAGAATGACCACCTCGTCGATCGCGCTGCCCCGCAGTGCCCTCAGCGCGGGCTTCGCGATATCAGTGTCCGCCAGCGCATCCGGATCGGCAGTCAGGATCCGCGCCAGATCGAGTGCGACGTTGCCGTTGCCGATGACCACGGCACGCCGGCCCGTGAGGTCGGGAGCCAGCCGGGCGTGGTCGGGATGGCCGTTGTACCACCCCACGAACGGCAGCGCCCCGATCACCCCGGGCAAATCCTCACCGGGGATGTCGAGCCGGCGTTCGCCCGCGGAGCCGGTGGCGTAGATGACGGCGTGGTGCCGGTCTAGCAACGCCTCGTGGCTGAGGCCGGCGCCGCCCACCTCAACACCCAGGTGCAGCGTAAATCGTTTCTGTTGCCCTGCAGGCCAACGGAATTGGCCGGCTACCGCCTTGGTCGCGGGGTGGTCGGGAGCCACGCCGTAGCGGATCAACCCGTGTGGGGCGGAGAGCTTCTCGTACATGTCGACCCGCACTCCCGGGTGACGCAGCAACGCCGTGGCGGCGTAGAACCCGGCAGCGCCGGATCCCACGATCGCGACCCGCAGCCCCTCGGCACTCACCCGCGCGATCCGCCGCGGTTGCCGCCGGTACCACTCGGGACTGGGCGGATTGCTCTGGTAATACTCGGCATTCGCCCGGATGTACCAGTGGTCGTCGGCCGCCAATGCGGTGTCGGGCCGGATCGCGTCCACGGGGCAGGCGTCGGCGCAGGCACCGCAGTCCACGCAGGTGTCCGGGTCGATGTAGAGCATCTCGGCCGTTGCGAATCCGGGTTCGTCCGGGGTGGGATGGATACAGCCCACCGGGCACACCACGACGCACGACGCGTCACTGCAACAGTTCTGGGTGACGACGTATGTCACGAAAGTCCTATCCGTCGAGCCGGGCCAGTTCGGCCAGCAGGGGCAGCGGATACGGCGAAAGTCCTTCGCCGACAATGTGTGAACCACCCCACGGGTCGTGGTCGACCAGGATGGCGGGCACCGGCGGCCGATCGTCGATGCGGATCTGCACCGGTTGATTGACGTCGCGGTGCAGGCGTGCGAGTTCCTGCGACGGTTGGATTCGTCCCGACCAGCGCACCATGTTGTCGACGGGCTGATACAACGCCAGCAGATGGACCTGCACGTCGGTCTCGGTGCCGTCGGCAGCGATCAGTACAGCAGGACCACGGTAGTCCTCGTCGTCCTCGTCGCGATCCCGCGCGCTGGTGAACTCATACTCCGCGAGATCCGGTGTGCGACGCGCCTTTCGGCCCGGGCGGGCGATGCCGGCATCCACCTGGCGGCTGTACTGGCTCTGCACGTGCGGCTTGACCTCAACACGCGTGCACGCCCGGTCCCGCAGCGCATCGAGACATGCCGACACGTAGCGGGCGGCATCTTCGTCGGTGACCGTGAAGTGGTTGGGGAAGCCGTGCCGGGCAAGCCCGAGGTACGGGTGTGCTCCGAACCGGGCCCGCGCTACGTCGTCATCCAACAGGCCTGTGCGAGCCCCGGTTTGCGGTGTCGTGTCGATCAGCACCCGTGCGGCGACGTCCCCGGTCAACCAACGGTCGGTTGCCGCGTCGAACACCGCCGGATCGGCTGATCCGAGGACGACGTCGGCTCGCAGTGCCCGAACCAGAGGTGTTGTCGCCGAAGCTACTACGGCAACATCGACCGGCCGGCTCACTCCAGGAATCCGTAGTAGCGCCAGAAGCGGCGGGAAATCCAGCTCATCAGCCCGTTGTCCTCCATGAACTGATAGAGGCTGCGGAAGGATTCCTGCCGGATCGCGCCGACCTGCTGGTTGGCCCGGGACTGGCGCATCGCCTCCTTGACGTCCAGACCGCAGCGCCGGTAGACCTCTTTGTCGTACATCAGGCGGCGGATGACGAAGGCGGCGATTCCGTTGAGGTCCTTGGCAAGTCGCCGCTCCCACCACGTCGAGTGCTGCAGCCGCCGCAGAACTCCCTCGCGTGCATAGCGGATGTGCCGCGCTTCCTCGGCGATGTGAATGCGGAAAACCTGCGCCATGATCGGTTGCAGCTGCGGGTGGTGCGCGAAGCGGCGCTGCAGATCGTCGAGCAGTTCCTCGCCACACAAGGCGGCGCCCCACAGCAGCAGACCCTTGTAGAGCGACGGCAGCCGCTGCACGCTGAAGGCCTGAAGCTTGGACAACCGGTAGGGCCGAGCGCCGATGGCGCTGATGGTGCGGCCGAACATGATCATGTGGCGGGTCTCGTCACCGATCTCGGTCAGCGCGTAGTGCACATTGCGTGAGGTCGGGTCCTGATACAGCATCGCCCGCAGCAGGCCCTGGTTGAGCGTGTTCTCGAACCACACGCCGCGGCTGAGCAGGTTGGCCGCCTCCTGGCGGGACAGCTCGACGCGTTCGCGGTGGGTCATCTGTTCCCAGATCGGCGTGCCGTAGAGGGACACCCCTTCGGGCGGCAGATAGAAGAGGTCCGGATCCTGCGGAGCGTCCCAGTCGATATCGATTTCCGAGTTGTAGGACCGCCGCATCGAGCCGCCGATCAGCCGGTCGGCCATCTCCTGCCGCTGAGCTTCGTAGCCCGGTACGTCGGACATCTTGGACAACACTGTCATGATTTGGAAGGTTAGACAGTTCTTGTCTTTCTGTCTATGCATAGAATCAACTCGTGAAGCGACGGCCCGCGACCAGCGCCTACTCGGCCGACACCCGGGAACGGATCCTGGCTGGGGCGCTGCAACTGGCCGCGATCACGGGCTTGCGCAAGTTCTCCATGGAGGAGATCGCCCGGCAGGCCAAGATCGGCCGGGCCACGCTGTACCTCTACTTCAAAGGTCGCGACGCGCTGATCAGCGCGCTGGTGCAGAGCGAGCTGGCCCGCTACTTCGCGGGCATTCAAGAGGTTGTCGACCAGTACGAAGACTCCGAGGACCGACTCGTGCACGGGTTCGCGCAGGCCTACCGACTGCTGCGGAACCACCCCGCCCTGACCACCGTGTTACGCGTCAACCCCGAGGTGCTGCTGCCGTACCTGATCGCCGAGGACAGCATGGCGCTGAACCTGGCCCGCGGCTTCGTCGACTCGACCTTCGACCACGAGGACCTTCCGCAGGCCGCGCGTGCCCCCTTCGCCGAGTACCTCTCGCGCGCCATCCACTCGCTGATCCTCATCCCCGGCGGCGCGGTGAACATCGACGCCCCTGACGGCCCAGAGAACTACGCCCGGACCTTCCTGCTGCCGGTCCTGCGCTCGATGCGGCCGGCACTGGTCGACGCCCAACCCGAGCTGAGCACCTGAGCGTCCGGAAGGCGACTGGGACAGCACGTTTCGTCCAAATTCGCGAGCACATCACCATACGCTGTATCCATGTCCGACCCGGGCCCGCGAAAGTGGGCTTTGGTTGCCCGGCTGGCCTCGCTCTGCATGCTGGCCGGGGTGCTCGTGGCGGCGTTGCTGTTCCCGGCCTTCGGCGGCGCAGGCATGCTGGCGGGGCGGCTGTCCGACGCGGTCGCACAGGACTCCTCGGAAGTACTCGCCGGTGACGCACCGATAGTCACCACCATGGTCGACGCCGCAGGAACCCCGATCGCTTGGTTGTACGACCAGCGCCGGTGGGTGGTGCGCAGCGATCAGATCGCCAACACCATGAAGCTGGCGATCGTCTCGGTCGAGGACAAGCGCTTCACCGAACACAACGGGGTGGACATCCAGGGCACCCTCAACGGGCTGTTCGGTTATCTGCGGGGAGTCGAGGAGGTGCGCGGCGGGTCGACCATCGAGCAGCAGTACGTCAAGAACTACAACCTTCTGGTCACGGCGAAAACGGACGCGCAGCGTCGGACCGCCGTCGAGGCCACCCCCGCGCGCAAGCTGCGCGAGATGCGGATAGCGCTGGCCTTGGACAAGGAACTGTCCAAAGAGCAGATCCTGACCCGTTACCTGAACCTGGTGTCGTTCGGCAACGGTTCCTTCGGCGTGCAGGACGCGGCCCGCACGTACTTCGGTGTCGACGCCGCACAGCTCAACTGGCCGCAGGCCGCGCTGCTGGCCGGCCTGGTGCGGTCCACCAGCACCCTCAACCCGTACAGCAACCCGGACGGCGCCCTGGCCCGGCGCAACACCGTGCTCGACACCTTGATCGATTACCTGCCGGAGCGGGCCGATGAACTGCGCGCCGCGAAGGGCACACCGTTGGGTGTACTCCCCCAGGCCGCCCCGCTGCCGCAGGGCTGCATCGCCGCCGGTGACCGCGCCTTCTTCTGCGAGTACGTGCTGCAATACCTGGCGCGCGCAGGTCTGACCGTGCAGGACATTGCGCGCAACGGTTATCTGATCCGCACCACGCTGGACCCCAAAGTGCAAGACAGCGTCAAATCGGCGATCGACAAACGGGCCAGCCCACACACCGACGGTGTGGCCAGCGTGATGAGCGTCATCATTCCGGGCAAGGACACGCACCGGCTCGTGGCAATGGCCGACAGCCGCGCCTACGGCCTCGACCTCGATGCCAATCAGACGGTGCGACCCCAGCCGTTCTCCCTGGTCGGGGACGGCGGCGGGTCGGTCTTCAAGATCTTCACCACCGCCGCCGCCCTCGAGATGGGCATGGGGATCAGCACCCAACTCGATGTCCCCCAGACGTTTCTGGGCAAGGGCCTGGGCAACAGCGATGCGCCCGGATGCCCCAAGGAAACCTGGTGTGTGACCAACGTCAGGCCCTACCGAAGTCCGCTGAGCGTCACCGACGCGTTGGCCCAGTCACCCAATACCGCCTTCGCCAAACTCATCTCGCAGATCGGGGTGCCGCATGCGGTGGACATGGCGGTCCGACTGGGCATGAGAACCTATGCCGAGCCCGGCAGCGCGGGCGCATACAGCTCCGACCCGAACGACAGCATCGCCGACTACGTCAAGCGGCAGAACATCGGATCCTTCACGCTCGGTCCGCTCGAGCTCAACGCGCTCGAGCTGGCCAATGTCGGGGCGACACTGGCCTCGGGCGGCACGTGGTGTCCGCCGAGCCCCATCGACAGGATTTTCGACCGCAACGGCCGTGAAGTGACCGTCAACAGAGCCCCGTGCGAACAGGTGGTGCCCGAGGGCTTGGCCAACACGTTGTCCAACGCGCTCAGCAAGGACGCCGTGAACGGGACAGCGGCCGGCGCGGCGAGCTCGGTCAACTGGACCCTGCCGATGTCCGCGAAGACCGGCACCACAGAAGCCCACCGGTCATCGGCGTTTCTCGGCTTCACCAACCGCTATGCAGCGGCGAACTACATTTTCGACGACTCCGCTACGCCGTCAGGCCTGTGCTCCTACCCCTTGCGCAAATGCGGTGACGGCAACCTGTTCGGCGGCACCGAGCCCGCCCTGACGTGGTATGGCGCGATGAGCCCGATCGCCAACGACTTCGGCCCGGTGGCGTTGCCACCCGTCGACCCGCGTTATGTCGACGGTGGCCCCGGCGGCCAGGTGCCCAATGTGACCGGCATGAAGGTAGACGAGGCACGCAAACGCCTGCAAGACGCGGGCTTCCGAGTCGCCGATCAACCCGTCCAGGTGAACAGCGAGGCCACAAGGGGTTCGGTGGTTGGCACGACCCCCAGCGGCAAGACCATTCCCGGCTCGATCATCACGATCAACACCAGCACGGGCTACGTGCCACCGCCGCCGGTCTACGTGCCACCGCCGCAGGCGCCACCACCTCCACCCGGCGATGTGCCACCGCCCAACGTCATCCAGATCCCCGGGTTGCCGCCGATAACCCTTCCTGCCCCAGCTCCCCCGCCGGAACCGCCGCCGCCGTGAACGCCGGGTCGCATGCGCGGAATAGCCGGGATATACAGAAGCGGTGTTTGTCGGCTGCCCGACAAACACCGCTTGACCTGCACTCAATTGTGCGCCCGAAGGGATTCGAACCCCTAACCTTCTGATCCGTAGTCAGATGCTCTATCCGTTGAGCTACGGGCGCGTGCACGTATTCAGTTGTACGGCTGACGTTCCAGCCGTGGCGGAGGCGAGAGGATTTGAACCTCCGGTCCCCCGTAAAGGGGACAACTCATTAGCAGTGAGTCCCATTCGGCCGCTCTGGCACGCCTCCTGAACTTCTTGAGGGTACCGGACCCGATCTGGCTTTCAGACTGTCCCCGGAACCGCCGAGGGCACAGCCTACACATGCCTGACCGCTAGAAGCAAAGCGGCTTTTCGGCCGCCCTATGCTGGTCGGGTGACCGCCCGTTTGCGCCCCGTGCTGGACCAGATTCCCGCCTACACACCCGGCAAGACGGTTCCCGGCGCCATCAAGATCGCCAGCAACGAAACCGTGCACGGCCCACTGCCCAGCGTTCGGACCGCGATCACCGAGGCGATGGACAACCTCAACCGGTACCCCGACAACGGCTACCGCGACCTGCGCGAGGCCCTGGCCAAGCACACCGACTTCACGCCCGAGCACATCTCCGTCGGCTGCGGCTCGGTGAGCCTGTGCCAGCAGTTGATCCAGATCACGTGCACGGTCGGCGACGAAGTGCTATTCGCGTGGCGCAGTTTCGAGGTCTATCCGCTGCAGGTGCGCACGGCAGGCGCCACCCCGGTCCAGGTGGCGCTGCGCGACCACACCCACGACCTGGACGCCATGCTGGCCGCGATCACCGACCGGACCCGGCTGATCTTCGTGTGCAACCCGAACAACCCGACCAGCACGGTCGTCGACCCCGAGGCCCTGGCCCGGTTCGTCGCCGCGGTCCCGTCGCACATCCTGATCGTGCTCGACGAGGCGTACATCGAGTACATCCGCGACGGATTGGCACCCGACAGCTTCGGACTGGCCCGCACCCATCCCAACGTCGTTGTGCTCCGCACGTTCTCGAAGGCCTATGGACTCGCGGGGCTGCGGGTCGGCTACGCCATCGCCGACCCGGACGTCGTGACGGCCCTGGGCAAGGTCTACGTGCCGTTCAGCGCCACGAGCCTGTCGCAGGCCGCCGCGGTCGCCTGCCTGGACGCCGCCGACGAACTGCTGGCCCGCACCGACACCGTCGTCGCCGAACGCGACCGGGTCAGCGCCACTCTGCGGGACGCGGGATTCACGCTGCCGCCGTCCCAGGCCAACTTCGTCTGGCTGCCGCTCGCCGAGCGCACGGGCGACTTCGTCGCGCAGGCCGCCGACAACCGGCTCGTCGTTCGCCCGTACGGTGAAGACGGTGTGCGCGTGACCATCGGCGCCCCGCACGAAAACGACGCGTTCCTCGAATTCGCCACGCGCTGGATAGGACAACGATGACCGACGCCCGCAACACGTTCGATGCGTTCAAGAATCGCGACGGGCAGATTCCCGATGCCGAACTCGACGCACTGTGGGCTGTGCTGACGCCTGCGAGCATCGATTTCATGCTCGGCGAGTGGCGGGGCGGGGAATTCCAGACCGGCCACAAGGCCAACGGATTCATGAAGCGCCTCAACTGGTTCGGCAAGACGTTCAACTCGGCGTCGGACGCAAAACCGCTGGTGTGTCTGGACAGCGACGGCAACAAGTTCTCCAACACCGAAGCCATGAACGGCGAGGCCAGCCTGTGGCTGGAGGAGTTCCGCGGCGAGGTGACCGCGACGATGGTCTACGACGGCAAGCCAGTTCACGACCATTTCAAGGTTGTCGACGACAAGACCGTGATGGGCATCATGAACGGCAAGGGCGCCGTCGTAGAGGGGCGTTATCTGTATTTCTTCCTGGAACGCCTCTAGCGCGGTCGGCGTCCGGTAAAGGCAAGCAGCCGATCCAGCGCCGACGCGTCCGCGGGCACCTCGATCGGATCGTCGAAGCCGGCGCGCACCCGACCGTCCGGCGTGATGATGCCCTGCGCCCACTGCAGGACCGATTCGGACCGCGCGTCGGGCACCTCGACGGGCTTTCCCACCGCCGCGGCGTAATCCCAAGCGTGGACCAGGAATTCCAGCGAGAGGATGCGAGCCATCATCGCTGCGGGAGCCTCGCCGTCACCGAACGGGACGGTGCCGTCGACCCCGCGCTGACGCCACGCCAGCACCGCCGGACGCGCGGCGGCGAGAACCTGATCACGCAGCGGCGCATGCGGGTCGCGCTCCGGGATGTCGGCGCCCGCGGCGCCGCCGATCACGGTGACGGAATTCAGCAAGTGATCGGTCAACGCGGCCACGTCGAATTCACGACACGGCGTCTGTCGCCCCAGATCCTCGTCGCTGATGCCTTTGAGCACCCCGTCCAAGACCCCTAGCGTGGCTTCGGCAGATTCGACTTCGTCCATATCCGTAGTGTGCCCCGCGCGCCGCGACCGACCTCGCATTTTGCGCGTCACCTTACGATGGGCGTTGCGCACCGCCGCCGCAATCTTCAGGACGGAGCCGCCATGGCTGCTCGAACCACTCTCCGTGGTCCGCTCAGCCGTGACGAAATCATCACGGCTGCACTAGATCTCGCTGAGAGCGAGGGCTTGGAGAAACTGTCGCTGCACCGAATCGCCGCGGCCGTGGGAGTCAAGACGACGTCGCTGTACCACCATGTCGCCGACAAGGCCGATGTGCTGGACGCTATGGCCGACCGGGTTTTGAGCTCGGTCGTGATACCCGATGTCGATTCCATGGACTGGCCCGACGCTGTGCGCGCGACGTCGTACGCGTTCCGCACCGCTGCCATGCGGTACCCGAGCAGCGCGCCGCTGCTGCTGGTGCGCAGCCCCGACCGCCCCGCCCTGCTGCCGATCGTCGACCTGGCGCTGCGAGCGCTGCGGCGGGCCGGCCTCGAGCGCTCGCTGGCCGTGCACGTTATGCGGGCACACATCGCATTTCTGGTCGGTTCCTTGCTGCGTGAAAGTGGCATCACGGCCAACGGATCCGCGGCGACGGTGATCTCCGGTCCGCACGCCGACCTGCTGTCCGTCGGTTTGCCCGCCGTCGCGGAGTCGGCGGACGAACTGGCATCGTGCGATCACGACGCCGAGTTCGAGTTCGGTCTCGATCTGCTGGTGTCGTCCGTGCGCCAGCGGCTGAATGCACGACCCGACCGACCGGTTGGGTAGTGTCACGTGCATGGCTGACACCTACGAGTCCGTTTCGGTCGACGTCAAGGACCACGTCGCCCAGGTCACCCTGCTGGGGCCCGGTAAGGGCAACGCGATGGGGCCGGCGTTCTGGGCGGAGCTGCCGGAGGTGTTCGGCACGCTCGACACCGACCCGGAAGTCCGCGCCATCGTGCTCACCGGCTCCGGCAAGAACTTCAGCTACGGGCTGGATCTGCCCGCCATGGGAGCCACTCTGCCCGGCCTCGACGCGGGCGCCAAGGCGCGCGCCGACTTCCACAAGAAGCTGCAGGCCATGCAGGCCGCGATCACTGCCGTGGCCGACAGCCGGACCCCGACCGTGGCCTCCATCCACGGCTGGTGCATCGGCGGCGGTGTCGACCTGATCAGCGCCGCCGACATCCGCTACGCCAGCGCCGACGCGAAGTTCTCGGTGCGCGAGACCAAGCTGGCCATCGTCGCGGACGTGGGCAGCCTGGCCCGCCTCCCGCTCATCCTGTCCGACGGGCACCTGCGGGAACTGGTGCTGACGGGCAAAGACATCGATGCCGCCCGCGCCGAGAAGATCGGCCTGGTCAACGACGTCTACCCCGACGCCGACGCCTCTCTCGCGGCCGCACATGCCACCGCCGCCGAGATCGCGGCCAATCCGCCGCTGACCGTCGCCGGCGTCAAGGACGTGCTCGATCAGCAGCGCATCGCGCGGGTGTCGGAGAGTCTGCGCTACGTGGCGGCGTGGAACTCGGCGTTCCTGCCGTCGAAGGACCTGGCCGAGGCGGTCACCGCGATGTTCCAGAAGCGCCCGCCGCAATTCACCGGCGAATAGGCGTCCACCCCAGCTCGGCCTTGGCTTTCGCGTTGGAAACCGGCAGCCAGGTCGTACCGAACGCGGTCGCCGGGTACGGCGCGAGCAGCCCGACGAGCCGATGCGATATCGGCCAGGGCCGCAGCCGGTGCAGCCGCGCGTTGAGCTCACGGACATAGTCGCCGAACGACTGCGGCCGGTCGTCGACGATGTTGTAGAGCTCGCCGCCGCGTCCCCGCTCCAGGGCGTCGGCGGTGGCCTTGGCAACGTCGTCGATGTGCACCCATGACAGCATCCCGGTTCCGGTTATCGCGGGCAGTGCCCACCAGCGGGCCAGCCTGCGAAACAGATCGTCGTGGGTGACGCCGGGACCGTAGAAAACGCCGTAGCGCAACACGATTCCCTGGGTGTCACTGTGCTCGCCCGATCCCATGACGGCGCGTTCCATGCCGCGCAATGCGGCGAGCATCTCCGCTCCCCCGCGCGGCGGCGGACCCGGATACGGGTCGGTTTCATCCATCAGGGCGGGGCCGGTCGCGCCGTAGCCGTAACCGAAGATCACCGATTCGGCGACCACCCGCGGCACCCCGGCCTGCTGGGCCGCAGCGAGCAGATTGCCTGCACCGCGGCTCCACAGGCGCTTGGCCGGCTCGAAGTCCTTGATCCGGATCGGCCCGAGCTTGGGCAGCGTGGTCAGCAGGCTCACCACCGCGTCGGGCGTGAATTCCTTGACCACCGAGGCGATCTGGGCACCGTCGAGAACATCGGCGATCACCGGTTTGGCACCGCGGGCAGAGATCTGCTCTGCCTTGGCCGCCGAACGGGTCACGCCGATCACCTCGTGCCCGCGCTCGGCGAGTTCACGCAGCAACGGAATGCCCGGCACACTGGTCGCACCGGCCACCAGGACCCGCATCTCACTGCCTCCTGTCATCGGACATGCTGGCGCGCAACGCCATTGCCAGCATCACGGTGGTGACCACCAAACCCGCCGCCTCCAGCCAGCCGACCCACGTGCCCGCCGCGTGGTGGGGGTCGATCAGATGGCTCAGCGCATGAAGGGCCCAGTGCGCGGTCGCGAAGGCCAACGTCGGCACCCGCCACGTCGGCCGGCGCAGGGCGCCCAGCATGAGCAGGCCGAGCGGCAGCTCGAACGAGGCGTTGTCGAATATGTAGTGGTCGTTTCGGACTCCGAAGGCTCCCAATGTGTCGAAGAACGCACCCGGCGCCGCGAGCATGAACAGGCCTAGCAGCACCGAATAGGTCCCGAACACCGCCAGGACCACCACGGCGTACCGCGAACGGGTGCGAACCGCTGTACTGACCATGCCAAATACGCTAACCCCGTAGTGGTCTCAGCGTAGGCTCCACTTCCATGACAGTTTCGGGTACCACTTCCGGACCCGAACTGCTTGTCGTCCTCGACCGCTCCAGCCGCGAACCGCTGCACCGTCAACTCGCCGACGGACTGCGCGCGGCCATCCGCACCGGGCGCCTGGCCCCGGGTGCCCGGATGCCGTCGACCCGGGTACTGGCCGTCGATCTGGGAGTGTCCCGGCGGCTGGTGGTCGATGCCTACGGCCAGCTCACCGCCGAGGGCTTCCTGCACAGCACCCAGGGCGCGGGCACCCGCGTCGCCGACCTGACATCGGTGTCGGGGGCACCCGATACGTCCGCCGAGTCAAAGCACCGTTACGACGTCGACTTCGCGCCTGGCGCACCGGATCTGGCGAGCTTCCCGCGCCAGGCGTGGCTGCGTGCGCTGCGTCAAGGGCTGGCAGGCATCGAGTCCAGCGCATTCGGTTACGTGCATCCGCACGGGCTGCCTGCGGCCCGCACCGCGATTGCCGACTACCTGCGCCGTACCCGCGGTGTCGTCGCCGATCCGCGGCGAATCGTGCTGTGCTCCGGGGCAACCCAGGCCATCGCACTGCTGGCCCAATGCACCGAAGGCGCGGTGGCCATGGAGGATCCCGGATTCTGGCTGCACCGAACGGTGCTTCGCCGCAACGGGATCGATCCGATAGCCATCCGCGTCGACGAACAGGGCCTCGACGTCGACGCGCTGGCCGACAGCCGGGCCGACATCGTCCTGACCACGCCGGCTCACCAATCCCCGACGGGCGTCGTGCTGTCCGCCGCACGGCGCACCGCACTGCTGGAATGGGTGCGCGGCGGAGGCCTGGTCATCGAAGACGACTACGACGCCGAATACCGCTACGACCGAGCCCCTGTCGGCGCGTTCCAGGGCGTGGCGCCCGACCGCGTGGTGTACCTGGGATCGACGAGCAAAACCCTCGCGCCTGGTCTGAGAATCGGCTGGATGGTGCTACCGGAATCGCTCCTCGCGCCCATCCGTACCGCGAAAAGCCTTGCTGACACCGGAAGTTCGGTCATGGACCAGATCGCGTTCGCCAGGTTTCTGACGTCCGGTGACTACGATCGGCATCTGCGGCAGATGCGCCGGCGCTACCTGGCGCGGCGCAACACCATGATGCTGGCGCTCGCCGAGTACCTGCCGCAGGCCACCGTGCTCGGCGCGGCCGCCGGAGTGCATCTGACCGTCCGATTCCCTGCAGATTTTCCGATCGACGCGTTGATCCAGCAGACCACGGCGATGCGGATCCGAGTCGAGGCGCTGGGACCCTGCTATGCCGACCCCGCGACGGCTCGGCCGGGGCTCATTCTCGGTTACGCCAACCAGCCTGAATCACAGATCATCACGGGCGTGCAAGCGCTGAGCCAAGCCGTCTCTGCCGTGTCAGGGCAGTAGGCGGTAGGTGAAGGTGAGGCGGAACTTGCCGATCTGGATCTGGTCGCCGCTCGACAGCGGCTGAGACTGCACCCGAACGCGATTGACGAACGTGCCGTTGAGGCTTTCGGTGTCGACGATCCAGTATTCGTCGTCGAGCCAACGGAATTCGGCATGATGCCGGCTCACGGTGATGTCATCGAGGAAGACGTCGCTGTTGGGATGGCGACCGGCAGCGGTGACCGGCTGGGTCAGGACGAACTGAGCGCCGACGATCGGCCCGCGGGTGACGGCCAGAACACCGGAGCCGAGGAACGCTCCCTCGGCCGCCGGCGCCCTGTACGGGCCGGGTTCGGCGGCGGGCTCGGAAAGAGCGTGGTGCACCGCGGTGGCGTCGTCATCCGGCTTCCGTGACGGGTCGGCTTGGCTCATGTCGGATTCCTCGTGTCGGTGGGTATGTGGAGGTTCCCCGGGTTTCGGGGATGGCGGGCCCGGCTCCTATCGGGGCGTACCGATAGGCGGTAGTATAGGAGAAAGGGCGAGGCGATCGCGTTGGGCGGCAAGGGTATCAGCGAGAAACGTCCGGGCGATGAGCAGCAGTTCGGCGATCTTGGGGTGGGCAAGCGCGTAGAACACGGCGTTGCCTGCGCGGTGTCCCCTGACGACATGGTGACGCTTGAGCACCGAGAGGTGCTGGGAGAGCAGGGTCGGTTCGAGATCGGTGGCGGCCAGTATTTCACTGACGGGCGTGGGGCCCTCACTCGTGGACAGGATCTCCAGTACACGGATCCGCGCCGGGTGCGCCAAGGCCTTGAAGAGATTGGCCTTGATCTCGTACAGCGGCCGGTCGGGACCGTCAAGGATACTGTCCACCACCGCTACCCTCCGTTATTGATGAATTGAGAAAACTCGCAATCCATCATACCGAGCGATACCCTTCAGCAATGCCCACCGGTCACACCCCGCGTACGAAACCGGGCCCACTCCAGTATGTCGCGTACTGCTACGGCAGACGACTACCTGATTCGATGCGCGACTGGGTCGCCAACGACTTGGCAGGGCCCGGTGCGACCGTCCGAATGATGATCCGGGTGGCGATCCCCGCGATCCTGGTCTTGGCGCCGATCTGGTTCATCCCGATGTCGCTGTACCTGCACGCGAGCATGACGCTGCCGATCTTCATCCCGTTCGTGTACTTCTCTCACGCGCTGAACAAGGTCTGGCGGCGCCACATGCTCGCCAAGCACGGCCTGAACCCAGGCCTCGTCGACGAGCTCTCCCGGAAGAAGAACGCCCACATCCACCGGGCTTACGAAGAGCGGTACGGGCCGCGCACCGGCCCCACCAGCAGCCACGACGTCTGACCACCACGCCATCAGCGGCGCCGCAGTCTCCACAGCCGAGCCCACCACCCCGACCTCCGGCTGACGGACCCCGCGTGCGCATCGCGTTTGTGCCGGCACACTGCGCCTGCCGCGGCCACCGCCTGCGGATCGAATCCCTGCGGCACCGGGCCGCCGGCCACCAGTGCTCGCACCAGCGCTTCTTGCCGCTGCGCCAAGTTGCCCGGGCCGGTCATACCCACACCTCACGTGCGGAGGCGGTGATCGACGCGGTGCCGGACGCCGCCGCGATCGCGTCGAGCTCGTCGAACAGCTCGGCGGCAGGCGGGTACCGGCCGTCACGTTCGAGCATGAACGGGGTGTCCACCCGCTGCCGCAGCGCCGTCACCAGGTCCAACACCTCCTGCGGAGTCCGGGCGGTGTGGGTGTCGTGGTAGAAGTCGCCGTCGTCATGCCCGCCCGCGACGTGGCTGTAGGCCACTTGCGCGACCGGCAGCCGCGCGAGTTCCCGCTGCGGGTCGCGCCCCCGGTTGCGGGCATTGGCATAGACATTTGCCACGTCGAGCACCAGCAGCACCCCGGTGCGTTCCACCAGTTCGCAGAGGAACTCCGATTCGGTGAGGTCCGATTCGGGCCACTCCACGAAGGCCGCGATGTTCTCCACCGCCAACGGCACGGGCAGCTCGTGCCTGGTGCGCTCGATGTTCGCGGCCAACGCATCCAGCGCCTCGCGGGTCCGCGGTACCGGCAACAGATGCCCCGCCTCGATGCCTCCGGCGCGGACGAACGCGATGTGTTCGCTGACCACCGGAGCGTTGAGCGCCTCGGCGCACGCCGCCAGGTGCTGAATTCGTTTGCGCTGCACGGGTTCAGCACCACCGAGGGACAGCGCCACCCCGTGCGGCACCACGGGCACACCCGCGCGGGCCAACTCGGTCAGAGCCGAGTGCGGCCGCGCACGGCCGCGGCGAACGGGCACGGACTCCGCGATCACCTCGCAGAATCCCGGCCGCAGATCGCCGATCACTCCGGCGATCTCACGCCGCCACCCGATACCAACGTCGCCCAGCGCGGGCACGTTGCGGCACGCGACGCTCATCCGCCGCACCCTCCACCACAGCCGCCACCGCATCCGCTTCCGCAGCCGCCGCCACCGTCACTCCCACACGACGTGCCGCAACCGCCTCCGTCGGAGCCGCCCCCTGCGGACGAGTCACCCGACAGTTGCACCGCGCTCGAGTAGTCGGCGTCGACCAGCCACAGTGCGCCGGTGCCGAACAGGGCCGCTGACAGTGCCACCGCGGCCGGACCGTACGTGCCGAACGCCGGGCGCTGCGCCGGCCGCAGGTACGCCAGCCGCTGTTGCTCCCCGGCGAGCAAACGGCGACCCGCACCGGTGAGACGATCCACCCTGAGCAGGAAAGGCAGCACCGCTGCCGCGTACACCACCGTCGCGGTCAGCAGCACCGCGAACGACGTAGCAGCATCGGACAATTCGGACAGTCGCGTCGCCAGGTACCCGCACGCGCCGAGTCCCATCGCCAACACCGCGACTGCGGGGCCCGCACCCCAGCGGATCCGGCGGCGTTCGGCTCGACTCCGCATCAGCCCGCGCCGGCTCAGTCGTTCCTCGAGGGCAGCCAGATCATCCTGGGCTTCGGCGAACAGGCTGGGCACAGTGTGCTTCGGATCGCCGGCCACCCGCTGCAGCACCTGCACGGTGAAGTGGTCGGTTTCCGGGCCGGGCGGCGCGGAATGGTCCACCCGTCCCCGCTCGGTGATCCGCCCGCCCGCGCGCAGACCCGCCAGCGCGGCCACCACCGGGGCGACTGCCGAGCGCAGGAAGGCCAGCTCCGTCGGGCTGATCGGCTGGGTCACCGCGGGTCGCCGCGGCGTCACCAGGATCCGCCACAGCACCCCGTAGACCGTGGCCACGGCGAGCGCAGCCACATATCCGACGGTCGGTCCGGTCACCTGGTCCGAGTACCTCTCGATCACGCCGCCTCCTGTGTGTCTGAGTCAGTACATCTTGACCGGGTCGCCCTTGCTACCGGTCCCAACTTTTCGCAGAGACTTCGCCATATGTATTCGCCTGGACGCAGCCAAGATTGGTGCGCAAACCCCGACGCAGCCAGGCACGGTGCTCGACAGTGACGTTAATATAACGGAGTGTTTGCTCAACATCCGTGCGGCAGGCCAGTGTGACGAGCCGGTCCGACACCGGCGATCGACATACATCGGCCGGAAACACCATTGAAGGCCAACCACTTCGGGATGTCAGTTTTCCGGGTATGACGATCGGCTTCGTCACTCAGCAGTTCGAGAAAATCGTCGAATGGTCGTTTTCTGCGACGCAACCCATGGTGCTGGTCTGGCGGCGCGGTGGCGCGTCGTCCAAAGAGGTCGACTTCGAACAGGGCCCCGCGGGGCGCATCACCCCACGGACGAGCAATGTGTGGGTCATACCCGCCGACCAGCGGTCAGCTGCCGAGGCACGGAATGTGGCCTGCGAATTCGCGCAACTGACGCTCTCGCCAACCATCCTCGGCGACAGCGATTTACGGTCGGCGGCCGACGAGCAGGACCCGTTGTTATATCACCTGATAGAGAGGATCGCCCACGTCGCCGAACGCGGCGACGTTCTGGCTCGATTGTTGAGAGATACGCTGGCCCAAGGGCTTTCACTGCATATCCGTGATCACTACGGGCAGTTGCCATCCACTCCACCACGAGCGCGGTTCCTTGACTCCGACGAGCAACGGCGGCTCATCGAATTCCTGCACGACAGCCTGGACACCGACATCGACATTCCCACTCTCGCAGGGCTTGTCGGCATGACCGTGCATGGCTTCCGGCGCGCCTTCATCCGCAGCTTCGGCGTGACGCCGTACCGATACGTACTCGACCAACGTGTCCAGCGAGCCAAGACACTGCTGGCAACCACGACTCTGCCCATCACCGAGGTCAGCCTTGCTCTCGGGTTCGCCACCCCCAGCCACTTCACCACGATGTTCAAGCAACGTGTCGGTGTCACCCCAACGGTCTACCGGCGCAACACCTGAGGCCGTCGTACCAAAAGGCACCTACCCCGCGGCGGCAGTCGGGTCCGCCCAAAAGATCTGCCACGCATGACCGTCTGGGTCGCTGTAGCTGCGGCCGTACATGAAATCGAGATCTTCGGTGTCTCCCGCGGTACCGCCGGCGGCGATGGCGCGGTCCACCAAAGCGTCCACGGCCTCACGGCTCTCGACGCCCAGGCAGACGACGCACTCCTTGATCTTCGAGGCATCCGCGGTCTCCAACGGGTGCAGGGCGTCGAATGCGTCGCGCTGCAGCAGCATCGCGAATCGGTTCTCACCGAGCACCACCGTCACAGCCGTCTCGCCGCTGAACTCCTCGTTGAACGTGTACCCGAGCTCGCTGAAGAACTTCCGCGACCGCTCGATGTCGGCGACGGGCAGGTTCACGAACATCACAGTGTGCATCGGCAGGCTCCCTGCGGTCCGCGGCAGCCGCGGTCGGCTGCCGTCACATGGTCGGACCAGGTACGCCGCCGAAACTCATCGCAACCCAGAGCATTACCTCGCCGTGGGTGGATCAGAAGGACCAGCTGCCCGATGGCTGCAGGACGAAACCGTGCACACCGTTGGTGCAGGCGGTCACGCCGCCTGCGAGCACCCCGCACACGCTCGGCCCGTAAGTCACCTTCTGCCCGGGACTCAGGACGGGATTGGTCGCCGGCCCCCGGCACGCGTCCCTGCCGCGCTGCATCCGCGCGAGGTCGGGCTCGCCGCTGACATAGTCCACCTCGCAGGGGCCAGTCTCGTATCCCACGCTCACCGGCACGCCCGTCATCCCCGGCAGCACTCCCCCGCAGGACACCATCGTCGCGCCACCGCTGCACGCGTAGCCGTCGGCGGTGAACACGAAGCCGTCCACCGTCGATGGGTCATGCGGCGCGCGCAGCTGATGGCTGGACGTGACGTCGGTCAGTCCACTCAGGTCAGGGAAACCAGACGGGTCCGCTGCAGCGATAGGGGCGCCGGCGACGGCAAACCCGGCGGCAACCACCACATGGAGGACAGCGCAGATGACGGCCCGGAAGGTCATAGCCGTCACAGCCTACTCGCGGTAATCATCGTTTTGGTTGCGGCTCAGGTCATCTGGGTCAACGTCATCTCACACCGAGATTTCTACCGTCCAACGGCAGCACTACAACGCGCCGAACACGTTGTGGGCGGCCATCCAATCATCGATATGAGCCATTGTCGTCGGCAATACCTCTCCGGAGAATACGAGATGGTCGCAACCTGGAATCTCGACATATGTGCCGTTCCGATACCGGGCCGCAGTCTGACGCCCGAGCCGAGCGGGCACTATACGGTCGGCCCCGGCACCGATAACCAGTACCGGACCCGTGATTGCGGTGAAGTCCACCTTGGCCGACTTCGCCCTGTCCAGCCACGGAAGTGCCAGCTCGAAAAACAACATGCGCCCGGATTCGCAAACCAACCCGTCGAACACCTCGCGGGCGGTGTCGGCAGTGTGGGCGTGGGCAATGCCCTGTCGAAACTGTTCCCAGGACGGCGGATACACCGGCTTTGACCACGGCCGGGGTTGCAACGCATGCGGGAGAGAGATTCTGGCCGTGGTGCGGTTCAGCCCTGACGGCCCTACCGCAGGTGGGCATGCCGCGATCAGGCCGGCGTGTGAGGTGCGCGCAGCGACCAGTTGAGCGATGAGACCGCCCTGGGAGTGTCCGACCAGAAGCGGCGGCGAACTCAAGTCTGCGACCAGTGCCACAAGGTCGTCGGTGTAGTCGCGAATGCTCAGGGACGCGATCTTGCCGGCACCTTCGTGCAACGGCAGCTCGTGGTGGCGCAAGGTGGGGCTGTGCACGACGTATCCGCGGTCTTCGAATGCCGCCCGGGCGGCGGCCAATTGGTCACCACGGCTCCATGAGCCGTGGATGAGTACCACGTGCTCGCCGGCGGACATGCACATCAGCGTGGCACCGATCGGCTCAGATGTCCTTGGTATCCGTCGCTCTGGTGGCGGAAATCGTTGCGGCATACCGCGTAGCCGTTTGCTGCATCTGCGAGTTCTGCTGGGCGGTGGATAGACTCCGCCGCGTGCGTGTTGCCAGAGTCGTGGGCCATGTCAGCTGGTGGGTGTTCGTCGTCGCCCGACTGATGTCGGACTGGGGACTCGCGACGGGCGGGATGCCTAGGCGCTACGCCGACTACGGCTGGAGCGCTTACGAACCGCTCACTGATCGGCCACCGTCGGGCATCAGCGAGCACTTCTTCAACACGAACGTCATCGCGACCGTCGCGGTGGCCGCTCTGGCGGCGACCGTCATCGCAGCGGTGGTCGAGGCGATTCTCTGTCGGCGATGGCTCCTGGGCGCCGGGACCGTTCTGGCCCCGGTCACCGGGGCGGCGATCATCCTGACCGCGCTGTACGAACGAGCGGGATACCTCGGCGGTGGCCAACTCCACCTACCGCTGCTCACGGTGTTCATGCTGGTGCTGCTCGGTGTCGCCGTACGCGAGGTGTGGAGTCGGGGCGTCGTACCGCGGTGGTTCCGGCCCACCTGAAGGCCGTTTCTCGAAAGGCTGTGATTTTTCTGGAAGCGAGCCGGACTTTCGCTGGATACGGTTCAGGCTCTTTGCTCGGGCATCTGTTCCGGGCCACGAGGCTGAGGAGAGATCGCATGCTGAAGAGATTGGCCGCTGCGGTCGCGGTCCTCGTAGGCTCGCTGGTCGCCCCGGCCGTTGCCGACGCTGACGAGATCCTGACCGTGGGACCGAATGGGGTCACCTACATCAGGACCGAGTCGGGTCACACGTTGTGCGGCGTCGAGGGCGATCACGTGAACTGCACGGTGCAGTTCGTCAATCCGCCGACGACCCGCACGGGCGACGCCGCGAACTCGCTGACGCTCAACCAGAACGGCACCTTCACCTACCTCGCCGCCGATCTCGGAGTGATCGACCCGCCGCACCTCATCCGCTACGACCAGACCTACACCGTGAATGGCTGGGCGGTGGAAGCGTTCAACGACGGAACCCGATTCACCAGCAACCGGACCAACGAAGGCTTCTGGGTCAGCGTCACCGAGGTCGACGCGCTCGGACAGATGTGACCGCAGGGATCGGTGTCCGTCAGGCGGTTGGGCCCGGAATGCGGACGACTCCGCGACCTTCGGTGCGGTCGATGCGCCAGATCGAGTCGATTTCGAGGTGTGGATCGGGCGCCTCAACACCCGCAGCCGGCCCTAGGGGCACATGAATTGCCAGGGCTGACACACGAATGTGCCTTCCGGCAGTCCCCCTTCGACCACGTGCGCTTCCGGACCATTGACCACCTGATACCAGTCGTGGCAGACACTCTGATCCCACGTGTTCGCGAGATCGCGGATCAGGTACTCCACCGGCTGCCCTGGGCACCAGGTGCCGTGACAGCTGGGATTGCAGATTGCCTGCGCCGTGCCGAGTCCAGGCCCCAAGGTCGCCAGACCGACGGCTGCGACCGCGCCGAATGCGGTTGCCGCAGCGGCAGCGAAGGTTCGCCTCAGAGGGCGGAAGATCGTCATCGTGCTACCTCTCATGCGGGTTCGGGTCTTCATCGCCACTCGATCCAGCTGTGAATCGTCTGAGCGAACGCTGTCACCGGGCAGGCCTCTCCGACAGTGTGTGTGGCGGATCGGTGACAGCGCATGAGGTATTTGCCGCATTTTGGCGACCGGGAGGGCCCACCAGCTGCACTTCGCGCTGACGCAACGGTGCCGACGCCTCATCACGGCAACAGCACGAGAATGTGCCAAATCGCCCCCAAGAGACACACCGCAGCCGCTTTCATGGCAGCTTGTTCCAGTACAAGCGGCATGGCGAAGACGGAGAATTGCTTGAGTAGGGCCGAGTTCAAGTTTGCTACGGACGCTCTGCGTGACGGCCGGTTCATGAGCGCCTTCAGTACGGTGACGGCGCTGAGCTGTTTCGCGCTGGCGGGGTTGGGCATCGTCGTCCAGTTCAATCCGGCAGGGCCGACCGGTGTGGTGTCCCGATCGGTGCAGGCCGCGGCGGTGATCTCGGGTGCCGTGATCGGGTGCCGGTGGTTGCGGCGGCCCTGGCCGCAGTACGAGGCCGCGGTCGCCTTCGTGGTGTGGGCCGACGTCACCGCGGCCGCCGTCGCAGCGACCATGTCCACCACCGAGGCGCGTCTGTGCACCACCGTGTACCTCGGGATGACAGGAATCTTCGTCGGATTCCTCCTCGGGGCGCGACTGCTGGCCGTGCACTGCGCCTTCGGCGCCATGGTTATCGCCGGCATCACTGGCTGGGCAGTCCTGCGACAGGACGTCAGCCTGTGGGGTCTGTTCACGATCTACATGCCGGCACTGATGTGGGTGGTGCTGCTCCCGCTGACCGGTTGCGTCCTCATCGAGAGCGGCCGCCGCGCGGTCGCCCAGGTCGCGCGGTCCGCCCACCGCGATCAGTTGACCGGGCTGCTCAACCGTCGCGGCCTCCACGCGGCCGTGCGTCGAGTCGTATCGAGCAGGACGCCGCCGACGAACCTGGTGGTGGCGGTGTGCGACATCGACCGGTTCAAGCGGCTCAACGACGACGAGGGCCACGCGGCCGGCGACGTGGCGCTGATTGCGATGGCGCAACGACTGCGGTCCATCGTCCGCCCAGGGGAGATCGCCGCGCGGCTCGGTGGTGACGAACTGGTTCTGGTGACGATGATCGACGACCCCGCCATGTCGGAACTGCTGGATCGACTAGAGGTACTCACCCGTATCGACGTCGGCGACCGGAAACTGTCCGTGAGCGTCGGTGTCGCGTCGATGGCCGCGACGGAACCGCACTTCTCGCTGGACAACGTGATCCGTCACGCCGATGCCGCCATGTACGGGGTGAAGCGGTCCGGCGGCGGGGCGTGCGCAGTGCACCGCCGGGAGACCGACGGCACCGTTCAGGGTTTCCACGCCGGCGCATAGCCCCGCACCGGTACGACGAATCACCCTGACCGACAGTATCTTTCACGCGAAAGCATGCACATCCGCCCATCCTCGTCGAACATTGTTCCGTGGCTGACCAACCAATGGACACATCGACCCGGCTCGCGGTGGAACGCACCCGCCTGGCACTTGAACGCACCACCATGGCGTGGATCCGCACCAGCACGTCACTGATCGCGTTCGGCTTCACCATCTTCAAGTTCTTCCAATACCAGGCCGAGCAGAATCACCGCACCGTGGTCAGCCCGTGGATCGTGGGCATGGTGATGATCGGCATCGGGCTGACCGCGCTGATACTGGCCTGGTTTCAGCACCGCCAGGAAGTCGCGGCGCTGCGCGCGCAAGACCGCAACCTGCCGTACTCCCTGGCCGGGATCATGGCCGGCCTGATCGCGATGCTGGGCGTCCTGGCCTTCGTCACCGTCGCCTGGCGGCTGTAGCGGCCATCGCACGCACCTGAACCGCTTGAGCGCCAAGGTGTTCCACGGCCACCTGGTCAGTCCCACGGTTCCCGGCGGAGCCACCACGGAGCAGAGGCCCAGGCGTCGCGCTCCACGGTGACCGCGCGGAAGCGGCCATCGAGGCGCTGCACCTCAACCCGGAGCTTGTGGGCGTGCTTGCCGCGACGTCGGATCAGGGCCTCGAGCCGGTCACGGGAGTCATCCCAGATCTGCCCGTCGCAGCAGGGGCAGCCGATGGGGCCGCGGTAGACGTAGCCACCGGACCGGTGGAGGCGTTCGGCTCTCTCGACTTCCAGCCGCCACAGCGCGAGGTACCGCAGAGCTGCGCCGTCTTTCCGAGGACGGCGGGGACGATGCCGGTTCACCGGCGTGGAAGGGGTTGCCCCTTCGTTTCGATGCGTGTCATGCGCGGCGCCGTGACGTGGCGCGGTCGGTGAGACGGGACACGAACCCGGTCAGCCTACCGCCGCAAGGACTTCCGTCGATAGCCCGCCTTGACAAGTTCGATAGCCCCCGGTTTTCGAATAAGTTCGAGAGTGCAGCCTTGACCCTCACGCGACGTGAGGCGCCAGTCTGATCGATGTGACGCAGGAGCAGCAGGTGGACGAACTGACGGTGGGCGAAGTCGCGGAGCGATTCGGCATCACGGTCCGGACGCTTCACCACTACGACCAGATCGGGTTGTTGACACCCAGCCGCCGTGCTGCCTCGGGCTATCGGGTGTACACGGCGGCGGACCTCACGCGCTTGTCCCAGATCATCGTCTACCGCCGGCTCGAGCTGTCTCTCGACGAGATCGCGAACCTGCTCGACGAGGGCAACGAGGTCAGCCACCTGCTTCGCCAGCGCGAACGCGTCATGTCCCGGCTCGATGAGATGAAGAACCTCGTCGAGGCAATCGATCAGGCATTGGAGAAAGCGATGACCAACACCCCCATGACCGACGACGACATGCGCGAACTCTTCGGCGACGGCTTCGACGACTACCAGGCTGAGGCCGAGCAGAAGTGGGGCGACACTCCGGAGTGGAAAGAGTCGCAGCGCCGAGCAAAGTCCTACGGCAAGGACGAGTGGATTCAGATCAAGGCCGAGGGGGAAGCCGTGGAGAAAGCCTTGGCCGATGCCTTCCGTGCCGGGCTACCACCCGACTCCGAAGAGGCGATGAATGCGGCGGAGCAACACCGGGTTCAGGTAAATCGCTGGTTCTACGACTGCCCGCCGGCCCTCCATCGCAAGCTGGGCGACATGTACGTGAGCGACCCCAGGTACGTCGCCACCTACGACGAATCAGTCGGGCTGCCAGGCCTGGCGGCCTACTGCCGCCAGGCGATCCACGCGAACGCGGACCGAACGGGCCACTGATGTGATCGCGGGGTGGCGACGTGATGTTTGGTTGATTCGAGCCGCGCAACGCAGCACGGCTCAGAACCCGCGCGACACGTACCCGCGGAGATGCTCAAGCGACGACCGCAGCCCCTCCAGGTGGTCGGCCTCGCCGATGCCGGGCGGCACGTCCGAGGCGGTCACCGTGACGCGGGTGCCGTCGCCGTCGGGCTGTGTCGTCCACGTCATTGTCATCGTTCCGGCGAAGCGGGCGTCTTCCGAGTCGAAGTCGACCTGCCACACCAGCCGCGCGTCAGGGTCCACCTCTGAAATCCGCGCCTCGACCACGTCAGCGTCGGCACCTGACTTCGGATCGGCCCCGGCCGGGTCCTGGTACGTGAGCACGATCCGGAACTGCCCGCCCGGACCGGGCACGAAGTCGGTGAGTGTTCCCGCCATGCCGTCCGGCGGCAGCCACGCGGCGAGGGCGTCAGGGTCGACCAGCGCAGCGAAGACCATGCCGGGTATCGCCGGGATGTGGATAGAGGCCGTGTCGGTTCGGGTCACCAGGTCCTCCTCTGAGTGAAGCGCAGCCATCGCACGCCGCGCTCCTCGGCGGCCTCCAAGTCTTCCCGGTCTGGGGTGCGGTCGGCCAGCAGACGGATGCCGGCGTACTTGACATGGGTTCACCTCCGCCGCCGCGGTGACGTGCCGTTCGGTCAGCCCATGCGGGCGTCGAACCAGGCGATGAACCTCTCGGAGAAGGCACATGCCCCTGCTGCGGGCACGCAGATCTGCCCTCTCCCTCCGCCACACAGTCGCCGATGCGGCGCCACCGGAATGCACAGCGGCGCACCGGATTCCACTCCCGAACGCCCGCGCTCACCGCCCTCGAGCTCACGGTAGGTCCGAATCGATTCCAGCCCAACGAGTTTCGACCTCAAGCTGCTCGACGAAACCCTCGGTCTGCTCAAGGCCGCCCCGTACGCGGTCCGGAGCTGTCCGAGTTGGCGGAGCCGGAACGCTGACCGCGTGATGATGCGTATGGCCAGCCGCCACCTCGGGAAGCATGAGCAGGTAACAGCACCTCACGACAACCATTCTGAAATCCAAGAGGCGCTGTAGAAACCGGCTGCCCCAGGATCCGAAATCCTTCCCTGACCGGTGGGAGCAGTTGACTCCCGAGGAAAGGTGTGGCTCTACTCCCAAGACGACTTCATCGGCAATCACGACGGTATGCCGTTCGTGGACCGGAACATGTTCAAACACAAGGCATCTCGGAGACCGAAACCCGCCGCACAGGCCGAAGTCGACCGATTGCGCGCCGCGCACCGGGACTGGGCAGCCGGCAACACACCCACCAACAAGGGAAAGGGCAAATGGAAGCAGTGGAAGCGGCGTGGGACAACTCGATGAAATGCCACGTTCGTCCCTGGGACGGGTCGAGACCTCACACGGCTGGAGTTCAGCCGGATAAGTCCAAGACCATGTACGAAGAGCAACGGTGTCTCACTGCCGGAGTAACAACCAACGTGGAGATGGACGATGAACTTGAAGTCAGTACGGCGGTCCGTTCTCCACGGCGGCAAGGGCTCATCTGGCAATCCACGGATCTGGGATCGTTCTACAATGCACCTGTGTCGGGCTATACCCACGTCGTCGAATACAACGGTGGTACGAGCATTGCCGAAATCGGGCATGCCGACGTCCGACGCTTCGCTCGGCCATTGCACGCCTTCAACTGCTCGGACCGGTTTGCCCTGACGCTATGGGCCCTCCCAGACGGCATGGACTACGAGAAAGCGCGAGCTACCGGTCACGACGCGTTGGCATACCTCCAAGCGGGCGGCAGCGCCGATACGTTGACCCTGGACATTCGGAAAGACGGCGGTTCGGAGTGGGGAGCCGACTGGGTGCGCTACGTGGTGGGTCACCCGCCTGCCGAGGAACGTCCGCGTCTTGTTGTGCCAATCCCTTTGCCGCGTGGCGCCGAGATGGTGGCCCAGAATGAGTTGTTTGGCGCTGATGAGGCTGCCGACTTGTTCTACAGCTACTTCAAAACCGGTGATATTCCTGGTGAATACAGTCTTCGGCCCGTCGAGGGGTATACGAAAGACGGCGGGTTGATCGACCTGCGAGATGAGGTTTCGAGGTCTGTCTAGCTGAATGCTTCTAGGCCACTGGGGATTTGGTTGAGTGGCCGCTCATCGGGGGTATTCGTCAGGCACACCGTCACCCATGACCGGAAGGTCAGGATCGCCAGCCATGTGTCCGGGCGGATACACCGACATCGGACCCATCGGCTCCGGCGCACCAACCAGTGGTGGCACCGTGCTGTCGAAAATCCGCTGAGTACGGGTTAAGTCGGCGCCGCCGGACTTGACCTCGAGACCAACGAACTGTCCCGGCTTACCGGTTGGGTCAAGCGCGTCATAAAACCCAGCCTTCCCTCGGGCAGCCATGGCCGACTGTCAGTCGTCGCGCAAGGGGATGGCCTCCGTCAACTCCCCGGACAGCCGCCACCGGGCCTGGTGGCCGTCAGCAACCGAACCCCCGGTGCTCAGAGTGATATGGGCCGCGACGCAGAAGTCATCAGCAGGATTCCACTGCACTCCGGTCCTACCGAACGGCGACAAAAGTCGCCTTCCCCCGAGGGCGGCCCACCGTCGATCGAGAAGCTGATCCGGTAGCGTCTCGCTCGATCCGAGCCCTGCCTCCTCGAGCCGCTGGGCTTCGACGTGTCCGTCGGAGCCCTCGTGGCTGTGATAGGCGCTGATGATGCCGTCCAGCGTCGGCTTGACGATGTAGACCAACGAGTTCGCCGGCCTGGTCTCACTCGTGTCCGTTACATGGAGGTTCAGGAGGAATTGCGATGGCGCACCGGCTGTCTCGACGGGTGGCGCCGCGAAATCCCGGATCGCCTTCCACACCGCCGCAGGCTTGTCGTCGACGGAGCCCACCGGGACGCCGTTGAACGCGGCCAGCTGCCTTCCCGGTCTCCAGAACTCGAACGCGTTGTCGCGTGCCTCGCGGTAGCGCTGGTAGTGCAGGGCCGCACCTTCGGTCAGCCCACTCGCCGGCGGTGGCAATGGCATCTCGTAGCCGCGTTCGAAGGTCACCGAGCGTGCCATCAGCGGCCGGAGCGCGCCGCTGCCCACGTTGTAGAGCAACACGTTCTCGGTGTCGACGAACGCGCCGTCGTCGGCTGCGCTGTACACGGCGTGAAGGCGCCCACCCGATCTGGGAGCTGAGTCCCGCAGCGCTCGACATAGGTCGTTACGCATATCGAGCACCCAGTCGCGCGGTTGATACGGCAAGCGGACCGGTGACCACAGTTCGACGACGTCGGGTGCGGCTCGCAACACGTAGGGGGCTGGCGGCATGTGGGGAGCTTGCCACGGACCGGTGACACGGTCGGTCTGCTCGTGGAGCGGCCCTACTGACCGTAGGTGTAGCGCAGGTTCGCGTGGATCAGCGTGTTGATGCGCCTACGCATGTGGCCGGTCATGCTCTCGCCGGGCGCCGGCTCGTCGACCGTCAGCGTCCACCGCAGGTCGGTGCCACCGCCCGCGCCGCCCCGCGCTCGCTCGAAGATGATCAGCGTGTCAGCCCGACGCGGCCACAGCGAGGACCACACCACCCGACCCGGTTCCTCGGACTCCAGCACCTCGGGTGCCACCTCGTCATCGAGCAGGTTCAGCCACGGACGGATACCGGCGCTCCGCGGCGACACCAAGTCGCCGAACACCACGCGCGGCGGTGCGGGGAGGTTCCGCTGCCGGGAGCCGATCTCGGGCATGCACCGGAGCATGGCACGGCGAGGTGGCGGAGGCGAGGGAGTTTCGAGGTCACCCACCGCAAATCCGCTGTCTTCGTGGTTTCAGAGAAGCTGGTTTCAGAGAAGCCCTCGTATAGCCACGAAGTTGTTCGCGGCCAGCAGACCTTGACGGTCGCCGATATCGAAGTACTGACCGTCAGTCACATGCACGACGGGCGGCAGGCCAACGTCCACCAGCCGCAGTAGTGCGTCGGTGATCCGGCGCTCTCCACTGTGCGGGTCGACTGGCAACTCGCGCACGAGATCTATAACCGCCGATGGAAGAACGTAGCGACTGATGTTGACGAGGGGATCGTAGGTGAGATCGGACGGCGAGACCTTCTCCCGAACCTCGGTCAATACCAACCGATCGTCCCGTTGCGACACTTCGACGACTCCGTACCGTCCCGCCTCAGGTCGATCACATGCCCGGGCGACGACGCCGCTGCCGCCAACCTCTACCTTTTCGGCGAGATTGTGCAGCGTCGATGTGGACGCGGCATCGATGAGGACGTCGTCGCCGGAGATGTAGTAGAACGACTCGTCGCCGACGAAATCCTCCACCAGGAGCAGGGGGACCGCCGTTCCGTAGTCATCGACATCAAGGCGCTGATGGAAGAACTCGAAGTCGATTCCCCGGCCGATGTCGTTGAGCACCTCTCCCTTCGACTGCCAGGAGTGCCGTGCCAGCAGCGATTCCAGGTTCGGATCTGGGGTGTAGTAGTCCTGCACCTGTGATGATCCGGCCCGTACAACGACTGCGATCTGGTCGACACCCGCAGTCCGGCACTCGTCGATGATCAAGTCGATGGCCGGCCGCGAACCGATGGGGAGCATCGCCTTGTCGATCGTCTTGGTGATCGGGAACATCCGAGTACCCAGCCCCGCGGCTGCGATGACGGCCTTGTGAACCTTCATGGCCAGAACACTAGGGAACCAGTCACGCCGACCGCGGGACGCAGCTCCGGGTGAGACGAGAGATCGACATGGCAGTGGAGGCTGGGGGTACCTGTCAGGAGCGTCACCTGTCCAAACCTTGACGGCCTGTCGGGCGCATCGGCTCCATTGGTATCAATCGACCCCCTCCCAAGCCTCTCAACGATGCTTAAATGGGAGGGGCCTTTTCCTATCTGGGGTGCCTGTGAAGCCGAGCCTGTCGTGGGGCGAGCAAGTCGCTCTTCTGGTCGGGCGCGGTGTTGTCGTCGGTGACGAGGGTGCGTGCGCTGCGTTCCTCGCCGCGCACAACTACTACCGGTTCTCTGGGTACATGCGGTACTTCCAGACGGCGCCGCACCTGGGTGACAACACGTTCCGGCCAGACACCCCCTTCGACGAGATCCGTGAGATCTACGACGCCGACGAAGCGCTTCGGGCGGCAGTCGCCCGGCAGCTCGCCCGGGCCGAGATCCTGCTCCGCACCCACACCGCGCATGTCATCGCCAACGAGCACGGGCCCAGCGGCCGGTACCTCAAGGTGGACTTCTACACCGATGCCGCCAACGCGGAACCCACCGTCGAGTCGTACTTGAAGGACATCGAGCGCAGCAGCGAACGACACATTCTGCGCTACACGGCAGGTGATCGCGGAGTGCCAACTTTCACAGACCTACCCGTCTGGTCGGCAGTCGAGGCGTTCTCGTTCGGCACGTTGTCCAAGTGCATCGAGCGCGGCGGGCAGGGGACGCTAGCGGATGCGGTCGCGACCAGTCGGCGTCGCCAAGGCCGGTTTCCCGTACCGAGTTCGAGCGCTGGTGTACCTCCGCAACCGCTGCGCGCACCACAACCGGTTGTGGAACCACTCCGTCATCGACGGCGGCCCGACGCCAAACAACGTGCGCGTGAAGGCCAAGAGACTCGCCGGACAGTTCGCGCCGAGATCCGTGCTCGACGTCATCGCTTCACTCGACGACATCGTCGTCCGAGGGAAGGCGGCTGACTCCGTGTTGCCGAAATTGCTTGAGCAGCACGACCGGAACTCCGCGTTCTGGAAGGGGCTGGGCCACCCTGTCAACCCGCGCGACCGCGGGGCGTAGTCCCCGACCGCGAACTCAGTGTTGTCCCGCGCCTCTGGCCGTAGTCTCCTCCCTGTGAGAACCCAGGATGTGAAAGATGCCGGCGACGAGGGCGATTCCGCTGGCGCCACCGCTTTCCTGACACTCGGCCACGTGCTGGAAGCGATCGGCGCCCAGCACGACCCGCCCATCGGCCTGCGCGACATCCGCGTGATACGGCACGCCTTCAACACCGGCCAAGAGTCGAGTCTGCGCGGGCCGGAGGAGACCGAGGACAAGGTCCGCGAATACACACGGTTCCAAGGCACCGCACCCCGACAGTTCCCTGCCGAACCTGAGCGGTACTGGGTGGTCCTGGTCGCCGACGGCAAGCGACGGTCCCGGTTGTGGGGAGTGTTCGAGAACCACGGCGAGATCACCGCCGAGCGCACGGCGGAGAACCGCTTCTTCGATCTGCGCCGCAGCGACATCCTGGAGCCGCTCGTCAACCGACTCGTCGTGGAGTGGGACACTCCGCGGGTCTGGCACCGCCGCGCCGCCAGCACAGCGGCCATGCCCGTCCTCGAGATCGCCGACCGCGATCACGTGCCGTTCCCGACCACGCCCGGCATTTTAGATTCAGCATTCTGCGGGTGTTCGGCCCCAGCACATCTCCTTCGGAAGTGGATGACGCCGAGTCCCACTACAAGCGAGCGCTGATGACTCGCGAGTTCGGCCTCAACCGAAACTGAGATAGTCCGCAGCGGCGCTGAATCGCCCGTCCACTTGGGGTGTACCCCAACGCGTGGCGCACTCGTTCCTGTCAGTGCGTACACCTAGAGACCGAATCACATTGTTCGACAACGTGTCTACGCAACTCCTCGACGTCACCTGTACGGGAGGGCCGCGATGGGCGAGCGTGTCGGGTACCAGCGAGTCAGCACCCTGGATCAGAAGCCCGAGCGGTAACTCGAGGGGGATCACGGTGGATCAGATGTTCACCGAAAGGGCATCGGGAAATGCACCGACCGGGCGGCGCTCGCCGAAGCCCTGCGGTACCTGCGCGACAGCGACACGTTCGTGGTGCACTCGATGGACCGCCTCGCCGCCGTCCGCGTGCTCACCAGCCGCGGGGTGCGGGTCGAGTTCGCCAAGGAGGCGATGACGTTCACCGGTGACGACTCCCCGATGGACACCTTGCTGCTCTCGATGCTCGGCGCCGTGCCGAGTTCGAGCGCTCCGTGATCCTGGAGCTCCATTGGGAAGGTACCGCGTTGGCGAAGGCGAAGGGCGTGTACAAGGGACGCAAGGCGAAACTAACCGAGGACCCCACTGCCGGTAGATACTCCGGCATCGCAAACCAACCGACTGAAGGAGTCCACTGCCGGATCCACCGCAGCTGGCTGAACCGCTACCTGGAGCAGTCGCGGTGACCACCCTCGACCCCGCGACCTCCGGCCGCGCTGTGTCTTGACCCGTTACGCGCCGCGTCGGGATGCCGCCGCCGTCGCGGCGGGGGCGGTTCCCGGTAGAGGGCTCGGTTCCGGGGTACGCAGACCGTCCAGGAGCAGGGTGAGTATTCGCAGCGGGGTCTGCTCGCCGGCGACGAGCCCGAGGCAACGGGAGCCGGAGGCAGCCGACTTCGGCAGGAAGACGACGTCGGTCCAACTCACGTCGGGCCGCAGTGCGCCCGCGCTTTGCGCCCGCTGTGTCAGCCGGCGAATCAGGCTGCGCACCTTGCGCTGACCGGCCGACGCGGCGGGTGTCGAGACCGATTCCAGCGCCTCTGCCAGTCCGGAGTTCTGCACTGTCATCTCGGTGATCGCGGTGACGAAGTCGACGAACCCCGACCACGGGTCCGGGTTCTCCAGTGCACGCTGGCCCGCCGCATCGAGTCTGGCGAACACGTCGAGCAGTATCTGCTCGATCAACGCCTCTTTCGTCTCGAAGCGCCGGTAGAGGGTCGCGACTCCTACACCGGCGCGTTCGGCGATGTCCAGAGCGGCGACGGACAGTCCTCGTTCGGCGACACAGACGGCCGCAGCGTCCAGCAGCAGTTGCCGATTGCGGCGGGCGTCGGCGCGTTCGGCCGGCGCGCCGTGATCTTCGGTGGCAGGCATCGAGCTAAGTGTACGACGCCCGTCCGTTTCCGCTACCGTGGTAAACGGACGGTAATCATCCGCTTTCTGGTGAATTGAAAACCGTCGCGCAAACACGCGGCGGCACAAAGGCGAATGGAGAAGTCAGTGCGAGTTGTCACCGCGTTGGAATATGGTCCCGCCGAGGTGCTGCACATCGAGGAGCGGCCGACCCCCGCACCGGCAGAAGACGGGGTCGTGGTCGCAGTGAAAGCCGCCGGGGTGAACCTGATGGACACCTACTCCCGGCGTGGCCTGGTCCCGGGGATCCCACTACCGCTGGCGGTGGGTGTCGAAGGCGCCGGGACGGTAATCGCCGCCGGTGACAGATCCGGCGCGCAGGTCGGTGACCGAGTTGCATGGGAACGCGTTCCGGGCAGCTACGCCGAGCGGGTGGCAGTTCCGAATACTCGACTCGTGCCCATCCCCGATGGCGTCCCCTTCGAATCCCCCGCCGGTGGACTCATGCAGGCCCTGACTGCTCACTATCTCGCGTGCGTCGCGGTTCCGGTGCCCAAAGGCGCTCGGGTATTGATCCATTCGGCGGCCAGCGGCGTCGGACGGATGCTGACACAACTCGCAGCCCACCGCGGTGCACAGGTGCTCGCCACAGTGTCTCAACCCCACAAGGCCGGCGTTGCACTCGAAGCCGGCGCTCACCACGTACTGGTCCGCAACGACGTCGCAGACCTCGGCGCCGCCATCGCGGACCTCACGGGCGGACGGGGTGTGGACATCGTGTTCGACGGCACCGGGAAAGCCCTGTTCGAGACCAGCGTGGCAGCACTGCGCGTCGGCGGGACCTTCGTCACTTACGGCTACGCGGGAGGCCACATCCCGCCGATCCGGCTGTGGGACCAGCCCCATGGAGTCCATCTTCTTCGCCTCCGTGGCGATGCACCGGAGCAGTCAGCCGAGCAGTGGCGCCGACGCGCCGAGCAGGTCATGAGCTGGATCGCCGACGGCACCCTCACGGTGCTCATCGACCGCACCTACTCCCTGGACGAGGCCCCTACCGCGCACCGGGACATCGAGTCCCAACACACCACCGGCAAGCTCCTCCTGATTCCCGGAACCTGAGCGCTCGAAAGTACCTTGCGACCTCATATCCGCATCGCCCGCCACACGAACAGAAGCACCCCGCCACCGGGGAGGTCGCGGGAACGCATCACGGGTGCGCCGAGACACCCCGTACTCGGCGGCGACGGCGGCGAGGGATTCGCCGGCCAGTGCCCGCTGCGCGATGCGCAGGGGATCGTTGGGATCTGTGACTTGCGTGAGGGAAGTACTTCCCGGGCAGCCCTTCTGGAATCTGAGCCATGCACCAGCGTGACATGCTGCGTACCACATCTCCAGTGCGACAGCGCATTTCGGATGCAGGCGCGTTCCGCCGGGATTCGACGGGGGCACTGTGGTGTTCGGGCTACCGGTACTCGACGGTGCAGCTGGTCCAGCCGTCGCGGGGCAGGGAGTGGAGCAGCGCGTGCACCACGGCGGTCTGCGCATCGCCCAGCTGCACCAAATATGGCTGTTCGTCCGTCATCTCGGTCTCTGCCCGATGCCGACTCTGGTGGCCGCACGTACCGTCATGGCGCTCCGAGGAGCTGGTACTGCGTCCAGGTCCCGTCTTTCCAACGGAGATAGACCCCAGTCGGCGTCCCGTGAAAGTCGCACGGACGGCCATCCGGGCCTCCGACCACGTCCGCGGCGATCGGGTAATCGAACGGGAACATCGTGTCGATGATGCAGTAGTGCGGTGTCGGCGGGTTGTGGAACCGGCCTCGCTCGTAGTCTCGGCCGAGAACCTTCACGAAGCGGGGCTGCGCGGACCACCAGTCGAAGACGCCGTAACGCTGCCACATCGAGTACTGCCCCCACATCGCGGCGAACGCAATGAGGATCACGCCACCGGCGAGGATGCGGTTGCGGCGGCGCACCGATCGCTGCGTCATCGCCGACTCCTGATCGACCGCATCAAGGGCTGCACCGATGCCAGGTCATCTGATGTGTCACCCATGACCCGACTCATCACAACAGCGGAAGGACCGGGATGGCTTTCGAACCTGTCTCCGGAGACGAAACGCCTGCTAGACGGGCACGCCCGGTCTTGACAGATGACGGTGGGCGGTGTCCACCAGCCTCAGCGCGTCGCTTCATCAACTCCTCGAGCCCAACGCTATGAATTGCACGGAACTGGAACTGAGAACCTCGTTCATCGGCGACGCCAATGATCAATAACCCCGACGAAGCTCAATGAAATGCCACGTTCGTCCCTGGGACGGGTCGAGACCTCACACGGCTGGAGTTCAGCCGAATAAGTCCAAGGCCATGTACGAAGAGCGGCGGTGTCTCGCTGCCGGGGTAACAACCAACGTGGAGATGGACGATGAACTTGAAGTCAGTACGGCGGTCCGTGCTCTACGGCAGCAAGGACTCATCTGGCAATCCACGGAATCTGGCGTCGCTCTACAATGCACCTGTGTCGGGCTATACCCACGTGATTGAACAAGACGGGAAGAGCGTCGTATCGATCGCAGGCTGGGCTGACGTTGACGAGTTCCGCCGCCGCCTTCAACGATTCAACGGTGTGGAGCGGTTTACGTTGCTGCTGTGGACGCTGCCGTCTGACATGGACTATGTCGAGGCGGTACGTGCAGGTCTCGACGGATTGGCATACATCCAGGCGGCGGGAAGCGCCGATACGTTGACCGTGGAACTGCGCAAACCCGGTGGACAGCAGTGGGGAGCCGACTGGGTGCGCTACGTGGTGGGTCACCCTCCCGCCGAGGAACGTCCGCGTCTTGTCGCGCCAATCCCTTTGCCGCGTGGCCCCGAGATGGTGGCCCAGAATGAGTTGTTTGGCGCTGATGAGGCCGCTGACTTGTTCTACAGCTACTTCAAAACCGGTGATATTCCTGGTGAATACAGTCTTCGGCCCGTCGAGGGGTATACGAAAGACGGCGGGTTGATCGACCTGCGAGATGAGGTTTCGAAGTCTGTCTAGCTGAATGCTTCTAGGCCACTGGGGATTTGGTTGAGTGGCCGCTCATCGGGGGTATTCGTCAGGCACACCGTCACCCATGACCGGAAGGTCAGGATCGCCAGCCATGTGTCCGGGCGGATGCACCGGCATCGGACCCATCGGCTCCGGCGCACCACCCAGTGGTGGCAACCCGAGCGGCGGACTGCCCACCCGCGCCGACGGCACCGGAGCTTTTGGTTCAACCGGAACCGCAGGCGCAACCGCCGTAGTACCAGCCCCGCCGCGTGCTGCTCCGCCAGGGCCCTCACCGGGCGACGCGGATGGTGTGTCGGCGGGCATGTACAGCGGCGCGCGCAATTCACGTGCACCGATGATCTGGATCGGTTGACCGTTCAGTGTGCCTGTCGCTGGTTTGCCGGAGTTCACCGTGCTATCGAAAATCTTCTGTGTCCGAGTTGGTTGTGATTCCCCAGATTTGACTTCGATACCGATATAGCGTCCGGGTGTTCCAGTCGGTTCGAGCGCATCGTAGAACCGATATAGAGGCTTGCCTGTTTTTTCGTCCACGATAGGTTTGCCGGTTGCTGGATCGATGATGGCCACTCGAATCTGTTGCCGGTCGAAGGTCTTGCCCGTGTTGACCTCTTCCTCGGCAATGCGGCGTTCGGCTGCAATGGCACCGTCCAAAGCCCCCGAATTGTTCGGAAGGTAACGGCCTTTGACATCCCGGCCCGGAAAGTCAGGGTGAGGCTCACGGCCCGACCCTCCAGGATCGTCGGGTGTTCCAGGCGTCATGTATGGCGACTGCTTGAACTCGTTGCTCACCAGCTGCACGTGGCCGGACGGCCCGTCCTCGCCCTCGAACCGGATACCTTCGAGCTCACCAGCTTTCGTCTTCAAGCGCTCACCGACGAGAGCGTCGGCCTGTACCAGTCGCTCGGCGTTCCAGCGGATGTCCTCGGCGTGTTCAGCAGCCGCGGCGTAGCGGGCTTGGGCATTGGTGAGATCGACTTTGCGGGTGTCGGTCACTGATAGGTCTTCGCCGACACGGAACCCGTCGTCCTCAGTTTCCTGGATCGCCGCGAGCACATCACGCTTGGCAGCCTCGATATCACCGGCGCCGTTCTCGGCAATGCCGGCTGCCTCCCGCAGAACGGCGCCGTGGCTTCCGACCACCCCGATATCGTTGGTGACGCGGTCGAGGGCGGCGTCCTTGGCATCACCCTCCCAGGTGGTTCCGCCTGGCGAGGCGATGTTCTGCCGGTGCTGGTCAAAGGCACTCTCGGATTCGATGGCTGCGGTTCGCCAGTTGGCTGCAGCATCGGCGAGGTCGGTGGTGCTCCAGGCTTCGAGCTCAGAGCGAGTCGGAAGCGCGACGGCGCTGGCGGGCGTCGCGCTCACACAGATACCACGGTGATGGCGTCGGAGCCGTCGGAGTCCGTGGTGTCGTAGCGGGCGCTGCTGGTCGACATAGCATCGGACTGGCCGGTGATTCGGTTCGCGTGGCGACCACGGACGGAGGCGAGCGCGGCGTTTACCGCAGCGATGCCGGCGCTGCTCGGCTGCGAGGAAGACGCGGCATTAGAGACGCCGCCGGCGAGCGTCCCTGAGATGGTGTAGCTGCTGGCCGAGGCCGACCTCAGGCCTGCCGCATCTACTTGCAACTCGTTTGCCATGACTATCCCCCACGGGCTCACTTGCTGGCAGTGAACTTACCGCAGCGTTGCTGCGGTAGGCAGCCGCGAGGCAAGCCGGAGTTGCCAACGTCGGCCGCCAACACGCCAGCCACCCAGACCGCAACCACTGGCCCAACCAACAAAAAACCCCGACCAAAGGCCGGGGGTTTCTGTAACCGATGACGCGACTCATGTGTAACCCATGACCCGACTCATCACACAGCGGTGGCGGAGGGATTTGAACCCCCGGACGGTGTTAGCCGTCTCTCGCTTTCAAGGCGAGTGCATTAGGCCGCTCTGCCACGCCACCGCCGATAAGCGTAAAGGGTCTATACGCGGCCCAGCTTGGCGGGCGGCGCTCCGGACTGCAAAGCGACGCTGATGCGTCGGCAGTTCTCGCCCATGGCCGCGATCTGGGGCCGCGACAACCTGCCGAGGAAGTGCGCACGGACGCACTGCCCGTAGGTGACCATCGCGCCCCGGACCGCCATCCGGCCGTCGTCGGTGATGGTCGCGACCACGCCGCGGCCGTCGTCGGGGCTCGCACACCTGGTGACGAGGTTCTGCACCTCCAATCGACGGATCTGTCGCGTGACCCGGCTGGGGAGGGACATCAGGCGCTCCGCCAGGTCCCCCATCCGTGCCGAGCCGGTGGCGGACTTATCGAGCATGTCGAGAAGCCGGACATCGTTGAGCGTGAGGTGATGCTCATCGACAAGCGACCGGTTCAGAGTCGCGTACAACCGCAAGGCCGAGTCGAGATAGTGCTGCCACGATCTCTGCTCGGCAATATCCAGGCCCGGCATATCGCCCGCCGTGCGCCCGGCAATCATGCCTGACATGGGCGCAATCGTAAGCGACGTCAGTATTGCTGGGTGCCCGAAACCGAAGGGTTGTAGCGTTCAAGAAATGCATGCAATTTCCGCCGCCGCGGACGGCTCGCTGACCTGGGAAAACGTCGCTGACATCAGTCCCGGCAAAGGTGAGGTTCTGATCCGCGTCGGTGTCGCGGGTGTCAACCGCGCGGACTTGCTGCAAGCAGCCGGTAAGTACCCACCCCCTCCGGGGGCCAGCAGCATCATCGGACTGGAGGTCTCCGGCGTCGTCGCCGCCCTCGGCGACGGGGTCACCGAGTGGGCTGTTGACCAGCCCGTGTGCGCGCTGCTGGCGGGCGGCGGATACGCCGAATACGTCGCGGCGCCCGCCGCACAGGTGATGCCCGTGCCCGACGGCACCACCCTCGACGAGGCCGCTGCCCTGCCCGAGGTGGCCTGCACCGTGTGGTCGAATCTGGTAAACACGGCGGGTTTGTCCGCGGGACATCTCGTTCTGCTGCACGGGGGCGCCAGCGGCATCGGAACCCACGCCATCCAGGTCGCCCACGCGCTCGGCGCGAGGGTCGCGGTGACCGCCGGATCAGCCGAGAAGCTCGCCCTGTGCCGCAGTCTCGGGGCCGACATCACCATCAACTACCACGACGAGGATTTCGTGGCGGTCGTGCAGGCCGAGGGCGGCGCTGACGTGATCCTCGACATCATGGGAGCGTCCTACCTGGACCGCAACGTCGACGCCCTGGCCGTCGGCGGCCGGATCGCCATCATCGGCATGCAGGGAGGCGTGAAGGGCGAGCTGAACATCGGCAAGCTCATCGCCAAGCGGGCCGGTGTGATCGGCACGTCACTGCGGCCGCGGCCGGTCGACGGCCCGGGCGGTAAGGCCGAGATCGTGGCGGCCGTCGTCGACAACGTGTGGCCGATGGTCGCCGACGGGCGGGTGCGCCCGATCATCGGCGCCGAGTTGCCGATCCAGCAGGCTCAGCGGGCCCACCAGCTGCTGGCTTCCGGCGAAATTGCTGGGAAGGTGCTGTTGAGGGTGTGATCAGCCCAGCGAGGCCAGTGCTCGAACCAGCTGGTCGACTTCGGCGATGGTCGAGTAGTGCGACAGGCCCACTGTCACCGCGCCACCGATGTCGTTGACGCCGATCACGTCGAGCACGCGCGAGTTCACGTTGGAGACCGCCAGGATGCCGTTGTCGGCCAGCCGCTGCACCACCCGCTCGGCGGGCACGTCGCGCACTGCGAAGCTCAACACGGGAATGTGGGCCTCGGGCCTGCCGATCACCATCACCAACGGCAACGAGCGCAGCGACGACAGCATGTAGTCGAACAGCCGGCTCAGGTATGACGATGCGGATTGCATTGAGACGGCGAGTCTTTCGCGCCGAGTGCCCATCGCGGCCTCATCGAGGTTGGACAGGTACTCGATGCTGGCGACCACCCCGGCCAGCAAGCCGTACTGATGCACGCCCATCTCCAGGCGCTCCGGCCCGGTCGCGTACGGGTTCAGCGACACCGAACCGAACGAATCGATGATGGACGGGTCGCGGAAGACCAGTGCGCCGATCGGCGGACCGCCCCATTCGACGGCGTTGAGCGCGACGACGTCGGCGTCGGTCTCGTCGAGGTCGAACAGCCGGTACGGCGCGGCAGCCGAATGGTCGACCACGACGAGGCCGCCGACCTCGTGGGTCAGTTTGGTGACTTCGCCCAGGTCGGTGATGGTTCCCAGGGTCGACGACGCCGATGCGATCGCCACGAGCCGGGTGGGCTTGTCGATCAGCCCCTCCCACTGCCAGGACGGCAGCTCACCGGTCTCGATGTCGACCTCGGCCCACTTCACCTTGGCGCCATAACGATTCGCGGCCCGCAGCCACGGCGCGATGTTCGCCTCGTCGTCGAGGCGCGTCACCACCACCTCGTAACCCAGCCCGACGCGGGCCGATGAGGCCTCGGCCAGGGCGGTCAGCAGGTGGGAGCGGTCGGGGCCGAGCACAACACCGCGGGGATCCCCGTTGACCAGATCTGCAACCGCCTGGCGAGCCGCGATCAGAACGGCCGCACTGCGGCGAGCCGAAGGGTGGGGTCCGACCGGTGTGGGCATGGATCCGCGGAATGCGGTCGAGACCGTCGTCGCGACCGCGTCCGGAACCAACATGCCGTTCTGGGTATCGAAGTGCACCCACCCATCGCCCAACGACGGATGCAGACCACGCACCCGGGCGACGTCGTATGCCATGCCAGCCACCTTAGAGCGTTCGCAAACAACACAAGCTGAGACGATCGGGGTGAGCGCCCGACCGCGAGTTTCTGCCGCATAGGCCGCGCCGGACCAGGTCGCCCTGGGCAGCCATACTAGTCCAGTGGGCTTCGGGTTCGGAGTGCTAATCGCACTGTTGTTGCTAGTGATACCCGGGGCGCTGACCGCACGTGCGGGTGGCCTCACCCTGCCGGCGGCCGTGGCGATGGGCCCGGCCTTGACCTACGGCATCGTTGCGCTGTTCATCGTCCCGTTCGGCGCCATTGGCGTGCCCTGGAACGGCTGGACAGCGCTGTTTGCTGTGGCCCTCACAACGGCCGTTGCGGCCGGATTGCGGAGACTGCTGGGGCGGTATCGGGACCGCGACGCCGAACAGCTGACGCCGTCGCGGGGGCCTGTTCTGATCGTGGCTGCCGGCGTCGTGCTCGGCGCCCTGCTGATCATGTGGGCGGCGGTGGCGGGCCTGGTGCACTGGCAGTCCGCCCCCAGCACGTGGGACTCCGTGTGGCACGCCAACACCGTGCGGTTCATCCTCGAAACCGGTCAGGCCTCCCCCACCCACATGGGTGAGCTGCGCAATGTGGAGACGCACGCCGTCTTGTACTACCCGTCGGCGTTCCACGCGCTGGCCGCGGTGTACAGCCAGATCACAGGGGCCGCGGCGACCACCGCGTACACGATCGGGACGGTCGCGGCATCGGTGTGGCTGTTCCCCCTCAGCGCCGCGATGCTGGCCTGGAAGATGGTGCGTCCGCTCATGTGCCCGACGCGCACCGCCATCGTCGCGGCGACGGCGGCCGCGCTGACGGCGTCGTTCACGGCGGTGCCCTACGTCGAGTTCGACGTGGCGGCCGTGCCGAATCTGGTGGCCTACGGCCTGGCGGTGCCCGCGTTCGTGCTCGTTGCCTCGACACTGCGGCACCGCGACCGCATACCGCTGGCGATCCTGGCCCTGGTCGGGGTGTTCTCGGTGCACATCACCGGCGGCGTCGTCACGGTGCTGCTGGTGGGCGCGTGGTGGCTGCTGGAATGCCTGCGCAATCCCGTGCGTGGACGGGTGCCCGACTTCGTGACCCTGCTCGTGGTCGGGATACCTGCCCTGCTGGTGATGCTGCCCCAGTTCCTCAGCGTGGCCGACCAGGCCGACATCATCGCCGGGCACGCATTCGTCAACCATCTGGGCCGCAAGCGCTCGCTGTTCGCCGCGGTCGTGCAGCACACGCGTCACCTCAACGACTTCCCGATCCAGAACATCCTGATCGCGCTCGCCGCCATCGGCGGGCTGGTCATGCTGATCAAGAAGATCTGGTGGCCGCTGGCGCTCTGGGCCCTGTTGATGGTCGCGATCGTGCATTCCGGCGCGCCGTTCGGCGGCCCTGTCGGGGCCATCACCGGCAAGTTCAGCGACCTGTTCTACAGCGACCCGCGCCGGCTGTCGGCGGTGGTCACCATGCTCTATGCGCCGATGGCGGCGATCGGGCTGTGCACCCTGGTAGTGGGCCTGACGATGCTGCTGGCCCGCGTGACGCAGCGGCAGACGGTGCTCCGCGCGACCGCAGGCGTCGTGCTGGTCGCCGCCACGGTCGGGCTGGCGTGGCACTACTTCCCCCGGCACCGGTTCCTGTTCGGCGACAAATACGACTCGGTGATGGTCGCCGACCACAAGCTGCGCGCCTTCGCCTACCTGGCCGGGCTGCCCGACGCCCACACCACGGTGATCGGCGACGCCAACACCGACGGCAGTGCCTGGATGTACGCGATCGCCGGGCTGCACCCGCTGTGGACGCACTACGACTACCCCGTGCAGCAGGGTCCTGGGTATAACCGGTTCATTTTCTGGGCATACGCCGATGATGCCGACACCGATCCGCGGGTTGCCGAGGCCGTCAAGGCCCTCAACATCAAGTACGTGCTGACCAGCACACCGGTGGTGCGCGGGTTCACGATGCCCGACGGGCTAGTGTCGCTAGACAAGTCGAAGTCGTGGGAGAAGATCTACGACGACGGCAAAGACCGCATCTACCGCTGGCGCGGAGACCAACAGACGACGGGAAGGCAATGACCATCAACCCCGATGACGACAACATCGAGATCCTGGCCGGCAACGTCGATCAGGACGCGGACGCCGAAGCCGACGGCAAATCGCTGACCGACCTCGTCGAGCAGCCTGCCAAGGTGATGCGCATCGGCACGATGATCAAGCAGCTGCTCGAAGAGGTGCGGGCCGCTCCGCTGGACGACGCCAGCCGCAATCGGCTGCGCGACATCCACCGGACCAGCATCCGCGAGCTCGAGGACGGGCTGGCGCCCGAGCTGCGCGAAGAGCTTGAGCGGCTGACGCTGCCGTTCACCGACGACTCCATCCCCTCGGATGCCGAGCTGCGCATCGCGCAGGCGCAGTTGGTCGGCTGGTTGGAGGGGCTCTTCCACGGTATTCAGACCGCGCTGTTCGCCCAGCAGATGGCCGCACGCGCCCAGCTCGAGCAGATGCGCCAGGGCGCGCTGCCGCCCGGCATGGCCGGGCCGGGCGGACCCCGTGGCGGATCGGCGCACCCGGGCACCGGACAGTACCTCTAGGTTCCGCCGTTGTCTGATCCACACATTTCCACGCGCGAGGCGTGGGTCGAGTTCCCCATCTTCGACGCGAAGACGCGTTCGCTGAAGAAGGCGTTCCTCGGTAAGGCCGGCGGCGCCATCGGGCGCAACCAGTCCAACGTCGTCGTCATCGAGGCGCTGCGCGACATCACGATGTCGCTGGAGATGGGCGACCGGGTGGGGCTGGTCGGGCACAACGGCGCCGGGAAATCAACCCTGCTGCGCCTGCTCTCGGGCATCTACGAGCCGACCCGCGGTTCGGCCACGGTCCGCGGCCGGGTGGCGCCGGTCTTCGACCTGGGTGTGGGCATGGACCCGGAGATCTCCGGATACGAGAACATCATCATCCGCGGACTGTTCCTGGGGCAGACCCGCAAGCAGATGCTGGCCAAGGTCGACGAGATCGCCGAGTTCACCGAGCTGGGCGAATACCTGTCGATGCCGCTGCGCACGTACTCGACCGGTATGCGGGTCCGGCTGGCGATGGGCGTGGTCACGAGCATCGACCCAGAGATCCTGCTGCTCGACGAGGGCATCGGCGCGGTGGATGCCGACTTCTTGAAAAAGGCCCAGTCACGGCTGCAGAGCCTGGTCGAGCGCTCCGGAATCCTCGTGTTCGCAAGCCATTCCAACGAATTCCTGGCCCGGTTGTGCAAGACCGCGATGTGGATCGACCACGGCACCATCAAGATGACCGGTGGTATCGAAGAGGTCGTCCGCGCATACGAGGGCGAGGACGCAGCGCGCACCGTGCGTGAGGTGCTGGAGGAATCGGCGCGTGGCACCTGACACCGTCTGCGCGGTGATCGTCACCCATCGACGCCGCGAACTGCTGGCCAAGTCGCTCGAGGCCGTGGTGAACCAGGAGCGTCGTCCCGACCATCTCGTCGTCGTCGACAACGACGACGACCCCGCCGTGCGGGAACTGGTGACCAGCCAGCCGGTGCCGTCGACCTATCTCGGTTCCCGCCGGAACCTCGGTGGCGCAGGGGGTTTCGCGCTCGGCATGCTCCACGCGCTGGCGCTGGGGTCCGACTGGATCTGGCTGGCCGACGACGACGGCCGGCCCGCCGACGCCACCGTACTGGGCACGCTGCTGGCCTGCGCCGAGCAGCACTGCCTGGCCGAGGTGTCGCCGATGGTGTGCAACCTCGACGATCCCCGACGGCTGGCCTTCCCGCTGCGCCGCGGCCTGGTGTGGCGCCGGCTGGTCTCGGAGCTGCAGACCGACGACTCATCCCGCTCCGGCGATCTGCTGCCGGGGATCGCGTCGCTGTTCAACGGCGCCCTGTTCCGGGCCGCCACCGTGGAGGCCGTCGGCGTCCCGGATCTGCGGCTGTTCGTCCGCGGCGACGAGGTGGAGGTGCACCGCAGACTGGCGCGCTCCGGGTTGCCGTTCGGAACCTGTTTGACAGCAAGCTATCTGCACCCCTGTGGCACCGACGAGTTCAAACCGATCCTCGGCGGCCGGATGCACACCCAGTATCCCGACGACGAGACCAAGCGGTTTTTCACCTACCGCAACCGCGGCTATCTGCTCTCCCAGCCCGGGCTGCGCAAACTCCTCCCACAGGAATGGATGAGGTTCGGCTGGTACTTTCTGGTGTCCCGCCGCGACCCCGCGGGTCTGCGCGAATGGATCCGCCTGCGGCGCTTGGGCAGACGCGAGAGATTCGGAAGGACCGGACAATGACCTTCACCGACGCTGCGGCGCAGTCCAAGACCATGACCCGGGCCTGGCGCGACATGGCCGAAGGATTCGGCAAACGCGAGCTGTGGCTGCACCTGGGCTGGCAGGACATCAAGCAGCGCTACCGCCGTAGCGTGCTCGGGCCGTTCTGGATCACGATCGCCACCGGCACCACTGCGGTCGCGATGGGCCTACTGTATTCGAAACTGTTCAAGCTGCCGCTCGCCGAACACCTGCCCTACGTGACGCTCGGGCTCATCATCTGGAACCTGATCAACGCGTCCATCCTCGAAGGCTCCGAGGTGTTCATCGCCAACGAGGGCCTCATCAAACAACTTCCGACCCCGCTGTCGGTGCATGTCTACCGCCTGGTGTGGCGGCAGATGATCCTGTTCGCGCACAACATCGTGATCTTCGTGGTGATCGCGATCATCTACCCCAAACCGTGGAAGTGGATCGACCTGGCGGTCATCCCGGCGCTGGGTCTCATTGTGCTGAACTGTGTTTGGGTGTCGCTGTGCTTCGGCATCCTGGCCACGCGGTACCGCGACATCGGGCCGCTGCTGGCCTCGGTGGTGCAGCTGCTGTTCTTCATGACCCCGATCATCTGGAACGAGTCCACGCTGCGGCAGCAGGGCGCCGGATCGTGGGCCAAGATCGTCGAATTGAACCCGCTGCTGCACTATCTCGACATCGTGCGCGCGCCGCTCTTGGGTGCCGATCAAGAGGTCAGGCACTGGGTCGTGGTGCTGGTGCTGACGGCGGTTGGCTGGGGCTTCGCGGCAATCGCCATGCGCCAGTACCGCGCCCGCGTGCCCTACTGGGTGTAGCCCGTTACGAGAGGCCCTCGGTCGAGGCCGGCACACTGGCGCGGTCAGGCGATGACGATCCATAGACCGAAGGCCATTTCGGTGAAGTGCACTGTGCACACGCCGACGATCGCGCAGGATCGCGGTATGAAACTGGCTGCCATGCTTGCCATCGGCGGGTTCGCGTCCCTCGCCATCGCCATCGCCGTCCCGACCGCTGCCGCCGCACCGCCGTGCTCGGCGAGCGGGCTGGCCACCACCGCCAGCGGGGTGCTGGCCCAGGCCGGGTCCTACCTTGACGCACATCCTGACGCCAACGATGTGCTGACCGCGGCGGGTACGCAGTCGACCGGCGAGGCCGAAGGAGCCATCCGGGCGTACTTCCTTGCTCATCCGGGGGAATTCCTGGACCTGCAGAACATCGCGCGTCCGCTGACCTCGCTGCGCGGACAGTGCGGAGTCTCGGTGTCGCCGGGACAGCTGGCGACATTGTTCGACGCGCTGGCCTGAGCCCGCGACACACGCTAACCGTTCGTTCCCTTGGCGTTTCGTGCTATCGCGTGACGCCCAATCGCGGGCCGCGCCCGGGTAGCGCTGCGGCCTGCAGCAAAACCAGGTGCGGGAGAGCCCGCCTACACCATTTGCACCATTCGCGCCCGCAATAGACGCATTTTTCGCCCGATGCCGGGGTGTTCGTGAGGGCCATAACTTTGCCTTCAAGCCAGTCAGCAAGCTGGCAAAACACCTGAAAGGCAAGGGAATTCATGAGCACCATCAGCACTTTCAAGAAGCTCACCGCATCGGGTGCCATGGCAGGCATCGTCGGCCTGGGCGCGCTCGGTCTCGGCAGCGGCTTGGCTGCCGCCGCACCGGCAGCACACTCGGGTGTCGGCCCCACCTCGTCGGGCAGAAACTCCGCGCGCAACAGCTGGGACCCGAACAGCCCGGTGACCACGGGCGACGAGGCTCATCCGGCGGCGCACCTGGTGTTCCCGAGCCGCCCGGCCAGCCCTCACGCAAGCCATGGCCACAAGGGGATGAACGAGCCGGTCGCCCCGGTGGGCATCCACGATTCCTTCACGTCGGGCAAGGACATGACGATGCAGACGGCCACCCCGTCGACCACGGGTGACAAGTCCGGGCCCAAGAAGTTGGAAACCTTCCCTGTTCAGCTCGGCGACATGACGTTCAACTAGGCGATTTTGGAGTCCGAACGAGCGCTAGTACAGCCCGTTCGGACATGTGACATCGACATAGACGGTGTCGCCGGGCAGCGGCTCCGGATTGGAGGAGGGATTGTTGACCCTCACCACAGTGCAATCCGACAGCTGCTGATTGGCCCCGTTGACCCAGTTGATGTTGACGTTGTACCCCTCGGCCTGCAGATCGGCGATGACAGCGTCGGCTCCGTGGGCGGCGGCGACCGGCGCGCCGACGCCGGCACCGACAAAGGCGGTGCCGACCACGGCGAACACCGCAACGGATCTGGCTCGCAGTGCCACACCGCGATGATGACTGACGTCGTCGTCAGTCATCCGGTTTCAACCAAATTCGCCGTCGGTGGATCAGCGCCGCGGTGGCGGCATCTTCACCGCCGCATTGATCCGGTTCCACGCGTTGATGGTCACGGCCATCGAAATCACCTGGCCCAGTTCCCGTTCGGTGAATGCCGCGGCGGCCCGGGCGTAGACCGCATCGGAGACCGGGCCGTGGCTCAAGTCGGTGATGGCTTCGGTCAGCGCGAGGGCTGCCTGCTCCTGCTCGGTGAACAGATCGCCTGCCTCTTCCCAGGCCGCGACCAATGCCAGGCGCTGCTCGGTCTCGCCCTGCTTGCGCGCATCGTGCACGTGCATGTCGAGGCAGAAGGCGCACCGGTTGAGCTGTGAGGCGCGGATCTTGATCAGCTCGGCGATGGTCGGGTCGACGTCCTTCTTCGAGGCATTCGACAGCGTCATCATCGCGTCGTACAGCTCGGGTGAGGCCTTGTAGATCTTGACGCGTCCGGTGGTCTGGGCGGGTTCGAGTGTCTGTGTCATGTCTCCAACGCTAACGGCGAAAGACCCGTCTAGATGGTTCAATCTGATAGTGATTTCGCGGGCCAATTCTGGTAGTCGAGACCTTCACCTGGGATTGCGGGCCGTCATCGAACCGGGCAGCCGCACCGCACGTGAGCAGCTGATCAACGCTCTGCGTGATGGCATCCGCTCGGGCCGGCTCGCCACCGGCGCGGCGCTGCCCCCGTCCCGCGCCCTGGCCACCGACCTCGGGCTGGCCCGCAACACCGTCGCGGAGGCCTACGCCGAGCTGGTCGCCGAGGGCTGGCTGGTGTCGCGGCAGGGCGCGGGCACCTGGGTGGCCCGGGCCAGCACACCCCGCCCCGCACCGCGGCCGCGCCGCATACCCGTCACACCACGGCACAACCTGATGCCCGGCTCGCCCGACCTGTCGGAGTTCCCGCGCAGCGGGTGGCTGGCATCGGCCCGTCGCGCCCTGACCGAAGCGCCCGTGGCCGCGCTGCGGATGGGTGATCCACGCGGGCCGCTCGCGCTGCGCGAAGCACTCACCGAATATCTGGGCCGGGTCCGGGGTGTACGGACCACACCGGAGTCCATCGTCATCTGCGCCGGGGTGCGCGACGGCGTCGAACTGCTCGCACGGGCCTTTGGGTCCGGTCGCCCCATGGCGGTAGAAGCCCACGGCCTCTTCATCTTTCGCAACGCGATCACCGCGACCGGTGTACCGACCGTGCCGATTGGACTGGACGACGACGGGGCCGTCATCGACGATCTGGATGCGCTCGACACCCCGGCGGTGTTGCTGACGCCCGCTCACCACAACCCTTTCGGCATGGCCCTGCACCCGAAACGGCGCAGCGCCGCGGTGGCCTGGGCGCAGCGCACCGGCGGGTACGTGCTCGACGACGACTACGACGGCGAGTTCCGTTACGACCGCCAGCCCGTCGGCGCGTTGCAGGCGCTGGATCCCGAACGGGTCGCCTACCTGGGCTCGACGAGCAAGAGCATGGCGCAGACGCTGCGCCTGGGCTGGATGGTGCTGCCCGAGGCGCTGATCGATCCGGTGATCGATGCGGCCGGCGGGCAGCAGTACCACGTCGACGTCATCAGCGCCCTGACGCTGGCCGACTTCATCGCCACCGGCGGCTACGACCGGCACATCCGCCGCATGCGCAACCGGTACCGACGCCGCCGCGACGCCTTGGTCGCCGCACTGGACGGTTTCGACGTCGGCATCCGTGGCCTGGCCGCGGGCGTCAACGTCACGCTCACGCTGCCCGACGGCGCCGAACCCGAGGTGCTGCGCCGGTGCGGCGAGGCCGGGATCCAGCTGCAAGGGCTCTCGATCATGCGTCATCCGGAGGCCGGCCCCGAGATCCCCGATCCTGACGGCATCATCGTGGGCTTCGGCGCGCCCGCCGAGCATGCGTTCGTCCCGGCCGTCGAGGCGCTGCGGGCGGTGCTCGCCGAGGTGTTGCGCTAGGTACGGTCGCTAAGCTGCCGGGGTGGACACCGCACCCGCGAACCCGCGCCTGAGCCTGCGAACCCAGGTGTTCCGGTTCATCGTCACCGGCGGGATCTCCGCGGTCGTCGACTTCGGCCTCTACGTACTGCTCTACAAGGCCATCGGCCTGCCGCCCGACATCGCCAAGGCGATCAGCTTCGTCGCCGGCACCACCACCGCCTACCTGCTCAACCGCCGGTGGACCTTCCAGGCGCCGCCGAGCACAGCCCGGCTGATCGCGGTGTGGGTGCTCTACCTGGTGACGTTCGTCGTCCAGGTCGGCCTCAACCACCTGTTCCTGCACCTGCTGAACTACACCCCGGTAGCGGTGGTCGTGGCCTTCGTCATTGCCCAGGGCACGGCGACCGTCATCAACTTCGTCGTCCAGCGGGCGGTCATCTTCCGCTTGCACTGAGGGCCCGGACGCGCGAGTTCGACGGAAATGTCGCGCTCGGGCCCGCGCAGCGACATCTGTGTCGAATTCGGTGCGTGGTTCGGGACTCGACTGCGACGGAGTGGACGCCTGGGCGCGGTACCCTCCTTAGCGATGTCGACCACCGATTTCCCGACCACGGACAAGCGCCTGATGGGCTGGGGCCGCACCGCACCGACCGTCGCGCAGGTGCTCTCCACACCTGATCCCGAGATCATCGTCAAGGCGGTCACGCGCGCTGCTGAGCAGGGCGGACGCGGCGTGATCGCGCGTGGTCTGGGCCGCTCCTACGGCGACAACGCGCAGAACGGCGGCGGCCTGGTCATCGACATGCCCGCCCTGAACCGGATCCACTCGATCGACGCCGAGACCCGGATCGTCGACGTGGACGCCGGGGTGAACCTGGACCAGTTGATGAAGGCGGCGCTGCCGTTCGGGCTGTGGGTCCCGGTGCTGCCGGGCACCCGTCAGGTCACCATCGGCGGGGCCATCGGCTGTGACATCCACGGCAAGAACCACCACAGCGCGGGCAGCTTCGGCAATCACGTGCGCAGCATGGATCTGCTGACCGCGGGCGGCGAGGTGCGCACGCTGACGCCGGACGGGCCGGAGGCCGAGCTGTTCTGGGCCACCGTGGGCGGCAACGGGCTGACGGGCATCATCCTGCGCGCCACCATCGAGATGACGCCGACGGAGACCGCGTATTTCATCGCCGACGGCGACGTGACGCACACCCTCGACGAGACCATCGCCTTCCACAGCGACGGCAGCGAGGACAACTACACCTACTCGTCGGCCTGGTTCGACGCGATCAGCGCCCCGCCGAAGCTGGGCCGCGCCGCCATCTCCCGCGGATCGCTGGCCAAGCTCGACCAGCTACCCACCAAGCTGCAGAAGAATCCGCTGAAATTCGATGCGCCACAGCTACTTACGCTGCCCGACGTGTTTCCCAACGGGCTGGCCAACAAGTACACCTTCGGCCCCATCGGCGAACTCTGGTACCGCAAGTCGGGCACGTATCGCAACAAGGTGCAGAACCTGACGCAGTTCTATCACCCGCTCGACATGTTCGGTGAGTGGAACCGCGCCTACGGCCCTGCCGGGTTCGCGCAGTACCAGTTCGTGGTGCCGACCGAGGCCGTCGAAGAGTTCAAGGGCATCATCTACGACATCCAGCGTTCGGGGCACTACTCGTTCCTCAACGTCTTCAAACTGTTCGGCAACGGCAATCAGGCGCCACTGAGCTTCCCGATCCCGGGCTGGAACGTCTGCGTCGACTTTCCGATCAAGCCGGGCGTCGGCGAGTTCCTCACCGACTTGGACCGCCGCGTGCTGGAGTTCGGTGGGCGGCTCTACACCGCCAAGGATTCGCGCACCACGGCCGAGACGTTCCACGCCATGTACCCGCGCATCGACGAGTGGATCGCGGTGCGCCGCAAGGTCGATCCCGATGGCGTGTTCGCCTCGGACATGGCCCGGCGGCTGGAACTCCTGTAGTCAGAAAACCCCCGGCAGTCCCCCCAGAAGTTTTTCTTGACTAATTCCAGATAAGGGACAAGACTGCAGGACGTGGCGACGACTGCGGACTTCCAGCAGATGCTGCGGACCGCCGATATGCGGGTCACCCGCCCCCGGGTGGCGGTGCTCACAGCGGTCCACGCGCATCCTCACGCCGACACGGATTCCATCATTCGTGCGGTGCGTGACGAGCTGCCCGAGGTGTCCCACCAAGCCGTCTACGACTCGCTGCACGCGTTGACCGCAGCCCGTCTGGTGCGGCGCATCCAACCCTCCGGATCCGTGGCTCGCTACGAGTCCCGGATCGGCGACAACCACCACCACGTCGTATGCCGCTCGTGTGGCGCCATCGCCGACGTCGATTGTGCGGTCGGTACAGCCCCCTGTCTGACCGCGTCAGAAGACCATGGCTTCGAGATCGATGAAGCCGAGGTCATCTACTGGGGCACCTGCCCCGAATGTTCCATTGCTCCAAGTAGATAACCATTTTCAATACCGCCAGCCCGGAAAGGATTTGTCATGGCCGAAGCCGATACCCATCCCCCCATTGGTGAAGCTCAGACCGAACCCGCCGAAAGCGGTTGCCCCATGCGGATCAAGCCTCCCGTCGAGGGCGGCAGCAACCGCGACTGGTGGCCCAACGCCGTCAATCTCAAGATCCTGCAGAAGAATCCGCCCGCCATCGACCCGACCGATGAGGACTACGACTACCGCGAGGCAGTCAAGACCCTCGACGTCGAGGCCTTCGAGCGCGACTTCGACGAGCTGCTGACCAACTCGCAGGACTGGTGGCCCGCCGACTTCGGGCACTACGGGCCGCTTTTCGTCCGTATGTCGTGGCACGCGGCAGGCACCTACCGGGTCGAGGACGGCCGCGGCGGCGGCGGGCGCGGCATGCAGCGCTTCGCTCCGCTGAACAGCTGGCCGGACAACGTCAGCCTGGACAAGGCGCGTCGTCTGCTGTGGCCGCTGAAGAAGAAGTACGGCAAGAAGATCTCGTGGTCCGACCTCATCGTCTACGCGGGCAACCGCGCGATGGAGCACATGGGCTTCAAGACCGCAGGCTTCGCCTTCGGTCGCCCCGACTACTGGGAGCCCGAGGAGGACATCTACTGGGGCGCCGAGCACGAGTGGCTGGGCTCGCAGGAGCGCTACGCCGGCAGCAGTGACCGCACCAAGCTCGAGAACCCGCTCGCGGCCAGCCACATGGGTCTGATCTACGTCAACCCCGAAGGCCCCGAAGGCAATCCGGACTACCTGGCAGCTGCCATCGACATCCGCGAGACCTTCGGCCGGATGGCGATGAACGACATCGAGACCGCGGCACTGATCGTCGGTGGCCACACCTTCGGCAAGACCCACGGCGCCACCGACATCGAGAACGGCGTCGAGCCCGAGGCCGCCCCGCTGGAGCAGATGGGCCTCGGCTGGGCCAACCCGGGCGTCGGCAACGACACCGTCAGCAGCGGCCTCGAGGTGACCTGGACGCACACCCCCACCAAGTGGGACAACTCGTTCCTGGAAATCCTCTACAGCAACGAGTGGGAGCTGACCAAGAGCCCCGCGGGCGCCAACCAGTGGAAGCCCAAGGACAACGGCTGGGCCAACTCGGTGCCGATGGCCCAGGGCAACGGCAAGACCCACCCGTCGATGCTGACCACCGACCTGTCGATGCGGTTCGACCCGATCTACGGCGAGATCACCCGCCGCTGGCTCGATCACCCCGAAGAGCTGGCCGAGGAGTTCGCCAAGGCTTGGTTCAAGCTGCTGCACCGCGACATGGGACCGGTGGCCCGCTACCTCGGACCGCTGGTGCCGAAGCAGACCTGGTTGTGGCAGGACGTCGTGCCCGCGGGCAAGACGCTGTCCGACGCCGATGTCGCCACCCTCAAGGCGGCCATCGCGGATTCGGGTCTGACCGTGCAGCAGTTGGTCGACACCGCGTGGAAGGCTGCGGCGTCGTACCGTTCCAGCGACATGCGCGGCGGTGCCAACGGCGGCCGCATCCGGCTGCAGCCGCAGCTCGGCTGGGAGGTCAACGAGCCCGACGAGCTGGCTCAGGTGATCCGCAAGCTCGAGGAGATCCAGGCCGCGTCCGACACCGGTGTGTCGTTCGCCGACCTGGTGGTCCTCGGCGGTGTCGTCGGCCTCGAAAAGGCCATCAAGGACGCCGGATTCGATGTCGCGGTGCCGTTCACCTCGGGTCGTGGCGACGCCACCCAGGAGCAGACCGACGTCGAGTCGTTCGCCTACCTGGAGCCCAAGGGCGACGGTTTCCGTAACTACGTCGGCAAGGGCGACAGCCTGCCTGCCGAGTACCGGCTGATCGACCGGGCCAACCTGCTCGGCCTGACGGCTCCCGAGATGACCGTGCTGATCGGTGGCCTGCGGGTGCTGGGGGCCAACCACGGTGGCTCGGACCTCGGCGTGTTGACGGACAAGAAGGGTCAGCTGACCAACGACTACTTCGTCAACCTCACCGACATGGGCACCAAGTGGGCGCCGGCCCCGGCCGATGACGGCACCTACGTCGGCACCGACCGCGCCACCGGTTCGCCGAAGTGGACCGCCAGCCGTGTCGACCTGCTGTTCGGCTCGAACTCGCAGCTGCGGGCCCTGGCCGAGGTGTACGCCGAGGACGACTCACGCGAGAAGTTCGTCAAGGACTTCGTCGCGGCGTGGACCAAGGTCATGAACAACGACCGGTTCGATCTGACCGCCTGATAACTGAATCACCTGGACGCCCAGGCCGGCACTGCGCCGGCCTGGGCGTTCAGCGTTCGGCAGTGGCGAGGTGGCCGCACGGTACCCTCGTCACGATGTCCCCCGAGGCTTGGAGCTGCGTTAGATGGTGTTCGACGCCGTAGGTAACCCCCAGACGATCCTGCTGCTCGGCGGCACTTCTGAGATCGGGCTGGCGATCTGTGAGCGCTATCTGCGCGACGCCTCCGCCCGTATCGTGCTGGCCGCGCTGCCCGACGATCCGGGCCGCGAGGCCGCGGTCGCCCAGATGCGCGCCGCAGGCGCCAAGGATGTCGAGGTGATCGACTTCGACGCCGTCGACACTGCCAGCCACCCCGCGGTCATCGACAAGGCGTTCGCCGGTGGTGACGTGGACGTCGCAATCGTGGCGTTCGGCCTGCTCGGCGACGCCGAGGAGCTGTGGCAGAACCAGCGCAAGGCCGTGCAGATCGCCGAAATCAACTACACGGCAGCCGTTTCCGTCGGCGTGCTGCTCGGTGAGAAGATGCGGGCCCAAGGTTCGGGCCGCATCATCGCGATGAGCTCGGCCGCTGGCGAGCGGGTGCGTCGCTCCAACTTCGTCTACGGCTCCACCAAGGCCGGTCTGGACGGCTTCTATCTCGGCCTCGGGGAGGCGCTGCGGGAGTTCGGTGTCCGCGTGCTGGTGATCCGGCCGGGCCAGGTGCGCACCCGGATGAGCGCGCACGTCAAGGAAGCCCCGCTGACCGTCGACAAGGAATACGTCGCCGAGCTCGCGGTCACCGCATCGGCCAAGGGCAAGGAGCTGGTCTGGGCGCCAGGGGCGTTCCGCTACGTGATGATGGTGTTGCGGCATATCCCGCGGCCCATCTTCCGTAGGCTTCCTATCTGATGCGGGCCGGGCCCCGCACGCGAGGAGGACCGACGGCTCTCGCACGTCCGGCCGGGGTGATCGGCCAGATGGTCGTCGCCGTGCTGATCGCCTCGGTGGTCGCCGGAGTCTCCATCACCGCGATCGCCCGGGTCCAGTGGCCGGCCTACAACACCTCCAACCAACTGCACGCTCTCACCACCGTGGGTCAGTTCGGTTGTCTGGCAGGTCTTTTCGTGTCGGGACTGGTCTGGAGGCGGGGCCGGAAAACCGTGGCCCGGCTCGCCGCGCTGGTCTTCCTGTCGGCGTTCTCGGTGGTGACGCTCGCGATGCCGCTCGGTGCCACCAAGCTGTACCTGTTCGGGGTCTCGGTCGACCAGCAGTTCCGCACCGAATACCTGACGCGGCTCGCCGACAGCCCCGGCCTGCACGACATGACCTACTTCGGGCTGCCGCCGTATTACCCGGCCGGCTGGTTCTGGATAGGCGGCCGGATCGCCGCAGGCACCGGGACTCCGGCCTGGGAGATGTTCAAGCCGTGGGCCATCAGCTCCATCACCATCGCCGCAGTACTGGCCCTCGTGCTGTGGGCGGCGATGATCCGGTTCGAGTACGCGCTGATCGTGACGACAGCGAGCACCGCGGCGATGCTGGCCTACGCCACCACCGAACCGTATGCCGCGATCATCACGGTGCTGCTGCCGCCGGTGCTGGTGTTGGCCTGGTCGGGGCTGCGGGCCGCGCACGCGAGGAGCACAGAAGGAACCCAGACACGCAACGGCGGGTGGGCCGCCATCGTCGGCACCGGCATCTTCCTCGGCGTGGCCGCACTGTTCTACACCCTGCTGTTCATCTACTGCGCCTTCACGCTGACCCTCATGGCGCTGCTGCTGGCCGCCACCCGCAGGCACTGGGACCCGCTGGTGCGGCTGGCTGTCATCGCGGTGATCTCGGGGGCAATCGCGCTGCTCACCTGGGGGCCGTACCTGGTGGCCGCGGCCAAGGGCCACCCCGCCGACAAGGGCACCGCACAGCACTATCTGCCTGATGCCGGAGCCCAGCTGACCTTCCCGATGCTGAGCTTCACGCTGCTCGGGGCACTGTGCATGCTCGGGACGGTGTGGCTGGTGGTGCGGGCGCGCACGTCCACCCGCGCGGGTGCGCTGGCCTTCGGCGTGGTCGCGATCTACGCGTGGTCACTGCTGTCGATGCTCACCACGCTCGTCGGCACCACGCTGCTGTCGTTCCGGCTGCAGTCGATGCTCACGGTGTTGTTGACCACGGCGGGCGCGTTCGGGTTCATCGAAGCGACGCTCGCGATCGCCCGCCGCTATGACGCACCGACCCGGCGGCGCGTCATCGCCGTGGCCGCGACGATCGGCACGATCGGCGGGCTCACCTTCAGCCAGGACATCCCCGACGTGCTGCGGCCGGACATCAACGTGGCCTACACCGACACCGACGGCACCGGGGTGCGGGCCGACCGCAGGCCGCCCGGCGCCGAGCAGTACTACCGCGCGGTCGACGCCAAGATCCTGGAGGTCACGGGTGTCCCCCGCAATCAGACCGTGGTGCTCACGGCTGACTACAGCTTCCTGTCGTACTACCCGTACTACGGCTTCCAAGGATTGACGTCGCACTACGCGAATCCGCTGGCCCAGTTCAAGGAACGCGCAGGCACCATCGAGGGCTGGGCCACGCTGAGCAGCGCCGACCAATTCATCAAGGCGCTCGACGGACTGCCGTGGAAAGCGCCCACCGTGTTCCTCATGCGCCGCGGCGCGGGCGACACCTACACCCTGCGGTTGGCCTCCGACGTCTACCCGAACCAGCCCAACGTGCGCCGCTACCACGTCGAACTGAACTCGGCGCTGTTCCACGATCCGCGGTTCGACGTGTCGGATGTCGGTCCGTTCGTGCTGGCCATCCGCAAGCCTGACCAGAAAGCGACTCCCGATGGCCGTTGACGCGCCGATAGCATCAAACCCCGTGATCGCTACGGGCGCCAACCACCGGACTGCGCGGCTGATCGCCATCGTGGCCGGTCTGCTCGGCGCGATCATGGCCATCGCGACCCCGCTGCTGCCGGTCACGCAGACCACCGCGCAGCTCAACTGGCCGCAGAACGGCACCTGGCAGAGCGTCAACGCCCCGCTGATCGGATATGTCGCGACGGACCTGACCATCAACGTGCCGTGCCAGGCCGCCGCGGGGCTGGCCGGCCCGGACAACCGCGACCGCACCGTGCTGCTGTCGACCGTGCCCAAGCAGGCGCCCAAGGCCGTCGACCGCGGACTGCTCATCGAACGCGTCAACAACGACCTGCTGGTCATCGTCCGCAACACCCCGGTGGTCAGCGCCCCGCTGGACAGGGTGCTCAGCCCGGCCTGCAAGTACCTGACCTTCACCGCCCACGCCGACAAGGTGACCGGCGAATTCGTGGGCCTCACCCAGGGCCCGTCGAACGATCCGTCCCGGGATCCCAACGCGCCGTTGCGCGGTGAGCGCGGCGGCTACGACTTCCGCCCGCAGATCATCGGCGTGTTCACCGACCTGTCCGGCCCCGCCCCGCAGGGGTTGACCTTCTCGGCCACCATCGACACGCGCTACAGCAGCTCACCCACGCTGCTCAAGATGCTGGCGATGATCATCGGCGTCGTCATGACCGTCGTGGCGCTGGGTGCGCTGCATGTGCTCGACGCCGCCGACGGGGTCAAACAGCGGCGCTTCCTGCCCCCGCGCTGGTGGTCCATCTCGGTGCTGGACGGACTGGTCAGCGCCGTGCTGGTGTGGTGGCATTTCGTCGGCTCCAACACGTCCGACGACGGCTACATCCTCACCATGGCCCGGGTTTCCGAACATGCCGGCTACATGGCCAACTACTACCGCTGGTTCGGCACCCCGGAGGCACCGTTCGGCTGGTATTACGACCTGCTGGCGCTGTGGGCGCATGTCAGCACCGCCAGCGTGTGGCTGCGGTTGCCGACGCTGCTGATGGCACTGGCCTGTTGGTGGGTGATCAGCCGGGAGGTCATCCCGAGGCTCGGACACGCCGTCAAACAGAACCGGGCAGCGGCCTGGACCGCGGCCGGATTGTTCCTGGCGTTCTGGCTGCCGCTGAACAACGGGCTGCGCCCCGAGCCGATCATCGCCCTCGGCATCCTGCTGACGTGGTGTTCGGTGGAACGCGGGGTGGCCACCAACCGGATGCTGCCGGTGGCCATCGCGATCATCATCGGCGCGTTGACCCTCTTCTCCGGGCCCACCGGCATCGCCGCCATCGGCGCCCTGCTGGTGGCAGTCGGGCCGCTGAAAACCATTGTGGCGCGCCATACTTCGCGGTTCGGGCATCTGGCGCTGCTGGCACCCATCCTGGCCGCGTGCACGGTCACCATCATCTTGATCTTCCGCGACCAGACGCTGGTCGGTGAAATCCAGGCCAGCTCCTTCAAGTCGACCGTGGGCCCGAGCCTGGCCTGGTTCGACGAGCACATCCGCTACGAGCGGCTGTTCACCACGAGCCCGGACGGCTCGGTGGCCCGGCGCTTCGGCGTGCTGACTCTGCTTCTGGCGCTTGCCGTTTCGGTTGCCATGTCGCTGCGCAAGGGCCGCGTGCCCGGCACCGCGGCCGGTCCGAGCCGACGCATCATCGGCATCACGATCATCTCGTTCTTCGCGATGATGTTCACCCCCACCAAGTGGACGCATCACTTCGGTGTGTTCGCCGGCCTGGCAGGGTCGCTGGGCGCGCTGGCCGCGGTGGCGGTGACCGCCGCGGCGATGAAATCCCGGCGCAACCGGGCCATGTTCGGCGCGGCCGTGCTGTTCGTGACGGCACTGTCGTTCGCGACCGTCAACGGCTGGTGGTACGTCTCCAACTTCGGCGTGCCGTGGTCGAACTCGTTCCCGCAGTGGCACTTCGGCTTCACCACGATCCTGCTGGGCTTTTCGGTGCTGGCCCTGCTGCTGGCCGCGTGGTTCCACTTCACCGGACGCGACGAGTCTCCCGACGGTCCACCGGGCAGGTGGCAGCGGCTGGCCCAGGCCCCGCTCGCGATCGCGACATGGGCGCTGGTGATGTTCGAGGTGGTGTCGCTGACGCTGGCGATGATCAACCAGTACCCGGCGTGGTCGGTGGGCCGCTCGAACCTGGAGGCCCTGACGGGCAAGACCTGCGGGCTGGCCAGCGACGTGATGGTCGAGGAGAACGCCAACGCGGGTGCGCTGACGCCCGTCGACCAGCCGTCCGGCCAGGCGCTCGGTGCTGTCACCTCACAGGGCTTCACCCCCAACGGCATACCGTCGGACGTGTCGGCGGATCCGGTGATGGAACAACCCGGCTCGACCAACTTCGCCGACACCGAATCGGGCACCACGACCGCCAGTGAGGGCGGCACCGAGGGCGGGACCACCGCCGCGGCAGGCGTCAACGGTTCGCGTGCGCGGCTGCCCTTCGGGCTGAACCCCGCGACCACCCCGGTGCTGGGCAGCTGGCGGGCGGGCACCCAGGTTCCGTCGTCGCTGCGCTCGGCGTGGTACCGGCTGCCCAACCGCGACACGGCCGGGCCGCTGCTGGTGGTCTCGGCGGCCGGGCGGTTCAACGCGGGCGAGGTCGTGGTGCAGTGGGCCACCGACGAGCAGGCCGCGGCCGACCGGCCCGGCGGCAGCCTCGGCTTCGCCGACGTCGGCGCCGCCCCGGCGTGGCGCAACCTGCGCGCGCCGATGGCGGCCATCCCGCGCGAGGCCACCCAGATCCGGCTGGTCGCCACCGACGACGACCTCGCCCCGCAGCACTGGATCGCGGTGACCCCGCCCCGGATCCCCACCTTGCGCACCCTGCAGGACGTGGTGGGTTCGACCGATCCGGTGATGCTGGACTGGCTGGTGGGCCTGGCCTTCCCGTGCCAGCGGCCGTTCGGCCACCAGTACGGCGTGATCGAGGTGCCGAAGTGGCGCATCCTGCCGGACCGGTTCGGCGCGGAGGCCAACTCACCGGTGATGGACTACCTGGGCGGCGGGCCGCTCGGCATCACCGAGTTGATGTTCCGGGCCGCGACGGTGCCGACCTATCTCAAGGGCGACTGGTTCCGGGACTGGGGTTCGTTGCAGCGGCTGACGCCGTGGTACACCGACGCCGTGCCGGCCCGGCTCGATCTGGGGACCGCCACGCGCAGCGGGTGGTGGAGTCCTGCTCCACTGCGGCACAGCTGAAAATAGTGTCAGGCGCGGTGCTGGTTCGGCCTTACGGTTGGTATGTAAGGTCCGAGCCGGCACTGGGTTGAGAATTTGACCGAAACGCATCAGCGATCCGCACTCCCTAGGGCTGTTCTTTGGCTGCTGGTCGTATTCACGCTGGTTGTCGGTGCCGTTACATCCGTCCCGATTACTTCGGCCGACCCAACGGATGAGGTCTGTCCAGGCCTTGCGGCTGCCTGGGCCTCCTGGAACCAGCGCGCCGATGCCCATAACGCAGCGCCGCATACTTTCAGCCCGTCGCAACAGGCTCAGTTCGATGCATACAATGCCGAAAAGCGACAACTCGAGGCCGAACGCGATGCGCTCAACAGCCGCCAGGCCGCATGCGATTCCGCCGCAAACGCGCTTGTGCCGCAAACGCCGGGCGGCCCCCCGGTAAAAACACAAGCCCCGCCGACAAAACGCGCAGCGTTGGTCAAGGCGATAAACGACATCCCGTCAGGATGGCAACCGCCGGCCCGAATACCTGGACAAAGAGCGACGGTTCCAAACGAATCACCCGTCCGGCCAATCTATGACATCCTTCGATCGGGGAGCCCGAAATCAGCGCGTGAGCTCGGGGACGTTCTTCTTCAGGGGCAGCCAAGACCCAAACCGGGCGATCCCGACCCCGCATATGACGGCGGAACGATTCAAGGAAAAGCGGGACAGCCCAAGGTGTCGGCCGATCATATAATTCCGCTCTCGGAATTAGTTCAGATGCCCGGTTTCACACGTCTCACGCCAGACCAGATGTATCTACTCGCGAATACTCCAATGAATCTGCAATGGCTGTCGTGGAGGGCAAATCAGGCGAAGGGCTCCGGCGCCGCAGCTGATCTTCTACCGAAAGTCACCGAAGCCTGGGCTCAAAGTCAACAACAACTCGAGGACAGTACGAGAGCCGCCCTGATAGACATCATCAACAAACTCAACGCAGCCAATGGCTAGGGAGGGAGGCATGATGGCTGGACTGGAAAGCGAAATAGTCGACGCGATTGATGACGAATACACCTCGGCGCAAGTACTGACCGGAGATGCCGACGACCGACTGTCGGTGCCAGTTAATTGGCGGCCAATACTCGATTCCGACGATCCAGCCGAGCGGTGCCGTATCGCCCTGTCGCTCTGGAGTCCACAATTCCTCGACAAGCTGCCGAAATTTTCGATCCTGCTACCGGAGCGTCTGGCAGATGTGCGGGTACTTCGGATTCGCACGGGTGGTGAAGCGCCTGCTGAGCACATAGTCCTGGCCTACGCGGCCGGCCACAATGCCGATGGCGAGCTCATTCTGTGGATAGGACATGATCCCGCGAACTTCGCGGACACTGTGCCCAAATACTTTGAAACGGTTCCGCAGGCCGCACGCGATTTCTTACAGCAGACGCATGCGGGGTTCACCAGTGAAGATATGGAGTCCTACGGTCTCATGCCTCCGCGGGACATGCAGACCTTGGCGGAAAGTGTCGGCGCACCGCCCGATGAAGGATGGCAGGTCGGCTACAGCGGCATCCAGATAAACTCGACTCGATTGCTCTGGCTGACACGAGACAGCGGCGAATTGCTCTACTGCACATCACCAGATCTTCCTGCCGAAACGATGGCGTTGGTCTATGAAGGCGACATCGATGTTCCTCCGCCGCAGTTCTGGACAGCTCTCGATAAAATCCTCGTCGAACGCTGGGACGAATAATGACCTGGCCACCACCGCCCAACGGGCCTGCCGGTCCCTTCTCCGGGCCTCCGAACGGTTCATGGGATCCGTTCGGAGCTCACTCTGCACCTGCGCCCCAGCAGCCTGCATGGACCTACCCCGCACCGCCCTATGGCACGCCGCCCCCACCCCGCAAGCGACGGACGGTGCTGTGGATTCTTGGCTGTGTCGCTGTGCTGCTCGTCGTCGCCCTGGCAGGCGTCGGCGGCTGGATCATGTTCGCAAACAAGGATGAGGACCAGATCAAAGATGTCGCGGCGCGGTTCGCAGCGGCAGTCGATGCTCAGGATCAGTCGGCGATGCTGGCCGAGCTGTGTTCCGAAGAGGCCGACGAGCTCACCAGCGACGAAGACTACGTCGCTGATGACGGAGGTCCCGTCGACGAATCGAGCAAGGTTCCGTTCAATGTAGAGACAGTCACCGTCAAAGGTGACGTGGCGGCGCTCAGCTTCACCCGACCGACTTTCGACACCTCGGGGACGCTCTATCTGCGCAAGGAGTCCAACACCTGGAAGGTCTGCAAGCCGGCTGCGCAACAGTTCAACGGATAGCCACCCGTCGCTTGCCACGCGGCAGGGGAAACCGGGGTTCACATGTGGGTCGCATACCATCGAGCCTCGTGCCGGGCGATGAGCGACATGAACCAGAGACAGCTAGTGCAGCCACTGACCGGTCCCACATCGCACGCCTGATCGCCATCATCGCCGGCGTCGCCGGTGTGGTGCTGTGCGGTTTGGTACCCCTGCTGCCCGTCAGCCAAACCACCGCGACCATCCTGTGGCCACAGGGCACCGGCAGCGACGGCAACATCACCGACATCACGGCGCCGCTGGTGTCCGGGGCCCCGCAGTCCCTCGACGTGTCGATCCCGTGCACCGCTGTGAGCACCCTGCCGGCGCCCGGCGGGCTGGTGTTCTCCACCATCCCGCCCGGCGGTATCGACGCCACCCGCAACGGGCTGTTCGTCCGGGCCACCGCCGACACCGTCTTCGTGGCGTTCCGCGACACCGTCACCGCGGTGGCTCCGCGGGCCGCGGTGGCCTCCGGCGCCTGCAGCGCCCTGCATGTCTGGGCCAACATTGGCGGCGTCGGCGCGGATTTCGTCGGCATCCCCGGCGCCACCGGCACCGCGGCTGTCGAGAAGAAACCCCAGGTCGCCGGAATGTTCACCGAGCTCAAGGTGGGGCCGCAGCCCGGCCTGTCGGCCCGCGTGGACGTGGATACCCGGTTCATCACCAAGCCGACCGCGCTCAAGATGCTGGTGATGGTGCTCGGAGTGGTCTGCGTGGTGGCCTCGATCGTGGCGCTGGCGGTGCTCGACCGCCTCGGCGGCAGGCGCGTCCCGAATGCGTGGCGCCGGTTCCTGCGGGTGCCGGTCGCGACGTGGATCGCCGACGCAGGCGTCGTCGGGGCGCTGCTGCTATGGCACGTCATCGGCGCCATCTCGTCCGACGACGGCTACAACCTCACCATCGCGCGGGTGTCCGCCGATGCGGGTTACAACGCCAACTACTTCCGCTACTTCGGCACCAGTGAAGCGCCGTTCGACTGGTACCAGTCGGTGCTGGCGCACTTCGCGGCGATCAGCACCGCAGGGGTGTGGATGCGCCTGCCCGCCACCCTGGCCGGCATCGCGACGTGGCTGCTGCTGAGCCGCTGGGTGCTTCCGAGGCTCGGCCGCCGCATGGCCACCAACCGCATCGCGGTGTGGACGGCAGGCGCGGTGTTCGTGGCTGCCTGGCTGCCGTTCAACAACGGACTGCGCCCTGAGCCGCTGATCGCGTTCGGCGTGCTCGCGGTATGGGCGCTGATCGAGAACACCATCGCGACACACCGCCTGTGGCCCGCCTGCCTGGCCATCATCGTGGCGATGTTCAGCGTGACACTGGCCCCGCAGGGCCTCATCGCGCTGGCCCCGCTGCTGGTCGGGGCGCGCGGCGTCGTCGGCATCATCCGCGCGCGGCGCATCGCGCTGCCCGCCCTGGCCGGCCTGGCCGGCTCCGCGGCGCTCGTGTTCGTCATCGTCTTCCGGGACCAGACCCTGGCCACCGTCGCCGAATCTGCTCGCATCAAGTACACCGTCGGGCCGACCATCTCGTGGTACCAGGAATTCCTGCGCTACTACTTCCTCACCGTCGAAGATTCCGTGGACAGTTCGCTGACCCGGCGGTTCGCGGTGCTGACCATGCTGTTGTGCCTGTTCGGCATGATCGCCGTGCTGCTGCGCAAGGGCCGGGTGCCCGGGCTGGCCAGCGGGCCGGTGTGGCGGCTGCTCGGGGTCACCGCGATCGGCCTGCTGCTGCTGCACTTCACCCCCACCAAGTGGGCCGTGCAATTCGGCGAGTTCGCCGGGCTCGCCGGGGCGCTCGGCGGCGTGACCGCGTTCGCGTTCGCCCTCGTCGGCCTGCACAGCCGACGCAACCTCGCGCTGTACGTGACGGCGCTGCTGTTCGTGCTGGCCTGGGCCACCTCCGGCATCAACGGCTGGTTCTACATCGGCAACTACGGCGTTCCGTGGTTCGACCGTCAGCCGGTGATCGCCGGGCATCCGGTGACGTCGATGTTCCTGGTGCTGGCCATCATCACGGGCGTCCTGGCCGGCTGGCTGCACTTCCGCATCGACTACGCCGGGCACACCGAAGTGGCGAACACCCGCCGCAACCGCGTGCTGGCGTCCACCCCGCTGCTGGTGGTCGCGATCATCATGGTCGTGCTCGAAGTCGGCTCCATGGCCAAGGGCTTCGTGCAGCGTTACCCCGTCTACACCACGGCGGCAGCCAACGTGCGGACACTGGCCTCGGGGCTCTCGAATACCAGCTGCGCCATGGCCGACGACGTGCTGGTCGAGGCCGACACCAACGCGGGCATGCTGCAGCCGGTACCGGGCCAGACCTACGGCGAGTACGGGCCGCTCGGCGGGGAGAACCCGGTCGGCTTCAACCCCAACGGCATCAGCGACACGCTGGAGCCGCCGAAACCCGTCGTCGCCAACCCTGGCACCGTGAACTCCGACGGCTCCCCCAACAAGCCCAACGTCGGCATCGCCTACGCCGCGGGCACCGGTGGCGGCTACGGTCCGGTCGGCGTCAACGGATCCCGCGTGTTCCTTCCTTTCGGCCTCGACCCCGCCCGCACCCCGGTGATGGGCAGTTACAAGGAGAACACCGTAGCCGCCAAGGCCACCTCGGCCTGGTACCAGTTGCCGCCACGCAGCCCCGACCGGCCGCTCGTCACCGTCGCGGCCGCCGGAGCCATCTGGTACTACGACGAAGAGCACGAATTCCACTACGGGCAGTCGCTGAAGCTGCAGTGGGGCGTGCACCGTCCCGACGGCAGCTACCAGGCGCTGGACTCGGTGCAGCCGATCGACGTGTTCGCCCAATTCGCCTGGCGCAACCTGCGCTTCCCGCTGGCCTGGGCGCCGCCGGAGGCCAACGTGGCGCGTATCGTCGCCGACGACCCGAACCTGAGCGACGACCAGTGGTTCGGCTTCACGCCGCCGCGGGTGCCGACCCTGCAGACCGCGCAGCAGTTCCTCGGCTCGCAGACGCCCATCATGATGGACATCGCGACCGCCGCGAACTTCCCGTGCCAGCGCCCGTTCTCCGAGCACCTCGGTGTCGCCGAACTGCCGCAGTACCGCATCCTGCCCAACGTCAAGCAAGTGGTGGTGTCGTCGAATATGTGGCAGTCCGCCCAGAAGGGTGGCCCCTTCCTGTTCATCCAGGCGCTGCTGCGCACGTCGACCATCCCGACGTACCTGCGCAACGACTGGTATCGGGACTGGGGCTCGATCGAGAAATACGACCCGGTGGTACCGCCTGAGCTGGCGCCCGTCGCCCACATCGATCAAGGAACCAAGCGAGTGTTCGGCTTCAGCCGGCCCGGACCGATTCGGGCCCTGCCATGACCACGACGGAACTGAAGCCTGCCGAGAGCGCGCCGACGGCGGCGAAGGACGTGAAGACCGCCCGCTGGGTCGCGATGATCGCCGGGCTGATCGGTTTCCTGTGCTCGGTGCTGACGCCGCTGCTGCCGGTGGTCCAGACGACGGCGACGCTGAACTGGCCCCAGGAGGGGCAGCTGAACAGCGTCACGGCGCCGCTGATCACCGAGACTCCGGTCAAGATGACGGCGACGATCCCGTGTGACCTGATCCGCTCCCTGCCGCCCGAGGGCGGCCTGGTGCTGGGCACCGCACCCAAGGAGGGCAGGCAGGCCCCGCTCAACGCGCTGTTCGTCAACGTCACCAGCAAGCGCGTCGACATCACCGACCGCAACGTGGTGATCTCCAGCGTGCCGCGGGAGAAAGCCGTTGGCCCCCCGGGTTGTTCGCGCATCGAGATCACCTCGTCGGAAGCGGGCACATTCGCCACGTTCGTGGGGTTGACGGGTACCGACGGGAAAGAGCTGCGCACCGGCTTCGCCGACCCGAACCTGCGGCCGTCGATCGTCGGCGTCTTCACCGAGCTGAGCGGCCCTGCGCCACAAGGGCTTTCACTGTCGGCAACGATCGACACCCGGTTCACCACGAAACCCACCGCGCTCAAGCTGACGGCGATGCTGCTCGGCATCGCGGCCACCGTGATCGCGGTGCTGGCACTGTGGCGCCTCGACCGGCTCGACGGCCGCCGGATGCACAGCCTGATCCCGTCGCGGTGGCGCACGTTCAGTGCGGTCGACGTGGTGGTGGTCGGCGGTTTCCTGGTGTGGCACGTGATCGGCGCCAACTCGTCCGACGACGGCTACATCCTGCAGATGGCCCGCGTGGCCGATCACGCCGGATACATGTCGAACTACTTCCGCTGGTTCGGAAGCCCGGAAGACCCGTTCGGCTGGTTCTACAACCTGCTGGCGCTGATGACCCACGTCAGCGACGCCAGCATCTGGATGCGGCTGCCCGACCTGATCTGCGCGCTGGTGTGCTGGCTGCTGCTCTCGCGTGAGGTGCTGCCCCGGCTCGGGCCCGCCGTCATCGCTTCCAAGCCCGCGCTGTGGTCTGCCGGCCTGGTGCTGATGGCCGCGTGGATGCCGTTCAACAACGGTCTGCGTCCCGAGGGCCAGATCGCCACGGGCGCCCTGATCACCTACGTGCTGATCGAGCGCGCCATCATCTCCGAACGACTCACCCCCGCGGCGCTGGCGATCATCGCCGCGGCGTTCACGCTCGGTATCCAGCCGACCGGCCTGATCGCGGTGGCCGCGCTGCTGGCCGGTGGCCGCCCGCTGCTGCGCATCCTGGTGCATCGCCGTCGCCGGGTCGGCGTGTGGCCGCTGGTGCTGCCGCTGCTGGCCGCGGGCACCGTGATCCTCACCGTGGTGTTCGCCGACCAGACCCTGGCAACGGTGTTGGAAGCCACCAGGATTCGCACGGCCATCGGACCGAGCCAGGCCTGGTACACCGAGAATCTGCGGTACTACTACCTGATCCTGCCGACGGTCGACGGTTCGCTGTCGCGCCGGTTCGGCTTCATCATCACCGCGCTGAGCCTGTTCACCTCGATGTTCATCATGTTGCGGCGCAAGCGGGTTCCCGGCGTGGCCCGCGGGCCGGTGTGGCGCTTGATGGGCATCATCTTCGCGACCATGTTCTGCCTGATGTTCACCCCGACCAAGTGGGTGCACCACTTCGGTCTGTTCGCCGCCGTGGGCGCGGCGATGGCAGCGGTGGTCACCGTGCTGGCCTCGCCGGTGGTGCTGCGCTCGGCGCGCAACCGCATGGCGTTCACCTCGGCCGTATTGTTCGTCATGGCACTGTGTTTCGCCACCACCAACGGCTGGTGGTACGTCTCCAGCTATGGCGTGCCGTTCAACAACGACAAGCCGGCCATCGGTGGCATCACCGTCAGCGCCATCTTCTTCACGCTGTTCATCGTCACCGGACTGTGGGCATTCTGGCTGCATTTCCGGCCGGGCACCGAGAGCAGGGTGACGCGGTTGCTCACCACGGCACCGGTGCCGGTGGCTGCCGGGTTCATGTGCGTGGTGTTCGTCGGGTCGATGCTCTACGGCGTGGTGCGTCAGGCCGGGACCTACTCCAACGCGTCGTCGAACCTGCAGGCACTGGCCGGTGGCTGCGGGTTGGCCGACGACGTCCTGGTCGAACCCGACCCCAACAACGGCTTCTTGACCCCGCTGCCCGGGGACTACGGCCCACTTGGGCCGCTTGGCGGCGCGGCACCGACCGGCTTCACCCCCAATGGCGTGCCGGATCACATTGTCGCCGAGGCGATCCGGCTGACAGTGCCGATGCCCGGCATCGACTCCGACTGGGACGCCGCGGCCAAGCTGAAGACCCCCGGCATCAACGGGTCGACCGTGCCGCTGCCCTACGGCCTCGACCCGGCCCGGGTGCCGGTGGCAGGCAGCTACGTGGAAGGGCCTGCGCAACAGGAGAGCAAGCTCGCGTCGGCCTGGTACCAGCTGCCCGCACCCGACGCCGGGCATCCGCTGGTGGTCGTCACCGCCGCCGGAACCATCACGGGCAACAGCGTTTTCAACGGCCGCACCGAGGGCCAGACCGTCGAGCTGGAATACGGGCGTCCGGGTCCCGGCGGTGCGCCGGTGGCCGCGGGCCGGCTGGTTCCGTATGACCTCGGGCCCATCCCGTCGTGGCGCAACCTGCGGTTCGACCGCAGCCAGATCCCGGCCGACGCGACGTTCGTGCGCATCATCGCCGAGGACAAGTCCCTGACCCCCGGCGACTGGATCGCCGTCACCCCGCCGCGGGTGCCCGAGGTCAAGACCGTGCAGCAGTACATCGGCTCGGAGCAGCCGGTGTTGATGGACTGGGCGGTGGGCCTGGCCTTCCCGTGCCAGCACCCGATGCTGCACGCCAACGGTGTCACCGAGATCCCGAAGTTCCGCATCACCCCGGACTACAACGCCAAGATGAAGGACACCGACACCTGGGAGGACGGCCTCAACGGTGGCCTGCTGGGCATCACCGATGTGCTTCTGCGGCAACATGTCATGGCGGCCTACCTCAACAAGGACTGGGGCCGCGACTGGGGCTCGCTGCGCAAGTTCGACACCATCGTCGACGCGAAGCCGGCCACGATCGAACTCGGCACCGCCACCCACAGCGGGCTCTACAAACCGGGCAAGATCCGCATCAAGCCGTAGTTTCTGGTCAACTGCTGCCGCGAGCGTGAACTGAGTGCGAAAAATCGCGGCGACATTCGCACTCAGCGCACGCTCGCGGTGATCAGCTCAGCAAAGCCTTTGCGTACCAGTCACGGTCGTCGGCCAGACCCGGCAACGCGAAGAAGTAGCCACCGCCGAACGGCTGCACATAGTCGACGAGGGGTTCGTCGTCGAGGCGGCGCTGCACGGTCTCGAACTGCCGGTCGATGTCCTGCTGGAAACACACGAAGACGTGCCCGGACTGCATGTTGCCGTTGCGGTCGACGCCCAGGTCGTAGTTGTAGGACCGGCGCAGCAACCGCTGGTTGTCGGTGGCGGGCGTGCGTGGATTCGCCAGCCGGATGTGGGCGTCGAGCGGGATGGTCTTGCCTGCCGGGTCGGCGGCGTAGTCGGGATTGTCGAACTCGTTGTTGCCGTCCAGCGGCGCCCCGCTGTCGCGGCGGCGACCGAACATGCGCTCCTGCTCGTTGATCGACACGCGGTCCCAGAACTCGACGAGCATCCGGATGAGCCGGACCACCATGTAACTGCCGCCGTGCGACCAGGCCGGCTCGGCCGGGTCGGTCACCCAGATCAGGTTGGCGGCGTCTTGTGAAACCGGGTTTCCGGTGCCGTCCTTGAAGCCGAGCAGGTTGCGGCCGGTGCCCGACGGGCGTGGCGGTGAGTTGTATCCGTCGATGCGCCACCGCATCTGCATCGAGCCACGCACGCTGCGCATGATGTCGCGCAGCGCGTGGTGCACGGTGTCGGGATTGTGTGCGCACAGCTGCACCAGCACGTCGCCGTGCGTCCACTGCGGATCGGGAAAGTCGTTGGGGAACAACGTCATCGGCTTGAGCTTGGCGGGTTTGCGATCGGCAAGGCCGTATCGCCCGTCAAACAGGCTGGCGCCCAGCGCGACCGTGACGGTCAGCCCGTCGGCGGGGATCACCGGGCCCAGCACCGCACTGTCGGCAGGCGGCTGCGATATCCCGAGTTCGGGCGGCGTGCCGCCGCCGGTCAGGAACCGGGCCCGCTCGGTGAGGGCGGCGAAAGTCTGTGCCAGCCCGGCCTTGTCCTTGGCGGTGACGTCAAAGGCGATGTGGCTGGCGAAATTCTGTTTCTCGGCCGGCGGTGGCGTCAGGATGCCGGACTGGTGCTCGGCGTGGAACGGATAGCGCTCGGGCGGTGCGGCGACGGTCGCCGCGTTGGCGTCCACCGCCTTGCCTTCGAGCAGCACGGCACCGGTGATCGCGGTTCCCGCGGCACCTGCGGCGGCGCCACGCAGGAAATGCCTTCGACTGACATCCATTTGCGGCTCCTAACGGCTGACCGGTAGTTCGATGACGAGCGGCACCGAGGCCAGCGTCTCCAGTGCCTGTCCCAACGCCGCGTTGACGGCGGCACGCTGCGCGGCAGACGCCTGACTCAGCGGCACCCAGCGGGTCGCACGCAACGCGGCATCCAGTGCGTCGAGGTCAGAATTGGCCTGCCCCAACAACTTCGGTGCCCGCGGCGTGATCAGTGGGGCGAACTGGCCGAGTACGGCGCGGGTCGCCTCGACCGACGCGGCGGTCTCGGCGTACTCGGTGCCCGCGCCCTGGTTGGTGTAGCCGGCCAGTTGGAACCGCAGCATGTCCTCGAGAATCTCGTGCGGCCGTTTGGTCTGGTCGGCGGGCTCGAGCATGGCATCGGACAGGTTGACCCGCAGCTTGGCCACTTCGGTGGCCAGCGCATCGGCGACGGGCATCAGCTGGGTGGGCGGCTGTCCGTGCCACAGGCCGTATTCGAGGCGGCGCAAGCCGGCGAAGTCGGGGTCGTCGACACCGCCGGGCAGGCCGTGGGGCAGGCCCGCGATGGCGTCGCCGTAGTCGCCGAAGCTGCCGTATGCGGCGCCGACGCGGTTCCAGGTCAGCATCGCGGCGGTCCAATCCGCTTTGGCCGCACCGGTGTTCCCGTCGGCAAGGTCGGCCCTGATGCGGTGCACCTGGTCGCTCAGCGTCGCGAGCAGACCGTCGACGTAGAACTGGTAGGCCGCCATGGCCGGCTTCAGGTCGTCTTCGGTGACCCGCACGATCGGCGCCGGGGCGCCCGGAACATCCTGTCCGCTGACCTGTTTGGCCTGCGAGACCACCGCGGGCTTCCCCGCCAGCAGGCACGTGAACTTGTAGCTGCCGGAGCCCAGATTGGCCGTCATCGGCGCGCTGGTGGCCGGGCCGAGGGTTTCGATCTCGGCGACGACGCCGTTGTTGGCGTCCACCAGGTTGATCTCGCCGGTCTTGCCGGACTTGTTGACGACGGTGAACGTCTGGTTGCCCGCGCGCACGGTGGACCAGTCCGCCGCGCACGAGTCCGCGGTTACGGTCACCCGGGTGGCGTCGGCGGAGGCGCCGGGCAGCAGCGCGATGACCGCGGCGGCGAGCACGGCGGGCACCACGACGACGGCGACGGCCACCGCGACCGGCCGGTGGGCGATCAACCGGCTCACAGCGGAGGGTTCCGCCGGCTCTGTCGGTTTCACCGGCGCCGGGGCCTGCCGCGACGAGCGCAGGAAGGCCGGTATGACGACGACGAGGTAGCCGGCCCACGCCAGCACCTGCAGCACGGTCATGCGTGGGGTCAGCTGGGTGATGCCGGTGACGATGGTGACCCACCACGAGTCGGCGGAGATGTGACCGCTGAGGTCGAAGGCGTACCAGGACCGGCCGGGTAGCCAGCCCGCGGTCTGCAGATCACCGATGCCGTAGGCGAGGATGCCCGCGGCGATGACGATGAGCACCACGGCCGTGCGGGTGAAGAAGGTCTTGAGGTTCATCCGGACCGATCGCCGGTACAGCAACCAGCACAACACGACGGCGATCGCGAGGCCGACGGCGCCGCCGAGGATGGGGCCGATCGATTCCCCGGCGGCCTTGGCCGCGGTCCAGAAGAACAGCGTGGTCTCCAGGCCTTCGCGGGCGACCGCCAGGAAGGCGGTCAGCGCCAGCGCCCCGGACCCGAGCATCAACGCCTCGGCCACCTTGCCACTGAGCTCGCCGGACAGGTGGGCCGCGGTGCGCGACATCCAGAAGATCATCGCGGTGACCAGCACCACCGCGAGGATGCTCAGCAAGCCACCGACGATGTCCTGGCCCACGCCGCCGAGTGAGCTCGTCGTCGCGCTCAGCACCGTCGCGAAGCTCGCGGACACCGTCAGCGCACCCAGCAAACCGAGCCAGACAGGCGCGGTGGGCCGGCGGACACCGTCGGCCAGCGGGGATTTGTGCACGGCAGCCAGCAGGATGCTCACCACCAGGCCCGCTTCCAGGCCTTCCCGCAAACCGATCAGCAGGTTCGGCACCGCGTCGGATAGCGTCACCTAATTAAGGTAAGGCACACCAACTGAGAGGCCGCTGTGGATACCTCAGTGCGGCGGCCCCAGATACGGGAACACCTGCAACGTATCGGTGTGCGGGCTCAGGCCTGACGGCGGGCAGTCGCCCTTGGTCAGCGAAGCCAGCCGATAGTCGATCACGTCGTCGGTGAACACGCGGCCGTTCGGATACTTGGCCGGCTTCGACGGGTCGAACGTCAACATGTCCGGCAGGATGCCCTCGGCGTCGATGGCGGCGATCGCCTCGTCGTCCGAGTAGCCACCGGTATGCCCCAGCAGGTGGATGAACTGAGCCATCCAGCGCTCCCGGTCGTGGATCGGCACGCTGGCGTTGTACTCCAGCTTGGTGTCGTCGGTGTTGAAGAAGCTGCTGACCGACGGATGCCCGGCGCGGTCCACATGCTGCAGCTCACCATCGACACGCACGCTGCACCGACCCCAGATCCGGATGTCCGGGTCGGCGCCGAGCTGCTCGGTGGGTAACTCCATGACCATCGAGCACACATTGGCCTCGGTGTTGGAATCCACACCTGTCCACGGGTATTGGCCGCTGAGGTGCAGGGCCGTGAAGTTGCGGCCGCCGCGGATGTCGAAGAGGTTCTTGACGCCGTCGAAGTCGAAGAAGAAGGCGTCGCTGCGGGCACCGGCGAAGAACGTGTAGTCATCGGTGCGGGCGATCACCGGTTCCTTCCCGAACGACACCTCGACGCCACCGAAGATCCGCTCCCCCACGGCCTCGGGGGATTCCGCGTCGTCACCGGTGGCCAGGTACACGTCCACGGTCTGACGGCCGTCGACCGGCTGGGAGAACACGTAGCTGAACGCGATGTCGTTGCGCAGGTCGCCGTCGTTGTCGATGGCCAGCCGGTAGATGGCGTCCGGGTGCAGAAAGTCGGCTTGCGGATTGGCGTTGAGGATCAGCACCGTGCGGGCCGGGTCCGCCGGTGACTGGAAGGCGTACAGGTCGCACAGATCGAGTCGCTGATCGCCCAGCGGTGGCCCGAGGCTCAACCCGGTGAAGTGGTTCGACATGACGCTCATCCAACCGTGTGGACCGCCGCGCCGCAGCGGAACCGGATTACACCCGGGCGTAGACCACCCGACTGCCCAAGACGATGTCCTGCAACGACCTTCGCCGTGCGTCGACCACCACCCACAGCAGGCCGACCGGGAACAACACGTAGGCCACCGCGCGGACGAGCGCCACCACCGGTCCGAGTCGCTCGGACCGCCGACCCACCACCCGCAGCCCCATGACCACGGCTCCGACCGTGCAGCCCGACACCACCCAGCAGCCCGCGAGGTAGAGAACCGACACCGCGAACATCACCACCGACGAGAAGATCGCGGAAACGGTCGGCAGGCTGAATGTGGTGGGGCCGAACATCAATCGCGTCAGGATCAGGCCGACGTACAACGCCGAGAGCACGATACCGACGACGGCCAAGTCGATGACCGCAGCCACCCCCCGGCTCACGATGCCCGCCGGGCGCGCCTCCTGACTCACGACGGGTCCCGGTCGCGCCCCAGCAACCGGTCGACGAAGCCGGACACCATATCGTCGGCCCGCTCGCCCTGGCTGCGGACGTCGGTCATCACCTCGGCGGTCACCGAATCGGTGGACCTGCGGATGATTGTCGGCAGATCGATGCCGTCGACCACCTCATTGGCCAGACCGACGAGGTCGACGCGCTGCCGCACCAACTCGTTGAGGTCGAGTTCATCCAGGACCATGTCGACGACCTGCACGGCCACGGCCGTCACGAGCGCCTTCACCGGTTCGATGCCGGCGGCGATGACACGCTCACCGCGTTGCGACAGATCTCCACGCACCTGCTTGAGCAGACCACCCAGCACGGGCAACCGCTCAGCGCCGCGATAGACCGCGACCACGCCGCCGACGGCGGTTGCTGCCGCGCCCGCGGCAACCGTCACCGCGGGATGATCCTCGAGGCCTGACACGGTTCGAATGGTAGCCGCGCAGTGGTTGGCCGAACTTGGGATCGGTAACCGCGCCGGTGCTCTCTACTGATGACCATGACGAGACGATCCGTGCTCATCGCGACCGCCGCGGCCTTCGCCGCTGGGTGCGTCATCAATCCCGCTGTCGCCGCGGCCGATACACGTGTGCACCTGCAAACCCCGTCCGGCAACATCCGCTGTGTGCTCGACATCTCGCCCGCCACCGACGCCCCGGTGGCCCTCTGCCAGATCAGCGACCACACCTACGTCGCGGGGGCGTCGCGGGACGAGACCACCGGTGCGGCCTGCCCGTCGGGCAACGCGGGCCGCGACTTCCGTCTCGACGCGGGCCAGCCCGCGTTCCTGCGGTGCTCCTACGCCGCACTCGACGGCGGCGCCGGCGTGTGGGAGACCGCTGACGACGGCCAGTCCACCTCGTTGGGCCCGATCACCTGTGTCAGCGAGGTCGCGCGCATGACGTGCACCGACACGGACAGCGGACACTTCTTCCGCGTGTCACGCGAGAGTTATCAGTTGGGCTGACCGGACTCTCGGCAGGCTGATGGTGAACGTGGTTTCCCCAGGGACACTGCGTACCGAGACAGTTCCCTTGTGGGACTTGACAAGTGAGGAGACGATCGCCAAGCCGAGACCCGTGCTGCCTGCCCGGCGGGACCGCGACGAGTCGCCGCGGGTGAAGCGTTCGAAGATCTCGGGCAGCTGGTGTTCGGGGATGCCGGGACCATTGTCGGTGACCGTCAGCAGCGCCGTGTGGTCGTCGGGACACGTCAGTGTGGTGTTGACGTGGGTGCCCGGCGGGGTGTGAATCCGGGCGTTGGTCAACAGATTCGCGAGCACCTGATGCAGGCGCAGGCTCTCGCCGGAGACGATGACAGGTTCGTCGGGCACGTTGACCGACCACTGGTGGGTAGGTCCGGTGACCCGCGCATCCATGACGATGTCGGCGGTGAGCAAGCACAGGTCGACGTCGCTGCAGTCCAGTGGCCGCCCGGCGTCCAGGCGCGCCAACAACAGCATGTCCCCGACCAGTTGGGTCATGCGCTTGGCTTCTGCGTCGACGCGCCCGATGGCGTAGGCCAAATCTGGCGACAGCTCCGAAGGAGCACGCAGAGCGACCAATTCGGTGTAGCCGCTGATGCACGCCAGCGGGGTACGGAGTTCGTGACTGGCGTCGGCGACGAACTGACGCACCCGCATCTCGCTGGTGTGCCGGGCCGACAACGCGTCCGCTATACGATCCAGCATCTGGTCGAACGCCATGCCGAGCTGACCGACTTCGGTGTACGGGGACTGCGGCCCGGTGCCGACAAGGACTGTGGGAAAACGTACTTCGCCTCGGTCGAGCTCGAGCTGCGCGATGCGCCGGGCCGCCAGGGCGACGCGGGACAGCGGGGCGAACTGCCTGCGGATGACGACCACACCGGCGACCGTCGCCACGAGCAAGGCCACCGCCGCGACCGCCCAGAAGATGCCCATCAGCGAGACCAGGGTCCGGTTCACACCGTCGAGCGACAGACCGGCCACCACGAGATTGCCGTCGGAGGCGGGCGTGGCGATCAGCTCGTATTCGCCTATGCCGTCGAGGAATGCGCGCACGGGACGACTGGTGGGCACGTCGACAAGCACGCTCGCCGCAGCCGGCGACAATTGGTCGCGTGAACCATCGGTGGTGATGACAGCGGCTTCGGTGATCCGGCCGCCGACGACGACCGCGCCGACGGTGCCCGTGGATTGCCCTGGCGCATCGAGGAATACCGGCCCCGGCCCGTCGAAGTGGACGCCCGGCGGCGGGCCGAGGTCGTAGAACGTCACCGACCGGGACGCCGCGTCGCGCACCTGGCTGTCGAGTTGGCGCATCAGGAATCGTTCTGTCGCCAGCAGGGTCCCGGCACCGACGACCGCACATACGCACGCCAGCAGCACCACGAGCACCATCACCAGCCGGGCCTGCAGCGACCACGTGCGCGGACTGCGGATCCGCGCGGTCAGCGAGAGTTCAGCGGGGCGGTTTGAGGACATAACCGACTCCACGAACGGTACGGATCAACGGGGTGCGTCCGGCGTCGATCTTGCGCCGGAGGTAGGAGATGTAGAGTTCGACGACGTTGGAGCGCCCATCGTCGTCATGGTTCCAGACCCGTTGCAGGATCTGCGCTTTGGTCAGCACGCGTTGCTGATTGCGCATCATGAACCGGAGCAGTTCGAATTCGGTTGCCGTCAATTGGATCTCGTCGCCACTTCGGGTCACCTCATGGCTGTCCTCGTCGAGGATCAGGTCGGCGACGATCAGCCGGGCATCGCCGGTGTCGGCGGCCACGCCACTGCGCCGCATGAGCGCCCGCAACCGCAACACCAGTTCCTCGACGCTGAACGGTTTGGTCACGTAGTCGTCGCCGCCGGCCGCGAGCCCCGCGATGCGGTCCTCCAGCGCCTCCTTGGCCGTCAGCAGCAGTAACGGCAGCTCCGAGCGCGCGCCGCGCAGCCTCTGGAGCACGTCCAGCCCGGACATATCGGGCAGCATGATGTCCAGGACAACCACGTCCGGCGGGTCCTGCTGCGCCAGCCGCAGGGCGGTCGCGCCGTCGGCCGCCGTCGTCACCTTCCAGCCTTCGTAGCGCAGCGCCATCGAGACCAGTTCAGCGAGCCCGGGTTCGTCGTCGACCACCAGGACGCGGATCGCGCTTCCATCGGCACGGGTCATCACGGATCTGGCCGTCACGGATGTCTGCACCATCCGATCGTCGTGGCCCGGGTTAGCCGTCGCCTGTGGGGTTGATGTGCAAGAGCTATGGATGTGATGCAGGGGCGTGCGGTGCGCTGACCCGCACCGCACGCCCTATTGCATCCGTCAGCGTCCGGGGCCGGGCGGGCCAGGCTGCGGCGCGGGCGGTCCGGGTTGGCACGGCTGCAGCGGAGGGCACGGCGCGGGCGCGGGGCCGGGCGCTCCTGGTCCCGGCGGTGGCGGTGGGTCCGCACTGGCTACTCCGACGCCAAAGCCCAACGCCGCCAAGGACAAGCCGGCCGAGACCGCGAGCGTTCCCAGCAGGCTACGTGTGACACTGTTCGACAATCATCTCTCCCTTCATCACGAAATGTTCGTTGCGGCAGAGACGTTATCGACCGAGGTTATCCGAGTTCTGGCAAAAGAATATGCGTGAGCTATGTAACGGTTCTTTTTTCCCCGCGAGCAGACGCGAAAGTCCGCGACACGCCGGTTTTCACGGACTTTCACGTCTGCTCGCGCGGGTTAACGGGCCAGATACTTCAGCGCGAGCTGCGCCGCGTTGGCCCCGCACATACCGTGAGCGCCCGGGCCGGGCGGCGTCGCTGCCGAACAGATGTACATCCCGGGAACACCAAGCCGGTAGGGCTGCAACGTCATCCGAGGTCCGAACACCAGTTGTCGAATGTCCTTGGCACCCGTGCAGATATCGCCACCGACATAGTTGGGGTTGTACACCGACATCTCGGTGGTGGTGCGCACGGCCATCCCGACGATGCGGTCCCGAAAACCCGGCGCGAACCGTTCGAACTGGCCGATGATCGCCTCGGTGGCATCGCCGGTATAGCCCTGCGGCACATGGGCATACGAGTAGATCGGGTTGACGTCGCCGACCGAACGTTGCGGGTCGGCCAGATATTGCTGCCCCACCAGGACGAACGGCCGCTGCGGCATGCGCCCGGCGTGGATATCCCGTTCGGTGCCCGCGATTTCGTCGAAGCTGCCCCCCAGGTGCACGGTGCCGGCCTTACCGACCTGCGGGTTGCGCCACGGCACCGGGCCCTGCACGGCGAAATCCACCTTGAACGCGCCGGGCCCGTACCGAAACTTGCTGAACTGCTTGGCAATTCGGCGTGGCAGCCGGTCACCGAGGATATCGGCGACGGCGGTCGGCGCGAGATCGAACATGGTGATGTCGGCGGCAGGCAGCTGAGCAGCCGAGGTCACCCGGACACCGGTCTGCACCTTGCCGCCGTGCTCGGCGAGCACCGCGGCGAGCGCATCGGTGATCGACTGCGAGCCGCCCGCGGCCACCGGCCAGCCGTGCCGATGCCCTGCGGTGATGATGCCCAGGCCGATCGCCGAGGTCAGCGGGCGATGCAGCGGCTGAAAGGTATGTGCGGCAACGCCTCCGAACAGCGCCCTGGCCTGCGGGGTGCGGAACAGCCGGCTCAGTGCCGAGGCGGGCAGGACCGTCGGCGCCCCGAACCGGGCCAGCGCGATCGGGTGTTTCGGCACCCGCAGCAGCGGGCCCATGATGTCCTGCGCGAGCGTGTCGAAGCGGGCCGACGGGCCACCGAACAACGCCTTCCAGCGGGTGCCGTCGGCGCCCAGCCCGGCGGCGGTGTCGTCGACGCTGCGCCACAGCAAGCCCGCCCCGCCGTCGTCGAGCGGGTGCGCGCAGTCGATTTCGGGTAGGCGCCACTCGATCGGTAGATCCAGTCCGGACAGGAAGGCCGAGCCGACCGCCATCGGATGGATCGCTGCGCAGTGGTCGACGACGAGGCCCGGCCCGAAGTCACCAAGGGGGCCCTCACCCGATCGCACCCCACCACCGATCTCGTCCTTGGCCTCCAACACCGTGACGTCCACGCCGCCGGCTGCCAAGGTGATGGCGGCAGCGAGCCCGTTGGGCCCGCTACCGACGACCACCGCGGTAGTCATGCCTGGACTCCGGCCCGGCGCCACGTCACATTCAGCGGGATCGGGCCGTTGGGCAGCCACGGCTGCTCCTCGACCAGGTCCGCGACGTTCCAGGTGCCTCGCTCGATGACTCCGAGGGCCGCGTCGATCACCTTGTACTCCTGGGTCTTCTTGTGGATCGGCTGCGATTCGACCCACGCGATCACGAACTCACCGGGCTCGAACTGGGCTTCGGTCTGGATGGCCCGGATCAGATCTTCATTGTGCAGGTGCCCGTCACCGAAGTTGAACCCGATGATGGTGTTGCAGGACATCTCGCCCTCCCGCACCGTGCGGGTGTCGATGTCGGGCAGGTTCTTCAGCAGCACCGAGTACAGGCCGCGACCCTGGCTGTGCATGGCCCGCCATGCCGTCACCTGCTGGGTGAACGCCTCGGCGACCACCGGATCCCAGCCGAAGTTGATGTACTGGTCGACCGTGTTGGGCGAGGACCGGGTGACCCGGTTGAGCTTCTGTTCGGCGCCCGGCGTGAACGTCCACACCGCCGAGGCCCAGTTGCCGGCATACTGCCGCATCGCGGGCAGGAACGACACCAGGTCGGGACGCAGATTGCCCAGCACCGGGAAGAAGCACAACCCGATCAGCAGCACGATGGTGAGCCACGGTGAGGACATGTCCCACACCGCATACCCGTTCCAGTTCGGGAAACCCACGAACAGGAACACCGTGGCGTAGGCGAACAGCACATTCCACTCCACCGGCACCGCCAGCGGGAACGTCGAGATGATGAACAGGTGGAAGCACACCATCACGGCTGCGGCGCAGAACGTCAGCCACGGCCACGGTGACAGCAGCAGTGCCAGCGGTGCGACGATCTCGACGAAACTGCCGGGACCGTGAGCCATGAACGTGGCGAGGTGCGACGAGCGCAGGTCGTGCGGGAAGTTGCGGTAGTGCGCGCGCTTGAGCCACTTGAACGGAAGCGTCGGACTGTTGCTCACCATCGGCGGGATGACGTTGGTGAAATGCAGACCGAACTTCGAGATCCCGGCCCAGATCCACACCGTGCCGATCAGCAGCTTGCCCGCGATGATCATGTCGACGAACGGCAGCGTGGTGAAGAACAGCAGTGCAGGCAGGTACTGCTCACCGCGGGCCGCCAGGAAGATGGTCTTGTCGCGCAGGCCGATCAGCACCAGCAGCACCATGGGAACGATCAGCAGGGCGGGGTTGACCAGGCCGGAGGTGTTGTCCGGCAGCACTTTCGACAGTGAGTCGCTGTGCACGCCGGGTGCCACCAGCGCCACGGTCACGCTGACGATCAGCGCCAGGTAGACGGTGACGTCGAACCACGTGCGCCGGTCGCCATTGGTGAACGGCACCGCCTTCCAGGGCCGCAGCCGAATGGTGTTGACCTTGGCCCAGAATCGGAAGCCACCTGTCATCGGTTTGGTCTTGCCCGCCAGCGGCCCCCATGATCCGGCGAGCCCGATGAGCTCGAGCAGGATGGTCCACAGGATCAGCTTCTGGTAGACGATCGGTTGGTTCCACCACCCCGAGACGTGCCAGAACGCCGGCAGATGCGATGTGACAGTGGCGATCACGACACCGCCGAGGGCGTAGAAGAACACCAGCTTGACGATGTAGAGCACATGGATCATGCGGGGCACACCGAGGCCGTGATCGGCCCACTTGGTGGTCATGATGCGGATCCGCTCCATCAGGGGCTGGCGCAGAAAGTCTTCCAGGTCGACGTCGGGCAGCGTCGGCGTGACGAATCCCATGATGAGCTCCTTCGGTGGGATCAGGTTAGTTCTGGGTGGCGGTGAAAGTTTTGCGCAGCGACGGCTTGTCGATCTTGCCGACGGGGTTCTTGGGAAGCTCGTCGAGCAGCGTGATCTCCACGGGCAGTTTGTATTTCGACAGCGAGTCACGGAGGTGCGCAACGATCTCGTCAGCGGTGAGATCGGTACCGGTGTTCAGCGAGGCGAACAGCACCGGCTCCTCGCCGTAGAGTGCACTGGCCCGCCCGACGACGGCCGCCTCGGCGATCTCCGGGAGTTGGTAGACGACGGACTCGATCTCCTTGGGATAGATGTTCTCTCCGCCGCGGATGATCATGTCTTTGGCCCGGTCGACCAGCACCAGGTAGCCCTCGTCGTCGAACCGCCCCACGTCACCGGTGTGCAGCCAGCCGTCGACGATGGTCTTGGCGGTCTCGTCCGGGCGGTTGAGGTAGCCCCGCATCACGTTGGGCCCCTTGATGATCACCTCGCCGATCTCGCCGTCGGGAACTGTCCGCCCGGCCGGGTCGACGATGCGAATCTCCTGGCCCGGCAACGGGATTCCGACGGTTCCCGGCTTACGCTTGCCGTTGAGCGGGTTGCCGGTGCTGGCGCACGACCCCTCCGACAGGCCGTAGCCTTCGATGAGCCCGATGCCGTAGCGGTTCTCGAAGCGCTCCAGGAGTTCGACGCTGGCGGGCGCCGCGCCGCACACCGCGAACCGCACCGAACTGGTGTCCGGCTGCACCTCGGCCGGCAGGCCGGCGAGCATGGTGTAGATCGTCGGCACCGCGGAAAAGTAGGTGGCCCTGGTGCTTTCGATGCGCGGGAAGAACGTGGCCGGGTTGAACCGGCCCGCGATGGTGGCCCGCCCACCGGCGATGAGCGGCGACAGGATGCTCACCACGATGCCGTTGACGTGAAACAGCGGCAGGATCAGCAGGCTGTGGTCCGAGGAGGTCAGCTCGAAACCCTCGATCACCATGGCGCACATGGCGTTGATGTTGCCGTGGTCGAGCATGACGCCCTTGGGACGGCCCGTGGTACCGCTGGTGTAGATCAGCAGGGCCAGCGCGTCGTCGGTGTTGTCGATCGGGTCTGCGCCGTCGGGGTCGCCGGTGAGGTCGTCCACGCGAAGAATCGGGATATCGGCGTCCACCGCACGGTCGGCGATCAGCACCACCGATCCGGCGTCGGCCACCTGGTACGCGACTTCGGCAGGCACCAGGGTCGGGCTGATCGGGGTGACGGCCGCTCCGAGTCGCCACGCGGCGAAGAGCGCGACGACGAACTCGGTGCGGTTGGGGAGCATGACGGCCACGACGCTGCCAGGCCGGACACCGTGCGCCCGCAGGGCCGCGGCGGCGCGGCGGACAGCGTCGAGGAACGCGCTGTTGTCCAGGTCGAGGTGGTCGTCGGCGACGGCGGGAGCATGTGGTGCGGCGGCGGCGCGGCGGTCGGGCAGAGTGGAGAGGGACATGTCACGACAGTAGAAATTTGTGCTCCCCACCACACCGTCGTACGCCGATGAAGTCGACCTGGCGGTTTGTCGCCGGGGAACAAATACACGTTCTAGGGTCAGGACATGGACACCGCTGTCGCAGCTGCCTCGGCCGTTGTGATGGACAGCCTGATCGCCCGCCAGAGCGCGGTGAGCCGCAGCGTCCAACAGGCGCTGGCCAGCGACATCACGCAGCTGCGCGGCGACCCCGAATTGGTGCAGCTGCTCGGGGCCAGCGTCGCGGGCAACGTCGAGACCATCTTCCATGCGCTGCGCCATGACATATCGCTGGGCAACATCGAGCCGCCGACCGCGGCGCTCGAATACGCCCGCCGCGTAGCCCAGCGCGGAGTGCCGATGGACGCGCTCGTGCGGGCGTACCGGTTAGGCCATGCCCTGGTGATCGACGCGGCCTCCGACGAGATCAACGCCTCGGGTCTGGACGCGCGGATCGGTTTGGCGGTGTTCGAGCGCATCACGTCGGTGTCGTTCCGCTACATCGACTGGATCAGCCAGCAGGTGGTGGTCGTCTACGAAGAGGAACGCGAACGCTGGCTGGCCAATCAGAACAGTGCCAGGGCGCTGCGGGTGCGCGAGGTTCTCGCGACGCCGCTGTCGGCCGCAGTGGCCGACCCTGACACCCTCACTGCCGCATTGCGGTATCCGATGCAGCGCACGCATCTGGCACTGGTGTTGTGGTGGCCTGCCGATTGCGACCGCGACGACGGGCTCGGCCGCCTCGAGATTCTGCTGCGCGATCTGGCTGAAGCCGTTGGCGCGCACGGCAGTCCGCTGTTCGTCGCAGCCGACCGCAACACCGGTTGGGGCTGGATACCGCTGTCGGCGATGGCAGCGGCGAGTGCACTCGACACCGCCCGCGACTTTCTCGGCGCTCAGCGTGATGCGCCCGCGGTGGCGCTCGGCACGCCGTTGCGGGGTGTCGACGGCTTCCGCAGGTCCCACCGCCAAGCCGTGCGGGCCCGCGTCGTCGCGATCGCCGCGGGCAGCGGTGGCGTCACCGCGGCGACCGATCCCGGTCTGGCCGCCGCGGCACTGATGGGTGAGAACCTCGACGCGGCACGGGGATTCGTCACCGATACGCTCGGCGAACTGGCTTCCGACACCGCCAACGACGCGCGGCTGCGCGAGACCTTGCGCGTCTACCTGGCCGACGGCGCGAGCTACAAATCCGCGGGCGAGAAACTCAATCTGCACTTCAACTCGGTGAAGTACCGGGTCAGCCGGGCGATCGAACGCCGCGGCCGCCCCATCGATGAGGACCGGCTGGACGTGGAACTTGCTCTGCTGCTGTGCCATTGGTACGGCGCGGCAGTGTTGGCCACGGGCTGACCCCCTGGGCGAGCAGACACAGCGGTCCGCGAACTGCGGCGTGTCGCGGTACCTCAGCGTCTGCTCGCGCTAGATAGGTAGGAGGCCGTGCTTGCGCTGGACGCGGCCGTGCTTCTGCTTGTCGCGCAACAGGTGCAGCGACTTGCGCAGCAGCAGCCGGGTTTCGTGCGGCTGGATGACGGCGTCGATGAACCCGCGCTCGGCGGCGATCCACGGCGTGGCCATGTTCTCGTTGTAGCCCGCGATGAAGTCCGCGCGGATCTTCTGCACCTCGGGCGCGGTGGGATCCGGGAAACGCTTCACCAGCAACTGCGCGGCGCCCTCGGCACCGATCACCGCGATACGGGCGGTCGGCCAGGCAAAGTTGAGGTCAGCCGAGAGCTGCTTGGAACCCATCACCGCGTACGCGCCACCGTAGGACTTGCGGATGGTGATGGTCACCTTCGGCACGTCGGCCTCGACGACGGCGTTGAGGAACCGGCCGCCGCGCTTGATGATGCCGCCCTTCTCCTGCTCGACGCCGGGCAGGAAGCCGGGGGTGTCGACCACGAAAACCAAAGGCAGGTTGTAGGAGTCGCAGAACCGGATGAATCCGGCAGCCTTGTCCGACGCCTCGTTGTCGATGGCACCGGACATGTGCATCGGCTGGTTGGCGATGACGCCGACCGGGTGCCCGTCGACGCGCGCGAACGCCGTGATCATCGCCTGCCCACGCTGCGCGGCAACGTCGAACACGTCGCCGTCGTCGAAGATCCGCAGCAGGATCTCATGCATGTCGTAGGCCGTGTTGTCGGCGTCCGGCACGATGGCGTCGAGCTCAAGGTCGTGCGGCGTGATCTCGGGCTCCATGCCGGGGTTGACGATCGGCGGGTCGTCAAAAGTGTTGGGGGGCAAGAAGCTCAGGTAGTCGCGCACGTACTGGAACGCCGCGGCCTCGTCCTCGACCACCTGGTGGATGTTGCCGTAGCGGGCCTGCGCATCGGCGCCGCCCAGCTCGTCGAGCGTCACGTCCTCACCGGTGACGTCCTTGATGACGTCCGGGCCGGTGACGAACATGTAGCCCTGGTCCCGCACGGCCACCACCAGATCGGTCTGGATCGGCGAATACACCGCGCCGCCAGCACATTTGCCGAGAATGATCGAGATCTCGGGCACCATGCCGCGCAGCAGTTCGTGGCGGCGGCCGAGTTCGGCGTACCAGGCCAGCGAGGTCACGGCGTCCTGGATGCGGGCACCGCCCGAGTCGTTGATGCCGATCATCGGGCAGCCGACCATGGCCACCCACTCCATCAGGCGGGCCACCTTGCGGCCGAACATCTCGCCGACCGTGCCCTGGAACACCGTCTGGTCGTGGCTGAACACGCCCACCGGGCGGCCGTTGATGGTGCCGTGGCCGGTGACCACGCCGTCGCCGAACAGTGCGTTCGGGTCACCGGGTGTCTTGCACAGGGCGCCGATCTCCAGGAAGCTGCCCGGATCGAGCAGCGCGTGGATGCGCGCACGGGCACTGGGGATGCCCTTCTTCTCACGCTTGGCGATGGCCTTCTCGCCGCCGGGTTCCTTGGCGATCTCAAGCTTCTCGCGGAGGTCGGCCAACAGCGCGGCCGTCGTCTTGTTCGTCACTTGCTCTCGCTCTCGGCTTCGATACGGTTGAGCGCCTCGCTCATGTGAGCACCCACTTTGGCAATGTACGGCTCGTCGATGGCCTGGATGTGCTCACCCCCGATGGGTACGACCTCCAGATCCTTGACGTACTCACCCCAGCCGCCGTCGGGCTTACGGGTCGCGTACGCAGGCTCGAACACGATCGCGTCATCGTGGTAGCGGTCGGCCAGGTACAGCGTGACGTGCCCGTCGTAGGGCTGGACCTCGATGGTGGCCAGGGCGCGCTGATCCAGGTACGACGTGCGCTGGTGCTCGATGATGCCGCCCGGGATCCGCACGCCGCTGTCCTTGATCGCGTCCAGCACGAACTTCACCTGGCCCTCGTCGTCGAGTTGCTCCAGTTCCTCGTACGGGATGGCCGGAATCTCGACGTTGAACGTCCGCTCGGCGAACAGGGCGTAGCGGTCCCAGCGGGCCCGCATGCCCTCCTTGCTCTGGTCGATCGGCTCGCCCGGAAGCGCGAGGTCGATCAGCCCGACGAACCGGACGTCGGCGCCTGCTCGCTTCAGCCCGATCGCGCACGCGTAGGCCAGTGCCCCGCCCAGTGACCAGCCCGCGAGCACGAACGGGCCGTCGTGCATAGCCAACAGCTTCGGCACGTATTCGGCCGCGCGCTCCTCGATCGCGCCCTCGACGCGCTCGAATCCGTAGACCGGGGTATCGGGCGGCAGCCGCTTCATCAACGGTTCGTAGACCACCGTGGACCCACCTGCCGGGTGGAACACGAAGAGCGGCACGTGCGACGAGCCCTCTTTCGGTGCCCGCAGCGTGCGCACGAACCCGTCGACCACGCCCTCCTCGAGCTGGTCGCGCACGATCGTGGACAGTTCCTCGATGGTCGTGGCCGACTTGACGTCGTCGACGGTGATGGTGCCCTCGGCGCGTTCGGACAGCCGCTCGGCCAACTTGGTCGCGGTCGCGTCGTCGACCGAAGGCAGCTCGTTGAAGATGCCGCCCGGAGACTTGCCGGTCACGATCGCCCACGTCGCGAACGTGACGCGTTCCGCGGCGTCACGCGGCGGCACGTCGGCGCCCAGCGCCTCGGTCACCGCCTCCTGGGTCAGCACCTTCGCTGCCGCTGCGGCTGCGGTGGCCTTGCTGGGGCCCGACGGATCTGACGGCGGGGCCGGGATCGAGGGACCGCTCGGATCGGTCGGCGGCGCGGGAATGTCGATCGGCGCAGCTGGTGCGACGCTGTCCTCGGAGTCCTTGTCGGCCAAGGGATGTCCGGCCTCAGCGAGCTTGGCTTCGAGCTCGGCCACCGTGGACGCACCACCCAGCAGCTCGGACTGCTCGGCGGCGATGTCCTCGGCCGACTTGCCCTTCTGCGACTCGGCGATCTGGTCGACCTCGTCGCGGTGCTCGATCGCGTACTTGATGAGCTCCTCGACGTTGTAGAGGTTGGCGTCCCGGACCGCGGTCAACTGGATCGGCGGCAGGTCGAAGTCGTACTCGACGCGGTTCTTGATCCGCACCGCCATCAGCGAGTCGAGACCCAGCTCGATCAGCGGCACCTCCCACGGCAGATCCTCGGGCTCGTAACCCATTGCGGCACCGACGATCGTGCCGAGGCGCTGCGCGACGGTCTCACCGGACTCGGGCGACCACTTCTCGAAGCCGGCGCCCATGCCTGCGCCCTTGGTCAGGTTGTCCTGCAGGATCTCGGCATCATCCTCGGGTTCCGGCTCGACGGCGGCCGGTGCGGCCGAAACCTGCTCGGCGACAACACCGGCACCCACTGCGGTCGGCAGGGTGGCCGCGGCGCCGCCGCGGGTCACGATGGCGTCGTAGACCAGCGTGAACGACTCATCGATGCGGGCGTGCACCTGCACCGAGGCACCGCCCGGGTGCCGGGTCAGCGTCGTGACCAGCCGCGAACCCTCGGCCGGCACCGCGCGCTGCTCGGACGCGGTCAGCCTGGCGTCCGGAAGCACCTGCGCGGCAGCGGCTTTCACCAGCGCAGCGAGGTCGATGGCGCCCTTGGGCACGAACTCCCACACGTGCTTGCCGTCGGGGGTGGCGACATGGTTGCCCGGCATGACCGCCGAGCTGTCACCGGTGAAGTGCGCATCCAGCCAGTGCTGCTTGCGCTTGAACCGCGTCGGCGGGATGTTGGCGAAGTCCAGGGCACCGGCCAGGCCGCTGGACTTGCGCGGGAACAGCGTGCGGATGTCCAGGTCGTGACCGTGCACAAACAGGTGCGCCATGGCCGTGGTCATCGAGGTGACCTCGTCCTGCTTGCGGGCCAGCGTCGCGATCAGCTGCGCGTCGTGCAGGCCCGCCGACGCTGTCGTCAGCCCAACCTGCATGAGCGCCACCGGGTTCGGCGCCAGCTCCAGGAACGTAGTGTGCCCGTTGTCGACCGCGTTGCGGATGCCGTGCGTGAAGTAGACGCTGTGGCGCAGCCCCTTCTTCCAGTACTCCACGTCGTGGATCGGCTCGGCGCCGGCCCGGATGAACTTGCCCTCGTGCACGGTGGAGAAGTAGCCCGTGGTCAGCGGATGCGGTTCGATGCCCTGGATCTCGGCGGAGAGTTCGCCGAGCAGCGGATCCATCTGCTGGGTGTGGCTGGCGCCCTTGGTCTGCAGCTTGCGGGCGAACTTCCCCTCGGACTCGGCCCGGGCGATGATCGCGTCGATCTGCTCCGGCGGACCGCCGATGACGGTCTGGGTCGGGGCGGCGTAGACGCACACCTCCAGGCCCGGGTAGTCGGCGAAGACGGTCTTGATCTCGTCGGCCGAGTACTCCACGAGGGCCATGAGCCGGATGTACTCGCCGAACAGCATCGCCTCGCCCTCACCCATCAGGTGGGCGCGCGAGCAGATGGTCCGGGTCGCGTCGGCCAGCGACAGGCCGCCGGAGAAGTAGGCGGCGGCCGCCTCACCGAGCGACTGCCCCACCACCGCACCGGGTTTCGCGCCGTGGGCCTTGAGGAACTCACCGAGCGCGATCTGGATCGCGAAGATCACCGTCTGGACCACTTCGATGGGGTATTCGCAGGTCTCGTTGGTGTAGTCGATCGCGTCGTCGAGGATCAGTTCGACGACGGAATAGCCGCGCTCATCCTGGATGTGGGCGTCGACCTTGTTGATCCATTCGGCGAAGACAGGCTCGCGCAGGTACAGCTCTTTGCCCATCTTGCGGTGCTGGGCACCGAATCCGGCGAGCACCCACACCGGCCCGTTGGTGACGGGACCGTCGGCGGTGATCACGCTCGGGTGCTGCTTGCCCTCGGCCAATGCCCGCAGGCCCTTGATGGCCTCGTCGTGGTCCGTGGCCAGCACGACCGCGCGCGAGCGGCCGTGGTTGCGCCGCGACAGCGAGCGCCCGATGGATTCGAGAGAGGCCTCACGCCCTGCGGGGCTGTCGATCCAGTCCGCCAGCTCGGCCGCGGCGGCCTTCTTACGCGACGTCAAGAACGCCGAGACAGCAAGCGGGACAACCTTTTTGACGGGCTCAGCGGCTTCGCGGGCGGCCAGCTCCTCGCGCGCCTTCTCGATCAGCCGCTTGGCCTCGTCGGTCAGGCCGGGCAGTTCGTGTGCGGCCTCATCGTAGGCGGGGTATTCATCCGCCTCCGGTTCATCGTGGATGAACTCGCCGTACTCGTCCATCCGCACGCCGCCGACGTATACGGCGTTGGCGTCGTCAGCGGTCGACTTCTCTTCGACCGCTTCGGGTTCCGGCTCGGGTTCGACGAGATCCGACGGCAGCACCTCACGCAGCACCAGGTGCGCGTTGGCGCCACCGAACCCGAATCCCGACACACCGGTGATGGCGTGCCCGCTGTACCGCGGCCACTCCGAGACGGTGTCGTTGACCTTGAGATGTTCCTTGTCGAAGTCGATGTAGGGGTTGGGCCCCGCGTAGTTGATCGACGGCGGCAGCTTGTCGTTGGCCAGCGCCAGCGTCATCTTCGCCAGGCTCGCCGCGCCCGCGGCCGATTCCAGGTGTCCCACATTGGATTTCACCGCACCCAGCAGGGCAGGCTTGTCCGCGTCACGACCCCGGCCGACCACCCGGCCGAGCGCGTCGGCCTCGATCGGGTCGCCCAGGATGGTGCCTGTGCCGTGCGCCTCGATGTAGTCGACGTTGCGCGGGTTGATCCCGGCGTCCTTGTACGCCCGGCGCAGAACCTCTTCCTGCGCATCGGGATTCGGGGCGAGCAGACCGTTGGACCGGCCGTCGTGGTTGACCGCGCTGCCGGCGATCACGGCCAGGATCTGGTCGCCGTCGCGGCGGGCATCGGACACCCGCTTGAGCACCAGCATGCCGCCGCCCTCGGAACGGGCGTAGCCGTCGGCGTCCGACGAGAACGACTTGATCCGGCCGTCGGAGGCCAGCACGCCGCCGACCTCGTCGAAGCCGATGGTCACCAGCGGGGTGATGAGCGCGTTGACGCCGCCGACGATGGCCACGTCGGCCTCACCCGAGCGCAGCGCCTGCACACCCTGGTGCGCGGCGACCAGCGAGCTCGAGCACGCGGTGTCGACAGACACCGACGGGCCGCGGAAATCGTAGAAGTAGGACACGCGGTTGGCGATGATCGCCGTCTGGTTGCCGGTGATGGCGTACGGGTGGGTCACCGTCGGGTCGGCCAGCGACAGGTAGGAGTAGTCGTTGTTGGAACTGCCGATGTACACCGCGACACTGCCGCCCCGCAGGCTCGACGCGGGAATCCTGGCGTGCTCCAAGGCTTCCCACGTCAGCTCCAGCGCCATGCGCTGCTGCGGATCGATGTTGTCGGCCTCCATCTTCGACAGCGCGAAGAACTCGGAGTCGAAACCCTTGATGTCGGACAGATAGCCGCCGCGGGTGCGGGCCTTACCCACCCGCTCGGCGATTCGCGGTTCGGAGAGGAACTCCTCCCACCGGCCCTCGGGCAGGTCGGTGATGCAGTCCTTTCCCGCGAGCAGGGCTTCCCACATCTCGTCGGGGGTGTTCAGGTCACCCGGGAAGCGGGTGGACACACCCACGATCGCAATGTCCTCGACATCACGCTCGCGCGACCAGTCCTCGTCGCTGGTGTCCTCGGGTTCGGGTTCGCCCTCGATGATGACAGTGGCCAGCGACTCGATGGTCGGATGCCGGAACAGCACCGTGGCCGTCAGCGTGACGCCGGTGAGATCCTCGATGTCACTGGCCATCGCGACCGCATCGCGCGAGGACAGGCCGAGCTCGATCAGTGGCGTGGTCTCGTCGATGGCGTCGGCCGATTGCCCCGTCGCGGTGGCCACCGCCTTGCGCAGCCACTCGCGCATCTCCGCGACGGTCATGTCGGGGCGCGACGCCGGTTGGCCGGCAGACTCGGTGGTCGCTGGAAGATTCGAATTGCTTTGTGCTTCATCCATCGCGGGTTGTCCTCCTCGCGTGCGGGTGTTCAAGTCACCTTGTCTCAACCGGCCGACAGTCGGCGGTGTAGCCCAGCTGGGCCCATCAGTGCTGTCTCTTCTTCGCGCGAGCGCTCATCAGTGCTGTCTCTTCTTCGCGCGAGCGCTCATCAGTCGGTCTCGTCGGGGAACGCGTTGGCGATCTTGCCGCTGCGCAGGCTGCCGTCCAGGTAGGCGGCCCGGCAGGCACGGCGGCCGATCTTGCCGCTGGAGGTACGCGGGATGGCACCGGCGGCGGTCAGCAGCACGTCGCGAACGGTGACGCCGTGCCGCACCGCGATGGCGGCGCGGATGTCGTCGGAGATGGGGCCGACTTCGAGCTTGTGCGCGCCCGGCGCCCGCTCGGCCACGATCACCAGCTGTTCGGAGGTGTCATCAGGGTCGCGGTGCAGCCCGGAATGCGCGTTCTCGAAGACCTCGTCGGGCAGCTGGTTGGCCGGCACCGAGAAGGCCGCGACGTACCCGGTGCGCAGCGCCTTGCTGGCCTCCTGCGCCGAGTACTCCAGGTCCTGCGGGTAGTGGTTGCGGCCGTCGATGATGACCAGATCCTTCACGCGGCCGGTGATGTAGAGATCGCCGTCGTAGAAGGCACCGTAGTCGCCAGTGCGGACCCAAGTGGCGTCGTCGGACGCACCCTCGGCGTGCGAGGGGCTGGTGCGCGACTTGAGGGTGTTCTGGAAGACCTCGCGGCTCTCCTCGGGCTTGCCCCAGTAGCCGGTGCCCATGTTCTGGCCGCTGATCCAGATCTCACCGACCTGGCCGTCGGGCAGCTCGGTCGCACTGTCGGCGTCGACGATGACCGCCCACTCGGCCATGCCGACCTTCCCGGCCGATGCCTGGGCGACGGCCTTCGGGGAATCCTCGGGCACCTCGACGATGCGCCCGCTGTTGAGCGCATCCCGGTCGACGGTGATGATCTTGGGCTCCTCGGCCGACGGCGTGGTCGACACGAACAGCGTGGCCTCGGCCAGGCCGTAGGACGGCTTGATGGCCTTGGCCGGGAAACCGTACGGGCCGAACGCCTCGTTGAACCGGCGCACGGTGGCCGCCGAGATGGGCTCGCTGCCGTTCAGCACGGCCTTGACGTTGGACATGTCCAGCGGCGCCGAGCCCTCCTTGGGCACACCGCGCGCCGCGGCGTGGTCGAACGCGAAGTTCGGGGCCACCGAGATGGTGCCGCCGGTGTCACCCTCCTTGCGGGCGAGTTCCCGGATCCAGCGTTCGGGACGACGCACGAACGCCGCCGGGGTCATGAAGGTGAAGTAGTAGCCGATCATCGGCGCGAGCAGAGCGGTGATCAGACCCATGTCGTGGAAGAACGGCAGCCAGGACAGGCCGCGGTCGCCGTCCTCGCCTTCCAGCGCCTCGATCACCTGCACGACGTTGGTGGCCAGGTTGAGGTGGGTGATCTGCACACCGGTCGGGATACGCGTCGACCCCGAGGTGTACTGCAGGTAGGCGATGGTGGTCTCGTCCGGATCGTCCGGATGGACCCAGGTGGCGGCGACGTCGTCGGGCACGGCGTCGACGGCGATGACGCGCGGCCGCTGGTTGGCCGGACGGCTGCGGAAGAACTTACGGACGCCTTCGGCGGCCTCCGTGGTGGTCAGGATCGCCGACGGGTGGCAGTTGTCGAGCACGGCGTGCAGCCGGCCGACGTGCCCCGGCTCGGACGGGTCGAACAGGGGAACGGCGATGCGGCCCGCGTAGAGGGTGCCGAAGAAGGCGACCAGGTAGTCGAGGTTCTGCGGGCACAGGATCGCGACGCGATCGCCCGGCTGGGTGACCTGCTGCAGCCGCGCGGCGACGGCCTTGTTACGGGCACTGAACTGCGACCATGTCAGGTCGCGGGCGACGCCGTCGCGCTCTGTGGAGAAGTCGAGGAACCGGTACGCGAGCTTGTCGCCACGCACCTTGGCCCAGCGCTCGACGTGTTGAACGATGCTGGCGCCGTCAGGAAACTTGATCTGTCCGTCCTTGATGAACGGATTGTGGAACGGCATATTTCTTCTCCCGTCAGAGCCGCACTCGTCGTGAAGCCTGTTGTCGCACGTCGTTCACGGTGCGCCTCAGCCAGTCAACCGACCGCGCGTACCAAAACCCCGAAGGATGGTACGCGCGATCGCACTCGCTACTCACCTATGTGAAGCCCTTACTTTTCTCTTAATATTAAGGGAGTCAAGCGGCCCCAACCAAATCCGGCGCGCTCGTGGCCGAAGTGTTATCCGTGTGCAGGGTGAGGCGCGTTTTCGATGAGGTTCTGCGCCCACGACAGCGTCCACTGAGTGGCCGTCTGACCATTGAGAACCCAGAACTGCGGAGTGTTGTAGAGCGCGTGGACCGGGCCGGCGGCGCTACCCGACAGGGTTTCCAGCGTGGCGGGCAGGTTGACGATCGAGAACGCCTCCTGCGGGGCCGAACAGATCAGGTCACCGGTGCCACAGATCTCGTTGGTGCGGTCGTTGAGGGCGCCGAACCCACCCGGGCGAGCTCCCGTCATCGTCAGACCCAGGGCCGACAGCGTCGGCACCTCGTGCAAGGTCACCTCGGCGCCCTGGCCGACGGGGTTCGGACCCACGTCCTGGCCGACGCCCATCTGACGGCGCCCATCGGCGATCAGGGTCACCCCGAGCACCAGGTCCTCGTCCACGGGGCCGCGGCCGTTACCGATGTCGCTGGCGATGTCGCCGCCGATCACCGCGCCCTGCGAGAAGCCCATGATCACGTAGCTGGTCAGCGGGCACCGGTTGTTCATGTCCGTCAGCGCCTTCACCGCGACGCGGGTGCCTTCGGCCCGGCTGTCGTTGTAGGACATCTGCTTGTCCGCGGCGAACGGATTGTGGAACTGCGCGGTGTAGGGAACCGTGTAGATCTCCATCCGCGAGTTGTCGAACTGCGCGCGCAGCGGGTTGGTCACGTTGAGCAGCAACGCCAGCGGGAACTGCACCGGGTTGGCCGGGTCCAACTGCACCGAGGACTCCCAGGTGCCGGGGATCGACAGCACGAAGACGTCCGGGCAGTCGGCGCTCTGGAACGCCGGGCGCGGCTTACGCGTCGTCGGCGGCACCTGCACGCCAGGGGACGGCTGGGCGCTGGGCGGGGCCGACGGCGTCTCCGGCCTGCGCATCACGATCACCACGATCGCCACCACCAGCACCACGACAAGTGCCATCGCACCGGCAGCGATGAGGGCCAGGATGCGATGCCGCTTCCGTCGAGAGTTTTTCGCCATGTCTCCTGCTAGCAGAGTTGTTCGGTTGCGATGCGGATGTAATCGGAGGCCGCTGCGGCGACTTCACCGTTGTCTTGGTCCCCGACTGACGCGCTGCCGTCCACCACGTGGTCGGCGCGCACATCGCTGCGCACCAGAGGTAGCACAAGATCCCACACCGCCTGATCATTCTGCTTCGCAGCCCGCGCCTGACAGACGTAGGACCCGATGGTCAGGGCTTGAAGATCGCTCGACGGCTTCACGCCAGCAGCGGCCAACGCGTCGAGGTACGACCGCTGCTGGGCGGTGACGGCCGGGGCGGTCGGTACCGAAACGAGGTCACCCGACTGGGCGTGTGCGTCGTTGATCTGCGATGTCGGCAACGCCAGCGGTTCCATCATGTCGCTGCCCGCGCCACACGCGGTCAGCAACGACGAAGCGGACACCGCGAGAACCAGGGTGGCCGACCGTACCGAGCGTTGCACGACTCCACGGTACCGGCTGCCAAAAGTTGCCCCGGTGCAACCGAATTGGTCGCAGCTACTTGATGGTGGCCACCAATTCACCAGACATCTGGGCCAGTTGCGGCGCCCAGCTGCCCCAGTCGTGCTGTCCGCCACCCTGGAAGTCGAAATGCCCGTTGCTGCCGCCCACGCCGCGGTAGTGCGAGTAGAACGCCCGGTTACTGCCCTGGGCCTGGTCACAGACACCGATCATGGCGGCCGGATCACTGCACGTCATGGTGTTGGGGGTGTACACCCACAGCCGGGTGTTGGCGTCGGCGAGCAGTTGCACGTGCACGTCGGGATCGCGCCACTTCCAGCGGCCCAGCTGCGGCGCGCCCCACATTCCGTAGCTGTCGACGCCGCCGTACTGCGCAAGCCCGGCGGTGATCGCACCGTTCAGCGTGGTGGCCGACGGCGTCAGGAAGCCTGACAGCGAACCCGCGAACCGGAAACGGTCCGGGTGAAATGCGGCGAGCGTCACTGCTGCTGTTCCGCCCTGCGAGACACCGACGATGCCGTGCCCGCCCGGGGCCAGGCCCTTGTTGGCGGCCAGCCAGTTCGGCAGCTCATCGGAGAGGAAGGTCTCCCACTGCTTGCTGCCGTCCTGCTCCCAGTTGGTGTAGAGGCTCCACGCGCCGCCCGCCGGAGCGGCGACCGAGATACCACGGCCCGCCAGCGTGCTCATGGCGTGCCCGGCGTTGACCCAATTGCTGACGTCGGGAGCGGCATTGAAGGCGTCGAGGAGGAACACCGCGTGCGGCCCACCGCCCTGGAACGCCACGGGGATGTCGCGGCCCATCGCCGCCGAGGGCACCATCAGGTACTCGACGCCGTCGGCTCGCGCCGGGGCTCCCGTGAGGACCGACGAGGTCCACAGCCCGGCCGCGAGAACCGCGGTCAGCAGCACCGCCCGCACGGCAATCAACCCACGCCTCATCCTCAAACCCCTCCTGTCGCCGGGAACTCCCGGAGAGCCATCGGACCCCATTGCTGAAAGGTGCCCCCGCACACACAGCCCGGCTCCCGCGCGAGGAGCACACAGACCACCGCGCACGCGAGGAGCACAAGGCCCGTTGTAGTGAACCACATCGGACGTACAGGTGGAGATGGAAACGACTGACGGCGGCGACCCCAGAGGATCGCCGCCGTCAGCGTCAATATCGTGTTCGGCCGCTACCGGCCCGCCCGATCAGGCGGTCGGGGTGGCACCCAGCACGCGCTGCAGGTCAGGCTTCATGGCCTGCAGCTGCTGGCCCCAGTAGACCCACGCGTGGGTACCGCTCTGCGGGAAGTTGAACACCGCGTTCTGGCCACCAGCGGCGAGGTACTTCTCCTGGAACGTGGTGTTGGTGCGGCACAGGAAGCCCTCGAGGAACTTCGCGGGAACGTCGGTGCCACCGGACTCGTTCGGCTTGCCGTTACCGCAGTAGATCCACAGGCGCGTGCCCTGCTGAGCGATCTTGGCGACGTTGACCGTCGGGTCGTTGGCCTTCCAGGCGTTGTTCGGATCGCCCGTCGAACCCCACATGTCGTCGGCCTTGTAGCCACCGGCGTCACCCATGGAGACGCTGATCAGCATGGGCCACCAACCCTCGGACGGGTTCAAGGTGCCCGACAGCGCCCCGGCGTAGATGAACTGCTCGGGGTGGTTCATCGACAGGATCAGAGCGGACGAACCGGCCATCGACAGACCGACGATGGCGCTACCGGTCGGCTTGACCTGCCGGTTGGCCTGCAGCCACGCGGGGAGCTCGCTGCTCAGGAAGGTTTCCCACTTGTAGGTCTTGCAGCCGCCGTCCTTGCTGCCACACGCCGGCTTGTACCAGTCGGTGTAGAAGCTGGACTGGCCACCGACGGGCATCACGACGGAGATACCGGAGTTCAGGAACCACTCGAACGTCGGGAGCTCGATGTCCCAGCCGTTCTGGTCGTCACGTGCGCGCATACCGTCGAGCAGGTACAGCGCCGGAGCACCCGGGCCACCGCTCTGGAACTCCACGCGGATGTCACGTCCCATCGCTGCCGACGGAACGTCGAGATACTCGACCGGCAGACCCGGGCGAGAGAAAGCCCCAGCAGTCGCCGAGCCACCCGCGACGCCTACCAGGCCAGGCAGCAGGGCCGCTGCCGCGACCGCAACCGTCAGCCGGCGCGACAGACCTGCCGCTGCGCCGCGCATCTTCCCAACGAACTTCATACCGCTCCCTATCTCATCTGTCGTATGCCGCACGTCAATTCAGCGGACGTAACCGGCTCACGTGCCCGTGTAGTCAACCACACGAAGGCCATTTTCTTCTTTTCAGCAGCTGTCTGCCCTGGTCACACTCGGTCGTCCAAAGTGCGACCAAAGTGCGATCAGGGCAGATCATCGGGCACGCCGCAAGCGGACGCACGGGTGCCCGATTACGTATCGGGCCATGACGGCCTAGCGTTACCCAAACAGACCAACCCACTGACAGCCAAATCCCAGGTTTGTGGTCTAGCGCCCCCACACCGCCGCGCGCAAACTACGGACCGGTTGCGGGCATGCCCGTGTACGGGGGCACCTTGGTCGGCGGCGGTTGCAGGCCACACCGGTTGATCTCGTACAACGGCACGCGGTCGATCCGGTACTTGGTGAACTCGTAGGCGTGCGTGAGGTTCGACAGGAACCGTCGCGGACCCATCTCACCGCGCACAGAATTCAGCATCGCGTCGGTGCCCGGACATGTCATCGCCACCCCGGCTTCGGTGATCCAGTCCTCGTCCAGATACGGCGGGACGTAGGGGTGTTCCTTGAGGAACGGCCCCTCGGCCACCGCCCAGTCCGGGAACAGGTTCTTGTCGTGGCCGATGCGGCCGTCGGTCAGGCGCCGCGTGTGCATGGCCAACGGGTTCGCCAGCCCGATCTGATCGATCACGCGCACGTTGAGCCCGGTGTTCATGCTGACCATGCCGAGGTTGGTGAAAAACACCGTGTGCGGTGTTACCAGCGCCCTGCGCTGCGACGGTGTCAGCCCGGGCGGCGGCGGGAGGGCGGGCACCACATCCCACTGGTCGTAGTTGCCGGACGGGAGCAGCAGCGCACCGTCGGGCGTGTTGTTGATCGCGGTCAGGACCGCCCGCATGCGCGGGTAGTCCAGATAGTCGGCAGCGGTCAGTGGATGCGCGTGGCCGGTGGCCTGCGAGTAGAAGCGCCGCTCGTCGACGATGCCGGAGTAGGTGACCCGGGTCGCGTCGGCGCCCAGGCCCGGCGAGTTGGCCGCCCAGATCGACCATCCGACCACCGCGGCCCACAGCACGCTCGTCGCCGCGGCCAGCAGATATCCGGTCTCCCGGGTGAACTTGGTGCCGTCGGGCAGCACCACCGGGATCACCGCGACGGGGGCAAGCATGCAGAACACCGGCGCCAGCAGCACCCGGCCGTGCATGAAGTCGCCGCCCTGGCGCACCCAGTACACCGCCTGCAGGAACCCGCTGGCCACCATGAAAATGACGATGGCAGGCGGACTTTGGATGGTCCGCGGCAGCCAGCCGTAACCACGCGGCACCTGCCGCCGGACCCACCACGGCCGAGTCCTGGTGGCCAGCAACACCATTCCGAGCAGCACCAGCAACACTGCGGGCACCCACAGCAGGTAGGGGCGGTTGAAATTGGTCAGGTAGATGAAGCCCTGGGCCCATTTGGACCCCGAGGCGTCCTTGGCCACCGCGGTTCCGGGCACCAGCAGGCCGTAGTAACCCATCCGGAAGATCTGGTAGCCCACGGGCAGCAATCCACCCGCGACGAGGATCAACGTCCGGCGGCGCCACCCCCGCGCGGCCACGAGCATCATGACCAGCAGCCCGCCGCCGAGCAGGGCCAGCTCCGGGCGGATCAGCACGCTCAGCCCTGCGACGAAGGCCAGCGAGGCCTCGAACACCGGGCCGGTGATGTTCTGTTGGCCGCGCTGCTGATCGGGATGTGCGCGCAGCGCCTGCGACCAGCAGACCATCATCCACCACAGCAACCCGAGATACGCCAGCGCCAAACCACTTTCGAGCCCCGAGGTGGCGAAGTCGCGGGCCGGCGGGATCGCGATGTAGACCAGCGCACCGGCCGGCAGCAGCAGCGCGCGACGGCCCCGCAGGCTGGGCGCGTAGAGACGGCCGGTGCCCAGCATGACGAACACCACGCCGAGCACGCTGAGCACCAGAGCCAGCGCCAGCACCACGTACTCCAGCCGCAGCGGGCCACCGATCCAGGCGCCGAGGGTCACCAGGTAGGTCCACGCCGTCGAGGTGTTGGCCTCCACCCGTTCCCCGGCGTTGAAGACCGGACCGTTGCCCGCCAACAGGTTTCGCACGGTCCGCAGCACGATCAGGCCGTCGTCGGCGATCCACCGGCGTTGCCAGGCGCCCCAGCCGAACAGCCCGGCGATCACCACGATGCCAACCCACAGGCTGATCCGCACCGACAGGTGATACGGGAATGCCGGCCAGTTCTCGAACCGCTCGCCCAGTCCGCCGGCCCGCTTACGCAGGTCGGTCACGCCGGGCCACCGGCGGGCGTTGGTGGGGTCAGCTGAAAGCGATGGCAGCACCGATGGTCCCGATCCACGCCACAGCCAGCAGCTGCAGAACCCGGTCCCGCAGTGCGATCTCCTCTGGCTCGCCGGCGATGCCGCCATCGACGTCGACCGCGTAGCGCAGGATGGCGATGGTGAACGGGATCATCGATATGGCGAACCACGACGAGCCGACCACCCGGTCGCGCTCGAAGGCCCACAGTCCGTAGCAGACCACCACTGCGGTGGCCGCCAGCGTCCAGACGAAGCGCAGATAGGTCGTCGTGTAGCTCTCCAGCGACTTGCGGATCTTGGCGCCGGTGCGCTCGGCCAGCTGCAGTTCGGCGTAGCGCTTGCCCGATGCCATGAACAGCGAACCGAACGCCATGACGAGCAGGAACCACTGCGACAGCGGGATGCCGGTGGCCACACCACCGGCGATGGCCCGGATCAGGAATCCCGACGACACGATGCAGATGTCCAGCACCGCTTGATGTTTGAGGCCGAAGCAGTACGCGAGCTGGATGGCCACGTAGATCGCCATCACCAGGGCCAGGTTCGGGGTGAGCGACCACGAGATGCCCAACGACGCCGCGGCCAGCACCACTGCCAGCAGATAGGCCAGCCACTCCGGCACCACACCTGCCGCGATCGGCCGGAACCGTTTGGTCGGGTGCGCGCGGTCCGCCTCGACGTCACGGGCGTCGTTGATCAGGTAGATCGACGACGACGCGAGGCAGAACACCACGAACGCGATCGAGACGTTGTAGGCGAGGTCGGCGTAGTTGTAGTGCACGCCGCCGCCCAGCGCAGCCATCGGCGCGGCCAGCACCAGCAGGTTCTTGACCCACTGGCGGGGGCGCATCGCCTTGATGGCACCGGTCACCACGTTCTTGGGCGGGCCGGAAGTCGGCTGGGCTTCCTCACTCATCCGGGCTGTGCTCATCGCTCATCAGTCTCCTTCGACCCCAGAATCCCGGTTCACCGCTGTACCGACCGCCTTCCCCACCAGGGCACCGACGGCCACGCCGGTGAGCACGTCGGTCGGGTAGTGCACACCGAGCACCAGGCGCGACAGCGCCATCGGCGGTACCAGGACCACGGGCAGCGGCAGACCGGTGGTCTGGGCCAGCAGCACCGCGGCGGCGGTGGTGGAGGTGGCGTGCGCGGACGGGAAACTCAGCCGGCTCGGGGTCCCCACGTTCACCGCGATGTCGGGGTGGTGTGGACGTTCGCGACGGACCACCCGCTTGATCACCACCGCGGCGGCGTGTGCCAGGAAGGCACCGGCGCCCACCGCGAGCCAGGACCGGCGCTTGGACGGCTGCACGAGCGCGCCCGCCGCGGCCAGGCCGACCCAGCCCAGACTGTGCTCTCCGAAGTGGGACAGCGCACGCGCCCCGGCGAGTACGCCGGGACGTCCTGCCAGTGCCGACTGAACGGCTACCAGCACGGCGTCTTCGCCGCGCGGGTCGGCCACGTCAGGCCTTCTCGCCGGATTCGGCGAGCAACACGGTCTCCCACTTCTGGGTGCTCGACAGGGTCGGCAACGCATCGCGGTACACCTTGCGCATGCGGTCGAACTGGCGGGCGATCCGCAGCTGCTGACGCAGCGAAGCACGAAGCAGCGCAAACATTTTCGCCCGGTCCCGCTGGCGGTAGACGACACCGCGGCCGTCGGCGGTGGTGACGGTGACACCGTCGACCATGCACAGCGAGAACCACCGGGCGTCCTGGGTCGCCACGTTGATCTGGGGCCGGACGTGGGTTTCGGGATCAGCCTCGCGCAGCTGGTTGGCGACGCCGCGGGCCAGGCGGAAAGCGATGGCGGCTTTGGAGACCGGGATGCGGACCTTCTTGCGCTTGAGATCCGACGCAGGCGGCAGCGCGGTGGCACCGGGCAGCACGACGGCGTCCGGGTACTGCGCGCGCATCTTGCGGACGTCGGGCAGCGCCGACTCCAGGATCGAGAAGATGTGCTCCGGCCCGGCCAGGAAATCCTCCATGGCCCGGTTCTGGATGGCGACCGTCGAATACTCAAGGCAGAGAAGGTGTTTGAAGGTCGCCTTGAGGTGGCTGGCGAGCAGGCCCCGGATGTCGCCGTCCCAGTGCATCGCGGCGATCACCAACCGGTTGCGCAGGTGGAAGTACGCCTGCCAGTCGATGGCGTCGTCCTTGTCGCTCCAGGCCATGTGCCAGATCGCCGCACCCGGCAGGGTGACCGTGCGGTAGCCGTGCTCGGCGGCCCGCAGGCCGTATTCGACGTCGTCCCACTTGATGAACAACGGCACCGGCTGGCCGACCTCTTCGGCCACCTGCCGCGGGATCATGCACATCCACCAGCCGTTGAAGTCGACGTCGATGCGGCGGTGCAGCAGCTTGCTGCGGTAGGCGTCGACATCGTCGAGGGCGTACTTCGCGAAATCGTGGTCGTATTCGGCGTTGGGCGCGGCCGACCACATGAAATTCGAGCGGTCCACCACCTCGCCCATGATGTGCAGGTGCGACGGCTCCTGCAGGTTGAGCATCTGGCCGCCGACCAGTGTCGGCTCCTTGGCGAACCGGTTCATCGCGAGTGCCCGCAGGATCGAATCCGGCTCGATGCGGATGTCGTCGTCCATGAACAGGATCTGTTCACAGTCGGTGTTCTTCAGCGCCTCGTACATCACGCGGCTGTACCCGCCGGAGCCGCCGAGGTTCGGCTGGTTGTGGATCGAGAGCCGGTTGCCCAGTGCCGCGGCGGCTTCGTCGAACCCGGGATGGTCCTTGGCCTTGCTGGTGCCCTGATCGGACACGATGACCGCGCAGATCACCTCGTCGACGAGCGGATCGGACGTGAGGGCGGCCAGGGCGTTGACGCAGTCCGCGGGCCGGTTGAAGGTCGGGATGCCGACGGCGATGTTGGCCCGCCCCGGCGCGGCCATCGGCGCGTACCAGCCGGCGCTGTGCACCGTCACCTTGGAGTCGGTGGTGATGTCGAACCAGATCCAGCCGCCGTCCTCGAACGGGGTGAGGTCGATCTCGAATTCGACTGCGGCAGGCTGGTCGGAGTCGCCGCTGGAGACGGGTGCTCCGCCGACGGTGATGCGCGCGCCGGTGGCCTTGGAACGGTACACGTCGACGCGGGCGCTACCGGTCAGCTCGACGCGCAGCACCACGGACGTCAGCGTCGACCAGCGCCGCCAATAGCTGGCCGGAAACGCGTTGAAGTAGGTCGCGAACGAGATCCCGGATTCCGGGCCGATCTCCAGCGTCGTGCGGGTGGGGGCGTGTGCGCGACGCGCGTTGGTCGGATCCTCGTCGAGGTAGAGCTTGCGGACGTCGAGCGGCTCGCCCGGTCGCGGCAGGATCACGCGGGCCAGCAGACTGACGGCCCTGGATTCTCCGGCGTCGAGTGCGCCGGATGGGATGTCACTCATGCTTTGCTGCTTTCCTTCTCGGGTTCGGTGACGAGCGGCGCACCGTCAACCAGGTGCGGTGCCAGCGTGTTGTCGTACATGTTCAGCGCGCTCGCGATGGCCATGTGCATGTCCAGGTACTGGTAGGTGCCCAGCCGGCCGCCGAAAAGCACCTTGGCCGAGGCTGTTTCGGCCTTGGCGCGGGCGCGGTAGGTGGCCAGCAGGGCACGGTCGGCTTCGGTGTTGATCGGGTAGTACGGCTCGTCGTCGTTCTCGGCGAACCGGGAGTACTCACGCATGATCACGGTCTTGTCGGCCGGGTACTCCCGCTCGGGGTGGAAGTGCCGGAACTCGTGGATGCGGGTGTATGGCACGTCGGCGTCGTTGTAATTCATCACGGCGGTGCCCTGGAAGTCGCCGGTGTCCAGCACGTCCACCTCGAAATCGAGTGTGCGCCAACCCAACCGGCCTTCGGAATAGTCGAAGTAGCGATCCAGCGGCCCGGTGTAGACCACCGGCGCATCCGGGTTCGCGGCCCGCAGATCATCGCGCACGTCGAACCAGTCGGTGTCGAGCACCACCTGGATGCGCTCGTCGGCGGCCATCTTCTCCAGCCACGCGGTGTAGCCGTCGACCGGCAGCCCCTCGTAGGTGTCGTTGAAGTACCGGTTGTCGAACGTGTACCGCACCGGAAGCCGGGTGATGTTGGCCGCGGGCAGTTCCTTGGGGTCGGTCTGCCACTGCTTGGCGGTGTAGTGCTTGACGAACGCCTCGTAGAGCGGGCGGCCGATCAGCGAGATGGCCTTTTCCTCGAGGTTCTGGGCGTCCTTGGTGTCGATCTCGGCGGCCTGTTCGGCGATCAGCGCCCTGGCCTCGTCCGGGGTGAAGTACCGGCCGAAGAACTGGGACACCAGACCCAGGCCCATCGGGAACTGATAGGCCTGCCCGTTGTGCAGGGCGAAGACCCGGTGCTGGTAGCCGGTGAAGTCGGTGAAGTTCCGGACGTAGTCCCACACCCGCTGGTTGGAGGTGTGGAACAGGTGGGCACCGTATTTGTGGACTTCGATGCCGGTTTGTGGTTCAGGTTCGGAATAGGCGTTACCGCCGATGTGCGGACGTCGCTCGATGACAAGTACGCGCTTGTCGAGCTGCGTCGCCACGCGCTCGGCGATCGTCAGGCCGAAGAAACCGGAACCAACGACAAAGAGGTCGAAATGACCTGTGGGCTGGACCGCGCCGACCCGGGGAGATAAGGACGTCATCGGCAGCCAGGGTATCCGACCGGCCCGCTACAGCCCGAATTCGACAGCGGGCGTAGGTCGCAATTCGCTCACAATTCAATATCGTCACTCTAATCCCATTAGTCACATACGTACCATCGATCACGTTGGCACTCATGGGCTTCGCACGTTTCGTCCGTTGGCTGCTGACAGACCTGAGCAGTACAGATATGCAGTCCAATTTGAGGAGACTTCCGTGCCGAACCGACGTCGACGCAAGCTCTCGACAGCCATGCGTGCAGTCGCTGCAGTGGCAGTCGCAAGTCCAGCAGCATTGGTTGCGGTCACCCAGCTTTCCCCCGAGCCTCAGCAGCGCGAATTCACCCAGGCCGCGATGGTCACCGACCTGCCCACCGAGCTGATGTCCGCGCTGTCGCAGGGGCTCTCCCAGTTCGGCATCAACCTGCCGGGCGGGTTGCTCGGCGGCACCGGAGCGTCGCCGTCGCTCGCCTCGCCGACGCTGACCTCGCCTGGCCTGGGCGCGCCAGGGCTGACCAGCCCGGGCCTCACCTCCCCCGGCCTGACCAGCCCCGGGTTGACCAATCCGGGTTTGACGAGCCCCGGCCTGGCCAGCCCCGGCCTGACGGCACCCGGTGGCGCCGGCCTGCCCGGTGCCACACCGGGGGCGACGCCGAGCCTGACCGCGCCTGGCGCACTGACCGATCCCGCGCTGAGCAACCCCGCCCTGAGCAACCCGGCTCTGACCAACCCGGCGGGCGCTCTGCCCGGTGGGCTGACCAATCCGGCAGGCGCTCTGCCCGGTGGGCTGACCAACCCGGCCGGCGCCGTGCCCGGTGGGTTGACCACGCCGAGCCTCGGCGCTCCCACCACCCCGGGCCTCACCACACCCGGCCTGGGCACCGATCCGTCGCTGATGCCGATCTCCAACGGCGGAGCCCTGCCCGCCCCGGGTGAGGTGCCGATCGCCGGAGACCCCGGCCTGGGTGGCACCTACCCGATCCTGGGTGGCCCGCTGGGAACCGACCCGTCGCTGAGCGCGATGCCTGCCGCCAGCAGTGGCGGCGGCGGTCTCTTCGGTGACCTGTCCAGCGCGGCCCAGCAGCTCGGCGCCGGCCAGGCGATCGATCTGCTCAAGGGCATGGTGATGCCGGCCATCACCTCGGCGATGAAACAGGGCATCCCGGCGGCCGCGCCTCCGGTTCCGGCGCCGCCGGCTCCGCCGCTGCCCACACCCTGACCGAAACGCTTGTAACGAAACGGCACCGCAGAAGCCAGTGGAGGCTCTGCGGTGCCGTTGCGTGCACGCTGAGAATCGCGTGTCGAACCATTAGTAACAACAGACCCATACGTAACATCAGTCCGTGCTGTCCCGCCGTACCGCGCCGCCACTACTCTTCACTGCGCTCGCGGCAACGGTCGTCATCCTCCCGTGGGCCATCGACGGCGTGCCCGGCAGCAACCGCACCGATCCTGTCGACGCTGCACCGTTACTCACTCAGCAATCGCTCGACAATCTGAACAGCGGTGACAGCGTGCGAGAGGTCCACCAGGACACCCCGTTTTCGATGGTCGCGCTGACCGCACAGGACCTCAGCGGCACCTCGGCCAAGGTACGGGCGCAAAAAGCCGACGGCTCCTGGGGACCGTGGTACCAGACGGAGAATCTCGACGGCGTCGGCAAGGAAGGCGGCCCGGGACCACGCGGCACCGAACCGGTGTTCGTCGGCCGCACCACCACCGTGCAGATCGCCGTCACCCACGCCGCCACGCCGCCGGCTCCGGGACCGCAGAAGCCCGGCCTCGGCTACCGGCCCGCGTCCGTCGAACAGCCTCTCCCCAAAACCGTCACCGCGGTCCTCATCGCGCCCCCGAAAGCCCCTGTGGACACCGGACCACTGCCCACCGCCGCCACCCCGCCAGGAGTGCCGCCCAACGTCATCACGCGCGCCCAGTGGGGCGCCGACGAGTCGATGCGATGCGGAAACCCGGTGTACGACAGGAACGTTCGTGCCGCTGTCGTGCATCACACGGCAGGCAGCAACGACTACGCACCGGAAGACTCAGCCGGTATAGTCCGGTCGATCTACGAGTACCACGCGCGCACGCTCGGCTGGTGCGACATCGCCTACAACGCGCTGGTCGACAAGTACGGCCAGGTGTTCGAAGGCCGGGCCGGCGGCATCAACCGGGCGGTCGAGGGCTCGCACACCGGCGGGTTCAACCGCGACACCTGGGGTGTGGCGATGATCGGCGACTTCAACGATGTACCGCCCACCGAGATCCAGCTGAACACGGTCGGACGGCTGCTGGGCTGGCGCCTGGGCCTCGATCACGTCGACCCCAAGGGCAGCGTGGTACTCACCTCCGCAGGCGGCTCGTTTACCCACTTCCCGCTCGGCGCGACCCCCACATTGCCGACGATCTTCACCCACCGCGACGTCGGTAACACCGAATGCCCCGGCAACGCCGCCTACGCCGAAATGGACCGTCTCCGCGATATCGCCGCCCGCTTCAACCAGCCCCCTGGCCCGGCGGACCTGGCCGAACAGATGCGCGGCGGTGCCATCTACGCACGCTGGGAATCCCTCGGCGCGTCCGGCGGCCTCCTGGGCAACCCGACGTCGCCCGAGACCGCGGCGGAAGGGTCCGCCCGTTACGCCACCTTCGAGCGAGGCGCGATCTACTGGTCACCGGAGACCGGTGCCCAGCCGGTCACCGGCGCCATCTACGAAGCCTGGGGCTCACTCGGCTTCGAACGCGGCATCCTCGGGCTGCCGACCAGCGGCGAGATCCCCGAACCGCTGTGGATCGGGCAGAACTTCCAGCACGGCACGCTCAACTTCGACCGCGAGAAGGGCACCGTGACCCGCGTCGTCGACGGGGTCCCGCAGGAACTACCACCGCCGCCGGCCGACCAGCAGCCGGTTCAGCTGGAGCGGTTCACCCCGATCACATAGCGGGATTCAACTACCCGCTAGCCCTGTTTTGCTCCTCGCGTCCGCTAGCCCCACCAGCGCTCGAGCACCCGCGCCACCCCGTCGTCGGCATTGGTGACGGTCACCTCGTCGGCGGCCGCCACAGCGTCGGGATGAGCGTTGCCCATGGCCACACCGCGCCCGGCCCAGCTCAGCATCGGCACGTCGTTGGGCATGTCGCCGAACGCGATGACGTCGATGGCAGCGAGCCCGAGCGGGCCTGCCACCTGCTCAACCCCGGTGGCCTTGCTGATGCCCACCGGCACCACCTCGATCAGACCGTTGTTGGTCGAGTAGGTGATGTCGCCGAGCAGGCCTACATGCTCGACGAGGGCGGCAGCCATGTCGGAGCTGCGCGCCCCGGCCTTGCGCACCAGCAGCTTGACGGCGGGCTGGGACAAGAGATCCTCGACCGACACCTCGGTGTTGTCGGGATTGAGCCACGCATGCTCGTAACCGGGCGAGCTGACGAATTGCGGGGTGGCCGCATCGTGTGCCGAGACGCCGACGCGCTCGACCGCCAGGCCGGCGCCCGGGATCACCCGGCCCGCAATCTCGGCCAGTTCAGCGAGGGCATCGGGCAGCAGCGTGTTCGCCGAGACGATCCGATCGGTGGCCGGGTCGTAGATCACCGCGCCGTTGGCGCACACCGCCAGCGGCGCCAATCCAAGGCCCTCGACCACGGGTGTGATCCAGCGTGGCGGCCGGCCCGTCGCCAGTACGAATACCGCGCCGTCCGCGACGGCGGCCTGCACGGCTGCCCGCGTACGCGGGGTCACCTTCTCGTCCTCGTCGAGCAGCGTTCCGTCGACGTCCGTGGCGATCAGCCGCGGTCTCGGATCGATCGCCATCAAATATTTTTTCCTGTCGCTTTACCCGCCCGCTTACGCGCGCGCTCGGCCAACTCGGCCTCGTCGAGGCGCTTGGCCTCTTCCGGCGTCGGCGCCGACCCGCCCAGCCGGCGCGGCACCCAGTACTGTCCCGCAGGCGCCGGGTACTCGCGCTGCACCCGGTCCAGCAGATCTGTCATCGCGGTGCGCAGCCGCGCGTCCAGTTGTTCGACCGTACCGGTCGGCGCGAGCGGCTGCCCCACCTCGACGGTAACGGGAAACTTCTTGCGCCCCAATGTTTTCGGATGGTCCTTTGTCCAGATCCGGTGCACGCCCCATACGATCAGCGGCACGATCGGGACGTCGGCCTCCAAGGCCATCCGCACCGCTCCGGTCTTGAATTCCTTGAGCTCGAAGCTGCGGCTGATGGTGGCCTCGGGGTACACACCGACCAGCTCGCCGTGGCGCAACGACTGCACCGCGAGGGCATAGGCCCCCGCCCCGGCCTCGCGGTCCACGGGAATCGTCCCGGTGTGCCTGATCAGGAAATCGACCGGCTTCACCTGTTGCATCTCGGCTTTGATCATGAAGCGCATGCGACGGCCCCGCTCGGTCGCGGCCAGAGCGGCGGGCAGGAAGTCCACATAGCTGGTGTGGTTGATCGCGACAACGGCGCCGCCCGTCGCCGGCAGATTTTCCACGCCGCGGAAGGTGATCCTGGTTCCGGTAGCCCGAACCGCCAGCTTGCCTGCGATTTCCAAACTTCGGAAAACGGGTTCCATACGGACCTACCCCGACGCACCAGTCGGCTCGGCGGGCCCCGTCTGCTCCCCCAACGCCCGCCGCCGGGCCGCCTTCTCCGCGGCCTCCTCGGCATCCATCCGGTTGGCTTCGGCCAGCGACGGCGCGCCGCCGCCGAGACGATGCGGCACCCAGAACTCGCCGGGAGGGTACGGGCCATACGCGTCCTGCACCTGCTCCAGCAGGTGCTGCATGCGGGAATGCAGCAGCGCCGTCAGCTCGGCGGCAGGCAGCGTCGGCTGGATCGGTTCGCCGACGGCGATCGAGATGGGCACCTTGGGCCGGTAGAGCTTCTTGGGGTGTCCCTTGGTCCAGATTCGCTGGGCGCCCCAGACGATGTGCGGGACGATCGGCACGCCGGCCTGGATCGCCATCCGCGCCGCGCCGGACTTGAACCCCTTGATCTCGAAACTGCGGCTGATGGTCGCCTCGGGGTACACCCCGACCAGCTCACCGGCCTTGAGGTACTCGACAGCCGCATCGTAGGACGATGCGCCGTTGTCCCGGTCGACCTCGATATGGCGCAGGCTGCGCATGATCGGACCGGTGATCTTGTTGTCGAACACCTCTTTTTTGGCCATGAACCGCACCTTGCGGCCCCGCTTCTGCTTGTACGCAGGCAGACCGGCGAAGGTGAAGTCGAAGTAGCTGGTGTGGTTGATGGCCACCACCGCTCCGCCGGTGACGGGCAGGTTCTCCACCCCGGTCACAGTGAACTTCAGCCCCTGTAGCCGCCACGCCAGCCGGGCGAGCTGGATGACAGTCCCGTACACCGGTTCCACAGCCGCAAGCGTAGTGCGCAGCCCCGCCGGACGCGTATGCGGTCACCCGCCGGCCCTGGCGACGAAGTCCCGCTGCGTAGTCAGGGCGCCCGGGGTGTACAGCCGACGCGGAGCGAACACCGCCACGAGAGTGCTCAGGACGCCGCTGTTCTCGATCCAGGCAGGCACCAGCGAATGGGTGGCGTCGGGATACCGCGCGATCTGCAGCAGGGCGGGCGCCGGCAGATGCGAGCGATACCCCGCCTCGGTATCGGCGACGTCGACATTGACGTCCCGGCCGCCCAGCATGAGCAGGACCGGGATGCGTACCCGTGCGAGATCGGCCGATGCATCGGAGGTGAAGTTGCGTTCGGCGAAACCCCACCGCTCGGCCGACATCCCGTCGGCCGCCCCGGCGGCGAGCGCCTCGGCATAGCCCGCGCCGCGGCGCAGCAGCTCCAGATTGCGTTCCCGGCGGCCCAGTGCCGCGTCGACCTCGACAGGAGTTGCGTGCGCGGCGGCCAACTCGGCCAGCAGGTTGTAACGACCTTGCTGCAACCAGTTGATCGCGGGGGACACCGCGATCATGAAGCGCAGCCGCGGGTCCTGGGCTGCCACCTTGGGCATCACCCACCCGGCTTGGCTCGCGCCCCACAGCCCGACGCGGTCCGGGTCGATGTCGGGCAGCTGCCGTGCCCACGCGATGGCGTCGGAGGTCTCGCGGGCCCGGTCGGCCATGCTCTGCGCCAGCCAGTTGCCCGGCGCGCCGTTGACTCCCGGTTTGTCCCACGCCAGTGAGGCATACCCGGCCTGCGCCAAAGCCTCCCAGATCGGCCGGTAGAAGGTCTGGTGGATCGCGTCGAGCGGGCCGTCTCCGTGCACGAACACGACGAGTCCGAACGGGCCGTGGCCACGCTTCGGCAGAGCCAGCACACCTTGTAGCGGTTGCGCACCGCCGGTGATGGTCACCTGACGCTCGCGCAGCGCGTATTCGTTCTGGCACACGATCCAGCCCGCCATCCCGGTGACGACGAGAAGCACCGCCAGTCCGATCCGCGCCAACCGCCGCAATCGTTCATTCATGTTACGATCGTATACGTTATGAACGAAATATCGACCCGCGTGCTGCTCGAGAGCATGGTGCGCGCCGACGCCACGATCGACACCGGCGATCTGTACGCCGTCGGCACCGCACTCGGCATGACCGACCAGCAGGTCCGGCTGTGCATCCGACGCGCCGTGACCGAGGGGCAATTCACGCAAGAGGGCCGCGGCAGGCGGGCACTGCTGCGGGCGAGCGCCGCGTTGCGCAAAACCCTCGACCCAGACGTGGAGTTCGTCCGATACGCCTACGAGCAGGACGGTGGACACGCGCCGTGGGATGGGCGCTGGCACCTGGTGGCCTTCGCGATCCCGGAATCCCTGCGCCCGGCCCGCGACGCGATGCGCGACGGCATCGTGCGACTCGGCGGTGCCCCGATCCAGGGCGGTCTGTACGCATCGACCAACCCGTGGGAGCCCCACGTCGCCACTCTCGTGGCCGAACTCGATGTGGCCCAGTATGTTTCGCAACTGACCACGACGGATCTCACCGTCGGTGAGCACACCGCGCCACAGCAGATCGCAGCGCGACTCTGGCCGCTTGACGATATCGCGGCCCGGCACCACCGCCTGCTGGAACTCACCCGCACCTGCGCCGCGGCACTGCGCGACGATCCGCCCGGCACCGAACGTCTGCGCATCGGCATCGAATTGGCGACCGAGTTCACCCGGGCCATGGAGCCCGACCCCCTGCTTGCGCCGGAACTACTGCCGCGACCATGGATCGGCGCGACAGCGCGAGCCGCGTTCGCGCAGTGCTGGGCACGGCTGAGCGCGTTGGCCGACGACACCACGCCCGCCCTCTTCACGCGCTACCGCGACACCCTCGAGGGCAGGCCATGAAGCTGGTGGCGCTCGGCGGCGCGGGTGCAATGGGAGCCGCTGCCGTTCGAAAAGCCTTCGCGCTCAGCGTCTTCCAAGATATCGTCGTCGCCGACCGGGACCACGCCGCTGCCGCGGAGCTGGCCCATGGCCTCGGCGTGCACGCGCAGCCCGTCGACGTGACCGACGCGGCAGCTTTGCATGCCCTGCTCGCCGACGCCGACCTGGTGATGAACACCGTCGGTCCGTACTACCGGTTCGGCCCGTCCGTGCTGCGGGCGGCGATCGACACACGCACGCACTACGTCGACATCTGCGACGACTGGGAGCCGACGCTGAGCCTGCTCGACCTCGATACAGCCGCCCGCGCGGCCGGGGTGACCGCGATCATCGGCATGGGCGCGAGCCCCGGAGTGTCGAATCTGCTTGCGGCGCTTGGCGCCGAGGAACTCGACACCGTGCACGACATCTGCACGGCCTGGCCGGTGGATCCACCCGGGGCAGGCGTGCTGACCGATGCGGACGCCGAGCTGTCGCGGGCCGACGGACAACCGTCGGCAGCCGTCGTGCACTGGATGCAACAGCTCAGCGGCACGGTCGCGGTGGTGCGCAGCGGCCACGTCACCCATGAACCGCCGCTGCGGCCCGTCCCGCTCCGTCTGCCCGGCGGGCGGACCGGCACTGCCTACACCGTGGGACATCCAGAACCCGTCACGCTGCACCGCACCCTACGGCCCAGCGGCGACGTCGTCACCGCCATGGTCCTACGCCGCGGCACCGCCGCCTACCTCGACGTGCTGCGCACCGACATCGACCGCGGCCGCATCGACGTCGATACCGCCGCCCGGCGGCTGGCCACCCCCGGTGGCTGGACCGCGCTGCGATCGGCCGGCCGTACCCACCGCTTCGATTCCCCCGGCGCGCTGCCGCCGTTCTTCGCCGCGCTCACCGGTACCCGCGGCGGACAACGCCACCGAGTGCTGGCCCGGCTGACACCCGCCGGGTTCCCACCCGGCATGGCCGAAGCGACCGGGGTCCCGCTCGCCCTGGGTGCCGCACAGATCGCCACCGGCCTCGCGACGCGGCCCGGCGTGTATCCGCCCGATGCCGTCATCGACCGCGACGCGTTCTTCGCCGGGCTGGCCGCGCACCTGGGCATAGGACTGGCCGAGTGCGTGGCCGTCGACTCGTACTGACACCCCTGGCCAGCAGCGCTTCGGCGCGTCGCCGGATTCCGGCTAGGCTGGCTGGCGCTCCATGTTCTGAATCGAAAGGCTATTCGTGCAGGTCACAAGCGTCGGACATGCCGGCTTCCGCATCGATACCAGGGCCGGCAGCATCTTGTGCGATCCGTGGGTCAACCCGGCGTACTTCGCGTCGTGGTTCCCGTTCCCGGACAACAGCCGGCTGGACTGGGCGGCACTGGGCGACGTGGACTACCTCTACGTCTCCCACCTGCACAAGGACCACTTCGACCCGGAGAACCTGCGCCGCCACGTCAACAAGGACGCCGTGGTGCTGCTGCCGGACTATCCGGTGCCGGACCTGCGCCGCGAGCTGGAGAAGCTGGGCTTCCACACCTTCTTCGAGACCACAGATTCGGTCAAGCACACCGTCAGCGGCCCCAAGGGCGACCTCGACGTCATGATCATCGCGTTGCGGGCCCCGGCGGACGGCCCCATCGGCGACTCCGGGCTGGTGGTGTCCGACGGCGTCACGACCGCGTTCAACATGAACGACGCACGGCCCGTCGACCTGGATGTGCTGCACGCCGACTTCGGCCAGATCGACGTGCACATGCTGCAGTACTCCGGGGCCATCTGGTACCCGATGGTCTACGACATGCCCGAGCGCGCCAAGGAGGCCTTCGGCATCCAGAAGCGCCAGCGCCAGATGGACCGCTGCCGCCAGTACATCGCGCAGGTCGGGGCCACATGGGTGATCCCGTCGGCCGGTCCGCCCTGCTTCCTGGACCCGGAGTTGCGTGACCTCAACGACGACCACGGCGACCCGGCGAACATCTTCCCCGACCAGGTGGTGTTCCTCGATCAGATGCGCCGCCACGGCCACGACCGCGGCCTGCTCATGGTGCCCGGCTCCGTCGCCGATTTCACCGGCTCCGAGCTGACCGGGCTCAGTCATCCGATCGAAGACCCCGAAGCCGTGTTCACCACTGGCAAGGCGGCCTACATCGAGGACTACGCCCAGCGGATGGCCCCCGTGCTGGCCGCCGAGAAGGCCGGCTGGGCGCCTGCGGCCGGAGAACCGCTGCTGGACCCGCTGCGCGCGGTGTTCGAACCGATCATGCTGCAGTCGGACCAGATCTGCGACGGCATCGGCTATCCGGTCGAACTGCGGCTCGGCCCCGAAACTGTGGTGCTGGACTTCCCGAAACGCACTGTGCGCGAACCGATTGCCGACGAGAAGTTCCGCTACGGGTTCGAGATCGCCCCTGAGTTGGTCCGGACGGTGCTGCGCGACAACGAGCCGGACTGGGTCAACACCATCTTCCTGTCCACCCGCTTCCGGGCCTGGCGCGTCGGCGGCTACAACGAGTACCTGTACACGTTCTTCAAATGCCTGACCGACGAGCGCATCGCCTACGCCGACGGCTGGTTCGCCGAGGCGCACGACGACACCGCCACCATCACACTCGACGGCTGGGAGATACAGCGGCGCTGCCCGCACCTCAAGGCGGACCTGTCGAAATTCGGTGTGGTGGAAGGCAACACCCTCACCTGCAACCTGCACGGCTGGCAATGGAACCTGCAGAACGGCAAGTGTCTGACCACCAAAGGACACGAGCTGAGGTGCGCACGCGAGGACCAGAAGACGCCGGGCGCCGAATTGTGAGTGCACCGCACCAGTACTACGACGACGGTCTGATCCAGCTGGACCGTGAGGCGATCACGTTGCGGCGCTATCACTTTCCGTCGGGCACCGCCAAGGTCATCCCGCTGCGCGACATCCGGACCTACAAGGCCGAGTCACTGAACATGCTGCACCGCTTCCGGCTATGGGGCAGTTCGGATCTGCGCCGGTGGCTACCGCTGGATGTCGGGCGTCCCCTGCGGTCGACCCTGGTGACACTCGAGATCGAGCGATCCTACTGGCGGCCGGCTTTCACCCCGGCCGATCCGGAGAAGTTCACCCAGATGCTCGACGAGGTGCTGCACACCCCGTGACAACCGGGGCTCAGCTGTCCGAAACCACCTGTCGCAGTTCGGATGCCGCGTCGGTCACGGTGTCGTACACCCGCACGATGGCCTCGTCGCCCGGCTTGAGGAACGTCGACTCGCCCAGCGGCGTGTAGCGGGTGGCGCCGATGCCGATCAGCACGTTGCGGGGATGGCCGCTGGCCACCATCAGCGCGCCGACATCCTCCAACGGCGTGTCCGCCGAGCCCTTCTGGTTGGCCAGTCGCTCGACGATCCAGTCGAGCAGCACCTCGCCGTAGTACGAGTAGCCGACCAACGGGGAGTCGACGCCATAGGCGTGCTGCTCACCGTTCCCGTCGCGCAGATAGCAGACCAACCGCATGGTGGCCGTCGGACCGTCGGGAGTCAGGTCGCTGATGTCGAAGAACTGCGGCGCAACGCCTTTCGACGCCGGACCCCAGTTCTTCTTGTAGCTGATCTTGGGAGCACCGGGCCGCCGGATCGAGCAGTCGTTGAACGCCCCGAGCGCGAACGGCTCCAACCGCACCACGGTGTCGCCGTTCCACACCACCCGGCAGGCGACCCCGACCTCGGGTTCGATCTGCAGGTTCAACGGCCCGTCGAACCCGGAGCCTTCGCTCGCATCGGGCAGCACGATGGCGTCGTTGGACAGCGGGAACTCGCCGAGGAAATCGTCACGCCCTGGCGCATACCACGGGAAAATGCCTTTGGGCGCATAGCCTTCGGTGACGACCTTGACGAAATCACCGGCCTCGCCCGCCTGCTCGAGATGGCCTGCGAAGTTACCCGCCACGCCGAACCCAAACCAATTCCGCAGCTCGGCAAGGTCGATATCGATCATGGCTGCAACCCTACTGTGGCCGCGACAAGCCGGTGACAAGTCGTGCTTAAGTGGCAGGCAGCAGGCTGTACCCCGATAATGCACCCCGTCCGAGGAGTACTGCCGTGCCCACCACCGTCACCGTCGAACCCCGTCGCGCGGGCGACCCCGCACCGGATCTGCTCGGTATCACCCTGGCCCACCGCGCGATGCTGGCTGACCTGACCCGGCTGACCGAACTGGCCCTGGCGGTCCGCGACCGCGACGTGATCTGCACGCCCGGCCGGGCCCGCGCCATCTCCCGCTACGTGGAGATGCTGTGCGATTCGATCCATCACCATCACAGCACCGAGGACACCGTGCTGTGGCCGATCATCCAGGCCAGCGTGGGCAGCCACCTGGATCTCGGCGAGCTGACCGACGACCACGCCGCACTGGACCCGCGGCTGGACCAACTGCGCGCCCGGGCCGCGGCGTTCCGGTTGTCGATGGGCGACCGCCGGGTGGCCGGCCTGATGGCCATCGAGCTCGCCGAGCTCTCGACACTGCTGACCGACCACATCAACGACGAAGAGATGGAAGTGTTTCCGCTGATCAGCGAGCACGTCTCGGTTGCGGACTGGACGGCGGTGCAGGCCGCGGCCCGCGACGGCGCGCGGATGTCGTTCGACGGGCCCCGCTCGCTCGCGGTGATGACCGACGACGAGCGGACCGAGTTCACGCAGCATGCGAGCATCGGGCTGCGGATGCTGCTCGCGGTGCTGCGGGTGCGGCACCGTCGGCTGGAACGGGCCGTCTTCGGCCGGTGACGGTCAGTCGATGAAGCGCCGGGCCTCGGCCGCCAGCCGGTCGCGCAACGCGGCGGCGGATCGGCGGTAGCGGCGGGCCTCCTCGGGTCGACCCAGCGCGTCGGCGGCCGCGGCGAGGGCATCGTCGACCGGGCCGACCATCAACCCGTCGACCCCGAGCCCGGCGATCCGGCCGGCGTAAGGCTCCAGTTCGGCCGCCCGCGCGCGGATTTCGTCGAGGTCGCCCAGCGCCACCGCGGCGTTGACGCGCAGCACGGTGAACGGCAGCCAGAAATAGGCCCGCTCGATGGGCCCGCGGTCCTGCCACAGCCGACGGGCCTCGTCCTCGCGATCGCGCGCCACCAGCGCCAGCACAGCCGCGTCCAGCGCGGCGACCGACACCTCCCGGTAGAAGAACACCAGCTCGTCGGCCAGCAGGCCCAGATCGCCGAGGCAGAACTCACCGGTCACCCGGCCCACCATCGCCAGCTTGGCCCCGTTGGCGGCGCCGTTCTCCACCATGCGGGCCGCCAGGTCGGTGTAGGCACTGACCGCCTCGTCCAGGCGCCCGGCCAACAGGTACATCCGGGCGCGGAACAGGCCGAGCACGCCGAGCAGGTGGACGAGCTGGCCCGTGCCGGCGCGTGCCACCGCGAGGTCGACGTGCCGTTTGGCGGCCACCAGATCACAGCGATTCCCGGCCGCCAGCGACAGCAGCCAGTGCGCGACCGCTTGGTAGTCGGCCTGTTCGGCGGCTTCCGCGGTCCGCAGCAGTTCCGCGGCGATCGATTCCCGCTCGGCGTGCAGGTCGGGCCCCAGCGAGCAGTAGGCCCGGACGTTGAGCGCCGTGCAGAGCAACCGGCCCGAGGTCTCGGGCTGCTCGGCGTATCTGCGGCGCGCCAGCTCCAGCAGTTCGGTGCTGGCCGCCAGCGCCCCGTCCGGGTCGGTGCCCTCCAGCTCCACGAACAGCGCTTTGAGCAGCTTGATCCGGTCGACCGTGCTGACCTCGCCTGCCAGTGCCCGGCGCAACTTGCCGATCATCTGTTCGTCGGACTCGTCGTACTCGCGGTCGCGCCACACCAACGGCGTGTCCCATGCGGTGAGGACGCGCACCGTGAGGTCGTCGCGGGACTTGTCGGACAGCAGCTGCAGCGCGGCCTTCAGCTCGACGCGCGCCGCGACGGCATCCCCCGACTGCGCCAAGGCGGAGATCAGCCCACAGCGCACGTCGATCTCGCGCTCCACGGCGACGGGGTCGGGCTGCAACCGGCGGCTCGCCGCCAGGTCGAGCATGTGCACCGCGGCGCGCCACTGCCGGGCGGCCTCGGCGTGGGCGCCGACCGAATCCGCCTCACCGGCCGCTTGGGTCGCGAAAGCTGCAGCAGCCAACGCGGTTTGAGCGGTCGCGGCGGCGACGGCGTGGTGTGCCAGGGTGGCCGGGTCGGCCGAGCGGCCGGGCGCGGTGAGCAAATCCAGTGCGGCGGCATGCAACCGCGAGCGCCGCAGTTTCGAGGTGTCTTCGTAGAGCGTGTCACGAACCAGGGCGTGGGCGAACCGCAGCCGGCCCGGGACGGGCTCGTCGAGCAGCCCGAGCAGCACGGCCGGCTCCAGCGCGTCGAGCAGGTCGTCGGGATCGCCGCGGCCGAGTTCGGCAAGCAGGTCGACGTCGATGTCACGGCCCAGCACGGCAGCTTGGCGCAGCGCCGTCACCGTCGGGCCCGGCAAGCGGGCGAGCCTGCGGCGTAACACATCTCGAACCCCCACCGGCACCGAGGCCCGTACCGCGTCCGGTCCTTCGGCGGCCATCAACCGGGCCAGTTCCCGGACGAACAGCGGGTTGCCGTCGGTGCGCTCGCGCAGCAGCCGCAGGGCTTCTCCGCTCACCGCGGCCAGTCCGCAGTCGGCAGCCAGCGTGGCCGTGGCCGCGGCGTCGAGCCCACCCAGGATGAGATGCGCCGCGGTGTGGACCGCCAGCGCCGCACGCGCCACCTGCAGTTCGCCGCGGTCCTCCGACGGGCGATAGGTGCCGATCACCAGCACGCGGCACCCCTTGATCCGGTCGGTCACCAGGCGCAGCAGTTCGAGCGTCAGGCCGTCGGTGCGGTGCAGGTCGTCGAGCACGACGGCCAACGGCTGGCCGTCGGCGACGCCGCTCACCACGTCGGCGACGGCCTGTCCCAACCAGAACGTGCCCGCATCGGTCGCCGCGCCGTCGTGCAGCAGCGGGGCCAGCACGTGCCGGTCGTCCAAATGCACAGCGGGGTCGACCAATTCGCGCAGCACCTCGGTCCACGCCCAGCCTGCCGGCGCCCCGTCGACCTCAGGGCACCGGCCGTGCACCGTGCGCCATCCCGCTGCCCGCAACCGCGCCGCCGCGGCCTCTGCCAGGGTGGTCTTGCCGGAGCCCGCCTCGCCCCCGATCCACAGCACCGCGCGTTCGCCCGCCGCCACCGCTCGCGCTGCGTCATCGATCGCCGCCAGCTCCTCGGCGCGACCGTAGGCCGACCGCTCCGCCCGGTCCGGTGCGGCGACGCGCAGCGCCGCTTGCGGATGCGGCTGCGGCCGCGACGGCTCCAGATGCTCGGCGTGGCACAGGATGTCGCGCTCGAGATCGCGCAACGCCCGGCCCGGCTCCAACCCCAACTCGTCGACGAGATGTTCGCGCGTGCGCCGCAGCGCCTCCAGCGCGTCGGTCTGGCGTCCGGCCCGGTACAGCGCGGTGGCCAGCACGGCGGCGGCGCTCTCGCGCCCCGGGCACCCGCCGACGTGGCGTTCCAGCGCCGCGATGGCGGTGCCGTACCGGCCGAGCTCGACCAATGCGGCGGCGTGGCTTTCGACCGCGGCCAGCCGCAGTTCGTTCAGCCGGGCCACCTCGGGTGCGGCCCACAACGCGTCGCCCACGCCGGCGAAGGGATCGCCCGTCCAGTGAGCCAATGCCTCCTCGAGCACGCCCACCCGCCGCTGCGGATCCGATTCTTCATATGCCGCAGTGACTTTCGCCTCGAACCGCCACGAGTCGACGGCGTCGACAGGCAGCCGCAGACAGTATCCCGGCGCGGCGCTCACCAAGACGCCTGCCGGGGCCCGCCGCTGCCGGCCAGGCTCGAGGGCACGCCGCAGATGCGAGACGTAGACCTGCAGGGCCGACAACGCCTTGGGCGGCGGCTCGCCCTCCCAGAGGTCGTCGATGAGCCGGTCGACGGAGACGGTGTGGCCGTGCGCCGTGACCAGCCGGGCCAGCAGCGCGCGCTGCAGCCGTGCCCCGAGATCGACCGGTGCGTCCCCGACCCAGGCTTGTACCGGACCGAGCACGCTCACCCGCACGGGGGCAGTCATGGCCGCGGTGTGACTACTTCGCCGGCTCCAGCACCGCGGTGCCGACGAACGGCACCAGGGCTTCGGGAACCCGAACGCTGCCGTCGGGCTGCTGGTGGTTCTCCAGGATCGCGACCAGCCAGCGGGTGGTGGCCAGCGTCCCGTTGAGCGTCGCGGCGATCTGCGGCTTGCCGTTCTCGTCGCGGTAGCGCGTGGAGAGCCGCCGCGCCTGGAACGTCGTGCAGTTGGACGTCGAGGTGAGCTCCCGGTAGGTCTGCTGGGTGGGCACCCAGGCCTCGCAGTCGTACTTGCGGGCCGCCGACGAGCCGAGATCGCCTGCGGCGACGTCGATCACGCGGTAGGGCACCTCGATGGCGGCCAGCATCTGGCGCTGCCAGCCCAGCAGCCGCTGATGCTCGGCCTCGGCGTCCTCGGGCTTGCAGTAGACGAAGCCTTCGACCTTGTCGAACTGATGCACCCGGATGATGCCGCGGGTGTCCTTGCCGTAGCTGCCCGCCTCGCGGCGGAAGCACGACGACCAGCCGGCGTAGCGCCGCGGCCCGGCCGACAGGTCGAGGATCTCGTCGGAGTGGTAACCCGCCAGCGGCACCTCGGACGTGCCGACGAGGTAGAGGTCATCGGCCTCCAGGCGGTACACCTCGTCGGCGTGCGCACCGAGGAATCCGGTGCCCGCCATGACCTCCGGGCGCACCAGAACCGGCGGGATCATCAGCGTGAACCCGTTGGCCACGGCCAGCTGGGCGGCCAGCTGCAGCAGGCCGAGCTGCAGCAGGGCGCCGTGTCCGGTGAGGAAGTAGAACCGTGAGCCCGAGACCTTGGCGCCGCGTTCCATGTCGATGAGGCCGAGGGCCTCACCGAGCTCCAGATGATCCTTGGGGTTCTCGATGGCCCGGGGTTCACCGACCGTGTCGAGCAACGCGAAATCGTCCTCGCCGCCGGCCGGAACCCCGTCGATGATGACGTTGGCGATCGCCATGTGCGCCGCGGTGAAGGCCGTTTCCGCGTCGGCCTGCGCCGCCTCGGCCGCTTTCACCTGCTCGGCCAGGTCCTTGGCCTTCTCGAGCAAGGCCGGGCGCTCCTCCGGGGAGGCCTTGCCGACCAGCTTGCTGGCGGCCTTCTGTTCGGCGCGCAGATTGTCGGCCGCCGAGACGGCCGCCCGCCGGGAGGCGTCGGCTTGCAGCAGCGCGTCAACGAGGGCGGGATCCTCACCGCGGGCCCGTTGCGACGCGCGAACGATGTCCGGATTCTCGCGCAGCAGCTTGAGGTCGATCACGGGCGCAACCATACTTTTCGACAGCGCCGGGCGTGCATCCGAGGTGGCTGATACGTGTTCTGGTAGCCGTCGGGCCAGCACAACCACATAACGTTACAACTGCATCACTTGTCACATGGCCTGACACGCCTGTCACAATGGACGCGATGTTGGAGGCACCCGAGCAAGACGATCTGCTCCCCTACCGGACCGATGATGATCGGAAGTGGGGGAAGTGGTGGAACAGTTTGCACGCCGCGTCGGCGCGGCGTGTGCTGTTGCTGACGGCGCTGGGTGGCCTCCTGATCGCCGGCCTGATCACGGCGTTCTCGCACGGCACGGGCTCTGAGACGGGGCTCAGCGCGGGCTCGATCTCGCTGGGGCCCCGCGGCAACGACACGTTCGATCACGTCAAGCCCGGCGACTGCCTCAACTGGCCTGGCACCAACCCCGACGCCGCCCACATCGTGGCCTGCAAGGACGAGCACCGCTTCGAGGTCGCCGAGTCCATCGACATGAAGACCTTCCCCGGCACCGAGTACGGCCCCAACGCCGCGCCGCCGTCGAAGGAACGCGTCGCCCAGATCAGCCAGGAGCAGTGCACGCCCGCGCTGCGGTCCTACCTCGGCCCGAAGTTCGACCCGAACGGCAAGTTCACCATCGGCCTGCTGTGGTCCGGCGAAAAGGCCTGGAAGCAGTCCGGTGAACGACGCATGCTGTGCGGCCTCCAATTGCTCGGTCCCGGGGACACCCAGCTGCCGTTCCGGGGCAACGTCGCCGACATCGACCAGTCGAAGGTGTGGGCCGCCGGAACCTGCCTTGGCATCGACCCTGCCACCAACCAGCCCACCGATGTTCCTGTCGACTGCGCGGCGCCGCACGCCATGGAGGTCACCGGCGCGGTGAACCTCGCGGAGAAGTTCCCCGGTGGGCTGCCTGCGGACCCCGATCAGGACGCGTTCATCAAGGACACCTGCACCAAGCTGACCGACGCCTACCTCGCGCCGGTGCAGCTGCGCGCCACCACGCTGGCGCTGAGCTACAGCACCATCTCGCTGCCCAGCTGGTCGGCGGGCAGCCACCAGGTGTCGTGCAACATCGGCGCCACCCTGGGCAACGGCGGCTGGTCGACCCTGGTGAACAGCGCGAAGGGCCAGCTGCTGATCAACGGGCAGCCGCCCGTCGCACCGCCGGACATTCCCGAGGAGCGGCTCAACCTGCCGCCGATCCCCATGCCCGACACCTCGTCGGGCTCGCAGTCGTCGAGTTCCCAGTCCGGGTCGTCGTCGAGCTCGGGATCGTCCTCCGGCTCGTCAAGCTCGTCGGGTTCGTCCTCCGGCTCCTCGTCCTCGGCCAACCAGACCCAGCACATGCCGCAGCAGCCCGCCTCCAGCACGGCCGCACCAGCACCGGCGTCGAACACCAACCCGCCGCCTGCCGCACCCGCACCGGCGCCCGCAGGCGAACAGCCCGCGCCGCCACCGGCTCCCGCGGGCGAGGCACCGTCACCGGCTCCCGCCGGCGAGCAGCCCGCGCCGGGACCCGCACCCGGACCGGCACCCGAGATTCCGCCCGCTCCCCCGGGACCGTGATCCGTGGCCGCGCGGATGCGCCCGCAGCGGTTTGACGAGCTGGTTTCCGACGCGCTGGACCTGATCCCGCCCCAGCTGGCGGCCGCGCTCGACAACGTGGTGGTGCTCGTCGAGGACCGCAACCCCGACGAGCCCGACATCCTCGGTCTGTACCAGGGCATCGCACTCACCGAACGGGACTCCTGGTACGCCGGCTCACTGCCGGACACCATCACGATCTACCGCGACGCGATCCTGGACATCTGCAGCACCGACGACGAGGTCGTCGACGAGGTGGCGATCACGGTGATCCACGAGATCGCGCATCATTTCGGGATCGACGACGAGCGGCTCCACGAACTGGGCTGGGGATGAGCGCTTGCGCGAAGACCAGAAAGCTGGGGATGACCCGCGCGGCAACCGGGCGGTGTCGGCCCGCGGTGATATGAACAGGCCATGAGCATCCAGTGCCGAGATTGTCTGGCCGGGCTGGAGCACTGCCACGGCACGGTCATTCACCACGTCCGCTACCGCGCGGAGTGCACCGACGACGGCTGCACCACACCGGAATCCGCACACAGCTTCAGCATCGACTGCGAGTCCGTCGGCTGCCCCTGCGGGCGCGACATCGCGTTGGCGATGTAGCCCGCTCAGCCCATCGGGTCGGGTGCGCGCAGCGCTTCTTCCACCGGGCGCACGGCCGGTTCGGGGTAGAACGGCGGCGTCAGCTGGGCCCATTGCACGCAGCTCCACCGCCCTTCTGTGACGGGTGCCAGGACCACGGACTCGGTGTTGCCCAGGTGATGGTCGAGCGCGAATCCGCCGTCGACGCCTGCGAGCACAGCGGCCACCAGCCGGATGGCCGCGCCGTGGCTGACCAGGACGATGTCACCGGTGAAGGCATCGTCGTCCAGGTAGCGCAGCCGCAGCTGGGTGAGCACGGGAACGTACCGGTCGAGCACGTCGCTGGCGCTCTCACCGCCGGGCATCGCCAGGTCCCGCTCGCCTCGATGCCAACGCTGGTAGATCTCGTTGAACTCGGCGATCGCCGCGTCGTCGTTGCGGTTCTCCAGCTCACCGACCTGGACCTCGTGGACTCCCTCGAACTCCTGGGGTGAGAGGCCCACCTCGCCCGCGATGCCCGCCGCGGTCTGGGCGGCCCGGCGGGCCACCGAGTGGGCGACGATGTGCGGTCGGTTACCGAGTGCTGAGGCGAACTGCCGGGCCTGGTCGCGGCCGAGGTCGGTGAGTTCGGCGCCGGGCGGGCGGGTGTCCAGACGCCGGTCGACGTTGCCAAGAGACTGACCATGCCGGACGAGTATCAGTCGTCCACTCATGCCGTCCCTCCGCGCAGCCGCGTCAGCCACTGCGACGCCTCGTCGAGTTGCGGGGGCAGCGCGCCCGCCGCCGATCCAGTCGGCCAGGAACCCAGATATCGCACATCTGCACAACGACGGAAGAGCGCTTTGAGTGCCTCGGCCACCGAATCGTCGTCGATGTGCCCGACGCAGTCGAGGAAGAACATGTACGTACCCAACTCTGTTCTGGTGGGACGGGATTCGATTCGGGTCAGGTCGATGTCGCGGATCGACAGTTCGGTCATCGCGGCGACGAGCGCACCCGGCACGTTGTCCAGCCGCAGCACCACCGAGGTCCGGTCGGCGCCCGTCGCGGGTGGCGGCGGTCCCGGCTGCCCGGCGAGCACGAACCGGGTACGGGCATTGGCCTCGTCGACGACACCGTCGGCCAGCACGTCGAGCCCGCAGCGCTGCGCGGCCAGTCGGGTGCTCACACCGGCGTCGACGCGGCCTTCGGCGACGTCGTGTGCGGCCGCCGCGTTCGACGTGGTCGGGACCACCTCGGCGTCGGGAAGGTTGGCCGCCAACCAGCGCCGCACCTGCGCCAGGGCAACGGGAAAGGCCGCGACGGTCCGGACCGGGCCGGTGTGACCCGGGCGAGTGACGATCGTGAAGGCGACGTCGAGGGTGAACTCGGCGTAGATCTGCAGCGGGCTGCCCGCCGCGAGGCTGTCCATGGTTTGCAGCACCGAACCCTCGATGGAGTTCTCGATCGGGACGCACGCGTAATCGGCCTCGCCGTCGCGCACCGCGGCCAGCGCACCGGGTGTGGTGTCGGTCAGGACGGGCGTGAACTCGGCCTCGCCGTCAGGGATCCCCGGGATCAGCCCGGCGGTCACCATCTGCAGTAACGCCGCTTCGGTGAAGGTTCCTTCGGGGCCGAGGTAGGCGATGCGCAGCACGTCGCCAACCCTATCGGTTCGGCCACGGTGACCCGGCAGGCGAAAGGGAAGGCTTGCACTTTCGCGATGTCCAGTTAAGTTAGGCTTACCTCACTAACCGAGCCACGTAATCACGAAAGGCGGCGAGATGGCCCCAGCGGCACCGACGACAGCTGAACGAATCCGCAGCGCCTGCGCACGAGGCGGGGGCGCCATGCTGGCCGTCGAGGGCATCGAGCCGGTCGCATCGCCCGTGCACCACCTGCTCGACGACGGTTCGTTCGCCATCACCGTGCCGGCCTGCGGTCCGGTGCGCTCCCTGCTGCAGTCGTCCGGCGCGGCGGGCGTGCAAGCCGTCCTCGAGCTCACCGACTACGCGCCGCTGCCCCTGCGCGAACCCGTCCGCTCACTGGTGTGGGTCCGCGGCCGGCTGCAGCAGGTGCCCGCCGAGACCCTCGCACCCCTGCTGGACCTCATCGCCACCCAGGACCCGAATCCCGCTCTGCTGCAAGTCAACACCGGGCCCGAGACGGCCGACGACAGCTACGTCCTGCTGCGGCTGGAGATCGAGTCGGTGGTGGTGGCCGACTCGACCGGGGCCGAGTCGGTCAGCCTGGGCGCGCTCCTGCAGGCCCGCCCAGACCCGTTCTGCGCGATGGAATCCTGCTGGCTGCAGCACATGGAAGCCGCACACCGCGATGTCGTCGAACGCCTGGCCACCCGGCTGCCGATGGCCCTGCGCCACGGCCGCGTGCGCCCCCTGGGCCTGGACCGCTATGGCGTGCAACTGCGCATCGAGAACGCTGATGGCGACCACGACGTGCGCCTGCCGTTCGCCAAGCCGGTCGACGACGTCACGGGCCTGAACCAGGCAATCCGGATCCTCATGGGCTGCCCGTTCCTCAACGGATTGCGCGCCAAGCGCGTCTGACCCGCGCGGGCACCTCGTCACTCATCCCGTGCGGCTACCGTTGCTGCGGTGACCGCGGCCCCACCCACCGACCCGCAGCGTCGCGGCCTGCGCATCGAGATCGCCGTCGTCCTGGCGGTGACGTTCGGACTCAGTGCCTACACCGCGCTACTGAAGCTCACCGAGGCCGTCCTGCTCGGGCTGTCCGGCCAGAAGATCACGCTCAACCCGAAGCGCTCGCCGTTCGACCTGATCGACCTTGGCCTGCACCTGGCAGGCATCATGCAGCTGCTGGCCTGGGGTGCGCTGGCGCTGTACCTGTTGTGGCGCAGCGGTTTCAGCCCCCGCGCGATCGGCCTGGGCCGGCCGCGCTGGCGCGCCGACGGGCTGGGCGGCCTCGGGCTGGCCGCCGTGATCGGCCTTCCCGGCCTGGCGCTGTACGCCGGCGCGCGGCTGCTCGGCCTGTCCGCGTCGGTGGAACCGGCCCAGCTCTACGACACCTGGTGGCGCATCCCCGTGCTGATCGGCGCGGCGTTCGCCAACGGGTGGGCCGAGGAGATCATCGTGGTGGGTTTCCTGCTGACGCGGCTGCGCCAGCTCGACATCAGCCCGGGCCGTGCGCTGGTCATCTCCAGCCTGCTGCGTGGCGCGTACCACCTGTACCAGGGCTACAGCGCCGGAGTCGGCAACGTCGTCATGGGCCTGGTGTTCGGTTACGCCTGGCAGCGCACGGGCCGGCTGTGGCCGCTGATCATCGCGCACACCATCATCGATACCGTGGTGTTCGTCGGTTACGCACTCGTCGCACGCCATCTGGGCTGGTTGCAGTAACCGAAGGCGTCCGGCACGTACATTTTTTCTGTGGACGACAACCGGCACCCGCCTTCGCGGCCGCGCCGTGAGCCGTCGCAGGTGATCCGGCGCGATCCACACCATCGCCCCAACTGGCCGCCCAGTCCGCCCACCCCGTCGCAGCACCGCCAACCCCCTCGTCCCCCGCCGCCACCACCGCGGATGCCGCCGCCCCCGCGTATGCCGGGACGCATGCCACCACCAGCCGCTCGTCCCGCGCCGCCACCACCGCCGCCCCGCAGGCCACCACCACCAGGCGCAGCCACACTGCCCCGCCGGCCACCAGCAGCGGCACCGCCGCCGCCCGCCGCGCCCAAGCGCCGCCGCAAACGGCACTGGGGCAAGATCGTGCTGGCGCTGCTGCTGGTCGGCATCCTGGCCGTGGTCGGCTGCGGCGTGTGGATCGACACGTCACTGCACCGCATCCCGGCGTTCGAGGCGTATCCCGAGCGTCCGGCCCCGGGCCGCGGCACCAACTGGCTGCTCGTGGGCTCCGACAGCCGCCAGGACCTCACGCCCGAGCAGCAGGCCGCCCTCGCCACCGGCGGCGACATCGGCAACGGCCGTACCGACACCATCCTGCTGGTGCACATCCCGGCATTCGGCTCGAGCACGCCGCCGACCATGGTCAGCATTCCCCGCGACTCGTACGTTCCGATACCCGACAACGGCAAGGACAAGATCAACGCCGCGTTTTCCCTGGGTGGCGCGCCGCTACTGGCGCAGACCGTGGAGTCGGCGACCGGGTTGCATCTCGATCACTACGCCGAGATCGGGTTCGGCGGGTTCGCGGATCTGGTCGACGCCGTCGGTGGCGTCACCGTGTGCCCGGCCGAGCCGATCAGCGACCCGCTGGCCGGCATCGATCTGGCCGCGGGCTGCCAGCAACTCGACGGCCGCAACGCCCTGGGCTTCGTCCGGTCCCGCGCCACGCCACGCGCGGACCTCGACCGCATGGTCCACCAGCGCCAGTTCATGTCCGCCCTGCTGCACCGCGCGACCAGCCCGGGTGTGCTGCTCAATCCGCTGCGCTGGGCGCCGATGGCACATGCGGCCGCCAACACGGTGACCGTCGACCAGGACGCCCACGTGTGGGATCTGGCCCGGCTGGGCTGGGCATTACACGGCGATCCGGTCACGACCACCGTGCCCATCGGCGATTTCAGCGCGGGCGACGCCGGTTCGGTGGTGGTGTGGGATCACGACGCCGCGGGCCGCTTGTTCGACGCGTTGGCCTCCGATTCGCCGCCGCCCGCCGACACCCTCAACGTCAACGAGCCAAAAGGTTAGCCAAAGCTCGCACAGCAAATTCGAACCGCCGTATGTAAGCGCCGTCACACGGGTTAGGCAATGCTGACCTCAATGAGGCTGACCTTCGCTGACAATGCCATCTGACCTGCTATATCGTCGCTGCCATGACGGTTACCGGCGCAATCGACACGAAATTCCACGCCCTTGTGCAGGATCAAATTCGAAACGAATTCACGGCTTCGCAGCAATACATCGCGATCGCCGTGTATTTCGACGGCGCCGACCTCCCGCAGCTCGCCAAGCACTTCTACAACCAATCGCTCGAAGAGCGCAATCACGCCATGATGCTGGTGCAGTACCTGCTCGACCGGGACATCGAGGTCGAAATCCCGGGCATCGACGCGGTGTGCAACCAGTTCGACGAGCCCCGCGACGCGCTGATGCTCTCGCTCAAGCAGGAGCGCACGGTCACCGAACAGATCAGCCGGCTGGCCAGCGTGGCCCGCGAAGAGGGTGACTACCTGGGCGAGCAGTTCATGCAATGGTTCCTCAAGGAGCAGGTCGAAGAGGTGGCCTCGATGTCGACGCTGGTCCGCATCGCCGAGCGCGCCGGCGACAACCTGTTCCACCTGGAGGACTTCGTCGCACGCGAGCTCGCCGCCGCGGCGGCCGCGGACCCGTCGGCCCCGAAGGCCGCCGGCGGCAACCTCTAAGGGGTCGACCCGCCAGTCCCGCCCGCACCGGTGAGGCCGTTCTGCAGCCAGTCCTTGGTGCGGCCGGGATGGTTGGTGGCCACCCACGCCACCCCGATGTCCCGGCAGAAGTTGACGTCCTCGTAGTGATCGACGGTCCAGCAGTACAGCGCCCGACCCTGCGCTGCTGCCCGGTCGACCAGTTCGGGGTGCTCCCGCAGCGTCGTGATGGACGGCCCGACGGCCGTGGCTCCGACCGTCGTCGCCGCACTGCCGCCCAGATAGCGCGACGTCTCGCCCAGCAACACCGTCGGCAACATCGGCGCCGCACGCCGGATCCGCCACACCGCGGCCGCTGAGAAGGACATCACCACTGCCCGCGACAGATCCGCCGACGCGGGCGAGGCGATGCCGTAGCGGTGCAAGAGTGCCAGCACCTTGTTCTCGACCAATGCTCCGTAGCGCACCGGATGCTTGGTCTCGATGAACAGCTTCACCGGCCGGTTCCAGTCCAGCACCATCGAGACCAGCGCATCCAGGGTCAGCAGCCCGGTGTCGCCCTGACCGCCCTCGGCGTCCTTGCTGGCGTGCCACGACCCATAGTCAAGTTCGCGCAGCTCTGCCAGAGTCATCTCGCTGACCAGCCCGGTGCCCGTCGACGTGCGGTCGACCCTGCGATCGTGCACACACACCAGGTGCCCGTCACGGGTCAGCCGCACATCGCACTCGACGCCGTCGGCCCCCTCGCGCAACGCCAGATCGTAAGCGGCAATGGTGTGTTCGGGCCGGTCCGCGGATGCCCCGCGATGCGCCACCACGAACGGATGAGATGGACCCGGTGTCACTGACTCGTCGGCAGCGGCTTCGCCCGCGTTCATACCGCTAATGCTGCCGGGTTCTGCCCTTGGCTCTCAACCGGAACCGCCGATTCGGACTCATTCTCGGAGCCTGCCGGTTGCGCCGGACGGCCCGTTTCCGCCCCGACCACGACCCAGCGGTGGATGTGGCGTTCGGCCTGCGCACCCTCGAAGCCGAGGTACACCCGCGACACCAGCAAGACGGTGGCCAGGGCCAGGAGATACCCGATGGCGACCGTCACGTTGTTGTCGGCGAGGTGCTGTGTGGTGTTGGCAAAGAACGTGACGACGACGGTGTTCACCACCGACCACACCGCGATGATCGCGCTGAGCGCCCAGATGATCCACCACACCACGATGGGTCTCCTGAGCCGGGTCAGGCGGCCCTCCAGGGTCGCCAACTCGAGCACGTATACGGGCGCGAACAGCACGTTGGGCCCCGGTATGAGCGACATCAGCCACAATTCCGCGGCGGAGCGTGGGTCGGTCTGCCCGCGCGCGGCGTAGGCCGCGGCCCGCCGCGCGATGAGCCACTTGACGAGGATCACCGCGGTGATGACGAGAATCACGAGCGCCACCAGGCTCGCCATCACGCCGAAGGCGACAGCCGCGTCGGCGATGAACGGATGCAGCAGCACGCTGCGGTTGATCAGCATGAGCCCGTAGCGCAGCACATGGGCGAACGCCGCGACCCCGAGCGCCACCATGGTGACGACGAGCATGGTGCGCATCGTTGCCGGCGACGGCGCTTCCCGTTCGCGGCCGTCTTCCTCGGCGGCGACGTCGAAGTGCTGTTGCAGTCCCCAGCGTGGGATGACGGGATAGCGCGGGGTCGGGCCCAGCGGGCCGCGCCGGATCCGGCGGCGGGGCGGGGCGCCCGGGCGCAGCGCGACCCAGCGGTAGCCGGGCGCCAACCGCGGTGTCCCCGGCTGCGGCGGACGTCCCGCGGGCGAGGGCGCGGGCTGCTGTGGCGGTCGCGGATGCGCCTGCGGCGCGGGTGGAGGCGGCGGTGCCGGCAGCGCGGCGCCGCCCTGCTGGGGCGACCACTGCGGCGCTGACGGCGCGAGCAGCGTGCCGCCACACCGCGGGCACCACGACCGTTGCCGGTCACGCACATTCCAGCGCGTTCCGCACTGCGAACACACCTGGATCATCGGACCAGCCTAGCGACGTGGGCGCAGCGGTCGCTCACACGCTGCCGGGGCTGCCGTCGTCGGTGATGACGGGCCGACCCGCCCCCACCCAGGCCAGCATTCCGCCGTCCACGTTGGTCGGGGTGTATCCGTTGCGTGCGAGATAGTTGGCGACACGCAGCGAGCGGCCACCGGCGTGGCACACCACGAAAAGTTCGGCGTCCGGATCGATCTCGGCCATCCGGGCAGGCACATCGCCCATGGGGATGTGCTGGGCCCCTTCTGCGTGGCCACGCTGCCACTCGTCGTCCTCGCGCACATCGAGCAGAACCACGCCGCCGCCGAAAACCGTCGGAACAGCGGCGATATCAGCCTGCGCGACCTCCACGTCGTCCATGCCGTCCATGCTTACACGCGGATACGTGCGACGCACCCACGACCCGGGTGTACCCCCGGTTTAGCAATTCGAAACTATCCACAGTTTCCACAGGTCTATCCACAGGCCGACACCTGTGCCGGACCCGAACAACCGGGTTTAGCTGTGCACATGCTGATCAACAATGTGGATAACCCTGTGTTCGTGTGGCAGTCGATCAACAGCCGCCCAGGGTTCGAGCGAATGATTTGTTCGGCCCAGCCCGGGTTGCGAACCGCCGCGCGATCAGATGCCGCTTCGGGTTTCCGCCCGCGGTTGGAATCAGCCTGATTCATCGCCGAATTGCCGCCGCCGCGGCCACGCCGACCGCCCCGCTGTCCCACGCCTGCAATCCTTTCCGATTGGCGGGCTGACCTGGCATACCTCACGAACCGGGTGGTGATCCGGGTTTGCCGTCCGCATCGGCCGATTTTTGCCTGACAGTTCCAGGGTCTATGATCGGCGTCACACCAGCTGTTGTGACAGAACTCACTGGGGGCAAACATTGATCGTGCAGGTCAGGAGCATCTGATGGCGTCACATCCGATGGGGCCCGGGGGGGCCGTGCCGCATTCCGAGTGGCATACATCCGGCTACTTGCATACGCGCAATCAGCTGGTGTCGTTCGTTCGGGCCGGCGCCATCGCGCTGATCCTGCTCGGCATCCTTGCGCTGATCGTCTGGATCTGACTTCCCAGCCATCAGGTATAGGTGTGGGGGGCACCACACGTCGTTGCCATGAACCTTGTGATGAAGCAAGGTGGACGGCGATCTTGTGGACGCCTTACTTGATCGATCAACTGAGGAAGGAATCACGTGGCTGAATACACTCTGCCCGACCTGGATTACGACTACGGCGCGCTCGAGCCGCATATCTCCGGACAGATCAACGAGCTGCACCACAGCAAACATCACGCGGCCTACGTCAAGGGTGTCAACGACGCGGTCGCCAAGCTTGAGGAAGCCCGCGCCAACGGCGATCACGCCGCCATCTTCCTCAACGAGAAGAACCTGGCTTTCCACCTCGGCGGTCACGTCAACCACTCGATCTGGTGGAAGAACCTGTCGCCGAACGGTGGCGACAAGCCGACCGGCGACCTGGCCGCGGCCATCGACGACCAGTTCGGGTCGTTCGACAAGTTCCAGGCTCAGTTCACCGCGGCTGCCAACGGCCTGCAGGGCTCGGGCTGGGCGGTGCTGGGCTATGACAGCCTCGGCGACCGGCTGCTGACCTTCCAGCTCTACGACCAGCAGGCCAACGTGCCGCTCGGCATCATCCCGCTGCTGCAGGTGGACATGTGGGAGCACGCCTTCTACCTGCAGTACAAGAACGTCAAGGCCGACTACGTCAAGGCGTTCTGGAACGTCGTCAACTGGGAGGACGTCCAGAACCGGTACGCCGCCGCGACGTCGAAGGCCAACGGTCTGATCTTCGGCTGATCCGGTCGCATCCGATCCGAGGATCGATTCGATCTGCTCCAGAACGGGGCGTCGCGCAGTTTGCGCGACGCCCCGTTCTCGTATTGAGACCTGGCCTACTCCGTTTCCGCTTGCACGACCCACGTACCTGTCGCATGCTGAAATGATCGAGTAGCGGACAGAAAGGTGCCGGCACCCAACTCCTATGTCCGGGAGGCGAAATGGATTCGGGATCTTCTCGGGCGATCGAGATCGCCCCGTTTCATTCCGGTGGGTCACTCAAGGGATTCGTCGTGTCCGGACGTTGGCCTGACACCACCAAGGAGTGGGCACAGCTGCTCATCGTCACGGTGCGTATCGCGTCGGTGCCCGGATTGCTCTCCACCACAACGATTTTCGGGGTCCGCGAGGAACTTCCCGAGCAACCTCAGCCCGGCACGGTCGGGCTGGTGATTGCCGAAGGCCCCGTTGTCGGCGAGTCTGCGCTGCCGCCAGGCTATTTCGCCGATCATCAACCGCCTGCGCTGCTGATGCTGCATCCGCCTTCGGAGACCACGCCTTCGCTGCCCGAGTGCACGGGTGCCGCCTCGGGCTGCGTCCTGTTGCCCGGGCTGCCCTATCTGGGCCTCGATCACCGCGCCGCATGGGTTGAGGCCGAAGCCGACGGCACCGTCACGTCGATGGTGAGCCGCGTCGGCGTCGACCCGATCAGCCATCCTGACACCGCGATCCTGGCGATGCTGCTCGCTGCATGATCGGGACACCCGTCCCAGTGCTCGGAAGGGTGGTTCTCGCTTGGGCAGAATCCGACGGGCCAATATCGATAGCAGGTCTAGCGAACCACGCATTGCAACGCTAGGGTATTGACGTCAACGAAGAGAGTAGCCCTCGATCGCCGGGTCGCCCGCCGACCGACCGCGATGTCAGCCCCCGTCGTCCGGTTCAGCAACGCGGGTCGCCCAGCGCTTCGAGCGGATGCCAGCGCCACCCGATTTCGTCGCCGGAATCCACCTGAGCCTCTCGTGGCTATCGAATGACGCCTCCCCGAGAGGCTCTCGACAGCGCCGTCGGCCGCGCCCGTCGCGTGCTGCCCGCCAGCACCGCCGCGCGGCCGCACAGTGGTTGGCGCCCTCATTCCAGCAAATGCGTGTTTTCGTGGTTTACACGGAGGCCCTAGTTGCCCACAGGAAACTGGGAGGCTCCTGTACGGAGACGTGCCAGCAGCTCACCACCCGCAATACAACGCAACCGTCACTATTTGCCTTGTCACGCGGTGCAATCCCGCCGTTCACCCGTGGCGAAGGCCCCGGTTTCCGCGGCCAAGGTGGTAAAAACGGTAAGCTGGGTTAACTTTTACGCGGTTTGCACTTGGTAGTTGACACAGTTCTCGCTACGATGGTCAGCAAATACGCCGCCTATTCGTTACCGCTCAAGATGCATGTGGAGGTCAATTCGATGAGCAAGACGTTCGCCGCCCGTCTCAACCGGCTGTTCGACACGGTTTATCCCCCTGGGCGCGGACCCCACACATCGGCCGAGGTGATTGCTGCGCTGAAGTCCGAAGGCGTCACCATGTCGGCTCCGTACCTCTCGCAGCTTCGGTCGGGCAACCGCACCAACCCGTCAGTGGCCACCATGGCCGCCCTTGCCAACTTCTTCCGCATCAAGCCGGCGTACTTCACCGACGACGAGTACTACGAGAAGCTCGACAAAGAACTGACCTGGCTCGCGAGCATGCGCGATGAAGGGGTTCGCCGTATCGCCGCCCGTACGGTCGGCCTTTCGGCGGAGGCTCAGCAGGACCTTGTACAGAAGGCCGAAGAGCTGCGCCGCCTCGAGCGCCTCGACGACTGATCGGGCGGCCTCCGGCCGATCATCTGAGACAGCACCCAGACAAGCACCGGCGCTGCCGGTGCTTGTCTGGGTTTTTTCGGTTCAGGGCGTGGTGTGATCGCGTCAGCGACGGGACAGGTCTCGGTATTCACGCGCGATCGCCAGAATCCACTCGCGATCGGAGTACGACTCCGGCTGGCGCAGCCAGGTCAGCCCGGGAAAGGCCGACGCCGCGGCGGTGTCGCGGGTCTCGTAGATCCACTGCGCCACTGCGCGCGCCTGTTCGTCGGGAGTCACCGCACCCGGGTCCGATGAGCGGTCAGAACCGCCGGCCTTGCCCTGCGGACCGACGGCCTCACGCTGGTGTGCTGCGGCAGTCGCCTCCAGGTACAGCGAGTCCGATATCAGCGACATGCGCTCGGCCACCCGGAACACCAGCGGGCCGCGCGGGCGAACACCGATGCCGACGTCGGGGTGCCTGTGCCCGAGTTCGGTGAGCAGCGGACCGATGACCCGCAGCTCCTGCCGGGCGCCGAACCAGTCCTCGACGCTCGGCAGCAGCGAGCCGGCAGCAACGACCACCATGGCGCAGCCCAGCAGGGTCGCGGCCGACCCGACACCGACCAGTTGTGTGTGCCCGACCGCCCGCAGTAGGAAGAACGCACTGGCTGCGACGATCAACGCGATGCCGAGGCTGAACACGAAGAGCGCCCGGCCGCGGCGGCTCCGGTTCGAATATCGCAGGCCCGCCCAGACCACGAGCGTGAGCGCCAGCAGGACATACAGCAACGGCAACAGCCAGGTGGTGGCGCTGCTGACCAGGTCCCGTTTGAGGTATTCCTCCGGCGCCATCTCAGGTTGCCGGGGCGACCGGAAGAACAGCACCAGGCTGACCACTGCGACAACCGTCGCCACACCGTATTGCGCCATGGCAAGGCGGCGGGTGATTGCCGGTGAGTGGTCCGAGGCCGCGGTCGTGATCATGACGCAACTACCTGCGGCGCAAGCGATCAGCGCGACCTGACTGAGCGCTACGGCGATGTTGGGTAGCCGCACGAGGGTGTCGATGAGCAGCGCCAGCGGCTGCCAGTTAAGCGCCGCGACCAGGCCGAGGCTGCCCAGCGCGACGATCATCGCCGCGCTCACCAGTGATTGCTTGTTGACCAGGGCCCACCCGATGCGCAGCCCAGTAGCCATGCCGAGCAACCCGGCGATCACCCAGATGATCAACCAAACGCCTCTCCGAGGCGAACCTGCACGATCGACGACCGGTCGGACGGCAGCCGACCCAGCCGGTAGAGCAGCAATGCCGCGAAGTCCTCGGCCTCCTGCTCGATGTCCTCGCCGTTGGGGCCCATACATCCGGTCCGCTGGTTGAGCATGTAGGCGATCAGATCGGAGCTGGCCAGCTCGACCGATTCCTCGGCGGCCTCGACGATCGATATGCCCTCGTGCCCGAGCACCAGGTGCCCCAGCTCATGGGCCAGGGTCCGGTCCCAGGTCGGCAGTCCCTGCTGGATCAGGAACACGTCCCGGTCGCTGTACTGCCGCCATTGACCGCACACCCCGGGCGGAAGCTCTTCCATCGTCAACTCGATCGGTCGACCGCGATCCTCGCTGACCGCCGCGACCAGGCGAGTCAGGGTCACTTCACCGCGCCGCGGCGCGAGGTCGAGCACCGCGTTGACAGCGCGCGTGACGGTGCGACTGGCTGACATACCTCCCCCTTTCGACCGTTCGCCTCGTCAGTCGACGAACCGTGCGACGTTGGTCCGCACCGTGTGCCCGGCTCTGGCCTGCCGGTAGCCCACAATGCCCCCTGCCCCCGTCAGCGCCATGATCCCGACCGTCCCCGGCACAGCGAGCGCAGCCAGCTCCGTCGTCCCGGCCGTGCGCAGATAGTCGGCGTAGCCCACGCGGTACGTCGCGGGGACCGCCGCATGGTCGTGGCCCGCGGCCGGAGGCGTCGGCACCGATGGTTGCACCTGCTTGAGGGTGGGCTGCGCCGACGGGTGCCGATCCGACGGCACGCCAGACCCGTCGCCACCGCCCGGGGCGCCGAGCGGCGCGACGACGGGCGGCACGACCAGCGGCGGCACCACGATCGGGATCAGGACAGGCACCGCGGCAGCGGCCGCCAGGCCCGGTGGCGGCGCCACGACCGGTTCCGCGACCGCCGCGGCGGGCACCTCTTGTGGTGGCAGCTGCATCTCCGGTGGCACGGGACGGCTGAACGCCTGCGGCTGGCCGCCGCTGCCACCGCCGCCGCCACTGCCGATACCGATCGGCGGGATGCTGGCCCCGACCGAGCTGGACGTGGTGGTGGTTGTCGACGATGTGGTCCTCGTCGTGGTGGTCGTCGGCGAAGTCGTGGTCGTCGGCGGAGTCGTGGTCGTCGGCGGAGTCGTAGTCGTCGGCGGAGTCGTAGTCGTCAGCTGAGTCGTAGTCGTCAGCTGAGTCGTAGTCGTCAGCTGAGTCGTAGTCGTCAGCTGAGTCGTAGTCGTGAGCTTCGTACTCGTGGGCGCCGACGACTCCGTGGTCTCGGTCTCGGTTTCCGTCTTCGTCTCGGTATTCGTCGGTGACTGCTGGCCCGAGGTCGGGTCCGGAGTCCCCGACGAACCAGTCGGATCGCTTGTGCCGGAGGGTTTGCCCGTGTCGGAGGGCTTGCCCGTCGGTGAGGCTCCGCGGGTCTTGGTCGGGCTACCGGTCTTGGTGGGCTTGTCGGTGTTGGTCGCACCGGTCGGAGGCTTGGTGCCGCCGCCGGAGTCCTGTCCGCCCTGGCTGTCGCCCCCGCCGTTGGATCCGCCGCTCGGCCCGCGCGGCTTGCCACCGTTATCGTTACCCTGCGCGTTGCCGCCCTGGTTCTGGCCGCCGCCGGAGGCGCCGGAAGTGCCCGATCCGCCACCGGAATCGCTCCCACTGTGGCTGGGATCGGCAAACGCCAGCGCACCGCCGAGACCGGCGATGAACAGGCCGGAAGTCACCATGACGGTCGAGGCGGCGACGCGCACCCGCGAACGCACTGTGTCACCACCCTTCCGCGCATCGCCCGACGAGTTTATGAAGCAGTGATAATTGTCGCACAGCAGGGCTAGCCGGTTTGCTAGCTGTGATGATTCCCCCACCGGTTCCCGGGGCGTGACGGCGGAGCAAATCCGCTGGACGATACTGTGGGTCAGCAGCAGTGCAGCGGTGACCGCTAATACTCGACGAGAAGACCCGGAGGCAGCCGGAATGGGCCTGTTCACGCCACGCAAAAGCAGAGCAACCCGCCGCGCCGAAGCTCGCGCGATCAAGGCCAAGGCCAAGCTGGAAGCTCGGCTCACCGCAAAGAACGAGGCCCGGCGCATCAAAGGGGACCGCAAGGCCGAGAGCAAGGCACTCAAAGCCCAGCTCAAGGCTCAGCGCGACAGTGACCGCAACGCCCTCAAGGTGGCCGAGGCCCAGCTGCAGGCCGCCCGCGAGGGCAAGCTTCTCTCACCCACTCGAATTCGTCGGCTGCTGACGGTCACGCGTTTGCTGGCACCCGTCCTGGTGCCGCTGGTGTACCGCGGCGCGATGGCAGCCCGCGGCGCCATCGACGAACGCCGGGCCGATCAGCTCGGCGTGCCGCTGAGCCAGCTCGGCCAGTTCTCCGGCCACGGCGCCCAGTTGTCGGCCCGCATTGCCGGGGCCGAACAGTCCCTACGGCAGGTCGCCGACAAGGCTCCGAAGGACGCCGAGACCAAGCAGTTCGTCGCGGCCATCACCGATCGGCTCAGCGATCTCAGTGCCGCGGTGGCCGCCGCCGAGCACATGCCGACCGCACGCCGCCGGGGCGCGCACGCGGCCATCGCGGCGCAGCTCGACGGCATCGACGCCGACCTGCTGGCCCGGCTCGGTCTGGTCTGACCCGTGCGATGACCGACGCCCGTACCGATCCCGCGGCCCGGCTGCGCGGTACGTCCGTCGGGATCCTCACCGCCGTGTTGGCGGTGGCCTCGCACGGAGCCGCGGGTGGCGGATGGCCCGCCGGCGCCGTCATCGCGCAACTGGCACTACTGGCGGTCACGCTCGGCGCGGTGGCGTCGACCATGCGGGCCGCGAACCGCACCTGGGTGCTCGTCGGTCTGCTCGGCGCGGGCCAGATGCTCGGGCACGCACTGCTGGCCATCGACGGTCACACCCACGGGTCGCATCCGTTGCAGCCCGGGGCGGTGATGCTTGTCGCGCACCTCGTGGCCGTCACCGTGGGAGCCCTCCTCATCGCAGGCGGAACCCGGTTGTGCGCCGCGCTGTCCCGGGTCCTACTGTCGGTGGCGCGTCGCGTGCCTCCGATCCCGGCGGGGACCACCCACAGCGTCACCCGCAGCGCCGACCAGCCGATGCAATCCGCCCGGCTGTTGGCCACATCGGTGTCCCATCGGGGTCCGCCGGTCAGTGTCATTCACTGATCCTCCTATCCCCCGACATCCACGAAAGACACTGATTCACAATGAAATCCCCTCACGGGGCGCGTTGGCGCGCCCTGCCCGCCGCTGCTGCGGCGACCCTTGCGACCGGGCTGCTCACCGCAGCCCCGGCGTCTGCCCACGTGCACGCCGATGCCGACAACCCCACCCCTGGCAGCACATCGCTGGTGACGTTCCAGGTTCCCGGAGAATCCGATACCGGCGCTCTGACAACACAATTGAGTGTCGCACTGCCCAACGTAGCCTCAGCCCGCGCCGAGGTGATGCCGGGCTGGACGGCCAAGCTCGACCGGGACACGGCGGCAGGCACCGTCCGTTCAGTCACCTGGACCGCGGCGCCGGGCGTCGGTATCTCGCCCGATCAGTTCGCGCTGTTCCGGATCTCGGTCAAGCTTCCCACCACCCCGACGGTGAGTTTCCCTGCCACGCAGACGTATTCGGATGGCAAGGTGGTGCATTGGGATCAGGCCCCGCTGCCCGGTGGCGGTGAGCCCGAGTACCCCGCACCGGAACTGAAGCTGTCGGGCGCCCCCGCCGGCGACGACCACGACGACGACCACGGCGCCGCCCCGAGCGTGACGGCCACAGCGCAGCCCCCGGCAAGCGCGGCACCCGCTGCGGCCACCGCCGACAACACGGCGCGCTGGCTGGCCGGCGGAGCACTGGCGGTTGCGGCCGTCGCGGTGGTGGCAGCTCTGGCGGCGCGGCGCCGGTCATGAGGCGGGTGCTCGCGGCCGTCGTGGCCGGATTCGCTTTGGCGGCATTGTCATTGGCTGCCGCGGGTACCGCGTCGGCGCACGCCACCAGGATCGCCACCGATCCTGCCGATCACGCCGCGCTCACCGCGTCACCGCAGCGGGTCAGTGCGACGTTCAACGAGGCCCTGCAGCAGACATTCGCCGACATGACGGTCGTCGGGCCCGACGGCAACTCGTGGTCGACCGGCAATGCTCAGGTGCAGGGCGCGGTCATCGGCATCGACCTGCGGCCGCTCGGCCCGACCGGTACCTACACGGTGAACTACCGGGTCACCTCAGCCGACGGGCACGTGGTGTCCGGATCGTGGTCGTTCGACCTGACCGTCGCGGGCTCGGGAACCCCGGGTCCGCCGGTCGGCTCGGCGAGTGGCTCCGACGGCAGCCTGCCGGTGTGGCCGTTCGTGGTGGTGGCCGCGGTCATCGTCGGTGGCGGAGCTTGGTGGGTGCTGCGCCGGCGGGCGTGACGCGCAGGGTGGTGGCCGGCGCCGCGTTCATCGTCGCGGTGTCGGCGGCCGCCGCCTGGGCGCTGGGGTATCCGCAGAGCCCGTTGGGCGGTGCGGCGGCACGCGCCGCGGCCGACGGTGCGGCGGTGGTCGCGGTGGGATTGGCCGTGGTGCCGATGCTCGACGTGGCACGCTACCGCGCCGAACTGATCCGGTCGGCGACCACACCGTTGGTGTGGACCAGTGCGGTGTGGCTGCTCGCCGAAATCGTGCGGCTGATCGCCGAGACTGCCCGCGCGGCCGATGTGGGCGTGTTGCACCTCGGCGTGCAGACCACCGCCGAGTTCGCGTTGGCGACGACGGCAGGCCGCTCCAGCCTCGCCGGGGTGGTCGCAGCCTTGGCCCTTGGCATCGTCACGCTCGCTGTGCCGAGGACCACGGCGGCGGTGGCTGCGACAACCGGGATCGCCGCAGCAGGTCTGGTGGCGCGAACCCTGTCGGGGCATCTCGCCGAGAGCCCGGTCGGCGGGCTCGCGGTGGCCGTCCACGCGCTGGCCGCCGCCCTGTGGTGCGGCACGCTGGCCGCCCTCGTGCTCACGGTCACGCACCGGGGACAGTGGGCCCGGGTGCTGCCGCGGTACTCCCAGCTGTCGCTGAGCTGCGTCGTGGCGCTGTTGATCTTCGGCGTCCTCGGCGCTGCCATCCGGCTGAACACCCCCGCGGAACTGTGGGCGACCGGGTACGGAAGGCTGCTGTCGGCCAAGGTCGTGCTGACCGCGGGTCTGCTGGTCGTGGCCTGGCGGAACCGGGCGGGCTGGCTGCCTGCGGCACGCTCGCATCGGGCCAGCGCGACCCTGTCCCGCACCCGCTCGCTGATCGAGCTGGCCGTCATGACCGTCACCATCACGTTTGCCGCGGCGTTGGCCGTCGCGGGTTGACCGCTCGGCCGCCTGGCATGATGGGGGCGACTGCCGGCCACCCCGCACCCGCGTCGGCGCGGAGCACCAGACACCGCAAAGGAGCAGCCCGATGGCAGAGCAGCAGGATCCGTCCGAGGACAAGCCGGACGCCGGTTCCGGACCTCCCGCGGCAGGCCCATCCGATGCGGCCGCCGATCCTGGTGCTGTGACACCGCCTGCGAAGAAGGCTCCCGCCAAGAAGGCGCCCGCGAAGAAAGCCCCCGCCAAGGCCGCCGCGAACGCACCGGCCAAAAAAGCGCCTGCCAAAAAAGCTCCCGCGAAGAAGGCCCCCGCCAAGAAGGCGCCGGCCAAGAAAGCCGCCCCGCCTCCACCCACGCCGTCCGCCGATCTCGCGTCGGCAGCCAAAGAGACTGCAGCGCAAGCGAAGTCGACGGTGGCCGCGGCGGCCAACCCCACCTTGCCCGTCACGCCCCGCACGTCGCGGATGCCCTTCGTGGTCGCCGTGGCGGTCGGTGTGCTGGCGGTACTGATCGTGTTGCTCACCAGGCGCCGCTCCGGCTCCGAGTGAGTTTTTTCCCTTGACCCTCTCCCGACGTCAGGGTCGATAGTTAGGTTCGTGGACGCCAATACCGACGCCAGGACCGTCGGCGCCGTAGCCACCCTCACCGGGGTGTCGGTACGGACGCTGCACCACTACGACCGCATCGGTCTGGTGGTGCCGAGCGTGCGGACCGCAGCCGGTTACCGCGGCTATCTCGATGCCGACATCGAGCGGCTGCACATGGTGCTGGTGTACCGCGCGGCCAGCTTGGCCCTCGACGACATCCGGGTGCTGCTCGACGATGCCGAGGCCGATGTGCTCGCCCACCTGCGACGCCAACATGCGTTGCTGTGCGAGCAGGCCGAACAACTGGAGCACACGATCAAAGCAGTGGAGGAACTCATGAGCGCGCATCGCAGCGGTATCAAATTGACCGCCGAGGAGCAGGTGGAGATCTTCCGTACCACGAAGTTCGGGGACGAGTACGCCATCGAGGCCGAAGAACGCTGGGGCGACACCGACGCGTGGAAGCAGTCGCAGCGACGCACCGCCGAGCTGACCAAGCAGGACTGGATCGAGATCAAATCCGAGGGTGACGCGCTGCTGGCCGACCTCGCCGCAGGCAAGCGCGCCGGCGTCGTTCCCGGCTCGTCGGACGCCGATGCTCTGGCGGCACGGCACCGGGCCTCGATCGCGCGGTTCTACGACGTCGGGGACGAGATGCACGTGTGTCTGGCCGAGATGTACCTGGCCGACGACCGGTTCACCCGGTACTACGACGACGTCGAGCCTGGTCTGGCCCAGTTCGTGCACGACATCATCGTGGCAAGTGTGCACGAGGGCGGTCCTGAAATAATCGCGGAGTGAGTATCGAACCCCGCGCCACCGCCGATCTGGTCGACGAGATCTACCCCGATGTCCGCAGCTGCGATCTGCAGTTGCAGAACTACGGGGCCAGAACGATGTTCGCCGGCCGCATCACCACGGTGCGCTGCTTCCAGGACAACGCCCTGCTCAAGTCGATCCTGTCCACGCCGGGCGACGGCGGGGTGCTGGTGATCGACGGCGCGGGCTCCCTGCACACCGCGCTGGTCGGCGACATCATCGCGGGGCTGGCCCACGACAACGGCTGGTCCGGGGTGATCGTGCACGGCGCGGTGCGCGACGCGGCCACGCTGCGGACCATCGACGTCGGGATCAAGGCCCTTGGCACCAACCCCCGCAAGGGCACCAAGACCGGTGAGGGCGAACAGGACGTCGAGGTGAGCTTCGGCGGTGTGACCTTCGTGCCGGGCGACATCGCCTACTGCGACGACGACGGCATCGTGGTGGTCACCCCCTAACCGCGAGCAGACGCGAAATCCCCCTAAACCGCGTGGTTTAGGGGGATTTCACGTCTGCTCGGCGGAAAAGAAACTAGGCCGGCACTGCCACGCGGTGCTTGGTGAAGTGCAGCGACTGCTCGTCGACCTTGCCGTACCGGATGGTCCTCATGTCGAAGAAGTAGTTCTGCTTGAGCTTCCACGGCGCCTGCGATCCCGACTTGGGCAGGCTGTCCATGGCACGCCGGAAGTACCCGGGCGTGAAGTCCATGAACGGCAGCTCGTCGACGCTGTCGCCGGGGTGCTGCGCCTCGACGCGGTCAAAACCGTTGGCGTCCATGTAGTTCAGCAGACGGCAGATGAACTCCGACACCAGATCCGCCTTGAGGGTCCACGACGCGTTGGTGTACCCGAAGGTGATCGCCATGTTCGGGACGCCCGACAGCATGAGGCCCTTGTAGGTCATGCACGAGGGCAGGTCGATCGGCTCGCCGTTGCGGTTGGCGGTCGCGCCACCGAACAGCTGCATGTTCAAACCCGTTGCGGTGACGATGATGTCAGCCTGCAGCTCCTCACCCGACGTGAGCTTGATGCCGTTCTCGGTGAAGGTCTCGATGGTGTCGGTGACGACGCCCGCCTTGCCCGAGCGGATGGCCTTGAACAGATCGCCGTTGGGGGCCAAGCAGACTCGCTCGTCCCACGGGTTGTAACGCGGGCTGAAGTGCTTGTCGTAGTCGAAGCCCTCGGGCAACCGGCGCTCGGCCATCTGGCGCAGCGCCTTCTTGAACACGGCCGGGAACTTGCGGGCGAGCTGATACTGACCGGTGCTGTAACCGATCTGCTTCCAGCGGTTGACGAAGTGCGCCAGGTTCTTCGGCAGGTACTTGTTGGTCTTCGCGGCCACGGGATCGACGAGCGGCAGCGCGCCGATGTAGGTGGGCGAGCGCTGCAGCATGGTCACGTGGCCGACACCGCCGTCGACCAACGACGGGATCAGTGTGACAGCTGTGGCGCCGGAACCGATCACGACCACGTTCTTGCCGGCGTAGTCGAGATCCTCCGGCCAGTGCTGCGGATGGATGATCTGACCCTTGAAGTCGGCGGCGCCGGGGAACTCCGGCGAGTAGCCCTCGTCGTAGTTGTAGTAGCCACTGCACACCGACAGGAAGGATGCGGTGATCTGCTTGGTCTCGCCACCCGTCTCGACGTTGACCGTCCAGTGGTTCTCCGCGTCCGACCAGTCCACCGAGAGCACGCGGTGACCGGTGCGGATGTGCTTGTCGATGCCGTTCTCGACGGCGGCCTCGTTGATGTAGTTCCAGATCGACTGACCGTCGGCGATCGACTTCGCCGACTCCCACGGCTTGAACCGGAAACCGAGGGTGAACATGTCGGAGTCGGAACGGATGCCCGGGTACTTGAACAGGTCCCAGGTGCCGCCGATGTTCTCGCGGCGTTCCAGGATCACGTAGCTCTTGCCTGGGCAACGGTCCTGCAGGTGCCAGGCCGTGCTGATGCCGGAGATTCCGGCGCCGACGATCACGACGTCGAAGTGTTCGTTCATGGGACCGACGGTATCAACACCGTGTCGAGCCAGTCAACAGTCTGTCGAAAATCTCGACGCACTGTTAAACTCCTGATCGTGACCACTGCCCAGACCCGCGCACCTCGGGGCCGCCGCGCGACGAGACCGTCGGGTGACGACCGCGAAGCGGCGATCCTGGCGACGGCGTCGCGCCTGCTGGAGACCAAGAAGTTCGCCGATGTCTCGGTCGACGATCTGGCCAAAGGCGCAGGCATTTCGCGACCCACCTTCTACTTCTATTTCTCATCCAAGGAAGCCGTCCTCCTGTCGCTGCTCGATCCGCTGATCAAGCGCGCCGACACCGGCTTCGACGGCGCGTTGGAGGACATGCCCGCCGATCCGAAGCGGGCCATCCGCCGTGGCATCGAGATCTTCTTCAGTTCGTTTGGGTCCCATTCCGCCACCGCGAAGGCCGGGGTCGAGGCGGTCGGCACCATCCCCGAGTTCCGCGAGTTCTGGGCGGGGTTGATGCAGAAGTGGATCAACCTGACCGCCGCGCTGATCGGCGCCGAACGTCAGCGGGGCGCCGCCCCGGACACCATTCCGGCGATGGACCTCGCCACCTCGCTGAACCTGATGAACGAGCGCACCATGATGGCGGCACTGGCCGGCGAGACGCCGGGCATCGCCGACGACCGGGTGGTCGACACGTTGGCCCACATCTGGCTGACCAGCATCTACGGGACAGCCGCCTAGAGCTTGTCGCCCGTGCATGCGAACATATGTTCGTGTCCGACGGTCACACTTCTAGTGCGCAGGCTTCTGCCATTTCGCCTGCTCCGCAGGCGGCTATCCTGCACGCCGACCTCGACTCTTTCTACGCGTCGGTTGAGCAACGCGACGACCCCGCGCTGCGCGGCAAGCCCGTGATCGTCGGCGGCGGGGTCGTGTTGGCGGCCAGCTACGAGGCCAAGGCCTTCGGCGTGCGGACGGCGATGGGCGGGCATCAAGCCCGTGCCCTGTGCCCGCGGGCCATCGTCGTGCCACCGCGCATGGCGGCATACACACAGGCCAGCAGGGATGTCTTCGAAGTCTTCCGAGACACCACGCCCATCGTCGAACCGCTGTCAGTCGACGAGGCGTTTCTCGACGTATCCGGCCTGGGCCGGGTGTCGGGCACGCCGGTGCAGATCGCCGGGCGCCTCAGGCAACAGGTGCGCGACCGGGTCGGCCTGCCGATCACCGTCGGCATCGCCCGCACCAAGTTCCTGGCCAAGGTGGCCAGCCAGGAAGGCAAGCCCGACGGGCTGCTGTTGGTCCCTCCGGACCGCGAACTGGCGTTCCTTCACCCACTGCCGGTGCGGCGGCTGTGGGGAGTCGGGGCCAAGACCGCCGAGAAGCTGCACGCACACGGCATCGTGACGGTGGCCGACGTCGCCGAGCTGCCCGAGTCGGCGCTCTGCGCAATGGTCGGCGGCGCCATGGGCCGCCAGCTGTTCGCGTTGTCGCGCAACATCGATCGGCGCCGGGTCACCACCGGGGTGCACCGGCATTCGGTCGGGGCCCAGCGCGCGTTGGGTCGGCGCGGCAACACCATGTCAGCAGCCGAGGTCGACGCCGTGGTGATCAATCTCGTCGATCGCATCACCCGGCGGATGCGCGCCTCCGGACGGACGGGCCGCACGGTGGTGCTGCGGCTGCGGTTCGACGACTTCGGTCGCGCCACCCGCTCGCACACCTTGCCGCGGGCGACGGCGTCCACCGAGGAAGTCCTCGGTGCGGCGCGCGCACTGGTCGACGGCGCAGCACCGCTGATCACGCAACGGGGCCTGACCCTGATCGGGTTCGCGGTGTCCAACATCGACCGCGACGGCAGCCAGCAGTTGGAACTGCCGTTCGACAGCGCTCCGGATCTGGGTGCTGTCGATTCGGCCGTCGACCAGATCCGGGAGCGCTTCGGTACCGCGCTGCTCACCCGCGGCGTGCTGGTCGGCCGCGATCCCGGGTGGGAGATGCCTATGCTGCCCGATTGAAAGAACTGCGCGGCAACGCTACCCAGCTCCACGCCCGTGAGGGTACGAAACCTGAGTAGTCTCACGGATCCGCGCACCCGCATGCTGCGGCAGGCTGCGAATCATGAACGCAATCAACGACTTGTCGAAGATCACCGCAGCCTTCTTCATCCAGGCCGCAATTGCCTTCGGCGTGAGTTTCCTTGGTGTGCTGGGCGGTATCTATTTTCTGCCGCTGGACACCTGGCAGCGCCTGTTCCTGGCGATGTCGGTGCTCTTTCTCGTCACCAGTGCCTTCACGCTGGCGAAGGTGGTCCGCGATCAGCAGGAGGCGGCGACCATCCGGGTGCGGCTCGACGAGGCCCGGCTGGAAAAGCTGCTCGCCGAACATAATCCGTTCAACTCAGCGTCGTGAGGTCCACTCCAGCAGGTCATCGGCAGCCCACGTGTTGACGATGCGCTCCATCGGGACTTCGGCGTCGAGGGCCCGCTGGGCGCCGTAGCCGAGAAATTCGAGCTGGCCGGGCGCATGTGAATCGGTGTCGATACTGAACAGGCACCCGATCTCCAGGGCCTGCTTGAGCAGCCGGGTCGGCGGGTCGCGGCGCTCGGGCCGGGAGTTGATCTCGACAGCCGTGCCGTGGTCGCGGCACGCGGTGAACACTTTCTCGGCGTCGAACTTCGACTCGGGCCTGGTGCCGCGGCCGCCGGTGACCAACCGTCCCGTGCAGTGTCCGAGCACGTCGGTGTGCGGATTCGAGACGGCCTTGAGCATCCGGCGGGTCATCGCCGCGGCGTCCATGGATAACTTCGAGTGCACGCTGGCCACCACCACGTCGAGCCGCTCCAGCAGTTCGGGTTCCTGATCCAGCGCGCCGTCTTCGAGAATGTCGACCTCGATGCCGGTGAGGATCCGCATGGGGGCGACGGTGTCGCGGAGCTCGTCGATGACATCGAGCTGATGTCGGAGGCGATCGGGCGAGAGACCGTTGGCGACCTTCAGCCGCGGCGAGTGATCGGTCAGCGCGCAGTATTCATGGCCCAATTTCTTTGCGGCGAGCATCATCTCCTCGATGGGCGCGGAGCCATCCGACCAATTGGAATGCACGTGCAGATCGCCGCGCAATGCGGCACGGATCTCGCCACCACCGAGATCGGCTGCTGTCGAACGCAATTCGACGAGCACATCGGGTTCGCGACCCGCCCACGCCTGGGCGATCACGGTCGCCGTCTTCGGTCCGACACCCGGCAGCGACTGCCAACCGTTGGCCGCGCCGAGGCGTCGCCGCTGCTCGTCGCTCAGCGCCTCGACGACATCGGCCGCCCTGCGATAGGCCATCACCCGGCGCGGGTCTTCACGGGCCCGGTCTTTGTAGTACGCGATCTGGCGTAGTGCGGTCACCGGATCCATGGGCTCCAGTGTGCCCGTTTGCACCGCGTCGGGGCATCCGACTATTCTCAATTGCGATTTTCTTCAATCCATCAAATCATCAGGTCGTATCGTGCCTCATCGCTTCAGCCGGCTGCTGCCCCATCGCGACGATTACGCCGAGCTGCCGCGCTCGTGGCGTCGCGACATCCTCGCCGGAGTGACGGTCGGCGTCGTCGCGCTGCCACTGGCGTTGGCCTTCGGGATCAGCTCCGGCGTCGGCGCGGCGGCGGGCCTGATCACGGCAGTGGTCGCCGGACTGGTCGCGGCGGTGTTCGGCGGCTCGCACGTGCAGGTCTCCGGGCCGACGGGAGCGATGGCGGTGGTCCTCGCACCGATCGTCGCTCAACATGGACTCGGCAGCATCGCCCTGGTCACGGTGGTAGCGGGGCTGTTGGTGCTGGCGGCCGGCGTCACCGGACTCGGCCGCGCCGTGACGTTCATCCCGTGGCCGGTGATCGAGGGATTCACCCTCGGCATCGCCACCATCATCTTCCTGCAGCAGGTCCCCGCGGCATTCGCGCAGCATCCTCCTGCCGGTGAACGCACGCTGCCCGCAGCAATCACCGTGGTCACCCACGCCGACTGGACGGCAGCGGCGCAAACCCTGGGTGTGGTGGCCGTCGTGGCGCTCCTGATGGTCACGCTTCCCCGGTTGCACCGCGCCATCCCCGAATCGCTGACCGCGGTCATCGTCGCCACGGTGCTGGTGATCGTGCTGCACATCCCGGTCGCGGCGATCGGCGAGTTGCCGTCACGCCTGCCCGCGCCGGTGCTGCCCCACGCCGACCTCGCGGCGATGCGGCCGCTGCTCGGTGCCGCGCTGGCCATCGCCGCCCTGGCCGCCATCGAGTCGCTGCTCTCGGCTCGGGTCGCGGCAACAATGTCACCGACCGGGCCGTACGACCCCGACCGGGAATTGGTGGGCCAGGGGCTGGCCTCGGTGGCCTCCGGCGTGTTCGGCGGGATGCCCGCGACCGGTGCCATCGCCCGCACGGCGGTCAATGTGCGGTCCGGCGCCAGTACGCGGGTCGCGGCGATCGTGCACTCGCTGGTGCTGCTGGGCGTGGTCTACCTCGCGACCGGGCCGGTGTCGGCCATACCACTGGCCGCACTGGCCGGGGTGCTGATGGTGACATCGTTCCGGATGATCTCGGCTGCCACGGTTCGAAAGATCCTGCGCTCCACCCGATCCGACGCCCTGACCTTCGTGCTGACGGCCGTCGTGACGGTGTGTTTCGATCTGATCGAGGCCGTCGAGATCGGGATCGTGGTGGCGGCGTTCTTCGCGTTGCGGTCAATCGCACGGCGCAGCAGCGTGGTTCGCGAGGAGCTGCCCGGCCCCGCCCTGCCCGGCGATGACGAGATCGCGCTGCTGCGCCTCGACGGGGCAATGTTCTTCGGTGCGGCCGAGCGCATTTCGCAGGCGATCGTCGACAGCGAGCACCCGCACACATCCGTCGTGATCATCCGGATGTCGCAACTGGGCATGCTCGACGCCACGGGTGCGCACACGCTCGCGGAGATCGCCTCCGAACTGGAGGCCCGCGGCGTCACGGTGATCATCAAGGGAGTGCGGCCCGAACACGCCGAGTTGCTCGCCAACGTCGGCGTGTTCGAGTCGCTCCGACACGAGAACCACTTGCTCGATTCGCTCGACGACGCGATCGACCATGCGCGCACGCATGTCGCCCATCGCCCGCACTGAGCAGGTCCCGCGGGCAGATCCGTTCGCTAGACGGTACGGATCAGCTTTTTGTTGACGAACTCGTCGATGCCGTACTTGCCGAGCTCGCGCCCGTAGCCGGACCGCTTGATCCCGCCGAACGGCAGCTCAACGCCCTCGGCGCCGACGGCGTTGACGAACACCATGCCGGCATCGATCCGGTCGGCGACGCGCTTGGCCTGCTCGGCATCGGTGGTGAAGACGTAGGAGCCCAAGCCGAACGGGGTGTCGTTGGCGACGGCCACCGCTTCGTCCTCCGAGCCGACCTTGTACACCACGGCCACCGGGCCGAACAGTTCCTGACCGTAGATGGGGTTGTCCTCGGTGACCCCGGTGAGGACACCCGGCGGGAAGAACGCGCCGTTGCGCTCACCGGCCGACGTCAACTTCGCACCGCCCGCGACCGCGGCTTTCACCTGCTGCTCCAACGTTTCTGCCGCACGCAGCGAGGACAGCGGAGCGACACCGTCGGCGGCGGCGAGGATCTTCTCGGTGAACTTCGTCAGGAAGTCGTCGTAGATGTCCTCGGCGACGATGAACCGCTTGGCGGCATTACAGGCCTGTCCGGTGTTCTCCATCCGGCCTGCCACGGCTGCTTCGACCGTCGCGTCGAGGTCGTCGGTCGAGAGCACCACGAACGGATCGGAGCCACCGAGCTCCAGGACGCACTTCTTCAGGTGGCGCCCGGCGATCTCGGCGACCGCAGCACCGGCCCGCTCGGAACCGGTCAGCGACACCGCCGCCACCCGCGGGTCGGCGATGATCTCGGCGACCTGCTCATTGGTCGCCCGGATGTCGATGTAGGCGCCCTGCGGGAAACCGGCCTCCAGGAAGATCAGCTGGAGCAGCTCGGCCGACTCGGGGCACTGCGGCGCATGCTTGAGCACAATAGTGTTGCCTACCACCAGGTTCGGGCCGGCGAACCGGGCCACCTGGTAGTACGGATAGTTCCACGGCATGATGCCGAGCAGCACACCGACGGGCCCGCGCTTGACCACCGCGCTGCCTTCGCCGTCGAGCAGCGTGATCTCCTCGTCGGCGAGGAACTTCTCGGCGTTGTCGGCGTAGTACTGGTAGATCGCGGCGCAGAAGTCGACCTCGCCCAGGGATTGGTCCATGGGCTTGCCCATCTCGCGGTTGATGACCGTCGCCAGTTGTTCGCGACGTTCCTCGTGCAGCTTGGCGACTTTCGCGAGAAGAGCTGCCCGCTCAGCTACCGTGCTGGTCCGCGACCAGGTGCGTGCGGTCTTGGCTGCCGCGTCGATCGCAGCTTCGATCTCGGCTTCGGTTGCAGTCGGATAGGTGGCGACGACCTCGGCGGTCGCCGGGTTGGTGACTGCATACTCGCTCATGGTTTCACTCCTGGTTGTTGGCGCATTCAACGCACCCGAGACACTACCCAGCGGGGCGTCGACTTCGCGGCGAGATGCGCAATGAATTCACAGGTTTCCGGGGGAATGAATCTGTGCGGAGCCAAAGTTGGCATGGGCGTGCGATTCGCCTTCAAAACTTCCCCGCAGAACACAACCTGGGCCGACATGCTGACCGTCTGGCGTGCGGCCGATGCGATCGACGTCTACGAGTCCGGCTGGACCTTCGATCACTTCTATCCGATCTTCTCCGACTCCACCGGCCCGTGCCTGGAGGGCTGGACGACGCTGACAGCGCTGGCGCAGGCGACCGAACGGTTGCGCGTCGGCGTGCTCGTGACCGGTATCCACTACCGCCACCCCGCGGTGCTGGCCAACATGGCCGCCGCGCTCGACATCATTTCCAACGGACGTCTCGAGCTCGGCATCGGCGCGGGCTGGAACGAAGAGGAGTCCGGCGCATACGGCATCGAACTGGGCAGCATCAAGGAGCGCTTCGACCGGTTCGAGGAAGCCTGTGAGGTGCTCACGGGCCTGCTCACCCAGGAGACGACGACTTTCGACGGCTCCTACTACCAGCTCAAGGATGCCCGCAACGAGCCGAAGGGTCCGCAGCAGCCGCACCCGCCGATCTGCATCGGCGGCAGCGGCGAGAAGCGCACCCTGCGGATCACCGCGAAGTACGCCGACCACTGGAACTTCGTCGGTGGCCCGCCGGAGGAGTTCGCGCGCAAGCGTGACGTGTTGGCCGCCCACTGCGCCGATCTCGGTCGCGATCCGAAAGAGATCACGCTGTCGGCCCACGTGCGGTTGGGCGAAGACCGCGACTACGCGAAGGTGGTCGACGAGGCTGCCGCACTCGGCGCCGAAGGACTGGATCTGGCGATCATCTACCTGCCGCCACCACTCGACAGTGCTGTGCTCGAGCCACTCGCCGAGGCGATCCGGGACTCGGGCCAGCTCACCGCTTGACAGCTCTCCGCTTGACATACGGCGCCCGGCCGCGCGACCAGCGCGCCGGGCGCCGATGTTTTTGCCGACATTTTCGACCGGCAACGCCGGTACCACTCGTTATAACTGGTCAGACACTGACAGATTGAGCGAAGCAAATGCTGACGGCGGGCCGCCAGAGCCGGCGGCACAGTGCCGCGCGGAGAGCCTAGACTCCGAGGCGAAGTAGCTCGTCGGGGGTCACCAGGCGTTCGTTCTTGGCCGGAAATTCACGGCTCTTCACGGGGTGGCGGAACCATGACCAGGCGATTCGACCCATCCGCGACCGACTGAGCGGAATGTTGTACACGGTGATCACTCCTGCGACGTTCTGATAGCTGTACCCGTAGCTCTACGTTACCGCAGCACTCTCATGAAGTCATTAGATACCTGTTCGTTGGCAAACAGTGCGAGCCACGCCGGACAAAAAGCGGATGTTTCTGGTGATACTGGTGTGATAGTTGTGGTCTCAAATAACGCGGTTCGCGTGACCCCCATCACCTTCTCCGGTCGATTTCGCCGCAACATCACGATGACATAACAAAGCGGGCAAAGATTAAGAAAACTCCGTCAACGCAGGCGCCCCTGGGCGATACCCGGCTGCCCGGCGAACGGCGGTGCGATGATGCGGCGGTGACGAGGATCCCGGCACCATGACGACGGCATTCGTGCTGTCCGGTGGCGGCAGTCTCGGATCTGTCCAGGTCGGGATGCTGCTCGGCCTGGCCGAAGCCGGCGTGCGGCCCGACATGATCGTCGGCACGTCGGTGGGCGCTCTCAACGGCGGCTGGATCGCGTCACGCTCCGATGTCGCCGGCATCGAGAAACTCGCGGACCTGTGGCGATCGCTGACCCGGGAGAAAGTGTTCCCGACCAATCTGGTCCATGGCTTCCTGGGCTTCGTGGGACAACGCCGCAGCCTGGTGCCGGATTCGGGGCTGCGCCGGCTGCTGGTCGAGAACCTGCAGTTCACCCGCCTCGAACAGGCACCGATTCCACTGCACGTGGTCGCGACCGAGGTGCTCTCAGGCGAAGACATCCTGCTGTCGTCGGGAAACGCGGTCGACGCGATCGCGGCCAGCGCCGCGATTCCAGCGGTCCTGCCGCCGGTACGCATCGACGGTCACGACTTGGTCGACGGCGGGGTCGTCAACAACACTCCCCTCTCGCACGCGATTGCGCTCGGTGCGACCACGGTGTGGGTGCTGCCGACGGGTTTCGCGTGCGCACTCCCTCGACCGCCGCGCGGAACCCTCGCAATGGCGCTGCACGCCATGTCGCTCGCGATCAACCAGCGGCTGGCCGCAGACATCGACCGCTTCGAATCGTCGGTGGACATCCGCGTCGTGCCTCCGCTGTGCCCGGTCAAAGTACTGCCGTCGGACTTCTCGCAATCGGGTCAGCTCATCGAGCGGTCCCACCACACCACCCGGGTGTGGCTGACGAAGCGTCATCCCACGGTCGGCCAGGCCGCGCTTCTCGAGCCGCATCACGACTAGAACGGCTGGGTCTATCGCGGCTGCACGAGGCGATCGTCGACGGCTGCGGCGCCCTCGGCATCCGTGAGCGCCACGCGCTCATCGGGAAACTCCGGCGGGTAGTCGTCGAGATCGGATGTTGCCATCGCGATCTCGTCACGCGCGCTCAGCCGCAGCCAGCTCACCGCGCCGACCATGAAGCACCCGAACACCAGCGGATACCAGCCGCTCGCAACCTGGCCGACCCAAGAAGCGCGCAGGTCGAGGAAATTCCAGTACACCCCGCTGAAGTACATCGTGGTGTGGTTGCGGCCGGGGCGGTGCAGCGTCCACATGAACGTCATCGCCACCAGCACGGCAGCCCGGTAGGCCCAGCCGCGGGACCAGTGTCCGCGCGTCGTGCACGATTTCGCCACGAGCCAGAAGAACGCCGGCGCGAACCACACCCAGTGCGCTGCCCAACTGAACGGGGATACCGCACACCCCATCAAACCGACCGTCACCACTGCCAGCACCGGTTCTCCGCGCCGCTGGGCCCACGTCGCGACGGCCAGGCCGGCGGCAACCACCAGCAGGCTCAGGGCGATCCACAGCCACTCCGGCCGCGGATTCGGAGCGAAATACCGCGCCAGAAACCCGTTGATCGACTGATTCGCCAGATGGTCCAGACGGCTGATGTGGCTGGTGTCGCCGAGGTGACTCCAGAACCAGGCGCTGTCGCGCGGCAGCAGGGGCCACGTGAGCACTGCGGTGGCACCGAATGTGCCTGTGGCGGTGGCCGATGCCCGCCACTGTCGCGTGAGCAGCAGGTACGGCAGGAACACCAGCGGCGTGAGCTTGATACCGGCGGCGATACCCAAACCGATTCCACGCCAGCGCGATTCGGCAGGGCGCAACAGATCGAGCATCACCATCGCCATCAGCAGGACATTGATCTGCCCCCACCAGAGCGTCGCCTGCACGGGCTCGAGATCGATGACGATGACCGCGAGCGCACTACTGACCACGCCCAGCCGGGCATCTGCGCGAAACCCGGCCAGGCGCATGATGCGCCATGCGATGAGCCCCAAAACGCAGATCGACAGCGCCAGAAGGGCATACTTCGCGACATCGAATCCGAGCCAGGCGAACGGCGCAAGGGCCAGGGTCGCGAAGGGTGGGTAGACGAACCACGCACCGCGCAGCGCAGGCGTGTCGTAGAGACCCCTGCCGTCCCACACCTGGTGCACAGCCGCCCGGTAGGTGTCCAGATCGTAGTTGTTCTCGGTCAACCCGAAGAACTGCGTCTGGAACGGCACCAGGTGGTTGTGTACCACGACCGCCAACACGGCCATGATGACTGCGCCGCAGACGAAACGACGACGCAGTAGCATCCCCCTGTCCAACGGTCGCTTAGCTGTTCCGCCGGCTCATCGCTGCGGTGCGGCGGTCGGCTTGATCGGCGCGGGCAGCGCGCTGTGGCCCATCAGGTAACGGTCGACGCCTGCCGCGGCAGCGCGGCCCTCGGCGATCGCCCACACGATCAGCGACTGTCCGCGCCCCATGTCACCTGCGACGAACACGCCCTCTTCGGTGGTCTGGAAGTCCTTGTCGCGCGCCACGTTTCCGCGGTCGGTCAGCTCGACACCCAGCTCGGTCAGCAGGCCCTCGCGCTCGGGGCCGACGAAACCCATTGCCAGAAACACGATGTCGGCGTCCAGCTCGAAGTCCGAGCCTTCGACCTTCTCGAACTTACCCGCGTTCATGACAACCTCGTGCACCTTGAGCGAGCTCACCTTGCCGTCGACGCCGACGAACTGCTCGGTGTTCACCGAGAAGACCCGCTCGCCACCCTCTTCGTGCGCCGAGGATACCCGGAACATCAAGGGGTAGGTCGGCCACGGGGTCGAATCTGCGCGGGACTCCGGTGGCCGCGGCATGATCTCGAACTGGTGGATGCTGGCCGCGCCCTGTCGGTGTGCGGTGCCCAGGCAGTCCGCGCCGGTGTCGCCGCCACCGATGATGACGACCTTCTTGCCCTTGGCCGTGATCGGCGGCTCGCCGTCGGGGCCCAGTACATCGTCACCGTTCTGCACGCGGTTGGCCCACGGCAGGTACTCCATGGCCTGGTGGATGCCCTCGAGTTCGCGGCCCGGGATGGGCAGGTCGCGCCACGCGGTCGCACCGCCGGCCAGCACCACCGCGTCGAAGTCCTCGCGCAGTTGCTCGACGGTGAGGTCCACGCCGACGTTGACCCCCGTGCGGAACTTCGTGCCTTCGGCCTCCATCTGCTCGAGACGGCGGTCGATGTGGCGCTTCTCCATCTTGAACTCGGGGATGCCGTAGCGCAGCAGCCCGCCGATGCGGTCGGCGCGCTCGAACACCGTCACGTCATGCCCGGCGCGCGTCAGCTGCTGCGCCGCCGCGAGCCCTGCGGGCCCGGATCCGACGACCGCAACCTTCTTGCCGGTCAACACATCCGGCGGCAGCGGCTTGACCCAGCCCTGCTCGAAGGCATTGTCGATGATCTCGACCTCGACCTGCTTGATGGTCACCGGGTCCTGGTTGATCCCCAGCACGCACGACGCCTCGCAGGGCGCCGGGCAGAGCCTGCCGGTGAACTCCGGGAAGTTGTTGGTCGCGTGCAGCCGCTCGATGGCGTCGCGCCAGCGGTCCCGGAACACCAGGTCGTTCCACTCGGGAATCAGGTTTCCCAGCGGGCATCCGTTGTGGCAGAACGGGATACCGCAGTCCATGCAGCGTGATGCCTGTACCTGCAGGGTGTCGTGGGAGAAGTCCTCGTAGACCTCTTTCCAGTCCTGCAGGCGCAGCGGCACCGGCCGCCGGGCAGGCAGTTCGCGTTTGGTGTGCTTGAGGAAGCCAGCCGGATCAGCCACGGGCCGCCGCCATGATTGCGTCGTTGACATCGGAACCGGCAGCCTCGGCCTCGGCGATCGCCGTCAGCACCCGCTTGTAGTCCCGCGGCATGACCTTCACGAAGTTCTTCATCTCGCCATCCCAATCGGCCAGGATCCGCTGCCCCACGGCCGAATCCGTCGCGTCGACGTGCCCGGTGATCATGCCGTGCAGCCATTCGCGGTCAGCGTCGTCCAGAGCGTCGAGATCCACCATCTCTGCATTCACGTTCCCCGGCAGCGCGCCGGCCGGGTCGTACACGTAGGCCACGCCACCGGACATGCCCGCGGCGAAGTTGCGCCCGGTGGCACCGAGGATGACCACCTTGCCGCCGGTCATGTACTCGCAGCCGTGGTCACCCACACCTTCCACGACCGCGTGGGCACCGGAGTTCCGCACCGCGAACCGCTCGCCCACCACACCGCGCAGGAAGGCCTGACCGCTGGTGGCGCCGAACAGGATCACGTTGCCGCCGATGATGTTGCGCTCGGCGACATAATCCGCCGGGGCGTTCTCGGACGGCCGCACCACGATCCGGCCACCGGACAGGCCCTTGCCCACGTAGTCGTTGGCGTCGCCGTAGACCCGCAGCGTGATGCCCCTCGGCACGAACGCACCGAAGCTGTTGCCTGCGGAACCGTCGAACGTGATGTCGATGGTCCCGTCCGGAAGTCCCTGCCCGCCATAAACTTTGGTGACCTCGTGGCCCAGCATGGTGCCCACGGTCCGGTTGACGTTGGTGATCTTGGTCGAGAACCGGACCTTCGCACCCTTGTCCAGCGCCTCGCGGCTCTGCACGATGAGCTGCTGATCCAGTGCCTTGTCCAGGCCGTGGTCCTGTCGCGAGCTGCAGTACAGGTCCTGGTTCATGAAGGCCGATTCCGGCTCGTGCAGCACGGGCGTGAGATCGAGCTTGTGTGCCTTCCAGTGCTCGGCGGCCCGGCTGGTGTCCAGCGCGCCGACCTGGCCGACCATCTCGTTGACGGTGCGGAAACCCAACTGCGCCATCAGTTCCCGAACTTCCTCGGCGATGAACATGAAGAAGTTCTCGACGAACTCGGGCTTGCCGTTGAACCGCTCGCGCAGCACAGGGTTCTGCGTCGCCACGCCCACCGGGCAGGTGTCGAGGTGGCAGACCCGCATCATGATGCAGCCCGAGACGACCAGCGGTGCGGTCGCGAAACCGAATTCCTCGGCGCCGAGCAGCGCGGCGATCACCACGTCGCGGCCCGTCTTGAGCTGACCGTCCACCTGCACGACGATCCGATCGCGAAGACCGTTGAGCAGCAACGTCTGCTGCGTCTCGGCCAGGCCGAGCTCCCACGGGGCGCCTGCGTGCTTCTGCGAGGTGAGCGGGGTGGCGCCGGTACCGCCGTCGTGCCCGGAGATCAGCACCACGTCGGCGTGCGCCTTGGAGACGCCGGCCGCCACGGTCCCGACGCCGTTCTCGCTGACCAGCTTGACGTGGATACGGGCTGCCGGGTTGGCGTTCTTCAGGTCGTGGATCAGCTGCGCCAGATCCTCGATCGAGTAGATGTCGTGGTGCGGCGGCGGCGAGATGAGCCCGACGCCCGGCGTCGAGTGCCGAACCTCGGCCACCCACGGGTACACCTTGTGCCCCGGAAGCTGCCCGCCCTCACCGGGCTTGGCGCCCTGGGCCATCTTGATCTGGATGTCGGTGCAGTTGGTCAGGTAGTGACTGGTGACACCGAACCGGGCCGAGGCCACCTGCTTGATGGCACTGCGCCGCCAGTCGCCGTTGGCGTCGGGTTCGAAGCGGTCGACGCTCTCGCCGCCCTCACCCGAGTTGGACCGGCCGCCAAGGCGGTTCATCGCGATGGCAAGCGTCTCGTGTGCCTCGGCCGAGATCGAGCCGTAGCTCATCGCGCCGGTGGAGAACCGCTTGACGATCTCACTGGCCGGCTCGACCTCGTCGATCGAAATCGGCTCCCGCACACCTTCTTTGAACTTGAGCAGGCCGCGCAGCGAGGCCATCCGCTCACTCTGGTCATCGACCAGCTTGGTGTACTCCTTGAACACCGAGTACTGCCCGGTGCGGGTCGAGTGCTGCAGCTTGAACACCGTGTCGGGGTTGAACAGGTGGTACTCACCCTCGCGCCGCCACTGGTATTCACCGCCGACCTCGAGCTCGCGGTGCGCCCACTCGTCGGGACGGTCCAGGTACGCCAGCTCGTGCCTGGTCGCCACGTCGGCGGCGATGTCGTCGAGGTCGATACCGCCTGTGGGGCAGTGCAATCCGGTGAAGTACTCGTCGAGCACCCGCTGGCTGATACCGACGGCCTGGAACAGCTGGGCGCCCGTGTAGGAGGCCAGGGTGGAGATGCCCATCTTGGACATCACCTTGAGCACGCCCTTGCCTGCGGCCTTCACGTAGTTGGCCTTGGCCTGATCGCTGGTGAGCCCGGTGATGACGCCGCGGTCGATCATGTCCTCGATCGACTCGAAGGCCATGTACGGGTTGATAGCGGCCGCGCCGAATCCACACAGCATGGCCATGTGGTGCACCTCGCGCGCGTCGCCGGATTCGACGACGAGGCCGACCTGCGTGCGGGTGCGCTCGCGGACCAGGTGATGGTGCACGGCGGCGACGGACAGCAGCGACGGGATCGGCGCGAGCCATTCGTTGGATTCGCGGTCGGAGAGCACGATGATGCGGGCACCGTTGCGGATGGCCTGCGACACCTTGGTGCGCACGTCCTCCAGGGCCCGCCGCAGCCCGGCGCCGCCATCGGCGACCGGGTACAGGCAGCTCACCACGGCGGCCCGCATGCCGTGCTTGCGGCCGCGGATCTCGTGGTCGGGGTCGACGTCGATGAGCTTGGACAGCTCGGCGTTGCGCAGGATCGGCTGTGGCAGCACGATCTGGCGACAGGAGTTCTCGTCGGGGTTGAGCAGGTCGCCTTCGGGACCGATGACACCCTGCAGGCTGGTGACCACCTCTTCGCGGATCGCGTCCAGCGGCGGGTTGGTCACCTGCGCGAAGAGTTGCTGGAAGTAGTCGAACAGCATCCGCGGCCGCTGCGAGAGCACCGCGATGGGCGTGTCGGTGCCCATCGAGCCGAGCGCCTCGGCACCGGTGCGGGCCATGGGTGCGATGAGCAGGTTGAGCTCTTCGTAGGTGTAGCCGAAGGCCTGCTGACGCAGCACCACCCGGTGGTGCGGCATCTTGACGTACTTGCCCTGGGGCAGTTCGTCGATGTGGAAGAGGCCCGCGTCCAGCCATTCCTGGTAGGGATGCTCGGCGGCCAGCTCGGCCTTGACCTCTTCGTCGGAGACGATGCGGCCCTGCGCGGTGTCCACCAGGAACATGCGGCCCGGCTGCAGGCGCATCTTCTGCACGACGGTCGAGGGATCCAGGTCCAGCACGCCGGCCTCGGATGCCATGACGACCAGACCGTCTTCGGTCACCCAGATGCGTGACGGGCGCAGGCCGTTGCGGTCGAGCACCGCGCCGACAACGGTGCCATCGGTGAAGCACACCGAGGCCGGTCCGTCCCACGGCTCCATGAGCGAACCGTGGTACTGGTAGAACGCCCGGCGCGCCGGGTCCATCTCGGTGTTGCGCTCCCATGCCTCGGGAATCATCATCAGCACCGCGTGGTGCAGCGGGCGCCCGCCGAGGTGCAGCAGCTCGAGGACTTCGTCGAAGCGGGCGGTGTCCGACGCCCCCGGCGTACACACGGGGAAGATCTTGTTCAGGTCGTTGTGGTACCCGAAGACGTCGGTGTGGATGAGCGCCTCACGGGCCCGCATCCAGTTTTCGTTGCCGGTGACGGTGTTGATCTCACCGTTGTGGGCGACGCGGCGGAAGGGGTGCGCCAGCGGCCACGACGGGAACGTGTTGGTCGAGAACCGCGAGTGCACGATGCCCAACGCGCTGGTGAGCCGCTGGTCCTGGAGATCCAGGTAGAACGCGCGCAGCTGCGGCGTGGTCAGCATGCCCTTGTAGACGATCGTCTTGCCCGAAAGGCTGGGGAAGTACACGGTCTCGCGCCCGGGGCCGTCCTGGCCGGGGCCCTTGGTGCCGAGTTCGTGCTCGGCGCGCTTGCGGATGACGTAGGCGCGGCGCTCCAGCTCCATGCCTTCGGCGCCGCCGATGAAGACCTGACGCAGCGTCGGCATGGCATCGCGGGCCAGTGCGCCCAGCGAGGAGTCGTCGTGCGGGACGTCGCGCCACCCCAGCAGTTGCAGGCCCTCGGCCTCGACGATCTTTCCGACGGCCTCGCAAGCCAGCTTGGCGTCGCGTGAGGACTGCGGCAGGAAGGCGATGCCGGTCGCGTAGCTGCCCTCGGGCGGGAGTTCGAAGCCTTCTTGCTCCTTGCAGACCGCGCGGAGGAACTCGTCGGGCACCTGCAGCAGGATGCCTGCGCCGTCGCCGGTGTTGGGCTCCGCGCCCGCAGCACCGCGGTGCTCCAGGTTCAGCAGCGCGGTGATCGCCTTGTCGACGATGTCGCGGCTGCGACGGCCGTGCATGTCCGCGACCATCGCGACGCCGCAGGAGCCGTGTTCGTACGCGGAGTTGTACAACCCGATTTGCTTTGGAGCCATTATCACCTAGCCCTCCAACCACGCTCTGTCACGAGCTGGCGTTAGCCACTCGGCGAGGGAGGCCGTTCGTGCACCACTGAACGACGGCTATGTCCAACACGCCATAAGTGACAAAACAATAGGGCAAACACCGTGCGACATGCCAACTTAGCTAAGCCTAACCAGATTGCCCGCCCAACGCATTCCTGTGTTGCCGCCATATTACGACGGTTCGGAAAGAGGTTGTCCGCCTTGCCTTTTCGACTAACTGTCAAAACCCTGTGAGCGATACGCCGCGTTTACCCGGGGTCAACACCCTGCCCCGCCCATTTGCTACACAGGCTTAACGCGGGTGTTATACAGCCGTTATATAGGACCATTCGGTTTGCAGGAAAGCCTAGTCAGATTCTTAGAGTTTGCTCGCGAGAGGTTCTGACCGCGGTTTCCGGCCGCAGATCGAGCTTACGCAGCAGCTGTGCGTTGAGCGCGACCACCACCGTCGACGCCGACATGAGGATCGCTCCGACCGACATCGGCATCACGAAACCGATCGGCGCCAGCACGCCGGCCGCCAACGGAACCGCCATCAGGTTGTAACCCGCCGCCCACCAAAGGTTTTGCCTCATCTTTCGGTAGGACTGGCGGGACAGCTCGATCACCGACAACACCGAGCGCGGGTCCGAGCTGGCGAGAATCACGCCGGCCGACGCGATCGCCACATCGGTGCCTGCGCCGATCGCGATGCCGACATCGGCCTGGGCCAGCGCAGGCGCGTCGTTGACGCCATCGCCGACCATCGCGACCGGGCGGCCCTCGCGCTGCAGTTCGGCCACCTTGGCCGCCTTGTCCTGCGGCCGTACCCCGGCGTAGACGCGGTCGATACCGAGATCGGTCGCGACCGCATGGGCCACCGATTCGGCGTCACCGGTGATCATCACGACGGTTATGCCCTGCTCCCGCAAGGCATCGACGGTCTGGCGAGATTCCGGTCGCACCTCATCGGCCAGCCCCAGCGCACCGACCACGGCCCCGTCGACCAGCACATGCAGCACCGTGGCGCCGCGCCAGCCCGCCGTCTGCTCCAGCACGGCGTGTTCCAGGCCCTCCTGCTCCAGTAGCCGCGGGCCGCCGACCTGCACATGCCTGCCGTCGACCGTTGCGCTGACTCCGACCGCGGGAGACGAACTGAATGCGCTCGCAGCGGGCAGCGACAACCCACGACGCTGCGCAGCCTCCACGATGGCCCTGGCCAGCGGATGTTCGGAGTTGGATTCGGCGGCCGCGGCCAGGGTCAGCAGTTCGTTCTCGGTAAGGCCCGATGCCGACACCGCGGTCACCGCCGGTTCCCCGCGCGTCAGCGTCCCGGTCTTGTCGAAAAGCACCGCACCGACTGTGCGCATCGTCTCCAGTGCCAGGCGGTCCTTCACCAAGACCCCGCCGCGTGCCGCGCGTTCGGTGGCGATGGCCACCACCAGCGGGATCGCCAGGCCGAGAGCATGCGGGCAGGCGATCACCAGCACGGTGATGGTGCGCACCACGGCCTGGTCGGGTTCGCCCAGCAGGGTCCACACGGCCGCGGTCAGGACCCCTGCCCCCAGCGCGAACCAGAACAACCATCCCGCTGCCCTGTCGGCCAGTCGCTGGGCTCGCGAAGACGAGTTCATCGCGTCGTCGACGAGCCGCGCGATACCGGCCAGCGCGGTGTCGTCGCCCACTGCCGTCACACGGATCCGCAACCCCGAATCGGTGGCGACCGTGCCGCCGATGACGTCGTCGCCCACACTGCGGCGTACCGCACGCGATTCGCCGGTCACCATGGATTCGTCCATGTGGGCCGCACCGTCGATGATCCGGCCGTCCATGGGCACGCTGCCACCGGGCCGGACGAGCACCACGTCGCCCACGCGCAGCGCGTCGGGGCTGACCGTGACGACGCGCTCCGGATCGCCTTCGACGCGTTCAGCTTCGTCGGGCAGCAGGGCGGCCAGTGAATCGAGCGCGGACGTGGTCTGGGCGAGTGAACGCATCTCGATCCAGTGCCCGAGCAGCATGATGACGATCAGCAGCGCCAGCTCCCACCAGAAGTCCAGCTGGTGGTGTACCAGCCCGAGGCTCGCGCCCCATGAGGCGACGAACGCGACCGTAATCGCCAGGCCGATGAGCAGCATCATCCCCGGGGCCCGGGAACGGATCTCGCCGACCGCGCCGGTCAGAAACGGTCTCCCACCCCACAGGTACATCACGGTGCCGAGCACCGGCGACACCCAGCCGACACCGGGCACGTCCGGGATCGAGTAGCCGATGAGCATCGCGAACATCGGCGACAGCACCACCGTCGGTACCGCCAGGGCCAGCATGGTCCAGAACAGTCTGCGGAACTGGGCGACGTGATCGCCGTGCCCACCATGCCCGGAACAGCTGTGCTGTGCGTGATCGGTCATATCCATGCCCGTCATGTCCATACGACCCACCATATACCCCTAGGGGGTATATGGTCACGGGTGTCGGCGTAACTGTTGATCGCAATGCGATATCCCTCGAATACCCCGCTGGGCCGCTTCCAGATCGAAACGCTGGAAGAAGGCACCGACCGCTGCGTGGCCTCGATGCCGATCGCAGGGCTGGTGAACCCACTGACCGGGGCGCCGACCGTCGGTCCGCTGGCGATGCTGGTGGACCACATCGGCGGCCTGGCCAATCACCTGCGCCGCAATCCCGATGAATGGACGGTCACCAGCGAGTTGGCCATCGAATTCACCGGTACCGCGGCAACCGTCATCGCGAACTCGGCCGAGCAGCCGGTGACGGCGTCGGCCCGGCCGTTCGGCCCCAAAGGCCCGACGTCGATGAGCATCTGCGAACTGGCCTGTGGCCGCGTCCCGGTGGCCACCGCCACCGTGCGGTCGTTTCACATCCGCGCGCCTGAACATCTCGGGCGGTGGCCGACGCGCTCCGATGACACCGAGGCAGCCGCCGTGCCGCCGACCCTGGCCGCGCGCCTGTCGGTCGATGTCGCCGAAGGCGGCGGGGCCAAGGTGCTGCGGCAGCTGCAGGACCCGGCGCTGAACAACCTGATCGGCATCGTGCACGGCGGGATCTCTGCCACCGCACTGGAATTGGTGGCCTCCGCCGCCGTCAACGAGGGCCGCGCGCAGCACCCACTGCAGACCGCGTCACTGCGGGTCAACTATCTGCGCCAGTTTTCGGCCGGCGCTGAATCCCGTTATGAGGCAACCGCTTTGCGCGTGGGACGCAGTAGCGGCGTGGCCGACGCGAAGGCCATCGGCGCCGACGGGCAAGTGGCGCTGCTGGCCCGGCTCACGGCGTACCCGCGTATCGATTAGGTGAGGTGGTCGAACTCCCCGCTGACCCAGCGGATGTGGGTCTCGGCAGACCGGTGCACCACATCTTTTGCGGCGCTGTCGATCTCGTCGCCGCCGAGGGTGTAGAGCCGGTCGTAGTCGTAGGCGTCGAGACGTGTCACGATGCGCTGCACCACTGCCGCCGACAACGGAATGTTCTTGGGAAAACTGCGCTGGAACGACACCCAGTCGCGCGCCAGCCCGCCGCTGATGGTGTCCCCCGCCAGCAGCGTGCCGTCCGCGGTTATCGCCACCGAGCTACCCCGCATGTGCCCTCCGACGTGCACCAGGCGCACGCCGGGCACCGGCTCGACCTCGTCGTGCCACAGCTCGATCAGCAGATCCTGTTGCGGAAGCCATTCCTGGTCAAGGGCATTCACGTACACCGGCACCCGGTCGAACGCCCTGCTCCAGCTCAGCTGGGCGCCGAACATGTGCGGATGGCTGGCCGCGATCGCCGCGACACCGCCGAGCCTGCGCACCAGTGCCACGACGTCGTCGTCGAGATAGCTCGGCGCATCCCACAGCAGATTGCCGTGCGCGGTCTGCACCAGGAACGACCGGTGCCCGATCGCGAACCGAGGGACCCGGCGCAGGCTGTGCACACCGCGGCCGTGATCGGCGTATTCGGTGTGATGAGGCTGTGCGGCAAGAGCTTCCAGTGTCGTCCAGGTCCCGTGCGGCGGCAGGTCTCCGCGCTCCTCGATCGAGACCACCTCTGAGGTGAGCACGCAGCTGTTCTCCGGCGGGCGGGTATCGGAGTGAGCATGTTCGACACCGCATCCGGTGCATATCCAGGTAGGCATGCGCTCCAGGCTGACACCTCAACCGCCCTTGAGGTCAACCGTCGGGTTACAGGGCCCGCAGATTCGGTATCGCCTGCCGGGCGCCGCGGCGCGGATTGACCGCCAGCCCACTGGCTTCCAGTAGTCGGACCGCCCGTTGCCGGTGCGGCCGTAGCGGTTCCAGCAGCTCGACCATGGCGGCATCGTCGATGGGGGTACCCAGCAGGCTCAGGCCCACCACCTTGGCCAGGTGGTAGTCGCCGACCGAGAGCGCGTCGGCGTCCCCGTACACCCGTTGCACGGTCTCGGCCGCCGTCCACTCACCCACCCCGGGCAACGAACGCAGGCCGGCGACGGCCCGGTCCGCCGTGAGCCGTTCCAGCGCGTCGGCCCGCTGGGCACACCCGACGACGGTACGGGCCCGGCCCGGATCCACGTTGGCCCGGTGGAACTCCCACGACGGGATGCGGCGCCACACCTCGGCGCTGGGCGGCACCCGCATCCCGCTGGGCGCGGGGCCCGGCGCAGGAGCGCCGTACCTGCTCACCAGTGCGCGCCACGCTCGCCAGGCGTCCATGCCGGAGACCCGCTGCTCGATGATCGCCGGGATCAGGGCCTCCAGCACGCGCCCGGTGCGGCCGAGCCGCAGATGGGGCGTACGCCGATAGGCCTCGGCGATGGTCGGCTCGACTGGGTCGAAATCGCTGTCGTCATCGGCCGCGCCGAGCAGTTCGGGCAGCCCGTCGAGGAACTCGGTCGTCCCGTCGCCCCAGGCTTCGCATTCGACGGTGTCGGGCGCCGTCTTGAGGATCCGCGCGGTCACCGGGCCGGTGCGCATGAGGGTCGTGCGCCAGATGGACCCGTCGGGAGCGGTGCGATAACACGGGTCCCCACCGCCGCGGCGCAGCGGAGCCAGCGTCAGGCCAGGACTCGCCGGGCCGTCGAACACCACACTGGCGGTCGCCACCCGACCAGGTTATGCACCGACGCTGACATCCGCCTTGTCGGTGTAGAAAGCCACCCGCCCGGTGATCTCGGCGACCGCCGGATAGGCGTTTTCGTAGGTCCAGATCGCGTCGTCGACGCCGGCGACGTGGTAGTAGTTGGCCTCGCCCTTGAAGGGGCAGTACGTGGTGGTCTCACTGCGGGTCAGCGGCGCCACCACATCGGCAAGAGGGATGTACTGGACCGCGGGATACGTCGACTCCTGCAGGGTCAACGCGTCATCGGTCTGGGCGACCACCTCGCCGTTGATCCGGACGGTGACGCGCCGCCCGGTGGGTTCGATGGTGATGGGATGTGCCGCCGTCGGTTGCAGCACCGGTCGGTCTGTCATAGAGATCACAACGCGCGCTCGCGGGCGTCGAATTCCCGGCTGCGGGGTTGCGATACAACCTGGCAGAACCCGCGTGCGGCGCGTTGACTCGACACCGAGTGATCGACGAAAGGCAATGTAGGAGATGAAGCACGCAAAACTCGGTGACCTCGACGTGGCGCGGATCGGCCTGGGCACCATGGGCATGTCCTTCGCCTACGGCAGTGCGGGACGCGATGACGACGAGTCCATCCGCACCATCCACCGGGCCATCGACCTGGGCGTCACGCTGATCGACACCGCCGAGGTGTACGGCCCGTACGTCAACGAAGAGCTGGTCGGGCGGGCCCTGGCCGGGCGCCGGGACAAAGTGGTGCTGGCGACCAAGTTCGGCATGATCTCGCACACCGGCCGCGACGGCCTGGACAGCAGCCCGGCGAGCATCCGCACGGCGGTGGAGGGGTCGTTGAGCCGGCTGGGCACCGACCGCATCGACCTGTACTACCAGCACCGGCTCGACCCTGGCACGCCCATCGAGGACACCATCGGCACCCTCGCCGAACTGATCACCGAAGGCAAGATCCGGCACATCGGCCTGTCCGAGGTCGGTGTCGCGGCCATCCGCCGGGCCCACGCCGTGCACCCGATCACCGCACTGCAGTCGGAGTATTCGCTGTGGACGCGTGATCCCGAGGACGGCATCCTGCAGACCCTGCGCGAACTCGGGATCGGCTTCGTGGCCTATTCGCCGTTGGGCCGGGGCTTTCTCACCGGACAGATCCGGTCCGTCGCCGACCTGGCCGATGACGACACCCGTCGTGACAACCCCCGGTTCAGTGCCGAGAACTTCGAGCAGAACCTGGCTCTCGCGGACCAGGTGCGGGCGATCGCCGAGCAGGCCGGCGCCACCCCGGGCCAGGTCGCCCTCGCCTGGCTGCTCGCCCAGGGCGGCGACATCGTTCCGATCCCGGGAACCAAACGTGTTGCGCGACTGGAAGAGAACGTCGCGGCGGACACCGTCGTACTGACTGCCGAGCAACTGGCCACGCTCGACCAGCTGACGCCACCGGCCGGGGACCATCACACCGAGGCGCAGATGCAGATGATCGACCGCGCCCGCTGACTACGATCGGGCCATGACAGCTTCCGCCCCGGCCTGCGTGACTGCTTCTGTGTCGATCGCCGCCGATCCCGCAGCGGTGTACGCACTGATCACCGACCTGCCGACACTGGCGTCACTCGCCGAGGAGGCCTACACGATGCAGTGGAAGAAGGGCGATTCGGCCACGCCCGGTTCGGTGTTCGTCGGCCAGAACCGCAACGGCTCACGCACGTGGAGCACCACCTGCACGGTCACCGACGCCGACCCCGGCAGGACGTTCGCGTTCGACGTGAAGTCGCTGGTGTTCCCGGTGGCGCACTGGCGCTACGACATCGCCGCGACCGAAACCGGGTGCACCGTCACAGAATCGACGTGGGACCAGCGCGCGGGGTGGTTCAAGTTCGTCGGGGGCCTGGCCACCGGGGTTACCGACCGGGGCGGCGCCAACGCCGAACACATCCAGCGGACGCTCGAGCGGCTCAAGGCTCGCGCCGAACGGTGACCGCTCGTGCGGGTAGCCGGCGATGACGCCGGCGACCCGCGCGGACCCCGATATGCCGGGGAACATCGTTGTTCCTGCCATTCGCCGATCAATTTCTGCCACCGGAATTATCCCTCTGACCACTGTGTTTGGACAGGCAGAACGGCACGGACCACCCGGAGCCGGAGGTAAAGAGGGAGACAGAGATGAAGAAGTTCGGGATCGCCGTCATCACCGCAGGCGCACTGGGCACGGGCCTGCTCGGTCTGGCCGCCCAAGCGCAGGCCGCCGTTCCCACCGCAGTGTCGTCGACGGTCATCTCGACCGGTGTCGATCACCTGGGCTGGCTTGATCAGATCCAGCCGAAGGTGAACGTGCCCAGCGTCGACAACACGGTGCGTCACAGCGGCCGCTGACCGTACGCAGACGAGAAAGGGGCATCCCAGCAGGGGTGCCCCTTTCTCGTTGCCATGCCTCAGAACGCGTAGCGGTGGTACTGCGCCATGTACCGCAGTGCGGGCAGCGTTCCCATCACCTTCACGGTCCACCGGTAGTACCAGACCACGTGGTCGAACGCGTCGTCGTCGAACGGTGACGTCCAGGCCAGCAAGCGGGTGCCCGGTACGGCGTCGAGGATGTCCTCGGGTTTGTTGATCGCCCAGTGCAAGTGAGCTCCGGCCCGGCGCACGACGGCGTTCATCCACTGCGCCTTGATGCCCAACCGGTTGAACGCGTCGAATTGCAGTTCGCCGGAATCGAATCGGTCCACCACCCTGCGCAGCAGGGCGACCCCGTCCTGCTCCGTGAGGTACATCGTCAGCCCCTCACCGATCAACAGGGTAGGCCGATCGGCCGGAATGCCCTGCAGCCAAGCAGGATCCGTGACCGACGCGGAGACGACGTGGTAGTGCTCGGCAGCCGGATACAGCTGCGTGCGCAACCGCGCGACATCGGGGTAATCGATGTCGTACCACTCGACACCCGGGCCGGGTGCCAGCCGGAAAAACCGGCTGTCCAGCCCACACCCCAGGTGCAGCACGACGGCTTCGGGGTGCACCGCCAGGAACTGGCGGGCCCACCGGTCGAAGTGTGCGCTGCGGGTGGTCACCGCCGGCGAATTCGCGGCCGTGATGCTGGTCTGGCTCCAGTCGTAATCGATGCGGTCGACGATGTCCCTGGCCCAGGTGTCGTGCAGGACGGAGTTCGGCAGGTCGGCGTCGAGCGCCTTGGCGTAGAACGTCGCGAGCATGGTCTGCGGCGCGCCACGCAGGTCGACCTTGAGCTTTTCGGTCATGCTCGCCAGGCTAGCGCGGTAATACGGTTGCAGCACAAGCCTTTAACGCCTACCGGCGTGGCGTTCAGCCCTGCTTGGCGGCACGTCTCGCCGCGCGCACGCCCACCCAGAACCGAGCCGCCTCCCGCACGGCATCCTCGACCGACCCTGGGCGCCAACCCAATTCACGCTCGGCCTTGCCGTGGTCGACGGGAGCCTCGGCACGCATCAGCCGCAGCGATGCCAGCGACATCTGCTCCTCGGTGCCCTTGAGTCTGCCCTTGATCGTGCCGATCGTGGCCAGCGCGTACGTGAGCGGCAACGGAATTGTCTTCGCGGGTGGCGCGACACCGGCGGCGTCCGCGGCGATGCGGGCCACCTCGGCGTTACTGATCATCTTCGCCGAGATGAGGTAACGCTCGCCGACGCGCCCCTTGTCCGCAGCGAGGATCAGTGCCCGGGCGGCGTCGTTGACACCGACGGCTTCCAATTCGATCCCGCTCATCACGAACGGCAGCTTGCCGAATGCGGCGCCCGCGATGATGGATCCGTGCGGGGTGCGACCCCAGTCGCGGCCGCCGTAGGTGGTCGAGACGCACATCGCGACGGCGGGTAGCCCACGTTCGCGGGCGTACTGCAGCACCAGGTTCTCGGCCTGCACACGGGACCGCACGTACGGAGTGAGGCGTCTGAGCTGGTTGTCCCCGATGACGTGGTCCTCGGTGGACACCCGGCCGCGCCGTCGGTCCACGGTGGCATAACTGCTGGTGAATACGAAACGTCGTAACCCAGAAGCGATCTCGGGCTCAACGGCGATGTCGAGCACGTTGCGGGTGCCCTCGACGTTGGTGCGGAACAGCGGCGCTGGGTCGCGCAGCCAGCCGCGGGTGTCGACGACGCAGTAGTAGACGACGTCGGCGCCGGTCATCGCCGTGCGCAGCACATCGTTGTCCCAGATGTCGCCGAGAAACCGGGTGACGTCGAGATCGTCGATACCGATCGTGTTGGCGCCGGACCGCACCATCACCCGGACGTCTTCGCCTGCCTCGACGAGCTGGCGGGTGACGTGCGAGCCCAGGTAGCCGTTGGCGCCGATGACCAGAGCGGTCATGCCTGCCGTCCCATCTTCTCCATCCGCTGCATCCAGTGCGCCGCCTCGTCGGACAGCGTGCCGAGCTCGGCGGCTTTCCGGCACCACTTCATCGCGGCGGACACGAACCGCAGTGGGTTGTAGATGTCCTCTTGGCGGGACCACTGCCCGTCGCCGGCGTAGGTGATGATCGAGATGTTGGTCGCGCTGATGATGGTGCCGTCGCCCGGGTCGACCATCGGGTTGTCCAGCTCGCAGATGATCCGCCCAGTCGATTCGTCGATCACATGCCAGAGCGCCGGGAACGCCGTCATGTAGCTGCCCGGGAAGCTCGTCATGGTCTTCCAGATCCAGGACCGCACTTCGTCGCGGCCCTTCATGGTGCCCGCGGCGTGCTCGATGTACTCGACGTCGGGCGTGTAGTGCTCCACCCAGACGTCCCAGTCCTTGGTCGTGGCGGCGCGGTCGACGGTCTTCTCGAAGGTCGCGAACGCTGCGGCCAGCTCGTCGCGGCTGAACGTCTTGCTCACCCAAGAACTAGAACACGTTCTACCACTCGGCGGCAAGCACCTGCCGGTCCCCCAACGGCGCGGACAGCGGCACGTCCACCGTCCCGCGGACCGCCAGCGCGATACACATTCGTCCCACCGATTCCGGTGGCGTTCCGCCACGCAGGTCCACTGTGACGGTCCGATCGGTCTCCTGCGCGGTGACATGCACACCGAAGCAATCCGGGGTGCCCGCGGTGAAATTCACCGCGAGACCCTCGCCGCTGCGGGTCCAGGATTCGATGCGGGTGACATGCGGGGCGACGATGGCCGGGTTGTCGACGAATACCGTGCGGCCCGCGTCCGGCGCCGCCTCGGGCACGGCTGTCGGCTCTGCGGCAGCCTCGCCGGCTCCGGCGCTCAGGAGTAAACAGGCCAGAGCTGCGGTTACAGCTATGCGCATGGGTCCAACCGTAGCGCCGGAGCACAATGGGACCCACCAGCCCTACCGACCCCTATTGAAGGAGCGAGCGCAATGAGCAACTACTCCACGGCAATTCTCGCGGGCGGCTGCTTCTGGGGCATGCAGGATCTCATCCGCAAGCAGCCGGGGGTGGTGTCGACGCGGGTGGGCTACACCGGTGGGCGCAACGACCACCCCACCTACCGCAACCATCCCGGCCACGCCGAGGCCGTCGAGATCGTCTACGACCCCGCCAAGACCGACTACCGGGCGCTGCTGGAGTTCTTCTTCCAGATTCACGATCCGAGCACCAAGGACCGCCAGGGCAACGACGTCGGCACCAGCTACCGGTCGGCGATCTTCTACCTCGACGACGAGCAGAAGCGCATCGCGCTGGACACCATCGCCGACGTGGACGCGTCGGGGCTGTGGCCGGGCAAGGTGGTCACCGAGGTCACGCCCGCCGTCGACTTCTGGGAGGCCGAGCCCGAGCACCAGGATTACCTGCAGCACTTCCCCAACGGCTACACCTGCCACTTCCCGCGGCCGGGTTGGAAGCTGCCGAAGCGCCAGACCGCCAGCCAGTAATCGCTACTGTCCCAGCGGGGTGGCGCGCCGGTGCACGACGATCCGGCCGCCCGACTTCGGGGTGTAGGCCACTCCGCGGGAGTGCACTTTTTCACCCGGTGCCGTGGTGGTTTCGATGACGAAGTGCCGCAACACCGTTCGCAGCACGACGTCCATCTCGACATTGGCGAACGCGGCGCCCACGCACCGCCGGGTGCCGCCGCCGAAGGGGATCCAGCCCAGGCCCGGTCGGTTGCCCACGAAGCGCTGCGGGTCGAACCGGCCCGGGTCGGGGAACTCTTCGGGCCGTTCCTGGATCGCGGCGAGCGCGACGATCACCGAGTAGCCGCGCGGGATCATCCAGTCGCCGAGTTCGAATGAAGGCGCGTAGACGTGGCGGCCGGCGAAATCGATGACGGTGCGGACCCGCTGGATCTCGAGGATGGCCGCCTGGCGGTACTCGTTGCCGTCGGTCGCGGCCTCGGCGACCAGTTGCGCAAGAACCTCGGGGTGGCGGCTGATGCGTTCGAACGCCCATCCCAGCGTGGACGCCGTGGTTTCGTGGCCTGCCGCCAGCAGGGTCAGCAGCTCGTCGCCGATGTCCTTGCGGGACATGGCCGAACCGTCCTCGTAGGTGCTGCGGAGCAGCAGCGCGAGAATGTCGTCGCGATGCTCGAATTCCGGATCGGATTCGATCCGCTCGATCAGCTGGTCGATCACCGCGTCGTACTGCCTGCGGTATCTGGCGAGTCGCGCCCACGGGCTGAACCGGCCGTAGTCCCGCGTCGGGGTGGGCAGCACGGCGAGCCGTGACCCGAGGGTCACCCAGGGCGGGATGATGCGGCGCAGCTCGTCGAGTTGTTCGCCGTCGGCGCCGAACACCGCCCGCAGGATGGCGTTGAGGGTGATCCGCATCATCGGTTCGAGGGTTTCGAACTCCTCACCCTCGGGCCAGTTGGCCGATTCGCGGAGGGTTTCCTCTTCGAAGATGGCCTCGTAGTTGCGGATGCTCTTGCCGTGGAACGGCGGGGTCAGAAGCTTGCGGCGGCGCCGGTGATCGGTGCCGTCGAGGGCGAAGACCGAGCCGGAGCCGAGGATGCGGCTCAGGTTGGGCTGGACGTTGCCGACGTCCTCGGTGTTGGCCTGGAACAGCTGCTTGGCCAGCTGCGGTTCGGCGACGATGACCGTGCGCCCGAACATGGGTAACCGCAGGGTGAAGATGTCGCCGTAACGCCGGGAGATCCGTTTGACCATCCACCGCCGCGCCAGGGCATACCCGGCGCCCTGCAGCACGACGGGGATTCGGGGGCCGGGCGGAATACGCGCCTCGGTGATTTCGGGGTGTACGACGGTCACTGTTTCGGTCATGCCATCTCCAGCCACACGTTGGTACTGCCGTGTACCACTAACGTGTGTAGTACGGTACTCGCAGGTACCAAGAGACGCAAGGGTGGTGACATGACTGCTGCACTCGCGGGTTCCGGATCTCCCGCCGGAACCGACGCCTTCCGGTTGCGCCTGCTCGACGGGCTCGCGGCAGCCATCACCGACAAGGGATATCGGGAAACTACGGTGGCCGACGTCGTCCGGCACGCCCGCACCTCCAAGCGCACCTTCTACGACCAATTCTCCAGCAAGGAAGCGTGTTTCATCGAGTTGCTGCGACTCAACAACGCACGGCTGGTCGGCGAGATCCGGGCCGCCGTCGATGCCGACGGGCCCTGGCAGGACCAAATCGAACAAGCCGTCGGCGCCTACGTCGACCACATCGAATCAGCCCCCGCGGTCACCTTGAGCTGGATCCGGGAACTGCCCGCGCTCGGCGCCCAGGCCCGCCCGCTGCAGCGCGAAGCGATGCGCGAGCTCACCGATCTGCTCATCGATCTCAGTGCGAACGCGGGGTTCCGCCACGCCGAACTGCCGGAGCTGACCCGGCCGATGGCGATCATCCTGCTGGGCGGGCTGCGGGAACTGACCGCGATGATCGTCGAAGACGGCCGCGAAATCCGTGAGATCTACGGTCCGGCCGTGGCCGCGTCACAGGCCATCCTCGGCCCGCGCGCCGAGTCAGCCGAGCATCAGTCGCGCTGATTTCTCCAGTCGGCGCGCGATCGCCGGATATGCCTCGTAGCCCATGCCGGCCCGCACGAGCGCCCCGGAGTAGAGCAGCTCCAGCGAGTCGATGACATCGGGATCGGTGTCCGGGCCGAGCGCAGCGGCGAGCCGCCCGCGGATGTCGGCGCCGATGCGCTGGCGCAGGACCTCGACGTCAGGATCTCTGCCGAGCAGGGCATTGGTCACCGCACCGGCGAATTCGGGCTCGTCGGCCACCAGCGACGCGATGTGCTGCAGCACTTCCACGACCCTGGTCGCCGGGTCCGGCGAGGTATGCGGTGCGGGTGGAGCGCCTGCGAGCCTGCGCCAGAACACCTCGGCGACAAGGTGTTCCTTGGAAGAGAAGTAGGTGTAGGCCGTCGCTGACCCGACGCCCGCCTCGGCCGCCACCCGGCGCACGGTCAACCCCGCGAAACCTTCTCGCCGGATGAGTTCGACCGCGGCGCGGCCCAGACGTTCGACGGTGTCGGCTTGCCGCGCGGTCAGCCGACGGCGCGTCGACTCCAGGGCCGGATCGGACACGTGTCCGGACGCTACTACAACACCGGTGGACCAGCAACGTAGATTGGGGTCCCATGAGCGACGCAGGCGGCGCGAATCGACGCACGAGCACCACCGAAACTGTGCCACCTCCCCTGTCACCACGCGCCGAGCGTCTTATCGCACTGGCCGAGCAGGTCACCGGCTTCATGCCTGCCGACGAGGGCCGTGCCCTCTACGACGCCGCGCTCCGCTATCTCGACGGCGGGGTCGGCGTCGAGATCGGGACGTACTGCGGCAAGTCGACAGTGTTGCTCGGTGCAGCCGCGCAGGAAACCGGTGCGGTGATCTACACCGTCGACCATCACCACGGGTCCGAAGAGCACCAGCCGGGTTGGGAATACCACGACACGTCGCTGGTCGATCCCGTCACCGGACTGTTCGACACGTTACCGACCATGCGGCACACTCTGGACGCGGCCGGGCTCGACGAGCACGTCGTGGCGGTGGTCGGAAAGTCGCCGGTGGTGGCCCGCGGCTGGCGAATGCCGTTGCGGCTGTTGTTCATCGACGGCGGCCACACCGAGGAAGCCGCACAGCGCGATTTCGACGGCTGGGCCCGCTGGGTCGATGTCGGTGGTGCACTGATCATCCATGACGTGTTCCCGAATCCCGCCGACGGCGGCCAGGCCCCGTTCCACATCTACCAGCGGGCGCTGGGCACCGGTGCGTTCCGTGAGGTGGGTGTCACGGGGTCGATGCGGGTGCTGCAACGCACTTCGGGTGCAGCCGGCCGGCTGGACTAGCGGTCGCTGACCACGCACTCGCAGTCGAACTCGCCTTCCAGGCCGCGCGGCAGGCCCTCGCCCCGGAAGATGCCGCTGGCAGGCGTGGTCGACGACAGCGCGTCGGCAGCCAGGATCATCGCCGCACCTGTCCAGGTCGTGCGTTCCTCGGGCCAGCGTTTACCGTCCGCGAAAACCAGTCCGGTCCAATAGGATCCGTCGTCTTCACGCAGATGCTGCATGGCGGTGAACTGCTGGTGCGCCCGCCGGCTGTCACCGATCGCGTCCAGCGCCATCACCAGCTCGCACGTCTCGGCGCCGGTGACCCATGGCCGGTGATCCACACAGCGGATGCCCAGCCCCGGCACCACGAAGTCATTCCAGCGGTCCTCGATACGGGCCAGGGCCGCCGCTCCCTGCAGGGCCCCACCCAGCACCGGGTAGTACCACTCCATCGCGTGGGTGTCCTTGGCGGAGAAGGCTTCCGGATGTGCAACGATGGCGTGGCCGAGTCGCCCCAGCGCGACCTCCCATTCCGGCTGCGGATCGTCGAGGTAGTCGGCGAGCGCCAACCCGCACCGGATGCTGTGGTAGATGCTCGCGCAGCCCGTCAGCAACGCCTCGCGCACGGGGCCCGATGACGTACTGGCCCAATAGATCTCGCCACCGGAGGCTTGTAGTCCGAGGACGAAGTCGATGGCCGCGGTCACCACAGGCCACATCGTCTCGGCGAACCGTCGGTCGCGGGTGATCAGCACGTGATGCCAGACCCCGGTCGCCACGTAGGCACAGAAGTTGCTGTCGCTGTTGGCATCCTCGATGACGCCTGCTCGCAACTGGATGGGCCAGGACCCGTCCGGCCGCTGCGCGGTGCGGCACCAGTCGAACGCCGCCCGGGCCGGCTCGATGAGCCCGGCCACGGTGAGTGCCATGGCGTTCTCGACGTGATCCCACGGGTCGGTGTGCCCACCGTCGAACCAGGGCAGCGCACCTGAAGTCTCCTGGGTCGCCGCGATCGACTCTGCTGTCTTGCGGCACGCGGCGGGCGTCAGGACACCCGCGACCCCGGGAGCTTCAGTCCGTCGCAACGTTCACCGCCCGCTCGATGAAGTGGGCTTCTCGAAATACAGTGCGACACTCTTGCCGATCACCGGGTTGAGCAGGGACTCGGCCGCCCTGGTCAGCCAGGGCCTGCCCATCATGTCCCACACCAGCAGCTGGTGATATGCCTTGACCGCGGGGTGCTCGTTCTTGTCCGTGCCCACAAGGCATTTCAGCCACCAGTACGGTGAATGCAGGGCGTGGGCGTGATGGGTGTGGGTCAACTCCAGACCGTGGGCCAGCACCTTGTCGCGCAACGCGTCGGCGTGATAGATCCGGATGTGCCCGCCCTCGTTGGCGTGGTATTCGTCGGACAGCAGCCAGCACACCTTCTCCGGCAGCCAGCGCGGCACTGTGATGGCCAGCGTGCCACCAGGTTTGAGCACGCGCACCAGTTCGGCGATGGCGCGGTCGTCCTCGGGTACGTGTTCGAGGATCTCCGATGCGATGACGCAGTCGAAACTGCCGTCGGCATACGGCAAATCGAGGGCGTCGCCTTTGACGGCCGCACCCTTGGCCGAGAGGGGAACGTGCCCCTCGTCGCGCATGGCGCGCAGCATCGTCTCGACGTCGTTGAGGTCCGACACGCTCTGGTCGAAGCCGATCACGTCGGCACCGCGCCGGTAAGCCTCGAAGGTGTGCCTGCCGGCGCCACAGCCGACGTCGATCACGGTGGTACCCGGGCCGATGCCGAGCCGGTCGAAGTCAACGGTCAGCACCTCGTCATCCCTCCGCTCCTGGCACGCGCCATCTCGTACACCGAAACAGTCTGTGCAGCAACCGATTCCCAACTGAACACCGAGACCGCGCGCTGCCGTCCCGCCGCGCCGAGCCTGCGCCGCTCCAACGGCGAGTCGAGCAACTGGCCGAGCACCGCGGTGAGCTCGTCGACGTCGGCGGGCCGGACGAGCCGGGCGCACTCACCGTCGTTGCCCACCACCTCAGGCAGGGCTCCCGCCCGGCTCGCCACGATGGGCGTGCCGCTGGCCATCGCCTCCACCGCCGGCAGCGAAAAGCCTTCGTACAGAGAGGGTATGCAGGCGACCTCGGCAGAAGCCAGCAGGTCGGCCAGCTCTCCGTCGGACAGCCCGCTGGAACTGTGCACGATGTCGGAGATGCCGAGCTCGGCAATGAGTTTCTCGGTGGGGCCGTTGGGTTCCAGCTTGGACACCAGCTGGACGTCCAGGTTGCGTTCCACGCGCAATCGGGCAACCGCATGCAGCAGGTGACTGATGCCCTTGAGTGGTACGTCGGCGCTGGCGATCGCGATGATCCGGCCACTGACGCGCTTGTCGGACGGCTTGAACAGCTCGGTGTTCACCCCGAGCGGCACGACGTGCAACTGCTCCGGGGACACCCCGAAGTCCTCGGCGATATCTGCCGCGGAGGATGTAGACACCGTCAGCAGCTCCGGCATCCGCCGAGCCACCCGCTTCTGCATCTCCGCGAAGCCATACCACCTGCGCACCAACGGTTTACGCCACCACGTGGCAGCCGCGACCTCGACCAGCCGATCACGGGTGATGGGGTGATGCACCGTGGCGACGACTGGCAGGCCCAGATCAGCGATCTTCAGCAGCCCGGTGCCGAGGCTCTGGTTGTCGTGCACGACGTCGAACTCGTCACGGCGGCGGGCCAGCATCCGCGCGGCCCGCATGGTGAACGTGCGGGGTTCGGGGAAACCCGCCGTCCACATCGTCAGCAGTTCGAGCACGTCGATGTGGTCACGAATCTCGCGCAGTCGTGGCACCCGGAACGGGTCTGGTTCGCGGTAGAGGTCGAGGCTGGGCACCTCGGTCAGCTTGACCCTGGGGTCCAGGATCTCCGGATAGGGCTGGCCGGAGAACACCTCGACCTCATGCCCCAATTCGGCCAGCCCGGCACTGAGGTGACGGACATAGACGCCCTGGCCGCCGCAGTGGGTCTTGCTTCGATAGGACAGCAACGCGATACGCATAGTCAGCTCACTCGTCGGCGGAAACGGCGCTGAACAGGGCAGACGGACTCACGCAGCGACTCCGGACCCTCTGGACATGTGTCCAGACTATAGTTTGACGGGCTAGCAGACGCAACGCATCGGAATTGACGGCCCGCGGACTGCTGAGCAGTCGACTAGCAGATTTTCATTCTGCGGTGTGGGCGCAAAAGTGCGAGATGCCCGCGACCTGCACGCAGAGTCAACGCCAGGTCCCCGTCAACGCCAGATCACTCCGGTGGGAACCCGCCCGTGGCCACCGGGCCCCAGCGCCGCGGCGTCAGCCGGATGAGGCACTTGCCCTGGTCGACCATCGCCTGGCGATACTCATCCCAGTCGGGATGCTCACCGGCGATCGAGCGGTAGTAGTCGACGAGCGGTTCGACCGCATCCGGCAACGCGATGACCTCGGCGTCACCGTCCACCTGAACGTACGGGCCGTTGAACTCGTCGGACAGCACCGTCACGCTCGCGCGCGGTGTCCGGCGGATGTTGGCCGACTTCGCGCGCTGCGGATAACTCGCGACGATGATCCGGCCCTGTTCGTCCACCCCACCCGTCACGGGAGAACTCTGCAGGCTGCCGTCAGCACGAAATGTCGTGAGCACCATCCGATGTCGCGGTCGGACGAAGTCGAGCAGGGCAGTGAGGTCTACGGTGTCCGCCGTCGCATAGTTTCGGGCCATGCTTCGACGCTACTCAGCCTGAGCGGGGCAGCACGAACGCGAACGGTCGCGGAAATCCCAGCCCGGCCAGACGTGCTCCGCGGACGGCCGCGACGTCGACGGGCACCACCGTTCCCGACGACGGCTCGTAGCACTGCAGCACGTTGTCGGCCGCCGCCACGATCAGCACCCAGTGCCGTGGAATTCCGTGACCACCGACCAGCATCGCGACCGGCCTGCCGGTTTCAAGCGCGGCCAGGACGTCGGCCAAGCCATCCCGGGCGCCGCGAAAGGGCCGCCAGCGGTAGGCGACTCCGATGCTGTGGCGGGTCAGGGCCTGCGCCATGCCCGCCGGGCTGGTGCCCAGCCGGCGGGGCCACACCCGGTTGATCTGCGTGTGGACGCGACGCTGCTCGTCGGAGAACCATTGCGGACCACCCGCGCCCAGCAACGGCGCCCGGTATGCCGGGTCCATCAGCACGCCCGCCACCACCGCAACGGTCGGGCCGCAGGTGACTCCGTCACGTTGCCGCAACCGCAGCGCGGCCAGCTGTGCCGGTTTCACCGCCCGGAGCCTACCGCCGACGCGACGGCCTGCGCCCGACCACTTATGGCAGCATCGATCAGGTGGCCGACAGCCCCGACGTGCAACGACTGCGCGACCTTGCGCTGCTGCGCCGCGTGCGCGATCGGATGGACCGGGACTATGCCCAGCCCCTCGACGTGGAAGCGCTGGCGCGCGGGGTGAACATGTCGGCGGGGCATCTGTCCCGGCAGTTCAAGCTGGCCTACGGCGAATCGCCGTACAGCTATCTGATGACCCGGCGTATCGAACGCGCCATGGCGCTGCTTCGCGTCGGCGATCTCACGGTCACGGAAGTGTGCTTCGCAGTCGGCTTCTCGTCGCTGGGCACTTTCAGTACCCGCTTCACCGAACTCGTCGGCATCCCGCCCAGCACCTACCGCCGGCAGATGGCCCACTCGGCCGAGGGCATCCCGTCGTGCGTCGCCAAGCAGGTGACCAGACCGATCAGGAATCGAGAAGCGTCGAGCACCAAACCGCAATTAGCGTGACCGACATGGACATCACCATCAGCTCAAGCTTCCTCCCGCAGAATGACCCGGAGGCCGCCAGGACGTTCTACCGCGACATCCTCGGCTTCGAAATCCGCAAGGACGTCGGCTACAACGGCATGCACTGGATCACCGTCGGCCCGCCCGACCAGCCCGACGTCTCCATCGTGCTGTTCCCGCCGGAGGCCACGCCGGGCATCACCGACGAGGAGCAACGCGTGATCGCCGAGATGATGGCCAAGGGCACCTTCGCGAGCCTGCTCCTGGCCACCAAGGACCTCGACAGCACCTTCGAAAAGCTGCAGGCGACGGACGCCGAGATCATCCAGGAACCGACCGATCAGCCGTACGGCGTCCGCGACTGTGCGTTGCGTGACCCGGCAGGCAACCTCATCCGCCTCCAGGAGATCCGCTGAATGGCAGCGACCAAGAGCGCAAAGGCCACGGCGCCTCACCCGGCCGACACCCACGACCTCATCCGCGTGCACGGGGCGCGTGTCAACAACCTCAAGGACATCAGTGTTGAGCTGCCCAAGCGGCGTCTGACGGTGTTCACCGGGGTGTCCGGTTCGGGGAAGAGTTCGCTGGTGTTCAGCACGATCGCCGCCGAATCCCAGCGGCTGATCAACGAGACCTACAGCTCGTTCGTCCAGGGTTTCATGCCGAACCTGGCCCGGCCCGAGGTCGATGTGCTCGACGGATTGACCACGGCGATCATCGTCGACCAGCAGCGGATGGGTGCCGACCCACGGTCCACGGTCGGCACGGCCACCGACACCGGCGCCCTGCTGCGGATCCTGTTCAGCCGCATCGGCAAACCGTATATCGGTTCACCGCAGGCCTTTTCGTTCAACGTGGCGTCGATCAGCGGCGCGGGTGCTGTCACCGTCTCCAAGGGCGGCCGCACCACCAAGGAACGCCGCAGCTTCAGCATCACGGGCGGCATGTGCCCGCGGTGCGAGGGCCGCGGATCGGTCAGCGATATCGACCTGACCGCGCTGTACGACGACAGCAAGTCGCTCAACGAGAACGCCCTGACCATCCCCGGCTACAGCATGGACGGTTGGTACGGCCGAATCTACCGGGGCTGCGGATATTTCGACCCCGACAAGCCGATCCGCAAGTTCACCAAGAAGGAACTCGATGCGCTGTTGTACCAGGAGCCGACGCGCATCAAGGTCGACGGGGTCAACCTGACCTACGCCGGGCTGATACCGCAGATCCAGAAGTCGTTCCTGGCCAAGGACGTCGACGCCATGCAGCCGCACATCCGCGCGTTCGTCGAGCGGGCCGTGACGTTCGCGGTCTGCCCGGACTGTGACGGCACCAGACTCACCGCGGCGGCCCGGTCGTCGAAGATCAAGGGGCGCAACATCGCCGAAGTGTGCGCCATGCAGATCAGTGATCTCGCCGACTGGGTCAAGGACATCAAGGATGCCTCGGTGGCACCGCTGCTGGCGTCACTGAGCCACACGCTGAACTCCTTCGTCACGATCGGGTTGGGCTACCTGTCGCTGGACCGCCCGTCGGGCACGCTGTCGGGCGGAGAGGCCCAGCGCACCAAGATGATCCGTCATCTCGGCTCATCGCTCACCGACGTCACCTACGTGTTCGACGAGCCCACCATCGGGCTGCATCCGCACGACATCGCGCGGATGAACGAGCTGCTGCTCGCATTGCGGGACAAGGGCAACACCGTGCTGGTCGTCGAACACAAACCCGAGGCCATCGCGATCGCCGATCATGTCGTCGACCTCGGACCCGGTGCCGGCACCGCGGGCGGCACCGTGTGCTTCGAGGGCACTGTCGAAGAGCTGCGAGCCAGCGACACGGTCACCGGGCGCCACCTCGACGACCGTGCCGCGCTCAAACCGGAGGTACGAAAGGCCGACGGCGCACTGGAGATCCGCGGTGCCAACACCCACAATCTGCGCGATGTAGACGTGGACATCCCGCTGGGAGTGCTGGTCGTGGTCACCGGGGTGGCCGGGTCGGGCAAGAGTTCGTTGATCGACGGATCAGTCGCGGGCCGCGACGGCGTGGTGACGGTCGACCAGGCCCCGATCAGAGGCTCGCGACGCAGCAACCCGGCCACCTACACGGGCCTGCTCGAGCCCATCCGCAAGGCGTTCGCGAAGGCCAATGGCGTGAAACCCGCACTGTTCAGCGCCAATTCGGAAGGCGCCTGCCCGTCGTGCAACGGCGCCGGGGTCATCTACACCGACCTCGGGGTGATGGCCACCGTCGAGTCGCCGTGCGAGGTGTGCGAAGGGCGCCGGTTCGACGCGTCGGTGCTGGAATACACCTTCGGTGGTCGCGACATCAGCGAGGTGCTCGCGATGCCGGTCGCCGAGGCAACCGAGTTCTTCGCCGACGGTGATGCGAAAGTTCCTGCCGCGCAAAAGATCCTGGAACGGTTGGGCGATGTCGGCCTTGGCTATCTGAGCCTCGGCCAGCCGCTGACCACGCTGTCCGGTGGTGAGCGGCAACGGCTCAAACTGGCCACCCACATGGGCGAGGCAGGCAATGTGCTCATTCTCGACGAGCCCACCACCGGTCTGCATCTCGCCGACGTCGACCAGCTGCTGGCCCTGCTGGACCGGTTGGTCGACGCGGGGCAACGGCCTGATGGCTCCTCGCGTGCGCAGTCGGTGATCGTGATCGAACACCACCAGGCCGTCATGGCGCACGCCGACTGGATCATCGATCTGGGCCCGGGCGCGGGCCACGACGGTGGCCAGGTGGTCTTCGAGGGCACCCCGGCCGATCTGGTCGCATCCCGGGCCACGCTGACCGGGAAACACCTCGCCGATTACGTCGGTACCTGACAGTTGTTCGTCCGGCGGCCGATAATGGTCAACATGGCCGCCAAGGTGTCGGACCTACTGGCAGAACGTCTCAACTCGCTTCGCTATCAACCGACCGCGAAACGAATCCGTGCGTGCATAGGCGGTGAACCGGTCGCCGATACCTGCGAGGCGGTGCTGGTGTGGGAACCGCGCCGGGTCGTCCCGACCTACGCGGTGCCCCGCACGGCACTCACCGCCGGGCTGGTCCCAGCAGGCGCCGCGGGCAATGACGACGAGATTCCCGGATTTCTCGATCCATCCGTCCCGTTCACCACCCACAGTTGCCCGGGCATCACCTATGACGTCATCGCGGGTGAGGAGACCGGCGCCGGCGCCGCGTATCAACCCGACGATCCGGAGCTCGCCGATTATGTGATCCTCGACTTCGCCGCGTTCGAGTGGCGCGAGGAGGACGAACCGATCGTCGCCCACCCGCGTGACCCGTTCCATCGCATCGACATCCTGCGCAGCAGCAGGCACATCCGCATCGAGCTCGACGGCCGCCTGTTGGCCGAATCCGACCATCCCACATTACTTTTCGAGACACTGCTGCCCACGCGATTCTACCTGCCGCGCCATGACGTGACGGCGCCTCTCACCGACAGCAACACCATCAGCTTCTGCGCGTACAAGGGCCGGGCGAGCTACTACTCGTTGGCGGACGGTCCGGCCGATGTGGCGTGGAGGTACCACGATCCGCTGCAGGACGCCGGGCCGGTACGCGGCCTGATCTGCTTCTTCGACGAGCGTGTCGACGTCACGCTCGATGGTGTGCCGTGCGATCGCCCGATCACACCGTGGAGCAACCGTTAGCGGCTGATCGGGAAGCTCTGGTTTTGACCTGACGAGTTCTGGCAACATCACCACTGACCAAAGTCATCCGGACATAGTCAGTGGGTGGGGATCATGATGGGTTCACCGGAGGTCTCAATCCAGGCAGTTTCGCATTGGGCTGCGGCCGGCACCGAGGGCGGCGGCGCGGCGCTCGATCAGGTGATCGGCATGTCAGCTGCCGCGCTGGTGGTCAGCGTTGCGTTGCTGTGGGTGGGATATCTACACCGGATGCGACGCATCACGTGGTTGAGCAGCTTCGCAGAACGGCTGGGCCGCAAGTTCCATCGCCCACCCTGGGTCGCACTGCAGGTCTTCCTGTTCACCGCAACCATCATCTGCGCACTGTTCGGGTTCATCTGGGATGTCAGCCTTCACATCGGCAAGGGCCGCGATCCCGGCCCCCTGGCGAACCCCGCGCACTACTTCATCCTGGTCGGCCTCTTCCTGCTGTTCATCGCCGGATCGATGGCCATCGTGCTGCCCTACGACAAACCAGGGCCTGCCGCGATCAGGATCACGCGCACCTGGTACGCCCCCGTGGGCGGGGTCCTGATGGCACTGTGCGGCCTGTACGCGCTGATCGGCTTCCCGCTCGACGACATCTGGCATCGCATCTTCGGCCAAGACGTGACTCTTTGGGGCCCAACACATTTGATGCTCATCGGCGGTGCCGGCCTGTCTCTGATCGCGGTGCTGCTGCTCGAGCACGAGGGCCGGGTGGCCATGGGCCCGGACGTGCCCGAGGACAGCAAGTTCAACAAGTTCCTGTACTTCCTGTCTTTCGGCGGCCTGTTCATCGGGCTGTCGGTGTTCCAGATCGAGTACGACTTCGGCGTCGAGCAGTTCCGCCTCGTGCTGCAGCCGATGATGATCGCGGGTGCAGCCGCGCTGGCCGCCGTCGCGGCACGGCTCGTCCTCGGCCCGGGTGCTGCGCTCATCGCCGCCGCATTCGCCGTCGCGCTCCGTGGCGCCGTCGCCTTCATCGTCGGCCCGATTCTCGGTGCACCGATCAGCTGGTTCGCGCTGTATCTCGGCCCCGCACTGGTGGTCGAACTGCTGGCGCTCACCCCACTTGTCAAGCGGCCCATCGTCTTCGGTGCGGTCGGCGGACTGGGCGTGGCCACCGTCGGGCTGTGGCTCGAGTCGTTGTGGATCGGCGCGGTCTACCACTATCCGTGGCCGCGGAGCATGTGGGGCGAGGCACTGGCGATGGCGATACCCGTCGCGATCGCGATGGGTATGTGCGGCGCGTTGCTGGCCCTCGTGCTGACGGGGCAACGGCTGCCCCGGCCCGCGATCGGCATCTCGATCGTCGTCGTCACAGTCCTGGTGCTCGGCGGCGCGGTGGCCAACGGGCTGCGCACGCACGTCCCGGAAAATGCCGGTGCCACCATCAGTTTGACCGATCTGTCGAACGATGGCGGGCAGCGGATGGTGGCCGCCGACGTGCAGATCGCGCCGCCAGGACTGATCAGCGACGACCCGGAATGGGTGTCGATCCTGTCGTGGCAGGGCGGCCTGGCGCACCACCGGGGGCTGGTCGCCGACCGATTGCAGGAGGTCGGCCCCGGGCACTACCGGTCCACCCAGCCGATTCCGGTCTCCGGCTCGTGGAAGACCCTGCTGCGGGTCCAGGACGGCGCCACGATGAGCGGCATACCGATCTTCCTGCCCGCGGACCCGGGGATCGGCGCACCCGAGACAGCCGCGATGCAGTCGACGACGCGTCCGTTCGTCCAGGAGATCACCATCCTGCAGCGCGAACGCAACCTCAACCATCCGAGCTGGTTGTACAACGTCGCATCGCTGGTGGTCCTGGTCTGCACGTTGGTGCTGATCGCAGGCCTGTCCTGGGGTGCCGGCCGCATCAACGCCAAGGAGTTGGAGGCAGGCAGCAAGGCCTCCGGTCCCCGACCGGTGCAGCCGCAAACGTGACTCAGACCTATCTGGCCGATCACACGCTGCTGCTGGCGCTGCCCGCCTTCGTGCCTGCCGTCGTGGTCGTCGGCGTCATCGTCTACATCGCCCGCCGCGACCGCCGCAACCCCGACACCGACGCAGAAGCAGCGGATGAAGATGAAACGCGGGGCAGTACAGGCGAAGATGATTCACCGTGACCACGCGTACAAGCAGACTGATCGTTCTGGCCGCCGCTGCAGCACTCTTGGCGGCCGGGTGCAGCGGCTCGGACAAGTCCAAGACCGCCGAAAGCGCCACCTCGACCACGCCGTCGGTGACCACCGTCGCCCCGTCCGACATGACCAACCAGCAGCAGGCACCCAACCGCCTGGTGATCGACGTGACCATCAAGGGCGGTGAGGTGACACCGACCAACGCGACGCTGCAGAGCAAGGTGAAGGAGCCCATCGTGGTCCGCGTCAACAGCGACGCGGCCGACGAACTGCACGTGCACTCGACGCCCGATCACACCTTCAAGATCGAGCCGCGCGCCGGTCAGCAGTTCCAGTTCACCGTCGACGTGCCCGGCATCGTCGAGATCGAGCTGCATCACCTCAACCGCACCATCGCCAGCGTGCAAGTGCAGCAGTGATCTCAGTCCGAACCGCCATACTGGCCCACGGCCTGGGCGGTTCGACCGATCTCCCGATCCCCTACACGTATGCGCTCCTCGGCGCCGCGTGGACGCTGACCTTCACGTTCGCCGTCGTCGCGTTCGCCTGGCGCCGGCCGCGGTTCGACCCGGCCAAGCCGGGCCGGGCCCTGCCGCGCTGGGTCCAGGAGACCGTGGATTCACCGGTCACCCGGTGGGCCGTGCGGCTGATCGCGCTGGGCTTCGCGGGGTGGGTGGTGATCGCCTCGGCACTCGGCCCGCAGGACGCCAAGAACCCGCTTCCCGGAGTGTTCTACGTGCTGCTCTGGGTGGGCCTGGTGGCGCTGTCCCTGGCATTCGGGCCGGTGTGGCGGGTGCTCTCACCCGTCCGCACGGTCTACCGCGTCGTCCGCCTTGCGGTCCGCCGGGAACCGTGGCACTACCCGGAACGGCTGGGCTACTGGCCTGCCGCCGCCGGGCTCTTCGCGTTCGTCTGGCTGGAGCTGGCCAGCCCGGACCCGGCGTCGCTCGGCTCCATCCGCTACTGGCTGGTGGCGTACGTGGCGGTGACGTTCGCAGGCGCGATGTGCTGCGGTGAGCCATGGCTGTCCCGGGCCGATCCGTTCGACGTGTACAGCATGGTGGCGTCGCGGTTGTCCCCGCTCCGGCGGCACGACGGGCGGATCGTCATCGGCAATCCGTTCAACCACCTGCCGACCCTTCCGGTGCGCTCGGGTGTGATCGCGACGCTCGCGGTGCTGCTGGGCTCGACGGCGTTCGACAGTTTCTCGGCGATGCCGCAGTGGCGCAACTTCGTCGACGCGCACGCCGGCTCCGCCGCGGAGGCGTCGCTCATCCGCACGGCCGGTCTGCTGGTGTTCGCGACCACGGTGGCCATCACCTTCAGCGCCGCCGCGCGGGCCACCGGCGGCGTGGACGCCCAGCGCCGCCGCCAGCTACCCGGCCTGATGGCGCATTCGCTCATCCCGATCGTCATCGGCTATGTGTTCGCGCATTACCTGTCCTACCTCGTCGAGCGTGGCCAGCAGACCGTGATCCTGCTGCTGAGGCTTGACAACGTCCAGGTGAATTACATTCTGTCGCTTCATCCTTCGGTGCTCGCGAGTCTCAAGGTCGGGTTCGTGCTCACGGGGCACGTGGCCGGGGTGATCGCGGCGCACGACCGCGCGTTGCAGCTGTTGCCCAAACGCCATCAGCTCACCGGCCAGCTGTCGATGATGCTGGTGATGGTCGGCTACACCTTCACCGGGTTGTATCTACTGTTCGGCGGGTGACGGCGCGGCGCACAATGAGCACCATGCGCGCACTCATCGTCGTCGACGTCCAGAACGACTTCTGTGAAGGCGGCTCACTGGCAGTGGCCGGCGGCGCCGCCGTCGCCCGGGCCGTCACCGAACTGCTCGCAGGCGACCACGGATACGACCACGTCGTGGCCACCAAGGATTTCCACATCGACCCGGGCGAGCACTTCTCCGAACACCCCGACTATCAGAAGTCGTGGCCGCGGCACTGTGTGGCCGAGACGCCGGGCGCGGCGTTTCATCCCGAGTTCGACGCGGGCGCGGTGGAGGCCGTGTTCAAGAAGGGGCACTACTCCGCCGCCTACAGCGGCTTCGAGGGTGCCGACGATTCCGGCACGACGCTGACGGACTGGCTACGCGCCCGCGATGTGGACACCGTCGACGTGGTGGGCATCGCGACGGATTACTGCGTGGCGGCGACGGCTGCCGACGCGGTCAAGGCCGGTCTGCGGACCCGCGTGCTCACCGGGCTCACCGCAGGGGTGGCCCCGCAGAGCACCGCCGCGGCCATCGACGAATTGCGGTCGGCGGGCGTCGAGGTCAGTTAGCCGCGTTCGGCGACATTCGACCAGGTCAACCGCGGTAAACCCGGTGAATCACCGCCCGCCGGTCGCATGGCCTGCGGTCCATCCGATGGTCACGCAGCGCGGCGGACCCGTAAAGTCGGACTGTGAATCCAGCCGAGCGAACCACGGAACCCGAACTCGAAATCTGGCGGGGTAAGGCTTACCCCCTTGGCGCCACCTACGACGGGTCGGGCACCAATTTCGCGCTGTTCAGCGAGGTCGCCGAGCGCGTGGAGTTGTGCCTGTTCGATGCCGACGGCACAGAGAAGCGGCTGGTGCTGCCCGAGGTCGACGGGTTCGTCTGGCACGGTTTCGTGCCCAATGTCGAGCCCGGTCAGCACTACGGCTACCGGGTGTACGGCCCGTACGATCCGGCCACCGGGCACCGCTGCAATCCGAACAAGCTGCTGATCGATCCGTATGCGAAGGCCATCGACGGATCGATCGACTGGGGCCAGCCGCTGTTCGGCTACAACTTCGGCGACCCCGACAGCCGCAACGACGAGGATTCGGCAGCGCACATGCCGAAGTCGGTGGTGATCAATCCGTACTTCGACTGGGGCACCGACCGGCCGCCGCGGCACGAATACGCCGACACCGTCATCTACGAAGCGCATGTCAAGGGCCTGACCGAAACGCACCCGGACATCCCCGAACAGATCCGCGGCACCTACTCGGCGGTCGCGCATCCGGTGATCATCGAGCATCTGAAGTCGCTCGGCGTGACCGCGATCGAACTGATGCCCGTGCACCACTTCGTCGACGATTCGACGTTGCAGGAAAAGGGCCTGTCGAACTACTGGGGATACAACACCATCGGGTTCCTGGCTCCCGACCCGCGATACAGCTCGAGTGCCACCCCCGGTGGTCACGTGCAGGAGTTCAAGGCGATGGTGCGCGCGTTGCACGAGGCCGACATCGAGGTGATCCTCGACGTCGTCTACAACCACACCGCGGAGGGCAATCACATGGGGCCCACGCTGTCGATGCGCGGTATCGACAATGCCGCGTACTACCGGCTCGTCGACGACGACAAGCGCTACTACATGGACTACACCGGTACCGGCAACAGTCTCAACGTCGGCCACCCGCATTCACTGCAGCTGATCATGGATTCGCTGCGGTACTGGGTGCTCGAGATGCACGTGGACGGTTTCCGGTTCGACCTGGCGGCCACGCTGGCCCGCGAGTTCTACGACGTCGACCGACTGAGCTCGTTTTTCGAACTCGTGCAACAGGATCCGACCGTCAGCCAGGTCAAGCTGATCGCCGAGCCGTGGGACGTTGGGCCCGGCGGCTACCAGGTGGGCAACTTCCCGCCCCAGTGGACCGAGTGGAACGGCAAGTACCGCGACACCGTGCGCGACTACTGGCGCGGCGAGCCGGCGACCCTCGACGAGTTCGCATCGCGGCTCACGGGGTCCTCGGATCTCTATGAGCAGACCGGTCGCCGCCCGTTCGCGTCGATCAATTTCGTCACCGCGCACGACGGCTTCACGCTGCGGGACCTGGTGTCCTACAACGAGAAACACAACGAGGCCAACGGCGAGGACAACCGCGACGGCGAGAGCAACAACAAGTCGTGGAACTGCGGCGCGGAAGGCCCGACCACCGACGAGGCCGTCAACGAACTGCGGGCCCGGCAGCAACGCAACTTCCTCACCACTCTGCTGCTGTCCCAAGGTGTTCCGATGATCTCGCACGGCGACGAGCTCGGCCGCACCCAAGGTGGAAACAACAACGTCTACTGCCAGGACAACGAGATCTCCTGGATCGACTGGGCCGCAGCCGATTCCGAGTTGATGGAGTTCACCCGGACGGTGTCGGCACTGCGCGCCGCCCACCCGGTGTTCCGGCGGCGACGCTTTTTCGACGGCAGGCCCGTCCGCCAGGCCGGCGCGCCCAGTGCGCCCGACATCGCCTGGCTCGCGCCCGACGGCTCCGACATGACGGCCGAGGACTGGGAAACCGGCTACGCCAAGTCGATGGCCGTGTACCTCAACGGGCACGGCATCCCGGATCTCGACGTGCGTGGCCAGCAGGTGGTCGACGACTCGTTCCTGCTGTGTTTCAACGCGCACTACGAACCGATCGAGTTCGCGTTGCCGCCGAAGGACTTCGCGGCCCAGTGGACGCCGGTGATCAGCACCGCCGCAAACCTCGACGACACACCCCTGGCGGCCGGAGCGAAGGTCACCGTGGAAGCCCGGGCGGTTTTGGTGCTGCGCGCCGAAAAGGATTGAGCGCCACGGTGAGCGTTGCTCACTGTATCGATACGCCGGGCCGTACCAGGAAGTATGGTACCTTCGGCAAGTAGCAGCCGTGGCCGCCTTGCAGGCACCGAGCTTTCGAGTTCGTGCCACCGGCCGGGCGGGCCGGGGGTAGCAGCCGAAGAGCGGCGGCAACTACCCTGCGGCCACGGCTGCGGCAATCCGGGGGCGCGCGCCCACACCATTCTCGGCACGCTCTCCATCGGCAATACCTCTGCTACAGAGGTATCGTGGGCGACGTGGTGGATGCACACGGAAATCTGATCAGCGACCTGTTCAGCGTCGTTGGCCGGTTTCGGCGGCAGCTGCGCCGATCCACCGGCGGCGGCTTCGACGCCGCGGGGTTGACGCAGTCCCAGGCAGAACTCGTGCGCCTGGTGGGTCGCCGTCCAGGCATCTCGGTGCGGGAAGCCGCCGCCGAACTCAGCCTGGTGCCCAACACCGCGTCGACCCTCGTGTCGCGGCTGGTCACCGCCGGACTGCTGATCCGGACCGTCGACGACGCCGACCGTCGCGTCGGGCGCCTGGCGCTCACGCAGTCGGCACAGCGGGTCGCCGACGAATCGCGGGCCGCGCGCCGCGCGGCTCTGTCGGCCGTACTGGCCAAGCTCGACCCCGGTCAAATTGACGCGTTGGCAAAGGGATTGGACGTGCTCGCTGAATTGACCCGGCTGCTGCACGAGGAAGCCGAGCTGAAGAACACTCCCGAGGAGGCGAAGGTATGACGCCCGACGACGTACTCGCCATCGATTGCCGCCACCTGACCCACCGCTACGGGCAGTTCACGGCGGTGGAGGACGTGAGCCTGCAGGTGCGCCACGGCGAGACGCTCGGCCTGCTCGGCCCCAACGGCGCAGGCAAGACCACGGTGGTACGGGTACTGACCACACTGACCCCGGTCCAGCACGGCGAGGTCCACATTTTCGGGCTGGACACCCGCAGGCACACCATGGACATCCGCCACAACATCGGCTACGTGCCACAACAGCTCTCGATCGAATCGGCGCTCACCGGCAGGCAGAATGTCGAGCTGTTCGCCCGGCTCTATGACGTGCCGCGGGCCGAACTGCGCGAGCGGGTCACGGTCGCTCTGGAGGGCATGCACCTGCTCGATGTCGCCGACGAGCCAGCGGGCACCTATTCCGGCGGCATGGTGCGGCGCCTGGAGCTCGCACAGGCTCTGGTCAACCGGCCGCTCCTGCTGATCCTCGACGAGCCGACGGTGGGGCTGGATCCGATTGCCCGCGACAGTGTGTGGGAGCAGGTGCAGCGGATGCAGGCCGAATTCGGCATGACGGTATTGCTGACCACCCACTACATGGCCGAGGCGGACGCACTGTGCGACCGTGTGGCGTTGATGCACCACGGCAGGCTGCAGGCCGTCGACACCCCGGCGGCGCTCAAGCAGTCGGTGTCCGGCGACGGTGACGGCGCGACCCTGGAGGACGTCTTCCGCCATTACGCGGGCTCCGAACTCGGCGAGGACACCCGGCGCGCCGGCATCAGCGCGGTCCGCTCGAGCCGAAGGACGGCACGCCGTGTCAGTTGATTCCTCAGCCCCGACCACATTGGTCCTCGCGCCGCGCGGATGGCGCCGGGTACGCGGTATGGCCGTGCGCGTCGGCGCCTTCGCACTCGTCGAGTTGCAGAAGCTGCGCTACGACCGCACCGAGCTGTTCACCAGGCTGATCCAGCCCGCGCTCTGGCTGCTGATCTTCGGGCAGACCTTCAGCCGGTTGCACGTCGTCAACACCGGCGGTGTGCCCTACCTGACCTTCCTGGCCCCGGGCATCATCGCCCAGTCCGCCCTGTTCATCTCGATCTTCTACGGCATCCAGATCATCTGGGACCGCGACGCGGGCATCCTGGCCAAGCTCATGGTGACGCCGGCGCCGGCCTCGGCGCTGGTGACCGGCAAGGCGTTCGCAGCCGGTGTGCGCTCGGTGGTGCAGGTGGTCGGCGTCGTCGTGCTCGCCTACCTGATGGGCATCCCGATGACCGCCAACCCGCTGCGGATCCTCGCCGCGATGGCCATCGTCGCACTCGGCGCGGCCTTCTTCGCCTGCCTGTCCATGACGCTGGCGGGGCTGGTCCGCAAGCGCGACCGGTTGATGGGTATCGGCCAGGCCATCACCATGCCGCTGTTCTTCGCGTCCAACGCGCTCTACCCCGTCGACATCATGCCGGCCTGGCTGCGGTGGCTGTCGACGATCAATCCACTGAGCTACGAGGTCAACGCCCTGCGGGGACTGTTGATCGGCACGCCGACCAACTGGGTCGTCGACGTCACTGTGCTGATCATCGCCGCAGTACTCGGAATCGCCGCCGCCTCGGCGCTGCTACGCCGACTGGTGCGCTGACCGGCTCGTGAGTACGGCGCCCTGACCTGGCCGTTTCGCCTCCCAACCAACCGGTGGTTTAGTGTGCTGTCAGATCCACGGAGCAGGGAGATGGTCATGCAACTGGCGCTCACACCGGAGGAAGCCGCGTTCCGCGACGAACTGCGCACCTTCTACACCACCCAGATTCCCGCCGAGATTCGCGAACGCAACCGGCTGGGCAAGCCCCTCGGCAAGGACGGCATCGTCACCGCGCACAAGATCCTCAACGATCACGGCCTGGCGGTCCCCAACTGGCCTGTCGAGTGGGGCGGCAAGGACTGGACACCCACGCAGCACCAGATCTGGCTCGACGAGATGCAGCTGGCCAGCGTGCCGGAGCCGTTGACGTTCAACGCCCGCATGGTCGGCCCGGTGATCGCCGAGTTCGGCTCCCAGGCCATCAAAGAACGCTTCCTGCCGCCGACCGCGGCCCTGGACATCTGGTGGTGCCAAGGCTTCTCCGAGCCCGAGGCCGGCTCGGACCTGGCCTCGCTGCGCACCACCGCGGTGCGGGACGGGGACAGCTACGTGGTCAACGGCCAGAAGACCTGGACCACGCTGGGCCAGTACGCCGACTGGATCTTCTGCCTGGTCCGCACCGACCCGCAGGCCCCGAAGAAGCAGGCGGGTATCTCGTTCTTGCTCATCGACATGAACACCCCGGGCATCACGCTGCGTCCCATCAAGCTCGTCGACGGCAGCTTCGAGGTCAACGAGGTGTTCTTCGAGGACGTCCGGGTTCCCGCCGACCAGCTCGTCGGCGAAGAGAACCAGGGCTGGACCTACGCGAAGTTCCTGCTCGGCAACGAGCGCACCGGCATCGCGCAGGTGGCCCGCACCAAGGTGCGGCTGGCCGAGGCCAAGGAACGTGCCGCCGCCAACGGCCTGCTGTCGGACCCCTTGTTCGCCGCACGGTTGGCCGAGGCCGAAAACGACGTGCTGGCACTGGAACTCACCCAGATGCGGGTCACGTCCGACTCCGCCGACGGCAAGCCCAACCCCGCATCGTCCGTCCTGAAGTTGCGTGGCAGCCAGCTGCAGCAGACCGCGACAGAACTGCTGGTCGAGGTGGCGGGCGCCGACGCGCTGCCGTACGAGGCAGGCGACGCCATCGCATCGCCCGAATGGGCCCAAGAGGCCGCACCGCACTATCTGAACTACCGCAAAACCTCGATCTACGGCGGCAGCAACGAGGTTCAGCGCACCATCATCGCGTCCACCATTCTCGGATTGTGAGTTGAATCATGGACTTTCAGCTGACCGAAGAGCAGACCCTGCTGGCCGACACCACCCGCGACGTGCTGTCGGGCTACGACACCGAGAAGCGCAACAAGGTCATCGACACCGATCCCGGGTACAGCCCGCAGGTGTGGGCCCAGCTCGCTGAGATCGGCGTTCTCGGACTGGGATTCGAAGAAGACGCGGGCGGCCCCCTCGAGATCATGGTGGTGCAGGCTGAGATCGGGCGTAGGCTCGCACCCGAGCCGGTGCTGCACGCCGCGCTGGTACCCGGGTCGATCATCGCCGAGGCAGGCACCGACGCTCAGCGCCAACTCCTCGACGAGGTCGCCGTCGGGCAGCGCCTGCTGGCCTTCGCGCACACCGAGCCCGGCATGCGGTCGTCCGGCAGGGTTGCGACAACTGCTGTGCAGCAAGGTGATTCATGGGCCATCACCGGCCGCAAGAACCCCGTGCTGGCGGGCGACAACGCCGACACCCTTATCGTCAGTGCCGTACTGCCCGACGGCGGGACCGGGCTGTTCCTCGTCGACGCGGCGGCAGTCACCCGCGAGAGCTACCGCACATTCGACGGCCAGCGGGGTGCGCAGATCGACCTGGCCGATACGCCCGCCGAGCCGCTCGGGGATGCGGTCGACGCCTCAGATGTCATCACCCGCGCCCTGATCCGCACGTCGGCGGGACTGTGCGCCGAGGCGGTCGGCGCCATGGAGGAGTCGCTGCGGCTGACCACCGATTATCTCAAGGCGCGCAAGCAGTTCGGCGTCACGCTGAGCAAGTTCCAGACCCTGACGCAGCGGGCCGCCGACATGTACGTGTCGTTGGAGCTGGCCCGCAGCATGGGCCTCTACGCATCGATGTCGATCACCGACGGCGACTTCGATCCGGTGATCGCGGCCCGCACCAAGCTGCAGATCGGCCGCTCGGGCAGGCACATCTCGCAGGAATCCATCCAGCTGCACGGCGGCATCGGCATCACCGCGGAGTATCCCGTGGGCCACTACGCGGCCCGGCTCACCGCGATCGAGCACACCCTCGGATCGTCGCAGGATCAGCTGCACACCTTGATGGGCGGGCTGGCCGACTACCAGATCGTCACGCTCTAGTTTCCCTGGGCGCGCAATTTCCCTGGGCGAGCAGACATTCGGGTACGCCAAACGCGGCGTGTCGGGGACCCACGTGTCTGCTCGCGGGGAAAATTGGGCCGGGAAAATTCAGGCCAGGAGCCGGTTGATGGACCCCATCGGAATGGACAACCAGTCCGGCCGGTGCCTGGCTTCGTACGCAGCCTCGTACACCGCCTTGTCCAATTCGTACGCCGCCAGCAGGTCCGCGGAATCGCGGGGGTCAACGCCCGATTCGGCGGCGTACCCGTCGCAGAAGGCCGTGGCATTGCGGTCCGCCCAGGCTTGGGCGGCAACGCCGGGCCGTTGATAGGCCGCGTAGGCAAACGAACGCAGCATGCCTGCGACGTCACGCACCGCTGAATCCGGACGGCGCCTCTGCTGCAACGGTTTTCCGGGCTCACCTTCGAAATCGATCAGCAGCCAGCGCTGCGGCGTGCGCAGTACCTGACCGAGGTGCAGGTCGCCGTGCACACGCTGCACCGTGATCTGGCGGCCCGAGAGGTCCCGGTAGCGCTGCTTGATACGCGGCGCGTAGTCGTACAGTTCGGGCACTGCTTGCGTGGCCGTCGCCAACCGGTCCACCATCACGTCGACCGGGAACGGGACGCTGTCGGTGCCCAGCACATCGGCAAGGCACGTGTGCACCGAGGCCACCGCCGCGCCGAGCAGGCGGGACTCGTCCGCGAAATCCGTGTCACCGGTGGTGGCCATGTGCCAGCCCTCGACGGAATCGGCGGCGAACTCGGACACCACGCCCAGCGCGCACGGTTCACCGTCCCACCGAGTTTCGATCGACCCCAGCAGCCGCGCGACGTGCTCATTGCCCGCCCGCGCCAGCGCACGGTTGAGTTCGATGTCGGGATGCACGCCTGCGGTGACCCTACGGAACACCTTGAGCATCGCGTCGCGCCCGAACACCACACTGGTGTTGCTCTGTTCGGCCGTCGAGACCCGTGGCGCGGCATCCAACGGGAGCCGGGCTCCGGGCTCTTTGGCGAACTCCACCGGCCCGACCGTGGCCGCGTCATCGATGAGCTTCAGCAGATAGCGCGCAGCATCCGCGTCGAACAACGCGTCGTACGCGGTCCGGCCGTCGTGGGAGCTGATGGCGGCGCCGGCGTGACCAGGCTGGTCACGGCCGATGGCCATGACCACCTGGTAGCGCTCCACGGTGCCGTCGACATACGACGCGTCCAGCAGCACCAGGAACAAGTCGTCACGCAGTGCCAGTCGGTTTCTCGCGCAAGCGCTCGTCAGCGGCACGGTGAGCACCGGTCTGGCAGCACTCAGCGTGCGGCCACGCCCGGCGTACCACCGCTGCCGCGGCAACCACGCGTCGAACGGGATGTCCAGAACCTGCACGGCGACTCCGTCGATGTCCTCCATCAGTCCTCAAACGTACCCACTGAAGCGCCCGATGAACCGCCGTCCGATGTCACGATTCTCTGTGTCTCTGCCGATCCCTGCCGCCAGCAACGTGATTCGCTGTCACGCACGAGTTTGCGGGAAAACTAACGGTTGAATAAGAGCCTGGGACGGGTTACGTTTTCCCCGAATTTGATCTTGTCCGTGGCGGTCTGCCGGAGAGATCGCCCCAACAATTCGATTGAGGGATGGCCCTGTGGGTGAGTCTGCGCCTAACGACGGCGAAGCACCGGTAATCGTCGGTCTGTCTGATGCGGCGATGCACATGTATTCCGCCGCGATCGATGCACTGCCACCCGTCAGCGACCCGGAGTTCCCCGAACGGGCCTCGGTCGTGCTGAGCGGACTGCGCAAGCTGCAGAATTCGCTGTCCGAGGCGGCGGCCCGCAGCCGGGTCACCCCGTCGGTCATCGTCGCGCTCAGCGGTGTCCGTACCCGCTACGACGAGCTCATGACCGCCGCGGCCGAGGGGCCGGGAGCCACACTCGGCCAACGGCTCTACGTGGCACGCGGCCGCGCCAAGCTCTCGACCCGGGAAGCCGCCAACGGCATCGGGCTGCGCAAGGACCTCATCGAAGCCGTCGAGGCCGAAGAACCGGCGACCGAGGCCGAGACCGCGCAGATCAAGGATCTGATCGCCGCGCTGGGCGGTTGATCCTGACGCGCGACTCAAGTGGGACGCGTCGCTCGCGCGACTCAGGTGGGACGCGTCGCTCGCGCGACCATGGCAACCCGGGCGACGCACCGACAGTCCCACCACCGCTGACCCCACCCGTCGAAGCCACCCGGCCATCGGCGGCCGAGGAAGCCCGCACCGTCGCCGCATCGACCAACACCGGCACGCTGGCCACCCTCACCGCCGCGGGTGACCCTTGGGCGTCGTTCGTCACGTACGGATTGCTCGACGGGGCACCGGTGCTGTGCGTGTCGAACATGGCCGAGCACGGCCGCAACCTCGCAGCCGATCAGCGGGCAAGCATCGCGATCGTGGCACCCGGAAGCGACGCGGACCCCTTGGCCAGCGCCCGCGTCACGCTGGCCGGTATCGCCGAACGCCCTCTGGGAACCGAGGCCACCGCAGCCCGCGACGCCCACCTCGCGGCGGTCGCGGCGGCGAAGTACTACATCGACTACAGCGATTTCTCGCTGTGGGTGCTGCGGGTGCAGCGCGTCCGCTGGGTCGGCGGCTACGGGCGGATGGATTCGGCCACCGGCGCGGACTACGCCGCAGCCCAGCCCGACCCGGTGTCACCGCGCGCAGCCGGCGCCGTCGAGCACCTCAACGCCGATCACGCCGCATCATTGCTCGCGATGGCCCGCACCCTCGGCGGCTATCCCGACGCCACCACCGCGGCGTGCACCGGCGCCGACCGCTACGGCCTCGACCTGCGGGTCACCACCGACCGCGGGGTCGCCTACACCCGCGTCGGCTACGCCGCCCCGATCGGCTCGTTCGACGAATTACGTTCTGCCACAGTCGAATTGGCCAGACGAGCCGAGGCGGGATAGGCCCACCGGAGCAGGTGCAATACGATCGCCGTTATGCCTGATGCGACCGAGCGCCCGGACACCTGGCAAGCTGCCTTCGACCTGATCCGGACCCGCGGCTACGAGCACCGCGAGGAACCGTTCCGGCTCGCCAGTGGCCAGCTCAGCCACGACTACATCGACGGCAAGTACGCCATCGACACCGGCGAGCGGATGCTGACTGTCAGCCGTGCGGTCGCCGATCTGGCCGCCGCCCGTGGCATCGAGTTCGACGCCGTCGGAGGCCTGACCATGGGTGCCGATCCGCTGGCGCACGGCGTCGCGATGGTCACCGGCAAGGCCTGGTTCTCGGTACGCAAGGAACAGAAGAGCCGCGGCCGCGAACAGTGGATCGAAGGCACTCGGCTCCAGCCCGGCATGAAGGTCCTCCTGGTCGACGACGTGATCAGCACCGGCGGATCCACCGAGATCGCCTACGAGCGCATCGTCCCGCTCGGTGTGGTGGTGACCGGGGTGATCCCGATGGTCGACCGGGGCGACGTCGCGACAGGGCGCTTCGCCAAGCGCGGGGTGCCGTTCGCCGCGCTGGTGACTTACCGCGATCTCGGGATCGAACCGGTCAAGGACGTCTGAGCCACCGGTTCAGATGACCAAAACCGGTGCGGGCTGTACCCCGACGCGCACCGGATCTCCGGGGCTGAACGCCGCGGCGGCCGAACTCGCCAGCTGGGCGTGCAACACCGCGCCATCGGGCAACGCGACGTAGACCCGGGAGATCGGTCCCAGAAACGCCACCGAGCTGACCCGCGCAACACCCTCGGCATCAGCGGTCACCGTGATGGACTCCGGCCGCACCAGCGCGGTTCCGCCGCCCGACCCGACCGAACCGGCCAGCGTCGGTACCGACGTACCCAACAGGCGCGCGTGCCCCTGCGAAACCTCCGCCGGTACTTGATTGTTCAGCCCCACGAACTCGGCGACGAACGGCGTCGCGGGGTTCGCGTACAAATCCGCCGGGGCGGCGAGCTGTTCGAGTTTGCCCTGGCTCATCACGCCGACCCGGTCGGCAACAGCCAGCGCCTCCTCCTGATCGTGTGTGACGAACAGCGTCGTGGTGCCGACTTCGAGCTGAACCCGGCGAATCTCGTCACGCAGCTGCACCCGGACCTTCGCGTCGAGCGCCGACAGCGGCTCGTCGAGCAGCAGCACGCCCGGCCGGATCGCCAGGGCGCGGGCCAGCGCGACGCGCTGCTGCTGGCCCCCGGACAACTCGGCGGCGTACTTGTCCTTGTGCGCGCCAAGGCCCACCATGTCCAGCATGTCCGCTGCCCGAGACATCCTGTCGGCCTTGGCTTTACCACGCATCTTCAACCCGAAGGCGACGTTGTCCAACACCGTGAGGTGCGGGAACAAGCTGTAGGCCTGGAACACCATGCCCATGTCGCGCTTGTTGGCGGGCACCGAACTCACGTCACGACCACCGACCAGCACGGTGCCCGACGTGGCCTCGTCGAGCCCCGCCAGGATGCGCAGCGCGGTCGTCTTACCGCACCCCGATGGGCCGAGCAGGGCCACCATCTCGCCCGGCTCGATGTGCAGGGTCAGGCCGTCGAGCGCCTTGACGCTGCCGTAAACCCGCGTGAGGTCGTTGAGTTCGACCGAGAGACCCATATTGCTCCTCACGTCCGCGGGCCCCATATTGCTCCTCACGTCCGCGGGCCCCGCCTGCGGCCACGAGTGACCACCGCCAGAGCCAGCAACAACACGAAACCCAAGAGCAGCACCGCCAGCGAGGCCGCGACCGACGTCGGACCGTCACTCTTGCCGATCGCGACGATCTGCACCTGCAACGTCTGGTAACCGCTCAGCGACGCGATGGTGTACTCCCCCAGCACCACGGCGATGGAAATGAATGCCGCGGAAAGGATTCCGGGCCAGATGTTCGGCACGATGACCCGGGTGATCGTGGCCGCCCAGCCGGCACCGAGCGACCGCGCCGCCTCCGACAGAGTCCGCAGGTCGATCGCAGCCAGCGCCGCGTCGAGGGACCGGTAGGCGAACGGCAGTACCAGCACAACGTAGACGAACGTCAGCGTCAGCGCCGACTCACCCAAAAAGTAAGTGACCCAGAGATAGACGTTGCGCAATCCGACCACGATCACGAGCGCCGGAATGGTCAAGGGCAGCAGGCACAGAAACTCGATTCCACGTCGCGCCCACGGCGCCCGCAACCGCACCCAGATCATCGTCGGAACCAGCAGCACCAACATCGCGACCACGGTGAAGACGGCCAGCAGCACCGAGACCACGATCGCTTGGTAGAGCGCCTCGTCGGCCACCAGGTTGTGCCACGCCGCCAGGGTGCGGCCGCCTTCGATCAGGTTCCGCGTCGAGAAATCGGCCATCGCATAGAGCGGGAACAGAAAGAACAATCCGAACAGCAGCCACAGCCCGACACGCAGCACCGTTCTCGCGCGGGTCATTTCAGCCACCTTGCCGTGCGCCGCACCAATGCGTTGTAGGCCAGCATCACCGCTGCCACCACGACGATCATCTCCAGCGCCAGCGCGTAGGCGAACCCGGACTGCCCGAGCACCACCTCGCTGGTCAGCGCGGCGCGGATCAGCAGCGGCACGATCGGACTGCCCTGGCTGACCAGCGCCGCGGCGGTCGCGTACGCGGCAAAGGCATTGGCGAACAACAACAACGCCGACCCGAGAAAGGCAGGCGTCAACAACGGCACCGCCACCTCACGCCAGTACTGCCACGTTGACGCCCCGAGGCTGACGGCGGCTTCCCGCCACTGCTCGCGCAGGCCTTCCAGGGCAGGCAGGAACACGATCACCATCAGCGGAATCTGGAAGTAGGTGTACACCAGGATCAACCCGGGCAGCCCGTACAACCAGCCCGACCCTGCCAGGTCCCAGCCCAGGTGATCGCGGGCCCACACCGTCAGCACGCCGTTGAGCCCGATGGTAGCGAGGAAGGCGAAAGCCAGTGCCACACCGCCGAATTGGGCCAGCACACTGCACAGCGCCAGCACCGAACGCCGCACCATCGACGACGGCGGACTGCTCACGATGAGCCACGCCAATACCGCGCCGAGCACCGCCCCGATCAGCGCGGTGCTCCCGGACAGCAGCGCGCTCTTGCCGAGGGCGGCCAGTGCCGTCGGCGAGAACAGTGCGGCGATCCGGCCGAGCGAGAACGACCCGTCGGCGAAGAACGCCATCACGACGACCGTCACCGTCGGCACGATCAGGAACACGGTGACGACCGCGAGAAACGGTAGCAGCGGCAGACTTTCGCGTACCCGCCGCATCACCACGGCACCCGGCATCGGTCGCTCAGCCGATCGCCTTGGCCCAGTTGTCCGCCAGATACTTGGTGGCCGCCTCGGTTTGGGCCGGGGTGGGGATGACCACCTGCCCGTCGATCGACGGAAGCTTGGCGAACGCCGCCTTGTCGACGGTGCCCGCGACGGCCATCTGGTCGGCACGGACCGGTCGAACACCGCCCACCATGAACATGTTCTGGCCTTCGTCGCTGAACAGGAACTCCTGCCACAACCGCGCCGCGGCTGGATGCGGGGCCTCCTTGTTGATCGCCTGGAAGTAGTAGCCGGCGACGGCATGGTCCGGCGGCACCACGACCTGCCAGCTCGGCAGCTTCCGGGTTTCGGCGGCGTTGGTGTAGTTCCAGTCGATCACCACGGGAGTCTGGCCCGACTCGATGGTGGCCGGCGTCGGATCCACCGGCAGGAAATTGCCCGCCTGGTGCAGCTTTCCGAAGAAGTCGACGCCGGGGGCGATGTTGTCGGCCGACCCGCCCTGAGCCAGCGCCGCCATCACCACTCCGGAGAATGCGGCACCGGCCTGGGTGGGATCGCCGTTGAGAGCGACCTTTCCGTGGTACTCCGGCTTCAGCAGATCGTCGACGTTGGTGACGGCAGGCACTTTGGCCGAATCGAACCCGATCGACATGTAACCGCCATAGCCGTTGACCCAAACCCCGTTCGGGTCCTTGAACTTCGCCGGGATGGTGTCGAACGTCGCCACCTTGTACGGCGCGAACATCGACGTGTTGGCCAGTGCCACAGCCTGTCCGAGGTCGAATACGTCAGGTGCGGCGCTCTTGCCCTTCTGCTGGTTGGCGGCGTTGATCTCTTCCTGGCTGGACGCGTCGGGCTGCGCCGAGTTGACCTTGATGCCGTACTTGTCGGAGAACGCCTTGATGATCGCGCCGTAGTTGGCCCAATCCGGGGGCAGCGCAATGACGTTGAGTTCGCCCTCGGCCTTGGCCGCGGTAACCAGCCCGTCCATGCCGCCGAACGCCTCGGCGGAGGTGGCCTCGGCGGCCTTGACCCCCGATTGGGTTTGCGCGCCACCGTTGTCTTTCTGCGGTGGGGCGCACGCCACCACACCGGTGGCGACCAGGGCCGTGACGGCGGCGATGATGCCCGGGATCAGTTTGGGCTGCGAAGTTCTGGGACGCGCTGTTCTGGAAAGCATTGCCAACCTTCCGATGATCAGAAAGCGCAGCAATGGCGCCGCGGTTACCGACACTGGTCGCTGCGGTGAATGGCTCCGGCGGGACGTCCGAACCCTACCGTGACCGACCATCGCCGGGGGCGCATTCCGTCATCGCCGGGTTTCATCCTCGTGTCGACATTGCGATCATCACGCGTTCATGCAGGTCGTGGCGCTAGCATCAGAACGTGGCTGAACCTGAGGCAGCTGGTCGCTTCGACTACCTCTGGGCCGACGCTGCGCCGGAAACCCCCGGCGGGGATGCCCCCGCACCAGCCGGTGGAGCCGAACCAGAGGCGGACGGCTTCGACGCGTTCGACGCCACGACCTGGAATTTCAAGCCCGCGCCGGTGCCGTGGTACCGCACCCGCGGGGCCGCGGTGGCACTCGGCGCGGCTGCGCTGGCCACCGCAGCCATCGTGGTGTCGCTGGTGCTGTTGATCGTTCGCAATCCGTCATCCACCGGCGACCGGACCCCGACGTCGGCGACGACGACCGCGTCGAGTCCTACTGCGCCTCCGCCGCCCCCGTTACGGGCCGGCCTTTCGCCCGCTCCGCCTCCGCCGCCGCCACCTCCGCCTGCCGCGCCGCCGCCGAGCCAGGCGCCGGCCTACCGGCCGACGTATCAGCAGACACCCACCAAGCGGCCCGAGATCAACGTCACCCGAACGCCGTACAGCGTGGCGCCACAGCCAAGACACACACACTGACCCAGCCGTTGCTTCTACGCTGAACGCATGGCCGAGTTCGATGCAACCGGGTTCAACGCCATCGAGCAGTTCGCCGGCACGCCCACCGCAGTCCTGGCGACCCTGGGCCCCGCGGGCGCCCCGCACCTGGTTCCGGTGGTGTTCGCGGTGCATCGCGGCACCGAAGGCGTCACCATCTACACCGCAGTCGACGCGAAACGAAAGTCGACGCAGAAGCTGCGCAGGCTGGCCAACATCGAACGCGACCCGCGGGTGAGCCTGCTCGCCGACCACTACGACGACGACTGGTCGCAGCTGTGGTGGGTGCGGGCCGACGGGCACGGGGCAACCCACTACAGCGGCGACGAGATGGCGACCGGCTACGCCCTGCTGCGCGCCAAATACCGCCAGTACGAACGGATCGCGCTCGACGGCCCAGTCGTCACCATCGAGGTCACGCGCTGGTCGTCCTGGCAGGCCTGATCCAGAGCGCTAGGCGGGCACCTTGTCGAGGAAGCCCAGCACCCTGTCGATGCGGCCGGTGTCGTCGGTGGTCGCCACGTCGAATCCGACGATCGGCGCTTCCCCTGAGCCCGGCCCGAGTTCCCAGCGGAACCGGAACTGGTCGTGGTGGCCGTCGACAGGCCCGGCCAGCGTGAACGTCAGCCCGGGAAACTGTTGTTGCACAGCCCCGATCATCTGCACGATCGCGTCCCGCCCCTCGGCGACACCCATCGGATCCACGTACCGAGCCTGCTCGCTGTAGAGCTGGTCGACAGCTGCGCGGCGGGCAAGTGCATCGGTTTCGTTCCACGTGTCGATGTAGCGCTGGGCGAGATCTTCATAGTCGGCCATGGTGTCCTCATCTGGTCGGCACCCTTTGCGGTGCGGTTTGTCGGTCCCCCACACCTTGTTCCACGCCAGCAGCTGCTGTCGATTACGTCGCAGGTAGTCGCCGACGCGACCGCTCAGCCCTTGTGCTGTAGGTCACATCGGGGAATGGTGGAAAGGGATCTCAGGAGGACATGTCATGGCGGACAGGACGGCCTCTGCGGCCGGCAACGGAGCCCTACCGACCGCGGAGCGCCCGGAGGCGATCCGCAACATCGCACTGGTCGGGCCGTCGGGCGCAGGGAAAACCACACTCGTCGATGCCTTGCTGATGGCAGGCGGGGTGCTGACCCGCGTCGGCTCGGTGCTGGACGGCTCGACGGTATGCGACTTCGACGATGCCGAGATCGCCCAGCAGCGTTCGGTCGGGCTTGCGCTGGCGTCGTTGCAGCACAACGGGATCAAGGTGAATCTCATCGACACCCCCGGGTATGCCGACTTCGTCGGGGAGCTGCGGGCCGGCCTGCGGGCGGCGGACTGCGCGCTGTTCGTCGTCGCGGCCAACGAAACCGTGGACGAGCCGACAAAGGCGTTGTGGCAGGAGTGCAGCGCGGTCGGGATGCCGCGTGCCGTGGCGATCACCAAGCTCGACCATGCCCGGGCCAACTACGCCAACGCGCTGGCCACCGCACAGCAGGCGTTCGGCGACAAGGTGCTGCCGCTGTATTTCCCGGCAGGGGATGGCGTCATCGGGTTGATCACCCAGACCCAGTACGACTACTCCGACGGCAAGCACTCGTCGCACGCGCCCGCCGACTCGTACTCCGACGAGATCGCCGAGCTCCGTGGGTCGCTCATCGAGGGGATCATCGAAGAGTCCGAAGACGAGACGCTGATGGAGCGCTACCTCGGCGGTGAGGACATCGACCAGAACGCGCTCATCGAAGACCTTGAGAAGGCCGTCGCGCGCGGCTCGTTCTTCCCGGTGATCCCGGTGTGCAGCGGTTCGGGCATCGGCACGCTGGAACTGCTCGAGGTCGCCACCCGCGGCTTCCCGGCGCCGCCGCACCACCGTCTGCCCGAGGTGTTCACCCCTGCGGGCGCTCCCCGCAAGGCCTTGGCGTGCGACCCGTCCGGACCACTGCTGGCCGAGGTGGTGAAGACCACGTCGGATCCCTACGTCGGCAGGGTCAGCCTGGTCCGGATGTTCTCCGGCACCATAAGGCCCGACGCGACAGTGCACGTGTCGGGCCATTTTTCGGCCTTCGTACCGAATGGCAGCGCACCCGGCGCCGAGGCCGGCGCGCATGCGACGACCGGACACGCCGACCACGATGAGGACGAGCGTATCGGCACGCTGTCCTTCCCCTTGGGCAAGCAACAGCGTCCGGCACCGATGGTGGTGGCCGGTGACATCTGCGCGATCGGCAAGCTCAGTCGCGCCGAGACCGGCGACACGCTGAGCGACAAGGCCGATCCGCTGGTGCTGCGACCGTGGACCATGCCCGACCCGCTGCTGCCGGTGGCCGTGCAACCACGCGCGAAGTCCGACGAGGACAAGCTCTCGGTCGGATTGCAGCGCCTGGCCGCCGAGGACCCGACGCTGCGCATCGAGCAGAACCCGGAGACCCACCAGATCGTGTTGTGGTGCATGGGTGAGGCGCACGCGGGCGTCGTGCTCGACGCCCTGTCGCGGCGGTACGGCGTATCGGTCGACACCGTCCCGCTGCGCGTCCCGTTGCGAGAGACGTTCGGCGGCAAGGCAAAAGGCCATGGTCGGCATGTAAAGCAGTCCGGTGGGCACGGCCAGTACGCGGTGTGCGACATCGAGGTAGTGCCGTTGCCGGAAGGGTCGGGCTTCGAGTTCGTCGACAAGGTGGTGGGCGGCGCCGTTCCGCGCCAGTTCATCCCGAGCGTCGAGAAGGGCGTGCGCGCCCAGATGGAGAAGGGGGTCGGTTCGGAGCTCGGTTATCCCGTCGTCGACATCCGGGTCACCCTCGTCGACGGCAAGGCCCACAGCGTCGACTCATCGGATTTCGCGTTCCAGATGGCGGGCGGACTGGCACTGCGGGAGGCCGCTGCCACCACCCGGGTGAACCTGCTGGAGCCGGTCGATGACGTGACGGTGGTGGTGCCCGACGACCTCGTCGGCTCGGTGATGAGCGATCTGTCCAGCCGGCGGGGTCGCGTGGTCGGTACCGACAAGGTCGGTGAGGATCGCACGGCGGTGAAGGCTGAGATCCCCGAGATCGAGCTGACCCGGTACGCCATCGATCTGCGGTCGCTGTCGCATGGCTCTGGGTCTTTCACGCGCTCATTCGCCCGATATGAGCCGATGCCGGAGACGGCGGCGGCCCGGGTACGCAGCGAGGAATAACCGGGCGGTTCAGCTGTCGATCTCGGTGTATAGCGCTTCTGAGCCGGCATCGGCTTCGAGCTGGACGTCGAAGGTGTTGAGCGCCAACGCGAGTGTGCCGTAGCCGCCGACCGTGAACATCAGATCCATGCGCTGCTGATCGTCGAGCCGTTCGCCCAGAGCGGTCCAGGTGTCCGGCCCGATCCGCGAACCGGAATGCAGCTCGTCGACCGCGTGGAGTACGACCTGATCGAATTCGTCTGCGGCGAAACCGCTTTGGGCCGCGGTGATGTCCTCGTCGGTGAGGCCCAGCCGACGTGCGATGACGGCGTGGTGTCCCCACTCGTATCCGCAGCCGTGGTGGTGGGCGGTGCGCAGGATCACCAGTTCCCTGATGCGTTCGGGCAGCCGCGAGGACTTCTGCAAATAGGTGTTGAAGGGCAGGAAGCGACCAGCCAACTCGGGATGTCTGACCAGGGTCGCCAACGCGTTGCCCACGTCGTCGGCGTTTCGGCGCTCCGGTGGCACCGTGCCGGCCAGCGCCTCACGCGCATGGTCGTCCCAGTCTTCAGCCGGTAGTGGCGTCAGCATTGTTGATCCCTTCTGCGACCGCATCACCGCGCGGCGACCGATCTCCCCGACCGATCACAATGTAGATGAGCTAAACGTACACCCGGCCGCCATCACGCAGGGCCGTATCGCCATCACGTGACCCCCGTCTCGTTACCCCCACGGCTTTGATATGCACCGCAATCGACCCGATTGAGTTGCTTTTATCTCCACTCATTTGAGAAAGTTTGACCAGCTTAGCTTTTGGCTGCGTCAATAATCGGAGGTTTGCACGTGGCCTCATCCTCGGCCGGATTACGGAGCGGCTTGGAGCAGCGGTTCAGGCATTGGCGCTATGACCCGCCGTACAAGACGACCTTCTTCGTCTTCGCCACGGCCATTGTGGTGATCCTGGCACTGACATGGATGCAGTTCCGCGGCGCATTCGAGCCCAAGACACAGTTGACCGTGCTGTCCGGCCGGGCGGGCTTGTCGATGGATCCCGGTTCGAAGGTCACCTACAACGGCGTGCCGATAGGCCGGCTGGCCTCTGTCGACGTGGTCGATGTCGGGGACAACCCCGAAGCCAGGTTGCTGCTCGACGTCGATCCGAAATACCTGCATCTCATTCCGGAAAATGTGCACGCTGAATTGCGGGCCACCACGGTGTTCGGCAACAAGTACATATCGTTCGTCTCGCCGGACAACCCGTCGACGCAGCGGTTGTCGGCCGAAACCCCCATTCGGGCTCAGGGTGTGACCACAGAGTTCAACACGCTGTTCGAGACCATCACCGCGATCTCCGAGCAGGTCGACCCGATCAAGCTCAACGAGACCCTGACCGCGACGGCCCAGGCCCTCGACGGCCTGGGCGACAAATTCGGCCAGTCGATCGTCAACAGCAACACCATCCTGGCCGACCTCAATCCGCGCATGCCCCAGATCCGCCACGACATCACGGCGTTGGCCGACCTCAGCGAGATCTACGCCAACGCGTCACCGGACCTGTGGAACGGGCTCACCAACGCCGTCACCACCGCCCACACCCTCAACGACCAACGCGGCAACCTCGACCAAGCCCTCGTCGCCGCAGTCGGCTTCGGCAACACCGGCGGTGACATCTTCGAACGCGGCGGCCCCTACCTGGTCCGCGGCGCCCAGGACCTGCTGCCGGTCAGCGCGATGTTCGACCGCAACAGCCCTGCGCTGTACTGCATGATCCACAACTACTACGAGGCCGCGCCGGCGTTCGCCCAGCAGACCCGCAACGGTTACTCGTTCCTGCTGCACGACTCGCTCGTCGGCGCGGGCAACGCGTACGTGTATCCGGACAACCTGCCCCGGGTGAACGCCAAGGGCGGCCCCGAGGGACGGCCCGGCTGCTGGCAACCCATCACCCGGGATCTGTGGCCCGCGCCGTATCTGGTGTTCGACACCGGTGCGTCGATCGCGCCGTACAACCACTTCGAACTCGGCCAACCGCTGACGTCGGAGTACGTCTGGGGCCGCCAGATCGGCGAGCACACCATCAATCCGTGACGGTGCTCACCGACCGGCGCCCCACCTGGGCTTCGAGCTTCTCCTCGTAGGCACCCTCGTCGCGGCCCAGCGCGATGGTTGCGGCGGCCATCGCACAGATCGACAGAGTCAAGGCGATGGGCTCCAACCCGGTGATCGACATGTGCTCACCCAGCACGACCGAACCGAGCACCACCGCCACCACCGGTTCGAGCACCAGCATGGTCGGCACCGAGGTCTGCAGCGACCCGGCGTGAAACGCCGACTGCTGCAAGAGCGTTGCCACGAGCCCCAGCACCAGCACCAGGTACAGGGCAGGTGTGGTCAGCGCGGTGAGCACACTGCCCTCGGCGACCAGGTGCATGACGATCTTGGTCAGCACCGCCACCACGCCGAACATCACGCCCACCGCGGCGGCCAGCAGTACGGCGCGACGCCAATTGGTGCTGCGCATCGCGGCCAGGACGAACAGGGACACCACGCCGACACACACCACCGCGACGATCAGCGTGGTGGACACGGGAACCCGATACAAGCCGGTGCTTGCGCGGGCGATCACGACGAACACGGTCAACGCAGCCGTCAGCAACAGGGCCCACAGCCACTCGCCGCGGCTGACGCGCCGGCCCGCCAGCCGGGCGCTGAGGGGCAGGGCGAACAACAACGCCGACACCAGCACCGGCTGCACCAAAAGCAACGATCCGAAACCCAGCGCCAGCGCCTGAAACGCGTACCCGGCTACCGCGGACGCGGTGCCGAGCCACCACAACTTGCGGCGCAGCAGGGTCCGCAGCATGACCGTGCTGACACCCTTTTCGGCAGGCACGTCCATGGTGGCGCGTTGCCGGACCACGATGCCGACCGCGGCGAAAACCGCTGCGCACAGCGCGAACAGCACCGCCAGACCGTTGCCGAGCAAGCCTCGTCAACCCCTTTCGGGCCGGTCGGCCCCTGAACGCCAGTCACCTTCAACCGTAGAGTGCCTGACGCCCTCGCGCCGGTCCGGGTCTATCCGACTTCCAGATGCTGCTGCTCAGGCTGCTGCGGTGGCGCAGCGTCGGGCACAGAATCCGATTCGGGCGCGGCCGCAGGCTCCGGCTTGGCCTCGAGCCGGGTCTCCGGGGCGATCTTGTCGTTCACCGTGGCGACCGCGGAGTCGACGCGGTTGACGGCGTTGTCGCACATGTCGCGGACCCGGCCGCTGGCCGTCTCAACGTCATCGGCCGCGCTGCGCAGGTAAGCCCTGACGTTGATCCGCAGCCGTTCGCCGGCATTGCGCGCGCGACGCCGCAAGCGGTCGTCGACCTCGACGGTGACGTATGGCAATAGCCGAAATCTCATCTGCCCCGCTCCCATCGCCGGAATGTTATTGCTCACAGTAGCGCCGTAATGCCAGGCTGGGGAGCCGGACGTGACCGGCGCCGCAGCCAGCGGTCGGTGCTGTGCGCGTCACATCCGACATACCCACCAGGCGCCCGCCACGCACGTGTCGCGGCGTGTCGGAGTTCTTGGCTCAACCGAGTTCCTGCGGATGCGGTTTCGTGATCGGGCCGCCGTAGCGTTCGGGACCCGTACGGTTCCGCCCGCCACCAGGAGTTGACGATGTCGGTAAGCCGATGGCTTGCAGCGCTCCTGGCTGGGGTGCTGGTGACAGCACTGACCTCTCCGCCGGCCGGAGCCGCCAGCCAGTACGGTCCGCAATTACCCGACAATCCCTACGACGGCCCCACGGGCACCGCGTCCATGCACGGCGACAGCGGCGCCTCGGACACGACTCCCCTGCCTGGTCCCGGCACGCGCCGGGTCGTGGCCCAGCCCATCGGCCTGGCCGCGGCCTGCCCGACGATCCTGATCGGGTCCGACGGGCTGCCCGTCGCACTGTGCACCCAGATCCTCGGCCGCACGCCGCGCGTCTACCTACTGGACAAATCCTCCGGCACACCGCTGACCAGCATGGCCGTGTCGGCGGGCAACCTGCTCGGCGGCGTCTACGCCTATCTGGACCACAACGACCGGCTCGTGCTGGTCGACGGCGACGCCAACCTGCTCCGGGTCGCCCACACCCGTAACAAGCTCGGGTTGTGGAACCTGTCGATCGTCGAGTCGACGCCGCTGGGAACCGGTCTGCCGTCCGGGGACTCCGTCACAAGCCTCGCGCCCGCCTACAACGGCAAGGTCTGGTACGCCACTTCCGGCGGCACGGTCGGCATCGTCGACACGACGACCAGGAAGGTCACGTCCGTCGCTCTGCCCGACGGCGAGCGGGTCGCCAACAGCATCGCGACCGCGCCCCAGGGCACCGCGGTGGTCACCACGCACGCGCTGTACCTGCTGACCGAGGATGCGACGGGCAACCCCGTGGTCAAGTACCGGGTCGGCTATGACCGGGGTTCGGCCCGCAAGCCCGGGCAGCTGAGCTGGGGCAGCGGATCGACGCCCACGTTCTTCGGACCGGTGACCGGCGGCGAGTACCTGACGCTCATCGACAACGCCGACAACCAGGTTCATCTGATCGTCGTCAGCACGGCCTCCGGCGCGGTCCTGTGCAGCACCCCGGTCCTCACGTCGGGCGGCCCCGGCTCGGAGAACTCGCCGATCGGCGCCGGACGCACGGTGATCGCGGCCAGCACGTACGGCTATCCGTATCCCGCGGTGCCGGCCGATGCCGGTTCCGCGGTACCTGCCACCGCTCCTTTTGTCGGAGGCATGACGCGGGTCGATGTCCGGCCTGACAACTCCGGTTGCGATGTGGCGTGGAACAACACCGTGCGCTCGGCGGCCGTTCCGAAGCTCTCGGTGGCCGACGGCACGATCGTGACCGTCACGCGGCACAATCCCGTCAACGATCAGCTGGGCACCACGCCCGGCGACAAGTTCTTCTACGCCGCCGTGGATCCCGGCACCGGAGCTGTGCTCACCGAACAGCTCATCGGCGTCACCACCGCGGCGGACCCGATCCAGACCGCGGGCACCACGGCACCGGGCGGGGCGATCTACCAAGGCACGGTCACCGGGATTCAGCGCATCACGCCGCTGCCCTGACGCCGTTCCAGTCGACCAGTCGCCAGCCGTTGGTCGGATTACCGTCAACCACAACGTAATCCGTGTTGTTCAGCGGATGCGTCAGCAGCAGGCCAGGATCGGCGTTGGTGACGTTCATCGCGACCCACAGCATGATCGCGCCGCCGTGCGAGTAGACGACCGGTTGGACGTCGCCGCTGTCGTAGATCTGCTGAACCGCGTCGTCGAACCGCGCATCGAACTCGTTGCCGTCGACCGAACCCGGAATCCGCGCGGATCGGTCGCCGCGCAGCCACTGCTGCGGCGCAGCGAAGTAGGTTCCGACTGCGTCGGCCTCGGGTTGACCTTCGTAATCTCCGGCCTCGATCTCCCGCAGCCCGGGCAGTACGGTGACGGGCTCGTGCAGCGCGTCGGCCATCGGTTGCGCGGTCTGCTGGGTGCGGACCATCGTCGAGGCGAAAATGCCGTCGTAATGGTTGCCCGCCAGGCGCTGTGCACTGGCGACGGCCTGCGTGCGGCCGAGCTCGGTGAGCGACGGGCCGGGGGTCGACGTGTCGATGAGGCCCGTTGCGTTGCCCATGGATTGGGCATGCCGGACGAAAGTCAGAGTGATGGTGCGATAGCCGCCCGCCGCCGCGATCGGGGTGACGACGACGCACCACCCGGCCAACACCGTGGTGACCACGAGGGACATGAACCGTGCAGCTACGGAGCGACCCATCGACATCCCATCGGGCGTAGTTTCGTTAGCATGACTACCCTCCACGATGTCACAGTCGCCGCAGCCCTGGACCGGATGTACGCCGCGTCCGACGAACAGTTCGCCAAGCTGCGTGAGGGCAACGGCGGCCGATTCGCCGACCTCACCGGAGCGACCTCACAAGAACGCGCCGACGCCCTCAGCGACATCTACATGCCGGTGACGCCGGAAGCCGGCCGGCTGCTCTACTCGCTGGTGCGGGCCACCAAGCCGCAGATCGTCGTCGAGTTCGGCATGTCATTCGGACTGTCGGCGCTGCATCTGGCTTCTGCGGTGCGCGACAACGGTTTCGGCCGGCTCTTCACCACCGAGCTCAGCGCCGCCAAGATCGAAGCCGCCACCAGAACCTTCGCCGAGACGGGACTGGACGACGTCATCACAGTGCTGGCCGGTGACGCCCTGGAGACCCTCAAGACCGTCGACGGGGAGATCGGCCTGGTTCTGCTCGACGGCTGGAAGGAGCTGTACCTGCCGGTCGTCAAACTGCTTGAGCCTCAGCTGGCGACGGGCGCCTTGCTGGTCGCGGACAACACGTCGATGGCCGATACCCAGCCGTACCTCGACTACGTCCGCGACAGCGACAACGGTTACATCAGCGTGAACTTCCTGGCCCGCGACAGCGACAGCATGGAGATCAGCTGCCGCGTATAGCGCGGTCATCGCCTGCCGCTCCGCTACGGTGCTGAAATGGTGAATTTCGCGCTGCGGTCCTGCGGCCTGCGCGGCCACGCCACGTTCAACCCCGATGAGCCCGAGCTGCGCGAGCGCCTGCGCGCCGACACCCCTGTCGGTGAGGCGTGGCGCTGTCTGCGGTGCGAGACGTTCGTCGTCGGCCCGCCGAGAGGTCACGGGCCCGCCGACACCGCCCCCGAGGTTCCGCGGGGACGGCTGCTGCGCGACCGCACGATCATGCGCGCGCTGGCCGTAGAACGCGCGATCCGCGCGGTGGTTTTCGTGGCGCTGGCGATCGGGGTGCTGAAGGTCCGCTCCACCCGGTCACAGCTGCACGACGCGTTCCAGAAGGACATCCCGCTCATCCGTCCGCTCGCCGACCAAATCGGTTGGAACATGGACGATTCCAGGATCATCCGCACCATCGATCACGCGTTCTCCCTGTCGGCGACAACGCTCATGTGGATCGCCGTCGGTCTGGCGGTCTATGCCCTGATCGAACTGATCGAAGCGGTCGGGCTGTGGCTCACGCAGCGCTGGGGTGAGTACTTCGCGGTGATCGCCACCAGCGTGTTTCTGCCCTTGGAGATCTACGAACTCACCGAGAAGGTGACCGTGGTGCGACTCGGCGCGTTCCTCATCAACGTCGCCGCGGTGATCTGGTTGCTGTGGAGCAAGCGGCTGTTCGGCATCAACGGCGGCGGTGCGGCCTACCGCGCCGAACACCACACCGAAAGCCTGCTCAGCGTCGAACGTGCCGGGCTCGCCGCGAGCTAACGCTCGTCGCGGGCACGTGATCGATAGGCCGACGGCGTTTCTCCGCAGAATTGGTTGAAGGACCGGGTGAACGAGCTCAGGCTCTCGAATCCGACGGCGGTCGCGGTGGCCTGCACGGACTGATCGGGTGCCGCCAACAGGGCCATCGCCCGCAACATCCGGGCATGCAAAAGGTATGTCCGCCATGAGATTCCGAGTGTCTCCGAGAACAGCCTCCGCAGCGTCCGTTCGGAGACCGACACCGCGCGGCTGACCTCCTCGGCCGTGGCGGAGGCCAGATGTTCCTTGGTGTAGGCCAGCGCGGCCGCCACGATCGGATGGTCGCTGGTCGGCAGGCTCAGCGGCGCTTCGTGATCGAGCGCCTCGCCGACCAGATGCGCGAGCGTCGCGAAGAACGTGTCGGATGTGTCGTCACCGCAGGCCCGATCGATCGACCACCGCAGCCCGTAGATCATCATCTCCCGGATCAGTGGCGACACCGCGATGATGCGTGCGCGGTCGCCCGGTTCCGCGATCAGCTGCGGATCGAACATCACCGCGATGGTCTTCACATCGGGACTCATCACCGCCTGGTGCTCCAGACCGGCGGGGATCCATGCGGCCTGCTGAGGCGGTAGCAGATAGTGCGCGGCGTCGGTTTCCACTTCCACCACACCGTGCAGCGCGTATTCGATCTGGTGGACCTCATGCGAGTGCCAGCCGGTGATCAGGCCTTCGCCCTGGTAGAGGTAGCTTCCGGCCAGCGCCCGGCCACCGCGGCGCAGCTCGATGACCGGTCGCGAGATTTTGGCCGTTTCGGCAAAATCTCTGTCCGAAAGCGCAGAGACGGTCACGCTCTCCGACGGTACTACTGAGCTATGCAAACTGACGACCTGATCCTCGTGAGCATCGACGACCACGTCGTCGAACCGCCCGACATGTTCCTGCGCCACGTGCCCGCCAAGTACAAGGACGAGGCGCCCATCGTGGTGACCGACGACAAGGGCGTCGATCAGTGGATGTATCAGGGCCGTCCACAGGGCGTCAGTGGCCTCAACGCGGTGGTGTCCTGGCCTGCCGAGGAATGGGGCCGTGACCCTGCCGGCTTCGCCGAGATGCGCCCGGGCGTGTACGACGTGCACGAGCGCGTCCGCGACATGAACCGCAACGGCATCCTGGCGTCGATGTGCTTCCCGACCTTCACCGGGTTCTCGGCACGTCACCTCAACATGCACCGCGAAGAGGCGACGCTGGTGATGGTGTCGGCCTACAACGACTGGCACATCGATGAATGGGCGGGCTCCTACCCGGACCGCTTCATCCCGATCGCGATCATGCCGACGTGGAACCCCGAGGCGATGTGTGCGGAGATCCGCCGCGTCGCCGCCAAGGGCTGTCGTGCCGTCACCATGCCGGAACTGCCACATCTGGAAGGGCTTCCGAGCTACCACGACGAGGACTACTGGGGCCCAGTGTTCCGGACTCTGTCCGAGGAGAACGTCGTCATGTGCCTGCACATCGGCACCGGCTTCGGGGCCATCAGCATGGCCCCCAATGCGCCGATCGACAACCTGATCATCCTCGCCACCCAGGTCTCGGCGATGTGCGCCCAGGACCTGCTGTGGGGCCCGGCCATGCGCAACTACCCCGATCTGAAGTTCGCGTTCTCCGAAGGCGGAATCGGTTGGATCCCTTTCTATCTCGATCGCAGCGACCGCCACTACACCAACCAGAAGTGGCTGCGCCGCGACTTCGGTGACAAGCTGCCGTCAGACGTGTTCCGCGAGCACTCCCTGGCCTGCTACGTGACCGACAAGACGTCGCTGAAACTGCGTCACGAGATCGGCATCGACATCATCGCGTGGGAGTGCGACTACCCGCACTCGGACTGCTTTTGGCCCGACGCGCCCGAACAGGTGCTGGCCGAGTTGAACGCCGCAGGCGCAAGCGATTCCGACATCAACAAGATCACCTGGGAGAACTCCTGCCGGTTCTTCGGCTGGGATCCGTTTGCGCGCACCGCACGCGAGGACGCCACGGTAAAGGCATTGCGCGCCAAGGGCGCTGATGTCGACGTGTCCATCCGCCCGCGCGCCGAGTGGGCGCGGCTCTACGAGAAGAAGCAGCTCGCCAAAGCCTGACCTGACCCGTTCCACCGCTCACCTTCCACCGCTCACCTTCCACCGCGAGCAGACGCCGCGGTACTCCAAGCGCGGCGTGTCGCGAACCCCAGTGTCTGTTCGCGGGGGTAAGTCCACGCGCTCAGTGCGAGATCTGCCACTCGGCCGCGGCATGCTGTTGACGCCAGAATTCGTCGAACCGCCCGCCTGCGCGCAGCAGTTCGTCGACGCTGCCGTCCTCGACGATCCGGCCACCGTCGACGAACAGAACCCGGTCGGCATGCCGGATGCTGGCCAGCCGGTGCGCCACGATCACTCGGGTACGCGGCCGCAGATCGACGGTGAGCGCATCGACGACGGCAGCCTCGTTCTCGGTATCCAGCGCGCTGGTCGCCTCGTCCACCAGCAGGATCGGAGCAGGTTTGGCGAGAGCGCGGGCGATGCTGACCCGTTGCCGTTCGCCGCCGGACAGCGCCGAACCCGCCTCGCCGACCTTGGTGGCGTCGCCGTCGGGTAGCCGGCCGATCAGCTCGTCGACCCGGGCCAGCCGCATCGCCGCCGCGAGTCGGTCGGCATCGGCTGCCGGGTCGCCCAGCGCAACGTTCTCGCGTATGCAACCGTCGAACAGATATGGGTGCTGGAACACCACACTCGTTGCGGCCCACCGGGTTTCGGCATCCAGCGTCGACGCGTCGACGCCGTCGATCAGCACGCGGCCGCCGGTGGGCTGGTGAAGGCCCGCGATCAACGCGAGGATCGTGCTCTTGCCCGATCCGGACGGCCCGACGATGGCTGTCGTGCCACCTGGTTCGAGGACGAAGCTGACCTTGTCGAGCACGATGTTGTCGCCGTAGGCGAAGCTGACGTCCTCGAACTCGATGCGCGGCACGCAGTCCTGCTCGCCCACAACGGTTCCCGTGGTCATCGTCGGCGCGGACAGCACGCTGCCGATCCGCTGTATGGTGGCGCGGGTCGACTCGATGGCGGGGGCCAGGTCACCGAGTGCCGCGAAGGGCTCCAGGTAGCGGGCGACGACGACGATCAGCGCGATCGCCTCCGGCACACTCAGCTCCCCACGGATGGTCAGCACTGTGACCATGCCCGCCAACGCGATCAGGGCCAACTGGCTAGCAAGGCTGAACAACAGCTGACCGGGGATCTGCATGCCCAGCAGTCGCACACTCGCACCGTGCTGAGCGGCCAGCGCGTCGCCGACCAGGCTGCGTGCCGGTTCCGCACGCCGGGCGGCCCGCAAAGCCTGCTGGGTGCGGGCGAATTCGATGATCCGCTCGGTGAATGCGCGGTTGGTCTCATCGGCGAGGGCGTCGGCCTCGCGACTGCACCGGCCCGACGCCCAGAGCGCACCCAGCAGGACGACCACCCCTGCGAGCGCCGCGAGTCCCAGCGGCGGCGACACCGCGATCAGCGCGACAGCGATGGCCGCGGGCAGCAGGACCGCGCTGATGAGCGGTGTGAGCAGATTGACCACGAGGCCGACCAGTTCCGGCCCGGTCGCCGCGATCGCCTGCCGGGTGTTGGCGGTGTTGTCGCCGGACAGCCAGTCGAGCCTGATGTTCGGCAGGCGGTCGGCGATGTCGTGCTGAGTGTGGTCCAGCACGGCGAAGCCGAGGTCGAATCCGAGCCGTGATGTGGTGGTATCGATGATCCAGCCGATGACAGTCGCGGCGGTCAGCCAGCCCAACCACGGCAGGGCGCCGGCGGGGTCGGCGCTGAACAGTGCCGCGACCAGTGGGACGAGCAGCACTGTCCCCGCGGCGCGGATCACCACCGATATCAGTGTCAGCACGCCGTAGACACCGACCGTGCCTCGCTTGTCGGTGGGGATGAGGGCGATCAGCGTGCGGATCATCGGGCAGCCTCTCCGGCGGTCACGGTGTCGCGGCGTCCTGTCTCCCACAGCTGGTGGTAGCGGCCGCCCGCCGCGAATAATTCGTCGTGCGTGCCGATTTCGGCGATCTGGCCGGCGTCGAGGACGACGATCTGATCGGCATGGGTGATGGTGTGCAACCGGTGCGCGATGACGAGCACGGTCCGGTCCCGGGTCAGTCTGTTGAGTGCCTGCTGCACAAGGTATTCCGACTCCGGATCGGCGAATGCGGTGGCCTCGTCGAGGATCAGCACCTCGGTGTCGGCCAGGATCGCCCGCGCGATGGTCAGTCGTTGTCGTTCGCCACCGGAGAGGGCCGGTGCCGCGCTCAGCGCCGTGTCGTAGCCGTCGGGCAGGCGCACCACCCGGTCGTGGATCTGCGCGTCACGCGCCGCCTCTCGTACCCGCTCGATGCCCGCTTCCGGATCGGCGAGGGCGATGTTCTCCGCGACGGTGCCTGCCACCAGCTGTGTGTCCTGCAGCACGAACCCGACACGGCGGTACAGCTCGTCGGCGCTCAGCGTGCGAATGTCTTTGCCGCCCACCCGGATCGCGCCCGCGTCGACATCGTGGAAACGGGCCAGTAGCGCCGCCAGCGTGGACTTGCCCGATCCCGACGGGCCGACCAGCGCAGTGACGGTGCCGGGCCGCAGCGTCAGCGAGACGTCCTCGATCACCGGGACGCCCGGTCGGTACGCGAACGTCACGTGGTCGAACACCACCGCACCCGCATCATCGTGGGGCGCGGCAGGTGCTGCGATGGCCAGATCCGGTGTGTCCAGCGCGTTCTGGATACGCCGGGCGGCGACCATGCCGCCCCGGATACCGCCCAGGCCGTAGCCGATGCCCAGCAATCGGACGCCGAATGTAGTGCCCAGCAACAGGAACGGCAACAGATTCACCGGGGCCAGCCAGCCGTTGACGATCATCGGGGTGCCGACGGCCACGATCAACCACACGAACGTAGCCGGCCTGGTGACCAGGTCCATCAGCGACTTCTTACCGGTGAACGGCCGTTGCCAGGCAACCAGGAACCCGATGTACTCGTCGAGCCTGCGGCGGAAGCTCGATGCGGCCGCGCCACCGAACACGCGGATCACCGGCTGGCCTTCGAGGTAGGCCCCGGCCTCGACGTTCATCCGCTCGGCCCAGCGCTGCGCCTGTGCGATACGGGGCCCGGATTGGATCGTCATCACCGACATCAACACGACGTAGACCAGCACCGGGATGAACAGCACCGCGGCCAGCCGCCAGTCCACGGTGAACAGATAGATCAGCACGCCCAGTGGTGCGATCACCGCGGCGACGGCGTCGGGGACGGCATGGGTGACCAGGTAGTGCAGCGACAGCGTGTCGTCCTGCACCAGCTGCTTGATCGAGCCTGACCCGCGCGCGGTGAACCAGCCCAGCGGCAATCGAGACATCTTGGTCAGCAACCGGGTTCGCAGATCGCGGGCGAAGTTCGCGTCGATCCAATGCAGCCACAACGTGAGCACCGCGGCCAGGAAGGTGCCGGTACCGAGCAGTCCTACGGCCGTGAGCCCCAAGGTCCACAAGCGCTCGCGGTCGGCTCCGGTCAGCAGCAGCCGCGCCAGTTCGACGAGGAGCACGAACGGCGCCAGCTGAACCAGCGTGATCACGGCCTGCAGCACGCCGGAGACGATCAGCGGCGTGCGGAGCGGGGCCAGCAACCGGCCCGCCGCTTGTGCGCGCCAGTTCCCCCGGGGTGCGCTCGGCTGTGGTTCCGGTTGTTTGTCGGGTTGCGCGGCAACGTCTTTGACGGCCTCTGCCGGTGCGTCGTCGCGCTTGGTCCCCATCGCCCGGCCCTCGGTCCAGTAGGCCTGTGCGTGAATCTCCGTCTTGGGGAAGCCGAATTCGTCGCGCAATCGCACGCGGAGATGCTTGAGGGATCCGGCCTCCGGAGTCACCCAGCAGTACCAGTCAGACCAGTCCCTGGCCTCGATGGCCGCCGCGAGTGAGGTCGGGTCGGTGCGGGCGATCCACCGCACCGACATCCTCGGATGCTCGGCGATCGGGATCAGTACGTCGGACTCGTCGTGCTGCTCGAGGTAGACCTCGATCGGGATGTCGTGCGGTACGGCTTCGATGATGCCGTTGATCGCGGGCGTGGCTGCGGCGTCGCCGATCAGCAGGTAGCCGGCCGGCGGCTCTTCCGGCACGCTGAAGCCGGCCGAGCCCAGCGTCGTCACCGGCACGGTGGCACCCGCTGTCGCGGCCCTGGCCCATTGCGACGCCGGTCCGGACGGTTCGTGCAGGACGACATCGATGGCGAAGTGTCCAGTGCTCACATCGGCCTCGACGATCGTGTAACCCCGCTGGAATTCCGTCTTGGATCCCTCCGGGTCCGGGAACCAGAATCGCAACCAGGACGTCGGCTCGGCGAGTGCATCCTCGAACAGCGTCGGCGAAACCATGCGGATACGTAGAAGATTCGGCGTACGCCATTCGGTCCCGACGACGGTGGCCTGGTGATCGCGGGCGCCGAAGCCCCGCATGATCGCGCCCTGAAATCCGCGTGCCATCGACGGTCCCCTCCCGGTTGGTCCTGCCCACGATATCCCACAAAGTATGGGTAGCCTTACCTACTGTCATCACGCTCAACCGGCATGGCGATAGTTATAGAGCAGACGCTCTGTTACTGTGGCGCCATGCCCCGCCCGCGTGTCCACGATCCGGACACGGTTCTCGATGCCGTCGAATCGATGGCAGTGACTTCTGGCCTCGCGGCGGTGACCATCCGCGCGGTGAGCGCGGCCGTTGGCGTATCGAACGGAGCGCTGTACCACCAGTTCGGGTCCCGTGGCGGTCTGGTGGGCCGAGCCTGGCTTCGCGCGGCACGCAGATTCCTCGATTTGCAGCGACAGTTGGTGGACGCGGCGTCCAGCGGCCCCGACGCGATCGCCGCCGCCGCGCAGGCCCCCGCGGTGTTCGCCGAAGACCATCCGGCATCCGCCCGGCTGGTGTTGCTGTTCCCGCCGCACGAGATCGCCGCGGTCGGGTTACCCGACGACCTCGCCAACGAGGTTGCCTCACTTCAGAAACACTTGCTCACCCTGATGATCGAGTTGGCACAGACCGCGTGGGGTCGACGCGACCGCGCCGCCGTGGACACCGTCACGACCTGCATCGTCGACCTGCCCACGGCACTGCTGCTGCAGCGTGATCGACTCGGCGACCCCACCGCACTGCGTCACCTCGGCGCCGCGGTGTACGCGGTACTCGACATCGGCCCAAGCCCTACCAATGACAATCACCGACCGACGAAAGGTGCACCATGACAACCACACTGGACTTCGACGGCGAGATCGCTGTCCTCGATCTCGGGGACGACGAGAACCGGTTCTCCCCCGAGTTCCTCGACGAGGTCGACTCCCAGCTCGACCACGTGCTCGCCAAAGGGGCACACGGCCTGGTCACCACAGCCGACAGCAAGTTCTACTCCAACGGCCTGGACCTGGATTGGCTTGGCGCACATAGTGATCAGGGCGCGTGGTACGTCGGACGCGTCCAGAGCCTGCTGGCCAGGGTCCTGACGTTCCCGGTGCCGACCGCGGCCGCCGTCGTCGGTCACGCGTTCGGCGCCGGGGCAATGCTGGCCATGGCCCACGACTTCCGCGTCATGCGAGCCGACCGGGGCTTCTTCTGTTTTCCCGAGGTGGACATCCACATCCCGTTCACACCCGGGATGGCGGCGCTGATCCAGGCCAAGCTGACGCCGCAGGCCGCCGTCGCATCGATGACGACGGGCCGCCGATTCGGCGGCGTGGACGCGCACGCCCACGGGCTGGTGGACGCCACTGCCCCCGAAGGCGGGGTGACCGTTGCGGCCACCGATCTGTTGCGCTCGTTGCACGGCAAAGACGCAGGCACGCTCGGCGCCATCAAAGAAGTCATGTTCGGCGTCGCCGCGCAGGCGCTGAAGGCCAACAGCTGACCGGAGCCGAGCCGGTCAGCCCGCCGCCGGGTGGGGGCTAGTTACCCCACCCGCGTTGGCCGTCCCAGCCTCCGCAGATGCCGTTGAGGCAGCCGTGGCCCCAACCACCCTGGGCCGGATTCCAGCCACCGCAGCCCTGCCAGCCGGGGCCGCTGTCGCAGCCGCCACCGCCGCCTGCGTCGCCGCCGCCGACCGGGTCGGCGAGTACCACTTGATTGGTTCCGCTCAGGTCGGTCAGTGAGGCCGGCGCATCAGCGAGGAGCATGGCCGTCGGTGCGGCGGCAATGGCCGCTGCGGCTCCCGCTACGAATACTGTTCCCGCGAGTTTTCGTATGGTTAGCATGCCTCCATAATCCTCCCCTGTGAGCTGCCTGCCAAGGAATCTGTGAGCACAGACACCACTTTTCGGCGAAAGCCGTGGTCAGGAGCGTGGCCGGGGAAGAAGTTGTCAGGCTGGCGGAACAGCCCCCGGGGCGCGGACAACCATGGGCACGGCAGGGAAGTACGAAGCCATCTCCGACCGCGATTTGCGCAGCGCCGCAGTGCCGTACCCACGCTTGCGGTAATCGGGGTGAATCCAGATCCTGACGTTCACCTCGCCACCGCTGAGTTCACCGAAGACCATGCCGACCTTCTCCGAGCCTTCGATCGCCACGAACCATGCGGCCTCGTCGGCATCCACTCGGGCCAGGGCCGCCCGGATCTCGTCGTCGATATCGGCGGCGGGTGCGCCGGAACCGTCGCCGGACGCGCCGACATCGGCCGTGCGAGCCTCGAAGATGTCGCGGTCGATGGCGGCCGAGAAGGATCTCAGCACCAGCGTCTCGCCGGAGCTTGCAGGGCGTTCCTGCGCGGTGAACGACAGCTGACTGTTCAGATCATCGAGCTCTGCGGCGATCTGTCGCCGCGATTCCTTGGTGATCCGGTCGAAGGACAACCCGACGACAGCATCGGCGGCGGCATGCGACGTGTTGAGCAGCGTCGCAACAGCGTCGACCGCGCTCTTGCGGTCGTCTGCCTCCACGATCACGTCGAGCAGTTCGTGGCGGCGGTTGAGTGCATTGAGCAGAGCGTCAGCAATCTCACGCCGCGCGGCGGCCTTGTCGTGATCGGTCATGCCCCAGAGCCTAGAGCAGCTCAGTCCTGCCTGCGACGGGTTCACAGCGGCCGGACGAGGTTGGCAGCAACCTCACCGGATGAAAACGACCGATACTCACCCTGCGTCCGTCCAGCTCGATTCCGGAGTCCTGAAACCTCTTCATCGCTGGGCCCTCTCAGCGATTGCGGCGAGAGCGTCGACAACGCGTTGGAGCGGTTGAGTGGTGTCGATCTCGTACGTGGCCGCGGAGCGCAACAGCGGCTCAGTCTCAGCGATGTCTCGCACAATCCGAGACCGCTCAACAGCGCTCTTGCCGAAGTCATTTCCAGTACGGGTGCGGAGCCGATCGAAGATCACGTCGGGAGGAGCACTCAGCAGGACGACGGCATCGAATCGTGCATAGAACAGGCCCTGATTGGCCACGGTGCCTTGAACGAACAGCGGACGAATACGCGGTCGACGAAGAAGCTCGTCGATGAGCGGTTCACGCCACAGCGGCTCGCCGTCGACGACGTGGACCCAATCCCCATAGTCGGTGTCGACCGTGTCGAAACCGCGTAGGGCGAGCTCCGCAAGGGCGGTTGACTTGCCCACACCCGACATTCCGGTGACGAGCACTGCAGCCATCGGCGATCCGGAGCTCACCTCACCACCTGTACCAGGTTTCGCCGGCTGCAAGAGCACTACTGTCGGAACAGTGTTCGACCAGTACGAGCTGATCGCCGCCGAGTACGCACAGCACTTCACCGACGAGTTCGACGTCAGACCGTTCGACCGCTGCCTGGTGCGGTCGTTCACCGAATTGGTGCTGCGATCGGGCGGCGACGCCGCACTGGACGTCGGGTGCGGGCCGGGTCAAGCCGCCGCCGAACTCACCCGGTTCGGCCTGAGCACCGTGGGCGTCGACGGATCACCTGCCATGATTGCCATTGCCCGCAAGCGGTATCCGCAGGTTCGGTTCCAGGTGGCCGATATGCGCGAGTTGCCGTACCGCGACAGCACTTTCTCTGCGGTGTCTGCGTGGTATTCGATCATCCACACCCCAGCCGACGAGCTTGCGGACCTGTTCGCGGAGTTCCGCCGGGTCCTCACCGACCCAGGGTGGTTGCTTCTGGGTTTCCAAACCGGCGCTCCTCCTTTGTCTTTCGACGAAGCCTTCGGACATGCAGTCTCGATGACCTTCCTGCGCCACGACCCCGCCGTCGTGCGCGACGCACTGGCCGCCGCCGGGTTCACCGGGTACGCGACAGCCACCCGTGAGCGCCAACCGCAGCTCAAGGAGACGGCGGACCAGGCGTTCATCATCGCCTCTGCCACCCCCTGATCATTTTGGGGGACAGTCTGTTTCGTCGTCGTCTTGGTTGTCGGTGAAGTATTGCTGGGGGTGGTGGTAGGTGTTGATGCGGGATTGGCCAGTGTCGAGCAGCGCTGGTGGGATCCATTCGCAGCGGCCGTGGGTGTTGATGCGGGTGGTCCATTTGCCGGGGCCGACGAGGCGTTGATGGGGCCCGCAGCCCAGGGTGAGGTCGGTGATGTCGGTCAGCCCGCCTTTGGCGAAGTCTCGGGTGGCGTGGTGGGCTTGGCTGCGGTGCCCGCTGGCGGTGCAGCCCGGGCAGGTGCAGCCGCGGTCGCGGGCGAAGAGCATGAGCCGTTGCCCGGGGGTGGCGATGCGTTTGGTGCGGCCGAGGTAGAGCGGCACGTTGGTGTGGTGGTCGAACACGGCCAGGTAG
>NZ_BCSX01000045.1 GCF_001570425.1 Mycolicibacterium brisbanense
ACCCGGTCAAACAACTCCCGCCGCGTCGCCTTCGAATGCCGATAACCAGTTGGCACGACAACCTCCCAAATCACCGATGTTGTCGTAACCGTATGAATCTGCCGCGGATTTTTCGCAGACATTGCACGCTCGACGCGGCCGTCGACGGCGTCAGCCGCTCACCGCGTCGATGTGCGCCAGGAAATGGGTGAGCACGGCGTCGGGAGCCTCGATCTGCGGCCAGTGCGCGATGTCGTCGGGCAGCATCACCACGTCCGGATCCGGGATCACCTCCAGATAGCGCTTGGCCATGTGCCGGCCCGAGTTCGGGTCCGACGGCCCGTCGATGAGCCGCATCGGCACGGCGGTGTCACGCATGGCCCGCACCCACCGGTTGCGGTGCGTGTAGCGGTCGTTGACGAACCGGCCGACCTTGTGTAGCACCCGCTTTCCGTCGTTGTACTCCAGGATCTGGTGGAACTTCGCCATCAGTTGCGGCGAGGGTTTGGTGTTGACGCCGAACATCTCGTTGATGGTCGGCTCGACCAACCGGCGCGACAACGGGCTGCCCTGCAAAGGACTCATGATGTCGCCCAACGGTGTTCGCGACATGAGCTTCTGCATCAGCCGTGGCGTGTAGGCCTCGTTGAACAGCCCACCGTTGAGCCAGGTGATCGAATCGATGTGCAGCGACCCGTAGGACTGTCCCCCGAACTCGTGGCGGGCCAACAGTTCCTGGCCCACCGAGTCGCCCAGGTCATGCGCCAGGATGTGCGCCGAGGTGACACCGAGCTTCGCCAGCAGGGCCTCGTGCATGTCGGCGTGATCAGTCACCGTGTAGCCGTAGGCGAACGGCTTGGCCGAAAAACCCATGCCGATCATGTCGGGCGCGATGACGGTGAAACGCTCGGCCAGCGTCGGCCAGATCAGCGACCAATCCCATGAGTTGAACGGATACCCGTGAATCAGCAGCAGATTCGGGCCTTCGCCCAGCGGCAGCCCACCGACCCGGTAGAAGATGTCGAACCCGAGGTAGTCGAAAACGTCCCCGGCCGCTTTCCAGTTCTCCAGTTCGGCGTCCATGAGGCGAGGCTAGCGGCAATCCGAACTCGTCAGTCGACCTGCTCGGACACTTCGCGTTCGCCCGCCAGTGCGCCGATGGCCGCCACCCATCCGGTGATCTGCCGCGCGATGTGCTGATCGGTCAACCCGACTTCGGAGAGCACCTCGCCGCGCGACGCATGCGGCAGGAACTCCTGCGGCACTGCCACGTCGCGGCAGGGTACGTCGATCTCGTTGTGCCGCAAAGCAGCCGACACAGACGAACCGATGCCGCCGTGCACACCGTTGTCCTCGACGGTGACCACCAACTTGTGTGTGCGGGCCAGGTCGCTCAGCGCCTCCGGAACCGGCAGCACCCACCGGGGGTCCACCACGGTCACGCCGATGCCCTGGTTACGGAGCCGTTCGGCCACCGCGAGTGCCATCTGCGCGAACGAGCCAACCGCCACCAGCAGTACATCGTCGGTGAGGCCGGCGGCCGGTACCGCAAGGACGTCGACACCGCCGCGCCGCTCGATCGCCGAGATGCCTTCGCCGACATCACCTTTGGGAAATCTGATCGCAGTGGGCCCGTCGGTGACGGCCAGCGCCTCGGCGAGTTGCTCACGCAGCCGCGGCTCGTCGCGCGGGGCGGCCACCCGGATGCCGGGCACGATGCCGAGGATCGACAGGTCCCACATGCCGTTGTGGCTTGGACCGTCCGGCCCGGTCACACCGGCGCGGTCCAGCACCAGCGTCACGGGAAGCTCGTGCAGCGCGACGTCCATGAGCAGCTGGTCGAACGCGCGGTTCAGGAAGGTCGAGTAGATCGCGACCACCGGGTGCAGGCCGCCCATCGCCATGCCGGCGGCCGAAGTCATCGCGTGCTGTTCGGCGATGCCGACGTCGAAGAAACGGTCCGGGTAGCGCTCACGGAACGCGCTCAGGCCCGTCGGGCCCGGCATCGCCGCCGTGATGGCCACGATGTCGCGGCGCTTGGCGGCGATCTTGATCAGTTCCTCGGAGAACACCGAGGTCCAGCCCAGCCCGGAGGCCTTGGTGGCCAGCCCGGTCTCGGGGTCGATGACACCGCACGAGTGCATCTGCTCGGCCTCGTCGTTCTCGGCCGGCGGGTAGCCCATGCCCTTGCGGGTGACGACGTGCACGATCACCGGGGCGTTGAAACCGCGGGCGTGGCGCAGGGCGCTCTCCACGGCGTGCTCGTCGTGTCCGTCGATGGGGCCGACGTACTTCAGGCCCAGATCGGTGAACATCACCTGCGGGGAGATCGCGTCCTTGATGCCGGCCTTGATGCTGTGCATGCACTGGTAGCAGAACTCGCCGACGACGGGCAGACCCCGAACCGCCTTGCGGCCCTCCTCCAAGATCCGTTCGTAGCCCGGCTGCAGCCGCAACCCGGCCAGGTGGTCGGCGAAGCCACCGATGGTCGGCGCGTAGGAGCGGCCGTTGTCGTTGACGACGATGACCACGGGGCGTCCTGCGGTGGCGATGTTGTTCAGCGCCTCCCAGCACATACCGCCGGTGAGCGCGCCGTCGCCGACGACGGCCACCACGTGGCGGTTGCGGTGCCCGTTCAGCTCGAAGGCCTTGGCCAACCCGTCCGCGTAGGACAGCGCCGAGCTGGCATGGCTGGACTCGACCCAGTCGTGCTCACTCTCACTGCGGGCCGGGTAGCCCGACAGGCCGCCTTTCATGCGCAGCGAGTCGAAATCCTGACTGCGTCCCGTCAGCATCTTGTGTACGTAGGCCTGATGGCCTGTGTCGAAGATGATCGGGTCGTGTGGCGAGTCGAACACCCGGTGCAGCGCCAGCGTCAGTTCCACCACACCCAGGTTGGGGCCGAGATGCCCACCGGTTGCAGCGACCTTGTGGATCAGAAATTGCCGGATCTCCTGCGCCAGGTCACTTAGCTGCGACTGCGACAGGTGCTGCAGATCAGCGGGACCGCGGACCTGTTCAAGCATTCGTTTAGTGTACGCACGGAATCTGGACTCAGCCTTCCCGTGGCTGATAGATGTCGGGCACACCATCGTGGTCGGTGTCGGCGGTCTCGATCTGGGCTATCCGGCGGTATGCGGCATTGCGTGCCACCAGTACCCCGGCGGCCAGCAGACCTGCGATAACAGACCCGAACAGGACCGCGATCTTGACGTCGTCATCGGCGACGCTGGCGTGCCCGAACGCGAGTTCACCGATGAGAAGCGACACGGTGAAGCCGATCCCTGCGAGCAACGCCACACCGAGAACATCCCGCCATGCGAGGCCTTCGTCGAGGCTGGCATGGGTGAACCTGGCCAGCAGATATGTGGTGCCCAGCACACCGATGGGTTTGCCGAGCACCAATCCGGCGATGACGCCGAGCGTCACGGGGTGTGACAGCGCCTCACCGAGACCGGACCACCCGCCGACCGTCACACCCGCGGCGAAGAACGCGAACACCGGTACCGCGAACCCCGCCGACACCGGCCGCATGGTGTGTTCGAACTGTTCGGCAGCCGCGTGGCGGCCCAACACCGGGACGGTGAATCCCAGCAGCACCCCGGCCACGGTGGCGTGCACGCCGCTGGCGTGCACGAGCATCCAGGCCGCCAACGCCAACGGCAGCAGGATCCACCACCGCCTCACCCCGCGCTGCACAGCCAGGGCGAACAGGCCGATGGGGATCAGCGCAGCCACCAGCGGACCCGGTGCCAAATGGTCGGTGTAGAAGACCGCGATGACGATGATGGCCAGCAGGTCGTCGACCACTGCCAGGGTCAGCAGGAAGATCCGCAGCGCCGAGGGCAGATGGCTCGACAGCACCGCCAGCACGGCCAACGCGAACGCGATGTCGGTGGCGATCGGTACCGCCCAGCCGCCGAGGTTCTCGGCGTGCCCGGTGCCCAAGTTGATCGCGACGAAGATCACCGCGGGCACGAGCATGCCGCCGACCGCCGCGGCGATCGGCAGCGCCGCGCGGGCCGGGTCGCGCAGGTCGCCGGCCACGAACTCCCGTTTGAGCTCGACCCCGACGACGAAGAAGAAGATCGCCAGCAGGCCGTCGGCCGCCCACGCGGCCACGCTCAGGTTCAGATGCAGGCCTTCCGGGCCGATCACCATCGCCGACAACCGGTGGTAACCCTCGGACCACGGCGAGTTGGCCCAGATCAGCGCGGCCGCGGCGGCAGCGAGCAGCAGGATGCCACCGACGGTCTCCTTGCGGAGGATCTCGGAGATCCGGCGGGCCTCCGCCCATGACCCGCTACGGGTCAGCAGCCGGCGGCCGGTTGCTTTACGTCCACTGTTCATCAGGGCAGGCTCCATTTGGTCAGCATCAACTAGCGCCGACCAGGCTTCCCGGCACACCGTCGTTCAAAGTTAGCAGCAAGGCTGCCTTTTGACGTACCGGAGGACCCTCGCACCGTATGGTGCTCAGGGTGCGCGCCGAGGACATCGCTGAGGAATTTCCGGTTGTCCCCGCGGACGCTGACGCCTTGGACGCCGCGCGCATGCTCGCCCAACACCGCCTGCCGGGAATCGTGGTCACCGATCCCGCAGGCCTTCCCTTCGCGGTGCTGCCCGCCTCGGAGGTCGTGCGCTTTATCATCCCGCAGTACGTGCAGGACGACCCCGCGCTCGCCGGGGTCCTCGATGAATCCATGGCGGACCGAATCGCAGAAAAGCTGCACGGCAAGAGTGTCCGCGAGGTGCTGCCCAAACATCTGCTCGACGTTCCGTCGGCACGCGCCGACGACACCGTCATCGAGGTGGCAGCACTGATGGCGCGGCTGCGCAGCCCACTGGTCGCGGTACTCAAAGACGGCAAACTGCACGGCGTCGTGACGGCATCTCGCTTGCTCGAAGCCGCACTGAGGCGCTGAACTCTATGGCGCTGCTGGCAATCGGAGTCTTCGTCCTCGCCTACGCGCTGATCGCCAGCGATCGGATCAACAAGACGACGGTCGCCCTCGGCGGCGCGGCAGTCGTGCTGGCGTTCGGGGTGGTGCAGTCCGAGGACGCGTTCTTCTCCCGCGAGACCGGTATCGACTGGGATGTCATTTTTCTGCTTTTCGGCATGATGGTCATCGTCAGCGTGCTACGCCAGACCGGCGTGTTCGAATACGTGGCGATCTGGGCTGCCAAGCGCGCCAAAGGCTCTCCTCTACGGATCATGATCCTGCTGGTATTGGTCACAGCCACGGCGTCGGCGCTCCTGGACAACGTCACGACGGTGCTGTTGATCGCGCCGGTCACGTTGCTGGTCTGCGACCGGCTGGCGATCAACCCAGTCCCGTTCCTGATGGCCGAGGTGTTCGCCTCGAACATCGGCGGGGCTGCGACGCTCGTCGGTGATCCGCCGAACATCATCATCGGCAGCCGCGGGGGCTTGAGCTTCAACGATTTCCTGGTACATCTGACGCCGATCGTGATCATCGTCGTTGCGGCATTCATCGTGGTGCTGCCCCGCCTTTTCCGGGGATCGTTCGATGTCGACGCCGACCGGGTCGCCGACGTGATGGCATTGCAAGAAGCCGAGGCGATTCGCGATTCGCGCCTCCTCGTCAAATGTGGTGTCGTCCTCGGCCTGGTGTTCGCCGCGTTCATCTCGCATTCCGTGATTCACATCGCCCCGTCGGTGGTGGCGCTGATCGGCGCGGGCGTTCTGATCGTGGTCTCCGGGCTGTCACGGGCCGACTATCTCTCGGGTGTGGAGTGGGAGACCCTGTTGTTCTTCGCCGGCCTGTTCGTGATGATCGGCGCGCTGGTCAAGACGGGTACCGTCGATGCCCTGGCGCGGGCCGCGACGCAGGCGACGGGCGGTAATGCCCTGCTTACCGTGATGCTCATTCTCGGTGTGTCGGCGCCGGTATCCGGTGTCATCGACAACATCCCGTACGTCGCCACCATGGCGCCCATCGTTGCCGAACTCGTCGCCTCTATCCCCGACTTGGCGCATCCGGACGCATTGTGGTGGGCGTTGGCTCTGGGCGCGGATTTCGGTGGCAACCTCACGGCGATCGGCGCCAGCGCCAACGTCGTGATGCTCGGAATCGCCCGCCGCGCAGGCACTCCGATCTCATTCTGGGAGTTCACCCGCAAAGGCATCGTGGTGACCGTCATTTCGGTCGCGCTCTCCGGCCTGTACTTGTGGCTGCGCTATTTCATATTCGGGTGACGTCAGGAATTCTTCGCCAGAAGACCGTCACCTTCTCCTCGCGAGCAGACGCGCAGGTCCGCGACACGCCGCGGTTCCGGGACCCACATGTCTGCTCGGCAGGATCAGCGAGTCAGGACGGCGACACACTCGACGTGGTGGGTGAGCGGGAACGAGTCGAACACCCGCAACTCCTCCACCGCATAGCCATGATTGCGATACAGACCCACGTCGCGTGCGAACGATGCTGCCTCACAACCGATATGGATGACACGCGGCACTTCGGCGGCCGCCACCTGATCGACCACCTCGCGGCCCGCACCCGTCCGTGGCGGGTCGAGCACTGCCACGTCGGCACGGGTTCGCTGCACCGACAGCGCGCGCCGCACCGAGTCGGTGACCACCGACACCCAGGGCAGGTCGGCCAGCGCGGCCCGGGCCGACCGTGACGAACCCCGGGAGGTGTCCACGGTGACGACGTGTCCGCTCTCGCCCACCTGTTCGGCCAGTGCGGCCGCGAAAACCCCTGCGCCGCCGTACAGATCCCACGCCGTCATACCGGGTTGCAGCTGCGCCCAACCGGCGACCAGCTCGCTGTAGAGCGCCGAGGCGTCACGGTGGGCCTGCCAGAACGCCGTCACCGGCACCTTCCACACCCGGTCTCCGACGCGCTGGGTGGCTTCGTAGTCGCCTTCGATCACCCGCGTCGTGTGCTTGCGTCCCTCTTTGGCCTTGGCGGCCTTGGGGTGCTCGGCGGAGGCGCGCGAGGCGACCACGTGCCGGACGCCGTCGGAGTCGATGGCCACGTGCAGTTGTGACCCTGTGGGCCAACGCGATCCGGCCAAACCGTCGACAAGCCCCGCCTGCAGCTGGGCACAGTTCAGATCGGTCACCAACTCCGTGCTGTGGTAGCGATGGAACCCGACGGTGCCGTCGGCAGCGGTGTCCAGCCGCACCCTGGTCCGCCATCCGGTGGCCCCGGCAGTGCCGACCGGTTCGGCCCTGGCGGCCGCCTCATCGCACCAGTCGAATCCGCCGAGCCGTGCCAATTGGTTGGCCACCACGGCACCTTTGAGCCGCCGGGCCGCATCGGGTTCGGCGAAAGCCAGATCGCAGCAGCCCGCGCCGTTGACGCCGGCGATCGCACACAGCGAGTCAACCCGGTCGGGTGAGGCGTCGATGATCTCGAAAGCCTCGGCGTGCCAATAGGATCCACGCTCATCGGTCACCCGTACCCGCACCGTCTCACCGGGCAGCGCATAACGGACGAAGATCACCCGGCCGTCGTGGCGGGCCACACAGCTGCCGCCGTTGGCCGCCGGACCCGTGGTGACGATCAGCTCCGTCACTCCAGGAATCCCCTGCGCGCATCACCCGGCGCAGACTGTGGCTGCAGCTTCTTCAACCGCTCCGACGAACTGAGCTGCCACGGAACCGAAGTCACCATCACGTTGGGCATGAAGAGCAGCCGGCCCTTGAGCCGCAGCGCACTCTGGTTGTGCAGCACCTGTTCCCACCAGTGCCCGACGACGTACTCGGGGATGAACACCGTGACGACGGTGCGGGGCGACTCGTTGGTGACCCGTCGGACATAATCCAGCACCGGTCGGGTGATCTCGCGGTACGGCGACGCGATGACCTTGAGCGGCACGCTGATGTCGCTGTCCTCCCACTGGTGGACCAGGGCGCGGGTCTCGGCGTCGTCGACGCTGACGGTGATCGCCTCGAGCACGTCAGGACGGGTGGCTCTGGCGTAGGCCAGCGCGCGCTTGGTCGGCAGATGCAGCTTGGACACCAGCACCACGGCGTGGTTGCGGCTGGGCAGGACGATGTCGCCCGGCTCGGCCTCGTCCTGTGCCCGCAGTTCGCGCGCGACGGTGTCGTAGTGCTTGTGGATCAGTTTCATCACCACGAACAGCGAGCCCATCGCGAGGATCGCGATCCATGCGCCGGCCAGGAACTTGGTCAGCACGACGATCACCAGCACGGTGCCGGTCGCGGTGAGGCCGATCGCGTTGATCACCCGCGACCGCATCATGTGCAGGCGCACCGACCGGTCGGTCTCGGTGCGCAACAGCCGGGTCCAGTGCCGCACCATGCCGATCTGGCTGAACGTGAACGACACGAACACGCCGACGATGTAGAGCTGGATCAGCGCGGTGACCTCGGCGCGGAATGCCACAACGAACGCGATCGCGGCGAACGCCAGGAACAGGATGCCGTTCGAGAACGCCAAGCGGTCACCACGGGTGTGCAGCTGCCGCGGCAGGAACGAATCCTGGGCCAGGATCGAGCCGAGCACCGGGAAACCGTTGAACGCGGTGTTGGCCGCGAGCACGAGGATCAGTGCCGTCACACCGGCGATCAGGTACAGCCCGATCGGGAAGTTGTGGAAGACGGCGTCGGCCAGCTGCGCGATGAGGGTCTTCTGGTGGTAGTCGGCGGGTGCGCCGATCAGCTGCTCCTGGGGACGCTCGGCGATCTTCACCCCGGTGGCCTTGGCCAACATGATGATCCCCATGAGCAGGCTCACCGAGATGACGCCGAGCAGCAGCAGCGTGGTGGCCGCGTTGCGGGACTTCGGCTTCTGGAACGCGGGCACACCGTTGCTGATGGCCTCGACACCGGTCAGTGCCGCCGAACCCGACGAGAACGCGCGCGCCACCAGGAACACCAGCGCGAAACCGAGTACGTCGCCGTGCTCCGAGTGCATCTCGAACCCGGCCGATTCGGCGCGCAGCGGGTGGCCCAGCACATAGATCTGGAACAGGCCCCAACCCAGCATGATGTACATGCCGATCATGAAGGCGTAGGTGGGTATGGCGAAGGCGGTCCCGGACTCCCGGATGCCGCGCAGGTTCAACGATGCGAGCACCAGGATCGCGATCACGGCGATGATCACCTTGTGCTGTGCGACGAACGGCACGGCCGATCCGATGTTCGACATGGCCGACGCGGTCGACACGGCCACCGTCAGCACGTAGTCGACCATGAGCGCACTGGCAACGGTCAGGCCCGCGGTGTGCCCGAGGTTGGTGGTGACCACCTCGTAGTCACCGCCACCGGACGGATAGGCATGCACGTTCTGGCGGTAACTGGCGATCACGATCAACATGACGGCACCCACCGCCAGGCCGATCCACGGTGTCAGGGAGTACGCACCGAGCCCCGCCACCGACAGCACGAGGAAGACTTCCTCGGGCGCGTAGGCCACTGATGACAACGCGTCGGACGCGAACACGGGCAGCGCGATCCGCTTGGGCAACAGGGTGTGGGAGAGCTTGTCGCTGCGGAACGGCCGCCCGAGAACGAGCCGACGCGCTGCGGTCGAAAGCTTGGACACGAGTGCCAAGGGTAAGCCCACGACCGGAGAGCGGTAGCGTTCCCACTGCACGGGTTGAGTTACAGCTTGCATTTCAGCCATCGGAGAGGACCGTCGCGTGCGTGTAGTCGTCATGGGATGCGGCCGAGTGGGCGCATCGCTCGCGGACAGCCTGGCCCGCATCGGGCACGAAGTCGCGATCATCGACCGCGACAGCACCGCATTTCACCGGTTGTCCCCCGAGTTCCCCGGCGAACGGGTGCTCGGCATGGGGTTCGACCGGGACGTGCTGTTGCGCGCCGGTATCGAGGAGGCCGGCGCGTTCGCGGCGGTGTCCTCCGGCGACAACTCGAACATCATTTCGGCGCGGTTGGCTCGCGAGACGTTCGGAGTCGAACGCGTCGTCTCCCGCATCTACGACGCCAAACGCGCGGCCGTCTACGAGCGCCTCGGGATTCCGACGGTGGCCACCGTGCCGTGGACCACCGACCGGCTGCTCAACGTGCTGACACGCGAGACCGAGACCACCAAGTGGCGCGATCCCTCCGGCAGCGTCGGGGTTGCCGAGCTCGCCCTGCACGAGGGCTGGGCGGGGCGCAGGGTCACCTCGCTGGAGGCTGCCACCGGCGGCCGGGTGGCCTTCATACTGCGGTTCGGCAGCGGTTACCTGCCCGACGCGAAAACTGTCATCCAGGCCGGCGACGAGGTGTACCTCGCGGCCGTGTCCGGCCATATCGCCGAAGCCCTGGCCATCGCGGCGCTGCCGCCCGGTGAAGCTGCGGAGTCGGAATGAAACGCACGCATGACGATCATGAGGAGGGGCACCGATGAAGGTCGCCATCGCCGGTGCGGGTGCCGTCGGCCGCTCCATCGCCCGGGAACTGTTGGAGAACAACCACGACGTGACGCTGCTGGAGCGCAACCTCGAGCACATCGACGTCGACGCCATCCCGGCGGCGCACTGGCGTCTGGGTGACGCCTGTGAGATCACCGTGCTGGAGTCGCTGCAGCTGCAACAGTTCGACGTCGTCATCGCGGCCACGGGCGACGACAAGGTCAACGTGGTCCTCAGCTTGCTGGCCAAGACCGAGTTCGCGGTAGCGCGCGTGGTGGCGCGGGTCAACGACCCTCGCAACGAGTGGCTGTTCGACGAGAACTGGGGCGTCGACGTCGCGGTGTCGACGCCGCGGATGCTGGCCTCACTGGTCGAAGAGGCGGTCGCCGTGGGCGATCTGGTGCGGCTGATGGAATTCCGCAAGGGTCAGGCCAACCTGGTGGAGATCACGCTGCCCGCCGACACGCCGTGGGGCGGAAAGCCGGTGAAGCGGCTGAATCTTCCGCGGGATGCCTCGTTGGTCACCATCCTGCGTGGCCCGCGGGTGATCGTGCCGCAGTCCGACGAACCGCTGGAGGGCGGCGACGAGCTGTTGTTCGTGACCGTCAGCGAGGTCGAGGATGAGCTGCGCGCACTGCTGCTGGATCCGTCCGCGCGCTGAGCGGGAAACCGCTCAGTCGGTGGTTTCGGCGCCCTGGTGGGCGTGTACGGCGTTGCGCGCGACGCGGATGGCCAGATAGGTCACGAGTGCGGCGGCGGCCGTCAGCGGCCATCCCATGGCGATTCGGGCAACGCCGAGCCAGCCGGTCTGGTCGGCTTGATACAGATGCTGCTGCACCAGGAATCGCGATGCGAACACCAGCACCCAGATCACCGTCGCGACGTCGAACGCCAGGACGGCCTTACGCACATCGCGCCAGGCTCGGTCGTGGGAGTTGACCCAGCCCCAGATGTAGCCGACCATCGGCCGCCGGATGAGAACCGAGACGCCGAACACCACGGCCCAGAACAACGACGTCCAAATGCCAAGCAGGAAAAAGCCTTTCGACTCCCCCACCACGTAGGCGATGAGCGCGCTGATGCCGACGCCGAAGAAGCCGGAGACGGCGGGCTGAACCGAGTCGTGGCGGATCAGTCGCCAGATGAGAATGAGGGTGGCCACGCCGAGCGCCGCGCCGATCGCGGGCATCAGGCCGAACAATGTCGAAACCGGGACGAACACCACCACCGGCAGCGACGAGTAGATCAGGCCGCTGATGCCGCCCATCTGATCCAGGATTGCCCGACCTCGGGCAGCGGTCAGCTCCGGCTCGGGCTCACTCGTGGGTGGTGCGGGAGCGCTGTCGTCGCTCAAGCTCACTTCTGAATTTCGTAACGCGGGTTGTAAATCGCCTTGGTGCCGTTCTCCAGCTGACCGACGCGGCCCTGCACCCGCAAGGTGCGGCCGGATTCGATGCCGGGGATGCGGCGCTGGCCCAGCCAGACCAGCATCACCGTGTCGGTGCCGTCGAACAGTTCGGCCTTCACGCCGCCGGAACAGGCTTTGCCGTTACATTCGACACTGCGCAGGGTTCCGACCATGGTGACCTCTTGGCCGCGCTGGCAGTTGATCGCCTTCATCGCGCCGGTGTTGGCCGCCTCGTCACTGAGCTCTTCGACGTCGAGTTGCTCTGGGTCTTCTGTCAGGCGTCGAGTTAGCCGGCGCAGATACCCTTCGGCCGTAGACATGGCCTCTCCTGACCTTTCGCGGATTCTTTGTGAACCCACCCAACCATCGCCACGGTAGACCTCTTGTTGCCGGAATGCCACGTGGGCGCGGGTCGGCGCGCCGATTCTCCCAAGTGCCAGGCAGGATCGTGTGATGAACGTCATTCTCCGAGGTGTCACCACGGTGCTGTTACCCGGCACCGGGTCCGATGACGACTACGTTTACCGGGCATTTTCCGACGCATTGCATGAGGTCGGGGCGCTGTTGGTGACGCCGTCGCCCCAGCCGCACCGGCTCGTCGACGGATACCGCGATGCGCTCGACGACGCCGCCCGCTCCGGCCCGATCGCTGTCGGCGGGGTGTCGATCGGAGCTGTCGTGGCCACCGCGTGGGCACTGGCCCATCCCGGCCGGGCCGTGGCCGTACTCGCCGCGCTGCCACCGTGGACCGGGTCTCCGGAGAATGCGCCCGCCGCATTGCTGGCACGCCAGTCGGCGCAGCTGTTGCGCCGGGATGGCCTGGCCGCGACAGTGGCGCAGATGAGGGCATCGAGCCCGCCGTGGCTGGCCGATGAGTTGACCCGGTCCTGGGTCGGGCAGTGGCCGACGCTGCCCGACGCGATGGAGGAGGCCGCGGGACATGCCGCACCCGACTGCGCTGACCTGGAACGACTGACGGTGCCGCTGGGAGTTGTCGTGGCGACCGACGATCCCGTTCATCCGGCAGAGGTCGGCTTCGAATGGGTTTCCGCCGCACCGCGGGCCGCGCTGCGCGCGGTCACCCTGGAGGAGATGGGCGCGAAGACGGGCATCGTCGGCGCGGCGTGCGTGGCGGCCCTGCAGGAGGCGTGAGAACCGGCCGACGCCGCCCTATCCGCCGGTGATGGTACGGAGCTGCTGCATGGCCGAACCCTGGGCACTGCGCCGGGCCACCGGCTCGGGCTCGTTCTGCTGCAGTGGCGGCGCCTGCTGACCGGCCGCGGCCTGGGCGGCGGCCTGCGCAGCGGCTGCCCGCAATTGCGCAGCCATCGGTTCCGGCAACTCCACCGCGAGCGGGGTGCGCACCGGCAGCGGTGTCTCACCACGGCGAACCACGGTGTCGGCCAACGCTGTCCGGGCTTCCTCGGCCAGCGCGTCGACGGTGTCCGGAGCGCCGTTGACCACGCACCGCACCATCCAGCGGTACCCGTCGACACCGATGAACCGCACCACGCCGCCGTTGCCGGCGCCGACCACCTCACGGCCCCATCGCCCGTCCTCGATGGCGACCGACGCCGCGTCCTTGCGCAGCGAGTCGGCCAGCTCGGTGGCCACTTCGCGCCACAGCCCGGGGCTCTTGGGCGCCGCGTATGCCGCGATGGTGAACCGGCCGTTCGGTGTCACCACCCAGACCGCGCTGGGCGCCCCGGCCTCGTTGAGTTCGACCTGAACCTGGCCGCCGTCGGGCATCGGGATGAGCACCGAGCCCAGGTCGAGGCGCCCCTGGGCAGCCACCGAGGCGTCGTCGAAGTCCTCGACGTCGAACGGGCCCTCGAAGTCGTCGTCGGTCACCGCATCGGCAGCCGCGTCCGCGTCGTCGGGCGCCGGGTCTTTTTCATGTTTTCCGTATGCCATCACAAACTCGCATGTCCGCCGGAGGAACCGTAGCCACCTGCGCCACGGGAAGTGTCGGCCAGGCCTGCCTCGTCGAACGAGGTCACCTCGACCAGTTCGGGAAGTTCTACCCGTTGCACCAGCAACTGGGCAATCCGGTCGCCGCGGCTGATCTCGATGGGTGTCTCGGGGTCGAGGTTGATCAGCGAGACCTTGATCTCACCGCGGTAACCGGCATCGATGGTGCCCGGGCTGTTGACGATCGAAAGTCCTACGCGCGCAGCCAAACCCGAACGTGGATGGACCAATCCCACCATTCCGTGCGGGATCGCCACGGCCACACCGGTCGGCACCAGCGCACGCTGCCCTGGTGCCAGATGGACGTCCTGCGCGCTGTAGAGGTCGACGCCCGCGTCGCCGTCGTGCGCCCGGGCGGGCATCGGGAGATCGCGGTCCAATCGGACCACCGCCAGAGAGTTGGACACGACGTCACAGATTACTCTGAGCCACGTGTCAGACACGCGCGCAACCACCCAAACCGTGCGCTACCACGAGCGGTTGTGGGTGCCTTGGTGGTGGACTCTGCCGGCAGCAGTGCTGGCAGCGCTCATCGCCCTCGAGGTCAACCAGGCTGTTTCCGCACTGCCCAATTGGGTGTCGTTCGTGGTGCTGTTCGGCGTGGCGGGCGCCGTGCTGAGTTGGTTCAGCAAGGTCGAATTGCGTGTGGTCGGCCGGCCGGGCGGCGGCACCGAACTATGGATCGGCGGCGCGCACCTGCCGACCAGCGTCATCGCCCGGACTGCGGAAGTGCCGCGCTCGGCCAAAACGGCCGCCCTGGGTCGTCAGCTCGACCCGGCGGCCTACGTCGTGCACCGGGCCTGGGTCGGCCCGATGGTGCTGGTGGTACTCGACGATCCGGATGACCCCACCCCGTACTGGCTGATCAGTACGCGTCATCCAGACCGCGTGCTCGCCGCGCTGCAGGACTGAGCGCGCCGGTCAGGCGGCGCAGTCCGTGCAGATCATCACGCCGTCCTTCTCACTGGCGAGACGGCTGCGGTGATGCACCAAGAAGCAGCTCGAGCAGGTGAACTCATCCGCCTGCTTCGGAACCACCCGCACCGAAAGCTCTTCGCCGGAGAGATCCGCTCCCGGCAGCTCGAACGATTCGGCGGATTCGGATTCGTCGACATCGACGACAGCCGATTGCGCCTCGTTACGTCGGGCCTTCAGCTCCTCAAGTGAGTCCTCGGAAACCTCGTCGGTCTCTGTTCGCCGCGGCGCGTCGTAATCGGTAGCCATAAGCGCTATCCCCTCCCTAAACCTTGCAGCAGAGGTTTGTACCAGCGTCGAACGCATTACCCAAACGATTCGTGCCCTTATTGCCACATGTTGCAGTGTGATTTACATCACACTGTTGTGCGGACTCTGCCGCTGTGCAGGGCAACCGTGCCTTTAGAGTGCAGGGGTGGTCGCACAAATCACCGACGGCACCGCGTTCGACCGGCACGGTCGGCCGTTCCGGCGGCGCAACACCGTCCCCGCCATCGTGCTGTTCGCCATCCTGGCGGTGGTGACGCTGGTGGTGTGGATCGTCGCGCTCAATCGGCCCGCCGACGTCCGTGAGGCCACGGTGTGCAACCCGCCGCCGCCCGCCACCGACCCTGCGACTCCCAAACTGGGCGAACAGGTGGCCCGATCGGCGATGACCGACACCACCCCCGCGGCGCTCAGCGACACCAAGATCCGGGTGCTGAACGCCAGCGGACAGGGCGGTCAGGCCGGCGAGATCGCCGGCGAATTGCGTGACCTGGGTTTTGCCCAGCCCGAAGCCGCCAACGATCCGATCTACAACCACACCAGACTGGAATGCCAGGGTCAGATCCGGTTCGGCCCGACCGGTCGAGCCGCGGCCGCGGCGGTCTGGCTGGTGGCTCCGTGCACGGAGTTGTTCCAGGACGAAAGGCCGGACGCCACAGTCGATCTGGCGTTGGGCACGGAATTCACCGAACTGGCCAGCAGCGACGACATCAACGCCGTGCTGGCCAGCCTGCGCCCCGACGCCACCGGACCCGCCGATTCGGCGCTGCTGTCAAAGATCCATACCGGCGCCTGCTAGGGCGTCGTGCAGTGCGCCAGCGACACCGGGAGCCGCGGCACCCACGCGTCCGGCGCCCGTGATGGCCGGCAACCACACCGTGGCCCCGGCCTCGGCGGCGATCAAGGCCCCGGCCGCCCAGTCCCAGACGTGCACGCCGTCCTCGTAGTACGCGTCGAGCTGGCCGGCAGCGACCATGCACAGATCCAGTGCGCACGAGCCGAGCCGTCGCACGTCGCGGACCGCGGGCAGCAACTGTGCGAGCACTTCGGCCTGCTGGCGCCGCTGTTCGGGGACGTAGGCGAACCCCGTCCCCACCAGGGCCATGCCCAGATCGTCGACCGCAGTGCACCGCAGCGGCGTGCTGACCCCGTCATACTGCACCGCGGCCCCCTGCCCCAGCGCCGCCGAATACACCGATCCGGCGGCGACATTGGCGACGGCTCCGGCCACCGATCGGCCGTCGAGCTGCACGGCCACCGACACGGCGTAGGCCGGGATGCCGTAGACGAAGTTCACGGTGCCGTCGATGGGGTCGATCACCCAGCGCAGCCCGTCGCTGCCGCTGCGGCCGCCCTCTTCCTCGCCGAGAATCTCGTCGGCGGGCCGCAGCTCGGCAAGCCGCTCACGCAACCATCGCTCGGTCTCGGTGTCGACGATCGTCACCGGGTCGGTCCGCGTGCTCTTGGACCGCACGGCACCGCCTTCGTCATGTGCTTGGCCCCCGTCGTCCGAAACCCCGTCTCCGAATACCTCGATACGACGGCGTCGGACGAGTGCGGCGGCCTCGGTCGCCAACTGTTCGGCTACTCCGCGCAGGACGGCCGGGTCGGTGCTGTTGTCTGTCACCCTCCTATCGCAACATATCTTTCCGCCGAAAAGTCGCTCGCGGGATGGCAGACCGCCCGCGTCAGCGTTGACGAGCTACTAGGGTGAGGCGCGGCGCCATTAGCCGGCCCGCCCTCCTGCCAATCGGCCCCGCAACCGTCTGTCCCGCAGAGGAGCTCCCCATGACCGCACCCGATGTTCCCGCAGCCGAATCTGCCGTCGACGGCTCTGCCCGCCGCGGTTTCGGCGTCGATGTGGGTGGCAGCGGCGTCAAGGGCGGCATCGTCGATCTCGACACCGGGCAGCTGATCGGCGAGCGGTTCAAGCTCGACACCCCCCAACCCTCGACGCCCGAAGCGGTAGCCAAGACCGTCGCCGCGGTGGTGCGGGAGTTCGGCTGGACCGGCAGCCTCGGGGTCACCTACCCCGGTGTGGTGACGAACGGCGTCGTGCGCACCGCAGCCAACGTCGACAAGGGCTGGATCGGGGTCAACGCCGCGGAGGTCATCAGTGCCGAGCTGGGCGGCCAGCACGTCACGGTGCTCAACGACGCCGACGCGGCCGGACTGGCGGAGGAACAGTACGGCGCGGGCAAGGACAACAGCGGCGTGATCGTCTTGCTGACCTTCGGCACCGGCATCGGCTCCGCGGTGATCCACAACGGTGTGCTGTTGCCCAACACCGAGTTTGGCCACCTTGAGGTCGGCGGCAAAGAAGCCGAGCACCGGGCCGCCTCGTCGGTCAAGGAGCGCAAGGACTGGAGCTACGAGCGCTGGACCGAAGAGGTCACCAAGGTGCTGACCGTCATCGAGAACGCCATCTGGCCCGATCTGTTCATCGCCGGCGGCGGCATCAGCCGCAAAGCCGACAAGTGGATCCCGCTGCTGAAGAACCGCACCCCGGTGGTTGCTGCGACGCTGCAGAACACCGCGGGCATTGTCGGCGCCGCGATGGCAGCCGTCGCCGACGTCACAGCTACCGGTCGGTAGCTTCGCGTTCCGCGATCGGTTACCGGCGGTTCACCACGGCCACGCACGCTCCGCTCCCCTTCTCGCTGAGGCCAAAATTTGCCGCTAGGCACGGTGCACGCACACACTGTCGTTACAATGGTCTTCGGCGGCCGCCTACCGAATAGCGGCGAATATCCCAGCCGATACCAACGCCAACATTCGACAGCCGACGCTTTCGGTGGTGTATGCCCATGCCCACCGAACTACGAAAGACCGAAAGGGTGTACGTGGCAGCGACAAAAGCAAGCCCGGCAACCGACGAGCCGGTGAAGCGCACCGCTACCAAGACCCCCGCCAAGAAGGCCCCGGCCAAGCGGGCGGCGAAAGCAACTGCGGCCAAGGCCCCGGCCAAGAAGGCCCCAGCCAAGAAGGCGGCGAAGGGCGTCGCGACCAAGCCCGAGGACGTCAACGACGATCTCGAGGCCACTGACGATCTCGAAGCCGAGCCCGGCGACGATCTCGACGTCGACGACACCGATCTCGAACTCGACGACGACCTCGATACCGACGACGACACCGTCGAGGACGAGTCCGACGAGGACGAAGACGACGAAGAAGAGGTCGACGAGGCCGCCGCGGAAGGGACCGCCGACGCGCCGGCCGCGCCGGGCGCCAAGCCCGCCGCCGAGGACGAGGTCGAAGAACCCTCGGAGAAGGACAAAGCCTCCGGCGACTTCGTCTGGGACGAAGAGGAGTCCGAGGCGCTGCGGCAGGCCCGCAAGGATGCCGAGCTGACGGCATCGGCCGACTCGGTTCGCGCCTACCTCAAGCAGATCGGCAAGGTGGCGCTGCTCAACGCCGAAGAGGAAGTCGAGCTGGCCAAGCGCATCGAGGCCGGTCTGTTCGCGACCCAGAAGATGGCCGAGTTCGCCGAGAAGGGCGAGAAGCTCACCACGCAGATGCGCCGCGATTACCAGTGGATCTGCCGCGACGGCGACCGCGCGAAAAACCATCTGCTGGAAGCGAACCTGCGTCTGGTGGTGTCGCTGGCCAAGCGCTACACCGGTCGCGGCATGGCGTTCCTGGATCTGATCCAGGAGGGCAACCTCGGCCTGATCCGCGCCGTCGAGAAGTTCGACTACACCAAGGGCTACAAGTTCTCCACGTACGCGACGTGGTGGATCCGGCAGGCCATCACCCGCGCCATGGCCGACCAGGCCCGCACCATCCGCATCCCGGTGCACATGGTCGAGGTCATCAACAAGCTGGGCCGTATCCAGCGTGAGCTTCTGCAGGACCTGGGCCGCGAGCCCACGCCTGAGGAGCTGGCCAAGGAAATGGACATCACGCCGGAGAAGGTGCTGGAGATCCAGCAGTACGCGCGTGAGCCGATCTCCCTGGACCAGACCATCGGTGACGAAGGTGATTCGCAGCTGGGCGATTTCATCGAGGACTCCGAGGCCGTGGTGGCGGTCGACGCCGTCTCGTTCACCTTGCTGCAGGATCAGTTGCAGTCGGTGCTGGAGACGCTGTCCGAGCGCGAGGCCGGCGTGGTCCGGCTGCGGTTCGGCCTCACCGACGGCCAGCCGCGCACGCTCGACGAGATCGGTCAGGTCTACGGGGTCACCCGTGAGCGCATTCGCCAGATCGAGTCCAAGACCATGAGCAAGCTGCGTCATCCCAGCCGCTCCCAGGTGCTGCGCGACTACCTGGATTAGCAACGTCGACACAACGGCGGATCGGATTGTTCCGACCCGCCGTTTGTCGTTTTTCGGTTGCGTTTTCCTCAATCACCTTGGCGCTCTCCGGTCTTCGCCTGACCATCAACCTGGATTGACAATCCAGATTGATAAATCTAGATTGACCATATGGCAGCGCCGCCGAACCCCGAACACATCGCCGCAGCGCTATTCGGCGACATCGCGCTGATCACCCGCCGGGTGCGGCAATTGCAAGCGCCCGGCGACTTGACCCTCCCCGAACGGGCCGCACTCGAGCGCCTCGATCGGGGCGGTGCGACGTCGGCGGCCGATCTGGCACGGATCGAACAGATCAGCCCCCAGGCGATGGGCGTCACCCTCGGCACGCTGCAGTCCCGAGGTTTCGTGCAGCGCATGCGCGATCCGCACGATGCCCGCCGGCACCTCATGTCGATCACCTCAGCGGGGTCCGAAATCCTTCAGCACAAGAGGGATGCCCGGGTCCGCCATTTCACCGAGATCCTCAAAGAGCGGTTCTCCGCCGACGAATTGCAGACCCTCGCGGCCGCGCTGCCGCTGCTCGAACGGCTGGGCGAACACATCTGAGGCCACGCCGGCGTCACTAGTCACCAAACCAGAAAGGACACGATCCACATGGAGTTGGGAATTCACTACATCGACTTCCTGCCGGGCGCACCGGAGAAGCTCGGACCCGCCCTCGCTCAGACCGCCGTCGCCGCCGAGCAGGCCGGCGCCACCATGTTCAGCCTGGCCGACCACTTCTTCCAGATGGAGCGGATCGGCGATGCCCACGACCCGTTCCTCGAGGGCTACACCTCGATGGGCTTCCTTGCCGCCCATACCAAGACGATCACGCTGAGCATGCTCGTCACCGGCGTCACCTACCGGTATCCCGGCATTCTCGCCAAGACCATCACGACGCTCGACATCCTCTCCCAAGGCCGCACGACGCTCGCGATCGGCGCAGCGTGGTACGACCGCGAGCACCATGCGCTGGGCGTGCCGTACCCACCGCTGCGCGAGCGGTTCGAGATGGTCGAGGAAACCTTGCAGATCTGCGCACAGATGTGGAGCGACAACGACGGCCCCTACCGCGGCAAGCACTACAGCCTGGAGGAGACCATCTGCGAGCCGCAACCCATCCGGCGCCCGCCGGTACTCATCGGCGGCGACGGCGAGAAGAAGACGTTGCGCCTGGTGGCGCAGTACGCCGACATCTGGAACAGCACGAACGGGGAAACGCTCAAGCACAAAATCGAAGTGTTGCAGCGGCATTGCGACGACGTCGGACGCGACTACCGCGAGATCCGCAAGACCCTGGGGCTCGGTCCGGACACCGACCCGTTCGCCGACCCCGCCACGTTCATGCGTGCCATGCAGACCTACGCCGAGTTGGGCGTCGAGATGGTCAACATCCCGGTGTTGCCGGGCAACCCGGATCCGGTCGGATTTGTCCGCAGGCTCGGGGATGAAGTGGTGCCCGAACTGATGTCGTTGGGCTGACCGCGCTGCCCTTCCGGCGGCGCTCTGAGCTGCGCGTTGAGCGTTTGTTGAGCAGCGCGTATGCACTGTTGAGCCGCCGTTGATGCCCGTCCGGATACTCATTGGCAACAGTCCGCCCGCCCAAAGGGGAAATGCCATGCAGCGCCGAGTGTCCACCTACGTATACGCCGACGACCCGATCCTGCAGGCCGGCGTGATCAGTCAACTGCGGATGCGCCCCGAGATCGACGTCGTCGAATCCGGTGACCTCGCCGGCGTCGACGTCGGCATCGCGGTCGCCGACACGCTCGACGACGAGACCGTCCGCATCCTGCGCTCGCTGAAGAAGGCCGGTGTCTCACACACCATCCTGGTGATGAGCGCCATCGACGACAACACGGTGGTGACCGTCGCCGAGGTCGGGGTGAGCGGGTTGCTCCGCCGCAGCGAGGCCACGCCCGATCTACTGGTGCGCACGATCCAGAAAGTGGCCGCCGGCGAAGGGGTCATCCCGTCGGATCTGCTCGGCCACCTCCTGGGACAGGTGGGCCGGCTGCAACGACAGGTCCTGTCCCCGCGCGGTCTGACCTTCACCGGGTTGTCCGACCGCGAGGTGCAGGTGTTGCGGTTGATCGCAGACGGCCACGACACCAACGAGATCGCCCGCCAGTTGTGCTACAGCCAGCGCACCGTGAAGAACGTCCTGCACGACGTCACCACCCGCCTGCAGTTGCGTAACCGCTCGCATGCGGTCGCGTACGCAGTGCGCGAAGGGCTCATCTGAACCGAGGCCGAGGAGCGCACCGATGAATGGTGACCCCGACGATCCGACTCGACGGCTGGGCCGTGCCCAACTCCCCACGGAGCACGCATGGTCGCAAGACCCGGAGCCGGATCTGGAGCCGACCCAGTACTCGCCACAACATGATCGCGAGTTCCTGGATCGCGACGTCGCCCGCACGCCTGCCGCCTACCCCGACCCGCCGGTGGCGGACATCCCATGGTTCCGCCGACCGGGCGTGCTGTTCACCGGTGCCGCGATTGCCGCAGCGATCGCTCTGGTGGCGCTCTACATCACCTTCCAACCCAGCGACGGTGGCGGAACACCGGTGCGAAGTACTGTCACCCAGACCCAGACGTCCACATCGATCGTGGAAGTGCCTGTCACCCAAGGAGTTCCGAACGGCAACGGTTCGAACGACACCGGGTCGAACGGCACCGGGCAGTCGACGCCGGACGTCACGCATTGCCCGAACGGTCAGGACGTGCCGGCAGGCCAGGCGTGTCCATCGGACAAGACCTGTCCGACAGGTACCGTCAAGTCCGGTGGACAGTGCAAGACCGTCACCGAATGCAGCGACGGCACGACGGTCACCGCACCCACGACCTGCGAAGCTCCGGCAAAGTGCCCCAACGGGAATCCACCGGCGAGCGGCCAGACCTGTTCCGGCACATCGGACATCACCTGCCCGGGTGGCAGCACCGTGCCCGCGGGCCAGACGTGCGCGGTCGACCCCGTGCATTGCCCGAACGGCACGACAGTACCGCCCGGCCAGACATGCCCGGCAACGAATCCCCCGCCTGACGTGAAATGCCCCGACGGATCCACCGCACCGACTCCCGCCGACTGCCCGCCGGTGGTCCGAACACCTGCGGGCAACTGACCGCCGCCCGATCGGGCAGAATCCCCTGCCTCCACAACGGGACTCGCGCTCGTACACCACAACCGAATCACACGGAACGATGGGCCAGTGATACCAGAAGTCGACCATGCGCTACGCACCCTCATCGAGCGTGAGGCGGTCGACCCTGCCGAGGTCGAGGTCGAATTCGACGCGCCCACCAAAGACTGGGCCAGTCGCCGCAACGCTCCGACCATCGGGGTCTACCTCTACGACATCAGGGAGGACCTGCGTCGGCGCGAGCGGGGCCTGCTCAACCAGTACGACGGCAACCGGGTGACCGCGCGGCACCTTCCGCCACGGCACTTCAAACTGTCCTACCTGGTGGCCGCTTGGACCCAGCGCCCCGAGGACGAGCACCGACTGCTGTCCGCATTGCTCAGCTGCTTCCTGCGCCACGAGGCACTGCCGACCGATGTTCTGACCGGTTCCCTTGCTGCACTGGGACTTCCGGTCCCGGTATCGGTGGCGTTGCCGCCCCCGGAAGACCGGTCGTTCGCCGACGTGTGGACCGCGCTCGGCGGCGAGTTGAAGCCGTCGCTGGACGTCGTCGTCACCGCTCCGACCGACACGGGACGCAGTTTCGCCGCCGGACCGCCGGTCGAGCGGCCGCCCGTGTTGCATGTCGAGGCCACCGACGATTCGGTGCCGCGCGAGACCGTACGGCGCCGCGCCGTCGGCGAGCCCGCGTTCGGTCCCGAAGCCCGCGACGGCATGCGAATCCGCAAGCGCCAGCGCAAGAAGTAGGCCAGGCCGATGGACAGTACGCGATACCTGCTCGGCCGCGCCATGCTGGTTGAGGAGCGGATCCGGGCCCTGGTCGCCCACCGCCGCAGCCACGATCCGGCACCCGATGACCCGTTCCGGGGGCTCTACCTCAGTGACGATGTCGTCGACGCGTTGCTGGCTCACCCCCCATCGCCGCCGGAAGTTCCGCAGCCCGCGCGGGACGCCCTTGAACAGCACGCCGACGCCGCCGAACGGGCCGGCACCGAATTGCGGTTGCGCCGCCTGGCCCGCTCCGCGCGCCTGGATCCGCAAGAGGTCGAGTTCCTCATCATCTGTCAGCTACCTGATCTCGACAGCCGATTCGAACGCCTCTACGGCTACCTCAACGACGACGTGACGCGCCGGCGCGCGACCGTCGGTCTGGCACTGGAACTTTCGGGCCTGTCCCCCATGAACGCCGCCGCCCGCGCCATGCTGGCGCCCGGGTCTGCGCTGGTGGATCAGGCGTTGGTGGTCGTCGACGATGCCGACCGGCCGTTTCTCACCCGCGCGATACGCGTTCCCGACCGGGTGACCGCCTACCTCCTCGGTGACGACACGCCCGACGCCGCGCTGACGGGCGTCCTCGTCGAGCCGGACGAGCATCACTGCGCGCAATCCCGCGATATGGCACGGGCGTTCGCCGCCGGGCAGAAGTTGTGCTATATCAGGGAATCCGTCAACGACTCCGGCGTGGCGATCGCCGCCGCGGCACTGCGATCGGCCGGTCACACCGTGATCTGCTGCGACGCAGGACGATTGGCTCGGTCCTCAGATCTGGAGAGCGCCGTCGTCGTACTGGGACGCGAAGCGCTGCTCACCGGCGCCAGCCTCGTGGTCTCTGCGGTGGACGCGCTCGGCGCCGCCACCGCCGACACCGTGTTCCGGTTGGCGCGCATGCCGGTTCCGGTGGTGTTGACCGGCACCGGCGCGTGGAACCCCGACTGGTCCGACGAGGTGCCGCTGATCGCCGAAGCCGCCCGGCTCAGCGTCGGCGAGCGTGCCGAGGTGTGGCGACGCGAACTCGGTTCACTGATCGACGGTATCGATGTCGACGACATCGCCGCGCAGTACGTGTTCGGGCCTCGACAGATCACCGCCGCGATCACCGCCGGGCGGGCGCTGGCACGGACCCGCAACGGCGCAGCGACCGGCGCCGATCTGCGCCGCGGTGCCCGGTCACAGAACGCCGCGGGCCTCGAGCACTTAGCCCGCCGGATCGAGCCCGCGGTGGGCTGGGACGACCTGGTGCTGCCGGTCAAGACATTGAAGCAATTGCAGGACTTGACCATTCGGGCTCGCAAGCGGGAAGTGGTGTTGTCGGACTGGCAGATGCGCCCGGGGGGCGGCCGCGGCACCGGCGTCACCGCGTTGTTCGCCGGCGACTCGGGGACCGGCAAGACCATGGCAGCCGAGGTCATCGCCGGTGATCTCGGCCTGGACCTCTACACCGTCAACCTCGCGACCGTCGTCGACAAGTACATCGGCGAAACCGAGAAGAACCTCGAACGGATCTTCACCGAAGCGTCGCGGGTGAGCGCGGTGCTGCTGTTCGACGAGGCCGACGCGATCTTCGGCAAGCGCAGCGAGGTCCGTGATGCGCATGACCGGTACGCCAACATCGAAAGCGCCTATCTGCTGCAGCGGATGGAGACATTCGACGGCCTGGCGGTGCTGGCCACGAATCTGCGGGCCAATCTCGACGATGCGTTCACCCGTCGCCTCGACATGGTCGTCGACTTTCCGCTGCCGGACGAAGCAGCCCGGCTGGCTCTGTGGCAACGCTGCCTGGCACCGCCGGTGCCCACCCATGGTGATCTGGGACTGTCCCGATATGCGCAATCGTTTCCGTTGTCAGGCGGCAACATTCGGTCGGCCGCCATCACCGCGGCATATCTCGCCGCCGACACCGGCAGCGCCGTGTCCGCCGGACACGTCGGCGCCGCGATCCAACAGGAGTACCGCAAGTTGGGCCGGTTGTTGCCCACCCCCGAATCCGATGAGCGTCAGGAGATTCGACGATGAGTGAACACCGCTGTGAACAATGCGGCGCCGAGAACGCCCCGGACGCCCAGTTCTGCACCAAGTGCGACTTCTACCTGGGCTGGAACACCGGCGACGGGTCGCTGGGCGGCACTCCGCTGACGGCGGCGGTGCCGGTGGTACGGGAAACCCATACCCAGCGCTCCGCCGCGCCGACAGCGGATCGTTCGCGGCGCCCTGATCCCCCGCGCATCGCCCGCCCGGGACCGGCCGCCGGCCCCGCCAGCGCACCGACGGTGACCATCGAACACCCTGAGGTCGAACTCGATCCGACCACCGGCGGGACCGTCGACATCCGGATCCGCAACAAGTCGGCAATCGTCGACGGCTATACCGTGGTCGCCGCCGGCGCGCCGAAATGGCTGGACCTGCAGCATCCCCAGATCAGGTTGCTGACCGACGAAGAGGAGACCACCACCGTCACCCTCACGATCCGGCCCGGATTCGACGTTTACGTGCAGCGGTTCCGGCTGCGCGTGCAGGTGTGTTCGATCGAAGATCCGGCCAAGCGGACCGACGCCGAGCTGGTCGTGACGGTGCCCCGCGTCGGCGGGCCGATCACGATGTCGTCCGAACCACAGGTGGTGCGACTTCGCGACCAGACGAGGGGCCGGTTCCGGGTTCGGTTGGACAACACCGGAAGCAACTACCCGCAACGGTATTCGCTGTCCGGGGCCGACCCGGAGAACGTCGTCCGATTCGCCATCCGGCCCCAGGTGGTGGAGGTGCCGCCGCGCGGCGTGATCACCGCCGATGTCCAGTTCGACGTCCCGCCGATCGATTACGGCCAGCAAGCGCCACGCACGCTCAAGATCACCGCAGCGAGTGACCAGATACGGGTGGAGGCCCTGGTCAACGTGGTGCAGGAACGTTCGCAGGCGCCGGCCGACAGTCCGGTGAGGCTGCGACTGGAACGAACCGTAACCCGGCTTCAAGACGCGACCTCCGCGGAGATTGCGGTCATCATCGACAACCGCCGTGGCAGCCGCGACCGGCGGCTGTTGTTCTCGGGACGCGATCCCGAGGGAGTGGTGCGGTTCGCCTTCTCGCAGCCACAGATCTACGTCCGTGCGGGTGAACAGGCCCGGATACAGGCCAGTGTTCAGGCCCCCCTGCCACATCCCGGCCAGCAGGTCGAACGTCCGATCATGGTGGTGTGTAACGACGGTACCGATGAGAGCGAGGCGACGGGTTCGCTCGTGCAGGCCTCGAGCACCTCGCCCATGACGACGGCACAGTTGCGGCTGGAGCCCGAGCATGTGTCGGTGCGCAACCGGCGGCGCGGCCGGTTCCGCGTCACCGTGGACAACACTCGCGGTGCACTGCCGCTGAGCGCCTGGCTGTCGGGCACCGACCCCGAGGGCGCGGTACGTTTCGCCTTCAACCCGCAGCGCGTCGACGTGGCACCCGGCCAGAATGGCGTTGCCCTGCTTCAGGTGTGGGCCAATCTGCCCGGTGCGGGCAAAGAGATCGCCAGAGAACTCACCGTACGGGCCGATGACGGAACAGGTTCGGTGGAGGACCACGGCCGGTTCACCCAGTCGATGTCGGAGATCCTGCCGCTGATCCGGTTGGCGGCCACCCTGCTGGGTGGGTTGTTGATGGTGCTCGGCTCTGTCCGGCCCTGGTTCCTCGGCGGTCCGACGTTCTACGCCAGCTACCTGACCGAGCTTGGCGCACTGGACAAGAACGGAAGCCTGAACAATATGTTCGCCGCCATAGAGTCGGGTGCAGCGCCGAACCACCTTGTCTGGATGCAGGCCAGCCAACCCGTCCTACGTGCCGTCATCCTGCTGCTCGCCGGCGTGATGCTTCTCGGAATCCTCAGTCCCCGTGGTCGTTACACGATCGTCGCCGGAATCCTCGCGGTGCTTGCCGTTGTGGTCTATATCGTGTTCACCGACAGTAAGATCGATGTCCACGCAGCGCCCGCATACGGGGTGATCCTCGTGGTAGCGGGAGCCATTATCGGGATCATCGGCGGGTTCTGCATCAAGCGGGGCAACTCAGCCTGATGGTGTCAGCTCGAAACGATCTGCTGTACACCGGATTTCATGACACCGTCGAGATCGCTCCATGGGATGGTGATGTCGACGATCCCTGAGCTGCTCGGGGCCACCGTGCCCTGATCGAAGAACACATGCAGGCCCGCGGTCTCGGCAGTCCAATGATCGAACGTCTGCTCGGTCGCCTGCAGCTTGGTGCCGTCGAAATTGGCACCCGCAGAACTGGACGGGCCAAGCTTCTTGGACTCCTGCACCAGTAGCTTGAGACCCGCATTGAGATCGTTGAAGAGCGAAGACAATGTGATGACGCGGCCGCTCTGGGCGTCGACCACCACCGTGCCGACCAGCGGCCGAGACGTGGCCTTCGCGGTGTCGACCGCCGCGGTGCGCAACAACCCACTCAGCACTCGCTGCCCGATCCGAACCCCGCTGCCGGGCCGGTCTTCCAGCCGGCCTCCGGTGAGCGAATCAGCCTGGCTCTGAAGAACTTTGTGCATCTCGTCATTGAACACACCGGCCACGGCGGAATCGCCGCCGTCGACCTGCGGCAGCGAGACGTTGGCGTAGGTGGTGCCGAGGAAGGCGCTGACCTTGTCTGTCTTGGCGGTAAACGGTGTGGCGGTCGCACTGGAGGTCGTGGTCGTGGTGGTCGTCGTGCTCGATGTGGCGGACGCTCCGGCATCGGAACCATCGCCCCCGCCGCCGCCACCTGGTGTGCCGCCGGTGCCACCGGATGCGTCGGCCGTGCTCATCGCCGTGGTGGCAGCGGTGCTGATCGTGGTGGTTGCCGACGGAAGCTGGGACAGTGACGTGGTTTTGCTGGCCGGATCCCACCAGACCGAGCGGACCGTGTAGACCGCCACGACAATGAGCACGATGGCGCCGACAGCCGCCACCAGGATCCGTCCACCGCTGAACATTACGGGTCACCCTCCATCAGAACTGGATACTCGTCACGCGCCATTCGTTGTTCGTCTTGGTGGCGGTAACCCACGCGGTGTGCCTGATCTGGTCGATGAGCCGATTGTCCGACGTTGCGACGGTCTGCGCGACGACAACCACACGATGCATGAGAGTGTCGGAGTTGGGCGGGGTTTCGTCGCCGAGAAAAAACACCTTGGCGGTGACCGCGGCACCGTCGGCAGCCCATTGTTTCCACTGCGAACCGGGTCCCGGCGCCGATTGCCCACCCTGCCCGGCGAGGTCGCTGGACATGTACGCGGCAGCGCGTTGATAGGCCACGTCCGGGGAGGCGTCTTTGGTGGGGTCCCAGGTGAACATCGTGGTGAGTGCGTTGGTGATGACCGTGTCCGGGTTGCTGAGGTCAGCCTCCGCCGCAGTGCTGATCGGTACCGCGTCCGACCTACACCCCGTGACCGGGGCAATGACCACGATCACCAGGCAAACCACCAGGGATACAACGGTTCTCATGACACCCGCCGAGCTTTGGACTCAGGGTAGTAGTCGGCCACCACGACACCGCGAGCCGGATCCGAGTGGATCATCTGGCCATTGCCCATCGCGATTCCGACGTGCGAAGGCCGGCCGTGCTGATCCCATCCGCTGAAGATGAGATCACCCGGTTGCACCTGCGCGAGCGGGATTTCATTGCCGACGCTCCACTGCTCATCGGCGGTGCGGGGCAGCACCAGCTTTCCGCCGGAGCCGTGCGCCACCGCATAGTACGTCAGCCCGCTACTGTCGAATCCGTCCCCGGTGGGCCCGTCGACACTGCCGCCACCCCACACCCATTTCTTGCCCTTGAACTGGCTGGCCGCATCGACAGTGGTGGTCGGGCCGCCTGAGATCGCCACAGTTTGGGCGGGCATTCCGCCGAGACCCGGAGTGGCTTCGAATGCCTTGGAGCGCTGCATGATCTTGGCCACGTAGGGCTGGGTCTGCGTGGTGTAGTCCCCGCCCGACGGCATTCCGCCGGCGCGCTGCACCGCCCCGAACCCGGCGTTGTATGAGGCAAGCGCCAACGCGACAGGGTCGCCGACGATGGATCCGTTGGCGATTCCCGCTGCGCACTCCCGGTAGTTCTCACACATCAGCGCGCCCTGCGACATCACCGCGTCGGGGATGCTGTTGACGTCGGGCGGCGGGCCACTGTTGTCATAGTCCTTGCCCCACGTCTGCCACGTGGCGGGCATGAACTGCGCGGGCCCCTGGGCCCCCGTCGATGACACGGGGGCGCTGGGTCCGTAGCGAAATCCGTTCTCCGCCTCCAGCTGCGCAGCGAGGATCGGGGCCTTGATGCCCTCACACATCGCGCCGGCCTTGACAATCCAGGGCACGAACACGGGTGGCACCAGTCCGGGCTTGAGCACGACACCGGTCTGGCAGTTGGCGGCAGCAGAAGCTTGTTGGGCTGTCGACGGATTCGTCGGCGGCGGAGGACTGTTCAGGATGAACGACGGGTCGATGGCGTGGCCATGGGTGAGACGGCCGCCCTCCCAGTACTCGAAATGCAGGTGCGGACCAGTGGACTGCCCATTGCTGCCGATGTTGGCGATGTGGTCGCCTTCCCGCACAGACTGCCCCTGGCGCACCAGGACATCGTTGGGGTACATGTGCCCGTAGACGGTGGACACCAGCCCGGTGCGGGTTTGCGAGTCGATCACGATCCACTGACCGAACCCGCTCGCAGGCCCGGCGGCCGACACGGTGCCGTCCATCGCGGCGAAGATGTTGGTGCCCAGTTTGCCTGCCAGGTCGATTCCCTGATGTATGGTGTTGCCGCGGGGGCCGAAACCTGCTGTTTCGGTGTAGGTTCCGTCAGCCAACGGCTTGCCACTCGTCGCACACACAGCAGCCGCCCATGCCGGGTTCGCCGGTGTGACCAACACTGCGACGACACTCACGCACAGCGCGACCAGAACCGCCCGCCTCGGGATCGTGAACAGGCCCGTCATGGTCAATCTTTCGTCGCGTCAACGAGTTCAGCGCAAGCGAGTGCCCGCACTGTGCAGTGTCGCGCCCCTGTCGGCTGTTCGTCACGACCCCGCCCGGCGGTGTGCCCGTTCGGTCCCCCAGAACTGCCCCACCGGTCGAGGACCATCGCACCGATGGCCGTCGCGGCGGTCCCCCGCACCACGAACAATGAAGGGGCCGTACGCATACCCGGCTCGAGGAGTTGCCATGGGAGAGCGACGCATCGTCGGCGTCCTCGTGGCGCTGCTGGCTGCGATCATGTTCGTGGTCGGCGGTTGCGGAGGCAACGGAGGCAAACCCACCGGGTCTGATACCGACGAGCCCGCACCCCCTGAGGCACAGGACGCGATCGTCAAGGGCCTGCAGACGATGTTCACGTGGTATCCAGCCCGCGACGCGTCACCACGCGACGCCTACATCCGGGCACTGCCGTATCTCGGCCAGAAGCTGCAGGACGGGAAAGACAACACCATCGAACGCGGCAACAGCGTCTGGTGGCAGGAGTGGAAAGACAAGCGCGCCGAAGTCGATGCCACCGCACTGCTGGTGGTAGGAGAACATCCTGCCGACCAACCCGATACCGTGGAACGGTCCGTCTTGGTGACGCAGACCGTCAAAACACCGGACGGCCAGGTGCTCGACACCAATCCGATGTTGATCGAAAGCGTTGTCGCCAAAAAGAACCCACAGGGCTGGCGGGTCGACTCCATCAACTTCTTCAAGACGAACCAGTTCCGCACCGCGGGCTGCCCGCAGGGACAGTCCCATCAGCCGACGCCGGACGGTCCGTGCGCGCCGACTCCCCCGCCACCCATCCAGTGCCCCGACGGCAGCACGGTGCCGCCCGATCAGACCTGCCCGGCAACAGGCACGGGCCCGGGCAATCCGACGGTTCCGAGCACCAAGCAGTGCCCCGACGGCTCGACCGTTCCGGCGAATCAGTCCTGCCCCACGACCACAACTGCGGGACCGCAATGCCCGCAGGGACAGACGCCCGACTCCAGCGGCACCTGCCAATGCCCATCAGGCACCGAAAAGAACGGTGACCAATGCGTGCAGCCATGCCCACAAGGCCAAACCCGCGACTCCACCGGCACCTGCCAATGCCCATCAGGCACCGAAAAGAACGGTGACCAATGCGTGCAGCCATGCCCACAAGGCCAAACCCGTGACTCCACCGGCACCTGCCAATGCCCATCAGGCACGGTCCAGGGAAGTGACGGCAGCTGCACCACACCCTGCCCGACTGGACAGACCCGCGATTCCTACGGCACCTGCCAATGTCCGTCAGGAACCGTCCAAGGCAGCGACGGCAGCTGCACCACACCCTGCCCCAACGGACAGGTTCGCAGCGGAGGTACCTGCCAGTGTCCTTCGGGCACCGTGATGGAAGGGGGCAGCTGCGTAACTCCTTGTCCGGCCGGCCAGGTCCGTAGCGGTGGCACGTGCCAGTGCCCATCGGGCACCACCCTGGTGAACGGCAGTTGTGTGGCTCCGTGCATAGGCCGGGCCTATCGCGACGCCAGCGGAAACTGCGCGTGCCCGAACGGTTCTACCGCCAGCGCGGCGGAAGGTTGCGGAAGCTACGTCGGCGCCGGCGAGGCTCCACCGCAACCGCGCATCGAAGTGATGACTCGCATCCAACCTGCCGCACCGCCACCGGATCCGGACTCCGTGAACGGGAGACCTCCCGGCGACACCCCACCCTCGGTGTCGATATTCCGGACGCCGATGCTTTAGTCCTGACAGTCGAGATCAATCGGGCGGTTGAACGGATCGATTGCGGCCGAAAGGGAATCGGCCGCCGAGTGGCGCGCCGCCTCCTCGGTGTCATGAATCGACTGGAGATGTTCCTGCAGTGCGCTCATGCCACATCCGGTGAAATCCACGCGGTGCGTGGTGGTTCCGTCGTACGTACGAAAGCGACGAGCATGCTCGCGCTCGTGCGGGGTCAGCACGTCACGCAGAAACGCCCGGACCCTGCGCTGCTGGCATTCGGACAGCCCGTCGGGCACGTCGGGCATCGTGATTGTCACCTTGGCGTGGTAGGCCACGCTGAACGTTCCGACGGCGTGCACGCATGGATCGTCGTCGGGACATTCCGTGCATCCGGTGGCGCGTTTGATCGACTTCGGCACCCATTTCGACACGCCACCGTCATAGTCGGCGGTGGTATCCCCGTGTAGCGACACGCTGGGTCCGCCGCCGTGCACGCTCGGGCTCGGCCGGTGCGGCTCGGTGAGCAGTTGGCACACAGCGGCGTTGCCGGCCGCACGTTGCAGGTCGGTCACCAGCCCGGCCGGGGTACGCGCAGGTGTCAGCATGAGAAGCGCCCGCGATGGCGCCATCCCCAACGGTCGGATGTCGGGCCCGGATGCCACCGCTCGTGTCGCCCGCTGCCGGCCTACCGCGGCTACCCGGCGATTGCGCCTCATCGATCCAGTGGACGCCCCTGGCACCGCCATGTCCAGATACCGATGTAGGCCGGGCCCCAAAAAGTTCGGCATGTGGTCTAGCGCACAGCGGTGTGGATGGCATACCATTTTGCAATACAGAACATGATTTTGCAATGCAGAACGGATAATGGATGCGTAACAACTCGTCGTCGCTGCGACGGGCCCTGAACCTGCTCGACCTGGTGGCCGCCACCGCGGGCCGCGACCACGGCGCCAGCCTCACCGAGCTGGCCGCCGGCATCGAGTCGACGAAAAGCACCGTGCTGCGGCTGCTGGCTCCGCTGGTGGAGACCCAACTGGTCCGTCAGGACGCCGACGGGACCTACCGGATCGGCATCGGCATCCTGGGCCTGGCCGGCGCCTATCTCGCCGATCTCGACATCCGAACCGCCGCGCAGCCCGTGCTGCGCCAATTGGCCGACGCCACCGGGCATGCCGCGCATTTGCTCGTGTACAGCGAGGGTCGGGTGACCTACGTCGACAAGGTCACCGGGAAGTCCCCGATTCAGATGGCGTCGCGGATCGGCGACACCGGCACGGCCTACTCCACCGCCAGCGGCAAAGCGATGCTGGCATACCTCGACGAGGACGAGGTACGGCGCGTCATCGAACTCGGCATGCCCGCCAAGACGCCGTCGACCATCACCGACGCCCAAGATCTGCGCGACCATTTGGCCATCGTCCGCAAACAGGGCTACGCCTACGACGACCTGGAGAACGAGGACGGAATCCGTTGCGTTGCAGCGCCGGTGTTCAACCACACGGGCGCCGTCGCGGCCGCTGTGAGCGTGTCGGGACCTGCCGAGGCGGTTTGGAACAACCGTGAGGCCTACACCGACCTCGTCGTAGAAGGTGCACGACGCATATCGGCCCAACTCGGCTATCGGGGAGGTGACCGGAGCCCCTGACCACCCCGCGCCACCTCCTCGCCTATCGCTTCCTCCCCTCACCCCGCACAGAAAGACATCCATGAAGCTCTCACGTTCACTGCGCAAGGTCGTCGCGTTATGCGCTGCCGCGGCAGTCATTCCCGCGGCAGCGGCCTGCACCCCGATGCCGGCCGGTGGTGGCGCGGCAGCCGCCGACTCGACGCTCAAACACGTGCTGGCTGCGGGCACCTTGAAGGTGGCATCGTGTCTGTCCTTCACACCGTTCGGCTTCACCAATTCCGACGGCAAACCCGACGGTTACGACGTCGACATCGCCAACGAGCTGGCCAAGGACATGGGCGTCAAGCTCGAGGTCGTCGACACCACATCGTCGAACCGCATCCCCAACTTGCAGACCAACAAGGTCGACGTCGTGTTCTGCAACTTCACGCGGACGCTCGACCGGGCCAAGGAGATCTCGTTCACCAATCCCTATGTGGTGGCCACCGAGGGCCTCCTGGTGCGGACCGGCAGCGGCGTCAACTCCCTGGAAGACATGAAGGGGCGCACCATCGCCGTGGTCAAGGGCAGCACCAACGCCGATGTCCTGCGCGAGCGGGGTATCGACGTGAATGTCGCCGAATTCGACAGCTCACAGGCCGCGGTACTGGCCGTCAAGCAGGGCCAGGCCGACGCGATGGTGGAGGACTCCAACTTCCTGCAATACCAGGCAAAGCTGAACCCGGGCCTCACCGTGGTCACCAGCAAGCTGGTTCCCCTGGAGTACAACGCCTTTGGCGTGAAGCAGGGCGATCAGGTGTGGGTCGACTATCTGAACCTCTTCTTGTTCGAGCTGAACACCTCGGGTAAGAACCTCGAGCTCTACCGCAAGTGGTTCGGCGCAGATCCACGCTTCCCGCTGCAGCCGGCATTCTGAGATCGGCGGTCGGAGAACAATGTTCGAATATCAATGGCGAACCGTACTGGCCTTCTGGCCCGACTATCTACACGCTGCCGTGCTCGCGTTGCAGATCACCATCGCCGGTTTCATTCTGGCGTTCGTGATCGCCGCGGCCGCGGCGCTGGCCCGCAACTCGTCGTCGAAAGTGCTACGGGCGGTGGCGACCTGCTACGTCGAGGCCATCCGTAACACCCCGGTCCTGCTGCAGATCTTCATCGTCTACTTCGCGATGCCGAGCCTGGGCATCCGGCTGTCGGCGGTGACGGCAGGCACCATCGCGCTCGGGATCAACGTCGGCGCGTACCTCACCGAGGTCCTGCGCGCCGGCATGTCCTCGGTCGGCAAGGGTCAGCTGGAGGCAGCGCAGATCCTCGGTTTGTCGAAGTCGACCGTGTTGCTGAACATCGTTGCACCGCAGGCACTGCGCAACGTGTACCCGGCGCTGGTGAACAACCTCATCCAGGTGCTGCTCGGTACGTCGCTGCTGTCGACCATCGCAGTGCCGGAGATCACCGGCGTCGCGACCGTCGTCAACGCCCGCACGCTCTTGTTCGTGCAGGTGTTCGGGATCGCGGTGGCGCTGTATCTGGTATTGAGCTACGGGCTTTCAGCGATCGCGGCACTTATCGAGCGGTTGGGCTTCAAGGCACCCGCGGCCAGCGGTGCGCGTAAACGGCGGGCGCTGCGACTGATCGGAGCACGGCTATGAACTTCGACCTGATCTGGCAGAGCCTGCCGTTCCTGTGGTCGGGCTTCCTCATCACGCTGGCGCTCGCGGCGGTCTCCATCGCGGGCTCGACGCTACTGGGCCTGGCCGTGGCGGCCGTCCGGACGTCGCGTCTGCCGGTGTTGCCTTTGGTCGCGCGCGGCTACGTCGAGATTTTCCGTGGATCACCGATCCCTATCACCCTGTTGTTCGTATACTTCGGGGCCGCACTGTATCTCGGCTACAGCGTGAACCTGTTCGTGGCAGCCGCTGTGGGATTGAGCGTGTACCACAGCGCATTCGTGGCCGAGATCATCCGCTCCGGGATCGAGGCCGTGCCTGTCGGCCAGCATGAGGCCGCCCAGATCTTGGGACTCAAACCCGCCCAGACGTTCCGGTGGGTGGTGCTGCCGCAGACCGTCAAGATCGTGCTGCCGCCCATGGTCGGCCAATACATCTCGCTGATCAAGGACACATCCATCGCGTCCATCATCGGGCTGGCGGAGATGATGAAAGTCGGCCAGTCCATCGTCGACCGCACCAGCGACCCGGTGTCGATCTACCTCGCCGTCGCCGTCTTCTATTTCATCGTGTGCTACCCGCTGTCGGTGTGGGTCACCCGGACCCAACGAAAGGCCATCTGATCATGACAACCTCGACGCTGACCGACAACAAGATCGGCCGCAATATCCAGTTGTCCGGTGTCACCAAGAGTTTCGGTGATCTGCAGGTGCTGCGCGACATCACCCTCGACGTGGCCGACGGCGAGGTCGTCGTCCTCATCGGCGCATCCGGCTCGGGCAAGAGCACCCTGCTTCGTATCATGAGCGGGCTGGAAACGGCGACCACCGGCGAGGTCGTGGTCGGTGGAGTGCCGATGCACGACCCCAAACGCGCTCCGGAGATCCGGGGCCACGTCGGCATGGTGTTCCAGCAGTTCAACCTGTTCCCTCACCTCGACGCGCTCGGTAACGTCACCCTGGCCCTGCGCAAGGTGTACAAGATGTCGAAAGAGCAGGCCAACACCAAGGGCATGGAAGTGCTGGCCCGGGTGGGCATGGACGAACGCGCACACCACTATCCGAGCCAACTCTCCGGCGGCCAGCAGCAACGCGTCGCCATCGCACGTGCGCTTGCGGTCAATCCGCGCATCATCTTTTTCGATGAAGCCACCTCAGCGCTCGACCCTGAGCTTGTCGGCGAGGTCACCAACGTCATGCGCAGCCTCGCCGCCGACGGCATGACCATGGTGGTGGTGACCCACGAGATGGGCTTCGCCCGCCGCACCGCCGACCGCGTGGTCTTCATGGCGGATGGGGTCATCGCCGAGCAGGGAGCGCCCGAGGAGCTCTTCGGAAACCCCCAACATCCCAGGACTGTTCAGTTCCTCAGTCGTATCGCCGAGGCCTGAGCGCCTGCCGTGCGCGCGTATCGGGCTTTGCGTCAAGGCCGTGCGTCGAGATTGACACCACGGTCGTGATTTCGTCGTCACAACAGCCCTCACGTCAATCTCGATGACGAGCACCGGGTCGGCTCCACGCCCGACCACCCACCGCTCGTCGAGATTGACACCAGGGTCGTGATTTCGTCGTCACAACAGCCCCCACGTCGATCTCGACGACGGGCACAGCTCGGCCCGACGCCCGACCACCCCTCGCCTCGTCGAGATTGACACCAGGGTCGTAAAACCCGCCCGACAACAGCCCTCACGTCAATCTCGACGACGGGCACCGCTCGGCCCGACGCCCGGCCACCCCTTGCTCGTCGAGATTGACACCACGGTCGTGAAACCCGCCCGACGACAGCCCTCACGTCAAACTCGATGATCGATCAGGCCTACGCCCCGCTGATGAGCCACCGGGCCCCCCGCAGCTTGGCGAGATCAGAAGGCGTGGTTTGCGCAGCCTGCCGGTCAGGCATGTTGTAACCCTCTCGCGGCTGGTACAGCTCACCATATGCAAACGTCAAAGCGGCATTTGGGATCTTCGGTCCCGACGGCATGCTCGGGTCGGCGGGCGCGCGCTCCTTGTCCAAGGTCCGTCGAATTCCCACCAACATGTCTGTGCAAGCTGTGCATGGGCTGAGGTTGCTCCTGATCTCGATCGCGACAATCCGCTCGCGGAAGGCAGATCCTTGCTGCTCCAGGAAGTTGTCGAACTGGCTTTCTGTGTGGCCGGTGTTGGATCTGAAGAACGCAGCGCCACCGGATGCCCAACCGTGAGTCACGACTTCGCGTTGCTGTGGAAGTCCCGTCAAATTCGGTTCATTGGTGCCGACGTACACACCGCCGCGGGGCTTGTTTCGCGACTCCGCAGGTAGCCGGTCGTCAGGGTTGAACAGTTCATAACCCGAACCTCGAGGTGGCGTTGCACCTGTACCTCTCGGTACGGCGCCGGCCATTTCCAACGGTGTACGGGCTGGTGGTTCCGGCTGAGTTTCAGTAGGCAGGTTTCTGGGTGGAACGCACACGGTGATCCTGGCAGTCATCTGCTGTCCGCCACGTGGCTCCTCTGCCATGCGCGCCCGGTTAGGTTGGCCGAATTGCGCCTGGATGCTGAGCAGTTTCGCCAGATTTCGGGCGTGCTTGTCGTTCGCTTTCTCAACATCTTTCGGTGTCTTCGCTGCCGCCAGCTCCTGCGTTGCGGTGTCGATGTTGTTCATCGCGGTGACCGCCTCGGACCGAGGACGCTGCTTGCCCTGTTGCTCTGGAAGTTCCGCCAAGCGGCCCCGATACAACCCGAGGAGGACTCCCAGTTCGGTGGGCTGGCTGGCGACGATCGTCTTGACGTGGCCGTCCTCACCGATCGTGCTGGTCACGGTGTGCCGCTCTGTTCCACCTTCTGGTTGGCGAACCGTGAACGGAGTCTGGTGGCGTCCTGTGATTGCAGCGATCTTTCCCTTGGCCCACTCCTTACCGGCATCCACCTTCCCCTTCACCCACGCCTTCCCGGCAGCCACCTTGGCCTTTACCTTGCTGCCAATTCCCTTGAGCCCGCGGATGATCGGCCCGGCGAGTTTGAGTCCGGTCTTGATGACGAAGTCGATGGCCTTGTTGACGGGCTTCTGCAGGGTGGCGATGATTTCGCGGATCTTCTCGCCGATGCCGCCGATACCGATGGCACTGGCCAAGAAGCCGATCAGGATGGGCACCATCTGCCCGAGCACATCCTCGATCTTGGCGACGACTCCGCCGATGTTGCCCCGGACGATGTCGACAGCCGAGTCGATGACCGTGTTGACGAACTTGAGGATCCGTTCGGCGTTGTCGACGAAGAACATGATGATGTCGTAGATCAGCTTGCAGGCCTTGATGAATGCCGCGGCCGGGTTCAGCAGTCCGATCAGCCAGGTGATGCCGGCCGTGATGATCCGGGTGACGACGAAGTCTTTCACCTTCTCGAGGATCATCTCCTTGATGTCGCCGAGCTTGTCCATCAGCATCTGCCACAGCCCGGCCAGCCCCGTGGATGCGATGGTCCGGAAGATCTCGACACCCTTCTCTATCGCGGCCATCGCCGGCTCGCCGATCTGCTTGACCAGCCGGTTGCGAATGTTGGTCCAGGTCAAGCCGAACAATGACAAGAGCAGTTTGATGATGCCCTGCAGGTCGAACTTTTCGGGCAGCTCTACGCCGCCCTCGGCGAGCGCACCGAACAACCAGGTCATCAAGCCCTTGCGCAGGTGCTCCAGGATGTTGTCCTTGAAGCGCATGATGCCGCCCTTGACCCCGTCGATCAGGTTGCCGAGGAACCGCACCGGGTGCTTGACGATGTCACCGACCACGCTGGCCACCCGCGCCAACGTGTTCATCAGCATCGATGTGAGTTTGCGGATGGTCTCGATGACTGCCTTAATCGCGCCGATGGCCTTGTCTACCAAGCCCTTGTTCTCGGCCTGCAACTCCTCGATGCGGTCGTCGAGACCCTTGCGCGCTTCGACATACTTGGTGGCCAGGGTGTCGACCAGGGCGTCCTGCTTGGAGTTGACGTCACTTTCCAGTTGCTCGAACTTGTCGTTGATCTCCTTTGACGCCTCGGCGCCCACCTTCTGCAGGTCGGCAGGCAAACTCTTGACGTACGAGGCGATCTCGGTACGGCCGGCCGCGATGCGCTTCTTGGCTGCGGTCAGGTCGTTGCCGACGATGTCGGCCACCCGGGAGATCACCGTGTCCATCTGCTTGAGGTACAGCTCGCGGCCCGCTTCGTAGAACCGGTTGACCGCGTCCGGCATGCCGACCAATTTGTCCTTGGCCCAACGTAATCCGCCGAGCCAGCCGCTGTAGCGATCCGCCTTGTACGCCGCCATCTTGGCAGCGACAAACGTCTCGAACGATTTGCGAGCGCTCGCCTCCCCCTCCTCGAACGCCTTCTCCACCTTGGGATCGATGCCGTCGAGGATCTTCTTCACGTCGGCTTCGGTCGCAGCGAAGATCGCTTGCACCTTTGCCGTGACCTCGGCCCGTTTCGCCTCATCCTTGGATTTGGTCTTGCCCTTGTCGGCGACGAGGTGGGCCAGTGCCGCGGCTTTCGAACCCTGCATGCCGGCGATCCCGGCGGTCGTCGCCGCGGCGGCTTCGTTCTTCGACTGGTCGATGGTGTCCGCTTCGTGCTTGCGGTACTCGGCCGGCGCGCTGTCGGCGTGAGCCGCGGCTTCTTTCTTGTCGGTCAACGCCTGCTGGAATTGAGGCTCGTTGGACTCGCCGAGCTGCTTTTCGTCGACATCCGCGTCGGCCATCTCCTGGTTGGCCTGCTGCTTGCCGGCTTCGAGGTTGAGTTGCTCGGGCGGCGCGGGTTTCGGTACTGCGCCGTCGGCCGGGACCTTCGGGGCCGGCGCCTGTTCTTCCGGACCCATCGGCGTCACCGGTTTCGCGACGGCTTTCGAAGTGTCCGGCGCTGCATCCGTGGCAGCCTCGATGTCCTTGGCCTGGCCCTCCTTACCCTGGGTCACCATCCCCTTGATTTCGCCCTTGACCTCGCCGGCCTTACCGGACTCCGCATACGAGTCGGCTTCTTTGAGGGTTTTGGGTGACTTCGCCTCGATCGCCGCTTTTACGGCGGTGATGAACGCTTTCTTGTCGAACGCCCCGGCCTGCTGGGCGTCCATGGTGTCGACCTTGGCCGCCTTGGCCTGCCCTGCGATGTCGTCGGACGGTGCCACCGCCGCGTCCTGCGCCTCTTTGGCTTTCGACCCCGCGGCAGGATGAGATCGCTTGTCGTGAGCCACCGACCGGACACCACCGGCGACAGCACCGAACGCCGGGTCCTGGGCAGGCTTCACTCCTGGCGGCGCCACCGGTGGTTGCAGCAGTTGATCAGCACTCAACGCGGCGGGGCCGGCTGCGGCGCCACCGCCCGGTAGCGCCGCAACGGCGGCCCGGCCACCGGCACCTGCTGTGCTTCCTCGTTTGGCCGGTGCGGCCGCGACCTTGCCCAGTGCACTTTTGGCCGGCACCGGTTTGGGCGGCGGCACAGGCTTTTTCGGCGCGACCGAAGCCGGCCCGAATCCCGTGGTGGTCACCGCCAATGCCGATGCGGGCGGCTTCGGTCCCTCCAGCTCGACGGGAACACCCACGGCCTGCGCGGCCTTCAACCCCTTCTCAACGGTGTCGACGGCAGGCTCGTCGCGGCGCATCTCCCCCAGCGCCGTTTCGATCTCTTCCTTGCCGGGCGCTCTGAGTTTCCCCAGGAGCAGGGCGTTGACCGCAGCGTTGCCCGCCGTCCGCTGCAACGCGGCCAGCCCCGTCGCCCCCGGCTGTGGTCGCGGCCGCCGAGTCTGCGCTCGCCCCGCCACCAGCGCGTCAGTGACCTCTCTCCCGGCCCGCGCCGGCTCGCTCATGGTGCCCCCGGTGGATCGGTCTCAGGCCGATTCTTCTTCGGCCTGCTCTTCTTCGCGCTGCACGAAGGTCTGCGCCGTCTCCTCCTCTTCAGGCGCCTCCTCGCGCTGCACGGACGCTGCCTCGGCCATCCGTTGCACACCTGCCGGTGCCGCCGCGGCCGGCGCCGGGCTGGACATCACGTGATCGGCGTTGGCGACGGCCTCACGCTCGAACCGGTCCGACGGATGGCTGACCTTCACCCCGCCACCGGCGTCGGTACCGTCGACCGGGCCGCTGCGCTGCTGCACCACATGTGTGAGCTCGTGAGCGATCATGTGCTTGCCCGCATCCGAACCCGGGTCGTATCTTCCGCTGTCGAAGACGATGTTCGATCCGACCGTATAGGCCTGTGCATTCACCGATTTGGCTGACGCATGTGCGGCGGCATCGTTGTGCACCCGGACGTCACCGAAGTCGTGTCCGAACCGGCCCTCCATATCGGCACGCAGATCGGCGGGAAGCGGTGCACCGGCCGAGGACACCACATCGTGGACAGGTGAGCGGTCCTCGTCCATCAGCGCCGCCGCACCGGAATTGCCTGCCGCGCGCTGCACGCCCAGGATCCCGGCCGGACCGGCCACGTCGAGCCGGCCCGACAAGGCTGCCCGCATCGCGACCGCCGATTCCGGATCCTCGAGTCGAGAAGCCTTCGGGCGCAACTCTGATGCGCGCTCGTGCTCGCTGTCGTGGGTACGCATGCCGCCTCACCTCCTGAAGGTATGAGGCAACGATCCAGCGCTGCCCGGCACGGCGGAAGACGCGAAAGCGTGTCCCTTTGGACAGCGGCGCATGCCCGAACGGGCGGTCGACGCCGATATCCCCACGCTCGCGCGAAAGCGAACGTCGTCACGCGAACTCTACGGAGATCCGACACCTCCACCGACCTCCTTGCATCGCGGTGAAACGAGCGTCCCGGCTGATGAACCGGCGACAGCTCGTCATGGACGCAATTCCGCTTGGCGGGCAGTCGATTCCGCTCCGCCATAGATACTGCACAGCGTCGAGCTCAGCTCGCCTACAGGGCATGCCTCAAAGTGCACGAACCGTTGCCCGCACGACAGTCCCGGTGCGCCTCGCGGCACCGCCTCGACACGAGCACGATCATGGCCAGCCCATCAGACCATCGAGGAGGCGCAATGCCGACGTATCTGTCGCCGGGAGTCTATGTCGAGGAAACCGACTCCGGCTCAAGGCCAATCGAAGGAGTGGGCACCGCCGTGGCGGCGTTCATCGGCCTGGCCGAGAAAGGCCCGTTCAACAAGCCCACCCTGATCAGCAACTGGACGGAATACCGCAAGACCTTCGGCGGGGCGATAGACGGAGCGTGCCTCGCCGAGTCCGTGGCCGCTTATTTCCAGAACGGCGGCGGCAACTCGTATGTGGTCCGCATCGGGGACGGCGAGGGCGAAAACGGCTCTGCCGGCGCACAACAGCAACTGGTCGCCGGGCCCCAAGGCGTACTGGCCAACTACCGAGTGGTGGCGCTGGACCCCAGCACGCCACCAGACCGGTTACGCCTGGAGGTCGCGGCGTTCCACAGCGACGGCGAGGAGCAGCAGCCCGGTGCGGTCAAGCTGGTCGTGCGGCGGGACGGCCAGACCGTGGAGGAATTCCCCAACGTGACCACTGCCCGGGGGAAGAACAACGTCGCAACCGTTGTCAATGCGGCGTCACAAACCATCAAGCTCGAACAGATCTCCGGGAAACCGACCGAGGATCTGCAGGCCGGCATGCAGATCGCGCTCGCCGCACCGGCTGAGCTCGCCACGACAACGGCACCGGAACGACTCACCACCGACGACTACGTGGGCAACGTCGACGAACGCAGCGGTGTCGCTGGTTTGGAAACCATCGACGAGATCACCATGGTGTGCATGCCTGACCTGCTGACGGCATATCAGCGCGGCGCCATCGACATCGACACCGTGCAGTCGGTGCAGCAGGCGATGATCACGCACTGCGAGCTGATGGGCGATCGGATGGCGATCCTGGATCCGCCGCCGGGATTCAACGCACAGCAGATCAAGGAGTGGCGCGTCGACAAGGCGCGTTACGACTCCAAGTACGCGACTCTCTATTGGCCGTGGGTCACCACCGGGGGTGGCAAGTACCTGCCGCCGTCCGGATTCGTCGCGGGCATCTGGGGCCGCAACGACGACACGCGCGGTGTTCACAAGGCACCGGCCAACGAAATCGTCCGTGGTGCAATCGATGTGGAGACATTGATCACCCGGCGTGAACATGATCTGCTCAATCCTGTTGGCATCAACTGCATCCGGGCGTTCCCGGGTCGCGGCATCAGGGTGTGGGGCGCCCGCACCCTGTCCTCGGATCCGGCCTGGCGTTACATCAACATCCGGCGGCTGTTCAACTACCTGGAGGAGTCGATCCTCACCAGCACCGACTGGGTGGTTTTCGAGCCCAACGACTACTCGCTGTGGGCCAAGCTGCGCCGCACCATCAGTGCGTTCCTGGTCAACGAGTGGCGTAAGGGAGCACTGTTCGGGCTGACGCCCGACGAGGCCTTCTACGTCAAGTGCGACAGCGAGACCAATCCTGCCGAAGGTATCGACGCCGGCGAAGTGGTCTGCGAAATCGGGGTTGCCCCGGTCAAACCCGCGGAGTTCGTGATCTTCCGGCTCTCGCAGTACTCCGGCGGCACCAGCCTCGTCGCCGAATAGCCCACCTGACACGAGGAGACAACCATGGCACTGCAGGACGACGACAGCTCGGTAGGCCACTCATTCGGACTCGAATTCGACGGGATCCAGATCAAGGCCATCACCGAGGTGACCGGCTTGAAGATGGAGCAGGACGTCATCGAGTACAAGTCGAACGTGGCCAAGGACGGCAAGTACAACATCAAGAAGCTGCCGGGCCGGTGGAAAGCCGGCGAGTGCACCCTGACCCGCCCGTTGACCAAGGACGGCAGCTTCGACAAATGGGTCAAGGATTCCCAACTGGGCAAGATGAAGGATGCCCGCAAGGGCGGCTCCATCATCGTTTTCGACTACGAGGGTGAAGAAGTCAAGCGCTACAACCTCACCGCGGCATGGCCCAAGAGCCTGGAACTCAGCTCCATGAAGGCAGGCGACACCAGTGTCATGACCGAGAAGCTGGTGCTGACGTACGAGAAGTGCGAACCCGCCTGATGCGGCGAGGAAATGTGCACGGCAGTTCTGCCCTGGCCGATGGGCCAGGGCAGAAGCCTTCCGATGAGCCGGTGCGCGAACTGCGCACCGAGTTTCCGTTCGTCCTGCCGCGCGGATACGTCGACGCCTCGGGCACCGTGCACCGTGACGGCGTGATGCGGCTGGCGACAGCCCGTGACGAACTGGTGTCCCAGCGCGACGACCGCGTGCGCGAAAGCCCGAATTATCTTGCGGTGGTTCTGATCGGTCGGGTGGTGATGCGCATCGGTGACATCGAGGATGTGCACGGCGGCATCATCGAGAACCTGTTCGCCTCGGATCTGGCGTTTCTTCAGGACCTCTACCGACGGGTGAACCAGGACGGCCATACCCACGCCCGGGTCACCTGCCCGCACTGCAACAACGATTTCGCCGTCGACGTTGCCGGGAGCCGCCTGGGGGAATCGTGACCTGCGGAGCCGACGTCCTCTACCAGGAAGCGGCTTTCCTTGCCTACCACCTGCATTGGCCGCTCGACGACGTTCTCGACCTGGAGCACGCAGACCGGCGACGGTTCGTGCAGCTCACCCGAAACCTGACCGCACAGAACTAGCTGGAGGCCCGTGATGCCGAAGTGGTGGCCCTGGGGACGGCAGCCGGAACCGGTGGCGCCGCCCGCGCCCGCGGCCCGCCCGGAACCGGTGTGGCAGCGCCTCGCCGCCGTCACGCCCACCACCGGCGACATCGAACCGACGGCACACCTCAACGGTTTCACCGCGACGCTGACCACCTCGCACAATCCCGCCTTCACCAGACCGGTGCAACTGCTGGCAGTTGACGAGCACCATCGGCTGCCCGTGTTGGACACCGGACCGGCACAGCCAGTGCCGCCGCCCCCGGTGCCTGCGCCGCAGTCCAGGAACTGGGGACCGCGGCTGCCGAGTGTGCAGCGGGCATATGTCGGCACTCCTGTGCAACGGGACAGCCTGCCGGACCAACCCGCGGCCGCACCGTTGCCGGTCATCGACACCGGCGGCGAACTCAAACCTCAGCGCGCCATGGTCCAGGCCAGCGATCCCGACGAACGCCGGCCTCTCGACGCGGTAACAGACGATGCGACACCCGCCGCACTCCCCGCGCCGCCACCGACCACGGGTGAGCCACTCACCATGGCGCCCACGGCTGTCCAGCAGCCGGTCGTACCGGCGATCCAGCGCCTGAGCACCGACACATCCCCGTCACCGGCCCTCGCGCAACGGGTTGCGGCGACGGCGCCAGCGCCTCTGCCGGCCTCATCGAGCACTGGCCCGTCCACGGCATCCGATGTCCCTGTCGCGCGTGTGTCCGAGGTCTTCACCGCCCATCACACCCAGGTCGAGACCGCGCCGCTGCGCCACCTGCACACCGTCCAGCGCGTCGAGCGGGTCGCGCCGTCCATCCCGACGCTGGCACCGCTTCCCGTGGTGACGTCGACGCCGAACCAGCCGGTGACCCGCGGCCTGCAGGATTCACCGAAACCGTTGTCCACAACGGCAATCCAGCGGATACCCGACGCTGACGAGCCCACTGCCGAAGCCGCCGACCCGGTCCAGCAGCCCGCGCCGGCGGTCGACTTGCCCGTTGTCGACGTCCCGGACGGTGCCCCCTCAATGCGCACCGAGCCTGCGGTTGTCACGACCGCACCGCTCATTGCCCAGAACCCATCCCACGCGCCGGCAGCCGTGCAACGCCTGATGCCGCAGCAGAGTCCGATGCCGCGGCCGTCGGTTGCGCCAACTCCGTCGATGTCTTTGCCTCCGATGCCCTCTGAACCGTCGACGCCTTCGCCGCCGGTGAGCATCGACTCACCCGCAGTAGCCCGCCCGGACGCCGGCACACCGGCAGTCGAGCCCGTCATCGCCACCGAACTGCCGACCGTCATGGCCGAATCACCCTCGGTGAGAGGTGATTACGCGCCACCCTTGGCGCAGCGCTCGTCGACGATGGCATCCGCCGCAGCCGAAACCCATCCGGCTCCCGTACCCCGTGCGCAACCCGTCTCCGCTTTCGCCGAGTCACAATCGCCGACCGTGATGCGCGCGATTGGCGCCAGCCCACAGGTCGCGCCCAACCCGATGCCACCGGTCCCCGTTCCCGCCCGACGCCCGGTCACGCAGGATCCAGTACCACCGACCGATTCGCCGGTCGCACAACGGATCAGCTTGCCCGTGGTGGACAGCACCCCCACACCGACCGCGGTGCCGCCCGTACGCAGATCCCTCCCGCCCACGTCGCCGGCCGTGCAGCGGTCCACCGGGTCGGCCCGGCGGCTCGTGGTGCTGCCTCCGATACGCGGCACGGATGATCCCGGCTCGGCTCCCAGTGTTGCCGCGGGCCGGGCCGACGGAGCCGAAGTGTTCAGCAGTCCTCGCCCGGTCGGCCTGCAGCGCATGTTCGAGGTAAGCAGCCAGCGCGAAGCACATCAGGTCAAGGCGCCCCTCACCAATGTCGAGTCGCCCCCGGCGACACCCACGCCGGAGCCCTGGAACTCCATGGACACAACACAATCCACGGCGATCGCACACGAGTACGACGCGGCCAGCAACACCATCACCTTCGGCTCACCGGGGTTGCAGAGCATTCAGCGCGCGACCGAGGAAGCTGCGCCGGCCGCAGAAACCGCTGCTCCGATCACCGCGGCACCGGCGATGACGTCTGCACCGGCCGCAACGGGTTCGGGTGCCGCGGCACCAGCGAGCACGGATGTCGACGAGCTGGTCAACCGGGTGTACGACGCGCTGGCCGCGCGGCTGCGGGCCGAGTTGTGGCTGGATCGGGAGAGGGCGGGCGCCCTCATGGATCTGCGATGAGCGCTTGCGCGAAGAGGAGACAAACACGATGAGCACGCCACAACTCCCGCCGGGGGATGCTGACGAGGTGTTCGTCGGCGTGTGTTTCGCCGTCAAGTTCGACAAGACCGATATCGGGAAATTCAGCAGCTGTGAGGGTTTCGGCTTGGAAGTGGTGATGGAGCAGCGTGAGGAGGGCGGCAACAACGGCTTGGTCTGGCAGCTGCCGACCCGCATGAAGTACAGCAACATCAAACTGACCCGGCCGGTGGGCCCCGACAGTGCCAAGCTGACGAAGTGGATTGTCAAGGCCCTCAACGGTTTGACGCCGACCACCGGGGAGATCAAGGCGATGGATGCGGCCGGGAATCCGGTGATGACCTGGCAGCTGGAGGGGGTCGTTCCGGTTCGGTGGACCGGCCCCAGCCTGAACCTGGACTCCCCCAAGGTGTTCACCGAGACCTTGGAAATCGCCCACCACGGCTTCACCCCTGAGAAGGGCTCTCCCAATGGCTAACACAGCAGTCGCACTGAAGGCCCCGCCGCCGGACAAGACCGGCGACAGTGCGCCCGACACCTGGTCGCAGCCGCAGTACGCGTTCTTGGAGCTGTGGGAGCCCAAGCACGTCAAGGGCGGCAAACCCGAACTGGGGACGCTGAAGGACAAGCTCACCTTCCAGTTCAACCCGAAAGAAGTGTCGATCACCAAATCTGCGAAGTGGGAACGTAAACCGACCAAGGAGAAGAAGGCAGGCCCACCGGAGTATTCGGGCGCCGAGCCATGCAAACTCAGCCTCGAGTTGTATTTCGATGCCACCGCCAAGGACGGGGTCGACGTGGTGGCCTCGGTGGACAAGCTCTTCGGCTGCTGCGTGCCATGCAAGGAGGTGAAGAAGGGCGAACAGGCCATGCCGTTCCTGGTGGTGTTCAACTGGGGCCAGGTCAAGAGTTTCGCCGCCTATATCAGCCAGGTGCAGGCCAAGTACACCCGCTTCGCCGCCAACGGCATCCCGATCAGAGCGGTGTGCACGGTCAACCTGGAAGAGATCGACGTCACTCCGGATCCCAAGCAGAATCCGACATCAGGATCGCTGTCGGCCGACGACGTCCACACCGTGGTCAGCGGCGACTCGCTGGCCCTGGTCGCCTACCGGGAGTACGGTGACCCCCAGCTATGGCGATCGTTGGCCCGCTACAACAGGATTGACGATCCGATGCGAGTCCCCACCGGTACCCGGCTCAAGCTGCCCAGGCTCGAAGCCCTGACGGCCGCGGTGGGTTGATCGAGATGGCAACCGCAGCAAGCTTTCTCATTGACATCGACGGCACGCCGCTGCCCGACGACATCAGCCCGCTGCTCACCTCCGCCTACGTCGACTCCAGCCTGCGGCTGCCGGACGCGTTCATGTTGCGCTTCCGCGATCCGAACCGGATCGTCATCGAAAAGGCCAAGGTGACGATCGGCGCCAAGGTGAAGATCACTGTCGGTAGCACCCAGACCGACACACCCGAGAAGCTGATCGAGGGTGAGGTGACCGCACTGGAAGCCGAGATCGGTGGCCCCGGTTCGTTCACCATCATCCGCGGGTACGACCCGGCGCACCGGTTGTTCCGTGGCAGGCACACCCAGTCCTACACCCAGACGACGGCATCGGATGCCGTCACCCAGGTTGCCCAGCGCGCCAAGATCCAAGCCGGCCAGATCGAGCCCAGCAAAACGGTTTTCGACCACCTCGGCCAATTCGGTCAGTCGGACTGGGAGTTCCTCGACGGGATGGCCAGACGCATCGGCTACGAGCTGACGGTCCGCGACAACAAGCTGAGCTTCCACCCACGCCAGGACGCCAACACCGCGCCGTCCGACGACGCTCAGAAGACCGACCCGCTGGTGCTGCGCCTCGGCACCGATCTGCTGCGGTTCCGATCGGTCATCACCGCCGCCGAGCAGGTCACCGAGGTCGAGGTCCGGGGATGGGATGTGGCGCAGAAGCGCAAGATCGTCAGCACGTCACAGGCCGCGACCAAGAGCGTGGACCTACCGACGGTGAAACCCGCCGATATGGCCAAGCCGTTCGGGGAGCCGCGGTACGTGGCCTCCGACACCGCCTACCGTACACAGTCGGAGGCAGATACCGCCGCGGCGGCGCTGACCGAGCAGATCAGCAGCTCGTTCGCCGAGATCGACGCTGTGGCACGGGGTAACCCGAAGTTGCGGGCCAATGTCGGGATCACCGTCGACAACGCAGGCAAGCCGTTCGACGGTAAGTACACCATCACCGCCGCACGGCACCGCTACGATCCGGCCAACGGTGGTTACACCACCGCGTTCGCGGTGACGGGACGCCAGGAACGCAGCCTGTACGGTCTGACCGGGGGCGGTGCGCGACCCGCTGCCGGAGCTGGTGTCGTCATCGCACAGGTCAGCGACGCGAACGATCCGACGCACCAGGGCCGCGTGAAACTGACGTTTCCGTGGCTTTCCGACGACTATGTCAGCGACTGGGCGCGCACGGTACAGCCGGGAGCCGGAAAGAACCGGGGCGCCATGATGATCCCCGAGGTCGGCGATGAGGTGCTGGTGGCCTTCGAGCAGCAGGACCCCCAGCGGCCGTACGTGCTCGGTGGACTGTACAACGGCGTCGACACCGCAAATGCCAAGGGCACCACGCTCATCGACACAGGTTCCGGAGCAGTCAACCGGCGGTCGCTGATCTCGCGCAACGGCCACCGCATCGACCTACTCGACGACAACGGTAAGACCGAAGGCATCACGGCCGAAACCGGCGACGGGAAACTGAAGCTGACACTGGATTCCGTCGGCACCCGCATCATCGTGCACAGCGACGGCACCGTGCTGATCGAGGGCCGCAAGGGCATCGTCGTCGACGCCGGCAACAGCGACCTCCAGCTGAAAGGCAAGAAGATCTCCGTCACCGCCACCAACGGCGTCTCGGTGTCCGGCGGTGCGGGTGCGGTGAACGTGGAAACCCAGACCGCTCTCTCGCTACAAGGCACCACCGTCAAGGTTGCGGCGAAAGCTGCCGGCGAATTCAAGGCCGGCGGCCCCAATGTCATCACCGGCGCCCCCGTCAAGATCAACTGAGAGGTCCAGATCATGCCTCCTGCAGCACGTGTCGGGGATATGACCGGCCACCCCGGCGCCATCGGACCGCCCGGCGTACCTACTGTGCTGATCGGCGGAAGCGCGGCGGCGACGGTCGGAACTCCGCACATCTGCGCGTTTCCCGGTGTGGTGCCGCATCCGCCGAATGCGATCATGCCGCCGGGAAGCCTGACCGTGCTCATCGGTGGAATGCCCGCGGCCCGGGTCGGGGACATGACAGGCTGCGGCGCTCCCATTGTCGGACCTGGCAGCCCGACCGTGTTGATCGGAGGGTGAACAGATGACCAACGAATTCATTGGCGCCGGTTGGAACTTCCCCATACAGGTCGATCCCACGGATGCGATCGCGCTCGCCACCGACGTCCGCGACATCGAGCAAGCCATCGAGATCATCATCCGCACCGCGCCGGGCGAACGGCCCATGAGACCCGAATTCGGCTGCCGCATCCAGGATCACCTGTTCTCACCGATGAACGACGCGACGCTGGCGGCGATTGCCAACGACGTCCGGCGGGCGCTCGAAAGGTGGGAGCCTCGCATCGACGTGGAAGACGTGCGGGTGCTGTTCAACCGTCACGATCTGGGCATGGCCCACATCGACGTGGGATATCGGATCCGTGGCTACAACGACGAACGCAACCTCGTCTTCCCGTTCTACGTGATCCCTGACGAGCCAGGCGCACCGGAGCCGGCCGAACTGTCCCCGAGTTACCGGCGGAATGAGGTCTGAGGATGCTGCCCGCACCGAATCTCGACGACCGGACATTTCAGAACCTGGTCGACGAAGCCCGTCGCCGGGTCCGCCAGCGCTGCCCGGAATGGTCGGATCACAACATCTCCGATCCCGGCATCACATTGATCGAGACCTTCGCGATGATGGTCGACCAGCTCATCTACCGGCTCAACCGGGTGCCCGACCGCAACTACATCAAATTTCTGGAACTGCTGGGGATGGAGCTTCGTCCGCCCGGCGCTGCTCAGGGCGAGGCGACGTTCTGGCTGTCCGCACCCCAGCCGCAGACCATCACGGTGCGTGAGGAAACCGAGGTCAGCACCGACCGCACCGACCTCGACGAACCGATCGTGTTTTCCACCATCGAGAAACTCGACATCGTTCCCTGCTCCCTGGACGGCGGCCGGGTCGCGACCCAGTCGGGCGGCGGCGAGCCCGTCCCGCAGAACAACGAACCCGGCACCGAATTTCGCTGTTTCTCAGAGCGTCCCGAGCCCGGTGACGCTCTGCTGATCGGACTGGACTGCGCGGTGCCATCGTGCGCGGTGCTGCTGCGGGTGGACTGCCGGGTGTCCGGCGTCGGTGTCGACCCGACCAACCCCCCATATGTGTGGGAAGCCTGGACCGGCGGCCCGGACTGGGTGCCCTGCGAACCGGGACGCGACGAGACCAAGGCCTTCAACAAGCCGGGCGATGTGATCCTGCACGTGCCACGCGGACATGTCCTCGACTCACCACCCCGGGTCGGTGGCGAAGCCAGAGGCTGGTTGCGGTGCCGACTGGTCGATACCACCCCCGGTCAGTCGACCTACAGCGAATCACCGTTCATCACATCGATTTCCGCGTGCACGGTCGGCGGCACCGCGCGGATCATCAACGCCAGGGTGGTCCGGGACGAGCCGTTGGGGACGTCCGACGGCACCGCCGGGCAACGCTTCGGGCTGCAGCATCGCCCGGTCCTGCCATGGAACGGCACCGCGTTGACTGTCGCTGGTGAGAGCGAGACACCCTGGCAGGCCGTGGAACACTTCGGCGAACAAGATGATTCGAGTCGGTCGTTCCACATCGACCCGGTCGCCGGCGAGATCGTGTTCGGCCCGATGGTCCGCGAAGCGGACGGAGCGGTCCGACAGTACGGCAAGATCCCCCCGCGATCCGCACCGCTGGTCATGTCTGCTTACCGCACCGGCGGCGGTCGCAAGGGCAATGTCGGCGTGGGCCGCATCCGGGTTCTCAAGACCAGCGTCCCCTACGTGGCGCGGGTCGAGAATCGCCGCGCGGCTGTCGGCGGTGCCGAGGCGGAAACGGTTGACGAGGTGAAGGTCCGAGGTCCGATGCTGCTGCGCAGCCGCGGTAAGGCCGTCACCGCCCAGGACTTCGAACAACTGACCCTCGACGTGGCACCAGAGGTGGCCAGGGCCCATTGTCTGACCGCGGTCGACGCCAGGGAAGCAGGGACGGTACGAGTACTGATCGTGCCGCACGTGGCGAGCGACGAGATGGACCTGGTACGACGCGAGGACCTCATCCCCGAACCCGAGACCATCCAGCGGATCAAGAACCATCTGAACCGGCGGCGCCTGGTCGGCGCCCGTGTGGTGGTGGAGCCTCCGCGCTACCGCGGGGTCACCGTGGTCGTGGCACTTGCGGTGCTGCCGGGCTACTCCCGCACCCAGGTGAAAACCGATGTGCAGCGGGCACTCAACAGTCTGCTGCATCCGCTGACCGGTGGCCCCAACGGCACAGGGTGGCCCATGGGACGCGCCGTGCAGGTGCACGAGGTGGCCGCGGCACTCGCCCCGGTCGCCGGGGTGGACATGGGCCGCAAGGTGACAGTGCAACTGTTCGCCTTCGACCCCATCACCGGGGAGCGCTCCACCGAGCCCGCCGAGGTGATCCCGCTGGCGCGCAACGAACTGGCCTACGCCTTCGGTAAACACAGTGTGCGGATGGCCGACCGATGAGAGCGGGAATCGACAACCTAGGCACGCCAATGCCTTTCATCGACACGATGCCGTCGGTGTATTGGGACGACTGGCTGGCCGCCGAACTGTGCGCCGCCTTCGACGAGGTGCTCGCACCGGTGTTCGCGACGCTGGACTGCCTGCCCGCATATCTCGACCCCGGGACCACGCCGGACGACATGCTCGACTGGCTCGCAGGCTGGATAGGTCTGACCGTGGCAGGTCGGGAACCAGCCCACAAACGACAGCTGATCACAGCGGGTGCGGCACTGCTCGGTTGGCAGGGCACCGCGCAGAGCATCCATGACTCCGTTGTCGCCGCGTTCAACCGGGACACCGAGGTCATCGAATCAGGCTCGGCCACTTGGTCACTCACGCCGGACTCGCGTCCCGGTGGTCAGCCGACTCCGGGGCTGCTGGTTCGGGTCACCGTGACCGCCGACGACGAGGTGGATGCGCGCAGCGTCGACGCACTGGTCGACGCGATCAAACCGGCTCACATACCGCATCGGGTCGAACTCGTCATCCGCGCGGCTCCACCTGCGCCTCCTCCGGCCGACGACACCGTCACCGAGTCCCCGGCGGGCGCCTGAGCTACGACCGCCAGCGCTCCCAGGCCGCCTGCTTGGATGTGCCGGACACCTCGGCGACCTGCGCCCACGAGTTCGCCGTCGCCAGCAACCGGGCCGCTTCGCCGACCTTTTCGCCGGTGTACGCCACCACTCGGAGCAGTTCGGCGAATGCCTCGCGGGTGCCCCGCGCGCTCAGCTCATCGATGCTCCGGTAGATGTGCGCCGCCAATTCACCCTCGGTCATGGCGTCCACGGGAGTGTCTGGGTCTGCCGGCATGCGGGCATTCTACGGCGGCGAGGCTACCCCCACGTCGAGACGCAATTCGGCATCGGTCGAATCGAATGACCTCGTCCAGGTGGTTCCCGGCCATCGATAGTGAACGATTCCGGAGTCGGGACGGTAGTCCGCGGTGTACAAGGTGCCGAAGCCGCCGCTGTAGTCGGTGCTGCGCAGCGGGGTCCGAAGGAATTCGCGAGCCACAGCATCCGGGTCCGGGCAATCGCGCAGCACCTCGGTGAGACGCGTCCGACGCTCCACGCTGCGGAAGCGCTTGGCGTGCAGCGGATCATCGGGGTGGTCGAATCGGTGATTGGTGGCCAACGGCACAGCGCGCACTTCCATCGGCCGGCCCGGAGCGACGTACGCCGTGCGATGGCACCTCGTCGAATCGGTCAACGTCAGGTTGTAGGACATGGAGACCGGCACGCCGGACAACGCGGACAGGGCGTCGGGAACTGTGCCCGCAACCTCGAGCAAATACCGCACCACAAGCGGGATCCCGAAGCCAGGTCCGGACCCCTTGGCGCCGCCGAATGTCAGTGACACCGCCAGACCGTCGGAGTTCATCCCGTCCAGCAGGCCCCACAGACAGTCACTGGTGCCGGTCACCGCGCGGTCCCCGAGCCGTGTGGTCAGCACGACCTGTTCGAAGAGGTCCGGATGATAGTCGTAGTTGCGGATCAGGGCCCGGCTTCCGGGCCCTGTTCGCCCTCCTCGCGTGCGGGTGTCGACGACGGCTTGCGAGCAACCCGGCGCGAACGCGGGCATGTTCCAGTGGGTGAGCATCGCCGCCGTGGTCGGATCGCGATCGGTCAGTGCCACGAGGTGCTGCCACGCTGGATGCAGCTCTGGCATGTACCGCAGCAGCGCAGCTTCGGCTTGGGCGACGGTCGGACGGCGACCGGACCCTGGCCGTAGATACCAGGCGCGGTAACCGGGCCAGGTCGCGTCGTACAGCGCACGCCACCGCGGCCCCGGTACGTCTTCGCGGAATGCGTGCAGGCTGATCGATTGGAACACCATGCGTCAAGGTTTACTTGACGCGATCGCATCCGTCAAGAAAACCCTGACGCCCCGGCAGCGCGGGCGCGCGAAGGCAGCCGATATCCGCGAGTTAGGCCTGGCCGACGTCGATCTTCGACAACGCATCGCGTATCAGGGCCGTGACCGGGGCCAACAGTCGGTGCGCCTGCTTACCCCGGAAGTGGCTCCGCAGCACGATCCGACGGGTTCCGAGGCCTGGAACATCCAGCGTCTCAACACCTTTCAGCGACATACCATGGAGCGCCAGCGTCGGGATGACCGCCATTCCCTCCCCCGCTGCGACCAGTGCGAGCGCAGTCTGGGTCGCAAAGTAGCGGTGGATTGTCGGCTGATCGATTCCGGCCACCCGACGCAACCGCAATAGAGCCTGCGCACTGGCGTCCCCCGGCCCCACCCCGAGCCACGGGAGCTTGATGCGGCCCAAATCCGCCGTGTCGGTCAGCAGGGTGCCCGCCGGGACAACCAGCTTCCACGGTTCGTCGGTCAACGGGATTTCCGTAACGCCACTCGGCAGCGACTTGGGCGGTTCGCCCGCGTCGAATTCGATGACCGCAGCGTCGAGTTCGCCGGCCTTGAGTGACCTCAGCAGCGCGTCGCGGTCGGCTTCGACCACCTCGAAGTGGACACCAGGCAGATCCCGCCGCCACTGCGCCAATGCCGGCGCGATCACCACCGAGAGAAAACTCTGGAAGCCCCCGATGCGCACAGCTCCCTGCAGCTCGGTACCGCCGTGGTCGAGCCGCGTCCTGGCCTCAAGCAGGGTCCGTTCGATTTCCTGGGCCGCCTCGGCCAGCACCAGCCCCTCGGCCGTGAGCGCCGAACCCTGCGAGGTCCTTGTCATGAGCGTGCAACCGGTTTCGCGCTCAAGGTGGGCAATCTGCTGCGACACCGCAGAAGGGGTCATGTGCAGCACATCTGCGGCCGCCAGGACGCCCCCGGTGCGGGCGACGGCCAGCAGGAAGCGCAGTCTACGCGGGTCTATCGACATTCAGGAATGCTAAACAAGACATCAAGATCTATTCAATTGTCATGAATGAATTCAGCGGACGATACTGGCGCAGAGATTGCATTGTTGAGAGAAACGGAGTCTTGGCGATGTTGGCAGCGATCCTCGGCTGGCTTGGAACAGTAGGGACTTTCGTTGCATACGTACTGGTCGTCCGCGGTCGGCTGATCGCAGATTCCTGGCGCTACGGGCTCCTGAACGCACTCGGTGGCACCTCCGGCGCGATAGCAGCGGCGCTGTACGGCGCGTGGCCCAGCGCCGTGTCGAATGTCATCTGGGCCAGTGTTGGCTTCGTTACCGTCGCCTCCGCCACAAAGACCTTCCTGCCGCTGCCCGGCCGTGAGAAAGATCACGGGCACCCCACGCCCTCCCCGGCCGACGCCTGATCGCGCCGGACGCGCGGCCGAGACCGGCGAAACCTGGTGCCCAGCACTGCGTCTGGTCACAAATGTGACGGTTCCAGGTCGGCCTGCATCCGCGCGTACTCGTGGCGCACCAATTCGGCGGAGCTGTGGTCGCCCAGGGCCTCGTGCAGTTCGGCCAGTACCGCCCAGGCGGTGTCCTGGTATGGCTCAAGCTGTACCGAGCGTTGCGCCATGACAAGCGCCTGCTCGAACTCACCGAGGCCGCGGTGATCCGCTGCGAGTGCCGCGGCGGCGGCCGCGGCCGCGCGCTGCAGCCGATCACGTTCCGCGTCAAGGTAAGACGAGCCCGAGATCTCCGGCAGAAGTTCGCCGGTGTACAGGTTCATCGCCTCATGCCGCGCGGTCATCCGGCCGTGCAGATCGCCGCGCGCCGACGCGGCGGCCGCCCGGGCCAGGGCATCGGTAAAGTCCCGGACGTCGACGGTGGATCGCTCCCCCAATTCCAAGCGATAGGACTCGCCGCGGCGACCGATGACCAGATCCGCCTGACCGAACATGGTTCGCACGCTCGACACCGCCACCTGCAGTCGGTGACAGGCCACCTGGTGGTCGACACCCGGCCACAGGATGTCTTCCAGGAGTTCGCGGTGATGGTCGTGCCCCGGCGCCGCCGAGAGGATCTGCAGGACCCAACGTGCCTGCGGCCGAAGCTGATTCAGCCCGACGACCTCGCCGTCGATCGCGATGCGGTATTCGCCGAAGCAGGTGATCGCGACGGGGGGCAGGCTGGCCTCGACCACCTCGGCCGCGGTGGCGACCGCGCCCCGGGGCGCGTCGGCGTCACCGTGACCCAGCAGCGGTACGCCGAAGGTCTCGGCCATCCGGGCAGCTTCGGCGATCCCCTCACCGGCGCGCGCCGACGCCAGCAGGCCCAGCGCCACCGCCTGCGCACCGCGCGATCGCAGCGCCTGGCCGGCTTCCACCAGTTCCCGGATCACGGGCTCGGTGTCGTTCGGATCCGTCGCCACCAACCGGCACCACAGCTGCAGCACCGGCGCACCGAGTTCACCGAATATCCGGTTGGCACCGTCCAATTCGCCGCTGCCGTCCTGGCCGACTCGCTTCTTGGCAAGACCCGCCGCAAACAGCAGCAGGGCCGCGCCCCATCGGTCCCCCACCCGTTCGGCCGCGTCGACGATGTCCGAGCAACTGTCCAAGCGCCACAGCGCATCCCGCGACACGATCAGTGACACTTGCTCCAGCCCATGGCAGAGCCGCGCAACCCACGGCAAACCCTCGTTGTCGGCTGCCACCGCGATGGTGCTGAACCGTGCGGACGGATCGGCGGCGGCGCCGTCGAACAGATCGAGCGCGGCCAGTGCGAGGTCTGCACCGACCGCCGCCAGTACGTCGACGGGTCCCTCGGCCGGTACCGTGCCGGCGATCGATTCCAGCAGCGCTCTCGCTGTTCTGAGCTCGCCCGCAGCGATCGCCGCAAGCCCACAGGTCAACTGTTCGCGAGCATCCGCGCACCGGTGGTCGCCGGTGAAATCAGGTGAGCGGACCAGGGCTTGGCGCAACGGCGCGCTCCAGTGGTGGGCCAGAGTCCCCGAACCCGGCGCCCGCCTGGCCTGGTCGGCGGGCAGCCAAGCCGACGCCACAGCGGATTCGTCGCGGCACATCTGCTGATAGTTGGGCTCGTCGTACAGCGTGCGGGCGTGCCGGTAGGCCTCGACGGCACGCGTCAATGCGCCTTCGCGGACCAATCGCCGCGCGTGGGCCAGCGCCAACCACGGATCGTGCTGCCAGGTGCTGGCCGGCAGCAAATGGGCGTCATCGAGCGCCGTCGCATCGATACGCGGTCCGCCGGTGTCCTGCACCAGTCGCGACACCGAGGCCCAGTCGCCGGCCTTCGCAAAAGCCCGTGCCGCCGAGCGGGTCTCGCCGAGCGATTCCAGGACGCCTGCACTCTTGCGGTAGCACTCGCGGGCAGCTGCCGGACCGTACTGCTCGACCAGCGCCAGCTCCAGATGCGACTGCAGCACCTCGTGATAGCGGAAGTAGACGCCGCCGTCGTCGGTGAAGGTGAACAACTGGGCACTTTCCAGGTCTTCGAGGATGCGGTGACTTCCGGTGATCCCCAGCAGGGCGTCGCAGGCCGTACCGGAGAGCCGTCCGAGCGTGCAGGTTCGCAACAAGAACTCGCGGCGATCAGCGGGGAGTTCAGCCAGCACGTTGCGGGTCAGATAGGAACGCACCAGTTTGGACCGGCCGCCGAGGCCGGCGACGGCCTGATGACGCTCGACCGCGGTGCGCCCGACGGTGGCCAGGTGGAACAGCTGCAGGCCCGCGGCCCACCCGCCGGTGCGGCGCGTCAACGCCGCGGCGGCCTCCGGACGCAACGGCTCGCGGTAGACCGAGGCGAACAACTCCTCGACCTCCCAGGACCGGAAACGCAAGTCGTCACTTCCCGTTTCGGAGATCGACCCCGACACCCGGATGCGGGAGATGTTGAAGTCGGGCATCCGGCGCGACCCGCAGATCAGTTGAAGGCCCCGCGGCCGCAGCGAGATGAACTGCTCCAACGCCCGCTCGGCCGGGGTCTCCGCGATCTCGTGCACATCATCGAGGATCAGGACGCCGCACACGCTCGTCCTGCGATCCAATGCGGCCAGAAGGTCGGCCATCGAACGCGCGTCGCCGGTATCGGTCACCGCCGACAGCGCCGCCGCCAGGTGCGCGACCATCCGAGGTTCGGTCGAATCGTCGGAGGTGATCCGGTACCACCCCACCGGCCGGGTCGACGCCGTCGCGACGTGGGCCAGCAGGGTGGTCTTGCCACACCCCGCGGGCGCCACCACGAGATCGACATTGGTTTGCGAGCCGGACAGCAACGGCCCTTCCAGCCGGGCCCGGGAGAGACCCGAAACCTCGGGCACCCGGAGCTTTTCCTGCAGCACAACGCGTTCAATCATGGTTGTTCGTCCATCTGTCCGAACAATCGACGCTTCCCGCCGGACCGCGCTTCATCTTTGCCAGTGATCCTTGCTCGCGTTTCCTGTGGAATACCTTGTGGCGAGCATATGGCCGGGGTCGGCATGCGGGATCGAGTAATGCACTACTCGAATTTTCGGCGCGGGCCTATGAACAGATCGGCCCCCTTGCCGAACAGAACTCGGTTCAGAGGGTCGGCTTGGGGCAGGTCGGCATCAGATGGTCGGCGGCGTTCGATCCGGTGCGCTTTCGAGGCCGGTGCCGCGGGCCCGAGCAGCCGAGTGCGACATCGTCCAGATTGCGCCAGATCTGCAGAGCCGTGATGCGTACGGGCGCGGCAAGCCGGTTGTCGAACGGCAGTCGGTCGACCGGTCCGCACACCGACACCGCGGCAACGGGCCCGTCGATCGGCCCGACCGGGGCTGCTACACATCCGAATCCGGGGACACACTCCTCGTGGTCGAAGGCGACACCGCGGGCCCTGATCTCGCTCAGGGCGACCCGAAGCTCTGCCGGATCCGTGATCGAGTAGTTGGTTTTGCGGGCCAGCTCGTCGCCCTCGAGGCGCTCCAGCCGGGCGAGCGGGCTGTAGGCCAGAATCGCTTTGCCCACACCTGTGCAATGGGCCGGTTGACGCGAGCCGACCTGCGTCGGAATCGACAGTCCCATGCGGCCGCCCACCTTCTCGAGGTACACGACATCGGCGCCGTCGAGAATCGCCAGATGTACCACCATGCCCGTGGCGCGATGCAGATCCCACAAGAAAGGTGCCGCGGCCCGGTACACGCGATTCTGATGTACGGCACGGTGTCCCAGTTCGATGAGTTTGGTTCCGAGCTCGTACTCGTGTCCGGTGCGGAGCAGCCACTGCAGCCGCACCAACTGATCGAGCATGCGGTGTGTGGAGGAGCGCGGCAGGCCGGTCCGGCGGGCAATTTGGGCCAAGGTCAGGCGAGTGCCACCGTCGAAGGCATCCAGCAGCGCTGACACTCGTCCAATCGCGGCGATCGGCGGGGTATCGGGGCTGTCCTTGACGGCCGGCACCATGACTGTCTCCTCATCTTGATCATGAAATCGCTTCCGGCGCGTTCGTTCGGTTTTGTGCCGGGCATTGTGATGGTGCAGTGCACGGGACATTCTCGTCGTCCGTTGTCCCGCTCAGCGGTACAAGTCGTGCGTAATTTCAGCCCCGCGATGACGATCTTCACCCATGACGCACTCGGCACCATCGCGGGCAGGGACGCGCGAGCACATGCGGCTGGATCCTGAAATCGCCGAGCTGCTGCCGGTCCTCAACACCGGCTTCCCCGCCGTCGAGACCATGACGGGCGCTCAGGCCCGCGCCGCCGTCCGGGCACGGTTCCGCCGGCCCGCCCGACCACGGCCCGTCGGTGCGGTACGTGACAGCGTGACACCCGAGGGTATACCGGTACGAACCTATTGGCCTGCAATGCCTTTCACCGGGCCACTGCCGTTGATCGTGTTCGCCCACGGGGGCGGGTTCGTGTTCTGCGATCTGGACACCCATGACGACCTGTGCCGGTCGCTCACCAACGACGTCGGGGCCGTCGTGGTATCGGTGGACTACCGGCTGGCCCCGGAATCGCGGTGGCCCACGGCCGCCGAGGATGTGTACGCCGCGCTGTGCTGGGCCGCTGAGCATGCCCGAGAATTCGGCGGCGACGCGGCCCGGTTGGTGGTCGCCGGTGACAGCGCCGGCGGCAACCTCGCTGCGGTGACGGCCGTCCTGGCGCGTGATCGAGGTGGACCCCGCATCGCGTGCCAGGCCCTGCTGTATCCGGTGATCGCCGCCGATTTCACCACGGAGTCCTACCGCCGGTTCGCGACCGGGTACTACAACACCGCTGCCGCCATGGCGTGGTACTGGGATCAGTACGTTCCGGGCATATCGGACCGCACCCATCCGTATGCCTCACCGCTGCGGGCCGACCTTTCCGGGCTACCCCCGGCGGTGGTGCTGACGGCAGGCTTCGACCCGTTGTGCTCTGAAGGCGACCACTATGCCGAAGCCCTTGCAGCCAAAGGTGTTCCGGTGACCCATCGGCGCTACTGCGGCGCGATCCACGGATTCATGACCATGCCGGTGCTCACCCTGGCCGGCGAGGCCCGACGCCAGGTGGCCACCGATATCACGTCCGTGGTGAACCGCTGAGCGGATGACTAGCAATCGCAGACTGCCCTCGCGAGCGTGCATCGTCAGCGAAAAACAGGCCGTCACAGCGCAGAGGATTCACATTCGCGACGGGCTGCCCGGCGGTCAGTCCTCGAGGATGTCGAATCCCTTGTAGCCGGCCGCGGCCACATCGGCGATGATCTGGCCGTACACCCCGAAACCTCCGACGAAAGGCATGAACACTCGCGGCTTGCCCGGGATGTTCGCGCCGAGGTACCACGAATTCGCTTGCGGCATCAAGGTCGCCGCGGCCCGGCGGCTGCACTCCTGCACCCACTCGGCAGCCGCGTCGGCGCGCGCCTCCAGGGCACGCGCATCCCGCGCGTCCAGATAGGCGATCGCGTCGGCCACCCAATCCACGTGCAACTCCGAATGCAGCACCATGTTCGCCAGCACCGACGGGCTGCCCGGTCCGGCGACGTTGAACATGTTCGGGAAGCCCGCGACCCCGAGGCCCAGGTAGGTGACGGGCCCATGCGCCCACGCCTCGTTGAGGGTGCGGCCACCGCGACCGACCACATTGAGTTTCTGCACCGACCCGGTCATCGCGTCGAACCCGGTGGCCAGCACCAAGGCGTCCACGGCGTAATGGGCGTCAGACGTCTCGACGCCGGTGGCGTCGATCCGCTCGATCGGCGTGGCCCGCAAGTTCACCAGGTGTACATGGTCGCTGTTGAAAGTCTGAAAGTAGTTGTCGTCGGTGCAGATCCGCTTGGCACCGATCGGATGATCCTTCGGGATCAGCAGATCCGCCGTCGCGGGATCGTCGATGACCTCACGGACCTTGCGCTCCCAGAAGAGTCGCGCGGTGTCGTTGGCCTCGATGGTGATCAGCTGATCAGGGAACGCCTTGGAGAACAGCACGCCACCGAGTTCCCAGCGGCGCTCGTAGATCTCCCGACGCTCGTCGTCGGAAACCTCAAGTGCCGACCTGGGATGCGGCTGGTGCGGGGAGCCGCCACCGCTCGCGCGTGACAGCCGCCGCCGCTCGGCGTAGTTCGCCTTCTGCCGGGCGCGAGTGTCGTTGTCGAGCGGCACATTGCCCGCCGGCACACTGTAATTCGGGGTCCGCTGGAAGACGTACAGCTGTGCGGCCTGGTCGGCGATGCACGGGATCGCTTGAATGCCAGAGGATCCGGTACCGATGACCCCGACCCGCTTGCCCGTGAAGTCCACGCCGGCATGCGGCCAGTGGGCGGTGTGGTAAACCTCGCCCGCGAACGAGTTCAGCCCGTCGATCGCCGGGATGTTCGCGTTGGACAGTGGGCCCACCGCCAAGATGCAAAAGCGTGCCGAGACAACGTGGCCGCGGTCCGTGCGGACCTCCCAGCGCAGCATCTGCTCATCGAGCACCATGTCGGTCACCCTGGCCTCGAACGTGATGTCACGGCGCAGGTCGAACCGGTCGGCCACGTGGTTGAGGTAGCGCAGGATCTCCGGCTGGGTCGCGTACTTCTCGCTCCAGTCCCACTCCTGCTGCAGCGCCTCGTCGAACGAATACGAATAGTCGACGCTCTCGACGTCGCAACGGGCCCCCGGATAGCGGTTCCAGTACCACACGCCGCCCACACCGTGGGCCGCCTCGAACACCCGTACCGAAAGCCCCTGACCGCGCAGGCGGTGCAACGCGTAGAGCCCGGCGAACCCGGCGCCGACCACCACGACATCCACCGTGGCCGCAACTTCCGCGTTCTCTGACGATGGTGCTTGGACTGCCACTATGGTCGCCTTTCGCGTGGTGTTCGGAAATGCCACGCTACGAATCGGATCCGTGCGGCCACAGCCGCTGTCTCACTGACCGGCACAACGCCCTCCGCACCGGCCGGATTGTCCGGCACCCGAATTCCCACTGAGTAGGACTAAACCCCACGCAACGCCCCTCGATGTGATTGCGTCAATGCGCGGGCGGGGCCGGCCAGGACCTCTGCCCAGCCGACGCTGAAAGGAAGTTGCTGGGATGCAGGCGGTTTCACAGAGCTTGGCGGACGTGGTGGCCATCGTCACCGGCGGCGCACGGGGGCTGGGCGCGTCGTTCGCGCGACACATCGTCGCCGGTGGCGGCAAGGTCGTCATCGCCGACGTGTTGGACGACGAGGGTGGCCGACTGGCCGGTGACCTCGGGCCCAGCGCGCGCTACGTCCACCTCGACGTGACCGATCCGGCGCACTGGGAATCGGCGGTGCAGCTCACCCTTGCCGAATTCGGCACCCTCACCGGTCTCGTCAACAACGCGGGCATCTCGACCGGGCAGTTCATCGAGCACGAACCGCTCGACCACTTCCGCACCGTGCTCGAGGTCAACCTCGTCGGGGTCTTCAACGGCCTGCAGGCGGTCATCGCACCGATGCGCGCCGCCGGGGGCGGTTCGATCGTCAACATCTCGTCGGCCGCAGGCCTGATGGGCCTCGCGCTGACGGCCGGCTACGGCGCCTCGAAGTGGGGTGTGCGGGGCCTGACGAAGATCGCTGCCGTGGAGCTCGGCGGCGACCGTATCCGGGTCAACTCGGTGCACCCCGGCATGACGTACACCCCGATGACCGCGCAGGTCGGCATCGTTCAGGGTGAGGGGAATTACCCCAACACCCCGATGGGCCGCGTCGGTGAGGCCGACGAGATCGCCGGCGCGGTCACCTATCTGCTGTCCCCCGCCGCCTCCTACGTCACCGGCGCGGAGATCGCGGTCGACGGCGGGTGGACCGCGGGCCCCACGGTGAAATATGTGATGGGTCAATGACATCCGACGACCGGGCCATCTGCGACAGGAGCAGCACAGCATGAAGCGACTCGAACACCACCGGATCCTGGTGACCGGCGCGGCGTCGGGCATCGGGCAGGCCACCGTCCTGCGCCTGCTCGACGAAGGCGCGACTGTGGTCGCCGCCGACATCTCCACCGACGGGCTCGTCCACACCGGCGAACTCGCGCAGCAGGCAGGCACCGACTCCCGGTTCACCGCCCTGACCATGGACATCGGGGACGAGACCTCGGTCGTCGAGGGGGTCAAAGCCGCGATCGATGCGCTCGCAGGCCTCGATGCGGTGGTCAACGCGGCCGGCATCCTGCGCGCGGTGCACACCCACGAGATGAGCCTGGCGGCGTGGAATCAGATCATCGCGGTCAACCTGACCGGCACCTTCTTGGTGATCCGCGAGGCCCTGCCGGCGCTGCTGGCCAATCCGCGCAGCGCGATCGTCAACTTCAGTTCGACCTCCGCGGCGTTCGCCCATCCCTACATGGCGGCGTATGCGGCCAGCAAGGGCGGAATCCAGTCGATGACACACGCCCTGGCACTGGAGTACGGCAAACAGGGGCTGCGCGCCGTGAGTGTCGCGCCGGGCAGCATCAAGTCCGGAATCACCGATGCCACAGCGGGATTCATCCCCTCCGATGCCGACTGGTCACTGTTCGCCAAGCTGTCGCCGATCGTGCCGACGACGCTCACCTCCGGCACCGCGGCCATGGGCGATCCCAGTGCGGTCGCCGGTGTGATCGCGATGCTGGTGTCCGAGGACGGCGTGTTCATCAGTGGCACCGAGATCCGCATCGACGGTGGAACCCACGCCTGAGCAGGCGGGCGCGTCGGGGCTCTCAGCTCATCAGCCCCGACGCGGCAACCACCCCGGCGAGCCCGACATGGGCATCCCGCCAGAACCTCTGCAGCGGGTGGTCGCGACGCAGGGCGTCGACACTCGACCGCGACACGATGTCGTCGACCGCACGCACGGCACGGCGTGCCGCCGCCACCTGATCGCGCCGTGCCCGCTTCCGCACACCCGCGTCGATCGGCCCGTCGAGGACAAGGTGGAACGACGAGCTGACAGTGTCGAGCAGCGCCAGCCGCGAAGCCCTGATCTCCGCGGCAGCCTGCTCGATCGCCACATCGTCGGATCCTTCGTCATGATGAGCCAGCGCACCGTCGGCCATGCCGATCACCGCGGCCGTGATGCCCAGCGGCGCCACCACGCCGAACGGCAAGTGGTAGATCGGATTACGCGCACCCGCCTGCTCGGCTGCGGTCCCGTCGGCGACGCCGCGCTGCACGCGGTGTGCGGGCACGAAGACGTCGTCGGCGGCGACGGTCTTGCTGCCTGCGCCCGCCAACCCGACGCCGTTCCAGGAATCCTCGACGATCAGCAGGTCGGCGGCCGGGGCCAGGACATATACGAGCCCCGCGGCGCCTGCGGTGTCGACCACGCGCGCGCCCAGAACGACCCAGTCACAATGATCGACGCCGGCCACACATTGCCACTCGCCCGACAGCCGATAGCCGCCTGCGACCGGAAACAGCAACCCTGCAACGGAATACGCCGATGCAATCCAGCTGTCCGGGTCGGCCTCCCACACCTCGTCACGCGGGCGCCGGTCGGTGGTGGCCACGATCCACGGCGGCACGCCGACCGATCCCGCGACCCAGCCCGCCGAACCGTCCAGGCGGGCGATCTCGAAGACGGCGTCCGCGAAATCCGCCGGATGCGTTTCGACGCCACCGAACTCCTCGGGCTGCAGCATGTGCATCACCCCGCACCGACGCAGCGCTTCGGCGCAGCGGTCGTCCAACCGGCCGAGCGCCTCGTTGACGGTTCCGAGCGCCCGCAACACCGCGGCCTGCTCGTCGATGCCGTCCAGAACATCTCTGGTCATGTCAACACCACGCATCCACAACTCCCTTGTCGCCCGCATTGCGCGCTGTCGACCATCGTGGGGGATGTGGTCGAGGGGTTGCGCCGCAATCTCACTGAATGGGATCGTGGTGGGCCGAGGGTCCGACGTCCACGCAGAAGGGACGGCGCAGATGCCGAGTTGCACAAGCCGTGAACCGGCCCAGCCGCGGCCCGACCAGCGCGACCGCGTACGCGAGGAGCACCAAAATAGCAACGCGGTGTCGATGGTGGATCGAGTCGCGCTGATCCTCAACACATTCGACGAACCGGGCAAGCACCTGCGGCTGGATCAGATCGCCGGCCGCACCGAGCTGCCGCGCTCGTCGGTGCACCGCATTCTCAAACAGCTGCACAAGGCCGGCCTGCTGCAGCACCGCCGCGACGGCTACGCGCTGGCCGCCTCACCGCTGCCCGTGACCCGGATGGTCGACCACTCCCGACTACGTGGCGTGGCATCACCGACCCTGTCGCGGCTGCACGCCGACACGGGCCTCGTGGTGCACCTCGGGGTGCTCTTCGGCGGCGACGTGGTGTACCTCGACAAGGTCGCAGGGCGCAACAGCGCCGTCGTGCCGACCCGCGTCGCCGGACACACCCCGGCGCATGCCAGCGCACTGGGCAAGACCATGCTGGCGCAGCTTCCCGCCGAGGACGTCGACGCCATCGTCGGGCAGCGGCTCGTGCGGTGCACCCGGGCCACCATCGGTGACCTGCCCACCCTGCACCGCGAACTGGCCCGCATCCGCTCGCGCCACGGCCTGGCCTACGACAACGAGGAACTCGCCATCGGCCTGACAAGCGTGGCGGCGCCGCTGCGCTCGGTCGACGGCGAGGTGGCCGGCCTGTCGCTGAGCGGCACGGTTCCCCTGCACCGATTGCAGCGCACGGCCCCGTTCGTCATCCGCGCCGCGCGTCACATCTCCCAGCAGCTCGGCGCCGACCTCGACGCGAAGCCGGCACCGTCGAGTGCCCCGGCCCTGGCCACCGACAACCTGCTGTCCCGGGTGCTGCGGACCATCACCTCCGACGCCTGGGTCTGACGACGCACGGATCTCACCAGAGAATGTCGTCGACCTCCATGCCGAATGAGTAGCGCCCGACAAGGGCAAGCACCTGCTCGACATTGCTCGCGACATGGGTGCGCGCGGTCTGCACATCCCGCCAGATCCGTTCCACCACAGCGTCATCGGCGGCGTGGCCGGTTGCGTGCCGCATGAACGTCCGGATGGCGTCATAGGCACGGTCCGTCGCCAGCACCTGGTCGCGCCGCGAGCGCAACACCAGGCCGGTGTCCGGGGCTGCGTCGGCGCGGGCACAGTCCATCAGAGCGCGGATGTTGCCGTCGATCTGCCGCATCGACAGCTCGACGTCGGAGCTCGCCATCGCGACCGGACTCAGCGGCGAGGAAGCATCCGGCCGCAGCGCTGCCAGCACCCGGTCGGCCGCTCCGATCAACGGCACTGTGCCGGTGTGGATGTACATCGTCGGCTGCGGCAGCCGGTACAGCGGCCCCGGAACCACCCGCTGCTCACCGCTGACCCACCCGAAGGTGCGGTAGCGCGGCACCGGTGCCCCCGACACGACGACATCGTGCGCGCCGATGCCCCGCAAACCCACGCTGTTCCAGCTTGATTCGACGGTGTAGTCCTCGTGGGGCACCAACGCCACCACGAAATCCTGGGCGGCCCCGTCGTCACCGACGAGAACGGCCGCGGCCATCAACCACGACGCGTGCCCGATGCCGGTACATCGACTCCATCGGCCCGACAGCCGGAACCCGTCACCGGCCCGTTCCAGCCGTCCGGTGGGGGCGTACGACTCACAGACCAGCGTGTTCGGGTCGGCACCCCAGACGTCTTCCTGTGCCTGCTCGTCGAAGAGCGACAGATGCCAGGTGTTGACCCCGAGCCAGCCCGCCATCCACCCGGTGGACATACAGGCCGCCGACAGCTCCCGGACCACCGTCAGATACTCGACCGGGTCGGCTTCGAGCCCACCGAAGGCCTTGGGGCGCAGCATGGCGAAGAATCCGGCATCGTGCAGACGCGCGATCACCGACGCGTCGACCGCACCGCTGCGGTCCACGTCCGACGCGGCGCCCTCGATCATCGGCAGCAACCGACCGACCGCGCTGCGCACGCTCTGTGTCATCGCCTACCGCCTATCCCGCCTGCGCGGTGTCTCCGGTGTGTCACCATCGTGGATACCATTCGTCACCCCGCCCAGGAGGTCATATGGCCCAGCCGCCCGGTGAATCAATTGCCGTGCTGGGCGATTCGTCCACGACGCGGCTGCTGCAGCCGGCCGGCCACGGCGGTCGGGCGGTCCCTGTCACCGAATTCGTCTCGGCGGTATCCGAACTCGCCCGGCGCGACGGGTCCGCGGGTTGGCTCACGGCCATCCTCAACGCCGCCGCCAACCAGGTGGCCGCCATCGGCGCGGGTGCCGCAGACCGGGTCTGGGGTCGTGACCAGGGCGCGCTGGTGACCATCGCCACGCGCGCCGAGGGCCGATTGACACAGCAGGGCCCCAACTTTCGGCTCGCCGGGCGGTGGGACACGGTCACCGGCGCCGCATTCGCAGACTGGCTGCTGCTGCGCGCCGATCTCGACGGCACTGCCCGCTGGGTGCTGCTGCCGCGCGATGCCGCAGAGCTGGTAGCCCGCAACGACATCGTCGGCCTGCGCACCACCGGCATCTGCGACGTGACAGTGGCCGATACCGTCGTCGACGGGTCGGCCGTGTACCTGCATGCCGACGAAAACCAGTGTGCGGATGCCGAATTCGACGTCGTCGCGGCGGCCGTGACCGGCGCCGCGGCCGCGGCGGCGGTCCTCGGTGCCGCCGCCGGTATCTGGCAGGCACACGTCGACCAGGTACGCGAGCGGCTGGCCACCTCGTACGGCAGCGAGGACACCGCCGAACGCACGGCATCGGCCGTCGCGGTGGCCGAAACCGCGTCGGCGATCGACGCCGCCACGTTACAACTCGAGGAATCACTGCGCTCCCAAACCGCAGCAGCGGCACGGGCACAACTGCAAGCCGTCGCCCGGGCCCGCGACGCCGCCGACCGGCTCCTGGCCAGCGGCAACCGCCACGCGCTGGACGCCACCGACCCGGTCACCAGGCTGTGGCTGGACGTGTCAGCCGGATACCGCCTGGCGGTGCACATCCTCGACAGGGCCGGCTGAGCCGGCCCGCCCGGACAACTCGGCGAGCACAGCCGGCAGCCGGTCGGCGATGCGGTACGGGGCCGGGACATGATCCCCGCAGGTCAGCACAGAGATCGTCATGTCATCCCGATAGCTCCACCCGGTGAAGTTGAGGCCCATCGGGAACACCACCGGCCCGGACGAGATGAGCTGCTCGATGGGGGCACCGCCGAAATACAGGGTCTGCTGGGGCCCGCGCATGTTCGACGCGATCAGACTGAACATCGGACGCTGTTTGATCCGGGCGCCCAGGATCGGCAGCACCCGCGAATACAGCCAGAACAACGGCCAGTACTCCATCCAGTCGTGCTGCAGCCACGCATCGCGCTCACCCTGGACCTCACGAGCCGTCCGGGTGGCCGCCGCGACAGCCTCCAGACGGGCCACGGGATCGGCGATGTGGGTCGCGAGATCGACGTTCCACCGGGCGACCTGATTGCCCCACTGCGCATCGCTGCCGGCCGGCCGCATCGACACTGGCACAACGGCAGTCAGCGGGTCATCGCTGAGCTGGCCGCGCTCCTGCAGGTAACCGCGCAGTGCTCCCCCGCACATCGTGAGGAACACATCGTTGACTGTGACGCCGAAGGCCTTGGCGACCCGTTTGATCTCAACGGCGTCGCAACAGCGGTAGGCGAACCGGCGGCGGGCCGACAACGGCTCGTTGAAGGTCATCGCGGGCGCCGTGAACGCCTCGGCATAGCCGGGCTTTCCGGCCTTCTGCCGCCGTCGGATGACGCCGGTGACCCTGGCCGTGCGCGTGATGATGCGCGGGAACCGGCTGAGCGCGGCGATTTGGTGCCGCACCACCAACGGCCACCACACCACGGCGGCCGGCCGCTTCTCGTCGGGCAGCGCAATCCTGCGCGGTCGCGGGAGCGGCAACTCGGGGTCGGTGCTGTAGAGCATTTCCAGCAGGCGCAGCGAGGCGCTGCCATCGGCGACCGCGTGATGGATCTTGAGTACCAGCGCGATCCGGCCGTCGGCCAGGCCGTCGACGTACCACAGCTGCCAGGCAGGCCGGTCGCGGTCGAGCGCGACCTCGAAGATGTCGCCGATGGTGGCCGCGAGTTCCTCGGCGCCGCCGGGGGCAGGCGCGGTGGTCCGCTGGACGTGATGGTCGAGATCGATCTGCGGCCGGGACACCCACCACGGGCGCCCGAAACCGACGCGCGGCGACAGCAACTGCCATTGCAGCGGCTCGACGCGATCCACCCACCCTTGGACCACACTCTTGAGCCGATCGAAGCTGAGCGGTTCGGAAATCCGGGCAGGGTCGAGCACGACCGCCTTGATGGTGTGCTGCGGTTGCACCGCGCTCTCCCATGCCAGGAAGCTGTTGTCCTCACCCTTCAAACGGCGCATGTTCACCTCGCGTGTCCGGCCGCCGAACCCGGCGGCGCATGTGGCTGTGGTCACTCTTCTCCATTTGTGTGTCCGGCGAGACAACCTGTCCCGGCCACCGGGATTTGACGATCCACCGGCGGTGCGACGAGCCGTACGGTTCCCTGCCATGAAGCGAGCTATCCCAGGAAGCGAGGCCCTTGCCGCCAAGATCAACCGGGTGCGGGTCATCGCCCGCAGTATCGCGGTACTGCGCGAATCCGGGCTGTCCGCAGGAGCCGCCGACGGCATCCGGCAGGCCCGGCTCGTTCGTCAGTTCGGCGGTTTCGCGGCCGTCATCGAAAGCGCCGCCGTGCGCAACCCCGACGCCATCGCGATCACCGACGAGATCGGCGACATCACGTTCGCGCAACTCAACGGTCGCGTCAACGCCCTGGCGCGCGCGTGGAATTCGCGTGGCATCGGTCAGGGCTCGGTGATCGCCGCGCTGTGTCGCGATCACCGCGGGCTTCTCACAGTGCTGGCCGCGACGGGCAAGGTCGGCGCCCAGCTGCTGCTGATGAACACCGGATTCGCCCAACCACAGCTCGCCGACGTCGCCGCCCGCGAGAAGGTCAACGTGCTCGTCTACGACGAGGAGTTCACTGACCTGGTCAGCGCGATCGATCCGGACGTGCGGCGATTCCTGGCCTGGACCGACGACCGGTCGGCCACCGACATCGAGGGCACCCTGGAGGGCCTGATCGCGGCGACCTCACCGGCACCGGTGGCCGCCCCCGCCAGGCCGGGCGGCATGACTCTGCTGACCAGCGGCACCACCGGTACGCCCAAGGGCGCCCCGCGCGGCAAGACCTCGCCGCTGTTTTCCGCCCAGCTGCTCGACCGGGTGCCGCGCCGACGGGGCCAGACCTGCATGCTGGCCGCCCCGATGTTCCACGGCACCGGCCTGGGCCAGGCCGTGCTGTCGCTGGCTCTCGGTAACCGGTTGGTGCTGCGCCGCAGATTCGACCCCGAGGCCACGTTGCGGGGGGTGCAGACCTACCGGTGCGACGTGCTGGTCGTGGTGCCGACGATGCTGCAGCGAATCCTGGCTCTGCCGAAGGAGATTCGCGACAGCTATGACACGTCGTCGCTGAAGATCATCTTCGCGTCGGGTTCGGCCATGCCGCCCGCCCTGGTCGAACGTGCACTGGCCGAATTCGGCCCGGTGCTCTACAACCTCTACGGTTCGACCGAGCTTGCGGTGATGACCGTCGCGACCCCCGAGGATCTGCGTCATGATCCGCGCACCGCAGGGCGGCCTCCGGTGGGTTGCGCTGTGCGACTCTACGATTCGGCCGACAACGAGATCACCGAGCCGGGTGTGATCGGCAGGATATTCGCCGGCAGCGACGTGAGCTTCGGCGGCTACACCGACGGCCGCACCAAGCAAACCATCGGCGGCCTCCAAAGCAGTGGTGACGTCGGCCATTTCGACGAGAGCGGTCGGCTCTACGTCGACGGCCGCGACGACGACATGGTGATCTGTGGCGGCGAGAACGTCTACCCCCTGGAGGTCGAGAACCTCATCACGGGCCACCCCGACGTCGACGAGGTCGCGGTGATCGGGGTCAGCGACGCCGATTTCGGCCAGCGCCTAAACGCCTACGTGGTGCTCAACGACGGAGCCACCCTCGACGCCGACGGTGTCAAGGCGTTCGTGAAGGCAAACCTCGCGCGCTACAAGGTGCCCCGCGACGTCGAGTTCGTCAGCAGCCTGCCCCGTAATGCGACCGGGAAGGTGCTGCGCGGCGAGCTCACCGGAGGCGCCAAATGAGTGACTCCGACACCATGAAGCGTGAGGTCGCGCGCCGCATGGGCGACGCCTTCGCCCCGATCGCCGAAGGCGGCACGGATCCCGTCGCCGCAGCGGCCGAGGTACGGGCCCGGCTCAAGGCCAGCCGCCGGCCCGCCAGACCCGTCGAGGTCGGCACCGTCGAAGACCGGACGATCCCCGGTCCCGCCGGCGAGATACCGGTACGCATCTACCATCCGCTCGGCGCAGGCGATGCCGGTCTGCCCGTGGTGATCTATTTCCACGGCGGCGGATTCGTGCTGTGCGACCTGGATTCACACGACTCGTGCTGCCGTCGGCTGTCCAACGGCATTGGCGCCGTGGTGGTTTCGGTCGACTATCGGCTGGCTCCCGAACACCCGTACCCGGCCGCGGTCGACGACGCGTGGGCGGCCACCGAGTGGGTGGCCGGCCATGTCGACCAACTCGGCGGCGACCCGTCCCGGCTGGTGCTCGCCGGGGACAGTGCCGGCGGCAACCTCGCCGCGGTGATGGCGATGACAGCCCGCGACCGCGGCGCCCCGGCGATCGCGTTCCAGGTGCTGATCTATCCCGTCGTCGACCAGCGCCGCAAGTCCTCACTGTCCAGCCCGCACACCCAAAGCGGTGTGCTCACCGCCGCGCACATGCAGTGGTTCACCGAGCAATACCTGGGCGCAGGCGGGAACCCGAGCAGCGCAAACGTATCGCCGATTCTCGGTGACCTGTCCGGACTTCCGAACGCTCACGTGCTCACCGGCGGGCTCGACCCGCTGTGCGAGGAGGGCGAGGAGTACGCGCGCAGGCTCGCCGCAGGCGGCGCGAAAGTCAGCCTCCGGCGTTACGACCGTGGCTTCCACGGCTTCTTCAATCTCGCCGACCATCTGCCGGACGCAGCGCAAGCCACCGACGACGTCTGCGCCGTCGTCCGCGACGCGCTCGGGTCCTGAAACACCAAGCCCCACATCGGAAAATCGGGAAAGGCACAGCCATGGAAGTTCGTAACGCGCGGGTGCTGGTCACCGGCGCAAGCCGCGGACTCGGCAGGAGCATCGCCGAGACGCTGGCCCGCCGGGGCGCCGAGGTCGCGCTGGTCGCGCGCAACGGTGCGGCTCTTGAGGCACTGGCCCAAGAATTGGACGGGAAGGCCTACCCGACCGACCTGGGAGATCCTGCTGCTGTGGAGAGCCTCGTCGACCGGGTCGAGGCCGACGGTGCGGTCGACATCGTGGTCAACAACGCCGGAATCGACCACGTCGGCAGGTTTCATCAGATCAGCCCCCAGCAGGTCCGCGATCTGCTGCAGGTCAACCTCGCGGCGCCGATGGAAATCTGCCGTCAGGTGATGCCGCGCATGGTGTCGCGCGGCCGTGGCCACATCGTAAACGTGTCGTCGATGGGCGCCATATCGCAGGGACCGGGGCTGACCCTGTACGGCACATCGAAGGCCGGGCTGAGCCACTTCACCGCGGGGCTGCGCATGGAACTGCGCAACAAGCCCGTCGGCACCACGCTCGTTCAGATCGGCGAGGTCAAGACCGACATGATCGACAACATCCGCGAATTCGGCCCGGCGCGACGCACCATCGAGCGGTCCATCCGGTGGCGGATGATCCCCCGTGAATCACTGGACCCGGCAACGGTTTCCGCGGCCATCGCCGATGCGATCGAACACAACCGCCGCCACGTCATACTGCCGCGCAGCATCGTGGCCATGGCGAAGTTCACCGAGTTCCCCCGCCGGGTCTCCGAGCTCATGCTGACCGGCATCGATCAGGACAGCGACTGATGGCGGGGGTCGATCTGGCCGGGAAGGTCGCGATCATCACCGGTGCGGCGCAAGGCCAGGGCGCAGCAGAAGCCCGGTTGTTCGCCGATCGGGGTGCTCGGGTGGTGCTGACCGACGTTCTGGTCGACAAAGGCAGGCAGGTGGCGGAGTCGATCGGTGCCGCGGCACGGTTCGTGCCCCATGACGTATCCGACGAAAGCGGTTGGGCCGCAGCGGTGGACACCGCGGTGAACGAATTCGGCCGCCTCGATGTACTGGTGAACAACGCCGCCGTCTGCAGGGTGGTGCCGTTGACCGAGCAGACCGCCGATGGGTTCGACCAGATGCTGCGGGTCAACCTGCTCGGCGCGTTTCTGGGCGTCAAGGCTGTCGTCGAGCCGATGAAGGCAGCCGGCGGCGGGTCCATCGTCAACATCTCGTCGCAGGCCGGCGTGCAGGGACTCGCGGGCTACACCGCCTACGGCGCGTCCAAATGGGGCCTGCGCGGCATGTCGAAGGTGGCGGCAATCGAATTGGGCCCATTGGGAATTCGGGTGAACACGGTCTACCCCGGGATGATCGATACGCCGATGATCGCCCATCTCGAGGTCGAACGCGGTCCGGGCGGGCATCCCGGCGCACCGCTGACCCGGGTCGGGACGCCCGAAGAGGTGGCCGAGGTGGTGGCGTTCCTGGCGTCCGACGCGTCGTCCTACATCACGGGGGCCGATCTCACCGTCGACGGCGGTGCCAGCGCAGGCCGGATCCCGATCACCCCGGTGCATTCCACCTGACCGAACCGCGAGAGGGCCGCCGGGGTGCGCCTGACGCCCACCACGGCATCGAGTGCCCACTACGCTGACCGCATGTCGCAGGCGCGTATCAACATCAGCTCCGGATCCGAGTTCGAGGACATCGTCGGGTACTCCCGCGCGGTCCGCATCGGCGATCACGTCGCGGTCTCCGGCACCACCGGCGCCGGAGACGACATCGCCGCTCAGACCCGCGATGCACTGGCCCGCATCGAGAAGGCCTTGCACGACGCGGGCGCCGGCCTGACCGACGTGGTGCGCACCCGAGCGTTCGTGACCGACATCAGCCGATGGAAAGATGTCGCGGCAGCCCACGCCGAGGTGTTCGGAAGCATCCGTCCCGTCACGACGATGGTCGAGGTTTCGGCGCTGATCGCTCCCGAGTTGCTGGTCGAGATCGAGGCGGACGCCTACGTCGTCGCAAGCGGCGAGAACGTGCCGTCGGAGGCCGGCAGGTAGGCGGCCGCGGCGGTCACCGCCGCGGCAGGCAGCGGCCCGTACAGATGCGGGAACAGCATGGCCCCGGGGTCGGACGGCACGCCGGGCTCCCACCGCACAGGGGCAGTCAGCGCCGCCGCGTCGATGTAGAGCAACACCAGGTCGGTCCGGCCCGCGTAGAGCCGGTTGGCGGGCAGGTGGACCTGCTCGGGAGCCGACAGATGGACGAAGCCCTGAGCACCCAGCGAGGAGGGGCGGTGCTCGCCGGACACCTGGGCGGCCCGCCACTCATCGGCACTACACAGGTGAACCAGCACGGGCGGCGACGGACGCATAGTGCCAGCTTGCCGGTCGAGCAACTCGGCAGACAAGTGAGACACGACACACCGGTAAACCCCTAGGGAACAAGGCCGGAACCGAAAACGTCTGAGAGAGTGGATATACGCAAACCCGGCGCCATTGCCGGGAGGCGCAGAGCAGAAGACGGAGGAGCCATGAACGCAACTCTGACCACCCCGGAGCTAACCAGAGCCGATCGTTGCGACCGCTGCGGTGCCGCCGCACGCGTGCGCGCGACCCTGCCGTCAGGTAGCGAGCTCCTCTTCTGCCAGCACCACGCCAATGAGCACGAGGCGAAGCTGATCGAGCTGGCAGCCGTCATCGAAGTCAGCCCGGTAGAGGCATAAACGCCGCTGAGCACCACCCGACTGGGCAGGAGCACGCTTCGTCCGTAATGCTGGTCTGAACATGACCGGCCAGCCGCTTCCACTACCCCCATCACGCCATCACATCTGGCACATAACACGGCGCACACTCTCCAAGAGTTGGGACGACTCCATCTTCTCGGAGTCGGCCCAGGCCGCCTTTTGGTGTGCGCTGTCGTTACCGCCGCTGTTGTTGGGGGTGCTGGGCAGCTTGGCGTACATCGCCCCGCTGTTCGGACCGGACACCCTTTCGGCGATCATCAGCCAGCTGATCAACGCGGCGAACAGCTTCTTCTCGAAGAACGTCGTCAACGAGATCATCGAACCCACAATTCGTGACATCGCGTCCAGCGCCCGCGGCGAGGTGGTGTCACTGGGGTTCGTGATCTCGTTGTGGGCGGGCTCGTCCGCGGTGTCGGCATTCGTCGATTCGGTTGTGGAGGCCCACGACCAGACGCCGCTGCGGCATCCCGTACGCCAGAGGTTCTATGCCTTGGGGCTCTATGTCGTGATGCTGATCGGCGTCATCGCCACGGCGCCGTTCATCGCCCTGGGGCCGCGCACCATCAGCGAGCACATCCCCGACAGCTGGGACAACATCCTGCGCTACGGCTACTTCCCCACATTGTTCGTGGCCGGGGTTGCCGGGGTGACCCTGCTGTACCGCGTGGCTCTGCCCAAGCCGCTGCCATCACACCGGCTGTTGCTGGGCTCGGTGCTGGCCACCGTCGTGTTCCTGGTGGCGACGGTGGGCCTGCGGTTCTACCTGAACTGGATCACGCGCACCGGCTACACCTACGGCGCGCTCGCGACACCCATCGCTTTCCTGCTGTTCGCGTTCTTTCTGGGCTTCGCGGTGATGCTGGGGGCTGAACTCAACGCCGCGATCCAGGAGGAATGGCCCGCGGCGGACACTCACACCAAGCGTCTGCGGGACTGGCTGGAGGACAAAGCCCTCAACGGCAACGGCAATGGCTCGGCGGCCAAGGGCTCGGCCGCCGACGCCACCGACGAGCCGACTACTTCTTGAGCGATTCGTAGATGCGCTTGCAGTCGGGGCAGACGGGCGAGCCGGGCTTGGCGGCCTTGGTCACCGGGAACACCTCGCCGCACAGCGCGACGACGTGGGTGCCCATCACAGCACTCTCGGCGATCTTGTCCTTCTTGACGTAGTGGAAGTACTTCGGGGTGTCGCTGTCCGTCCCGTCGTCGACGCGTTCGTCTGCGTCGGTGCGCTCGATCGTCTGGGTCTGCATGTTCTCATTGTGCCCGCCGACGCTGCCAACGGAAATCCGCCTGCGCCGACGTCACCCAGGTGTGGAACAGTAGAGGTATGAAACAAAGCCACGAGCTGAGTTTCGACGACGATTTCGACGGCGAAGGTCGCCCGGTTCTCATCACTCGCGCCGCGCCGGCCTATGAAGAACAGCACCGCGCCCGGGTACGCAAGTACCTGACGTTGATGGCGTTCCGCATCCCGGCGTTGCTTCTGGCGGCTCTCGCCTACAACCTCTGGGGCAACGGCCTGATCTCGTTGGCGATCATCTTGGTCTCGGTACCGCTGCCCTGGATGGCCGTGCTCATCGCCAACGACCGTCCTCCCCGCAAGGCCGAGGAGCCCCGGCGGTATCAGCATGGCGGCGAGCGGGTACCCCTTTTCCCGACCGCGCAAAGGCCCGCACTGCAGCCTGACCAACACGCGTCGCCGCAACCGGATGAGGACCGGCGCGGGGGCGACGTTCCAGGCTGAGGACGTTCTTTAGCTATTCTCAGGATAATCTCAGGTCGTCGCCGAAAAACTGCAGGTCAAGCGGCATGAAATCGGCAACTGGTGGGAACTCTTACTGGGTCCACTGCGTTATAAGTGGTGACAGTTCGAGCCGATCAGGAGGCCGTCATGGCAAATGCCACCACAAGCCGCGTTGACACCGATCTGGACGCCCAGAGCCCGGCTGCAGACCTCGTGCGCGTGTACTTGAACGGCATCGGCAAAACGGCGTTGCTCAATGCTGCCGATGAAGTAGAGCTCGCGAAACGCATCGAGGCCGGGTTGTACGCCCAGCACCTGCTGGACACCAAGAAGCGCCTCGGTGAAACCCGCAAACGTGAGCTTGCGACCGTGGTCCGGGACGGCGAGGCCGCCCGGCGTCATCTACTCGAAGCCAACCTGCGCCTGGTGGTGTCGTTGGCGAAGCGTTACACCGGCCGCGGCATGCCGCTGCTGGATCTGATCCAGGAGGGGAACCTGGGCCTGATCCGTGCGATGGAGAAGTTCGACTACACCAAGGGTTTCAAGTTCTCCACGTACGCCACGTGGTGGATCCGCCAGGCCATCACCCGCGGCATGGCCGATCAGAGCCGCACCATCCGGCTGCCCGTCCATCTCGTCGAGCAGGTGAACAAGCTGGCCCGGATCAAGCGGGAGATGCACCAGAACCTCGGCCGGGAAGCCACCGACGAGGAACTGGCCGAGGAGTCGGGCATCCCCGTGGAGAAGATCAACGATCTGCTGGAGCACAGCCGGGATCCGGTGAGCCTCGACATGCCGGTGGGCACCGACGAGGAGGCGCCGTTGGGCGACTTCATCGAGGACTCCGAAGCCATGTCGGCGGAGAACGCGGTGATCTCCGAGCTGCTGCACACCGACATCCGCTACGTGCTTGCCACGCTCGATGAACGTGAGCAGCAGGTGATCCGGCTGCGGTTCGGCCTCGACGACGGTCAGCCCCGCACGCTCGACCAGATCGGAAAGCTGTTCGGACTCTCCCGCGAGCGGGTCCGCCAGATCGAACGCGAAGTGATGGCCAAGCTCCGCAACGGCGATCGGGCCGATCGGCTCCGGTCGTACGCAAGCTAGACGTGCCCCTGGATGTGCCCGCCGGATACCCGGCGGGCACATCGCATTTGCCCAGGTTTTTCCGCCCTGAACGGCGACGCCTCGGTGGCGAGCGGCACGACCACGTTGGCCGCCAGTTCCGGCCGCCCGAACGGTAGACTGTCGTGTGACGTTTGGGCTTGGAAGGCGCGAATGAACGATCTTGTCGATACCACCGAGATGTATCTGCGGACCATCTACGACCTCGAAGAAGAGGGCGTGGTGCCTCTGCGTGCCCGAATTGCCGAGCGGCTCGACCAGAGTGGTCCCACCGTCAGCCAGACGGTGTCGCGGATGGAGCGCGATGGGCTGCTGCACGTCGCCGGTGACCGGCACCTGGAGCTGACCGACAAGGGCCGCTCGCTGGCCATCGCGGTGATGCGCAAGCACCGGCTCGCCGAGCGGCTGCTCGTCGACGTCATCGGACTCCCGTGGGAAGACGTGCACGCCGAGGCGTGCCGGTGGGAACACGTGATGAGTGAAGACGTCGAGCGACGCCTGATGCATGTGCTCAACAACCCCACCACCTCACCGTTCGGCAACCCGATCCCCGGCCTGTCCGAACTCGGTGTCGGAACCACCGGTTTCTCCGACGACGTGAGCCTGGTCCGGCTGACCGAGCTGCCGGTCGGGTTGCCGGTCGCGGTCGTGGTGCGTCAGCTGACCGAACACGTCCAAGGCGACACCGAACTGATCGGACGGCTCAAGGAAGCCGGTGTCGTGCCCAACGCCCGGGTCACCGTCGAGGCGAACGACCATGGCGGCGTGATGATCCTGATCCCCGGCCACCAACAGGTCGAGCTGCCCCACCAGATGGCGCACGCCGTCAAGGTCGAGAAGGTCTGACAGATCCGAAGGTTCGACGCGGCGGCAACCGCACGCCGAGACGGTCGGCCTGCCGGTAGCCGCTGAGGGCCAGCTCGCGGACCTGCTCGGGGCGCATCCCCGACTGCAATGCGGTGTCGAGCATGCCCGCCATCCGGTGCTCGGGATCGCAGTCGAGTGCGGCATCCAGCGACACCCCGGTAAGCGGTCCGTCACCCCGCACGTAGGCCGAGAATGCCAGCAGCACAAGGGCCTCTGCCCGCCACGGCGGCGGCAACGCGCGGGCCAGCTCGGCCCACAGTGCCTCCGCCGCGGCAGCGCTGTCCCCCACCGCCAGCGCGTACAGCGTGTCGCGGACCTGCGGATCGGTCAACGCCACGGCGATCCTGGCCATCTCACCATCGGTGGGTGGCCGCCCCTCGGCGAACCGGCCCGCAACAGCCATCGCGGCTTCGATGTTTGCGCGCGCACCGGCCCGGCCACGGGTGCGTGGCGCGGCCGGCAGCTCAGCGATCACCCGGGCCAGCCGCGCACCGCGTCCGGAGTCGGCCTCGACGATCTGTTGCAGTTCCTCGCGCCGCCGGTAGAGCCTGCGTCCGTCGAGCACCGCGGCCACAGCTAACGGCGACGCGGACGGATCCTCGACGATGCCGTGGCTGCCGCAGCCGTCGGCGCAGTGCCAGATGCCGCCGGCCTCGACCCGGTCGACCACGTGAACGCCGAGCAGTTCGATACCCCCGTCCGCCAGCCGCTCGGCCAGCATGCCTGCCAGTTCCCGGAATTCGTCGTTGCACTGCTGGCAGTCCGCCCCTTTCTCGTCGACGAACACCGCGACGGCGGTCTGCGGCTCGGCCGCTGAGGCCACCTCGGCCAAATGATCGATCCGCGGTGCCATGTCTGGTGAAAGGTCAACGCGCATAACGCATCCCACTGCACCGTCGTCGAGTGTGACCAGCACCAGGGAGTGCACGGGAACGAAACCGAGGACTGCGGGCAATGCGGCGATCAGGGCGCCGGGCCGGTCGAGGCTGAACTGCTCGGTGTCCGGTGAATCCGATGAATATGTCATGGCATGACCGTCGCAGCAGGCACCGTCACCGCGATCCGCCGCGGCGCCCGATCACGGCCACCTGTGGATGAAACTCGTTTTGGGGATAACGGTCCGGCGCAATTGTTCACGCGCAATTTGATGCGGTCGGCGTGCGAGATCCGAGCAACCGGCGTAAACACTCTCCCATGGGTTCGATGCAGGAGTACGACCTCGTCGTCATCGGTTCAGGTCCCGGCGGCCAGCGTGCTGCCATCGCCGCCGCAAAACTGGGCAAGTCGGTCGCCGTCATCGAACGTGGGCGGATGCTCGGTGGCGTATGCGTCAACACCGGCACCATCCCCTCGAAGACACTGCGCGAAGCGGTCGTCTATCTGACCGGCATGAGCCAGCGCGAGCTCTACGGCGCTAGCTACCGCGTCAAGGAGAAGATCACCCCGGCCGATCTGCTGGCGCGAACACAGCATGTCATCGGCAAAGAGATCGACGTGGTGCGCTCACAGCTCATGCGCAACCGGATCGAGCTCTACACCGGGCACGGCCGCTTCGCCGACGAGCACACCATCCTGGTCGAAGATCCGAACCGCGCCGAGCTCGTCACGGTGCGCGGCCGCTACATCGTGCTGGCCACGGGCACCAAACCCGCCCGCCCCGCAGGCGTCGAGTTCGATGAAGAGCGCGTGCTGGACTCCGACGGCATTCTCGATCTCAAGTCGCTGCCCACCTCGATGGTGGTCGTCGGCGCGGGCGTCATCGGCATCGAGTACGCATCGATGTTCGCCGCGCTCGGCACCAAGGTAACCGTTGTGGAAAAGCGCGACTCCATGCTGGATTTCTGCGACCCCGAAATCGTGGAGGCCCTGAAGTTTCACCTGCGCGACCTCGCGGTGACCTTCCGGTTCGGCGAAGAGGTGACCGCGGTCGACGTCGGCTCGGCCGGAACCGTCACGACGCTGGCCAGCGGCAAACAGATCCCGGCCGAGACCGTCATGTACTCGGCGGGTCGTCAGGGCCAGACCGATCATCTCGACCTGCCCAACGCCGGCCTGGAGTGCGACAACCGGGGCCGGATCTTCGTCGACGACAACTTCTGTACCAAGGTCGACCACATCTACGCGGTCGGCGATGTCATCGGTTTCCCCGCCCTGGCCGCGACCTCGATGGAGCAGGGCAGGCTGGCGGCCTACCACGCGTTCGGCGAGCCCACCAAGGGCATGATGCAGCTGCAGCCCATCGGCATCTACTCGATTCCCGAGGTGTCGTACGTGGGCGCCACCGAGGTCGACCTCACCAAGGATTCGATCCCCTACGAGGTCGGTGTGTCGCGCTACCGTGAGCTGGCTCGCGGTCAGATCGCGGGCGACTCCTACGGCATGCTCAAGCTGCTGGTGTCCACCGAGGACCTACGCGTGCTCGGGGTACACATCTTCGGCACCAGCGCCACCGAGATGGTCCACATCGGCCAGGCTGTGATGGGTTGCGGCGGCACGGTGGAATACCTCGTCGATGCGGTGTTCAACTACCCGACGTTCTCCGAGGCCTACAAGGTGGCCGCACTCGACGTGATGAACAAGCTGCGCGCGCTGAACCAGTTCCGCGCTTAGCAGTCGCTGTCGTAGGCCGAGGGGGCGGAGTCGCCTGCCCCGCCGGCCTCCGCGCGCGCCAGCAGCCCCACGATCGATTCGTCGAATCGGGGCGAGAAGGACAGGTCGTCGTCGCAGCCGCCGCCGTCGGGCCCGCCGATCAAGCCGATCACCGTAGAACCCACGATCCATGGTGCGCCGCTGAAGCCGTCGGTCAGACCGATACACGGCAGCGACGGATATCCGTCGTGCGAGAGCCCGGTCACCCCTTGACACCGCAGCGGATTGCCACCAGATCCCATCGGGTAGCCGGTGACCGCGACGGAGGTGCCCGCCGGCGGCGCCGAGCCGAGGGTGAGGCCGCCCGTCAACGACTGGGCCGCCTCGTCGGACTCGTGATGCACCCGGGCGATGGCGAAATCGGCGTGCGGATCCTGCGATGCGACCCACCTGGGGTCCAGATAGACCGTGGCGATCCGCCAGATGTCGTCATCCCCGTCGTGGAAGCCTGGGATGAATGTGGTGCCGATGCCGTCGGCCACACAGTGTGCGGCGGTGAGGATCAGATCCCCGGTGCTGCTGTCGAGGACCGCAGCGCTGCACGTGTGCACCGACTCACCGGTCCCCCCGCCGAGAAACACCGCCCCCACCCGAGGGTCCGGTGCGACGGGTGCGGCGCCCGAGACGGCGTTGGCCTCGGGGTCGGCCTGCGGGGCCGATGCCGCCGAGACGGCGGGGGTCGCCGCTGACCCGGTGTGCCGCGCAGGGGCAGGCGCCGCACACGACACGACGACAGACGCGATGGCCGCCGCTGCCGCGACCGTCCGAACCCTCGCCACCTGCATGTCCACCGATCCTGCCCGAAAAACCGTCGCTCAGGCTGGAATGCCGGGTGGGCGCTGCCTGTTCGATTTCCACATGCGGGGCATAACGCGCCGCACGATGGGAATGCGCGACACTATATGGCACAGCACGAGGGTTCGGCACGATCTGGACCAGGGCGTGCAGTGACAAGGAGACGGAGTGATGGCCGACAGTAGCGAGCACCCTGAGCACCACTACCAGCCCGATCAGAGCGGGATGTACGAGCTGGAGTTTCCCGCGCCGCAGTTGTCTGCGTCCGACGGGCGCGGACCGGTGATGATCCACGCCCTCGAAGGGTTCTCGGACGCCGGCCACGCGATCCGGCTGGCGGCCGAGCACCTCAAGAACAGCCTCGACACCGAACTGGTCGCCTCGTTCGCCATCGACGAACTCCTCGACTACCGGTCGCGGCGGCCGTTGATGACGTTCAAGACCGACCACTTCACCGGCTACGAGGACCCCGAGCTCAACCTGTACGCCCTGCATGACAGTGTCGGCACCCCGTTCCTGCTGCTCGCAGGCATGGAGCCGGACCTGCGCTGGGAACGGTTCATCACTGCCGTCCGGCTGCTCGCCGAGCGGCTCGGTGTGCGGCAGACCATCGGACTCGGCACCATCCCGATGGCGGTGCCGCACACCCGGCCGGTAACCCTCACTGCGCACGCGAACAACAAGGAGCTCATCTCCGAGCACACCCCCTGGGTCGGCGAGGTGCAGGTACCTGCCAGCGTGTCCAACCTGCTGGAGTTCCGGATGGCTCAGCACGGTCACGAGGTGGTCGGCTTCACCGTCCATGTTCCGCACTACCTGGCCCAGACGGCATACCCGCCCGCCGCGGAGGCGCTGCTGGCCGAGGTGGCACGGACAGGTTCGCTGCAGTTGCCGCTGGCCGCACTGTCCGAGGCCGGCGCCGAGGTGTACGGAAAGATCAACGAGCAGGTAGAGGCCAGCGCCGAGGTGGCCCAAGTGGTGGCGGCGCTGGAGCAACAGTACGATGCGTTCGTTGCCGCACAGGAGAATCGGTCTCTGCTGGCACGGGACGACGAACTGCCCAGCGGCGACGAGTTGGGCGCGGAGTTCGAACGATTCCTCGCCCAGCAGGCCGGTGACAAATTCAAGGACGACAAGTACAAAGACGACAGATATCGAGACGACCTGTACCGCGACGACAGACGCCCGGACGACCCCGACGACACAGACCCTGACCACCCATAGGAGCCCGCACCAGGGCCGACAGCGAGGTTGGCGAACATGACGGAGCGAAAGCCCAATCTGCGATCGGTCAGGGAGGTCACGCCGGCACTCGAGTTCCGCACCGTCCACGGGTACCGGCGGGCGTACCGGGTGGCCGGATCGGGACCGGCGATCCTGTTGATCCACGGCATCGGTGACAACTCGACCACCTGGCAGACCGTGCAGACCGCACTGGCTCAGCGGTTCACTGTGATCGCCCCCGATCTGCTCGGCCACGGCCGATCCGACAAACCGCGGGCGGACTACTCGGTTGCCGCGTACGCCAACGGCATGCGGGATCTGCTCAGCGTTCTCGACATCGACCGCGTCACCGTCATCGGGCACTCCTTGGGTGGCGGCGTGGCCATGCAGTTCGCTTATCAATTCCCGCAATTGGTCGACCGCCTGGTTCTCGTCGGTGCCGGCGGGGTGACCAAAGACGTCAACGTCGCACTGCGAATCGCTTCACTGCCCATGGGCAGTGAGGCTCTCGCCTTGCTGCGACTGCCCCTGGTCCTGCCCGCGCTGCAGATCATCGGCCGGGCCGCGGGGGCGGTATTCGGCTCCACCGGCGTCGGCCGGGACATCCCGGACATGCTGCGCATCCTCGCCGATCTGCCCGAGCCCACCGCGTCGTCGGCGTTCGCCCGCACGCTGCGTGCCGTGGTGGACTGGCGCGGCCAGGTCGTCACCATGCTGGACCGCTGTTATCTGACCGAATCCGTTCCGGTGCAACTCATCTGGGGTGCTTCGGACTCGGTGATCCCGGTCAGTCATGCGCTCATGGCACACGCGGCTATGCCCGGTTCCCAGCTCGAGATCTTCGAGGGGTCCGGGCATTTTCCGTTCCACGACGATCCCGACCGCTTCGTCGAGGTCGTCGAACGGTTCATCGATTCGACCGAGCCTGCGGTCTACGACCAGGAAATGCTGCGCAACCTGCTGCGCGCCGGGATCAGCGAGGCCACCATCTCCGGGCCACTGGACACCCAGGTCGCGGTGCTCGACGCGATGGGCGCCGACGAACGCAGCGCCACCTAGCCCGGTCCCCGGCTCAAGCCACCGACGATCGGCGCACGTAGCATCGGCTTATGGCCATTGATGTGACCGTGTTGCGTGTGTTCACCGATTCCGACGGCAAGTTCGGCAACCCGCTGGGCGTGGTCGACAACAGCACCGTGGACCCGGCCGACCGGCAGCGCATCGCCACCGAATTGGGTTACAGCGAAACCATTTTCATCGATGTACCACCGCCCGGCGGCACATCGGCACAGGCCCGGATCTACACGCCGGCATCCGAGCTGGCATTCGCGGGCCACCCGACCGTCGGCGCATCGTGGTGGCTGCGCGACACCGGGAAACCGGTCAAGACCCTGCACGTGCCCGCAGGCATTGTTCAGGTCGAGTACGACGGCGACCTGGCTGCGGTGAGCGCGCGTTCCGAATGGGCTCCCGAGTTCGTCATCCACGATCTGTCGTCGACCGAGGAACTGATGGCCGCCCAACCGGACGACTTCTCCGACGACGTCGAGACCTACCTGTGGACGTGGATCGACCAGGATCAGGGCGTCATACGGTCACGGATGTTCGCTCCGCACCTGGGCATCCCCGAGGATGAGGCCACCGGGGCCGCAGCCGTGCGGATGACCGACTATCTCAGCCGCGATCTGACGATCATCCAGGGCAAGGGGTCGGTCATCGAGACGCTATGGAGCCCGGAGGGCTGGGTTCGGGTTGCAGGCCGCGTCGCCAACGACGGCAGCACCCAGCTGGACTAGGGCGGTCAGCCTGACCGGTGGGCGCGCAGCGCCTCGATCTCCCGCTCGAAGTCATCGGCCGACGTGAACGACCGGTATACCGAGGCGAACCGCAGGTAGGCGACCTCGTCGAGTTCACGCAACGGCCCGAGGATCGCCAGGCCCACCTCGTGACTGGGAATCTCGGGCGTGCCCAGGCTCCGCACCGCATCCTCGACCTTCTGCGCCAGCAGGTTCAGCGCATCGTCGTCGACCTGCCGGCCCTGGCAGGCGCGCCGCACACCCCGCACGACCTTCTCCCGGCTGAACGGCTCTGTGACGCCACTTCGCTTGACGACGGCCAGCACGGCGGTCTCGACCGTGGTGAATCGGCGGCCACATTCGGGGCACGAGCGTCGGCGCCGGATTGCCTGCCCCTCGTCGGTCTCTCTCGAATCGACCACCCGGGAATCGGGATGGCGGCAGAAGGGACAGTGCATCACCGCTCCTTCGTCATTCCGCCAGACCACAAGTTCGAGCGCCCTTGAGCCTACCTGCGCCGCCGGCGGTACGGTCCACGCCGGGTCCCATGGCACGTACGTCGTCGGACATCCGGCGGGTGCCGTTGCACACCAAGCCGTTTCACGCCTCATGGCACGGTCAGCCGACCGGTGCGATCAGTGTCTGACCCGCATCCACCGCGACCGACTTCAGCTGGTTCAGGTCGCGGATCTGCTGCACAACCTCGGCGACCGGCGCATCGGGGGCCACCCGCCGGGCCACCTGCTGCAGCGACTCGCCGCTGCGCACCTGCACGACGGCCAGTTCGTCGGGTGTCGGCGCGGCGGTCCCGACCACCCCACCCAACTGCGCCACCAGGCCCAGCCACACCGTGATCGCCGCGGCGACCAGCGCCAACAGGACCGTGGTGACCGGGGTGATGGGCTTGCGGCGGTGCGACGCCCGCGACATCAGCACGCCGGTGCCGCGGTAGCGGAGTGGGGCGCCAGCCGGACGCATCGGAGCCGGCCGGTACACCGACCGCGGACGGCGCGCGGGGCGGGCGTCGCGCTGGGGCACCGGAGCGGGCCGGCTCGCCAACACAGCTGCGCGGCTCTCGGCGGGGATGTGGAGGATGGCCATCTGACTGCCTTTCGGTCCGGGCGATTCGCTTCTGTGTTCGAATATAATCGATCAGGTGTTCGAACGATAGAACGTGTGATCGAACTGTTGCCAAACGATAGACCGGGGTACCGACAAGTTCGGTCGGCACGAAGCGCGCCGCCCTTCGAGACGTCGACCGACACCCAATCCGAGCCGACACACCTCGAACACATGTTTGATCAATGGGCGTTCAGCGACTAGATTCGGCGCCATGAGCGACGAGAGCACCGACATTCCTGCTCCTCACGACGGCACCGGTCGGCTCCGCAGTCCAGACAGCAGCCTCACCGAACGGCAGCGGACCATCCTCGAGGTGATCCGGGCGTCGGTCACCAGTCGCGGCTATCCGCCGAGCATCCGCGAGATCGGCGATGCGGTCGGCCTGACCTCGACATCCTCAGTCGCACATCAATTGCGCACGCTGGAGCGCAAGGGCTACCTGCGCCGTGACCCCAACCGGCCGCGTGCCGTCGACGTGCGGGCGGCCGACGATCCTGTGGTGACGCCGCTGGTGACCACCGACGTGGCAGGCTCCGACGCGCTACCCGAGCCCACGTTCGTCCCCGTGCTCGGTCGCATCGCCGCGGGTGGCCCGATCCTGGCCGAGCAAGCGGTCGAAGACGTGTTCCCGCTCCCCCGCGAGCTCGTGGGCGAAGGTTCGCTGTTCTTGCTCAAGGTGGTCGGCGACTCCATGGTCGATGCCGCGATCTGCGACGGCGACTGGGTGGTCGTACGGCAGCAGAACGTCGCCGACAACGGCGACATCGTGGCGGCGATGATCGACGGTGAAGCGACGGTCAAGACGTTCAAGCGGACCCGCGGCCAGGTGTGGCTCATGCCGCACAATCCCGCCTACGATCCGATCCCGGGCAACGACGCCGCCGTGCTCGGCAAGGTCGTCACCGTCATCCGCAAGATCTAGATCGCGTTCGAGGCGGTTCTCACTCGGCGCGGACGAATCCGTTCGTCCGGGCGAACTCTTCGCTGGCGAACCAGATTTCGGCGACCGCGTCGTCGTACTGACGGCTGTCGGGAGACCAGTACATGCCCGACTTGGTGTCCGCCTTGATCGGGTAGCCCTGGGGTGCCCGCTGCGGATCGTCCAGCGGCAGATGTAGCGCCGTGGCACTGGGCACCGGCTCGTCCAGTTCGATCGCCGCATGCCGCCCACTGTGGGTCTCGGCTTCAGGATCCGTCCGCGGCATCAGCGTCGGGATGGGCGTGGGCGCGGTGTCGACGTTGTCGGTGTCGAAGTCGGGATCCAGCGGCGCCGCGGCGTGATCGCGCGGCTCCGCCGCGGCGTGGTCGCGTGGCTCCTCCGCGACATCGGCGGCGGCATCGGTGTCGTCCTGCTCGTCGAGGTCGTCCTCGTCGTTGTCGTGGCCGCTGAGCAGCTCGACCGCTTCTTCCGGTGGTTCGTCGTCGTCGACGTCGCCGATGGGGTCGACCGCGGCATGGGGAGCCCACTGGCTCACGGGCATCGCGATGTCCGTCGGATCGTCGTACGGCGAGGCCGCCGGGGTGTAGGACGCCGCAGGCGGTGCGGACTCATAGGCCCCCGCGAAGCGCGCGGTTCCCGCCTCGGCGGCCCCGTATGCGGCCGGTTCGAACGGGTTCGAATCGTCGGCGTGCTGCACCGGCGCCCGGGCCTCGTCGTAGTCGTGAGCCTCGTATCGGCCCTGCTGATAGCCGGGCTCGTCGTAGTGGCCGTCGTCGTGCGGTCCGTCATCGTCGTGCCCGTCGTCATAGTGGGCATCGTCGTAGTCGGAGCCGTAGTGATCGTCATCGTCGAATGCGTCGTGGTCGAAGTCGTCGTCGGCCCGACCCCGACGGCGGTGCCACAGCGCGGCGCCGACGATCAGCCCGGCCAACAGCACGACCGGCACCACCGCGAGCAGCCACCACCAGTTCCAGTGCCACGCGAACGGCTTGCCCGGCTCCGACGGCGACGCCTGCGGGGTGCCGTGAGGCTGCCCGGCGTCCAGCCCGGGGATCTCGAGACCGGCCAGCGACGACGCCAGATTGGGCGGCTCGGTGGTGAAGGTGTTGTCCGAGCGGTCCCAGGAGATCGCTCCCCCGCTGAACTTCTGGGTGATCACGCTGCCGTTCTCGGTCTGGTCCGACATCGGCGCGCCCAGGTCACCATGTGCGCCGCCGAGCTTCTGCCATGCCGCGTTCATGGCGCCGCGCACGATCGCCGCGCCATAGTCCGGCGTCAGGAAGATGACGGGCTTGTCGGACGCCGCGAAGCTCACAATCCGGCTGTTCTGCGCGAACCCGCCGTCGGTTTCGCTGCTGGTCGGGAAACCGAGGTCACCCTCGGGGCCGCCGACGCTCTGGTACTTCTCCAGCAGCTGGCCGCTGATCGCGGCGGCGCCGGTGGCGGGTGTGTAGAAGATCGCGCCGTGCGCATACTTCTGCCCGACACCGTCGGCACCGATCGGGTACTGATCGCCGTCCTTGGCGCCCAGTGGCCCCATGTCGCCGCCCGCCGCACGGTGGGCCGCGCTGATGGCGGTGGTCGGGTCGTCGGCGACCGTCAGGCCGCTGAGTTGGTCGGCAAGGTCAGGCGGATCGGTGGTGAACTCCTTGGACTTGGGATTCCAGGACAGCTCGCCGCCGGTGAACTTCTGCGAGACGACGTCGCCGCGGTAGGCCTCGTCCTCCGACGGGACGCCCAGCACCCCGGCGGATCCGCCCAGCTTGTCCCAGCCCGCGTTGATCGCGCCGCGAACCACGTGTGCCCCGGTCGTCGGAGTCCAGAAGATCACCGGTTTGTCGGATGCGCTGAAGGTCGAATTGCGGCTGTCCGGCGCGCGTCCGGCGCCTTCGTCGATGGTCGGGAATCCGAGATCGCTGTCGGCGGGGCCGCCCAGCGCCTCGTATTTCTCCAGGATGGCGCCTGTCACGTAGTGCGCGCCCGTCGCGGGCGTGAAGAAGATCTTCCCGGTCGCGAAGTTCTGCCCGAATCCCGAGCCGGTGGCATACACGTCACCGTTGCGGGCACCCAGCGGTCCGCCATCCCCGCCGCTGGCATCCCAGGCCGCGGAGATGGCGGCACCGGCATCGGACTCGGGGCTCGCCGCCGCCACCGGTGCAAACAGGCCGGCGACGGCCACCGCAAACAGACCGGCCGTCACCCGCCGAACGGTCCCGTTCAGCCTTGCTCCCGGCCTCGTCATGCATCCTCCCCGCTGTTCGGCAAAGTTCCGAAGAATGTATCCCGCCCGACAACTCTGCTTTAGTCGACGGCGATAACCAAGGAACATCGCCGATCACAGGGCAAAAAACCCTGCAATTCAACCGTCCGGCCGGCCGCGCACCGGCGTTTTGGCACCGTCCTGGCCGGGTCAGACCCCCAGACTACGGCCGATGATCTCCTTCATGATCTCGGTGGTGCCGCCGTAGATGGTCTGCACGCGGGCATCCAGGTAAGCGCGGGCGATCGGGTATTCCCGCATGTATCCATAGCCTCCGTGCAGCTGAAGACACCGGTCGATGAGGTTGACCTGCTTCTCGGTCGAGTACCACTTGGCCATGGCGGCCTGTTCGACAGACAACTTCTCGTCGAGGTGCAGCCGCACGAATTCGTCGACCATCATCCGCACCACGGTGGCCTCGGTGGCCAGTTCGGCCAGCAGGAAGCGGCTGTTCTGGAAACTGCCGATGGGCTTGCCGAACGCCTTGCGCTCCTTGGCGTACTGCAGCGTCTGTTCGAGCACCGTCTCCATGGCCGCGGCAGCCATGATCGCGATCGAGATGCGCTCCTGCGGCAGGTTCTGCATCAGGTAGACGAAGCCCTGGCCTTCTTCGCCGAGCAGATTCTCAACCGGGACCTTGACATCGGTGAACGACAGCTCGGCGGTGTCCTGGGCTTCCAGGCCGATCTTGTCGAGGTGGCGGCCGCGTTCGAAACCCTCCATGCCGCGTTCGACGACCAGCAGCGAGAAGCCCAGCGCGCCCTTCTCGGGATCGGTCTGGGCCACGACGATCACGAGATCGGAGTGGATGCCGTTGGTGATGAAGGTCTTCGAGCCGTTGAGAATGTAGTGGTCGCCCTCGCGCACGGCGCGGGTCTTGATGCCCTGAAGGTCACTGCCGGTGCCCGGTTCGGTCATTGCGATCGCGGTGATGATTTCTCCGGTGCAGAATTTCGGCAGCCACCGCTGCTTCTGCTCCTCGTTGGCCAGCCGCAGCAGGTACGGCGCCACCACGTCGTTGTGCAGCCCGAAACCGATACCGCTGTAGCGGCCCGCGACCGTCTCCTCGGTGATGATCGTGTTGTAGCGGAAGTCGCCGTTGCCGCCACCGCCGTACTCCTCGGGCACGGCCATGCCGAGAAACCCCTGCTTACCGGCCTCCAGCCAGACCCCGCGGTCGACGATCTTGTCCTTCTCCCACTGGTCGTGGTACGGCGCGACGTGCCGTTCCAGGAAAGCCCGGTAAGACTCGCGGAAGAGTTCATGCTCAGGTTCGAACAGAGTGCGCTCGTACTTCACAACACCGCTCATGGTGTGACCTCCGGTACTGGGTTTCGACTTGGGGCCAACTTATACCAACCGGATGGTTGGGTACATCCGAGGTGTCCGCGTTACGCCGTAGACTGGCCGTCGTGCCGGCGTCCCCGACCAGCCTCACGCACTGGGGTGCGTTCACCGCGCGAGTCGACGCCGGAGACATTGCATCTGTCACGCCGTTGGCCGGCGACACCGACCCCTCCCCGCTGCTCGGCAACCTGCCCGGCGCCGTCCGGCACCGGTCACGCATCGCCGGCCCGGCGGTGCGGCGCGGCTGGCTCCGTGACGGCCCCGGCCCCAGCAGCTGGCGTGGCGCCGACGAGTTCGTCGCAGTGTCCTGGGACGAACTGACCGAACTGCTGGCCGACGAACTGCGCCGGGTCGTCGACACCCACGGGAATGAGGCCATCTACGCCGGCTCCTACGGGTGGGCCAGCGCCGGGCGGTTCCACCATGCTCAGAGCCAGGTGCACCGCTTCCTCAAGATGCTCGGCGGCTACACGTCCTCGCGGAACTCCTACAGCCTGGGCGCCACCGCGGTGATCATGCCGCGCGTGGTCGGCACCCACGATGACCTGTTCAAGCGATCCACCGATTGGGACGTCATCGTCGCCCACACGGATCTGCTCGTCAGCTTCGGCGGCCTCGCGTTGAAGAACACCGGCATCAATCACGGCGGTACCACCGCGCATCCCGCCCGCGATGCACTGCGCCGGTTGCGCGACCGGGGCGGGCGCATCGTGTCGTTCAGTCCGCTGCGCGACGACGTCGACGGTGACTGCGAGTGGCACGCGCCCGTTCCTGGCACCGACGTGGCCGTCATGCTCGGACTCGCCCACGTGCTGGCCACCGAGGGATTGGCCGACCGCGCATTCCTGGACACCTATTGCACCGGCTACGAGCGGTTCGAGCGCTATCTGCTCGGCCACGACGACGGCATCGCGAAGTCGCCGCAGTGGGCGGAGCAGATCAGCGGGATCACGGCCGACGAGCTGACGGCGCTGGCCCGCCGCATGGCCGCCGGGCGCACCATGGTCACCGTCAGTTGGTCTCTGCAACGGATCCGCCACGGCGAGCAGGCTCCGTGGATGGGGCTGACGCTCGCCGCGATGCTGGGCCAGATCGGGGTGCCCGGCGGCGGATTCGGCCACGGCTACGGGTCGATGAACGAACCCGGGCTGCCGCCGCTGCGCTGCCGGCTGCCGGTGCTCCCGCAGGGCCCCAACCCGGTGCAGACATTCATCCCGGTGGCCGCCGTCAGCGACATGCTGCTGCATCCCGGCGAGCAGTTCGATTACAACGGTCAGCGGCTGACCTATCCGGACATCAAATGTGTGTATTGGGCCGGCGGCAATCCGTTCCACCACCACCAGAACATCCCGCGGCTGCGGCGGGCGCTGGCTCGGGTCGACACCGTGGTGGTGCACGACCCGTACTGGACCGCCATGGCCAAACATGCCGACATCGTCGTGCCGTCGACCACGGCCTACGAGCGCGAGGACTACTCGGGTTCCCGCAACGATCCGCTGCTCGTGACCATGCCCCAGCTCGTCGAGCCCTATGCGCAGTCCCGCGACGACTACACCACCTTCGCCGCACTCGCCGACGCGCTGGGCTTCGGAGCACAGTTCACCGAGGGTCGCACCGCCCGGCAATGGCTCGTGCACATGTACGAAAAATGGTCTGCCGGACTCGATTTCGACGTTCCCACGTTCGACGAATTCTGGACGGCCGGCCAGCTACGGTTGCCCACCGAACCGGGGCTGACGCTGCTGGGCGACTATCGCGCCGATCCGCAGGCCCACCGCCTCGGTACGCCGAGTGGCCGCATCGAGATCTTCTCCGAGACCATCGACGGGTTCGGCTATGCCGACTGCGTCGGACATCCGGCGTGGTACGAACCGGCCGAATGGCTCGGCGGCGAGCGCGCGCGGAGCTATCCTCTGCATCTGCTAGCCAACCAGCCCTCGACCCGGCTGCACAGCCAGCTGGACGGCGGCGCCACCAGCCAGGGTTCGAAAGTTCAAGGGCGCGAACCGATCCGGATGCACCCGGACGACGCGGCACGGCGCGGACTGGTCGACGGTGACATCGTGCGAGTGTTCAACGACCGCGGAGCCTGCCTGGCCGGACTCGTCGTCGACGACCGGCTGCGACGAGATGTCGTGCAGTTGTCGACCGGCGCCTGGTTCGACCCGGCCGACCCTGCCGACCCGGATTCGATGTGCGTGCACGGTAATCCGAACGTGCTGACCGACGATGTCGGGACATCGTCGCTGGCCCGCGGCTGCACCGGTGCCCACGTGCTGGTCGAGGTGGAGAAGTTCGACGGGCCGTTGCCGCCGTTGCGGGCCCATGAACCGCCCGTGATCCGCACCTCGTCCGACTGAGATCGACGCGCCCGAGCAGTTCGCTCGATTCGCATGTGACCGTTGCGTGACGATGCAAAGATCCCCTGAGCGCTGACGTCGGCGTCAGCGAAAGGAGGAGGCCGCATGCGAATCTCAGCCCGCTCGATGGTCCGCACCATGCTGGTGGCCGGCGTGGCGATGTCCGGTTCCGCGGTCATCGGGGTGACGACGACGCTGGCGGCCGAGGTCGCACTGAATGCGGCGGTGACGCCGTTGATCGTGCCGGGCACGGGAACGCCGAACCCGGCGGATTCCAACAACTACATGGCCAATGCCGTCGGTTACTACGTCGAGCCGGGCGGGACCTGCGGTACGGACGGCTGCGCCACACCCGTACCGGTGCCCTACATCGCCCAGTTCTGGCCGTTCCCGTTCGCCGGGTGGGGCGGGCTGCAGGGTGCGAAATGGAACGTTTCGGTGGCCAGCGGGGTGACGAGCCTGACCAGCCAACTCGTCGGGCCCAACAATCCCACCGACGATCATCCGGTCATCGTCTTCGGCTACTCGCAGGGCGCGACGGTCGCCAGCATCGTGAAGGGCCAGCTGGCCGATCTGCCCGCCGACCAGAAGAACGACCTGACGTTCGTGCTGATCGGCAACCCCAACCGGCCGAACGGCGGGCTGTTCGAACGGCTCGCGATCCTGGGCACCGTGCCGGTCCTCGACGCGACGTTCGGTCAGCCGACGCCGACCGACACCGGCATCACCACCTACGACATCGCGCTGCAGTACGACGGTGTCTCGGATGCGCCGTCCTGGGTGCTCAACCCACTGGCCATGGCCAACGCCGTCGCCGGGTTCGAGTACGTCCACGGCACCTATCTCGCGCCCGACGGCACCGACCCGGCATCGGCCACCCCCTACGGCTACACACCCGAGCAGGTCCAGGCCGCTGTGGACAACGCCAAGACCGACTGCAGCGCGGCGACGCACTGCCAGAAGGAGGGCGACACCTACTACATCACCCTGCCGGCCAAGTACCTGCCGATCATGCAGCCCGCGCTCGACCTCGGTGCGGCGACGGGCACGTCGGCGCTCGTGGTGCCCGTCGTCAACCTGATCTCGCCGACCGTGCAGACCCTCATCGAAACCGGTTACGACAGAACCAATTACGGCACTCCCACCCCGTTCCAACTCGTCCCGCGGGTCAACCCGGTCACGTTGGCGAGTGATCTCATCAACGACATACCCGAAGGGATCACCGCCGCGAGCCAACCGGGACTGGCGCCGTTGCCCGGCTGGACCGACCCGACCCAGAGCGCCACCACCGCGACGATCGCGACCGACCCGACGCCCGCTCCGGTGACCTCCGCCGACACCCCGGACGTCCAGAAAGTCGCCGCCACGCCCTCGCCGCGGCTGAGCAGTGTGGTCAAGCCGGCATCAGCGAGCCAAACCGATCGCCCCTCGCCGCGAAAGACGTTGGGCCTCAACGGACATCCCGTCCGTGATCTGGCGAAGTCGATCGGCAGCACGGTGCGCAAGGCCCTCGGGCAGGACACCGCCAAGGCCACCGACAAGAGCAGCGACACCAAGACGTCGAAACCCGCCGCCTGACCCTGGCGAGCAGACACGCCGGTACCCGTCAACCGGCGTGTCGCGTACCGCGGCGTCTGCTCGCGGTCAGAAGGTGGCGAACTCGCCGAGGCTCGCCGCCAGCGGGACGGGCACGCGGGCTTTGATCCTGGTGCCATCGGCGCCGTGTTCGGTGGCGTCGATGCGGCCTTCGGCGTGCAGTTTGGCCACGAGATCGCCCCGCTCGTACGGGATGGTCACATCGACCATGGTGTCGGTGGGTTCGACCAGCTCCCCCATCCGCTGCCGCAGCCGGTCCAGCCCGTCACCGGAGTGCGCCGAGACGAACACCGCGTCGGGCAGCGCCCGCCGCAGCTGCGCCAGCGCCAGGTCGCCGGTGGCGTCGATCTTGTTGACCACCAACAGTTCCGGCGCCCGACGACCGTCGTGCTCGGCGATCACCTCGCCGATCACCTGCCGCACCGCGCTGATCTGAGCCAGCGGGTTGGCGTCGGAGCCGTCGACGACGTGCACGAGCAGATCGGCGTCCACGACCTCTTCGAGGGTCGACCGGAACGCCTCCACCAACTGCGTGGGCAGGTGCCGCACGAACCCGACGGTGTCGGTCAGCACGAACGGCCGCCCATCGTCGAATTCCCCACGGCGCGAAGTGGGTTCGAGCGTCGCGAACAACGCGTTCTCCACCAGCACCCCGGCCCCGGTCAGGGCGTTGAGCAGGCTCGACTTACCGGCGTTGGTATAGCCGACGATCGCCACCGACGCGACATCGGAGGTCAGCCTGCGACTGCGCTGGGTGTCCCGGACCTTCTTCATGTCGCGGATTTCGCGGCGCAGCTTGGACATGCGCTCGCGGATCCGCCGACGGTCGGTCTCGATCTTGGTCTCGCCCGGACCACGGGTGCCGACGCCGCCGCCCGCGCCGCCGGCTCGACCACCCGCCTGCCGGGACATCGACTCGCCCCAACCGCGCAGTCGCGGGAGCATGTACTCCATCTGGGCCAGCGACACCTGCGCTTTGCCCTCGCGGCTCGTCGCGTGCTGGGCGAAAATGTCCAGGATCAGCGCGGTGCGGTCGATGACCTTGACCTTGACCACCTTTTCCAGGGAGTTCAGCTGCGCCGGGGAGAGTTCGCCGTCGCAGATCACGGTGTCGGCCCCCGTGGCCACGACGACCTCGCGCAGTTCGGCAGCCTTGCCGGAGCCGATGTAGGTGGACGGGTCAGGCTTGTCGCGGCGCTGGATGAGGCCTTCGAGAACCTCTGAGCCCGCGGTCTCGGCGAGGGCCGCGAGCTCGGCCAGGCTGGCGTCGGCGTCGGCCGAGGAGCCGTCGGTCCACACGCCGACCAGGACCACTCTTTCCAGCCGGAGCTGGCGGTATTCGACCTCGGAGACGTCGGTCAGTTCTGTGGATAGCCCGGCGACGCGGCGCAGTGAGGCGCGATCCTGGAGGGCGAGTTCGCCGGTGCTGGGTGTCTGTGGGTACGTCATATGTACTTCCAGATTGTCACGCCGCCCACCGCGTGCGCATCCCAATTACGCGTGTGCAGTGTTCCACCACACCTCGGACAGTTCACCGCGCGCCACCAGCACCGACGGACCCCGCAGGTAGCTGGTGGATTCGGTGACGGTCACCGACACCTGGCCGCCGGGTATCCGTACCTGCAGGGTCCCGGTGTCGGCACCCTGGTGTGCCAGGGCGGCCACGGTTGCGGCGACGGTCCCGGTGCCACACGAGCGGGTCTCGCCGACACCACGTTCGTGCACCCGCATGCTCACCGCACCGTCGACCGGCGCGGTCACGATCTCGACGTTGACACCGTCGGGGAACAGCTCTGCGTCGAAGGACACCGGCGCGCCCACGTCCAGGGCTGCCAGCTCGGCACGGTCGATTCCCACGCAGGCCAGATGCGGATTCCCCACGTCGACCGCCAGGCCGGAGAAGCTGCGGCCGCCGACAACGGCCGAGCCGGTGCCGAACCGGTTGGCCTTGCCCATCTCGACGGTGACCTCGGCGGTGTCGGCATCGGCATGGTGCAGCACCACCGGGCGCGGCCCCGCCAGCGAGCCGACCACGAACTCGTCGGCGGTCTCCAGGCCGGAGGCCTTCAGGTAGTGCGCGAACACGCGTACCCCGTTGCCGCACATCTGCGCGATGGACCCGTCGGCGTTGCGGTAGTCCATGTACCAGTCGCCGGCCGCGACGCCGTCGGGCAGGCGCTCGAACACCCCGGCTGCCAGGGCCGCACCAGCCCTGGTCACCCGCAGTACGCCGTCGGCGCCCAGGCCGCGTCGGCGGTCGCACAACGCGGCCACCGCAGCCGGTTGCAGCGACAGCTGCGCGTCGAGGTCGGGCAGCACCACGAAGTCGTTTTGGGTGCCATGGCCCTTCGCGAAAATCACCTGATCAGGATACGTGCCGCCAGATCCGCTCGGCGTCATCGACCGTCTCGTCGGAGGCCCCGTCCAGCCACGCCACCCGATGATCCCGGCGGAACCAGGACCGCTGGCGACGCACGTAGCGTCGGGTGCCGATGAACGTCGGCTCTTGAGCGGCCGCGCCGTCGCCGCCGGCGTCGAGGTCGGCCAGCACCTGCGCGTACCCCAGCGCCCGGGCGGCCGTCACGCCGTCGCGCAAACCCTGCTCGCGCAGCGCCAGCACTTCGGCGACCAGACCCTCGGCGAACATCTTCTCGGTACGTTGCGCCAGCCGCTCGTCGAGAACCCCTGTGTCCCAGTCCAATCCGACGATCGCAGTGTCCCAGCGGGGTGTCCCGATGCGCGGTGCCGACGCCGCGAACGGCTGCCCGGTCAGCTCGACCACCTCCAGCGCCCGCACGATACGTCTGCCGTCGGTGGGCAGTATCGACGCGCCTGCCGCGGGATCGACAGCGGTGAGCTCGGCGTGCAGGGCCGCCACCCCGATCTCGGCCAGCCGCTCCTCCCATCGCGCCCGCACCGCCGGGTCGGTGGCGGGAAACTCCCACTCGTCGAGCAGCGACTGGATGTACAGCATCGAACCGCCCACGATGACGGGTACCGCGCCGCGCGCCGCGATGGCTTCGACGTCGGCCGCCGCGGCCTGCTGGTAGCGGGCGACGGTGGCGGTCTCGGTCACGTCGAGCACGTCGAGCTGGTGATGCGGGATGCCACGGCGTTCGGCGACGGTCAGCTTGGCGGTGCCGATGTCCATGCCGCGGTAGAGCTGCATGGCGTCGGCGTTCACGATCTCGCCGCCGAGCCGTTCGGCCAGGGCCAGCGCCAGCGCGGATTTGCCGGTTCCGGTCGGCCCGATGACCGCGATGGGCCTCACGGGTGCCACACCCCGGCGAAGTACCCGACGCCGTAGGGCGCGCCGCGGTAGAGCTCCCGCGCCTGCGCGGGTGCGGGCTCGGTGAGCCCGGCCAGTACCTGATAGGCAACCCGGCTCACGACCGAATCGGGCAGCTCGAGCAGGCCTGCGGCATCGCCTGCGGCCAGCGCATCGTCGAGGGCGGACTGGATCGCGCCGGATTCCGGGTCGTAGCCGCCCGGCGCGCCCGCGGTGAGGGTGTGTGCGCCGTCGGCGACGACCAGCACCCCGACCGGGTCGGCCGTGTCGTCGATCAGCACCCGCAGCGCGCGCCCGCGGGCCTGCGCGGCGTCAGCCGAATGGGAGTCGGCGTACACGCGCACCTCGGTGACGGCCCCCGGATTGACCTCTCCCCTGATCCAGCCTGCGACGAGCGCGCTGAGCGGCAGTTCGACGGGCGTGTGCGGGCCACCGGGTCCCAGCGCTACCGCCACGTCCACGCCATATCCGGCGAACGTCCCGGCTGCCTGCGATCCGACGACGGTGTCGGTGTCGCCGACACCGACAACCACCCAGCGTGCGGGCAGCGTCTGCGCCGCGGCGACGACGGCGGCACGCAGGTCGGCCAGTTCGGCGGCGGCCGCACCCATGAGCTCGGGCACCAGGACAGGTGCCGACGGAACGATCGCGATGGCGCTCAGCACCACACCAAACTAGTGCGCGGTGACCAGCGCACCGGCCTGCAGGGCGGACCATCGGTCCTAGTCACCCGGTGTCCACAGGCCTCAGCACCGAGTTTGTCAGGCCATTGACCCGAAAGGCATGGGCAGGACACAAGCCGACCTGCTTGAATAGCGTTCGAAACTGACAGCTATCGGGCGCCGCGTCGCGCGGCAGATGCGCGGGTAGACCGCGGGGAAGTACGAGGAGCCGATATGACAACCAGCCAGCCTGGCGAGCACACGCCCAAGCCCAGCCCCCGACCCGGGCCACCGCGCCCCGTCCCCCATCCCACCCCCGCCGCCGCACCGGTCGTTCCCGTGGCACCGGCAAGCGATCCGCACCGGTTCGGCCGCGTGGATGACGACGGCACGGTCTGGCTCATCACCGGCTCCGGCGAACGCGTCATCGGATCCTGGCAGGCAGGCGACAACGAGTCGGCCTTCGCGCATTTCGGCCGCCGCTTCGACGATCTGCACACCGAGGTGGCGCTGCTGGAACACCGGCTGTCCTCCGGCACGGGCGACGCCCGCAAGATCAAATCCGCCGCGGCCTCCCTCGCTGAAACCCTGCCCACCGCAGCGGTTCTCGGCGACGTCGATGCCCTGAGCGCCCGGCTGACGGCCATCCTCGACCAGGCTGACTCGGCCGCGGCGACCGAACGCGCGCAGCGTGACGAGCATCGCGCCGCGCAGACCGCGCGCAAGGAGGCCCTGGCTGCCGAGGCCGAGGACCTGGCTGCCAACGCCACCCAGTGGAAGGCCGCGGGCGATCGGCTTCGCGAGATTCTCGACGAGTGGCGCTCGATCACCGGGCTGGACCGCAAGGTCGACGACGCGTTGTGGAAGCGCTACTCGGCGGCACGCGAGACGTTCAACCGCAGGCGCGGCTCGCATTTCGCCGAGCTCGACCGCGGCCGGGCCAGCGCCCGGCAGGCCAAGGAGGAGCTGTGCGAGAAGGCCGAGCAGTTGGCCGACTCCACCGACTGGGGTGCCACCGGCGCGGCGTTCCGAGACTTGCTCAACCAGTGGAAGTCTGTCGGCCGTGCGGCCAAGGACGTCGACGACGCGTTGTGGCAGCGGTTCAAGGCGGCCCAGGACGTGTTCTTCTCGGCGCGCAACGCCGCCCATGCCGAGCGTGACGCCGAATTGGAAGCCAACGCCGTGGCCAAGGAAGCGTTGCTGGCCGAGGCCGAGAAGCTCGACACGTCCGACCTGGATGCCGCCCGGGCAGCGCTGCGCACGATCGGCGACAAGTGGGACGCGATCGGCAAGGTGCCCCGCGAACGCAGTGCCGAGCTGGAACGCCGGTTGCGGGTGATCGAGAAGAAGATCCGCGATGCCCCGACCGGCGGCGTCGATCCGGAGGCCCAGGCCCGCGCCGACCAGTTCCGTAGCCGCGTCGAGCAGTTCGAGAAGCAGGCGCAGAAGGCCGAGGCCGCGGGCCGGACCAAGGAGGCCGAGGCGGCCCGCGCCAGTGCCGAGCAGTGGCGTCAGTGGGCCGACGCCGCGGCGGAGTCGCTGGGCAAACGCAGGTAGGCCAGGAAGATCCCGACCCGGTTACGCCGTCAGGCTTCCGGGTTGTCGGGGTCGGTGGGCTTGGTGTCCTTGATGTCGTCGAGCAGGCCACGCTGGTGTTGCTTGGCGGCCGCCCGGCGGCGTTCTTCCTCGGCGGCCAGCTGGACCGCCGTGCGCGACCACACCACGCGGGCCCAGTGGAAGGTCAGCACGATCACCGCGATCCACGCGATGATCAGCCCGACGCCGGGGCCGGGATGGTGCACAGCGGTCTGCCGTGACCACACCGCCAGCATGCCGGTGGCACTGGCCACCGCTGACCCGGCGAGCGCCACCCACGCCAGGGCCCAACGCCGCGTCAACAGCGCCAGCGTCGAGAAACCCACGGCGAAGACCAGCGCCATCCAGGTGAACACCCGCGACGGCAGCGAGATGCCGTCGGCAACGGCCGTGGCGTCGCCGACCAGCACGTCGAAACCCTTGCTCGACCCGGTATGAGGCAGCACGAAGGACAGCAGCACGACGAACACCAGGATCGCCACCACCACCGCCCGGCTGCCGGGATCGAATTCCCGGGCCATCTTGCGTTCGACGGCGTCGAGGTCACCCTTGAACTGGTCGAAGTGCTCGTCGGTCAACAGCTGCATCCTCCCGATGGGGGTTGGACAGGCGGTGCGCCGACGCGGGGCAAACCCAGGCCGACGCCGGTACGCGGCCGCTGCCCCGCCGCATGGGCATCCCCGGCGCGGGTGCGCCGATGCTGCGTCACAGGCGCGTCGGCGATCAAATGGTGTGGGGCGGCCGCGGTCACCGTCGTGGTGACGATGTCGCCGGGCCGGATCTCGTCGGGCGCGATGCCGACGGGTGTGAAATGCACCAGCCGGCCGTCCCTGGCCCGTCCCGACATCCGCGCGGTCGCGGCGTCTTTGCGGCCTTCGCCGGTGGCAACCAACAGTTCGACGGTGCGACCCACCTGAGCTTGGTTGTCCTGCAGCGAAATTCGCTCCTGCAGTTCGATCAGGCGTTGATAGCGCTCGGTCACAACCTGTTTGGGAAGCTGGTCGGCCATGGTGGCGGCCGGGGTGCCGGGCCGGATCGAGTACTGGAAGGTGAAAGCGCTTGCGAACCGCGCCCGCTCGACGACGTCGAGGGTGGCCTGGAAGTCCTCCTCGGTCTCCCCCGGGAACCCGACGATGATGTCGGTGGTGATCGCCGCGTGCGGGATCGCGGCACGCACCTTGTCGATGATGCCGAGGTAGCGCTCGGCCCGATAGGAGCGGCGCATCGCCTTGAGGATGCGGTCCGAACCCGACTGCAACGGCATGTGCAGCGTCGGGCACACGTTCGGCGTCTGGGCCATCGCCTCGATGACGTCGTCGGTGAACTCGGCCGGGTGCGGCGAGGTGAACCGGACCCGCTCCAGGCCGTCGATGTTTCCACAGGCCCGCAACAGTTTCGAGAACGCGGTGCGATCACGCGAGATGTCACCCCAGTGGGCCGGGTCCTCGCGCAAGTGCTCGTCCGCAACGAACGACACGCCGTAGGCGTTGACATTCTGGCCCAGCAGCGTGATTTCGAGCACACCCTGGTCGACGAGCGACTGCACCTCGGCCAGGATGTCGCCCGGCCTGCGGTCAACCTCTTTGCCCCGCAACGCGGGCACGATGCAGAAGGTGCAGGTGTTGTTACACCCCACCGAGATGGAAACCCATGCCGCATACGCCGATTCGCGGGCCGCCGGCAAGGTCGACGGGAATTCCTGGAGTGCTTCGACGATCTCGACCTGGGCTTCGCGGTTGTGCCGGGCACGTTCGAGCAGTGTCGGCAGTGAGCCGATGTTGTGGGTGCCGAAGACCACATCGACCCACGGCGCCTTCTTCAGCACCGCGTCGCGGTCCTTCTGCGCCAGGCAACCACCGACCGCGATCTGCATGTTCGGGTCGGACTGCTTGCGCGGAGCCAGGTGACTCAGGTTTCCGTACAGCTTGTTGTCGGCGTTCTCCCGCACCGCACATGTGTTGAACACGACGATGTCTGCCTCGGCGCCGTCGGCCGCACGCCGGTAACCAGCCGATTCGAGCAGACCCGACAGTCGTTCCGAATCGTGCACATTCATCTGGCAGCCGTACGTACGGACCTGGTAGGTACGCACGTCCGACTCCCCCTCATGGGGTGTCTGAGCGCCGCGCGCCACCGTGGAAGTCACGACGAACATGTTACGGGGACGCAGATACGCCCCAAGCTGAGCGTTCCCTGGGTAGGGTCTGCACCCATGGCCACCGCGACCTCGGTCCCGATGATCTCGATCCAGGGCGTCAACAAACATTTCGGCGCCCTCCACGTCCTCAAGGACATCAACCTCGAAGTGCAGCGCGGACAAGTCGTCGTCGTGCTGGGTCCCTCGGGCTCCGGCAAGTCGACGCTGTGCCGCACCATCAACCGGCTCGAACCCATCGACACCGGAACCATCACCATCGACGGCGACCCGCTTCCCGCCGAGGGCCGCAAGCTGGCCCAGCTGCGCGCCGACGTCGGCATGGTGTTCCAGTCGTTCAACTTGTTCGCGCACAAGACGATCCTCGAGAACGTCACGCTCGCACCCATGAAGGTGCGCAAGGCCGACAAGGAGAAGACGCGCAAGGAGGCGATGACCCTGCTGGAACGGGTCGGCGTCGCCAGTCAGGCCGACAAGTACCCGGCCCAGCTGTCCGGCGGCCAGCAGCAACGCGTGGCGATCGCCCGCTCGCTGGCCATGCATCCGAAGGTGATGTTGTTCGACGAGCCGACCAGCGCGCTGGATCCGGAGATGATCAACGAAGTGCTCGCCGTGATGACGGACCTGGCAGGCGAAGGCATGACCATGGTGGTGGTCACCCACGAGATGGGCTTCGCCCGCCGCGCGTCACACCGGGTGGTGTTCATGGCCGACGGCGCGGTCGTCGAGGACGCGGCACCCGAGGAGTTCTTCACCAATCCGAAGTCCGACCGGGCCAAGGACTTCCTCGGCAAGATCCTCGACCACTGAGGGACGGCGACCAGATGCCCATTCGCACTCGCCGCACCCGGCCGCTTCGCCTGATCATCCTCGCGCTGCTGGCTGCCGCACTGCCGTTCATCGCCTCCGGCTGCGGCAGCGACAGCAACAAGCTCGTCATCGGCACCAAGTTCGACCAGCCCGGCCTTGCGGTCAAGAAGCCCGACGGCTCGATGGCCGGGTTCGACGTCGACGTCGCCACCTACGTCGCCGGCGAGCTGGGTTACAAACCAGACCAGATCGAATGGAAAGAGGCGCCGTCCGGTCAGCGGGAGACGCTCATCGAGAACGGCCAGGTCGACTACATCGTCGCCACCTACTCGATCACCGACGCCCGCAAGAAGAAGGTCAGCTTCGCCGGGCCGTATCTGATCACCGGGCAAGGCTTGCTCGTGCGGGCCGACGACACCGACATCACCGGCGTCGAGTCGCTCCAGAACGGCAAGAAGCTGTGCTCGGTGACCGGCTCGACGCCCGCTCAGCGCATCAAGGACAAGTACCCCGGCGTGCAGCTGCAGCAGTACGACACCTATTCGGCCTGCGTCGAGGCGCTGCGCACCGGCGCCATCGACGCGCTGAGCACCGACGAGGTGATCCTGGCCGGCTTCGCCGCGCAGTTCCCCGGCGCCTTCAAGGTCGTCGGCAAGCCGTTCTCGGTCGAGAAGTACGGCATCGGCCTGCGTAAGGGTGACACCACGCTGCAGACCAAGATCAACAAAGCCATCACCAAGATGCAGCAGGAAGGGGCCTGGCAGGCCGCGTTCGAGCGCAACCTCGGGCCGGCCGGCATCGCCACCCCAGCCCCGCCGCCACTGGACACCTCGGCCGGCGTCGAAGCCGGCGAGTCCGGCGGCCTGAACCTCGGCAAGTACAGCGGGCAGATGGTCTCCGCGTTCTGGACCACGATCAAGCTGACCGTGTACTCGGCGATCGGGGCACTGCTGCTGGGCACCCTGCTGGCCGCGATGCGACTGTCCCCGGTGCCGGTGATGCGGTGGCTGGGCGCGGCCTACGTCAACGTGGTGCGCAATACGCCGCTGACGCTGATCCTCATCTTCTGCTCCCTGGGTATCGGCACGACGTTGCACATCACCCTGACCGATCCGAACTCCCCGACGTCGATTGCCGACAGCGGATTCCGGCTGGCGGTTCTCGGTCTGACCGTCTACACCGCGTCGTTCGTGTGCGAGACGCTGCGGTCCGGGGTGAACACCGTGCCCATCGGCCAGGCGGAGGCAGCCCGCTCACTCGGGCTGAGTTTCGGTCAGAATCTGCGAATCATCTTGCTGCCGCAGGCTTTCCGCGCAGTCATCATCCCGCTGGGTTCGGTGCTCATCGCCCTGGTCAAGAACACCACCATCGCCTCGGCGATCGGTGTGGCCGAGGCGGCGCTGCTGATGAAGGAAATGATCGAGAACACCGCGGCCCTGCTGGCGGTGGGCAGCATCTTCGCCGCCGGGTTCCTGGTGCTCACCTTGCCACTGGGATTGTTGTTCGGCTGGCTCGGGAAACGCTGGGCGGTGGTTCGGTGATGAGCGCTCGCGCGAAGAACGGAGAACACTGATGAGCGCTCGCGCGAAGAACGGAGAACACTGATGGCCGAGTCATCGGTTCTCTACGACGCTCCGGGTCCGCGGGCGCGGGCGCGCAACCGCGTGACCGCCGTCTTGACGGTCGCCGTGGTGCTGGTCGCCGCGGTCGCGGTGGTGTGGCGGTTCAGCGACGCCGGCCAGCTCACCGCGGAGAAATGGAAGCCATTCCTGACCGGCGGCCTGTGGACGACGTACGTATTGCCGGGTGTGCAGGGCACGCTGACCGCGGCGGTGTTGTCGATCGTGCTGGCGCTCGTGCTGGGCTGTGTGCTCGGGGTCGGTCGGCTGTCGCCGATCGGTCCGCTGCGGTGGGTGTGCGCGGTGGTCGTCGAGTTCTTCCGCGCGGTACCGGTGCTGATCATGATGCTGTTCAGCTATGCCCTGTACGCGATGTACGACGTGTTCCCCTCCAAGCAGTTGGCGCTGGCAGGCGTCGTGACGGGCCTGACGCTCTACAACGGCGCGGTGATCGCCGAGATCGTCCGGGCGGGCGTGCACGCATTGCCGCGCGGCCAGGCCGAGGCCGCATCGGCCCTGGGGCTGACATGGGGCCAGACCATGCGGTCGATCCTGCTGCCCCAGGCCATCACCTCGATGCTGCCGGTGCTGGTGTCACAGATGGTGGTGGTGCTCAAGGACACCGCGATCGGCTACCAGATCACGTTCGTGGAGATGGTGCGTCAGGGCACGGTCGTCGGTTCGGCATACGGCAACTACATCCCTGCCCTGATCGTCATCGCTGTGCTGATGATCAGCGTGAACTTCGCGCTCTCGGCATTGGCGACCAGGCTGGAACGCCGCCTGCGGCGGTCGACGCGCGGTCCCGCGCCCATGCACGCCGAGGCCGTCGAGCAGGAGGGCGCACCGGGTGCCGTGGTGTTGCAGGACCAGCGGGACTAGTCGGGACGGTCAGCTCAAGCGGTAACGGCCCGAGGCGATCGCCTGCCGAACCACCTCTGCAGTGCCGGAAGCGTCGAGGTCTGTGTTGTCGATGACATGGCGTTCGAGGTCGCCCAGATCGGCGAACGCATCATGCAATCCTGTGATCACGTCGGGGTCCTTCAGATCCGGTCCGGTGCGTACCTGTGCCCGCTGCAGCGCCGTGCCGAGAGCAGGTCTCAACACGATGTACGACAAGACGAGACCCGTTCGCGCAGCGGCAGCTCGGTAGGGTGCCAGAAACCACGGGCCGACGATGCCGTCGACGATCACATCGAATCCGCCCTGGGCGTACACCGCGACCGCTGCCACGATCGCATCGACAACGGTCTCGTTCTGAGCCTGCGCCTCAGGCATGTGCGGGGGGATGAAACCCGAACGAATCGCACGAAAGAACTGGTCGGTGGTGACGTGCACCGTCGACTTGCCCGCCGAGCCGGCGATGAGCTCGGCGGCCGTCGTCTTCCCGCTCGCCGGTGGACCGGTCAGGATGACCACATCTCCGTTCACGAAGACGAAGGTAGATGCAGCACAGGCCTTCTCGCATCCGGTTTTACACCCGGCGGCGCTCCCGCTCACTGGCCAACTCGACGCTGACCACGTCGAAGGCCATCGACTGGCTGTAGCCGCGACGGGCCAGCATGCCGACCAGCCGACGGGTCACCTTCACGTCGTCGTCATCGCCCAGCCGTTCACGGCGAAGCTTGTCGCGTACCAGCTGCTCGGCGCGTTGGCGTTCGGCGGCCGGGTCGAGGTCGGCCAGCGCAGCGGAGATGACCTCGCCGTCGACGCCCTTCTTCCGAAGCTCGACAGCCAAGGCGCGCTTACCTTTTCCGGAGTTGGCGTGCCGCGTCCGCACCCACTGCTCGGCGAAGTCCTCGTCATCGACCAACCCGACTTCGGCCAGCCGGTCGAGGACTTTGACGCTCACCTCGTCGGGATAGCCACGCTTGGCGAGTTGACCCTCCAGCTCCGCGCGGGTGCGTGCCCGCACGGTGAGCAGACGCAGACATACGTCACGCGCCTGCTCCTCGCGCTTGCGGGGATCCTGCGTCTGCTCTTCGCGGGTGTCGTCAGCCGACTCAGAAGTCGACCGGGGCGGGAAGTGCGTCATCGTCCACGGTCACATCGGCGCCGATACCGAGCTTTTCCTTGATCTTCTTCTCGATCTCGTTGGCGACGTTGACGTTCTCCAGCAAGAACTTTCGAGCATTCTCCTTGCCCTGCCCCAGCTGCTCACCGTCGTAGGTGAACCAGGACCCGGACTTGCGGATGAAGCCGTGCTCGACACCCATATCGATGAGCGAGCCTTCGCGGCTGATGCCGTGGCCGTAGAGGATGTCGAACTCGGCCTGCTTGAACGGCGGCGAGACCTTGTTCTTGACGACCTTGACACGGGTGCGGTTACCGACCGCGTCGGTACCGTCCTTGAGGGTCTCGATGCGGCGGACGTCCAGCCGAACCGAGGCGTAGAACTTCAATGCCTTACCGCCCGTGGTGGTTTCGGGTGAACCGAACATCACGCCGATCTTCTCGCGAAGCTGGTTGATGAAGATCGCGGTGGTACCCGAGTTGTTCAGCGCACCGGTCATCTTCCGCAGCGCCTGGCTCATCAGACGGGCCTGCAGACCGACGTGGCTGTCGCCCATCTCGCCCTCGATCTCGGCGCGGGGCACCAGGGCGGCCACCGAGTCGATCACCAGGATGTCCAGCGCACCGGAGCGGACCAGCATGTCGGCGATCTCCAGCGCCTGCTCACCGGTGTCGGGCTGGCTCACCAGCAGCGAGTCGGTGTCCACCCCGAGCTTCTTGGCGTACTCGGGATCCAGCGCGTGCTCGGCGTCGATGAACGCCGCGATGCCGCCTGCAGCCTGTGCGTTGGCCACCGCGTGCAGCGCCACCGTGGTCTTACCCGAGGATTCCGGGCCGTAGATCTCGACGACCCTGCCGCGCGGCAGGCCGCCGATGCCCAGCGCCACGTCCAGGGAGATCGATCCGGTGGGGATCACCGAGATCGGCTGGCGCACCTCCTCGCCGAGGCGCATCACCGAGCCTTTGCCGAAATTCTTGTCGATCTGCGCCATCGCCAGCTCGAGGGCTTTTTCGCGATCAGGGGCTTGCTGCGCCATGGTGGTGCCTCTCCAAGTAGTCGTGTTGACCGGTGTTCCGATCGGTTGGCCGTGACGCTAGAGCAGGCCACCGACAAGTCAGCTCAGTCGAACTGCACCCCACAGTAACGAACAAATGTTCGATCTCAAGTGGACACGCCGTGATTGCGGCGATTCAGGCATATCGTGAGGAGATCCGGCCCGAACGAGGCAGCGATGCACGAGTTGGCGATAACCCAGAGCGTCGTCGACGCGGTGTGTGAACACGCCGCCGGTCGTCGGGTATGCAGTGTGCGACTCGAAGTCGGAGCGCTGTGCGCAGTCGTCCCGGATTCCATGCTGTTCTGCTTCGACCTGGTCACCAAGGGCACGGTCGCCGACGGCGCCCGACTGGACCTCGACATACAACCGGGCACGGCACACTGCCGCGACTGCGGGACCGATTTCGAACTTCCCGACCTGATCCTGCTCTGCCGCTGCGGAAGCGCCGATGTCGAGGTGACCGCCGGGCGGGATCTGCGCATCCTCTCGATGGAAGTGAGCTGACATGTGCGCCACCTGCGGTTGCGGCCACGACGGGCCGACGATCACCATCCCCGGCACGGACCACGACCACCGCCACCCTCACCAACACCCGCACCCTCACGACGAGCACACCGAGACCGTCACGCTCGAACAGAAAGTGCTCGCCAAGAACGACCTCGTCGCCGAGCAGAATCGCCGGTGGCTCGCCGGCCGCGGCATCCTGGCCCTCAACGTGACGAGTTCGCCGGGCGCGGGCAAGACCACTCTCCTCGAGCGCACCATCCGCGAGTACGGGACCCGGCGGCCCATCGCGGTGATCGAAGGAGATCAGGAGACCTTGCTCGACGCCGACCGGATCAGGTCCGCCGGCGCGCGCTCGGTTCAGGTCAACACCGGCGCAGGCTGTCATCTGGACGCGAACATGGTCCGCGGAGCCCTCGACGCGCTCGATCCCGAGCCCGATTCGGTGTTGTTCATCGAGAACGTCGGAAACCTGGTCTGCCCGGCCTTGTTCGACCTTGGCGAACGCAACAAAGTCGTCGTTGTCTCGGTAACCGAGGGGGCCGACAAACCGCTGAAATACCCCTACATGTTCGCGGTCGCGGACCTGGTCGTCATCAACAAGATCGACCTCATCCCCTACGTGGACTTTGACATCGAAACCTGTTGCAGCAGAGCTCGATCCGTCAACCCCCGGGTCGACATCCTGCCGGTTTCGGCGACACGGGGGGACGGACTCGAGTCGTGGTACGCCTGGATCGACACCTGTGCGATGAGCACGATGCCCGGGGCTACCGTTGACAACACGAACCCCCAGGAGTAGACCCAGATTTCAGGCGCCCTGAAGAAGTCGGTGCGCGCCTCAGATCAGAGTTTGGGGTTCGGCGCCCGGGCCCCAGGAAGCTGTGACGTATGCCAACAGAGGCAGCAGTCAAAGCGGAAGAGGCACTGATCCACGTGCTGTGGATCAACGCCGGATTGAGTTGTGATGGTGACTCGGTGGCGCTGACTGCCGCCACACAACCGAGCATCGAAGAGATTGCCCTGGGAGCCCTTCCGGGCCTGCCCAAGATCGCTGTCCACTGGCCGCTGATCGACTTCGAATGCGGCCCGGCCGGAGGCGCCGACGACTTCCTCGCGTGGTTCTTCAAAGCGGAGAGAGGCGAGCTCGATCCGTTTGTCCTCGTCGTCGAGGGGTCCATCCCGAACGAGCGGATCAAGAGCGAGGGTTATTGGTGCGGGTTCGGAAACGACCCGGCGACCAACCAGCCGATGACCACCAGCGAGTGGCTGGATCGGCTCACCCCCAAGGCCACGGCCGTCGTCGCGGTCGGCACCTGCGCCACCTACGGCGGGATCCACGCGATGGCAGGCAACCCGACCGGCGCCATGGGCGTTCCCGACTATCTCGGGTGGGACTGGAAGAGCAAGGCCGGTATCCCGATCGTCTGCGTGCCGGGTTGCCCGATCCAACCGGACAACCTCGCCGAGACCCTGACCTACCTGCTGTACATGGCCACCGACCAGGCCCCGATGATCCCGCTGGATGACGCGCTGCGACCCACGTGGCTGTTCGGCAACACCGTCCACGAAGGCTGTGACCGCGCGGGCTATTACGAGCAAGGCGACTTCGCGACCGAATACGGGTCGCCGAAATGCATTGTGAAACTCGGGTGTTGGGGACCCGTGGTCAAGTGCAACGTGCCCAAGCGCGGTTGGATCAACGGGATCGGCGGTTGCCCAAACGTCGGCGGCATCTGCATCGGGTGCACCATGCCGGGCTTCCCGGACAAGTTCATGCCGTTCATGGACGAACCACCGGGCGGCAAGGTGTCCACGACGGCATCCGGGCTCTACGGGTCGGTGATCCGCAGCCTGCGCCACGTCACCGGCCGCACCGTCGACAAGGAGCCCAAGTGGCGCCATCGCGGTACGACGCTGGAGACCGGGGCCACTCGCACCTGGTAGACGCGGGGCCGGGGCCGCGTGGCCCCGCCCCGAACGCGGGAACAGTTGGCATACCTGGCTTTACCTGCCCACCCGAAAGAGAAGTGCGATGACAACCATCATCCCCGAGCCGTCACACATCAAGCGCGAACCCGGCCAACTGGTGGAGATGGCGTGGGACCCGATCACGCGCATCGTCGGCAGCCTCGGCATCTACACCAAGATCGACTTCGAGAACCGCGAGGTCGTCGAATGCCACAGCACCTCATCGATATTCCGCGGCTACTCGATCTTCATGAAGGGCAAGGACCCACGCGACGCCCATTTCATCACCAGTCGCATCTGCGGTATCTGCGGCGACAACCACGCCACCTGCTCGTGCTATTGCCAGAACATGGCCTACGGGGTCAAGCCGCCGCATCTCGGCGAATGGTTGGTGAACCTCGGCGAGGCCGCGGAATACATGTTCGACCACAACATCTTCCAGGAGAACCTGGTGGGTGTGGACTACTGCGAGAAGATGGTGTCCGAGACCAATCCCAGCGTGCTGGCCAAGGCCGAGAACACCGCCGCGCCGCATGCCGACGCGCACGGCCACCGCACCATCGCCGACATCATGCGGGCCCTCAATCCGTTCACCGGCGAGTTCTACCGGGAAGCCCTGCAGGTCAGCAGGTGGACGCGAGAGATGTTCTGCCTCATGGAAGGTCGTCACGTCCACCCGTCGACGCTGTATCCGGGCGGCATCGGGACGACCGCAACGGTGCAGCTGATGACCGACTACATGACCCGGCTGATGCGTTACGTCGAATTCATGAAGAAGGTCGTGCCGATGCACGACGATCTGTTCGATTTCTTCTACGAGGCCCTTCCGGGCTATGACCAGGTCGGTCTGCGCCGCACCCTGCTCGGCTGCTGGGGGTCCTTCCAGGATCCCGAGGTGTGCAATTTCGCCTACAAGGACATGGAACGCTGGGGCGACGCCATGTTCGTCACACCCGGCGTGGTGGTCGACGGCAAACTCGTCACCCACTCACTGGTGGACATCAACCTCGGCATCCGAATCCTCCTGGGCCACAGTTACTATGACGACTGGTCCGATCAGGAGATGTTCGTCAAGACCGATCCGCTCGGCAACGCCGTCGACCGCCGCCACCCCTGGAACCAACACACCAACCCCAAGCCGCAGAAGCGCGATTTCGACGAGAACTACAGCTGGGTGATGTCCCCGCGCTGGTACGACGGCAAGGATCACCTGGCGCTGGACACCGGCGGTGGTCCGCTGGCACGGCTGTGGTCGACGGCGCTCGCGGGGCTCGTCGACATCGGGTACGTCAAGGCGACCGGTCGCAGCGTCCAGATCAACCTGCCGAAGACCGCGCTGAAAGGCCCCGTCGAGTTCGAATGGAAGATTCCGGACAAGGGCAGCAACACCATCGAACGCAACCGGGCCCGCACCTACTTCCAGGCCTACGCCGCGGCGTGCGCGCTGCACTTCGCCGAGCAGGCATTGGCGGAAATCCGGGCAGGCCGCACGAAGACATGGGAGAAGTTCGACGTGCCCGACGAAGCCATCGGGTGCGGCTTCACCGAGGCCGTTCGTGGCGTGCTGAGCCACCACATGGTGATCCGCGACGGCAAGATCGCCAACTACCACCCGTATCCACCGACACCGTGGAACGCCAATCCGCGGGACAGCTACGGCACTCCGGGGCCGTACGAGGATGCGGTGCAGGGTCAACCGATCTTCGAGGAGAACGACCGCGAGCACTTCAAGGGCATCGACGTCATGCGCACGGTGCGCAGCTTCGACCCCTGCCTGCCGTGCGGCGTGCACATGTACCTCGGGAACGGAAAGTCCTTGGAGCTCATGCACTCCCCCACCCAGTCAGCCACCGCGGACTGACACATGACGCCCGCCGTAACGCCGGTCCACGACGGACCCGATGACGTAGCGCACTGGCGCTCGGCAGGCGACCGAATACAGAATCTCCTGGACGCCAGCGCCGCAGGCGGGGCTGCGGCACTCGATCGCGCCGAACGGCTCGTACGCGAGGTCACCGATCTCTATGGCGCCGGGCTGCGACGGATCTTGACGATCGTCTCCGCGGATCCGTCCATTGTCGAAGCGGTGGCAGCCGACGATCTGGTGGCCAGTCTGCTGCTCGTCCACGGCCTGCATCCGCATCCGGTCGAACGGAGGATCACCGACGCGCTCGACCGGGTCCGCCCCTACCTCGGATCGCATGGCGGCGACGTCGACCTGCTCGAGGTCGACGGGCCCGTGGTCCGGCTGCGATTCCGCGGAAGCTGCAAGAGTTGCCCGTCCTCGGCAGCCACCCTCGAATTGGCCATCGAGGACGCGGTCAAGAACGCCGCGCCCGAAGTCTCTGCGATCGAGGTGGTGCCCGACGGCGACGCTCGTCAGCTGATACCCGCACAGGCGCTGCTGAACCGGGTGCACACCAACGGGCACCGACCTGCCACCTGGCATCCCGTGCCCGCCGTCGACGACCTGATGCCCGCAGAGGTGGGCGGTTTCGCCGTCGCAGGCACATCGGTGCTCGTATGCCGCATCGACGACGAACTGTTCGGCTACCGCGATCGCTGTCCGGTCTGCACCAGCGGAATGGCGGGGGCGACACTGACCGGCGCGGTGCTGACCTGCCCGCACTGCGGTTCCGGTTTCGACGCGGTTCACGCCGGTCGTGCGCAGGACGACGGCAGCGATCAGCACCTCGAGCCCGTCCCGGTGCTCAGGCGTGACGGCGTGCCATCGATGGCGATCGCACAGGAAGCCGTGACGTGAACAGCCCGGTGGACGTACTGGCCCGGATCCGTGCGGGCCGCGGTGCACCGGAGCAGCCCGGTGAGCAGTGCGAGATGTGCTCGGAGCCCATCAGCGACGAACACCAACACGTCGTCAATGTCGAAGGCCGCCAACTGATGTGCGTATGCCGAGGCTGCTACCTGCTGTTCACCGACAGCGCGGCCCAGCTGCGGTACCGCGCCGTCCCCGATCGTTATCTGGCGTTTCCCGATTGTGCTGTCAGCAGGGCGGACTGGGAAGCCCTGCAGATTCCCGTCGGTCTGGCGTTCTTCTTCCGCAACTCCGCGCTCGGCCGCATCGTCGCGTTCTATCCGGGACCGGCGGGCGCCACCGAATCCGAACTCGATCTGGATGCCTGGAACGCGATCCTCGACGCCGACTCCAGGCTCGGCCTGCCTGCCGCCGATACCGAGGCGTTGCTGATCCGCCTGTCCGACGACGATTCTCTCGCGCCAGAGTGCTACGTCGTTCCCATCGACTCGTGCTACGAGTTCGTCGGCCGAATCCGGTTGCTGTGGCGCGGATTCGACGGTGGGCAAGACGTCCGCCGCTACATCGACGAGTACTTCGACGCGCTCGCGCACCGCAGCCGGGTGGTGCCACCATGACCGGCCCGGCCGCACCGGCGACGGAGCTGACCTTCGCCGTTCTCGAGGTCAGCCCCGAACCCTATGCCGTGACACCGATTCTCACCGCGCGCATCGGCGTGGCCTCGATCGGTGACGACCCCGTCCATGCGCTCGCGCTGCGCTGTCAGGTGCGGATCGAACCGATGCGGCGCAGCTACCACGATGACGAAGCCGCCGGTCTGCTCGACCTTTTCGGCCCGCGCGAACGCTGGAACACCACCCAGCGCACCTTCTTGTGGCAGCACGCCACCGCAATGGTGCCCGGGTTCACCGGCACCACCCAGGTCGGGCTCGCCCTCGGATGCACTTACGACTTCGAAGTGGCCGCCGCAAAGTACCTGCACGCCCTGCGCGGCGGGATCGTCCCGCTGCAGTTCCTGTTCAGCGGCACCGTATTCACCCGCGGATCGCGAGGCTTCGCCGTCACCCAGGTGCCATGGGACCGCGAGGATCGATTCGACATGCCGGTTGCGATGTGGCAGAACCTGATCGCACAACACTTCCCGAACACCGGCTGGCTGCGCCTGCGGCACGACACGATCGCCGACCTGGCCGCCTACAAGTCCCGCCACGGCCTGCTGTCCTTCGACGAAACCATCACGTCGCTGCTGTCGCGACAGGAAATACCATGACCGCCGATTGGGAACAGGTGCGGGCGGTCGCCGACGCGGTCCTCTACGAGGGCTATCTGTTGTATCCCTATCGGGCCGACTCGCAGAAGAACCAATCCCGTTGGCAATTCGGCGTGCTGGGCCCGCCTGGCGCGGCCCAGACCGGGATCGGGGAGGACAGCGTGCTGTCGAGCCAGCTGCTCGTCCGCCAACACGACCGCCCGAAGGTTTCGATCGTCGTCCGGTTCCTCCAGCTGCAACGCCGCACAGCCGAGCGCCGCCGCTCTGGACACCGGTTCGAAGCCGTCGACGAACTGGTGACCGCACACGGATCGTGGCTCACCTGGGACGAGGCCATCGAACACGAAATCCAGTTCGGCCCGTTCGATCTGGCCGAGCTCGGCGTGGCACGGAGATGTCATGTGGCCGTCCGGCCGGGCACCGACATCGAGTATCTCGAAAGCGGCCGATTGGTGCGGTCGCGACGCGAACTACGGGGGCAGCTGAGCGTCGCGTGCGAGCCCGACGACGGTCTGCTCCGGCTGAGCGTGTCGGTCGTGAACACCGCGGCGCCCGCATCGGGCAAGCACGAGGCCGTCGCGGTGTCGTTGATCGGAACCCATCTCGTGGTGTCCGTCGCCGACGGAGAATTCGTCTCCCTGCTGGACCCGCCTGCGGACGCGAGCGCCGCGGCTACCAGGTGCCGTCATCACCGTTGCTTCCCGGTGCTGGCCGGCCCACCCGAGGAGAACCGGCTCATGCTGGTCTCACCGATCATCCTCTACGACCATCCCGAGATCGCCGAGCAGAGCGGGGGCGCGCTCTACGACTCCACCGAGATCGACGAGATCCTCACACTGCGGATCATGACGATGACCGACCAGGAAAAGGTGTACGCCCGGGCGACCGACCCGCGAGCCGCCGACATCATCGACCGCTGTGAGTCGATGTCACCCGAGGCGATGCTCAATCTGCATGGCGTGCTGCGCAATCCGCATGCTGCCGGAGAACCCGGACTCATCCCGGAGCTGCCCGACGGAATCCAGTGGTGGGATCCCCTTGCCGATGGCGCCGTCGACCCTGCCGTCGATGCTGTGCTGGTCAACGGGGTGCGAGTGAGTCGCGGCAGCCGCGTCCGCCTGCACCCGTCACGCCGGGCCGACGCCCAGGACCTGTTCTTCGTCGACAAGATCGCGCACGTGACGTCGGTGCATGAGGATGTCGACGGCGAGCGCCATCTGGGCGTCGTGCTCGACGACGACCCCGCCGCCGACCTTCACGAATGGTATGGCCGCTACCTGTACTTCTCACCCGATGAAGTCGAACCGCTGGTGCAATGAGAGGAGTCGCAATGGAAGTCGTGGGTTGGATCGCCGTCGTGATCGTGGCGGCTGTCGTGGCCGTCGCAGCAGTGCTCGGCCTGAGGTCAATTCCCGATGCCCAGCGTTACCTGAAGATGCGTCGCATGTAGCCGGTGACACCACGTCCGGAGTACTGATAGCCGGTATCGGCAACATCTTCCTCGGAGACGACGGATTCGGGCCCGAGGCGATCAGGCATGTGCCCCGACACCCTGATGACGAGCGAATCTGCCTGCGCGACTATGGGATCGGCGGCATGCATCTGGCATACGACCTCCTCGACGACTGGGATGCCCTCATCTTGGTCGACGCCCTGCCATGCCAAGGGTCGCCGGGGACGCTGCACGTGTTCGAGGCCGACTTCGCGGGCCTGCCCGGTCCGGCCGGTCTGGATGCGCACGCGATGGATCCCGCGGCGGTGTTCGCCGGTCTCACCGCGCTCGGCGGCGCACCGCCTTACACGGTGGTGATCGGCTGCGAAGTCGAGACAGTCGCCGACGGCATCGGCTTGTCCGACAGTGTCACAGCAGCGATTCCCGGTGCGGTCGCGGCGATCGAAGCCGCGACGGCACGCCTCGCGAACCGGGAGGTCTGACCATGTGTCTGGGAATCCCAGGGCAGGTGGTGCGCATGCTGGAGGGCTACGGCGGTCAGCTCGCCGTGGTCGACGTCGCCGGTGAGCAGCGCAAGGTCAACGTCGGTATGCTGGCCGACGAGACGTTCGGGCCTGGCGACTGGGTGATCATCCACATGGGCTTCGCCGTCGAGAAGACCGATGCAGCCGGCGCGGAGGCGGCCATGCGGGGATTGAAACTGATGGGCCGCGGTCGTGACCCGGAGGCGCCGCCATGATCGGGCGGCAACGGCTTCGGGTCGCTGTCCAGGGCGTGGTGCAAGGCGTGGGCTTCCGGCCATTCGTCTACACCACGGCGGCAGCGCTCGGCCTGACCGGCAACGTGCGCAACGACAGCTCGGGTGCGGTCATCGAAGTCGAGGGCGACCGCACCGCCATCGACGAATTCCTGAATCGGCTGCGCGACAGTCCCCCTCCGCTGGCCGTCGTCGAGTCGATCGAAACGGCGTGCCTCCCGGTCGCAGGCGGGACCGGATTTGTCATCGCCGACACCTCGAAGGCCGACGGCGGCCGCACCCTGGCCTCACCTGACGTCGCGATGTGCGCCGAATGTGCGGCCGAACAGCGCGATCCGGCTGACCGCCGCTACCGGCACGCCTTCATCAACTGCACCAACTGCGGCCCACGCTTCACCATCATCGCGTCACTGCCCTATGACCGTTCGGCGACAGCGATGGCTCCTTTCGCCATGTGCGCCGACTGCGCGCGCGAATACACCGACCCTGCCGACCGGCGATTCCACGCGCAGCCGGTGTGCTGCCCGCGTTGCGGCCCCACCCTGACCTTCCACGGCGGCACCACCACCACAGCCGCATCCGGCGTGCAGGCTGCCCGGCAACTGCTGTCCGACGGCGCGATCCTCGGTGTCAAGGGAATCGGCGGCTACCATCTGGCCTGCGATGCGAGCGATCATCGAGCGGTCACCGAGTTGCGCCGCCGCAAACGCCGCGGCGACAAGCCCTTCGCGGTGATGGTGCCTGACCTCGACGCAGCACATGCCATCGCCGACATCGCCCCTGCCGCAGCGCGTTTGCTGGCCGGCGCGGCGCGCCCGATCGTCCTGCTGCCACGGCGTCCGGGCGCGGTGGTCGCCGACGCGGTGGCTCCACGCAATCCCGACCTCGGGGTGATGCTCGCATACAGTCCCCTGCACACCCTGCTGTTCGGGTTGCCCGGCGACAGGCCCGCGCCGGGCGTGCTCGTGATGACATCGGCCAATCTCAGTGGCGAACCGATCTGCCACACCGACGACGATGCACTGCAACGGCTTTCGTTCCTGGCCGACGGCTGGCTCACCCACGACAGGGCGATCCTGGTGCCCTGTGACGACTCCGTGCTGCGCGTGGTCGACGGCATCGACGTGCCGATTCGCCGCTCACGGGGATACGCGCCACTGCCCGTTGCCCTGCCCGTAGCAGTACCGCCCACGCTGGCCGTGGGTGCCGATGTCAAGAACACCGTCGCCGTGGCCGATCAGCGCTACGCCTGGCTCAGCGCACACATCGGCGACATGGACGGGCTGGCCACCCTCACCGCGTTCGGCAAAGCAGTCCGGCACCTCGAGGCACTCACCAGCGTCGCGCCCGAAGTGCTTGTCACCGACGCCCATCCGGGGTATCGGTCGAGCGCCTGGGCGCACCGCAACGCCGACGGGCGACCGGTGCGGACGGTGCAGCACCACCACGCCCACATCGTCGCGGCGATGGCTGAACACGGTCTGGACTGTCCGGTGCTCGGATTCGCCTTCGACGGAACCGGATACGGCCCCGACGGCGCGGTGTGGGGTGGCGAGCTCCTCGAAGCGGACTACAAGGGTTACCGGCGGCTGGCGCACATGCGATATGTGCCCATGCCCGGCGGCGACATCAGCGTGCGACGTCCGTACCGGATGGCGCTATCGCATCTACGCGCAGCCGGGCTCGCCTGGGACACCGACCTGCCGCCGGTGCGGGCCTGTCCGTCCGACGAATTGCACGTCCTCGACCATCAGCTGCGCGGGGACACCGCGTGCGCCCCGACCTCCAGCATGGGCCGGCTCTTCGACGCAGTCGCCGCCTTGATCGGGGTGCGTCAGGTGGTCGATTACGAGGCCCAGGCCGCCATCGAGCTGGAGGGGGTGTCGCGCGATATCGACACCGGTGTCACGCGGTACGCGTTCACCGTCGACACCGACCGGTATCCGCTGGTGTTCGATCCCGCGCCGGTGCTCACGGGCGTGATCGACGATCTGCGCGGCGGCGTACCGGTCGGGGTGATCGGGGCCCGGTTCCATCGGGCGGTGGCCGATCTGATCGTCGCGCTGGCCGAGTCCCGCGCCGTGCCGGGTCAGCCCGTGGTCCTCTCGGGCGGGGTGTTCCAGAACGCGCTGCTGTTGCACCAGACGCTGACCGCGCTGCGCGCCAAAGGATTCCAGGTGTTCACCCACCACCGGGTGCCGCCGAACGACGGCGGTATCGCATTGGGCCAGCTCCTGGTCGGAAACGCCGGGTGAGCCATGACGGTCACCGGATTGCACACCCTGCCCGCGGGATCGGCGCTGTTCGCGCGCTACGCGTACCCGCCCAACGAACTCGGGTATTGCGGGCCGGGCGACTCCGGTGTGCTGCTGCGTGGTGACGACGCGGCCCGGGTGGCAAGCCATGCCAGGGAGTTCGACGGAGCCTGGCCGTATCTGAGCACAATCGCCCGCGCCACGGGATCGGACCCGCTGGACGTGGACGTGGTCCGCGGATATTGGCTAGGCGGCCCGCCGCTGCGGCGCGTCGACCCCGCCGTCTTGCTCGCGACGCTGCGGGCAGCGTTTTCGGGTCAGGTGACCGGTCTGCTCGACGATGTCGAGTCCACACCGGCCGTCTTGGCACACCACAGCTTTCACGTCTTCGCCGTCTACCCATGGGTGCGCTTCCTCGATCGGGAACCCGCCACGGCACTGAAGGTATTGCAGAGTTGCCGCATCCGATGGGGCACCGTCACGGCAGTGGACGGCGAACATGCCGTCATCGACGCCTGTCCCCTGGTCCTCGACGACGACTTGCTGCGGTTGGGCCCGCAAAGCCCCGAGCGGGTGCGCTGGAGCCGCGACGGCGCGTCGTTCGTCACCGCCCCGACGCCCGGCACTGTCGTGTCAGCCCATTGGGACTGGGTGTGCGACATCCTCACCGACGACGAGTGTGCGGCGCTGCGCGAGGCCACCACGACAACGCTGGACATGGTGAACGCCGCCCGAAGAACAAGAGGAGGTCTCCCATGACCGTCACCGCACAACCGTTCGTCGACACCCAGTTGTCGGCGGACCTCGCGGCGGCCGCACTGGACGTCGCCCGCCAGTTCCACGACGGCGCCACACTGTGGGTCATTGCGCCGCAATGGCAGCCGCACGCGCACCACGTCGCCGTCGAATTCGTCCACCCGGTCATCATGGGTAAACGGGCCCTGCCGTCCGTGGCGCTGGTCGAGCCGGATCCCGTCGCCCAGGCCCGGGTGGCCAGCCAGCCCGGTGATCTGCTGCTGGCTGTCGCGTCGGCGGACGAGCCCGCGGTCATCGATGCCATGCGCCGGGCACCCGCCTGGGGCGTCACCACGGTGTGGATCGGATCGGGCCCACGCCCTGCGCCCGGAGCTGCCCACCACATCCTGTGGGTCGACTCCGACGATCCGATGGTGCCCGCAACCGGCCGATTCGTCTTGATGTATCACCTGCTCTGGGAGCTCACCCACGTGTGCTTCGAACATCCGGGACTGCTCAAGCCCGCCGACGCCGAGTGCACCGACGAGGTCTGCCTGACCTGCAGCGACGAGGGCCAGCTCGCGGAAGTTGTTCTGGTAGAGAACGATTCGAGTAATCAGGCGCTCGTGCGTACCCGTGAAGGCGAGCAGTGGGTCGATGTCGCACTGCTCGGCGCAGTGTCACCCAACGATCTGATCCTCGTGCATGCCGGCACCGGGATCGCCCTGCTGGAAACGGAGTCGGCCTCATGACCACGAACCAATCCGACAGCACCGGATTCCTCTACCCGTTCATCGAGTCCGAAGAGACCGACGCGCGGTCGCTGCTCGACGACCTGGCGTCCTCGGCGCGCGGGAAAGCGGCGGAAAGCGCCCGGCTACAGCAGGAATCACTACGTGAATACGAGGCCGGGCTGGTCGCGGCGGGCCAGGCCATGGCCGACCGCTTCACTCGCGGTGGCAGGCTCTACACGCTGGGCAACGGGGGCAGCTCCACCGATGCGGCCACCCTGGCCACCTTGTTCAGCCGCCCGGCCCGAGGCCGGCCGGTGGCGGCCTGGTCGCTGGCTGCCGACGAAGCCGTCGTCACGGCCCTGGGCAACGACGTGGGATTTGAGCTGATCTTCAAACGCCAGATCATCGCCCATGCCCGTGACCGCGATGTCGCCATCGCGCTGTCGACGTCCGGCAACTCCGAAGACCTCATGACGGCGATCACCGAGGCCAAGCGGCGGGGACTGCTCACCATCGGATTCGCCGGTCACGACGGCGGGCGCATGGGGACCGCCGAAGACCTGGACTTCTGTTTCACCGTGCACAGCCAGAGCATTCACCGGATCCAGGAAAGCCACGCAATGCTCGGCTACCGGCTGTGGTCGGTGGCCCAGGAGCGGCTGGCCCGCGCGCGGGAGCACGCATCATGACCACCAGTGCGGCGGCCCAACGCGAGGACCGCGCGCTGGAACGGATCGACAAGTTCCGGCAGCGGCGCCCGCGACTGCTCGACGACGTCGTGACGCTGGCCCACGGTGCGGGCGGGAAATCGTCTGCGGCACTGGTCGATGCGGTGTTCGTGGAAGCCTTTCGCAACCCTGAGCTGGAGCAGCTCGGGGACGCCGCGGTGGTGACCACCCCGGCCGGAGACCGGCTGGCGTTCTCCACCGATTCGTATGTCGTTGCGCCGCATCGTTTCCCCGGTGGGTCCATCGGCCACGTCGCAGTGCACGGGACGATCAACGACCTCGCCGTCTCCGGCGCCCGGCCGTGCTGGATGTCGGCGGGATTCGTGATCGAGGAGGGTTTCCCGATCAGTGAACTGCGCGAGATCGTGGCGGACATGGCCGAAGCCGCCGCGCATGCGGGAGTGCTGATCGTCACCGGCGACACCAAGGTGGTCGGAAAAGACGCGGCCGACGGCGTGTACATCTGCACTGCCGGAGTCGGCGTGATTCCCGAAGGCCGGCGCCTGGCACGTGAACTCGTGCAGCCGGGCGACAAGGTGGTGTTGTCGGGCACCATCGGCGATCACGGCATGGCGGTCATGCTGGCTCGCGGCGACCTGGCGATCGACGCCGACATCGCGTCGGACACCGCGCCCGTGCATGTGCTCGTCGAAGCCCTGCTGGCTGCCGCGCCGTCGACGCGGTGGATGCGGGACGCGACCCGAGGCGGGGTGGGAACCGTGTGCAACGAACTCGTCAAGGACCGGCCGTTCGCGGTGGTCCTCGACGAGCCCATGCTGCCGGTGCAACCCCAGGTGCTCGGTGCGTGCGATCTGCTCGGCATCGACCCGCTCTACGTCGCCAACGAGGGCAAGTTCCTCGCCGTCGTCGCGCCCGAGGAGGCCGATGCCGCCGTCGCCGCCCTGCGCACCCACCCACTGGGCGCGCGTGCCGCCGTCGTGGGCGAGATCATCCCCGAACCGCACGGGATCGTCGCGCTGCGAACATCATTCGGCGGCACCCGCATCGTCGACATGCTCGTCGGCGACCCGCTGCCGCGGATCTGTTGAGAGGAAATCGCAATGTGTCTCGGAATCCCCGGCCAGGTGGTCGATTTCGTCGACGCCGAAGCGCACCTGGCCAAGGTCGACGTCAACGGGGTCCGCCGGACCATCAGTGTCCGGCTGCTCGCCGAAGACGATCTGCGGGTCGGCGACTGGGTGCTGGTGCACGTCGGGTTCGCGATGGCCAAGATCGATGAACGCGAAGCCGCCTTGACCCTCGATCAGGTGCAGAAGATGGGCGAGAACTACCAGCAGGAGATCGACGCGTTCAACGACTCCGAAATCGAGGTTTGACATGAAGTTCGTCGACGAATTCCGCGATCCGGCCGCCGCGCGGGCCCTGGTCAAATCGATCACCGAACTGGCCGGCGACGACGAGTTCAAATTCATGGAGGTGTGCGGCGGCCACACGCACACCATCTACAGGCACGGCATCGAACACCTCCTGCCGAGTTCCATCGAGTTGGTACACGGGCCGGGCTGCCCGGTGTGTGTCATCCCGATGGGCCGGGTGGACGACGCGATGTGGCTGGCCGAACAGCCCGGCATCATCTTCACCACGTTCGGCGACATGATGCGCGTGCCCGGCTCACGCGGAAACCTGATCGAAGCCAAGGCCCGTGGCGCCGACGTGCGTTTCGTCTATTCACCGCTGGACGCTCTCAAGATCGCGCGCGACAACCCCGAGCGGCATGTGGTGTTCTTCGCGGTCGGATTCGAGACCACCGCACCGTCGACGGCCGTCACGCTTGTGCGAGCCCGCACGCTGGGTGTGCACAACTTCAGCGTGTTCTGCAACCACGTCACGATCGTGCCGCCCATCAAGGCCATCCTCGAATCTCCAGACCTGAGACTGTCGGGGTTCCTCGGTCCCGGTCACGTCTCCACCGTGGTCGGGCTCCGGCCGTACCGCTTCGTCCCCGCCGTCTACGGCAAGCCGATGGTCGTCGCGGGGTTCGAGCCGCTCGACATTCTGGCCTCGGTGCACATGCTGCTGCAGCAGATCCGCGAGGGCCGCTGCGAGGTGGAAAACCAGTACACCCGCGTGGTTCGGCCCGAGGGCAACATCCAGGCCCTGAAGCTGATGGCGGAGACGTTCGAGCTGCGGCCCCACTTCGAATGGCGCGGCCTCGGCTTCATCTCACAGAGCGCGTTGAAGATTCACCGCGACTACGCCGAGTACGACGCCGAGCTGGTGTTCGACATGCCCGGGGTGCGCGTGGCCGACCCGAAGGCCTGCCAGTGCGGGGAGGTGCTCAAGGGCGTCATCAAGCCGTGGGAGTGCAAAGTGTTCGGGACGGCCTGCACACCCGAGACCCCGATCGGCACATGCATGGTGTCGCCGGAGGGCGCGTGCGCGGCGTACTACAACTTCGGCCGGCTGCACCGCGAGACCGCGCAGCTACTGATCCAGCGCTGATTCAGCGACGCCAGTTCGGAAAGTTGTCGAGGTCCCGCAGCGTCATGACAAAGCCGACCGCGCCGACGGCGATGGCCAGGAAGTACCCGACCGCAGCATGCCATCCACCCAGCGTCGACGCGACCAGCCAGCACAACAGAACAGCGGCGATGACCAGCAACACACCGTAGAGCGGCGTGCGTTGAGGATGCTCACCTAGTCGCATAACTCCGGTATACGCGCATACGTGAGCTACGTCATACCTCGCTACCACTCGTCGCGAGGGACGTCGAAATCGGCGCACAGGGCCCGCCATACATCGCGCGGCTCCACGCCGGCCTCGATCGCCTGCGCGGCGGTGCGGCCCATGCTGCTCAGCACGTGATCGACGAGCATGGACCGCCCTCGCATTGAGCCGAACCGGCCGTCGACCAGCTCGTGGAATTCCGTCAAGCGCACACGCCCAACCTACCGAGCGGGTGCCAACGCGTCATGGCACACCCGTACCGGATCTGCCACCTCGCCCACCGATGCCCCGCCCTGCTGAGCAGCCCGGCGATACGTCGCGGAGCCGAGCACCTCACCGACGGCGGCGATCAACGCGTCGGCGGTCAGCGGTCGTACCAGCTGCGCACTGCCTTGGCGCACCAGACGATTGGCGATCTCCCACTGATCACCACCGCCGGGCACCACCACCATCGGCACACCGGCCAGCAGAGTCTTGGACACCATGCCGTGACCGCCCCCGCAGATCACCAGGTCGGCGTGGGTGAGCAGCTCGTCCTGGCGTCCCAGCCCGACCACCGCCCACGGCGGGACATCGACATCGGCCCCGCCGAGCCGAGACACCACCAGCCGAGCCCCCTCGGGCAGGGTCTCTCCGGGCCGCAGCGAGGCCAGCGCCAGCTCGGCCATCCCCTGGGTGCCGGTGGTTGCGGTCGACGGCGCCACGACCACGACGGGGCCCGCACCGTCGGGCACGGTCAGCACCGCGTCGGTCGGCTCGAAGTGCAGCGGCCCCACCACGACGGCCTCCGCCGGCCAATCCGGACGAGGAACCTCGAGCGCGGGCAGGGTCGCGATCAGCCGGCGCAGTGGTCCGGGATCGGTCGCGGGCAGGCCGATGCCGACCCTGGCCTCGGCGCGCTGTGCCAGACCCGTCCGCACAGACCGCGCCGTCAGGGCGCGCAACACCGAGTCGCGCAGGCGGCCGCGCAACCCGACGCCCGGTGCCAAACCGCTGCCCACCGGCGGCAGCCCCTTCGACGGCAAGTACAGCGGATGCGGGTTCAGCTCCACCCACGGAACGCCCAGCAGTTCGGCGGCGAGTCCGCCGCACGCTGTGATCACGTCGGAGATCACCAGGTCAGGGTCCATTTCCCGGAGCTGCGGGGCGTTGAGCACCGCCATGCGGGCCGCCCGTTGATGGATCTTCGCCCCGGCGTCGGCGTCGTTGTCGCCTTCGGTGGGATCCAGGCCGGCCAGTTCGACCGCATCGACCCCGGCGGCGCGGGCCGTGTCCAGCCATTCCACGCCGGTCAGCAGGGTCGGCGTATCCCCCGCCGCCAGGAATTTCAGACACAGCGCCAGGGCCGGGAAAGCATGCCCGGGATCGGGTCCGGCAACCACCGCTACGCGCATTCGGATTACCCTGCCACAGCCAAGGAGAACTAGGCTTCGGCCATGGCTGACCAATCATCTACCGCGGTGACGAGCGCCGCTGGCACGGTCGAGATCTTCCTCAATGCGCTTCAGGACCAGGACTTCGAAACCGCCGAGAACGCGCTGGCGCAGAACCTGGTGTATCAGAACGTCGGGTTGCCGACCATCTACGGCCGCAACCGCACGGTGAAACTGTTCCGCTCCATGCAGGGCCGCGTCGGCTTCGAGGTGAAGATCCACCGGATCGCTGCCGACGGAGCCTCGGTGCTGACCGAACGCACCGACGCCCTGATCTTCGGGCCGCTGCGGCTGCAGTTCTGGGTGTGCGGCGTGTTCGAGGTGCACGAGGGCCGAATCACGTTGTGGCGGGACTACTTCGACTTTCTCGACATGGCCAAGGCGACGGTCCGCGGCTTGGTCGGGATGGTCATCCCATCGCTGCGCGCGTCGCTTTAGCGGCTGAGCCGATGACGAGCGAGCGCGCCAAGCCGAACGCCGTTGAGTTCCTGCGTTATTGCTGCGGGCGCCGACTGCCGGATTCGATGCTCGACTGGGTGCGTGAGGACCTGACCGGCAAGGGCGCCACCCGCCGGATGATGCTGCGGGTGCTGGTTCCGGCGGTGCTGATCCTGGCCCCGTTCTGGTTGATCGACACGTCGCTGTACGTGCACCTGAGCATGACGGTGCCGATCCTGATCCCGTTCATCTACTTCTCGCACGCACTGAACAAGATCTGGCGGCGGCACATGCTGCGGGTGCACGGCCTCGATCCCAACCTGGTCGACAAGATCGCGCGCGAGAAGAACGCCCATATCCATCAGGCCTACATCGAGAAGTACGGTCCCCGGTCGGGGCCGCCGAGCAGCAGCGCGGTCTGAACCGTCAGGCCTGGCGCAGCCTGCCGAGCTCGTCGAAGGCCTGCGCCCAGCCCATCAGCCGGTCGGTGGCATTGGTCAACTCGCCGCGGTAGCGCTGCTGCGACAGCGGGGCCGCCGACACCGGCCCGCTGTTCACCGCGGACACCAGTTGTGCTGCCGCGGTGACCATTTCGTTGTACTGACGAACGCCTTGGCCGAGCTGAGCGGTGAACGCGTTGATGGTGGGCACCAGGTACTGCCGCGACTGCGGCGCGTTGCTGATCGCCCGCTCCATCGACACCACCTCGGTGGCGGTGGCGGCCATGGTGCGCGCGGTCTGGTTGGCCACCGCGGTGAGTTCGCGGAGCTCGTCGGCGGGCAGCATGTGGCCACGTTCCATGACGCCGAGCAGCGAGAACATGCCCCGCTCGGAAGCCACCAGCGCCGACATCGGCTGACGGGCGGCCGAACCCCACGGCGGGAGCCGCCGGCCGGCGACGGGACGTTCGGCCGGTAGAGGTTCGGACCGCAGCCAGCGGTAGCGCAGCCACAGCAGCGTCGCGGGGAACGCGGCGCCCGCGGCGAAGGCACCGGTGATGATCAAGACCCAGACGGGGGTGCTCCACGATGCGAGCACGGCCGTCACCAGCACCCAGAACCCGCAGGCCAGCGTGAAGAACACGCCGAGCCGCGCAGCCCACCGCCGCTTGCGCAGCAGCTTCGCGCGCGGATCGGCAGCGGCACTGAGCTTTTCGGCAAGCGCTCCGGACAGGTCCGCGGCGGTATCGACACCCCGCTGCAGCACTGACCGCCAGGCCTCTCCGGTCTTGGTAGCCATGATCACATCACCGAAACACTATTGGCCGAGCGGGTTTTCGGGCGTCTGAGCCGGGTTGGTGGCCGGGGCGGCCGGCGTCGCGGTGCTTCCGCCTGCAGGCAGAGTGTCGCCGCGCATCGACGCGCGGATCTGCTCCAGCCGCGAGTGGCCGGCCATCTGCACACTGGCCTGCTGCACCTCGAGCATGCGGCCCTGCACCGAGTTCTGGGCGAGCTCCGCCGAACCGATGGCGTTGGCGTAGCGCCGCTCGATCTTGTCGCGGACCTCGTCGAGGCTGGGGGTGTTGCCCGGCGCGGCAAGGTCCGTCATCGACCGCAGCGAGGAACTGACCTGTTCCTGCATCTTGGCCTGCTCAAGCTGCGACAGCAGCTTGGTGCGTTCGGCGATCTTCTGCTGCAGCATCATCGCGTTCTGCTCGACGGCCTTCTTCGCCTGACCGGCGGCCTGCAGAGCCTGGTCGTGCAGGGTCTTGAGGTCCTCGACGCCCTGCTCGGCGGTCACCAGCTGAGCAGCGAACGCCTCGGCGGCGTTGTTGTACTCGGTGGCCTTGGCGACATCGCCCGAGGCGTTTGCCTGGTCGGCGAGAGTGAGGGCCTGGCGGACGTTGACCTGGAGCTTCTCGATGTCGGCCAGCTGGCGGTTGAGCCGCATCTCCAGCTGACGCTGGTTGCCGATCACCTGGGCGGCCTGCTGGGTCAGTGCCTGGTGCTGACGCTGTGCGTCCTCGATGGCCTGCTGGATCTGCACCTTCGGGTCGGCGTACTCATCGACCTTGGAGCTGAACAGCGCCATCAGGTACTTCCATGCCTTGGTGAACGGATTGGCCATGGGAACGTTTCCGCCTTCGCTGATGTTTGGGCCCGGTTGATCGGGCCTGTGGACGCCTGGTCGGTCAAGTTGTCGTGCTCAAGTGCCAACTTATCGGGTTCGGGCAGACCCCCACAGCCCCCGATGGGCGTTTCGCCGGGTCTGAGCCTGCCTCAGGCGACGGCCATGGAGACCGGCTGCGGGATGACCACCTTGGTCGCAGCGTCGATGTGGGCGACATTGGCCTGTTCACGGCGCGCCATCCGCTCACCGGCGTCGGTCAGCACACGCGAGAGCCGCACGTCGAGGGCATCGCAGATGGAGCTGAGCAGTTCGCTGGAAGCCTCTTTGCGGCCACGCTCCACCTCCGACAGATAGCCGAGGCTCACCCTGGCGGCATCGGACACCTCACGCAGGGTCCGCCCCTGCTCGGTGCGGGCGGTGCGCAGCACATCACCGATCACTTCACGCAGCAATTCCGTCATCGCGCCCTCCTTCGGGTACCTACTCGACGGTTATTACTTGCCAAACGCTGTGACCCACCGTGATGGTTCCCGGCGGCAAGAAACTCATTGCTGCTCGACCAGACGGCGTAACCGGGCGATCGCCTCGTTGACCGCGGCCACCCGGATATCCCAGCGTGAACCCGACAGCGCCAGCTCGACCACCTCGGTGTCGACGGGACCGGCCAATCCGAGGAACACCGTTCCCGGCGCATGGCCGCCGTGCGGCTCGGGGCCGGCCACACCGGTGAGGCTGACGCCCCAGGTGGCGGCACAGCGCTGGCGCGCACCGACCGCGAGCGCGCGGGCCGTGGGCGCCGCGACCGGTCCGACCGCGTCGAGCACCTGGGGTGCGACGCCGGCCAGCCAGATCTTGGTGTCCTCGGTGTAGGTGACCAGCCCGCCGTGCAGCACGGCACTGGCACCGGGCACGCCTGCCAGCGTGGCCGCGAGCAGACCTCCGGTCAGCGATTCTGCGGTGGCCACGCTCTGGCCGTTCACCGTCAGATCGGCGACCAGCGCCTTCGCGTCGTCAGTTACGAGCGGATCGTCCACGTGAATTCCTGATCGCCGAAACCACATAGTCGGCGCCGGTGACGATGGTCAGCACGACGGCCGCCCACATGATCACCCACGCCACAGTCAGCCAGATTCCCGGCCAGTTGTGCAGCGGCAGCACGAACAACCCGATCGCTACCGCCTGCACCAGCGTCTTGAGTTTGCCGCCACGGCTGGCCGGGATGACGCCGTGACGCAACACCACGAAACGCAGAATGGTGATTCCGATCTCGCGCAGCAGAATCACGCCCGTGATCCACCAGGGCAGGTCCCCCAGCATCGACAGGCCGATCAACGCCGACCCGATGAGCGCCTTGTCGGCGATCGGGTCGGCCAGTGCGCCGAACTCCGAGACCACGCCGTAGCTGCGAGCCAGGGCCCCGTCGAACCGGTCGGTGATCACCGCGACCGCGAACACCGCGAAAGCGACTATCCGCCAAAATGTTTCATGGCCATCGCCGACGAACAGCAACACCAGGAACACCGGCACCAGCACCAGCCGGGCGCCGGTGAGGATGTTGGGCAAGCTGGCGATGAAGGCATGCGGCACCAACGGATCAGTAGAAGGTTGGCCCGGCACCGCAACAGAATATCGGTTGCCGAAACCGATACTCTTCCAGCTGTGAACGAAGGCAGTGCGCCACCGGCGACCAGGCCCTTGGTGCGCCGGGCCCGCACGTCCGATGTCCCCCGCATCAAGGAGCTGGTGGACATCTACGCAGGCAAGATTCTTCTGGAAAAGAACCTGGTGACGTTGTACGAGGCGGTCCAGGAATTCTGGGTGGTCGAGCTCGACGGTGAACTGGTCGGCTGCGGTGCCCTGCACGTGCTGTGGGCCGATCTCGGCGAAGTGCGCACGGTCGCGGTCCATCCGAAGGTCCGCGGCACCGGCGTGGGCCACGTTCTGCTCGAGCAGCTGCTGCGCGCCGCGCGCGATCTTCATCTGAGCCGCATCTTCGTCTTGACCTTCGAGGTCGACTTCTTCGGCAAGCACGGCTTCAAGGAGATCGACGGCACCCCCGTGACCGCCGAGGTCTATGAGGAGATGTGCCGCTCGTACGACACCGGTGTGGCCGAGTTCCTGGATCTGTCCTACGTCAAACCGAACACGCTCGGGAACACCCGCATGCTGCTGACGCTCTGAGGGATTTGCGGAGTCTCACCCGTACTCGCTACGGGTGAGACCCCACAAATCACCGGGGTCAGAACTCGTCGGGGTCGTCTTCGGTGTCGGCGCCGTTGGCGTCGGCGCCACCACGGATCAGGGCGAGCGTGCCGGCCAATTCGTCGGGCTTGACGAGCACCTCGCGGGCCTTGGAGCCCTCGGACGGCCCGACGATCTGGCGGGTCTCCATGAGGTCCATCAGCCGGCCCGCCTTGGCGAAGCCGACGCGCAGCTTGCGTTGCAGCATCGAGGTGGACCCGAACTGCGAGGACACCACGAGCTCGACGGCTTGCAAAAAGACGTCCAGGTCGTCGCCGATGTCGGGGTCGACGTCCTTGCGCTCGCCCGCCTTGACCGCGGTGACGCCGTCGACGAACTCGGGCTCGGCCTGCGCCTTGGTGGCCTCGACGACGGCGTGGATCTCCTCGTCGGTGATGAACGCGCCCTGCATGCGCAGCGGCTTGTTCGCGCCCATCGGCAGGAACAGGCCGTCGCCCATACCGATCAGCTTCTCGGCGCCGGGCTGGTCGAGGATCACGCGACTGTCGGTCAGCGATGACGTCGCGAAGGCCAGCCGCGACGGCACGTTGGTCTTGATCAGGCCGGTGACGACGTCGACCGACGGCCGCTGGGTGGCCAGCACGAGGTGGATGCCTGCCGCTCGCGCCTTCTGCGTGATGCGCACGATGGCGTCCTCGACATCGCGCGGCGCGGTCATCATCAGGTCGGCGAGCTCGTCGACGATCGCGAGGATGTACGGGTACGGCTTGTAGACCCGCTCGCTACCCAGCGGCGTGCTGATCTCCCCGGTGCGCACCTTCTCGTTGAACACGTCGATGTGCCGCACCCGCGACGCCTTCATGTCCTGGTAGCGCTGTTCCATCTCCTCGACCAGCCAGGCCAGCGCCGCGGCAGCCTTCTTGGGTTCGGTGATGATCGGCGTGATCAGATGCGGAATGCCTTCGTAGGGCGTGAGTTCCACCATCTTCGGGTCGATCAGGATCATCCTGACCTCGTCGGGGGTGGCCCGCGCCAGCAGCGAGACCAGCATCGAGTTGACAAAGCTCGACTTACCGGAACCAGTCGAACCGGCGACCAGCAGGTGCGGCATCTTCGCCAGGTTGGCCGAGACGAAGTCCCCTTCGATGTCCTTGCCGAGGCCGATCACCAAGGGGTGGTGGTCACGTCGCGTGGACGGTGCGGTGAGGACGTCGGAGAGCCGCACCATCTCACGGTCGGTGTTGGGCACCTCGATACCGACGGCCGATTTGCCCGGGATGGGGGCCAGCATACGGACGCTCTCGGTGGCGACCGCGTAGGCGATATTGCGGTGCAGCGCAGTGATTTTCTCGACCTTGACGCCCGGTCCGAGTTCCACCTCGTAACGGGTGACGGTCGGGCCGCGGGTGCAGCCGGTCACGGCTGCGTCGACCTTGAACTGTTCGAGCACCGACGAAATGGCGTCGGTCATCTGGTCGTTGGCGGCCGTGCGCAGCTTCGGCGGATCGCCCGCGATGAGCAGGTCCATCGACGGCAGCGTGTACGGGCCCTCGACCACCCGGTCGACGACGATGGTGTCGTCCGCTTTCTTGGCAGGCTTGGGCTCGGCGATTTTCTTGCGGCGGGGTTTGACCGCAGGCTCGGGAACCGTTGGCGCTTCGGACTCTTCGGCCAACGGGTAGTTCTCCATCGGCGTGCCGGTCAGCGCTTTGGGCGCCTCGATGGCTGCGGTGGGCCAGTTCTTGGCCTGATCAGGTGTGTACGCCGGATCGTCGTAGTAGCCGTCGGAGAAGTCGTCGGCGGGCTGCGCGTCGGTGTACTCGTCGTCATAGTCGTCGTCGTAGTACTCGTCGTCGTCATCGAACGCGCGGGTCCGGAACATCGCGCGCAATGTCGCGGGCACTTCGCGGATGGTCGTGCCGGTGATCAGCAGCACGCCGAACAGCACGCCGATGAAGAGCAACGGCGCGGCGATCCACGCGGTCAGTCCGTCCGAGAGCGGTCCCCCGATGGCGAATCCCACGAATCCGGCCGCCGACCGGCGTCCGGCGGGATCCTCCGGCGAACCCGCCCACAGGTGCCAGAGTCCCAGTGCGGGCAGCGCGACCATGGCGACGCCGAGGATCATCCGCGGGCGGGAATCCGGGTCGGGTTCGGTACGCATCAGCACGACGGCGACCACGGCCAGCACGATCGGAACGAGCACGACGGGCTCGCCGACGACGGTCCGCAGTGCGGTGTCTATCCACGCGCCGACCGGACGGGCCGCGTCGAACCAGGAACTGGCCGCGACCACCACGGCGATGCCCAAAAGTGCCAGCGCGAGACCGTCGCGGCGGTGTCCCGGTTCGATCTCGCGGGCCCGCCCGACCGAGCGAGCCGTCGAACCGGCGCCCTTGGCCAGCATCAGCCACCCCGCGCGTGCGCCGCGGCCGAGTTTCTGTCCGGCGACGGCCACCGGTGAGCCCTGGGACCGACGGGCCGGCTTGCGCCTGGCTGGCGCAGGGCGGGCAGGCGCCTGTCGGCCGGAGCGTGAGCTGGGCTTTGACCTGCTCGAACGGGCTCCAGATCGCGCAGCGGTCTTGTTAGCCATGTCCGCCAGCCTAGTCGCAGTGGCCTCATATTCACCATCTGCCACACAGGTCACAGAAATGTTGCAGTTCTGGCAGATGAGCGTCGGTTGTCCGCAACGACACCGTCAACCGGGCATCGCGCTCCATGAGTACGCTTGGACACCTGTCCGGCCATACTGACCCGAGGAGTCTGCACCCATGCCAGTTGTCGTCGTCGCCACCATGAAGGCCAAGCCCGAATCCGTCGACGCGGTGCGCGAAGCCTGCAAGCAGGCCATCGAGGCAGTACACGGCGAACCGGGATGTGAGCTGTACTCGCTGCACGAGGCCGACGGCACCTTCGTCTTCGTCGAGCAGTGGGCCGACGCCGATGCGCTGAAGACGCACAGCACGGCGCCCGCGGTCGGAACCCTGTTCGGCACGATCGGTGAACTGCTCGACGGTGCGCCCGACATCAAGATGTTGCAGCCCGTCGTCGCCGGCGATCCGGCCAAGGGCCAATTGCGGCCGTAATGAGTGCGGACGGTCCCCTGGCCCGAAAGGTCGCGTTCATCACCGGCGCGGCACGGGGCCAGGGCCGCGCCGAGGCGGTGCGGCTGGCCTCGGACGGCGCGGACATCATCGCCGTCGACCTGTGCGATCAGATCGCATCGGTCCCCTACCCCATGGCCACACCCGATGATCTGGCCGCGACGGTGAAGCTCGTCGAGGAGACCGGCGCCCGCATCGTCGCGCGGCAGGCCGACGTGCGCGACGAAGACGCCCTGCGTACCGCGCTGCAGGCCGGGATCGCCGAACTGGGCCGGCTCGACATCGTCGTCGCGAACGCCGGGATCGCACCCATGCAGTCCGGTCCCGACGGCTGGCGCGACGTCATCGACGTCAATCTGACCGGCGTACACAACACGGTCGAGGTGGCGTTTCCGACCATGGTGGAACAGGGCGACGGCGGTTCGATCGTGCTGATCAGCTCGGCGGCGGGGCTGATCGGCGTAGGTGGCGGCGACCGCGGCTCGATCGGCTACACCGCGGCCAAGCACGGCGTCGTCGGCTTGATGCGCGCGTACGCCAACTACCTTGCCCCGCATAGTATTCGGGTCAACTCCATCCATCCCACCGGCGTGGACACCCCAATGATCAACAACGAGTTCACCCGCCAATGGCTCAAGCATGTCGCCGAGGAGCTGCACGCACCAACGGATTTCGGCAACGCCCTGCCGGTGCAGGTGGTTCAGGTCGAGGACATCGCCAACGCGGTGGCCTGGCTCGTGTCAGATCAGGCCCGCTATATCACAGGCGTGACACTGCCGGTGGACGCAGGTATCGTCAACAAGCGATGAGCCGCACAGATCCGGTAGCTCAAACCGCCTTCGGCCCAATGGTGTTGGCCGCCACTGAGCAGTACGAGGGCCCACGCCGGCTGGTCGACGACGATCTCGCGGAGTCGTTTCTGCCGGCGTCACTGCGTGCCATGACTCGGATGATGCGCTGGCGCTTACCCCGCGAATGGTCCATCCGCGCCGCGGAACGGTCCCAGCCCGGCCTGTGGGCAAACCTGTCCTGCCGCAAGCGGTTCATCGACGACATGCTCGACGCCGCACTGCCCGACATCGACGCCGTGGTGATTCTCGGTGCCGGTATGGACACGCGGGCTTATCGACTGGCGCGACGCAGCTCCATACCGGTGTTCGAGGTCGACCTGCCGGTCAACATCGACCGCAAACGCGCCGTGGTGCGTCGGGTGCTCGGCGCGGTTCCGGACTCGGTGCGGCTGATACCGGTCGACTTCGAACACGACGACCTGGCAGCCGAACTCGCCCGGCACGGTCACCGCGCATCCGACCGGACGTTCTTCGTATGGGAGGGCGTGACTCAGTACCTCACCGAAGGCGGCGTGCGGGCGACGTTCGACTACCTCGCCACGGCAGCGCCGGGCAGCCGGCTGGTGTTCACCTATGTCCGTGCCGATTTCATCGACGGCACCCACCGCTACGGCGCGGAATCGCTGTATCGGAGGTTCTGCGTCCGTCGCAAGATCTGGCGGTTCGGGCTCAATCCCGACGACATCGCGCCGTTCATCGAGCCATACGGCTGGCAGCTGATGCAGCAGGCCGGCCCGGAGTACCTGATCGAGCACTACGTCAACCCGGCGGGCCGCAACCTCGGCGCATCCCAAGTGGAGTGGACGGCCTACGCGTTGCGGCGGTAGCCGCCCTCATGCTGGACGCGTTCGCGGAACCGGGCCTCGGCCTGGTGCGCCTCACCACCGAAGGAGCTACCCGATGAACACCGCCGCGGCCGTGGCAGTCGCCGTCACCTACTGCTGGATCGGCATGGTGCTGGCGATCTCGTTCTTGGAGGCCCCGCTGAAGTTCCGCGCACCGGGAGTCACCCTGCAGATCGGGCTCGGCATCGGACGGTTGGTGTTCCGCGCCCTCAACGCCACCGAAACAGCCTTTGCGGCAATCGTCATCGTCACCCTTGCAATCAGTCGACCGTCAACGGCGGTCATCGCGGCGTTCGTGATCGCCATCGCCGCGCTGGCAGTGCAGTTGCTGGCCGTGCGCCCCAAGCTGACACAGCGCTCCGACGCCGTACTGGCGGCCGCCCCGGGCCAGGCACCCGCCGGGCGCTCACGCGTGCACTACGTCTACGTAGCGCTCGAGGCCGTCAAGATCGTCGGCCTGCTCGTCGGCGGGATACTGCTGCTGGCAGGCTAGATCTCGATAACGGTCGGCACGATCATCGGCTGGCGACGGTAGGTCTCGCCCACCCACTTGCCGACCGTGCGCCGCACCGCCTGCGCGATCCGCGTGGGATCGGTGATGTTCTCCGCGGCAAGGCTTTCCAGTTCGCGCTCGACCTTCTGCGCAACCGATTCCAAGGCCTTGGGATCTTCCGAGAAGCCGCGGGATTGCAGATGCGCCGGTCCCGCGGGGCGCCCGGTTCCCCGGTGCACCACAACGGTCACCGCGACGAAACCCGATGAGAGAATGAGCCGTTCACCGAGCGTGGCATCGCCGACGTCACCGGTGATCAATCCGTCGACGAACATTTTGCCGACGGTCACGGCCCCCGATATCGATGCCCTGCCCGCGACCAGGTCCACGCTGACCCCGTTCTCGGCGATCACGATGTTCTCCGGCGGCACCCCGGTGCGTGCGGCCAGCGCAGCGTTGGCCCGCAGATGCCGCCAGGTGCCGTGCACCGGCATGACATTGCGCGGCCGCACACCGTTGTAGAGAAACAGCAACTCGCCGGAATAGGCGTGCCCGGAAACATGAACGCGCGCTTGGGCATTGGTGACCACCCTGGCCCCGATCTTGGCCAGCGCGTCGATCACACCGTAGACGGCCTCCTCGTTGCCCGGGATCAGCGACGACGACAGGATGATCAGGTCGCCCGCGGTCAACGTGATGCTGCGGTGCTCGCCACGCGACATCCGCGACAGCGCCGCCATCGGCTCACCCTGGGTCCCGGTGGTGATCAGCACCACCTTGTGCGCAGGCATCATCTCGGCTGCGCCGATGTCGAGGATGTCGGAATCGTCGACCCGCAGATACCCGAGCTCGCGCGCGATGCCCATGTTGCGCACCATCGATCGCCCGACGAACGACACCTTGCGGCCCAGAGCCACCGCGGCGTCGATGATCTGTTGCACCCGATCGACATTCGACGCGAAGCACGCCACGATCACCCGGCCTTCGGCACCGCGGATCAGCCGGTGCAGCGTCGGGCCCACCTCGCTCTCCGACGGGCTGACACCCGGATGCTCGGAATTCGTGGAGTCGCACAAGAACAGGTCGACACCGGAGTCCCCCAGGCGCGACATACCCGGCAGGTCGGTGGGACGACCGTCGAGGGGCATCTGGTCGAGTTTGATGTCACCGGTGTGCAGCACCGTGCCTGCGCCGGTGTGGATCGCGACCGCCAAGCACCCGGGAATCGAATGGTTGACGGCGAAGTACTCACACTCGAAGACACCGTGCGTACTGCTCTGCCGCTCGGCGACCTCGACGAAGACGGGTTTGATGCGGTGTTCGCGGCACTTCTCGCGCACCAGGGCAATGGTGAATTTCGAGCCCACCACCGGAATGTCGGGCCGCAGCTTGAGCAGGAACGGGATGGCGCCGATGTGGTCCTCGTGCGCGTGGGTGATGACGAGCGCCTCGACATCATCGAGGCGATGCTCGATGTGCCGCAGGTCGGGCAAGATCAAGTCGACACCAGGCTCGTCATGCCCCGGGAACAACACGCCGCAGTCGACGATGAGCAACCGGCCCAGGTGCTCGAAAACCGTCATGTTGCGGCCGATTTCGCTGATGCCGCCCAGCGCAGTGACTCTCAGCCCTCCGGGGGCCAGCGGCTCGGGCGGCGCGAGATCGGTGCTCAACGGCCGGCCCTACCTGAGCACCGCTGCGGCGCGCATATCGGCGGCCAGCGCCTCGATCTCGTCCGGCGCGGCCGGGATCTGCGGCAGCCGGGGTTCACCGCAGTCGATGCCCTGCAATCGCAAACCAGCCTTGGACATCGTCACACCTCCCAGCCGGGACTGCGCGGCGCCCAGCGGGCCCAGCGAAACGTTGATCTTGCGGGCCGTGGCGACGTCACCGGAATTGAACGCGGTCAACATGTCTCGCAACTGACCCGCGGCCAGATGACCCCAGACGCTGATGAAGCCGACCGCACCCATGGCCAGCCACGGGAGGTTGAGCGCGTCGTCGCCCGAGTAGTACGCCAGGCCGGTCTCGGCGATGATCTGCGCCCCGCCGGGCAGGTCGCCCTTGGCGTCTTTCACGCCCACGATGTTCGGGTGTTCGGCCAGCTTACGGATGGTGTCCCACTCGATCGGAATCGACGACCGCGGAGGAATGTCATAGAGCAGGATCGGCAGCTCGGTGGCGTCGGCGACCGCGGTGAAGTGTGCGAGCAGCCCCGCCTGAGGCGGCCGCGAGTAGTAGGGCGTGACGACGAGCAGTCCGTGCGCGCCTGCCTCGGCGCTGGCCTTGGCCAGTCGCACGGTGTGCGCGGTGTCATAGCTGCCGGCCCCCGCGATGATGCGGGCCCGGTCGCCCACCACATCGAGCACGGCACGCAACAGCGCCAGCTTCTCGTTGTCGGTGGTCGTCGGCGACTCGCCGGTGGTGCCCGACAGCACCAGACCGTCGCACCCGGCGTCGACCAGGTGCGTGGCCAGCTTGGTTGCGGTATCGAGATCGACCGAGCCGTCGGGCTTGAACGGCGTCACCATTGCGGTCAGCAAGGTGCCCATCTGGGCGGTAACGTCAATTCCGCTGGTGCTCACGCGCCAAGATTACCCGCTCCCCTTCACGCTTCTGTCGCGATGTCGACGGGCCACTCCGTCAAGCCTCCGTGGCCAAAGGCGACGTTGCCACCTCCGTGCCGTCCGCAAGCATCGAGATCTCGAAATCGGCGAATACCGCGGGCGCCACATCGACGAGTTCACGCAGGCAGGCAATGGCCAGCCGGCGGATCTCCACATCGGCGTGCTCGCTGGCCCGCATCGCGATGAAATGCCGCCAGGCGCGGTAGTTGCCGGTGACCACGATGCGGGTCTCGGTGGCGTTGGGCAGCACCGCGCGCGCGGCCTGCCGCGCCTGCTTGCGACGCAGGACCGCAGAGCCTCCCCCGGGCTGGTCGCCCATGAATTTGGCTTCCAAGCGGTTCAGCAGTTCGGTGTAGGCGACCCGGCTGGCGTCGGCGGCCGCAGTGAAGATGCCCATCAGCTCCGGGTCGTCCTCCAGCCCGGGCGGGATCACCACCTCCGCATCGTGTTCGGGCACGTACCGCTGCGACAGCTGCGAGTAGGAGAAGTGCCGGTGACGAACCAGTTCGTGGGTGCACGAGCGGGAGATCCCCGTGATGTAGAAGGACACCGACGCGTGCTCCAACACCGAAAAGTGACCGACGTCGATGATGTGCCCGATGTAGGCCTCGTTGGTGGCCGTCTTCGGGTTGGGCTTCGACCAGCTCTGATAGCACGCGCGGCCGGCGAACTCGGTGAGCGCCTGACCACCTTCGGCTTCGGTCTGCCACGGCACGTCCGGCGGTGCCAGGAACTCGGTCTTGGCGATCAGTTGCACGCGCAGCGGGGCGGTCTCGGCCACGCGATCACCCTACTGTCGCCGCCTTGCCGCGCTCGTGAGCCCACGATTCCGGCGTTGCCCACAATGATGTTAGTGTTTAACATGTTAGTAACTAACATCGAGGAGGAGCCGTGGATCAAGAGGTCGTGGTGGTAGGCGCAGGACCGACGGGGTTGACGGCGGCGTGCAGCCTGCGGTCGGCCGGTGTGAGCGTCCGGGTGCTCGACAAGGCCGAAGGCCCAGCGGTCACGTCGCGGGCGCTCGGCCTGCAGCCGCGCGGCGTGGAGGTGCTCGACCGGCTGGGCGCGCTGGGTGATCTGCCGCAGCGGGGACTGCCCGTGCAACGGGTCGACGTCAACGTCGACGGCCGGCCACTGGCCAGCTTCCCGGTCGGGCAGGCGGCACGGCTGCACGGTCCCGCGGCACTGCTGATCTCACAGGCCGAAATCGAGGAAAATCTGCGGAAGCGACTGGCAGAGCTCGGCGGATCGGTCGAATGGAGCACGCCCGTCACCGACGTGACGGCAGATCCCGAAGGCGTGACAGTGACGGCGGGTGGTCAGCGGATCCGCAGCGGATGGGTCGTCGGCGCCGACGGCGCGCACAGCGCGGTCCGTAAAGCGATGGGCATCGGCTTCCCCGGCATACCGCTGATCGAGCGGTTCCTTCTCGCCGATGTTCACGCCGAGCTCGCCTACAACCGCGAGGGTGCCACCTCGTGGCTGCACGGCAGGAAACTGCTGGCGGCGTTTCCGCTGCCCGGCGCCGACCTGTGGCGTGTGATGGCACCCGCACCGGATGATCTTCCCGACAACCCCAGCCCGGACGAGATCGTCGGCCATCTCGGCAGCAGGCTGGCCGAGGACGCGGGCGGGAGCATCAGCTCGGTGGTGTGGACCTCGGTGTTCCGCATCCAGCGCCGCCTGGCCGACACGTATCGATGGGGCCGCGTGCTGCTGGCCGGGGATTCTGCGCACATCCACAGCCCGTTCGGCGGCCAGGGCATGAACACCGGCATGGGCGACGCCGAGAACCTGGCATTCAAGCTCACGCTCGTGGTGTCTGGACGCGCCGACACGCGACTGCTGGACAGTTATGAGCGCGAACGACGGCCCGTCGCAAGCGGTGTCCTGCAGACCACAACCGGGCTCACCCAGATCCTGACCGGGCAGACTCGAGCGTCCCGGCTGATCCGTGACAAGCTCGCAATTCCCATGTTGAACAATCCGTGGATGCAGCGCCGCATCACGGACAGAGCCTCCCAGCTCGAAGTGTCCTACCGCTCGGGCTCGCTCGCCCAACGCTGGCTTCCAGGGCTGCAGCCCGGTGACCGGGTGCCCGACCGCGATCTGCTGCGCACCGACGGTACGGCGACGCGGTTGTACGAGGCCCTTGGTCCGCGGTGGGCAGTGATCGGGTCAGAGGCTCTGGCCGCCGTCGCCCGCGATCGCCTCGGCGACGTGGTGGCGCTGCGCGGGTCAGGCGACACGATGCTTGTGCGCCCTGACGGCCATCTCGCGTGGAAGGGTTCGACGCCCGAGAGCCTGCACCGCTGGCTGGACACCACGCTGGGCCGTCCGGCACTGGAACGTTCGGCATGAGTGTCGACTGGCGGACGCGCAAGAAGGCTGCCACCCGGCAGTCGATCCAAGAACACGCGCTGCGGCTGTTCGTCGAAAAGGGTTATGACGCAACCACGGTCGAGGAGATCGCGGCTGCCTCCGGCGTATCCCACATGACCTTCTTCCGCTACTTCCCCCGCAAGGAGGAGGTCGTCGAGTACGACGAGTACGACCCGATGATCGAGCAGCTCATCGCCGAGCAGCCGCCCGAGCTGCCATCCATCACGGCGATCCATCACGCGCTGCGCGCAGGCCTGGAGAATGTCCTGGCCACCGACCATGACGCCCTGCTGATCCGCACGCGGCTCATCCTCGACAATCCCGCGCTGCGCGCTCGAAATGTCATCGCGCAGGACGAGACCCGTGAGCTGTTCGCCAGGGCCCTGGCTCGCCGCGCGGGCCTGTCCGAACCCGACCTGTCGTGCGTCGTGCAGGCCTCCGCCGCTCTCGCCGCGGTGGCACCCGCATTGACCGCCTGGGCCCATGACGAGGATCGCGATCTCATCGCATTGGTCGACGCGGCGTTCGCCGCGGTGGCAGCGGGCACGTGACACCTTCCTACAATTGGCGGATGCCTGGAGCCCAGTACGCCGAGCAAGACCGCCGACCGTGCTGATCGGTGTCGCAGCCGCACTGCTGGCCTGCGTCGGTTATGGGACAGCGTCGGTCCTGCAGTCGTATGCCGCGAACGGCTCCGGGTCAGGCCACGGCGCCACCCCGGAGGGCGGCCCCACGCTGCGCTCGACGATCACGGCCATGCTCGCACCGATCTTCATCGCGGGGATGGCTCTCGATCTGTTGGGCTTCGTCGGCAGCCTGGTGTCGGCCCGGCTGATCCCATTGTTCTTGTCCCAGACCATCATCAGCGCCAATCTGGTGGTGACCGCGATCCTCAGCATCTTCGTGCTGCACGTGAGGCTGCACCGACGGGACTGGACCGCCATCGCCATAGTGCTTGTCGCCCTGTGTATCTTGGGCGCGACTGCCGGCAAGCTGGGCGACGGCGATCCGGGCGCGGCCATGCACTGGGGCGTGCTCGTGGTGTCCGCCGTCATCCTGGCGGCAGGAGCGGCCCTGGTCCGGTTGCTCGGTCGTAAAGCGGCAGTACCCGCGGGACTGATCGCCGGGGTGCTCTACGGCGCGATGGCCGTCGCGGTGCGCGTGGTCCACGGCCTGGAGCCGTTCCAGCTCCGAGTGCTGCTGACCGATCCGGCCTTGTGGGCGGTGATCGTCGCGGGCCTCGGCGGCTTCTACCTGTTCACCGTGGCGCTGCAAGTCGGCTCGGTCAACGGTGTCGCCGCCGCGCTCGTCGTCGGCGAGACGGTGGTGCCGGGCATCGTGGGGGTGGTGCTGCTCGGCGACTCCGCGCGGCCGGGCTATGGCTGGCTCGTCGCGCTGGCCTTCGCGGCGGCCATCGTGGGCGCCGTCGCGGTCGCGGTCTTCGGCGCGGCGGAGTATGAGCGGGCCGCCGGCTAGTTCCCTCCCCCGATCGGCGGACAACCGGTTCATCTCGAAGCCGTCCGATCGGCGGACAGACTCCGGGCTGTCGATGCGCGAGGCTTGACGCCATCGAGCACTGGCATCGTCCCGAAAGGAACCAAATGAGCTACCACGTCATGGATCTGGTGTGCGAGCGCGCCAACGAGCGCGACTGGGAATTGATCTTCGACAGCGGCCCGAACGGCGACCGGCGCACCATCGTTTGGGAACAACGATGCTCAGCGGGAGCCGGAGAACCGCTCGAGTTGGAGATCACGTTCAACGTCGACGGCCGGATCGTCCAGACGGAGAAGCGTCAGGACGGCAAGTGGCACCAGCGCACCACTCCGACTCAGGGCTTCGCGTCCACCACGGTCCACCTCGAGACCCTGACCATGATCTGACGCATCGAATCCGACGCAAAGGTTGTTGATCGACGCGGACAACAGCCTTTTCGTCGAATTCGGCGAAGCCCTTGTCTTGATTACGTTACGTATCGTAACGTAATAGTGTGTCCTCGCTCACAGGCCCCGGGCGGCCGCGTGACCCGCAAACCCAGCACGACATCATGAGCGCCACCCGTCGACTGCTGGCGCGCGACGGCTACGACCAGCTCTCCATCGAGGCGGTCGCCCGCGAGGCCGGTGTCAGCCGCCCCACCATCTACCGGCGTTGGCCATCCAAGGCCCACCTGGCCTTCGACGCCGCGTTCGGCCAGCCGCCGGAGGGCGAACTCCTGTTGGTGTCAGGCGTTTTCGAAGCCGATCTGCGCGCCTTCACCTACGCGGTTCTCACGTTCTGGGGCGATCCCGTGGTCGAAGCGGCCGCCCTGGGCATCCTGACCGAGCGACGCCGCGACCCCGAGCTGCACATCCGGACCCAACAGCTGCTCGATGAACGGACCCGTGACGCCTTCCGCGCGCTGCTCGCCAGTGGCGTGGAGCAGGGCCGGATCCGCCCCGATGTCGACGTCGACATGATCTACCAGACGTTGATCGGCACCGCGTTCTACGCCGCTCACATGGAACCGGACATCGACGCTGAGAAAACCGCAGATCGACTGTGCTCCTTGCTCATCCAAGGGGCCGGACAACATCCACCACGAAAGAAGGGCACCGCATGACCGACCGGGAAGAACTCTCCGAGGCGTTCAACGCCCTGCTGGACGAGGTGCGCGGCATCGAGCAGAAACTGCTCGCCGCAGACCCTCCGCTGAGTGAGGCCGACCTGCTCGACGGGTACCGCCTGCCGTTCAGCCTGCTGCGAGTCGGCGTGGACGCCTATGTGTGGGGTGACCGCGACAAGCCCATCCTCGTCGACGTCATCAGCCCGTATCTCAAATGGGGCGGCGACAATTCGGATGCCTACTATCAGCTCGCCCCGCTGGATCCGCAGCGCACCTACCGCGTCACGGGCAACCGCGGTGACGCGGTGTATCTGTCGATGACCGTCTACGGCGGGCCAGGGCAAGGTCGCTACAGCGATCGCATCGTGGGCACCATGAACGACCACGGCCTGGATTTCGACGAGGACGGCAACTTCGAGTTCATCATGAGTCCCGATCCGCAGCCGGGCGCATGGCTCAAACTCGACCCGGACGCCGAATTCGCCTTGACGCGCGACTATCTCAACGATCCGAGCACCGAGCGCCGACCCGTATGGCGGATCGAGTCACTCGACCCACCTGCCCGGCGCACCGACAGCGCCGCTGAACTGGCCCGGCGCTTCCGCTACGCCAAAAACTGGCTGCACGAACAGGTTTCCTTCTTGCCGACCAAGGTGGAACCCGCCAACCAACTGCACCCACCGTTCCCGGTGCCGAAGAACGCCTACGGCTGGTCGGCCGCCGACGCGGCCTACTCGATGGGTGCCTACGAACTCGAGCCGGATCAAGCCCTGATCATCGAGGGCACCTCACCGGACTGCGTGTTCTGGAACCTCTGTCTATGGAATCCGTTCCTGCATACCTACGACTACACCCACGAGCGGGTCACCATCAACGGCGCGCACGTCAGCTATGAACCCGACGGCTCCTGGCGGATCGTCATCAGCGAGAAAGACCCAGGCCATCCGAACTGGGTCTCGACGGCAGGCCGGGCCAAGGGCCTGATCTGGCTGCGCTGGTTCCTGCCCGAGGAGACGCCTGCCCACCCGCAGTGCCGGGTCGTCGACGTCGCCGAAGTGGCCACGCTGTGACCGCCGGTGTGCAGCGTCCGGCGCCGATCCGATTCGCCGACCTCGCCAACCCGGTGTATCCCGCTGCAGCCCAACCCATCCGCGACGGCCTCGCCGCTTACGGCGCGAATCTCGACCTGAACCCGGCAACTCTGCTCGCCGCCGCGACCGAGCGGTCAGGGCTGAGCGATTTCGGCGACCCGGCGTTCCGGGAACGTCTCGATGTGCTGTGTACGGCGTTGCGCGACGAAGCGGACCTGTCCGACACCGGCGTGGCCATCACGTTCGAACAGTTGGTGGGCAACCTGGTCAACCGGTTGCGATTGGAAGCCCTGATCGCCGAGCATCCAGAGATCGAGAGCATCGAGATCCAGCGGCCGATCGTCATCTGTGGGCTACCCCGCACCGGCACCACGCATCTGCACAATCTGCTCGCGGCGGATCCGGCGCTGCGGCATCTGCCGTACTGGGAAAGCCTCGAACCGGTGCCCGCTGCCGGTGAAGATACGCCGGGACCGCGACGAGATCGCTGCGCGGCGGGCCTGGAGGTGATCAACTCGTCCATGCCGGAGTTTCGCCGCATGCACGACATGACCGTCGAGCACGCGCACGAAGAGATCCAGCTGCTGGCCAATGACATCTCGGGCATGCTCTGGGAAACCATGTACTACGTACCGAGTTTCGCCGCTCACTACAAGGCGCACGATCAGGCTGCATCGTATCGCTACGTCAAGCGCAGCCTGCAGGCCATGCAGTACCTGCGAGGGGGCACCCGCTGGGTACTGAAGTCGCCGCAGCATCTCGAGCAGTTCCCGACCCTGGCCGCGACCTTCCCGGATGCGACTTTCATTGTGACGCACCGTGACCCGGTCGAGGTGACGCTATCGATGATGACGATGATCTGCTATGCGACGCGCATGGCGGTCGCGCGCCCGGATGTGGGCAAGTTGACCGGATACTGGCTGGACCGCATCGACGATCTGTTGACCGGCTGTATCCGCGATCGCGACAAACTGCCCGCCGGGCAAGCCATCGATGTGCGATTCGACGACTTCATGGCCGACGAAGAAGCCACGCTGCGCAACATCTATCGCGTCGCCGACCAACCGTTCGACGACGACGTCCGTGCAGCGATGAACGATTTCCTCACCGAACATCCACGCGGGCGGTACGGAGGGGTCATCTACGACCCGGCAGACCTGCAACTGGACACCGCGGCCATCGCCGAGAGATTCCGCGCCTACCGCGAACGTTTCCTGACCACCCCGGAGAACAGATGAATCAGACTGCACCACAGCCCATCTCGGCGGAGGCCTGGGTGGCCACCGCACTCGGTGAGCCCACAGAGGTTTTGGAACGACAGTCGGTGGAAGTGCGCGCCCCGGGCCCCAACGAGGTCCGGGTCGCGGTCCGGGCATTCTGCCTGAACTTCAACGACATCGACATCATCAAGGGCCGCTACACCACGCTGCCCCTGCAGCCGCCCTTCGTGCCCGGCATGGAAGCCGTCGGTACCGTCGAAAGCGCAGGCTTGGGTGCCGAGCACCTGGTCGGCCGCCGCGTGGTGGGGATTCCGGTGATGGCCTTCGGCGGCTACGCGTCCTACGCCATCGTCGACGCCGCGACGGTGCTCGATCTGCCGGACTGGGTCAGCGACGTCGACGGCGCCGCCCTGCATTACCCATTTCACCTGGGGTGGTTCGCACTGCGCGAACGCGGGCGCCTGCAGTCCGGTGAGACGCTGCTGGTGCACGCCGCCGCGGGCGGCACCGGATCGGGCGCGCTGGTGCTCGGAAAGGCTTTGGGCGCCAGAGTGATCGCCACTGCGGGCAGCGACGAGAAGCTGGAGTTCTGCCGCAAACTGGGTGCCGACCATGCCGTCAACTACCGCAGCAGCGGCTGGGTGGACGAGGTCATGGAGCTCACCTACGGCCGCGGCGTGGACGTCGCGTTCGACGCGGTGGGCGGCAGCGTCACGACAGATACGTTTCGCTGCATGGGCTTCAACGGGCGACACCTGATGGCCGGGTTCGCCGAGGATATCGCCCTCGAGGACGGGGACTACATCTCGCCGCGGCCGATCGCCTACGGCAACTTCGATGTCTGCGGGGTATGCCTGGTCTACGTGACCGATCCGCTTGCCGTCCGCCGCACGCTCGGGTTCAACTGGCCGGCCCGCTCCGAAGGTCTCGATGCGCACGTCAAGATTCTCGAGCTGATGCGTACCGGCAAGCTCCAGACCGTGGTCGGCGAGAACGTGCCATGGGATCAACTGCCGCAAGCACTTCGGCGGATGGCTGCGCGGGAGACCACCGGGCGTCTGGTGGTGAGCACCGGCGCACACGACTAGTCGCTGCGCCCCGGCCCGACAGCGGATATGACGGGGCGTCACCCGCGTTTGCGATTGAGGTGCCCGCGAAAGTCTGGTCCGCGCACGTAACGCCATGGCGGGAAATCGCGCTCTGGGCCGCCGTGGCGTTACGCACGCGCTCGTGGCCCCCGGCCTTTTCGGCCACCAAGTCCGGGGCCATTGGCGGGACTATTCCGTGAGCACCCCGGCCCGGCGCATAGCGGCTGAGATCAATTCGAAGTCGATGGCGACGTGGGCGCGGGCGAGCGCGTCCGCGTCGTCGCCGCGACCGTCGGCGATCGCGCCGACCAATTGTTCGTGCTCGGCCAGTGCGCGCATCTCCATCTCACGCATGGTCACTTGCTCGCCCCAAAGATGCGCAGGCGCACCGATGCTCACGGACGCTTCGAGGTCGAGCAGCACTTGTTTGAGGATGTCGTTGTGCGCGGCATCGATGATCGCGAGGTGTAGCGCGCTGTCGGCTTGTTGAGCTGACAGCCCGCTCTCGGCGCGGCGATACGCCGCGAGGTGCTCCTGCAGCACCGCGATATCGCGATCCGACCGGGACTCGGCCGCGGCCCGGCAGATGGCGCCGTGCAGCCGGCAGATGGCGTCGCAACGATCACGGAGCTCGTCGAGCCGCATGGTCAGCGTCCGACACACCGACTCGGTCGACGATTCCGGCCATTGCTGCAGTACGTACGATCCCCCGCCGCGGCCCCGCCGGGTTTCGACCAATCCACGGTCCACGAGCCTCGCCAGCGCTGCGCGCACCGTCATGCGCCCGACTTTGAGGGCGGCGGCCAAGTCTCGTTCGGCAGGCAGTCGCGCACCGGGCAGGTACTCGCCGAGCGCGATCGCGGTGACGAGCCGATCGGTGATCTCGTCGATCCGCGACGGCGATTCGAGCTCGCTCTCCAGCAAACCAGGCACTCCGGCGCCGGCTGGCTGCGTCATCGCGTCTCCCCTCTCCCGCACCGCCCCCACAGTATCGGCACCAATTGTTAAAACACGATTAATGGTCTTGCCGCGAGACCATTAATGTTCCATGCTGGCCTCCATGCCACGTACCACCCGCACCGTCCCTTTCCGCGGACACGAGACCTGGGTCCAGATCACGACCCCCGAAACCGCCCATGCCGAGGCCCTGCCGTTGTTCGTCCTGCACGGCGGGCCCGGTATGGCACACAACTACGTCGCCAACCTGGCCGCGCTCGCCGACGAGACCGGGCGCACCGTCATCCACTACGACCAACTCGGGTGCGGCAACAGCACCCACCTCCCGGACGCACCCACCGACTTCTGGACGCCGGAGCTCTTCGTCGACGAGTTCCACACGGTGCGGACGGCTTTGGGCATCGACCGCTACCACGTGCTCGGACAGTCGTGGGGCGGCATGCTCGGCGCCGAGATCGCCGTGCGAGAACCGGCAGGCCTGGCTTCGCTGTCCATCTGCAATTCCCCGGCGTCCATGCAGCTGTGGCTCGACGGCGCCGCCGAACTCCGGGCGCAACTCCCGCCCGACATGCTGGCCGCGATGCGCCGCCACGAGGCCGACGGCAGTGTCGACGACCCCGAGTACGTCGCCGCCACGCACGAGTTCTACCGACGGCACGTGTGCCGGGTGGAGCCGATGCCCAAGGACTTCGCGGACAGCGAGGCGCAGATGGTGGCCGACCCGACCGTGTACTACACCATGAACGGCCCCAACGAGTTTCACGTGATCGGCACGCTGCGGAACTGGAGCGTCATCGACCGTCTGCCGGCGATCAGCGCGCCCGTGCTTGTCGTGGCCGGCGAGTTCGACGAAGCGACCCCGGCCACATGGCAGCCCTATGTGGACAACATCGCCGATGTCCGGGCCCACGTGTTCCCCGACAGCAGTCACTGCACGCACCTGGAGAAGCCCGAGGAATTCCGCGCAGTCATCGCGGACTTCCTGCACCAACACGATCTGGCCGCCGCCGCCCGGGTCTGACACCCCTTCCCACGACCTGACAGGACCCCTATGGCAACTGATACCGGCGCGGCGGATGCCAGCCACCTCACCACCGGTGAGGGCCAGCGCAGCCTCGAATCATTCGGCTACAAGCAGGAACTCAATCGTTCGGTCTCCACGGTCGATTTGATCGTCTACGGGCTCGTGTTCATGGTGCCCATCGCGCCGTGGACGATCTTCGGCACGGTCTACAACAGCGCCTCGGGCATGGTCCCGCTGGTCTACCTCATCGGCCTGATCGCCATGGTGTTCACCGCATTGGCGTATTCCCAGATGGCCAAGTCATTTCCGCTGGCCGGATCGGTCTTCGCGTATGTGGGCCGCGGCATCCATCCGAGCCTGGGGTTCTTCGCAGGCTGGGCAATCCTGTTGGACTACTTGCTGATTCCCACGCTGCTGTACGTCTTCGCCGCCGAGTCGATGGTCGGCCTGTTTCCGGGCACACCGCGCTGGGTGTGGGCCATCGTATTCGTGGTCGTCAACACGGTGATCAACCTGCTCGGCGTCGGATCGCTCAAGATCGTCAACCGCATGTTCCTGGCCGTCGAGTTGGTGTTCGTCGTGCTGTTCGTCGTCATCGCGGTACGCGCCATCAACGGACAAACTCTGCCCAACGTCGGCTGGAGCACAACACCGATCTGGAATCCCGATGTGGTCAGCGCCCCGCTGATCGCGGCCGCATTGTCGATCGCTGTGCTGAGTTTCCTTGGTTTCGATGGCATTTCGACACTCGCCGAGGAGTCCACCGGTAAGAAGAACCCGGCGGGCCGGGCGATGATCGTCGCGCTGTTCGTGGTGGCGTTCCTGTTCATCACCCAGACCTGGCTCGCCAGTCTGCTGGCCGGAGGGCGCGAATCGTTCAGCGACGACGAGATGGGCAACGCGTTCTTCCAGCTCGTGCAAGCCGCCTCGAGTACCGGATGGATGAATGCGTTCTTCGTGGTCAACGTGCTCGCGGTCGGTTTCGCCAACGCCATGGCCGCCCAGGCCGCCACCAGCCGCCTGCTGTATTCGATGAGCCGCGACCGGCAACTGCCGGCATTCCTGTCGACGATCAGTGCCCGCAAGGTGCCGATCGCGGCGATCCTGGTGGTCAGCGCGCTGAGCCTGGTGCTCGTGCTGTTCTTCGTCGGCCAGATCGGCCTGATCTCATCGCTGGTGAACTTCGGAGCGCTGTTCGGGTTCTGCCTGCTGCACATCTCGGTGGCCTGGTATTACCTGGTCCGCAAGAAGTCGAAGAACTACCTGTTGCACCTCGTCGTCCCGACGGTGGGTTTCCTGATCATCGGCTACGTATTGGTCAACGCCGACGCGCTGGCCAAGATCGGTGGCATCGTATGGCTGATCATCGGGGCAATCATATTTGCCACCAACGTGATTCGTGGACGCGGCGTACCCGACCTCGCCGAGTGACTACCGGGCCAGCACCTGCATGTCCGGTGCGAGCACATCGGTCAGCTGCGACCACGGCACGGTGATGACAGGCTGACCGTGGGCGAACTGGTAGTCCTCGAAATGGATTTCCAGTCCGTCCCCGGTCGGCATCCAGTTGTGGAAGTTCTCCTCGACGGGTGCATTGCCACGCAGGTCGGGCATCGGCGCGTCTCCTCCGTAGACCTTGGGGAAGATCAGCTTGGTCTGTTGGGACAGCCGGTTCAACCCCGCCTGCTTGTCGGTGAAGAGGTCGTCGAGGGTGATGGGACGGGCTGTTCGACTGTCGATCACGACCGTGGTGACATAGTCCAACGGGTGAGCGGCGCCCTGATGGAAGTACACGCCGCTCAACACCTGCGCGACGGTCGCGGGACGAAAGCTCACCGCGGGTTTTGCGTAGAAGGTCGCGTTGTCGCGGAGCACCTCGTCGCGATCCAGCATTCCGGCCATGGTCTTGCCGGACGCCACGCTGGCCCCGTTGAATGCCGCAGCCACCGCACTGTCGCCTCCGGCTATATGCCCGACCTCAAGCTTCCAGCCATTGCCGGGATCGACCGGGGTCGACGAAACCGTGTACGTCACACCGTTGCTCGTGCCGGTGTCCGCGACAGCGATGCCGGTGCCACCGAACACCAGCACGACGACGGCGCCGAGCGCCGCTGACAATCCCTTGATCGGCATCACTCGATTATCGGTGCAGGCTCTGCCCCAACTCCGCGGCAAGATCCCCGTTCCGGCCGACCGTCACGTCGTTCACGCCGAGCCACACGGCCATCGTTCGCAACTCCCCCGCCAACGCGGACGCCACCCGGGACCGGTCCTGCCCGTCTTCGGTGAACGCGCCGACGACGTGCAGCGCACCGTCGGTCCGTTTGAGGTCGACGCGCCCCACCAGCTGCCCGTCGAGCAGGAAAGGCCATACGTAGTAACCGAATTGGCGCTTGGGAGCCGGGGTGTAGATCTCGATGCGGTAGTGGAAATCGAACAGCCGCTCGACCCGGGGCCGGAAGAAGATCAGCGGATCGAACGGACACAGCAGCGCGGTGCCCCGGTCCCGCCGCGGCACGATCTGTCCCGACCGCAGGTAGGCCGGCACGCCGTCTATGTCGACGGGCTCCAAGTCACCGTCGGCGACCAGCTTGGCGATGGCCGGTTTCACCTGTTTTGCGCCGAGGCGGAAGTAGTCCCGGATGTCGGCTTCCGTGCCGATTCCAAGCGCCGTCGCCGCACGCAGGGTCAGCTCACGAATCGCCTCGTCGTCGCCGACCTCACGGGACACCACCTCGGGTGGCAGGACGTTCTCGGTGAGGTCGTAGTGCCGGGCGAATCCGACACGCGTCGCCGTCGTGAACACTCCTGAGGCGAACAGCGCCTCGGCCACCCACTTGGTGTCACTGCGCCCCCACCACGGTCCTTTGCGTCCCCGCGGCTCCGCTTCCAGATGAGCTTCGATCTGCCCCGCCGTCGACGGGCCAAGCTCGGCGACGGCAGCGACGATGTCCTCGGCGAGTTTGGCGTTCTTCCGGACGATCTCGGTGCCCCACCGGCCGTGGGTGTACTCGCGCATCCGCCACCGCAGCAGCGGCCAATCCTCGACCGCCATCAGCGCTGCCTCGTGCGCCCAGTACTCCACCAGAAGTCGTGGTGCGCGCGCAGTATGCGACCAGGCGGCCCGGTCGAGCACATCGCGGTCGTACGGCCCGAGCCGGCTGAAGACCGGCGCGTAGTGGGCGCGCACCGCGACCGACACCGAGTCCAACTGCAGTACCTGGATCCGGGAGATCAACCGGCGCAGGTGCGCACGCGTGACCGCACCGCTGGGTTTCGGTTCATGAAATCCCTGCGCCGCGACGGCGATGCGGCGAGCCTGCGCTGTAGTGAGAGAGGCCACCGCTCCATCGTTCCTCAAGCCACCGACAAGTCGGCTGCACCACCTTGGTGATACTGGTCGACGTGGCGTTCGACTGGGATGCGTTCGAGACCGAGTTGACCCTGGCAGCAGCCGATGCCGTACGTGCACTCGTCGCATCAGCCGCACCGGAGCGGCCATACGCCGTGGCCTTCAGCGAGTTCTACTCGGAGCTGACAGGCGTGATCTACCTGCCCAATCTCGCAGTCGCCACCGAGGAGTCGGTCACGGACCCGGATTGCCGGTTCAGTCCACCGGATTGGGAGTACCAGGACTACGAGTGGGGTGAGACCGATTCGCGGTGGGGTGAGCAGCTCGTCGCTGCGGCATCGGGGCTGCCCCGAGCGCGGTGGGAGCAGGAATGGGACCGCTTTGCCGAGGCGATGCTGCACATCGCCGCGCGTGTGCGCACGCTGCTGGTGACCGACGGGACGCTGCCGCAGGACGTGGTCGTCTACCTCGACGACGAGGACGCGGATCTGCTGGTCCGCTCACTCACCGCTGATGAGATGAACCGCCATTTCCCCGCGTACGTCGCCGCAGCGGAGGCCGAACGCGACGTGCTGGCCATGCCGACGGAGCAGCGGGTGCCGCTGTTGGCCGAGGCGGCGGGTCTGACGACGCGCCCCGGCCGGCGTGAACTCGGGCAGCTGCTGGGCCGGGAACGCGCGCTGACCCTGCTACTGGATACGGGTATGGCCGCGGTACCGGTCGGCATTGCCGCCCTCGAGCACCATGACACCGCCTGGACGGGTGCCAAACTTCTCGCCGATCTAGGTTTGGCGACACCCGAGGTCATGGCGGCACTGTGGGCAGCGCTACCGCTGCGCGGCAACGCCCACGACTGGGTGGCCACCGCGCTGGGGCGCCTGGGTGCCGGCCTGGAGGTCCTGGCGCGTCGCGACCTGCCGGCCGAGAGCAGAGCGGCGGCGGTGGCCGGGCCGTATCGCTCGTTTCGCGACCACGCGCCCAGCCACCCGCCGCTGGACTACGCGTTACTCGCAGCGGGGCTGGCCGATCCGGCAGTCGCCGCGATCGTGGCCGAAGAACTGCAACCGGGACGCGGGTACTGCACACTCGACGCTGCCGACCTGCCCGGCGTGCGACCCGGCCTCGACCACTGCGAGCCGGTGATCCGGCGGCACGCCGTCGTCACGATCGGTGAACTGATCGGTCTACGGGGCCCGGCGGACCTTGATGACCGTGACACAGACGCGCTGCGGGCCCGGATCTCCGAGCTGACCACCAGCGACACCGACGCCGATGTGCGGCGGCTGGCCGGTTACGTGGTCGAGGGCCGCTGATCGCGACGGTAGCTGCAGTAGCGGTAGCGCAAGCCCGACGCGCTGGTCTGCCACTCGCCCGGCGTCAGCACCCACGAGTCGTCGAGCACAGGCGCCAACGCATCGCCGTCGAGCGGTGTCAGGTCGACATCGATCTCGGTGAGCTCACACCGATCGGCGTACGGCAGCGTCATCGCATAGATCTGCGCACCACCGATGACCCAGCCGTCCGCGTGTTCCGGCAGCGCTGTCACCACGTCGGCGCCCTCGGCGACGAACCCCGCATCACGGGTGATCACGACGTTGCGCCTGCCGGGCAACGGCCGCACCTTCGCCGGCAGCGATTCCCAGGTCAACCGGCCCATCAGCACGGTCTGGCCCATGGTCAGCTCTTTGAAACGGGCCTGGTCCTCGGGTAGTCGCCAGGGAATCCCGTTGTCGCGGCCGATGATGCCGGTGCGCGACTGCGCCCAGATCAATCCCAAGGTCATACTGCGACGGGGGCCTTGATGGCCGGGTGCGGGTCGTAGTTCAGGATCGCGATGTCCTCGTAGGTGTAGTCGAAGATCGAATCACGCGGCGCCAGAACAAGTTCCGGGTATGGGCGGGGTTCGCGGGTCAGCTGCAGCGTGACCTGTTCGACGTGGTTGTCGTAGATGTGGCAATCCCCGCCGGTCCATACGAACTCGCCGACATCGAGACCCGCCTGCGCCGCCATCATGTGCGTCAGCAGGGCATAGCTGGCGATGTTGAACGGCACCCCGAGGAAGAGGTCCGCGCTGCGCTGGTAGAGCTGGCAGGACAACTTGCCGTCGGCGACGTAGAACTGGAAGAACGCGTGGCAGGGCGGCAGGGCCATCTGCGGAATCTCGCCGACGTTCCATGCCGAGACGATGTTGCGGCGGGAGTCCGGATCACGCTTGAGCAGCGCCAAGGAGTTGCTGATCTGGTCGATGTGTTCACCTGACGGCGTCGGCCAGGACCGCCACTGCACGCCGTAGACCGGCCCCAGATCGCCTGTCTCAGAAGCCCATTCATCCCAAATGGTGACCCCGTGATCCTGCAGCCACCGCACGTTGGAGTCACCGCGCAAAAACCACAGCAGCTCGTAGACGATGGATTTGGTGTGCACCTTCTTGGTGGTGATCAGCGGGAAACCCTCGGCGAGGTCGTAGCGCATCTGGTGGCCGAACAGGCTGCGGGTTCCGGTGCCGGTGCGGTCGGACTTCGGCGTTCCGGTCTGCAGCACCAGCCGCAGCAGATCCTCGTACGGCGTCGCGATAGGCACACCCTCAGCTTACGGGCAGCGGTTAGGGGTAGAACGGTAGCCATGCCGACGATCAAGGACACCATCACCACGCCCGACGGCACTTGTGCCGTGACACTCGCGACCCCAGACGGCCACGGCCCGTGGCCGGGCGTGGTCATGTATCCCGACGCAGGCGGCGCGCGGGCGACGTTCGATGACATGGCCGCGAAGCTGGCCGGGTACGGCTTCGCCGTGTTGGTGCCCGACGTCTACTACCGCGACCCGGGTTGGAAGCCGTTCGAGATGGCGACGGTGTTCGGCGATGCCGGCGAACGCGACAGGTTGTTCTCGATGATGCGGAAAGTGACCCCGGACGTCATGGCGGCCGACGCGACGGCGTTCTTCGACTATCTGGCGGGCAGGCCCGAGGTCACCGACGCGAAATTCGGCACCACCGGGTATTGCATGGGTGGGCGCACATCCCTGGTGGTGGCAGGCCGGGTGCCGGATCGGGTTGCGGCGGCCATGTCGTTCCACGGCGGCGGGTTGGCCAGCGACGACCCGGGCAGCCCGCATCTGCTGGCCGACAAGATCCAGGCAGCCGTCTACGTCGGCGGCGCCGAGAACGATTCATCGTTCACCGCAGAGCAGGCGGAAACCCTGGACAAAGCGCTGACGGCCGCAGGCGTCGAGCACATCATCGAAACCTACGCAGCCGCACATGGATTCGCGGTTCCCGACAACGCCCCCTACGACAAGGCCGCCGACGAACAGCACTGGGAAGCCATGGAGAGCTTCTTCGGCTCGCGGCTCGGCTGACCCGCCGCGTCGCGCCGTCACCCCGTAAGCGACGATTGAGGCGTGTACGACCAGACCAGCATCAGTGAACCGGATCCCAACGCCGCCCCTGGCTTCCGCATCGACCCGGTACTCGCCCGCAGTTGGCTGCTGGTCAACGGCGCGCAGTACGAACGCTTCGCCCCTGCTGCGCGCTCACGCGCCGACATCGTCGTGCTCGACATCGAGGATGCGGTCGCACCGAAGGACAAGGACTCCGCCCGCGACAACGTGATCCGCTGGCTCGGCGAGGACAACACCGACTGGGTGCGGATCAACGGGTTCGGCACCCGGTGGTGGGCCGACGACCTGGAGATGCTGTCCGGGACGTCGGTCGGCGGGATCATGCTCGCCATGGTGGAGTCCGTCGACCACATCACCGAAACCGCCAAGCGTCTTCCGGACGTGCCGATCGTCGCACTCGTGGAGACCGCACGCGGGCTCGAACGCATCACCGAGATCGCCGCGACCAAGGGCACATTCCGACTCGCATTCGGCATCGGCGATTTCCGCCGCGACACCGGATTCGGCGACAATCCGGCGACGCTGGCGTACGCCCGCTCGCGGTTCACCATCGCGGCCAAGGCTGCTCATCTTCCGAGCGCGATCGACGGGCCCACCGTGGGTTCGAGCGCGCTGCGACTGTCGGAAGCCACCGCGGTGTCGGCCGAGTTCGGGATGACCGGCAAGATCTGCCTGACCCCGGACCAGTGCCCGACGGTCAACGAGGGCCTGTCCCCGTCGCAGGACGAGATCAGTTGGGCACGAGAGTTTTTCGCCGAGTTTCAGCGTGACGGCGGGGAGATCCGCAACGGCTCAGACCTGCCACGGATCGCCCGGGCCAACAAGATCCTCGACCTGGCGAAGGCCTACGGCATTCACGAGTCCGAGTACGGCGACGACCCTGACCACGTGCCCGCCCCGTCGGACACCTTCCACTACTGAGTTTGTCGATCGCGGTGCAGGACGCGGGTCGTCACGACCCGCAGGATCCCGCGTCCGGCGTAGATGCCCGCCACCACGGACACGATGATCATCACGATGAACATCACCATCCAGTTGGCCCGGCTGTGGCTGACGTTCCACCAGACGATGGTGAACAGCACCGCGCAGATGAACACCACGATGTCGCGCCAGTTGCCTTCATACGACGCGGCGGCCAGCCGGAGTTGGCGGCCGCGCTCGTTGGCGGTGACGAGATCGTCGATGCGCTGATCGATGCTGGCTTGCAGACGTGCCCTGCGCTCGGTCTGCTCCGCAGGGAGTCGGTCCAGCAGGTCCATGTCCTTGACAATGAGACCGCGTACGTCAGGCGGTTTCAGATTGCCCGCCGCCATCCCCAGCAGCGCACCGCCGGCGATCGGCGCGGCGCCCAGGGCCAATTCGGCGATACCCGGCATGGTGATCCTCTCTGTTCAGTCTGGCGGTCACCGTATCGTCCCGACCACGCGGCGACACCGGGCGGGCTGCCGGTCCGTCAATAACGTCTCGGGTGACCTCGCCGGTTCAGTCGCGCATCAACCCGGCGGCCACCGTCGCACCGAGGTTCCAGCACGCCTCGAGATCGTCCTTGCTCGGCTTACCCGACACCACCACGTGTTCGGCGGCCCTGATCCAGCCGAGGCCCGTCGTGATGGAGTCGATGGCCCGCTCGGCACCCTCGGTGCCCTCGTTGCCGTGCAGGTACAGGCCGAATGGCCTGCCCCTGGTGCTGTCGAGACACGGGTAGTAGCAGACGTCGAACGCGTGTTTGAGCGCACCACTCATGTATCCGAGGTTGGCCGGGGAGCCCAGCAGATAGCCGTCCGCGGCCAACATGTCCGCCGACGAGACCGTGAGGGCGGGACGACGCACCACGTCGACCCCCTCGATCTCGGGGTCCGTGGCGCCGGAGACCACCGCCTCGAACATCGCCTGGCAGTACGGCGATGGCGTGTGGTGGACGATGAGCAGCGTTGCCATGCTCACCCACTCTCCTGCATGCGGACAGCGGTGCGCATCGTCTCGCGGGCCCGGCTCCGGTCGCCCGCATAGTCATACGCGCGGGCCAGCCGGTACCAGCGCACCCAGTTGTCGGGGTCGGCTTCCAATTCGCGTTTCACCGTGACGAACAGCGCATCGGCCGCATCCCGCTCGACCCGGCCTGACGGGCGGTGCGGCAGGTCGGTCACGTCGAGTTCCATGCCCTGCTCGCGAGCGAGCCGGGCCAGACGCTGATGCGCGAAGCCGGCGCGCAGTGTGGTGACCAGAACCCACACACCGATCAGCGGAAAGACCAGCAGGGCAACCCCGAGTCCGATGGCCGCGGGCTTACCTGACCCGATGAACACGACGGCAGTGCGGCCCAGCATGAGGAAATAGACGACCAGCGCCAGGCACATGAAGCCGATCAGTAATTGGATGCGCAGTGACCGCGCGCCGTCGGTCACGAGAGGTCGAGGAGTGGCTCAATGCCGATGGTCAGCCCGGGCCGCTGCTGCACGTTGCGCACCGCCAACAGCACACCGGGGACGAACGATGCGCGGTCGAGGCTGTCGTGCCGGATGGTCAGCGTCTCCCCCGCGGTGCCGAACAGCACCTCCTGGTGGGCGACGAGACCGGCGAGCCGCACCGAGTGCACCGGGATGCCGTTGACGTCGGCACCTCGTGCACCCTCGAGACCGGTGCTGGTGGCATCCGGGTTGGGCGGCAACTCTTTTCGCGCCTCGGCGATGAGTTCGGCGGTACGCGCCGCGGTTCCAGAGGGCGCGTCGGCCTTGTGCGGATGGTGCAACTCGATGACCTCGACCGAGTCGAAGAACTTCGCGGCCTGCTTGGCGAACTGCATGCACAGGACGGCGCCGATGGCGAAGTTCGGCGCAATGAGTACGGCGACCTCGGGCTTTTCCTTGAGCCAGTCCTGAACCTGGGCCAACCGTTCGGCGGTGAAGCCGGTGGTACCGACGACGGCGTGAATCCCGTTGTCGATCAAGAACTTCAGATTGTTCATCACCACATCGGGATGGGTGAAGTCGATGACCACATCGGTATCGGAATCGGTGAACAGACTCAGTGAATCACCGGCGTCGACGCCCACCGAGAACGTCAGGTCCTCGGCTCGCTCCACCCCCAGGACCATTGCCGCGCCGACTTTTCCCTTTGCACCCAGAACTCCAACACGCATGCGTTGCAGCCTACTGCCCGGCACCTCGGCGGCATCCGCGCTGGTCACCGAACAACTTTGGTCAATGTGGCCTCACGGGTCACATCGCGCGGGGTTTTGTCGGTGGCTCGAACTAGTGTTCGAGCATGGAGTCGGAGTCGGAGTCGGAGTCGGAGGTTGCCGCCGCGCTCGCCGCGGTACGCGCGGCACTCGACAGGGTGCGCGGCCTGCCGTTCGGGTCCCTGTCACCCGCGGAGCTGCTCGACGTGTGCTCCGGCATCCAGGAGCTGCGCAACCTGGCACCCACCGTCGAGCATGCCGCGATCACCGCGCTGGCCGATCAGAGCACCCCGGCGCGGATCGGGGCGAAATCCTGGCCCGAAGCCCTACGGATCCGGCTACGCATCTCCCACAAAGAAGCCCGCCGCCGCGTCCGTGACGCCATCAACTTCGGACCCCGCCACACCCTCACCGGCCAACCGCTGCCGCCGCGGCGGGCCGCGACCGCCGCCGCCCAAGCCGGCGGCTGGCTGACCCCAGACCACATCGAGGAGTTGGAGAAGTTCTTCACCGCCTGCCCCGCCTGGGTCGATACCCAACGCCGCCAGCACATGGAGGAGAAGCTGGTCGCCGTCGCCGCGAGCAACTGCCCCGATGTGCTGCACACCGCGATCACTGAAGCGTTGTATCTGCTCAACCAGGACGGCGAGGAACCCCCCGAAGACCTCGCCGCCCGCACCCGCGGCATCACGCTGGGCCCCCAGGAACCCGACGGCACCCGCACCATCCGCGGCCGCCTCACCGCCGAACTGGGCGCCACCCTCGGCGCGGTGATGGAGAAATGGGCCGCACCGGGCATGTGCAACCCCGACGACGAACACCCCTGCACCGCCG
>NZ_BCSX01000046.1 GCF_001570425.1 Mycolicibacterium brisbanense
GCACGGTGTAGGTCCGAACGGTCGGACGATGCGCGGTGGGCAACTCGGCGAAGCTGTCGAGGGTCAGCGGCTGCGGCAGTGCACCGACGTCCACACCGTTGGGCACGATGACGAGTTTGACGTAGGCGTCGGTGTATTCGTTCGGCGAAAAAGTATCGAACCCGGTGCCCGGGCCCGCATCACCGAGTATCACCCTGACCATGTGCGGCGTCACCTGCTCACGACGCACCACCGCAAACGTGTGGACCGGACGTCCCGCCATACCGCCTCCAAAAACTCGATCGTCGGCCGTTGATTAGCCGACCTCATCGACTATACGGAGCCCTGAGCATCCGTTGGGGTGTACGGGTCGGGGCCAGATCCGTCGACATATGACCAGATGCCTGGTTCTCCGGATCGTAGACAGTGCCCAATCCCGGCGTCCGCGAAGGACTTCCGGACGTTCTCCGGGCCTTCGCTGTACAGCGACCAGCCCTGGCAATGTGCCGGTATCACCGCTGACAAGCCGAGCATGACAGCGACGTCGGAGGCCCGGTCCGAGGTGAGGGTCAACGGACGCCCGGAAAACTTGGCGGGGACGCGCGCCGCACCGATGTGCAGTACCCCGACGCTGATGTCCGGGAACCGGGTGGCGATTTCCATCACCGGGGCGAGCGACGCGTTGTCCCCGCTGATGTAGACGGTCGGCAATTCAGGGCTGCGCAGGACGAAACCGGTGACCTCGGTATTGATGTTGCCGTATTCGTCATGCTCGCCGTCGCTGGGACCGTGCTGCGCCGGCACCGCGAACACCGTCACCGCGCGATCTGTTGATTCGATGGCGGTCGACTCATACGGGTCGAGGCCGCGAGCGTTGCCCCCGAGCCGGCCGGCGGCTTGGCCACCGGTCAGCAAGAGCGGAGCCGCGGCGGCGAAATCCCTACCGGCGTAATCGAAGTTGTCCATGTGCAGGTCATGACTGAGCAACACCACATCGACGGGACCGAGCTGTTCGGGTTGCACCGCGGGACCCTCGACCTTGGAATACGGGCCGAACGGACCCGGCGGGTCGAACGTCGGATCGGACACGAACCGCAACCCGCCGTAGTCGATCACCGTCGTCGCCCCGCCGATGACACCGATCGCGAACGCGTGCCGGTCTGCAGTGATGGCAGCCACCATGGCAGCGACGATATCCGCGATTGCCCGAGCGTGGGAACTCATCATTCACCGCCTCACTTCCGCCGTTTGCGCCGCCGCCAACACCCGGCCTCGACCGACGCCAACCCGGCGATCTCGAGGACCGCCAGCGGGCCCAGCACCGCGTGGGCCGGAACGCCCGCGGCGACCGCGATCTCGTCGACGGTGTGGCCACCGCGCGAGGGCAGTGCGTCGTAGACCCGCTTCTCGTCCGGGCCGAATGCGTCAAGCGGGCCGATCGGGTGCGGCTCATCGGCGGCGAGTTCACCGATCCGGCCTGCCAATTCGGCAACCTCGGTTGCCCGGGTCACCAGTTTGGCCCCGCCCCGCAGCAGCGCATGACAACCCGCGGAGGCCGCGGACGTCACCGGGCCAGGCACCGCACACACCGGCCTGCCGAGTCTTGCGGCCCACGACGCGGTACTGGCAGCGCCGCTGCGCAGTCCCGCCTCCACGACGACCGTCGCAGCCGACAGCGCAGCCACCAGCCGGTTGCGGGTGAGGAACCGCAGCCGGCCCGGCGCTGTACCCGGCGGGTACTCGCTGACGAGTAAGCAATCGTCGCGGATTCGGCGGAACAAGGCACTGTGGCCCGACGGGTACGGGTTGTCGATGCCGCCCGCCACCACGGCCACGGTGATGCCTTCACAGGCCAGCGCGGCGCGATGTGCTGCGCCGTCGATGCCATAGGCACCGCCCGACACCACGGTGAAGTCCCGGCGGGCCAGACCCGCTGCGAACTCAGCCGATACGTGTTCGCCGTACGCGGTGGCCGCGCGGGTGCCGACGATGGCCACAGCCCGCGCGGCCGCGTCGGCCAGGCGTACGGGCCCGGCCGCCCACAACACCAACGGCGGATGCCCGTTAGACCGATTGTTGATCCCGTTGAATGCCATGAACGACAGCAGCGGCCATTCTTCGTCATCAGGGGTGATCAAACGGCCACCCATCCGGTCGAGGATATCGAGATCTGCCTGGGCACAATCCATCTCGCGGCGCGCCTCGACCCGATGGGCCCACTTCTGATCGATCTTGCCGGTCTTCACGTGCTCGGCCGCCTCGACCGCGCCGCACCGTGCCACCAGGGCAGCCAGCTCTGGGCATGGCGGTTCGGCGACACGCGACAGGTACGCCCACGCCCGTCGCTCATCATCGGTCATGACATCACCCCGGCCTGACGAAAGCTCAACGCGGTGGCCACATCTGCTACCGCCGGTGACGTTCGCCCAGCCAAATCCGCCAAGGTCCACGCGACCCGCAAACAGCGGTCCGCTCCCCGCATGCTGATGAGGCCACGGTCCAGAGCATCCTGCAGCGGCGCCATGGTGGCCCGGGACAACCTGAACTCGCGACGCAGGAGTGGTCCGCTCACCTCGGCGTTGGTGCGGATCCCGTGAGGCCGCCATCGTTCCTCCGCGGCGAACCTGGCGACCGCCACCCGTTCACGGACCGCGGCGCTCGACTCCCCCGTGTCCGGCACAAACACGCCCGCGCTGACCGGGTTGAGCTCGACGCGCAGATCCACCCGATCCACCAGGGGCCCTGACAGCTTGCCGCGGTACCGCAGCTTGGCCTGCGCCGAGCACATGCAGTCGGCAGGGTTCGGTGGCGCACATGGGCAGGGATTGGCCGCAAGAACCAGTTGGAAACGGGCTGGATAACAGGCCACGCCGTCGCGGCGGGCCAGCCGGATCTCACCGTCCTCCAGAGGTGTTCGCAACGCCTCCAGCGCACTGGTGCCCATCTCGGCGAACTCGTCGAGGAACAGCACTCCGCGATGTGCGCGGCTGACCGCCCCGGGCCGTGCCATACCGCTGCCTCCCCCGACCAGCGACGCGACGCTCGACGTATGGTGCGGCGCGACGAACGGCGGCCGCGTGATCAGCGGAGTGTCACTCGCCAGCAGGCCCACGACCGAATGAACCGCCGTCACCTCCAGCGACTCACTGTGCGACAACGGCGGCAGCAGCCCCGGAAGACGCTGCGCGAGCATGGTTTTGCCGGTGCCAGGCGGTCCCGTGAGCATCAGATGGTGCGCTCCGGCCGCGGCGACCTCGACCGCGTAGCGAGCTTGCGTCTGGCCGACCACGTCGGCGAGGTCAGCGGTCGGTTCGGCAACGCGTTCTCCCGCCGTGATCCGCGCCGCCAGCTCAGCCTTGTTGTCGAACCATGCCATCAGCTGCCCCAGGCTGTGCACGCCCCACACCTCGATGCCATCGATCAAGCTCGCCTCGGCGAGGTTGTCGACCGGCACCACCGCTGTCGGCCACCCCTCCTGCTTGGCCGCCAGCACCGCGGGCAACACCCCGTGCACCGGCCGCACCCGACCGTCCAACGACAGTTCGCCCAACAACACCGTCTTCTCCAGCCGTGCCCACGCGGTCTTGGTGTGCGCCGACAACACTGCGCTGGCCAGGGCCAGGTCGTACGCCGAGCCGACCTTGCGCAACGTCGCAGGCGACAACGCCAACGTGAGGCGTGACATAGGCCAGCTGGCACCGCAATTGGTGATCGCCGCCCGCACCCGATCCCGGGATTCCTGCAACGCGGCATCGGGCAGCCCTACCAGATGCACGCCGGGAAGGCCGGAGGTGATGTCGGCCTCGATCTCCACGATCACGCCGTCGAGGCCCCGTACGGCCACCGAATACGCTCTGCCCAAACTCATTTCAACCCACCCCCTGCAGGTGAACGATCTCGGGCTCACGTCGCCGGCCGATACGCACGCCGATCACATCGATGCGGACGTCGGACCATCTGCGGTCCTGCTCGGCCAGCCACAACGCTGCCAACCGGCGCAGCCGGCGCACTTTCTGCGCGGGCACCGCCTCAGCCAGCCCGCCGTAACCATCGCCTGTGCGGGTCTTCACCTCGACGAACACCACCGTGGCGCTGGCCGCATCCTCGGCGATCACGTCCAGTTCGCCGTAGCGACACCGCCAGTTGCGAGCCAACGCCCGCAGCCCGACGGCCGCCAGATGCTCCACCGCCAGTTGCTCGCCCAGCGCGCCGATCTCGGCCCGAGTCATTGAAGTCATGTCGACAGCGTGCGACCACGGTCCGACAGATTCCGTCTAGAGCCGGTCAGTTATCCCCAAGTTGTACTTCATCCACAGGCGGATTGCGTCAACCGTGCAGATGGTCGCCGATCAAGTCGGCCACCGAGCCGGGAGCGTCGGTAACCAGACCGTGTCCCACGCCCGGCACCACCGCGGTTCGCGCCCCGGCCTCCTGCGCTGCCTGTGCCGCGGCTTCCGGATCGTGCACGGCGCTGCCTCCCGCCAGCACGACCAGGGTAGGAACCGGCAGAGCCGGCAGCGCATCGGGCAATTCGGGCGTCGGGACGGGCGAGGCCGGGAAGTGCGCCGCCCCGTGCGCGAGCAGGTCCAGATATGCCTCGCGCGCCGGCCCGCTACCCGAAACGCCCGGTGCAAACATCGCCCGCGCATTCTCGAAAGTCGGATGGACGTCGCGGTTTTGGGCGAACTCGGCGAACTCGGCAGGCAACGGAGCGAACGCGAGAACCGGATCGAGAAGGACCAGCCGCCGCACCCGGGTTGGATGCGCGAGAGTGAATCTCAGCGCGAGGTGCCCGCCGAACGAGTGGCCGCACAGGTCGGCTGGTGGAAGGTCCAGCAGGTCGAAAGTCTCTGCGAGCCAAGCCACCATCTCGTCGACGGTGTCGATCGGAGCGCCGGTGTGCCGACTGCGGCCCGGTTCACCCATGATGTCCACAGCTCGCACCCGGGAATCGCCTGCCAATGCCCCCACGATCGAATACCACATCGCAGATGTGGCGCCGAGGCCGTGCAGCAGCACCAGCGGGGGTGCCGATGCCGGTCCGGCCGATGTGATCCGAGTGGTGCCGTACCGTCCGGACACATCGACGGTCTCGACCGGAACCCGCCATTGCGCCATGACCGCGTCGTAGTTCTGAAAGTAGGCGTTCTCCAGATCCAGGTCGGCGAAGGCAGGCATCGGTGCCGACTCTACGCCGGATCCGCTTCAGGAGCCCTACGCCGTTTAGGCGTGGTCGATCGCCAGTATCAGCAGGCCGGTGATCCCGACGAGAAGCACCGCTGACACCGCGAAACCGCGCCACCACAGTCGTTTTGGCAGCGCTAGGGGCAGCAACACCGCGCAGACAACGCTCAGTGGCAGGTACGCGAGGAACCCGAAGATCATGCCGTAACCGTGTGGGTCCCGCGCCGGGTTCGTGGCGAATGCCGACGAGAGGACCATCCACACCATCAGTAGCCATGGCACTGCGGCAATCCCACCGAACACCGCCGCGACGATCCGCACCGCGAGCACACCTTGGCTCTGCCCGGGCACGGGCTTCGGCGGGTGTTGCCGCCAGTGGTATGGATGCTGTTCCTGCCAGTCGTAGGGGTATGGGACAGCGGGCGGTTCGACGGGCCCGGCCATGCCGGCCCGAGGGTCATCGGGTCCGGTCACAGCACACGCCCTGCAGAATCCACCCGTCAAGCATCGCACCGGACGGGCGGTGCCCGACACGGCAATGTGTGCACCGGCTCATCCCAGCGGCATGTTCATGAAGATGTCCAGTGCTGACTGGTCAATACCCGACACGTGCGGTCCTATTCGTCAGATCCGAACGGCGCCAACAAGAACTCGTCGACGAAGCGCACGAACGTGTCATCGACGTATGCGGTGTCGTCGGCCGTGAAGTACTCGATGATCAACCCCTGAAAAGCGGCCAACGCGATGCGTGACCGGGTTTCGGCGATGTGTGTGGGCATACCGAGCGCCTCCAGCCGGGCCTGAGAGTTCCGCGTGAGCAGTGACAGTGTCTCCCAGGTGTATTCGCGGTACGGGCTGTCCCGTCCGCACGCGGCGCCGAAAACCTGGAGGACGACCCGCAAGGTGTCGCTGCGCTCGCCGCGCGTGCACGCGTGCCAGTCCTTCATGCACCACTGCCGGTGTGCCGCGACCGAGACGGGTAGATCCACATCGTGGGTCTCGGGTATCGCAGCCCGTTGCTGGCGATTGAGCACTTCGAGAGTCAATTGCTCTTTGCTGCCGAAGTAGTACACCAGCATGCGGGCACTGGTGCCCATCTCCGTGGCGAGCGATCGGAGCGAGGTCTCGGTCAACCCCGTGCGGGCGAGCACGGCGCCGGCAGAGGCGAGCAATTCCTCCCGCTTCGCATGGTCGATCGATCGAGCCATGCCTCACTGTAATGGTTGCTTCAAGTATTGATGATGACCGGAGCGAGTACGGCAATATCGCACCGTGAAAGAAATCGTCATTGCCTTCGATTGCGATGGAACGCTTCTCAAGAGCACCGACCAGCGGACCATCGCGCCGGCCGACCACATCAGGACGCTGTTGATCACGCTGTCGCAGTTCAAGAACACCAAGATCGTCGTGTGGAGCGGCGGAGGCCCCGCCTACGCCCAGCGGGTGGCACAGGCACTCGGTGTCGCCGAATACGTCGACGACTACGCCGGCAAAAACCCTCAGCGGCCGGTCGGCATCACCGAGACGGCCAGAAGAGGCGTATTCCTTCCCGACATCGAGCCCGACATCGCCATCGACGACCTCGAGGATTGCGACCTCGGTGTACTGAACCTGATCGTCGGCTGATCCGCGAGCCCATCACTGCGCCGGGCGGTCGGCGGCCAGCCCCTCCTGCACGAGTGTGGCGGCCACTGAACCGTCCGACCCGATGAGGCTTGCGGTGGCGATACCGCGACCACGCGCGGCGGCCGGTGAGCGTGCCTCGAGCAGGTTCCACCGATCGGCACGCACCGGGCGATGAAACCAGATCGAGGAATCCGTGGTGCCGCTGCGGAACGCGCGCGACCGCATGCTGTGTCCGTGGACGGCCAACACCGGGTCGATGCCGTACAGGTCGGTGATGTAGACCGCGACGAGCGCGTGCAGTCGGGGATCCGCGGGCAGCTCGGTGGTGACGCGCCACCAGAACCTGCGCACGAACGCGTCGCCCGCACCGGTGTCGTCGACACGGATATCGAACTCCCCCAACGGCAGTGACGGAGCGGGCCCGGGCGGTCCGGTGTGTTCCAACGCCTCCGGATCGCCCGGCAGCGACGTGTGACCGTGTTCCGGCCCCGCGAGCTCGGTCGCGAAGGACACCGTCGCCGCCGTCAGGAGCCGGTCGTTCTGATAGGACTCGACCCGACGAGCGGCCGCCGTCCGGCCGTCGTACAGCCGCTGCACCCGGTAGTGCACGGGTGCTCCCGCATCGCCTGCCCGCAGGAACTGCACGTGCATGTTGGTCGGCGACCGGTCGGCCTCGACGCTCCAGCAGGCCGCGGCCAGACTCTGGGCGGCCAGTTGCCCGCCATACGCGCGTTTGCCGTCCGGCCCGATGCTCTCGCCGAGGTATCCGTCGCCGTCGGCGCGCACGTCGAGCAACTTCAGCAGTGTGCTCACTTGATCGAACCCGTTGCGACAGTTCCTGATTCAGCCAGCGCCGCGATCTCGCCAGCATCGAGACCGAGGTGTTCGGCCAGCACTGCTGCGGTGTCGTCGCCGACGGCGGGCGCGGGCGCCGCGGGCGAGTACGCTCCGTCGATCGCCATCGGCAGCCCCGGCGCCAGGTATTGCCCGACCCGCGGTTGGTCCAGCGGTGTGAACAGCGGGTTGGCCGTCACGCGGGGATCGGTGGCGACCTCGGCGAAGCTACGGTAGCGCTCCCACAGCACCGAGGTCGACGACAAAGCCGCGGCGATCTCCTCGGCCGTGCGCTGGCTGAACCACAGGGTGAACAGCCCTGTCAACGCGTTGCGGTGGGTGTAGCGCTGGCCCTCGTCGGAGAAGTCGGCGCCCAACGCTTCAGCCAGTGCCGCAACGGCTTTCGTGGTGCCCGTGACCTCGGTGAGGTCGCGGAAGTGCCGGCCGGTGAGTGCGACGAGCATGAATGCCACCCCGTCGCTGCTGGTGAAGTTCTGCCCATAGGTGCCGTAAAGGCTGTTGCCGAGCCGCGCGCGTTCGGTCCCGTTGATCATCACCTCGGTGAGAAACCCCAGGTTGCCCGCCGTTGCCAGCGCGACATTCTCCAACGGGATGCTGATCCGGGCGCCCTCGCCGGTGGCGTCGCGGTGACGCAGCGCAACACTGACGGCCAGCGCGACGTAGAGCCCGCAGCTGATGTCCCACGCGGGCAGGACGTGATTGACCGGTTCCGCGAGTTGCGCCGGCCCGGTCACCAACGGGAACCCGACCCCCGCGTTGACGGTGTAATCCACGGCGGTGCCACCGTCGGTCTGCCCTGACACCTCGACGTGGATCAGGTCGGGCCGGGCCGCCACCAGCTCGTTGTACGAATGCCATTGCCGTCCAGTCACATTGGTGATCAGCACACCGGCCTCGATGATCAGTTGCTGCACGAGCCGTTGCCCTTCGGCTGAGCGCATGTCCGCGGCCACCGAACGCTTGCTCTTGTTCAGCCCGGCCCAGTAGATGCTCTCACCGCCTTCGGTGACGGGCCAGCGGTGATAGTCGGCTGCACCGCCGATCGGGTCGACCCGGACCACCTCGGCGCCCAGTTGCGCAAGCGTCATACCGGCCAGCGGCACCGCGACGAAACTCGAGATCTCGATGACCCGAACTCCGGCCAGCATGCCCGGCGCACGCGAGGAGCCAATAAGATCCGGCGTTGCAGGTTCGACCATCCGGTCAAGCTATCAAGCGCGGTGGCCCACGAGCTTCAGCGCTGCCGCCTCGATGGTGTCCTCGGAGAGCAGCACCCGCAGCGCGGCGTCACCCAGCGGGATGAAGCTGTCAATGCTGGCCACCCGCGCCACTTTTCCGGAGTACCCGTGCGCGAGCAGCTCGGCCAGCACGCCTTCGCCGACTCCCCCGGTTTCGCGGGTCTCGTCGACGATGAGCACATGGCCCGTCGCCTCGGCCTCCCGCAGCATGTCGTCGACGGGCAGCGGCGCCAGCCAGCGCAGGTCGACCACGCGCACGGTGATGTCATGATCGGCGAGCCGACGGGCCACCCGCAGGCTCATCCACAGGCCGTTGCCGAAGGTGAGGACCGTGAGGTCGCGGCCGTCGCCGTAGGTGCGGGCGCGCCCGACCGGTACGGCCTCGGTCGGATAGGATGCGAGCCATTCCCCGTCGCCGTCGGCATACAGATCTTTGGTGTGATACAGCGCGATCGGTTCGAGGTAAAGGCACACCGCGCCTGCCGTTTTCGCCGCCGCCACGCACGTGTGCAGCATGGCGGCCGCATCGTCGGGGCGGGCAGGGGTCGCGATGACCACCCCGGGGATGTCCCGGATGGCCGCGATCGAATTGTCGTTGTGGAAGTGCCCGCCGAAGCCCTTCTGGTAGCCGTAGCCCGCGATGCGCACGACCATCGGGTTGCGGTACTGCCGGTCGGAGAAGAACTGCAGGGTGGCACCCTCACCGCGGATCTGGTCGGCCGCGTTGTGCAGGTAGGCCAGGTACTGGATTTCGGGGATGGGCAGCAGACCCGACACCCCGGCGCCGAGCGCCAGGCCCAGGATGGTCTGTTCGTCGAGCAGTGTGTCGAACACCCGCGCGGGGCCCGCGCTGCCCTGCAGGCCGCGGGTCACGCCGTAGACGCCCCCCTTGCGCGCGACGTCCTCGCCGAACACCATCGCTTCCGGGTATCGGGCCAGCACATCCTTGAGGGCGCGGTTGATCGCCAACGCCAGGGTCAGCCCGTCGGCCGCCGGTCCGGGCGCGACGACCGAGACGGCCTTGGCTTCGTCGAGAGTGTCGCGCAGCGGCCGCGCCACCGCCGCGGCACTGTCGAGTTGCGGCGATTCGCTGACCTCGCGGGCCAGGTCGATCACCTCGGCACGCACGGCCTCGTAGCGCTCGATCACCTGCTGCGGACTCAGGACACCGTGTCGGACAAGGAGTTTCGCGGTGGCCAGCACGGGGTCCCGATCGAAATCGGCGGTGATCTCGTCGGGTTTGCGGTAGGCAGGCTCGTAGTCGGAACCGGCGTGACCCATCAGCCGCACGGTGCTCAGGTGCAGGAATGCGGGTTTGCGATGGCTGCGCACCCAGTCCGCCGCGGCCAGCGCGGTGTCGTAGGCATCGGCCAAGTCGCAGCCGTCACCGGCGAAGTACTGCAGACCCTCCCGGCCCGCGTAGCTGCGGGCCACCCAGCCGCGCGGTGTCTTGGTGCTGATACCGATGCCGTTGTCCTCGCATACGAACAGCAGCGGCATGGGCAGACCTTGGTACGAGGCATGCAGCGCGGCGTTGATGGCGCCGACTGCGGTCGAGTGGTTCGCCGACGCGTCGCCGAAACTGCACACGGTCACGGCGTCGTCGGGCCAGGCGCAGGGCACGTCGAGTTTGCGGGCCCGAGCGATCGAAAACGCCACGCCCACCGCGCGCGGCAGATGCGACGCGATGGTGGACGTCTGCGGGATGACGTTGAGGTCGCGGTGGCCGAACACCTTGTGCCGCCCACCCGATATGGGTTCCTCGGTGGCCGCGACCAGGCCCAACAGCACATCACGCACCGGATCGGACCCGTCCACCTGCGCAGCGCGGGCCAGGTAGAAGCCACCGGACCGGTAGTGCAGCAGGGCCGGGTCCGTGGGCCGAAGTGCGGCCGCGACGGCTGCGTTACCTTCGTGCCCCGACGAACCGATGGTGTAGAAGCCCTTGCCCTGCGACCGTAACCACCGCGCAGCCAGGTCGAGGTGACGGCTCGCGAGTTGGGCGTCGAAGAGCGCCAATGCCTTCGGCACGGTCAGCGCCGACGTATCGGGCCACGTCTCGGCGCCGGGCCCGGCCAGCGCCGAGACGGTCGTGGCGAAGTATGAATCGACGGCCTCTTGTTTGGAACTAGCCACCTGGCCTCCTAGCGCTCGCGGCGGGTCTCAGCGGAACGCGCCGACTCCGGTGAGTGCCTGCCCGACGATCAGACTATGCATCTCGCTGGTGCCCTCGTAGGTCAGTACCGATTCGAGGTTGTTGGCGTGCCGCATGACGGGGTACTCGCCAGTGATGCCGCTGGCCCCGAGGATGGTGCGCGACGTTCGGGCGATCTCGATTGCCTCGCGCACGTTGTTGAGCTTGCCGACGCTGACCTGCTCAGGGAGGAGGTCACCGGCGTCCTTGCGGCGGCCCAGGTGCAGCGCCAGCAGGAAGCCCTTGCCGTATTCGAGCGTCATGTCGGCGAGCTTCTGCTGCGTGAGCTGAAAACCGCCGATCGGGCGGCCGAACTGTTCGCGCGAGCGGGCGTACCCGAGTGCGGTCTGCAGGCAGTCCCTCGCGGCGCCGAGCGCGCCGAACACGATCCCGAACCGGGCCTCGCCCAGGCACCGCAACGGCGCGCCGAGACCCGTCGCGCCGGGCAGCCGGGCACTGTCGGGCAGCCGGACACCGTCGAGCACCAGTTCACTGGTCACCGAAGCGCGCAGGGACATCTTGGATTTGATGGTGTTGGCGGTGAATCCCGGTGTGTCGGTGGGCACGACGAAACCGCGGATGCCGTCGTCGGTCCGCGCCCACACGACAGCGACGTCGGCCACCGAGCCGTTGGTGATCCACATCTTGGTCCCGGTGAGGATCCAGTCGTCACCCGAACGCGTCGCCCGCGTCCGCATCCCCGACGGATTCGAGCCATGGTCGGGTTCGGTCAGGCCGAAGCAGCCGATGCGGTGGCCGGTCGCCATGTCGGGCAGCCACTGCTCTTTCTGGTCGTCGCTGCCGAACGCGTAGATCGCGTACATCGCCAAGGATCCCTGCACACTGACCAGTGAGCGGATCCCCGAATCGCCGGCTTCGAGTTCGAGGCAGGCCAGGCCGTAGGCCACGGCCGAGGTGCCCGCGCAGCCGTAGCCCTTGAGATGCATGCCGAGGAGCCCGAGTTCGCCGAGTTCGACGGCCAGCTCACGGGCGGGCAGGTCGCCATCCTCATACCAGGTGGCGATGTGCGGACTGATCCTGCGGTGCACCACGGAACGGACCGTGTCGCGGATCTCACGCTCCTCGGCACTGAGCAGGGCATCGATGCCGATGAGCGCATCGGCGCTCATCCCGGCCGAAAGGCCTTGGGAGACAGCGGTTTGTGCCATAGGTTTGGACTCCTTAACGGTTCAGCAGCATCCGGTGACGCGGGCAGGTGCAGCAGCCGGTGCCGCCGCTTCGCCGCGCCAGCTGACGGAGCGGCTCGGCGGTGGGGTCTGTTGACTACGGGTGGGCACCAGCGGTACGCCGTCGACGAGCACGGTCGCGATACCCGGCAGATCGCCGAGTGCGAAGCACTCCAGTGCGTCTCCCGCAGTCGAGCCGGTGACCGGGCCGAGCACCAGCAGGTCGGCGGGCGCCCCCTCGGCGACGACGCCGGTATCCAGGCCGTGCGCCTTGGCGGTCTGCCCGGTGGCCGCGGCCACGGCCGCCACGGGGTCGACACCGCACACCGACGCGAGGAAACAGATGTTGCGCAACATGCCCCGCGGTATGACGCCGGTGCCGCCGGGGGTGTCGGTGCCCAGCGTCAGCCGCCCAAGCTCGCCGCGGGCCGACAGTTGCTCGGCGACCAGCTTGGTGGCCCGGAAGTTCATCGAGCTGCACACCTCGATGTGGGCGGTGGGCACGTCGGCGATGATGGCCACGATGTCCTCGTCGGGCGGCGGGATGGGGCCGCCCGAGATGTGGCCGACGATGTCGGGGCGCACAGCGGCCACCACGTCGCGGCCTGCGACCCGGCTCGAACCCGACCGCGACACCCCGCCCGAATGCATCTTGACGGTCATACCGCGTTGGTGCGCCCACTCGACGTAGCGCTGGGCTTCACCGTCGCCCAACCGGTTCCAGTCGTAGAAGATGAACTTGAGCTGGTCGATACCTTCGCGGTGGGCCCGGTCGAAGTGTTCTTCGGTCATGCCCGGTACGAGCAGGACGGTTCCCGCGTTGATTTTGACGCCGGACGGCCGGGCCCGACCGGTGGTGTGCTTGGACGTGATCGCGATGCTCAGCACGAGTTCAGGTGTGAGCGCTCCGAAATCGAGTCCGGGGATGTGTAATTCGCCGGCCGACACCATCGAAGTGGTACCGCCGTGCAGGTAGTTGCCGATCCATCCGATCGAATTCTGCGCAGGCGTCCATTCGCCGAATGTCGGGTGCACGTGACCGTCGACCAGGCCGGGCATCACGGTCAGTCCGCCGGCCGAGAGCACGCGGTCGGCGCGGGGATGGTCGACACCGATACAGGCGATGCGTCCGTCCTCGATCAGCAGCGTGGTGTCCCGCAGCGGTTTCGTTGTGGCATCGCCGTGCACCAGGAGACCGATGTCCTCCACGAGCAGCGTGGTCACGCAACCTCCCGAATCAGTTTGGATTTTGTATACACTATCCGATAATCGAAGCTGGGTACAGGCCCGCTACCGTCGCCGGTAGACCCGAACCAGCGTCGGGATCGCGAAGACCACCACCGCGACGATCACCGCACCGGCGAGATTCATCGCGAGTCGGATGCCGCCCTCGTACCAGGGGAACAGTCGGGGGTACTCACTGACGACCAGCAATACGGGCGGTCCGGTGATCGCCCACCACGTGTAGTTGACCGGACGCAGAGCCATCGCCAGCATGAAGAGCACGACCGTCGCGCCGACCGTGACCGGCGCGGGTGCCTGGGCTCCGAGCAACAGCGCAGCGATCACCGCCCCCACCGCGTTGCCCGAAAGCCGTTGCGCCAGCCGCTTTCCGGTCTGCGATCGGGTTGGCTGAATGGTCAGCAGCACGCTGGTGACCAGCCAGTGCCCGCCCACCAGGTCGACGGGAAGAAGCGTGACGGCCGACGCCGCGACCCCGACGGCCACACCGACGCGCAGCGCGTGCTCCATGCTGGGAGCCGCTCGAGGAGCCTCGTGTTCATCAACGCGACGGCGCGCGAAGCCGAACCAGACCGCCCACGCCGCGAACACGACGGCCGCGCCCAGCGCATAGGGCCACAGCGCGCTGAGGCCACGGGCACCGTTCACATCGATCGCGAGCAGCACCACGGCCAATCCGGCGGTGGCGCCCACCCGGGCTACCAATGCGCCGAACATGGCCGCGGCGACGGTCACCGCCAGCAGAACCGCGGGGTACGGCGTGCTCAGCACGACGATCACGCCACAGAGCACCACGGTCGCGGCCCGCACACCCATCGTCTGTGCCGCCGCACGACATGTGGTGGGCAGCTCGGGCACTGCGGTCAGGACGAACCCGAGTGCCACGGCCGAACCCGATTCGGCGTGGCCGGCCATGGCCGGGACGAGGAGTATGGCGCCCAGCGCGAGCGCGAGGACCATCCCCATGCCCCACCGGCTGGAGCCAACCGGACGCAGCAGTTCCGGTGCGCGCAGACGACCGGCCGGCATCATCCCGACTGGTCTGCGGCGTCCAGCACCGCCTGCACGATGCCCTGATATCCGGTGCAGCGACAGATGTTGCCCGACAAGGCTTCCCGGACCGAGTCCTCGGTCACTGGCTTCTCGGTGTTCGGGTCGCGCAGCAGTTCCACCGCGGTGACCAGGAATCCGGGCGTGCAGAAACCGCACTGCAAACCGCCGCGTTCGGAGAACGCCTGCCGTAGCCGCCGGGTCTCCTCGAACTCGTCGAGGCCTTCCACGGTGGTCACCCGCAGCCCGTCGACCTGCACGGCCAACATGAGGCAGGTGCGCGCGCTGCGGCCGTCGACGAACACCGAGCAGGCGCCGCACACACCGTGTTCGCAGCCGAGATGCGTGCCGGTCAACCCCAACTCGTCGCGCAGGAAATCGGCCAGCGTCAACCGCGGCGGCACCGTGCGCTGTACGAGCCGCCCGTTGACCACCACTGAGATGGTCACGCCTGTAGCGGGTTTGACGGTGTCAGTGCTCTGCATCGGGATTGCCCTCCTGGTTGCCGGCCCGCTCGTGCGCGGCGGCAAGCGATTGGCGCACCGCGGCCTCACACAGCCTGCGGGCGTATTCGGGATCCTCAGCTGACGGCTCGGTCGCGCGGGCCCAGCGGGCCGCAAGGGCATCCCACATCCGGTCCGACGGTCGTTCACCGACAACGTCGTCCGCCGTGAACAGCAGTGGCCGGTCGGCGGCGCTGAGCACCGCGCACCGGACCGCCGCGATGCGCCCGTCAGCTCCGACATCGAGCACACAGCCGGCTCCCGCGAGTCCGTAATCGCCGTGCTGGTGGGCGTATTCGACGAAACCCCGGCCCTGACCGGCGCGGGTCGCGGGCACCGAGATCCAGGTGATGATCTCGTCGGGTTCCAGTGCGTTGGTGTAGAACGACACGAACATGTCCTCGGCCGGGATCTGCCGGCGCCCACGGGATGCGGAATCAATGTGAAACGTTGCTCCGAGAACCAATGTCGCGAGCGGCATTTCGGCTGCAGGGTCGGCGTGGGCCACCGATCCGCCGATGGTGCCGCGGTTACGGATGCCGACGTGGCCGATGTAGCGTGCGGCGTCGGCGAGCAGCGGGGCCCGCGCGGCGATCAGCGGGTCCACCTCGACGGTGCGGTGAGTGACCAGGGCACCGAGGATCAGATCGTCGGTGTCGTCGAAGATCCGGGTGAGCTCCGCAAGCCTGCCGATGTCCACGATGACGCTCGGCCGGGCCAGCCGCAGATTCATCAGCGCCATCAGCGACTGTCCACCCGCCATGAGCTTGGCGTCCGGGTGGGTGGCGAGCAGGTCCAGCGCCTCGCCGACCGTGTCGGGGCGAAAGTACTCGAACGCAGCGGGTTTCACGATGCCTCCAGGGCCCGGAACACCTCGTCTGTCGAGATCGGGGTGCAGTTGACGTGCAACCCGCCACCGACGGCGTCGTCGACCGCACAGGCCACCGCCGAGTAGACCGCGATGGTGCCGCTCTCCCCCGCACCCCGCACGCCGATCGGATTGCACGGGGTGTCGACGTGCAGGTGCCGTACCCGCACGCGCGGCATATCGGTGCTGAGCGGCAAATGGTAGGCGGCGAACGTGGTCGACTGCGGCTGGCCTGACGGCGAATACCGCCATTGCTCGAACAGCGCCCCACCCACACCCTGAGCGACCCCACCGATGATCTGTCCCTCGACGATCTTCGGGTTGATCTCGCGGCCGCCTTCGTGCGACACCGCATAGCGCAGCACCTTGACGATGCCGGTGCGCGGGTGCACTCCGACGATCACAGCGTGCGCACCCATAGTCCAGGTCACGGTCGGCACCCGGTACACGGCCGTCACGTCGAGTGCGCCACCACCCGGCGCGCCGCCGAGAGCAGCACGGGCCAGTTCGGACCAGCTCACGGAATGCTCTGCCGCCACATGGAATCGGCCGTCGGCGTATTGGACGTCGGATTCGTCGGCGCCGGCCAGCCGCGCAGCTCGCCCGGTGGCCAAAGCGCCGAGTTCGCCGGCGGCCTTGTGCACGGCCGAACCGGCCAGGATCGCCGAGCGGCTGGCGAACGTGCCGACCCCGTCGGGTAACCGCTCGGTATCGCCGGGGACGTAACAGACCTGCTCCATGGGCACCGCCAACGCTTCGGCGGCCACCTGGGCGAATACCGTTTCGTGGCCCTGGCCCGCGGACGCCGCACCGGCGGTCACCTCGAACCGCCCGTCGGGCAGCAGCCGGATCCGCGCCGTCTCGTGTGGGCCGCGACCCGTCGCCTCCAGGTAACAGGACAGCCCGTAACCGATGCGGTACTGCGGATGTGTTGCCGCACAACGGGTCATCTCATCCCGCGGCAGCGAATCGAGCACCGACTCCAGGCACGCACGGTAGTCGCGGCCGTCGTAGCTGATCGGCACGCCGTCCCGGTACGGGATGGGCCGCGCATAGGGCAGGTCCGCGTCGGTGAGCAGATTGCGCCGCCTGATCTCGTCGGTCGACAAGCCCAGTTGGGCAGCCGCGGCGTCGAGGCTGCGTTCGAGTGCGAACGTCGCCTCGGGGCGGCCCGCACCGCGGTACTGCGCCACCAAGGTCTTGTTGGTCAGCGCGGCTCTCCCGGAGATGTCGGCCGCCGGTATGCGGTACGGGCCGAGCAGGTGAATCGCCGTATTGGCGATGATGCCTGCGACCCAGAGACTTCCGGCGCCGATGTCCACGACGAAATCGTCGGCCCAGGCCAGGATGTGGCCTTCGGAGTCGAATGCCAGCCGGGTGCGGTGAATCTGATCGCGACCCTGCGCGCTGGCGACCAGATGCTCCTGACGGTCCTCGACCCAGATCACCCGGTGCCCCGTGCGTCGGGCCAGCAACGCGAGCAGAATCTCCTCGCCGTACACGTTGGCCTTGGTGCCGAAACCGCCACCGACGTCGGGCACCGACACCTTGATGTCCTGAGGGGACCAGCCGGTCACGGCGCAGATGGCATTGCGCACCATGTGCGGAACCTGGGTCGACGTGGTGAGCTCGACGCGCCGCCGCCGCGGGTCGAAATGCGCGAGCACGCCCCGGCATTCCAGCGGAACGGCCCCGTGCCGATTCATCCGGTAGGTGCCGGTGACCACGTGGGCGGCAGCGGCGAATGCGCGCTCGGGATCACCGAACGAGTACCGCAGCCGGGCCGCTTCGTTGCCGTCGAGGTGGTCGAACAACACCGGGCTTCCGGGCTCGAGCGCTGCCACCGGATCGGTGACCGCCGGCAGGGCCTCGTAGTCGACCTCGACGGCTTCCGATGCATCTTCGGCGCAGTACCGGTCCTCGGCGACCACGACGGCGATCGGCTGGCCGACATAGTGCACGCGATCGGACGCGAGAATCGGCAGCCGCTGTTCGGCCAGGACACACCCGGTGGCGGCAGTGAACTGAGGATCCGGCGTGGTCAGGCTCGGGATGGCCACGCCGCGCAGCCCCAGGTCGGCGGCGGTGAAAACGCCAACCACACCGGGCATCCGCGTCGCGGCGGCCGCGTCGATCCGGGTGATCGCGGCGTGCGGCTCGCTGGAGCGCACGAACACCACGTGGTGCGCGCCCGCGGCGTGATCGGCGACGAACTGCCCGTGTCCGCCCAGCAGCCGCTCGTCCTCGCGGCGCAGCACCGAACTGCCGATGTAGCCCGGCCTCAATGGAGTCGTTTCTCCCACTGCCACAACGCAATCGAGATGCCGAACGAGATCGTGATCAGCAGCATGATCGTGGCGACCATGGACGGGTAGTCACCGTGGCTGTAGGCCTGCAACACCACCCGGCCCAAGCCCCGCCGGGTGGCGAAGAACTCCGAGAGCACCACGCCGACCACCGCCAGGCTCACCGCGAGCCGAATGCCGGTCAGCAGGGGACGCCTGATCGCCGGAATGATGATGTGCACCAGCATCTGCCACGCGTTGGCACGTACCGACCGGCCGAGTTTCCAGTAGACCCGCGGGATCTGCTGAACACCGGTGGACACGTTGATAAGCACCGGGAACAACGCAAACAGCACACCCATGACGACCTTGGACCCGGTCAGGCTGAAGATCGGCAGCAGCACCGGGTACAGCACGATCTTCGGAATGCCGTTGAGCATGATCAGCATTGGTTCGAAGAGCACCCGCAGCCGCTCCGAAAGCCCCAACACCAGCCCCAGGCCCCCGCCGATCGCGGTTCCGATGACGAAAGCCAGGAACACCGATTGCGCGGTGACCCGCAGATCGAACAGGTACGCCGGGTCCGAGAGGTTGCCGATCAGCACGCCCATGGTCTGGACGGGTGACGGGATCACGAACGTGAGGTCGGAGAACACCTCCCACACGATCGCCACCACCACCGCGAGCAATGTGGCACCCAGCGCCTGGTTGCCCAACAGCGCACGCAATCGCCGCGTCGTCGACCCGGTCTTCGTTGGCGCCGTGGTCTTCTCCACGGTCGAGGTCATCGGTTCCTCCCCCGCAGCAGGATGCGTTCCACCAGGGCCAGCAGCACGGTGAGGATGCACGAGAGCACCAGCACCACGGCGATGTAGGCGAACATCTCGTTGTTGTCGAAGATCTCGTACAGGTAGCGGATGCGGTACCCCAGGCCGGCCTGCGCGGTGGTGAACTCCATCGCGATGGTGCCGATCAACGCGTAGACCACCGCGAGCCGCAGTCCTGCGACGATGAACGGCCCTGCCGCGGGAATCGCGATCGCGAACAGGGTCTGTCGTGGGGAAGCCTTGAGGGAACGGGCCAGTTTGAGGTACACCGGCGGCATCGAGTTGAGCCCGACCGCGGTGTTGAGTGCCATCGGAATCGCCGCCATGACGGTCGCCAGGATGATCACCGACGTGGCGTTGATGCCGACCAGGACGATCATCACCGGATAGAACAGCACGAGCGGCACCGCATAGAACGAGACCAGGTACGGCTCGAAGATCCGCCCCACCGCGGGCACTTTCCAGAAGACCAGGCCCGCCGCGAAACCCAACAGGCTGCCGAACACGATCGAGAACGCCACCTCGACACCGGTACGGGCGGCGTCGTCCCAGAACTGCGGTTGCCCCAGCAGCCGGCCCAACTCGGCCAGGATCACCGACGGTGCGGGCAGGACGCGATCGCTCCACCACCCGGCCTTGGCACCGATCTCGGCGAACACCAGGAACGCGACGATCAGCACGACGGTCGAGATGCCGCTCAACGCGAAGTTGCCCAGCCTGCGTCCGCGCCGCGCGGGATGCGGCCGGCCGGGATCGGGTGTCATCGTCTCGGTGGGCAGGTCGTCTTGTGCCACATAGGAAGTCGTCACGCGGTGGCGGCCTCCTGCTGCTTGAACCCGCGCATCGATTCGGCCTGCAGCGAAGTCCAGATCCGGTTCTGCAGCTTGTTGAACTCGGGCGTGGAGACCATGCCTGCGTCGCGTTCGTCGGGCAGGTCGATGTCGACGACGTCGATGATCGACCCCGGCCGGTACGACATCACCCACACCTGCTGGGACAGCAGGATGGCTTCGGAGATGTCGTGGGTCACGAACACGATGGTCTGGTGGGTGCGGGCCCAGATCTGGCGGACCTCGGCGCCGAGGAACAGCCGGGTCTGCTGGTCGAGCGCGGCGAACGGCTCGTCCATGAGCACCACTTCGGGCTGCACGGCGAGTGTGCGGGCCAGCGCGACCCGTTGCCGCATGCCGCCGGAAAGCATCGAAGGATAAGACTTTTCGAAGCCGCCCAGGCCCACGAGTTCGATGGCGTCCTTCGCGCGCTGACGACGGGCGGCCTTGTCGGTGCCGATCATCTCCATCGCGAAGGCCACGTTCTCCTCGACGGTGCGCCATGGCAGTGTCGAATCTTCTTGGAACACCACACCGATCGTGGGATCAGGCCCGGCCACCGGTTTACCGGCGACCCGCACCTGGCCCGTGGAGGCTTTCTGCAACCCCGAGATCACCGCCAGCAGCGTGGATTTACCGCATCCGCTCGGCCCGACGATGGACACGAAGCTGGAGTGCGGTACGTGCTGGGTGATGTCGGTTACCGCCGTGACTTTGCCTGCAGGGGCGTCGAAGACGACGGATACGTCCTCGATCCGGATGCCGTCATGATCCATGGGTGCGCCTCTTCCGCTAGCTGGCTGTCTGGTTCAGAACTTCGCCCGCGCGGCGTCGGGCAGGTACTGCTGGTCGAGCGTGGCGGCCCAGTCGATGGGCTGCGAGATCTGACCGGCACCCACCATCAACTCCGACAGGTTGGTCAGGCCTGCGGTGTCGACCGTCAGGGTGTATCCCTTGGCCAGGTCCGGGTTGCTCTTGAACGCCGACTTCATCACCTCGGGACTGACCCCGACGAGCGGTGCGATGGTCGCCGCGGCGTCGTCCGGGTTGGCGACCAGCCACTCGTTGAGTCGGTTGACGACAGTGAAGAAGTCGCGGATGTTGTCCGGGTTCTTCTCGGCATAATCGGTGTTGACCGCGACCAGGTCGGCGGGCAGGTCGCCGACGACGTCGCGCGAATTCACCAGTACCTCAGCGTGATCCGAGGCCTGCTTGGCCGCGATGAACGGCTGCATGGCCCACCCGGCCGTGATCTGGCCGGCCTTGGCCGCGGTCCAGTTGTCCCCCATCGGGCCGACCGCCTGCGACTTGACGTTGAGCTTGCGTTCCAGACCCTTGACGATCAGTTCGGTCGAGGATCCCGCCGAACTGAAGCCGAGGGTGGCCCCTTCGAGTTTCCGTCCGGGCGGGGAGATCCACGAGAAGTCGTTCATCTGGAACCACGGCGCAACGACCTTGAGCTTCGAATTCGGTTGCCGTGCAGCGAGAATGACCGAGCTGTTGCCCGCGATGGCCATATCCGCATCGCCGCTGGTGACGACCCGCAGGGTGTTCCCGCCGCCGCCGCCCGAGTAGAGATCGACGTTGAGGCCCTGTTCCTTGAACCAGCCCTTGTCGATCCCGACCTGCAGGATCGCCATGAACGGCAGGCTGTCGACGCCGGTGGCCGAGATGCTCAACGCGTCGGTGCCACCGCCTGCGGGACCGGCGGATTCGTCGGCGCAGGCCGTCATCCCGACGATTACGGCGGCAGCCGTACACGCAGCAAAAACCTTGGGAAACCACGCCATCCGACACAACCTCCGGCCGTTGAATATTGGATACACTATACGAATTACTGTGATCTAGGTCAATGTTTTCCGGTGTTCGCGCGCCCCGTGACCCTCGACAGCAACCCCGCCAGTTCGAGCCCTACCGCCACGCCTACGAGCGCCGCGGCCGCCGCGAATCGGCCACCGCCGACTGGCGCCGACGCGTCGGACGCCGTGGCGGGCAGAGCACTCGCCTGTTGCACACCCGTCTGTACGCCGTCGGCGGGAGTGAGTGCCCGCTTCAACGCGGGCGGTGCGCCCGGTACCGCGCTTCCCGGCGCGGGATACGTCCGTGCGGCGCGGGCCACGTCAGGCATGACCGCCGACGATCTCGGCGAAGGTGCGGATGGTCGGAGCCCGGCTCTCCCCCGGCCGCACGAACGGCACGATCGACACCTGGTCGACGCCGAGCACCTCGATCTCCTTGAGTCGCTGGGCACACTCGTCCGGCGTGCCGGCCAGTGCGAACAGATCCACCAACTCGTCGGGTACCAGATCTGCGTGCGACGCTTCGGTGTTCATGTGCTGGTAGTAATCGTAGGAGTCCCGGATCCGGTCGATCGCCTGCTCGAGCGACGGCTCGACCTTGGCGGGCAACGGGCGGATCGCGACGCGAGATACATGCGCGCGCACCAGATCTCGGGCCTTGGTGCGGTCTTCGTCGATCGCGGTCGGCGTCCACAGCACGATGTGGATGTCATCGAGCGTGCGACCGCTCTCGGCGGCACCCGCTTCGATGGTCGCCAGGGCGGCTTCGATGAAGCGCGGCGCGGTACCGACGAGGACGATCACGCCATCGGCAATGCGCCCGGACATCCGCAGGATCTTCGGTGCGGATGCCGCGATGTAGATCGGTATGTTCATCGGCTCGGTCACGTAGTTCAGGTGGTATTCGGCGCCGCTGGTCGGCTCCACCACCTTCTCACCTTTGAAGAGCGCACGGAGGTCGACGATCGACTGCTCCAGCTCAGCGAGCTTGAGCGGCGTGAGGCCCATGGTCCGCAAGGATGAATCGCCGGTCCCGATCCCCAGCGCCACGCGACCACCGGTGAACTCCGCGAGTGTCGCCCAGGTGGACGCGAGCAGCGACGGATGCCGGGTCACCGCGTTGGTCACGCCGGTGCCGAAGACGATGCGCTCGGTGCCGACCGCCGCGGCCCCCATGACGGTCGACGACTCTCGCCAGATGTTCTGCGAGTCACCGAACCACACGTTGTCGTAGCCGAGCGATTCGCTCAGCTTGACGTACTCGCACATGGCGCCCACCGGTTCGGTCGGGAACAGACCGACCCCTTTGCTCAGCACTATCGACCTCCTGGGCCTACGTTGGATATCGTATCCAATCGTAAGGGTGCGGTTCAGGTCACACAACCGCAACCAGATGCGCGGACCGGTCGAGGAGAGGACACAAATCGTCATGCAACTGGTCAACGAGTTCACCGTCGATGCGCCGCTCGATGTCGCGTGGGCAGCACTGACCGACATACCGCGCGTCGTCGGATGCATCCCCGGCGCCGAACTCGAAGGCCACGAGGGTGAGGACTACCGGGCGCGGGTCGCGGTCAAGGTCGGTCCGGTGGGCCTCACGCTGGCGGGCACGGCAACCGTGGTGAGCCGCGACGACACCGCACATCAGATGGTGGTGCGCGGCGCCGCCCGTGATCGCACGGGTAACGGCTCGGCAGAGGCGACCGTCACGATGTCGGTCCGCGACGGTGGCGGCCACGCCCAGGTCACGGTGCGGACCGACCTCGAACTCGGCGGCCGCATCGCCCAATTCGGCAGTGGCGTCATCTCGCAGGTCGCCAACCGCATCATCGGGCAATTCGTCCGTAGGCTCAACTCGCTGATCGCACCGGCGGAGCAACCGTCAGCCGTGCACCAGCCCGCTCAGCGGCGTACCGGTGAAAACGACTGGCTGACAATCGCATTGATGGCCCTGGCCGGCGTTGCCCTGGGGTTGGCCGTCGGGCGCACCGCCGAGCGGCTGGCCTGATCCGGGCCGGCTAGCGCACGCCGGCGACGAGTTCCAATTCCACGCACGCGCCACCGGGCAACGATGCCACCCCGATCGCCGTGCGGGCGTGCGCGCCGCAGTCCTCACCGAACACCTCGATCAAGAACTCGGAGGCACCGTCGATGACCGCCGGATGCGCGTCGAAATCGGGCCTCGCCCGGACGTAACCACGCAGGTGCACCAGCGCCGTCACCGCCTGCAGCCCGACCGCCGCGTCGATCGCGGCAATCAGATTCAGCGCCGCGTAACGGGCTTGGGCCCGAGCCTGTTCGAGCGTGACGTCGTCACCCACGACGCCCACAGCACCCGGATCTGCGGGGCGCCGCGCCGTCGAACCCGAGATCCAGAGTTGGTCACCGCAACGCCGGCTCGGGAAATACGCACCTTTGGGTTTCGGCGGCGACGGCATCTCGAAACCCAACGCCGCGAGGCGATCCCGCGGGCTCACGCGTCCGCTTCGGATTCCTCGCGACCGAACACGGTGTGCAGGTGATCGATCGCATGCAGACGGTGTTCGTGGTTCAGCGTGACCACCCGCTCAGCGTCGCGAGCCGCCATCGCTTCGACCAGGAGCACGTGTTCACTGTTGACCTTCGCCAGGTCCATGAGATGCGCATACAGCGGCCGATACGCGTCGGCAGTGTTCCAGAGCTGGGTCACGATGCGCTTGGTGCGCGCCATCCCACTGCCCTCGAACGTCAGGAAGTGAAACTGCCGGTTGGCCAAGCCAACTCCGATCAGATCGCCTGCCGCCGCGCACCGCTCCATCTCGGTCATCTGCTCGCGCATCTGGTCGACAACGTCGTCGGTCACGGCGGGGATGGCATCGCGGATGAGCTCGGCTTCGAGAATGTCGCGCAGCCGAAACACCTCGACCAGTTCATCGAGGCCCAGCTTGGCCACCCGGTAGCCGCTGTGCGGTACGTAGGTGATGTACTCCTCGGCCTCAAGCGTTTTCAGCGCTTCGCGAATAGGGATGCGCGACATACCGAACTGCTCGGCCAGGCTTTCCTGCACGATCCAGCTGCCGGGCGCGAGCTTGCCGCTGGTGATGTCCCGACGCAACGCCTCCGCGACCGCCTGCTGTGCCGTCTTGGGCCTGACGAAGTCCGAACGCGGCCCCTTGCCGCCGGGGGCGGTGTCACGGGCCGTGCGCGGGGTGGCAGTTCGGGGTGGCATCGGGTCTCGCTTTCGCTAATATTGGATACTCTATGCGATCACCCGATTGTGGGGCCATCCCCCACTCGGCGTTCAGATCAGCTCGATCGCCTGGGCGATCGACGGCAGCACACGGCTGGGACGGAACGGGTAGCGCTGGATGTCGTCGGCCTGGGTGGAACCCGTCAGCACCAGGATCGTGTCGAGCCCGGCCTCGATACCGGCCACCACGTCGGTGTCCATCCGGTCCCCCACCATCACGGTGTTCTCCGAATGGGCCTCGATCCGGTTGAGCGCGCTGCGGAACATCATCGGGTTCGGCTTGCCCACGAAGTAGGGTTCGCGGCCGGTGGCCTTGGTGATCATCGCCGCGACCGACCCGGTCGCAGGCAGCGGCCCCTCCGCCGACGGCCCGGTGACGTCAGGGTTGGTGGCGATGAACCGGGCACCGCCGATGATCAGGCGGATGGCCTTGGTGATGGCCTCGAACGAATAGGTGCGGGTTTCGCCCAGCACGACGAAGTCCGGCGCGGTGTCGGTGAGGGTGTAGCCGACCTCATGCAGCGCGGTGGTGAGGCCTGCCTCGCCGATGACGTAGGCCGAGCCGCCGGGCAACTGGCCGTCGAGAAACGCCGCGGTGGCCAGGGCCGAGGTCCAGATGGCCGACTCCGGCACCGACAGGCCCGACCGCAGCAACCGGGCCGCCAGGTCCCGCGGCGTGAAGATCGAATTGTTTGTCAGGACCAGAAACGGCCGTTCCTTGTCCACCAACGTCTGCAGGAACTCCGCAGCTCCGGGTATCGCGGAGTCCTCGTGCACGAGGACGCCATCCATATCTGTCAGCCAGCACTGGGCATGTGAACGCACGGGGTTCAGTCTGCCAAGTCGGCCACCGATTCACAGCACAGCGATGCCCGGCCGCGCGTCACACGCACGGCCGGGCATCGGTCGGAAAATCAGCGAGCGTGCTCGTCGGCGACGTCGAGCGCCTTGTCCAGGATCGCCAGACCCTCGCGCACCTCGTCGGCCGACACGTTGCAGGGCGGCACGACGTGGATCCGGTTGAAGTTGGCGAACGGAAGCAGGCCGTTGGCCTTGCACGCCGCGATGACCGCGTTCATCGCCGGGCTCGAGCCGCCGTACGGGGCCAGCGGTTCGCGGGTCTGCTGATCCGCGACGAGCTCGACGGCCCAGAACACGCCGGCACCGCGCACCTCGCCGACACTGCGATGCTTGGCGGCCAGCTCGGCCAGGCCGGGAGCGATCACCTCGGCGCCGACGCGAGCCGCGTTGTCGACCATGCCTTCGTCCTCCATCGCGTTGATGGTGGCGACGGCGGCCGCGGTGGCCAGCGGATGACCCGAGTAGGTCAGCCCGCCCGGGTAGGCACGGTGGGCGAAGGTCTCGGCGATGGCCGGGCTGATCGCGACACCGCCGAGCGGGACGTAGCCGGAGTTGACGCCCTTGGCGAAGGTCAGCAGGTCAGGCACCACGTCGAAGTGGTTGACGGAGAACCACTTTCCGCTGCGCCCGAAGCCCGCCATCACCTCGTCGGCGATGTACATGATGCCGTACCGGTCGCAGATCTCGCGCACGCCGGCGATGTATCCCCTCGGCGGGATCATGATGCCCGCGGTGCCCGGGATGGACTCCAGCACGATGGCGGCGATGGTCGACGGACCCTCCATGCGGATGGTCTCCTCGAGGTGCTCCAGCGCGCGCTCGGACTCCTCGGCCTCGGTGGTGGCGTGGAAGCGCGAGCGGTACAGGAACGGCCCGAAGAAGTGCACGATGCCTGCGTTGCCGTGGTCGTTGGGCCACCGGCGCGGGTCACCGGTCATGTTGATCGCGGTCTCGGTGCCACCGTGGTAGGAGCGGTACCGGGTGAGCACCTTGTACCGGCCGGTGTGCAGCCGGGCCATGCGCACCGCGTGCTCGATGGCGTCTGCGCCACCGTTGGTGAAGAAGATCTTGTTGAGCTCGCCCGGGGTGCGCTCGGCGATCAGCCGAGCGGCCTCCGAGCGTGCGTCGTTGGCATACTGCGGAGCCACGGTGCACAACTTGGCGGCCTGATCGGCAATGGCCGCAACCACTTTCGGGTGCTGATGACCGATGTTGGTGTTGACCAGCTGGCAGGAGAAATCCAGCAGGCGGTTACCGTCACCGTCCCAGACATACGATCCCTGCGATGCGGTGATCGTCATCGGGGAAATCTCGGCCTGCGCGGACCACGAATGGAACACGTGCGCACGGTCGAGCTCGTAGGTACGCGCCGCCTCGGCGCGCGCCGCCTCCACGGTCAATCCGTTGGGCAGCAGGGTGGACTCATCGGTCAAAGTCATGGTCAAGTCTCTCACTTGTGCTCGCAGCAGCGGGGGTCGATTACCGGTCCTTCGGAGTTGTGTGGCCCATCCGGCGAGGGGTTTGTCCGGATGGGCCACACAACAGTCCAGGTTTACCCGTTCTGAGGGAAGCCCAGGTTGATGCCACCGTGGCTGGGGTCGAGCCAGCGGGTGGTGATGGCCTTGGTGCGGGTGAAGAAGTGCACACCCTCGGTGCCGTGAGCGTGGCTGTCACCGAACAGCGAGGCTTTCCAGCCGCCGAAGCTGAAGTACGCCATGGGAACCGGGATCGGCACGTTGATGCCGACCATGCCCACCTCGACCTCGTTCTGGAAGCGCCGTGCGGCGCCGCCGTCGTTGGTGAAGATCGCGGTGCCGTTGCCGTAGGGGTTGCTGTTGATGAGTTCGAGTGCCTCGTCGTAGGTTTCGACCCGCACCACCGACAGGACGGGTCCGAAGATCTCGTCGGTGTAGACGCTCATCTCGGGGGTCACGTTGTCCAGCAGGGTCGGGCCCAGCCAGAACCCGTCGGCGCCACCGTTGGCGATCACCGTACGGCCGTCGACCACGACCTTGGCCCCGGCGGCCTCGCCGGCGTCGATGTAGGAGGCCACCTTGTCGCGGTGGGCCTTGGTGACCAGCGGGCCCATGTCCGAATCCTTGGTGCCGTCACCGGTCTTGATGGTGGCGGTGCGCTCGGCGATCTTGGCGACCAGGTCGTCGGCGATCGGGCCGACCGCGACGGCCGCGGAGATGGCCATGCAGCGCTCGCCTGCCGAACCGAAACCGGCGTTGACCATGGCGTCGGCGGCCAGGTCCAGATCGGCGTCGGGCAGGATGACCGCGTGGTTCTTGGCGCCGCCCAGGGCCTGCACGCGCTTGCCGGATGCGGTGGCGGTGGCGTAGACGTACTGCGCGATCGGCGTCGAGCCGACGAACGAGATGGCCTTGATCTTGGGGTTGGTCAGCAGCTCGTCGACCGCGGTCTTGTCACCCTGCAGAACGTTGAACACGCCGTCGGGCAGACCGGCTTCCTTCCACAGCTCGGCCATCCAGATCACGGCCGAGGGATCCTTCTCCGAAGGCTTGATGACCACGGTGTTGCCCGCGGCGATCGCGATGGGGAAGAACCACATCGGCACCATGGCGGGGAAGTTGAACGGCGAGATGACGCCGACCGCGCCCAGCGGCTGCAGAACCGAATGCACGTCGACCTTGGTCGAGGCGTTCTCGGTGTAGCCACCCTTGAGCAGATGCGGGATGCCGCAAGCGAATTCGACGACCTCGATACCGCGGGAGACCTCACCGAGGGCATCGGAGAGCACCTTGCCGTGCTCGGAGGTGATGATGGCCGCCAGCTCTTCCTTGCGGGCGTTGATCAGCTCACGGAACGTGAACAGCACCTGCGTGCGCTTGGCCAGTGAGGTGTCCCGCCATTCCGGGAACGCCGCGGCCGCCGCGTCGATCACCGCCTGCGCGTCCTCCACGCTGGCCAGCCGCAACTCACCGGTCACCTCGCCGGTAGCCGGGTTGGTCACCGGCGACGTGGCCGTCGACGAACCGGCGAACGTCTCGTTGTTGCGCCAGTGCTGGATGACGTTGGTCATATGCGGGGACCTCCTCGGGGGGTGGGGTGAACTGTGACTATTACTTTGCGGCACATGGCACCGCTCCGAGCCGGTCATTGTGTATCCGGACCGAGCCTTCTTATTACAATCTGTAAATGATCCCGACCGTTCGCGACGTCGTCGACCTGCCCGTCGTTCGCGCGGGCCTCCCGGAGGTCGTCAGCGCCGAGAACCTCGACCGCCCGGTGCGCTGGGTGCACGCCAGCGACATGCCCGATCTGTCCGGCCTGCTGCAGGGCGGCGAACTGGTCCTCACCACCGGGTCCGCACTGCGCGACGCCCCACACGATTACCTCGACAGCATGCGGCGCGCCGGGGCCGTCGGCGTGGTGGTCGAACTGGGCACCCGCATCGACGCCCTGCCCGAGGGCACCGCCGGCATCGCCGCGGCACTCGGCATGCCGCTTGTGGTGCTGCACCGCGAAACGAAATTCGTCGAGGTCACCGAGGCGGTGCACCGGCTCATCGTGGCCGACCAGTACGAGGAACTGGCGTTCGCCCACCGCACCCATCAGACCTTCACCGACCTCAGCATGAAGCGCGCCTCACTGGCCGACATCGTGCGAGCGGCTGCCGACATGGTCGACGAATCGGTGGTGCTGGAGGACCTGTCCCACCAGGTGCTGGCGGTATCCCCGCGCCACGAAGCGGCCACCGCGGTGCTCGACAACTGGCAACGCCGGTCGCGCGCGATGACCGAAGATTGGGCCACGACCACCGTCGGGCCGCGGGCCGAGGAGTGGGGACGGCTGATCATCCCGCACCCACCGGCGGCGCCGGCCCAGGCCAAGATGGTGCTCGAGCGCGCCGCGCAGGCGCTGGCCCTGCACCGGATGGCCGAACGCGGCCGCTCAGGGCTCGAGCACCAGGCCCAGAGCGGGTTGATCGACGACGTCCTCGGCGGTCGCATCGCCGAGGACCGCGACGCCGACGCCCGCGCCATCGCACTGGGACTGCGGGCGGGCGGGCCGTATCTGCCGGTCACCGTCCGGGTGGCTGCTCCGACCGACCGCCTCGATCCCGTCGCCGTGCAGCGCCGCAACCTGCGCATCCTCGACGCCGTGACCCACAGCGTGAAGTCCCAGGGCCACACCGCGATCTGTTCGGTCCGCCGGGACGGCGAGATCGGCCTGGTGCTGGCCGTGGCGACCCGACGCGGCAGCACCCCCGATGCCGCCCTCACCCGGCTGGCCGAGGGCCTGCGCGAGACCATCGGCCGCGGCGGGGACACCGACAAGGTCGTCGTCGCCGTGGGCGGCAGCGTCAACGGGTTCGCCGACGCCGTGCATGGGTTGCGTGAATCCGCACACGTCGCCGAGGTGGCGCTGTCGATGTCGAGAATGCAGCGACCGTTCGTGCGGGCCTCCGACGTCCGGCTGCGCGGGCTGCTCGCCTTGTTGCAGGACGATCCGCGAGTGCAAACCTTCGCCGAGACGGAACTCAAGAACCTGCTCATCCGTGATGCCGATCACGGCGAGAACGACCTTGCCGTGTTGCGGGGCTTCCTCGAACTGGCAGGCAACAAATCCGCGTTGGCCAAGCGCCTGCACATGAGCCGACCGGCCCTGTACAGCCGCTTGGCCGCCATCCAAAGGCGACTCGACATGGACCTCGAGGACGGCGAGTCGATGACGTCGCTGCACGTGGCACTGTTAATCCTCGATGCCCAGCGCAGCGCCGAAGCCCGCTGAGTTAGTGTCGTTCGTGGATATTGCTGGGCAACACCGGCACGGCATTGGGAGGCTGGAACACACATGCTGCTCGGCAACGAATCCGCTACTGAATCTGGCAACGTACCGGCAGAGTTGACGCTGCAGAACTGGCAGTCCGCCGAGCAGTTGCACTGGACCTTCCAGCACATCGCCGACTTCTTGCCGACGGCGTCGATCAGCCGGGGCTCCGGGCCTGTGGCCGACCTGCCCGCCGCGCCCGCTGACCTGTCGTCGATCCCGATGTACGACAGCACCAACGCCACCCAGACCACCGTCGGCGACGTGATGACCTCCACGGCCACCGACGGCTGGATCGTCACCCAGCGCGGGAAGGTGCTCGAGGAGCACTACTACAGCGGCATGACGCCCGAGTCCAGCCACATCCTGATGTCGGTCAGCAAGACCTTGGTCGGCATCGTGGCCGGCGCACTGACGGCCGAAGGCGCCCTCGACGTCGACGCCCCGCTCACCAAATACGTTCCCGCGCTGGAACAGTCGGGCTACGCCGGGGCCACCGTGCGCAATCTGCTCGACATGCGTTCGGGCATCGCCTTTTCCGAGGCCTATCTGGACCCGATGGCCGAGGTGCGGCTGCTGGAGCAGGCCATCGGCTGGGCTCCCCGCACCGTGCCCGACCTGCCTTCGACCATGTACGACTTCCTGCTGACCCTGCGGCAGAAGTCGGCCCACGGCGGCCCGTTCGAATACCGCTCGTGCGAAACCGATGTGCTGGGCTGGATCTGCGAGGCGGCTGGCGGGGCCAGGATGCCCGACCTCATGTCACAGCTGCTGTGGAGCAAGCTCGGCGCACAGCAGGACGCCACCATCGGCGTCGACTCCGTCGGAACCGGGATGTTCGACGGCGGCATCAATGCCTGCCTGCGGGATCTGGTGCGGTTCGGGTCGCTGTTCGTCAACGGCGGCACGTCGCTGACCGGCGAGCGGGTGGTACCGCTGTCGTGGATCGCCGACACCTTCGCCGGCGGTATCGACTCCCGGTCGGCATTCGCCGCCAGCCCGGACGACAACCGCATGCCCGGGGGCATGTACCGCAACCAGTGCTGGTTCCCCGGGCCGGGCAACACCGTGCTGCTCTGCCTGGGCATCCACGGCCAGATGATCTACGTGAACCGGGCGGCCAACATCGTCGCCGCCAAGCTCTCGAGCTGGCCATATCCCCAGGACGCAACCAAGCTGTTCCCCACCATCGCCGCGTTCAACGAGATCGCCGCGCAGCTTTCCTGAGCCCGCCACCATCGGAAATCGCGCCGACCGGCAATACTGGAGTGATGGCTGATCGCAACGTGCTGGGCGGTCCCTTGGACGAATGCGGTACCGATCCGCTGACCGGCTTCTACCGCGACGGCTGCTGCTCGACCGGTGACGGCGACCTCGGCAGGCACACCATCTGTGCGGTGGTGACCACCGAGTTCCTGGAGCATCAGAAGGTGATCGGCAACGACCTGTCGACGCCCGCACCACATTTCCGATTCCCCGGACTGAGGCCTGGGGATCGCTGGTGCGTCACGGCCACCAATTGGCTGCGCGCCCATCAGGACGGCTGCGCGGCTCCCGTCGTCCTGGCCGCCACCCACGAAAGCACCCTCGAGCTGGTGCCTCTCGACATCCTGCAGCGCTACGCCGTCGACGTCCCCGACGATCTGGGCAGCCTGTGACGGGCGTGAAACCGGCTGTCCTGCTCGACAACCGGTTCGCCAGGGAACTTCCCGAACTGGCCCTCGAGTGGCGGGCCGAAACCGCACCGTCCCCTCGGCTGCTGGTGCTCAACGACGCGCTGGCCCGCGAACTCGGCCTGGACCCCGCGTGGCTGCGCACGCCGGACGGTGTCGGCCTGCTGCTGGGCACCACGCTCCCCGACGCCGCGAAACCGGTGGCCCAGGCCTATGCCGGGCACCAGTTCGGCGGTTATGTGCCGCGGCTCGGGGACGGCCGCGCATTGCTGCTCGGCGAACTGGTCGACACCGGCGGACAGCTGCGCGACCTGCACCTCAAAGGCTCAGGACGCACTCCGTTCGCGCGCGGGGGCGACGGCCTGGCCGTCGTCGGGCCGATGCTGCGCGAGTACATCATCAGCGAAGCTATGCACGCCATGGGAATCCCGACCACGCGGGCGTTGGCCGTGACGGCGACCGGTCGCGGGGTGTTGCGTGAAACCCGTCAGCCAGGAGCGGTGCTGGCCCGCGTGGCAGCCAGCCACCTGCGGGTGGGCAGCTTTCAGTACGCCGCCGCCTACGATCGGGCCACCGCCGGCACGGACCCCCTGGGTCGGCTCGCCGACCACGGCCTGCTGCGGCGTCTGGCCGACCACGCCATCGACCGTCATCACCCCGACGCCGCCGCGGCCGACAACCCGTACCTGGCCTTGTTCGCGTCGGTCGTCACCGTCCAGGCCGAGCTGGTGGCCCGGTGGATGCTCGTCGGCTTCATCCACGGCGTGATGAACACCGACAACATGACCATCTCGGGCGAAACCATCGACTACGGACCGTGCGCGTTCATGGACACCTACGACCCGGCGACCGTGTTCAGTTCCATCGATCACGGCGGGCGCTACGCCTACGGCAACCAGCCCGCGGTGGCCGAATGGAACCTGGCCCGGTTCGCCGAAACCCTGCTGCCGTTGATCGCCGAGGACAGCGAACGGGCGGTCGCCTTGGCCACCGATGCGCTCGCCGGGTTCCGCACGCAATTCCAGGACGCGTGGTTGACCGGTATGCGCACCAAAATCGGCCTGCCCGAAGGTGTTTCGCATGAACAGGCCACTGGCCTGATCGAGGATCTGCTCAAGTTGCTGCTGGCCGGCCGCGTCGACTACACGTCGTTCTTCCGCGCCTTGGCGCAGGCCGGGCGCGGTGACGCCGGGCCGGTGCACAACCTGTTCGCCGAGCCCGCAGCCGTCGAGGACTGGTTGACGCGCTGGCGTGCCCTCGCCCCTGCGCCGGACGTGATGGACCGCGTCAATCCCGTCTACATCCCCCGCAACCACCTGGTCGAGGAGGCCTTGGCCGCGGCGAGCACCGGCGAGCTGGCACCACTCGACGACCTTCTTGAGGCGGTGACGGCACCGTATGACGTGCGACCCGGACGGCAGCGCTACGCCCAGCCCGCGCCGCCCGACTTCGGCGCCTACCGCACGTTCTGCGGGACCTGAACCGCGCGATTAGGTTGGCAAGGGTGACAACGATCAGTCTCGACACCCCCGACGGCCCCATCGACGCGCTGCTGGACAGGCCGGAAGGTGCGGGGCCATGGCCCGGTGTCGTGGTGGTTCACGACGCCATCGGCTACGCCCCCGACAACGAACTGGTGTCCGAGCGGATCGCCGGAGCCGGCTATCTGGCTCTCACGCCGAACCTCTACGCCCGCGGCGGCCGGGCCCGGTGTGTCACGCGGGTGATGCGTGAGCTGTTGACCCAACGCGGTCGCGCACTCGATGACATCTTGGCTGCCCGAGACCATCTGAAGTCCCTGCCGGAGTGCACCGGCACCGTCGGCATCGCCGGCTTCTGCATGGGCGGGCAATTCGCACTTGTCATGGGCCCCAAGGGGTTCGCCGCATCGGCACCGTTCTACGGCACTCCCCTGCCGCGACGGCTCGACGAGACCCTCGACGCGTCATGCCCGATCGTCGCCAGCTTCGGGCGCCGCGACCCGCTGGGCGTCGGTGCTCCGGCGCGGCTGCGCAAGATCGTCGACGCGAAGAACATCACGTCCGACATCAAGGTCTACCCCGACGCCGGTCACAGCTTCGCCAACCTGCTGCCCGCCCAACCGCTGCTGCGGATCACCGGGTTCGGCTACAACGAGGCCGCCACCGCCGACGCCTGGACCCGGGTCTTCGCGTTCTTCGGCAAGCACCTGCACGTCGCGGCGCAGTGAGGGCCGGTTACTCCGGCAGCCGCAGCTCGGGTTTCTCGACCTCTTCGATGTTCACGTCCTTGAAGGTGATGACCCGCACCTGCTTGACGAACCGCGCAGGCCGGTACATGTCCCACACCCACGCGTCAGCCAACCGCAACTCGAAGTAGACCTCACCGTCGGCGTTGCGCGGCACCAGTTCGACGCTGTTGGCGAGGTAGAACCGCCGTTCGGTCTCCACGACGTAGCTGAACTGCCCGACGATGTCCTTGTATTCGCGGTACAGCGAGAGCTCCATCTCGGTTTCGTACTTCTCGAGATCTTCGGCACTCATAAACTCTGCTGTCCTTCGTCTAGGTTGCGTTCCATCATTCCCCACCTGAGCCCATCACGTCGCACCGATGCCGCAACTGCACGGGCGGCACCATTCCGACAGTCTCCGCGGCCCGCCGCACGTTCACATACGAGTAGCGGTGTTGCGCACACGGCCCCAGTCTCGCCATCGCCGCGGTGTGTGCAGGCGTGCTGTAACCCTTGTGCTCGGCGAACCCGTAGCCCGGGTGCTCGCGTTCCATCTCCACCATCAGCCGGTCACGGCTGACCTTGGCCAGCACGCTGGCCGCGGCTATACATGCTGCAGCGGCATCACCACCGATCACCGGAAGGGACGGCACGGCAAGACCGGGTACCCGGAATCCGTCGGACAACACGTAACCAGGCCGCACCGACAAACCGGCCACCGCGCGTCGCATGCCCTCGATGTTGGCGACGTGTACGCCGCGACGGTCCACCTCGGCTGACGGGATCAACACCACGTGATAGGCCAGCGCGTAGCGGCGGATCAGCGGGAACAGCCGTTCGCGGTCCTTCTCGCCGAGCTTCTTGGAGTCGTCGAGGTCAGCCAGGCTCTCCAACCGGTTCGGGCCGAGCACGCATGCCGCCACGACCAGCGGCCCCGCGCACGCCCCCCGGCCCACCTCATCGACACCCGCGACGGGCCCGAGCCCGTTGCGGTACAGCGCGGATTCAAGGGTCCGTAGGCCCGAGGCCTTCCGGATCACCGTTCGAGGCGGCCACGACATCTTCACCTCTTGAGGCACTGGGGCCTGCGCTATGAACCGGTCTGCGGATTCACGCTGCTGACGCCGCCCCAGCGGCCCGGCGGCCAGGCGATGAATCGCGCCTTACCGATCACATTGTCCACCGGTACGGTGCCGGCCATCGGGTCCCCGGTGCAATGCACACCGCGCTGCACGTCGGCGGGCACATTGGTGCAGTGGATCCGCGAATCAGCCGAATGGGTGCGGTTGTCACCCATCACCCAGAGCCGGCCCTGCGGCACGGTGACGGGGCCGAACTCATTGCCGAGGCACGGGTAGATCTGTGGGTCGGCATTCATCGTGGCGGGGTCCAGGTAGGGCTCGTTGAGGCGTTTGCCGTCGACGGTCAAACCGGTGTCGGCGCGGCACTCGACCGTCTGACCGCCGACCGCGATCACGCGTTTGACCAGGTCATTTTCGTCGGGCGGAACAAAGCCGATGAACGACAGCGCGTTCTGCACCCACCGCACCGCGGTGTTGTCGGAGCGGATCGACTTGTAGCCGATGTTCCACGACGGCGGGCCCTTGAACACCACCACGTCACCCGGGCTCGGCTTGGTGAACCGGTAGGTCACCTTGTCGACCATGATCCGGTCCCCGACGCAGCCGCTGCAGCCGTGCAGCGTGGGCTCCATCGACTCCGACGGGATCAGATAGGGACGCGCGACGAACGTGAGCATCACGTAGTACAGAACGATCGCGATGGTCACCAGAATGGCGCCCTCACGCAGCGACGAACGCTTGCGTTTGGGCGCCTCTTCGGTGGCGTCTTCAGAGGCGGCGCCGGAATCCGGCTTGGACGTCTCGGAATCGGTGTTGACGATGTCTTCCGATGACGAGTCGGCAGAGTCGGCGGGTCCGGTCACGGCGTCCACAGTAGCGGCGTGTGCCGTCCGGACCGCGCCGGGCAGGACAACGCGCTCAGCGCTTTTCCTTGATCTTCGCCTTCTTGCCGCGCAGCTCGCGCAGGTAGTACAGCTTGGCGCGACGCACGTCACCGCGGGTCACGACATCGATGTGATCGATGTTGGGCGAATGCACCGGGAAGGTTCGCTCGACGCCGACGCCGTAGCTCTCCTTACGCACGGTGAAGGTCTCGCGGATGCCGCCGCCCTGGCGACGGATCACGACACCCTTGAAGACCTGGATGCGCTCCTTGGAGCCCTCGATGACCTTCACGTGCACGTTGACGGTGTCGCCGGGGCTGAAGGTCGGGATGTCGTCGCGCAGCGACGCCTGATCGACGAAGTCCAGCGTGTTCATCGGTGACACTTCCTTGTTGTTAGCGGCTCCGGGCCGATGCGCGGACGCGCAGCCGAAGCTAGTTTTCGGGTGTATCGGGGCGTATCTGACAGCGGCCGGGTAGCGATACCCAGCCCTGGGCTGCAGCAGACAACTGCTCAATTGTGCCAGACGAGCCCCGGTCCAGTGAAATCCGGGCAGATCCGGTGGTTCGGCCGTGCTTGCACGCTGCCCGCAACGCGGGAAACGCGGACCCCGACAAGCTACGCGATTTTTCCTGCAACCGGTTAGTCTGAACGTCCGAAATACGGTTGCTGACGACTGGGGCGCACGTGTCGATCGCTTCCGATATCCGGATTCCAGCTACCGGGTCTAAGGAGAGGCATGCGAGGGCGGCCGTCCAGGCTGATGACCGTGACAGCAGCAGGCGTGATCGGGATGATCACCGTAGCCGGCTGCGAAGCCAGGGTGTACGGAACACCGCCGCCGGTCCCCAATGCCCCGCAGTACACGGTGGTCGTGCCTCAGGGCACCGCGGCGCCGCTGCCTGACGCACCTCCCGACGAGCCGGCAGCAACGTTCGACGGCTTGCAGAGCCGGGCCAGCCTGGCGACCTCGACCGCGTCGAAGGCCGGGGCCGACATCACGGTGCTGGTCCTGGATCGCAGCACCGGCCAGCTGGTCTCCAACGGGAACTCGACGCCGATCCCGATCGCATCGGTGGCCAAGCTGTTCATCGCCGACGATCTGCTGCTGCAGGAGGCCAAGGGCCAGGCCACGATCACGGCCGACGACCGTCAGGCCCTCGACATCATGTTGCGGTCCTCCGATGACGGGGCCGCCGAGAATTTTTGGAACCGCAACGGCGGCAGCGCCATCATCACGCGGGTGACGGCACGCTACGGCCTGAAGTCCACCTCGACGCCGTATGACGGGCACTGGTGGAACACCATGAGCACGGCCGACGATCTGGCCCGCTACTACGACCTGCTCATGAACGGCGGCGGCGGGCTGCCCCAGGAGCAGGCCAACACCATCCTGGCCAACCTCGCCCAGTCCACCACGAACGGAATCGACGGCTACCCACAACGTTTCGGCATCCCCGACGGGCTGTACGCCGAGCCGGTGGCGGTCAAGCAGGGCTGGATGTGCTGCTGGAACGGCGGCAATTGGATGCACCTGTCCACCGGGGTGATCGGCGCCGACCGTCGCTTCATCATGGTCATCGGCTCGATGCAGCCCACCGACGACGCCACCGCCCGTAAGACCATCACCGACGCGGTCAAGACGATGTTCCCGGGCGGGCGGATCTGACGCACCTCCATGGCGCGAGCAGTCCCCCGCAAGCGGGAGGTCCTCCTGCGGGGGGTGCCGGAAAACTGCCGTGTCGCGTACCTAACTGTCTGGTCGCGAGGCGTTGTCCAGGAGATCCGGGCGGCGTTCCCGGGTGCGCTGCAACGCCTGGTCCCGGCGCCAGGCGGCCACCTTGGCATGATCGCCCGACAGCAGCACCGGGGGCACGTCCAAATCCCGCCAGCTCGGCGGCCGGGTGTAGCTGGGCCCTTCGAGCAGCCCATCTGAGTGCGAATCCTGTTGGTGCGACGCGGGATTGCCGAGCACCTCGGGCAGCAGGCGAACCACGGCCTCGATCATCACCAGCGCTGCCGACTCACCACCGGTGAGCACGTAGTCGCCGATCGACACCTCTTCCACCCGCATGCGCCGGGCCGCGTCGTCGGCCACCCGCTGGTCGATGCCCTCGTAGCGGCCGCACGCGAACACCAGGTGCTTTTCGCCGCTCCACCGCTCGGCCGTCGCCTGGTTGAACAGCCGACCCGCCGGGGTCGGGACCACCAAAAGCGTTTCGCCAGTGCATATTTCGTCGAGCGCCTGCCCCCACACCGGGGCTTTCATGACCATGCCGGGGCCCCCGCCGTACGGGGAATCGTCGACCGACCGGTGCACGTCGTGCGTCCACGCCCGCAGATCGTGCACGGCCAGCGTCACGATGCCGGCATCGATGGCCTTGCCGGGCAACGATTGCCGGATCGGATCCAGGTATGCCGGAAAGATGGTGACGACGTCAATGCGCACGGCGTCGCTCCGTCAGCTCAAGTCGAGAAGGCCGTCGGGCGGGTCGATGACGATCGTCGCGTCCTCCCGGGAGACCGAGGTGACGATGGCGCTGACGAACGGCACCAGCACCTCTCGCCCGTCGGCGTCGGCCTTCACCGCGAGCAACTCCCCTGCCGCGGTGTGCAGCACCTCTGCGACCTTGCCGACGGGCGTGCCGTCGGCGCACACCATCCGCAGCCCTTCGAGCTCATGGTCGTAGAACTCGTCGGGGTCGTCGATGGCGGGCAGCTCGGCGGCGTCGACCACGAAGAGGGTGCCGCGCAGTTCATCTGCGGCGTTGCGGTCGGCCACGCCGGTCAGCCGAACGAGCAGCCGGCCACCGTGTTCGCGCACCGATTCGACCGTAAAGGGACGTTCGGCACCGCCCTTGGCCCGGCCTCGCAGTGTCACACCCGGGCTGAAGCGGGCGTCCGGGTCGTCAGTACGCACCTCGACGACGACCTCGCCGGTGATTCCGTGCGCTTTGACGACCCGTCCGACAACCAGATCCATATGGAGCCGACGCTACTGGTCGGTGTCCACCACGTCGACGCGGATCCCGCGCCCACCGATACCGGCGACCAGGGTGCGCAGCGCGGTGGCGGTACGGCCGCCGCGGCCGATGACCTTACCCAGGTCGTCGGGGTGGACGTGCACCTCGACGGTGCGTCCACGCCGGCTGGTGACCATGTCGACCCGCACGTCGTCAGGGTTGTCCACGATGCCGCGGACCAGGTGCTCGACGGCGTCGACCACGACAGAACTCACTTCGGCGCTCAGCTCTCGCTGGGGGCGTCAGCGGCAGCCTCGTCGGCCGGAGCCTCGGCGGCCTCGTCCTTCTTGGACTTCTTCTTCTTCAGCGTGACGGCCTGGGCGGTGGTACCGCTCTCGGCCTCGGCGAGTGCGGCGTTGAAGAGGTCCAGCTTGGAGGGCTTGGGCTCCTTGACCTTCAGCGTGCCCTCGGCACCCGGCAGGCCCTTGAACTTCTGCCAGTCACCGGTGACCTTCAGCAGGGCCAGCACCGGCTCGGTGGGCTGGGCGCCGACACCCAGCCAGTACTGTGCGCGCTCCGAATCGATCTCGATCAGGCTCGGCTCTTCCTTGGGGTGGTAGCGGCCGATGATCTCGATGGCGCGGCCGTCGCGGCGGGTGCGCGCGTCGGCGACGGCGATGCGGTACTGGGGATTGCGGATCTTGCCAAGCCGGGTCAGCTTGATCTTGACAGCCACGAACAAACTCCTAAACAGTTGCCACGCTGCAATTCGGCGATCGGGGCGGGTTGCCCGGATCCGGTTTTGCCGTACGTGTGTGACCGCGGCGCAGCGCATCGAACGAGTCGCACGGCGGACAGCCGACCATTGTGCCAGAGGCCGTCCGGCCTGCCCAAATCCAGCCGGGGCCGGTTACCGGAGGCGACGACTCAAACGACTTTGTCGAAGCACTTGGTCTCCACCCGCCGGCTCATCCGCCAGCCGTCGGTGGTGCGGACGAATTCGTCTTCGTACCACAGGCCGCAGAACAGGACCTGCTGTGCTTCACCGGGCAGCACCATGGGGTTGAAGCAGATGGTGCGCGATGACGCCGTGTCACCGGTGATGCGCACGTCGAAGTTGCCGAGCATGTGGGCGTACGCCGGAAAGTTCGGCAACACCTCCGCCAGCCACCGCTTGACCTCCGGGAAGTGGCCGTCGATGCCGCCCATGGCCCGATAGTCGATGTAGGCGTCGGGCGTGAAGACCTGGTCGAGGTCATCGAACTGCCGACGGTCGATCGCCGACGAATAATCGATCAACAGTTGCTGAATCTCCAGTCGATCCGAAATCTCAGCCAGGCTCAACATGCCTCGATTCAACACGATTAGGCTGACCGGCCATGGGGAGGTTCGTCACCGCGCTTGCGGTCCTGTTCGTGGCTCTGAGCACGGGTGCGGTCGGTACGCCCGCCGCACGAGCCGATATGGCAGCAGTGCAGCAGATCGGCTCGGCGCCGATCCCCGACGGACCCGCCGAAGGCTGGGTAGTTGCCGACCTCGACACCGGGCAGGTGCTGGCGGCACGCAATGAGAACACCCGCTATGCGCCGGCAAGCACCATCAAGACCCTGCTCGCCCAGGTGGTGCTCGACGAGCTGCCGTTGGACAGCACCATCGTCGCCGACGAAGCGGATTCGAAGGCCGAGTGCACATGCGTCGGCGTCACCCCCGGTCAGACCTACACCGCACGCCAGCTGCTGGAGGCGGCGCTGCTGGACTCGGGCAACGATGCGGCGAACACCCTGGCCCACATGCTCGGCGGCCAGGGTGCCGCGGTGGCCAAGATGAACGCCAAGGCCGCCCAGCTCGGCGCGCACGACACCAACGTGGTGACGCCGTCGGGCCTGGATGCCCCGGGCATGCCGTTCTGGTCGACGCCGCACGATATGGCGGTGATCTTCCGCGCCGCGATGGCCAACCCCGTGTTCGCGCAGATCACCGCGATGCCGTCGACGGTGTTCCCGACCAGGTCCGGTGATCGGGTGCTGCAGAACCAGGACGAGTTGCTGCAGCGGTATCCCGGCGCCATCGGCGGCAAGACCGGATTCACCGACATCGCGCGGAAGACATTCGTCGCGGCGGCCCAGCGCGACGGCCGTCGTCTGGTGATCTCGATGATGCACGGGCTGGTCAAAGAGGGCGGTCCGACGTACTGGGATCAGGCCGCGGCGCTGCTGGATTGGGGATTCCTGCAGGACCGCTCGGCGAGCATCGGCACGCTGTAAGCGCTGTTCGCGTCGATATCCGACAGAGACCTGAACGCGCGCTGAACGAGTCCTGCAAACCGTAGCGTCGGCGCTCGTGCGCACACTGTTCGCGGCGGCCGCGCTCGCCCTCGGCACGGCGCTGACGGTGCCGGTCGCCGCTGCCGATCCCTCCGTGGAACCGGCTGGCGCACAAGCATTCGCAAACGGCCCTGCCAAGGCGTGGCTGGTCGCCGACCTCGACACGGGCCGGGTCCTGGCGGCCAAGGACCCCAACGGCTCGTACGCTCCGGCCAGCACCATCAAACCGCTGCTGGCCATGGTCGTCCTGGACAATCTGCGGCCGGACAACTTCGCGCGGGCCAACGACTCGCACACCAAGGTCGAGTGCTCGTGCGTCGGGCTCAAACCCGGCCAGGCGTACACCACCCAGCAACTGCTGGAGGGCCTGCTGATGGTGTCGGGCAACGATGCCGCCCACATGCTGGCCGATATGCTCGGCGGGCAGCGCGCCGCGGTGGCCGCGATGAACCGTAAGGCAGCAGCCCTGGGTGCCCGCAACACCCGCGCAGGCTCACCGTCGGGCCTCGACGGGCCCGGCTGGGAATCCCTGACCACCCCGCACGATCTGGCGGTGATCTACCGGGCCGCGCTGACCTATCCGCTGATCGCCCAGATCATGCGGCAGACGACGGCCCAGTTCCCGGGCCGGACGCTGACCAACCAGAACGAGTTGCTCACCCGCTATCCCGGCGACCTCGCAGGCAAGACCGGCTATACCGACCTGGCCCGCAAGACCTACGTCGGTGCCGCGCAACGCGGCAACCACCGGCTGATCGTCGTGCAGATGTACGGCACCGGCGACCTGTACGGCCAGGCGACCCAACTGCTGGACTGGGGTTTCAGCCAATACGGCTGATCGCTCAGTAGACGCGGCCGCGCAGGATCACCAGATCGGGGTGGTCGACGCCACCGCTGCGCGGATCCTCGGCGTAACAGACGAGGTCTGCCGGAGCTCCGTCGGCCAACCCGGGCCGGCCCAGCCACGCACGGGCATCCCAGCAGCCCGCGCCCAGAGCATCCGTCGGGCTCAGCCCCACGGTTTTGAGTGCCTCGATCTCGTCGCCGATCCGACCGTGCGCGATCATGCCGCCCGCGTCGGTACCGGCGAAGATGGGGATGCCCGCCTCGTGGGCGGCGCCGACGCGGGCCCGGCACGACGCGTAGAGCTCGCGCATGTGGGCCGCATAGACCGGATACTTGGCCGCGGCGTCGGCGATGCCGGGAAAGTTCTCGATGTTGATCAGGGTCGGCACCAACGCTGTGCCGTTGGCCAGCATCAACTCGATGATGTCGTCGGTGATCCCGGTGCCGTGCTCGATGCAGTCGATGCCTGCATTGATCAGCCCGGGCAACGCGTCCTCCCCGAACACGTGCGCCGTGACCCGTGCCCCGTTTGCGTGAGCGGCGTCGATGGCAGCCTTGAGGATCTCATCGGACCACAGCGGGGCCAGGTCGCCGACGCTGCGGTCGATCCAGTCGCCGACGAGTTTGACCCAGCCGTCGCCCCACCGCGCCTGCTCGGCCACCGCCTCCGGCAACTGCGATTCGTCCTCGATGTCGATCGGCAGCCCCGGCGAATACCGCTTGGGCCGCGCTAGGTGTCGACCGGCCCGGATGATCCTCGGCAGGTCCTCGCGGTCGTCCATGCTGCGGGTGTCCACCGGCGACCCGGCGTCGCGCAGCAGCAGGGCCCCGACCCCGCGTTCGGTCTCCGCCTGGGTGACCGCCTCGTCGAAATCGACCGGCCCGTGCGGCCCGAGGCCGACGTGGCAATGCGCGTCGACCAGGCCGGGCAGGATCCAGCCGCCGTCGAACACCGTCTCGGCCCCGGCGATCGGATCGGCATGCAGCACACCGCGATCGATCCACCACTGCACGGCTTCGCCGTCAGGCAGTCCCCGACCGCGAACGTGCAAGACCGTCACGGCGGCTACTTCTGGCCCGGGAACTTCAGCTTCGACAGATCGAAATCGGCCAGACCGGGCGGCAATTCGTCCAGCCCCTTGGGCATGTTGGACAGGTCGGGGAACCCGGCGGGCAAACCCGGCCCGGCCAGCGGGTTGCGCACCTTCGGCGGCGTCGGACCCTTGCCCGATTTGCGGCCCTTGCCGGCCTGCTTGTTCTTGCCCTTGGCGGCCTTGCGGGTCGCGCTCTTGCGGGCGAACGGCATGCCCATCTGGCCTGCCATCGACGACATCATCTTGCGGGCCTCGAAGAACCGGTCGACCAGCTGGTTGACCTCCGAAACGGTGACACCCGAACCGTTGGCGATGCGCAGCCGCCGTGAGGCGTTGATGATCTTCGGATCGCTGCGCTCGGCCGGGGTCATGCCGCGGATGATGGCCTGAACCCGGTCCAATTGCTTGTCGTCGACGGCGGCCAGCGCGTCCTTCATCTGGCCGGCACCCGGCAGCATGCCGAGCAGGTTGCCGATGGGGCCCATCTTGCGGATCGCGAGCATCTGCTCGAGGAAGTCCTCCAGCGTCAGCTCGCCCGAGCCGATCTTGGCAGCGGCCTCCTCGGCCTTCTGCTGATCGAAGACCTGTTCGGCCTGTTCGATCAGCGTGAGCACGTCACCCATGCCGAGGATGCGCGACGCCATCCGGTCGGGGTGGAAGACGTCGAAGTCCTCGAGCTTCTCGCCGGCCGATGCGAAGAGGATCGGCACGCCGGTGACCTCACGCACCGACAGCGCGGCGCCACCGCGGGCGTCGCCGTCGAGCTTGGTCAGCACGACACCGGTGAAACCGACCCCCTCGCGGAACGCGTCGGCCGTGGCGACAGCGTCCTGGCCGATCATGGCGTCGAGCACGAACAGGACTTCGTCGGGGTTGACGGCCTGGCGGATCGCGGCGGCCTGGCCCATCAGTTCCTCGTCGATACCGAGGCGACCGGCGGTGTCGACGATGACCACGTCGAAGTGCTTGGCCTTGGCCTCGGCCAGACCGGCAGCGGCGACTGCCACCGGGTCACCGTGGCCTGCGTTCTCCAGACCTTCCACCGACGTGCCCGGGTGCGGCGCGAACACGGCAACCCCGGCGCGCTCGCCGACGATCTGGAGCTGATGCACGGCGCCCGGCCGCTGCAGGTCACAGGCCACCAGCAGCGGCGTGTGGCCTTGCCCCTTGAGCCATTTCGCCAGCTTGCCGGCGAGGGTCGTCTTACCGGCACCCTGCAGACCGGCCAGCATGATCACCGTGGGCGGCGTCTTGGCGAACGCCAGCTGCCGGGTCTCCCCGCCGAGGATGCCGATCAGTTCCTCGTTGACGATCTTGACGACCTGCTGTGCCGGGTTCAGCGCAGCCGACACCTCGGCACCCTTGGCCCGGTCCTTGATGCGTGCGACGAAGGCGCGCACCACCGGCAGCGAGACGTCGGCCTCCAGCAGGGCCAACCGGATTTCCCGGCTGGTGGCATCGATATCGGCATCGGTCAACCGCCCCTTGCCGCGCAGCCCCTGCAGGGCACCGGTCAACCGGTCAGACAAGCTCTCAAACACGTCGTAAGCCTAACGGTCGGAGATCGGTGACGTAGTTGCGCGCCATGAGCCGGCCGCGACGACGTCGAGTACCCAGCGACGGGCGGACACCCCACGCCACCACATAGCCCACCGCGATCAAGACCTGGACCGCCGCGAAGACCCACACCAGCACACCGGTGTCGGAGGGCCTGAAGACGAACAGGCTCGCCGCCATCCCCCGAATTCGGTCATGCGCCCAATCATGGCCCATCCACCGGCGCGCCCCGGTGAACGGTTACGTGCCCTGGATCGTGAACAGAACGGGTCGACCCTCTGATCATCACTTCACACATTCAGGAGGTAGCGGCCATGAACACAACCAGTGGGATCACGCGGCTGCGGAAATCTGCCGGGTTGACCGTGTTGGCGCTGATGCTGGCCGGTGCGGGATTGGGGCTCGGTGCGGGGATCGCGCAGGCCCAGCCCACCCATCCACGGCCACATCCCGTCCTTGTTCGCCATGACCTCGACCGTTTTGTCGACCGTCATTTGCCGAACAGTCCGCTTGACCGGTTCCTCGACCGGCTCTTCCACGACTAACGGGGCGAACCGAGGGGTGGCCTGCGGCTTAGGGCTGGGCGAGCCTGAGCCGCAGGTGACGGGTCAACTGGCCTGCTCGGTGGGCTCGGCCGGCTTGGCCGGTTTGGCCGGGGGCGGCGCAGGCAGGATCGCGTACAGATCGCGTTCCAGCTCCTCGCGCAGTGCACCCCGGCCGGTGCCGGTGGAGTCGTCGTCCGGAACGGTGATGCCGAAAGCGTCGAGCACCGAGGATCCCAGCGTCGTCACCTTCGCCCACGCGATGTCGACACCGTCGCGCTCGAACACCGCAGTCAGTCGGGACAGCAGCCCGGCCCGGTCCGCGCTGCGGATCTGTACCACCAACTCCTGCGGGGCACCGCCGTCTGACCACAGGATGCGAGGTGGCGCCGGAACGTGATTGGCTGGCACCGCCGCCAGGATCTCGCCGGCCCGGGTGGTCGGATACTGAGCGGCCTCGCGCTCGCGCTCCAGCAGCGTGCCGAGCACGTCGAGCTCGCCGTCGAGGGCGAGGATGAACTGCTGCCGCAGGAGCCCGGCCTCCGGCGGCGAGCCGAACAGCGGTGACACCACGAACGTGTTGATCGCCGAGCCCTCGTGGCTGTTCACCGAAGCCGAGTGCACCCGTAGGGAATTCAGCGCGAGCACCCCGGCAGCCTTCGACAGCAGACCGCGCCGGTCGGGGGCGATCATCGTGACGTTGTAGATGTGCTGCCCGTCGCCCGCTGCCAGTTCGACGTGCACGCCGCCATCGGCGGCCAGCGCAACGAACCTCGGCTCGATCGGATCCGGTTGCGGCAGTGGCTCACCGACCATTACCAGCCGGCAGCGACGTACCAGATCGCCGATCAGTGAGGCCTTCCAATCGCCCCAGACTCCGGGGCCGGTGGCCAGCGAATCCGCCTCGGCCAGCGCGGCCAGCAGCTCCAACAGCACCAGGTCACCGCCGAGTGTCTCCGCGACGGCGTCAATTGTCTTGGGGTCCTGAAGATCTCGGCGAGTGGCGGTGTGCGGCAGCAGCAGGTGATGGCGCACCAGCTTGGACAGCACGTCGATATCGGATGGCCACAGGCCCAACCGCGTGCCGATCTGCGTGGCCAGTTCGGCGCCGATCACGCTGTGGTCCCCGCCGCGCCCCTTGCCGATGTCGTGGCACAACGCCCCGAGCAACAGCAGGTCGGGACGCGACACTCTGGTGGTGAAAGCGCTTGCCCGCGAAACGGTTTCGACGAGGTGCCGGTCGACGGTCCAGATGTGCACCACATCGCGGGGCGGCAGGTCGCGCACGGCGCCCCACTCGGGAAAGAGCCTGCCCCACAAACCGGTTCGGTCCAGCGCCTCGATGGTGGCCACCGCGGCGGGCCCCGACGCCAGGAGAACCAGCAGATCCTTGAGAGCCTGCCGGGGCCAGGGCGTGCGAAGTTCGGGCGCTCGCTCCCCCAGCCGCCCCAGAGTCGACACCGCCATCGGCAGCCCCGTGGTGGCCGAGGCCGCGGCGACGCGCAGGATCAGGCCGGGGTCACGTTCGGGCCGGGCGTCGCGGGCCAGGATCACCTCGCCGGCGTATTCGATGACGCCCTCGTCGAGCGGTCGGCGCACCGGCCGCCGCAACGCGGCAAAACCGCGGCGCGGTAATGCGTTGGCAGCAGTGCGAATACCCGCGTCCACGTAGTAGCTGACTGTGCGCGCCGCGTCGGAAAGCACCCGGGCCAGATCGAATCGGTCCCCGATGCGCAGCGCCGCAGCGATCTCGTCGGCATGCTGAGCCAGCAGCAGCTCCCGGCCACGACCGGACACCCTGTGCAATTCCGTGCGCACATTGAGCAGCGCCAGGTGGGCATCGCCCAGCGTTCCAATCGGCGACGCCAGCGCCCGGCTGGGGTACACATCGGCCAGCTGCGCGATGGCCAGGGCGTTGAGTAGCTGGACGTCGCGCAGCCCGCCGCGGCCGGACTTGAGATCAGGCTCGGCGCGGTGGGCGATCTGGCCGCTGCGCTCCCAACGCGCCTGGGCGTGCGCGACGAGTTCGTCGAACCGCGATGCGATGCCGATGCGCCATTGCCTGCGCGCGCCGCCGACCAGCAGCGAGGACAGATCCGCGTCACCGGCGATGTGGCGGACCTCCAGCATCGCCAGGCCCACCGAGATGTCGTCATTGGCGACGCGCAACGCCTCGGGCACCGTGCGCACGCTGTGGTCGAGACGAATGTTAGCGTCCCACAACGGATACCACAGCTTCTCGGCGACCTCGCCGACAACTTCGGTCGGCATGTTGTTGTGCAGCAGCATCAGATCAAGATCCGAGTACGGCAACATCTCGCCGCGCCCGAGCCCGCCGGAGGCCACGATGGCGAATCCGCTGTCGGGGGTGATACCGATCTCGGTTGCCTTTGTGACGAGCCAGAATTCGTGCAGATCGAGCAGGGCGTCACGCAATGCCGGCGCGTCGAGTTGATGCGCACCCGACAGCAGTTGCGCGGTGGCCACCGACAGATCGGTGGCCGGCCGCAACAAATCCGGTTCCTCGCGCGAGCGCCCGTAGGCGGACTCTGGTTGCTGCTCCGACATTTTCGACTCCCTCCCCCGGCCAATTACCTACCAGCGCTCAGACGGTGCCTGGCCGGGAGAGTCGGTCGATTACGCCCTCGACCGCCCGCGGCTACAGGGCGTCGGCGCCTCGTTCCCCGGTACGCACGCGGACAACGGTGTCCACAGGGCTGACCCACACTTTGCCGTCGCCGATCTTGCCCGTGCGGGCGGCCTGCACGATGACGTCGACGACCTTGTCCACCGCGGAGTCCTCGACGACCACCTCGACGCGCACCTTGGGCACGAAGTCGACCGAGTATTCAGCGCCCCGGTAGACCTCGGTGTGCCCCTTCTGCCTGCCGTACCCCTGGACCTCGCTGACCGTCATCCCGAGGATTCCCGTCTGCTCCAGACCGGTCTTGACGTCTTCCAGAGTGAACGGTTTGACGATCGCAGTGATCAGCTTCATATTTCCTTATTCCTCCCCGCCGCGACGACCAAGAACAGATCCGGTTCCGACAGCGACGAAGTCGTACGCGCTTTCCGCATGTTCGGCCTCGTCAATGCCGGACGCCTCCTCTTCTTTGTCCAGGCGCAGGCCCACGGTGTATTTGACAATCAACGCCAAGATAGCGGTACCCACCGCCGAATAGAGTAGAACCGCACCGGCCCCGACCGCCTGTCGCCACAGCTGGTCGAACCCGCCGCCGTAAAACAGGCCGGCAACTCCGGCGGGTGCTTCCTTGGTGGCCACCAGGCCGACCAGAAGCGTGCCGACGATGCCACCCACCAGGTGCACACCCACGACGTCGAGTGAATCGTCGAAACCGAACTTGAATTTCAGCCCAACCGCCAGCGCGCACAGCACGCCCGCGGCCACGCCGATGACGAGTGCACCCACGACGTTCACCGAGGAGCACGACGGCGTGATGGCGACCAACCCGGCCACGATGCCCGAGGCCGCACCCAGCGAGGTCGCGTGACCGTCCCGGATGCGTTCGGTGAGCAGCCACGCCAGCATGGCCGCCGCAGTCGCCACCGTGGTGGTGATGAAGGTCGCGCCCGCAGCCCCGTTGGCGGACACCGCGGACCCGGCGTTGAACCCGTACCAGCCGAACCACAGCAGGCCGGCGCCGAGCATCACGAACGGCAGGTTGTGCGGACGCATCGGGGTAACCGGCCAGCCGAGCCGCTTGCCCAGGATGATGGCCAGGACCAGGCCTGCGGTTCCGGCGTTGATGTGCACCGCGGTGCCACCGGCGAAGTCAATTGCCTTGAGCTGGTTGGCTATCCAGCCGCCGTGGTGAACGATGGCGTCGGTCTTGGGATCCTTGACATCGAAATCGAAGACCCAGTGCGCGACCGGGAAATACACGACCGTCGCCCAGAGTGCGGCGAACAGCAGCCAGCCGCCGAACTTGAGCCGGTCGGCGACCGCGCCGGAGATCAGCGCGACGGTGATGATCGCGAACATCAACTGGAAGCCGACGAACACGGTGGCGGGAATGGTGCCGGCGAGCGCTATGGGCGCGTCGGCCGATCCGTTCGTGCCGATGAGCCCCTTGAGGCCGAAGAATTGGGCCGGGCTGCCGATCACCCCGGCGGTGTTGTTGCCGAAGGCAACTGAGTAGCCGTACAGCACCCACAGCACGGTCACCACGCCCATGGCGCTCACGCTCATCATGATCATGTTGAGCACACCTTTGGCGCGCACCATGCCGCCGTAGAAGAAGGCCAGGCCCGGCGTCATCAACAGCACAAGCGCCGCACTGGCCAGCATCCACGCCGTGTCACCGGTATCCGGTGCGCCCATCAACGGGAATTGCTCCACTCGCAGTTTCCTCCTTCACCACGCCACGGCCGCAAGGATTTACGAACCGTTGACCTGGTTCAAGACAATGCTGAGTGGATGTTTCGGCGACGACGCCGTCGTGTTTCGCTCGCGTGAACGGATACCCGGGTCGCGTTTCGCCGGTGTTACACCGTGCGCTTTTGCCGCCGAGGGCTCAGCCGAGGAGGGCGTCGACGAACGCGCCGGGCTCGAACGGGGCCAGATCGTCGGGCCCTTCGCCGAGACCGACGAGCTTGACGGGTACGCCGAGTTCCTGCTGTACGCGGAACACGATGCCGCCCTTGGCCGTGCCGTCGAGTTTGGTCAGGACCACACCGGTGATGTCGACCACTTCGGCGAACACCTTGGCCTGCGGCAGGCTGTTCTGCCCGATGGTGGCGTCCAGGACGAGCAGCACCTCGTCGACGGCAGCGCGCTTCTCGACCACCCGCTTGACCTTGCCGAGCTCGTCCATCAGACCGGTCTTGGTGTGCAGCCGGCCTGCGGTGTCGACGACCACGACATCGGCACCGGTGGAGATGCCCTCGTCGACCGCGTCAAATGCGACCGATGCGGGATCGGCCCCCTCCGCACCGCGCACCACGTCGGCGCCCACGCGCGCCGCCCAGGTCTGGAGTTGGTCCGCGGCCGCCGCCCGGAAGGTGTCGGCCGCGCCCAGCACCACGCGACGGCCGTCGGCCACCAGGACCCGCGCCAGCTTCCCCACGGTGGTGGTCTTGCCGGTGCCGTTGACACCGACCACGAGCAACACCGACGGCTTGTCGGCGTGCGGCAGGGCCCGAATCGAGCGGTCCAGCTCGGGCCGCAGTTCGGAGATGAGGACGTCGCGCAGCACCGCACGCGCCTGGGCCTCGGTCCGCACACCCTTACTGGCCATCTGCGAACGCAGCGCGGCGACAACGGACTCGGTGACGACCGGTCCGAGGTCGGCGATCAGCAGCGTGTCCTCTACCTCCTCCCAGGAGTCCTCGTCGAGGTCACCGCCGCCCAAAAGGCCCAGCATGCTGCGGCCGAGCGCGTTCTGCGACTTCGACAGCCGGCCACGCAGCCGGTCCAGGCGACCTTCGGTCGGTGCGATCTCCTCCAGCGCAGGTGCGGCGGGGGCAGGGGCTTCCGGCTCGACAGGTGCGGCGGGCGCCTCCGGTTCCGCGGGAGCAGGCGCCTCTTCCACGGCCGGTTCGGCCTCGGCCGCCGGGGTCTCTTCGACAGGACGTTCCAGTGGCGGCGCGGCTTCCTCGACGGGAGGTGCTGCCTCCTCGACGGGAGGTTCGGGCAACCGCACGTCGGCGATGGGACGCTTCGGCGCGTCGCGCGGGATCGTCGCATCGTCGCCGACCGCGGGCAGCCCGCTGGTGTCGATGCGCTCCACCTTCGGAGGCGCTGCCTTGGGAGGAGCCGGCGGGGCTGTGGTCGATTGACTGAACGTGATGCCCGAGGATGCCGTGTACCCGCCTGAGCGATCGATGGGCTTCGCGGCGGTGTCCGGGCCCGACAGGCTGATCCGCCGCCGTCGGTAGCGAACCAGTCCGACTACGAGCGCAGTAACCAGCAGAACAGCAATGACCGCTATCGCGATCCACAGACCTTCCGACACGGCAGCCATTGTCTCAGGGGTGCCGCCGGCCGACGATCTGCCCCGCAGCAGCGGCGGTTATCCGCCCACGAACCGGTCGGTCACGACCCGGCGCTGGACACCAACTCCTGGCCACGCATGCGCTGGGAGATCACCGTGGTGATGCCGTCGCCGCGCATGGTCACGCCGTAGAGCGCGTCGGCCACCTCCATGGTCGGCTTCTGGTGCGTGATCACGATCAGCTGCGACTTCTCGCGAAGCTGCTCGAACAGGCTGATGAGCCTGCGCAGGTTGACGTCGTCGAGGGCGGCCTCGACCTCGTCCATCACGTAGAACGGCGACGGCCGGGCCCGGAAGATCGCGACCAGCATCGCCACGGCGGTCAGCGATTTCTCGCCGCCGGAGAGCAGCGAGAGCCGTTTGATCTTCTTTCCGGGCGGCCGGGCCTCGACCTCGATGCCGGTGGTGAGCATGTCGTCGGGGTTGGTCAGCAGCAGCCTGCCCTCACCGCCCGGGAACAGCGTGGAGAACACCTGCTCGAACTCGCGCTCGACGTCGGTGTAGGCCTCGGTGAACACCTGCAGGATGCGCGTGTCGACGTCGGCGATGACGTCGAGTAGATCCTGACGGGCCGCCTTGACGTCTTCGAGCTGGGTCGACAGGAAGTTGTAGCGCTCCTCGAGCGCGGCGAACTCCTCCAGCGCCAGCGGGTTGACGCGGCCCAGCTCGTTGAGTTCGCGTTCGGCCTTCTTGGCGCGGCGTTCCTGCGTGGGACGGTCGAAGGGCATGGGTGCCGGTGCGGTGACCTGCTCACCGCGCTCCCGAGCCTGCTCGTATTCGGCCATCTCCAGCTCGGTGGGCGGCAGCGGCACCTGCGGGCCGTACTCGGCGATCAGGTCGGCTGTCGGCATCCCGAACTGGTCGAGGACCTGAGCCTCCAGCTGCTCGATGCGAAGGGAGGCTTGCGCTTTGGCCACTTCGTCGCGGTGCAGCGCGTCGGTCAACTGGTTGATCTTGGCGCCGAGCTCGTTGACCTCGTCGCGGGATTTCGCCAGAGCGGTAGCGCGCATCTGACGCTCGGTGGCCAGCCCGTCACGAGCGCGGCCAGCCGCTGCCACCACAGTGCTCAAACGTTGCGCCACAAGGCGTCCCGACTCGGCGACGGCCGCAGCAACCTTGGCGGCGTGCTCGCGGGCCTCGCGGGCGCGCAGTGCCCGCACCCTGGCCTCGCGTTCGGCCGCGGCCGCCCGGCGCAGTGAATCCGCCCGTCCGCGAACGGCATTCGCGCGTTCCTCGGCGGTGCGGACCGCCAGTCTGGCCTCCACCTCGACCGAGCGGGCGGCGTCGGCCGCGGCCACCGACTCCTGCCGGTCGACCGGTTCGGCCTCGAACATCGGGGCCTGCTCGGCCCCGTGCAACCGCGCCTCGAGTTCGACGAGTTCTTCGACGGTCTTGGTGCGGCCGGCTTCGAGTTCGTCGCGCTGTTTGATCAACCGCTTCCACTCGTCCTCGGCGACGCGGGCGTCCTGACCGAGGCGGCCCAACTGCTCGTAGATCGACGAGATCGCGGCGTCGGATTCGTTGAGGGCGGCCAGGGCCTGCTCGGCGGCGATCTGGCGCGCGGACTGCTCGGCCAGCGCCCCGGACAGGGCTGCGGCCAATTCCCCCGTCTGCTTCTCGGCGGCTTCGAGTTCACTGCGGGCCTTGTCGATCTCGGCGGCGATCTCCAGCGTGCTGGGCTTGCGGTCGGATCCGCCGCTGACCCAGCCTGCGCCGACCAGGTCGCCGTCGGCGGTGACTGCGCGCAGCTCGGGACGCTGTGACACCAACCGCAGTCCGGCTGCCATGTCGGAGACCACCGCAACCCCGGACAGCATCGCCGCGATCGCGCCGCGAAGCCGGTCCGGGACCGTGACGACGTCGGCCGCCCAGATCGCGCCGTCGGGCAGCGCCACGGCCGGCGACGACCCGTTGACGGGCCAGTCGCCGAGCAGGATCGCGGCCCGGCCGCCGTCGGACTCCTTGAGGGCGGCGACGGCTGACGCCGCGGCACCGAAGTCCTCGGCGGCCAGCGCGTCGGCAGCCGCTCCGAGGACTGCCGCGACCGCGACCTCGTAGCCGCCGCGGACCTTGAGGAAATCCCCGATCGAGCCGAAAAGGCCTGAGCCGCTGCGGTTTTTCTGCAACCAGGCAGCCCCGTCACGGCGGTCGAGGCCGACCGAGAGAGCTTCGATGCGGGCTCGCAGCGACGCGACCTGACGCTCTGCGCTGCGCTCGGCGGCCTGCAGTTCGGCGACGCGTTCGTCGGCCAACCGCAGGGCGGTCACGGTGCGATCGTGGTGGTCGTCGAGGCCCACTTCCCCGGCGTCGAGTTCGCCGACGCGGCCCTGCACGGTCTCGAACTCCGCCTTGGTCTGCTGGACCCGGGTGGCGGCTTCCTCGATGTTGACCGAGATCCGCATCACGCTTTCGTCGATCGACTCGACCCGGGTGCGCATGGTGTCGACCTGCCCGGACAGCCGGGCCAGCCCTTCCCGACGGTCGGCCTCGGCGCGGGCCGCGGCCAGATGCGCGCGCTCGGCCTCGGCCGCGAGGCGTTCCCGCTCGGCCAGTTCGGCGCGCGCGGTCTCGAGCGCGATGCGCGACATCTCCAATTCGCCGAGCAATTCCATCTCGAGCTCGGCGACCTCTTCGGCCTCCGCCTCGAGTTCGTCGGGGTCGCGCCCCGACGAGGTTTCCGGCTCCGCCTCCAGCAGCTGGGCCCGATCGGTGGCGATCCGCACAGTGGCGCTGACCCGCTCGGCCAGCGCGGAGGCGCGGAACCAGGTCTGTTGTGCGGCCTCGGCGCGGCGCGTCAGTTCGGCGACCGCCGCCTCGTGGGTGTCGTGCTCGACGGTCGCGGCCTCCAGCCGAGCGGCGACCACCTCATGCTCGCGGCGCAGGGTGCTCTCTGCCTGGTTGGTGTTCTCGAACTCGGTGCGCCGGGTGACCAGATCGTCAGCCGCCAGCCGCAGCCGTGCGTCACGCAGGTCGGCCTGGATGGTCGCCGCGCGACGTGCCATCTCGGCCTGGCGGCCCAGGGGCTTGAGCTGACGGCGCAGTTCGGTGGTCAGGTCGGTGAGCCGGGCCAGGTTGGCAGCCATCGAGTCGAGCTTGCGGACGGCCTTTTCCTTGCGTTTGCGGTGCTTGAGCACGCCCGCGGCTTCCTCGATGAACGCGCGGCGGTCCTCGGGGCGCGACTCCAGGATCTCGGCGAGCTTGCCCTGCCCCACGATGACGTGCATTTCCCGGCCGATGCCGGAGTCGCTGAGCAGCTCCTGCACGTCCATCAACCGGCAGCTGCTGCCGTTGATCTCGTATTCGCCCGCACCGTCGCGGAACATCCGGCGGGTGATCGACACCTCGGAGTACTCGATGGGCAGCGCGTTGTCAGAGTTGTCGATGGTCAGGGTGACCTCGGCACGGCCCAGTGGCGCGCGAGAACTGGTGCCGGCGAAGATGACGTCTTCCATCTTGCCGCCGCGCAGCGTCTTGGCGCCCTGCTCACCCATCACCCAGGTCAGCGCGTCGACCACGTTGGATTTACCGGACCCGTTGGGGCCGACGACGCACGTGATGCCCGGTTCGAAGCGCAGAGTCGTCGGCGAGGCGAAGGACTTGAAGCCCTTCAGCGTCAGACTCTTGAGGTGCACGGCGACTTACCCTACCGCCGAGTCGGCTACCGCTCGTGAAAGCCCGTCATCGGTGTGGCCGCCTCGGACCAATCGACGACGACGTTGTCCACCGCACCTGGGGTTTTACCGCTCTGCAGCAGGTCGAGCAGACGCTCACACGCGGCCCGCGGACCTTGCGCCACGACGTGGACGCGGCCGTCTGGGCGGTTGGAGGCAAACCCGGTCAAACCCAGTTCCAGTGCCCGAGCCCGGGTCCACCAGCGGAACCCCACGCCCTGGACGTGCCCGTGCACCCAGGCACTGAGCCGCACCTGGTGCTGCGGGGGTTCCTGATCGGTCACGCGCTCGTGACCTTGTCCACAACCTCGAACGTCACCTCGGTGCCCGATTTCAGCGTCCGCCCGACGGTGCAGACCTGGTCGATCGCGCGTTCGACAACCGTCAGCAACCTGGCCCTGTCGTCCTCGGACAGCCCGGACAGGTCGACCTCGAGTTTCTCGGCCAGCAGCGGATACCGCTCCTGTTCGCGGTCGGGCGGCCCGGTGACCCGGATGGTGGTGGCGTAGTCGTCGCCGAGACGACGCCGCAGCGGGGCGTCGCTGCTCATCCCACTGCACGCCGCCAACGCGATCTTCATCAGCTCGCCGGGGGTGAACACGCCCTCGACGTCTTCACTTCCGACCAGCACCTCTGCGCCCCGGGAGCTGCGCCCGGTGTAGCGACGTACGCCGGTGCGCTCGACCCACAGTTCCGTCATGCGGTATTTCTACACGCCGCGACGACCGGCTATTCCCCCAGGGAAGGCCCGCCACCGTTCGTGGTTCTCACATAAGCCAGGCGGCCCGGCTCTGCGGCCGTGTGGTAGGCCGGACGGGCGATAAACTCGACGCACCGCCGTTTTGTTGAGGAGCACGATGACATATCCGTCCGGACCGCACGACCCGTGGGCGCAGCACCAGCCGCCCCAGCCGTACGGGCCGCCGCAACAGTACGGAGGTCCCCAGCAGTATCCCGGGCTGCCGCAGTTCGGTGCACCTCAGTACGGCGGTCAGCAGTTCGGCGCTCCGCAGTACGGCCAGCCTCCCTACGGCTACGGCATGCCGCCGCAGCACCCCGGCGGCAGCCGCAAAGGGCTGATCATCGGTGGCGCCGTCGCGGCGGTGGTGGCTGTCGCGGCGATCATCGGCATCGTGATCGTCATGATGATGCCGTCCGGCGACGAGCGCGCAATCGGCCAGCTGCTCAAGAACATCGGAAATTCCGGCGGCAGCATCTCGGACATGAAGAAATACGTGTGCGCCGGCGACCGCAAGATTCTCGACGCCCTGGACACCAGCGGCCTGCAGAAGTACGGCATCAACGTGCCCACGCCCACCATCAAGGCGCCGTCAGGGTCAGCCAAGATCAGCGATATCAAGGTCAACGGCGACCGGGCCACGGCCAAGGTGGAAGCCGGCGGCCAAACCAACACCATCTATTTCCGCAAGGAGAGCGGCGACTGGAAGCTGTGCACCACCGATTCGCCCGGGCTGGCGAATCTGCCGTCGCTGCCCTGACTTAGCGCCGGGTCCGCGGGCGCGGCTGGCACTTCGGGCAGTAGAACGACGACCGGTTCATGAACTTGTCCCGCTGCATCACCGCACCGCACCGCCGGCAGGGCTCACCTTCGCGGCCGTAGGCGTCCAATGATCGCTCGAAATACCCGGATTCGCCGTTCACGTTGACGTAGAGCGAATCGAACGACGTGCCGCCTTGGCCCAGCGCCTCGGTCATCACGTCGGCGGCCGCGTCGAGCAGCTCCCCGAGCCGGGCGCGCGGCAGCGCCGACGCCAACCGCGCCCCGTTCAGTTTGGTGCGCCACAGCGCCTCGTCGGCGTAGATGTTGCCGATACCCGATACCACGGTCTGGTCCAGCAGCTGGCGTTTGATCTCGGAATGCTTGCGCCGCAACACCGTAACCACGGCATCGCGGTCGAAACGGGGATCGAGCGGGTCACGGGCGATATGCGCGACGGGTTGCGGAACCTCGGAGCCGTCGACGTCGACCAGGTCGGTCAACTGCCAGCCGCCGAACGTCCTCTGGTCGACGAAACTCAGCGCGGTGCCGTCGTCGAGCAGCGCAGCGATCCGCAGATGACGATCATCGGCAATGGGGCCCAACAACATCTGCCCACTCATACCGAGGTGCACCACCAAGGCCGCCCCGTCGGAAAGCGTCAGCCACAGGTACTTTCCGCGCCGGCCCGTACCGGTGACCCGAACGTCGAGCAGTCGGGCGGTCAAATCGGCGGGGCCTGCCTCGTGCCGGCGCACCGCCCGCGGATGATGCACGCGCACCGCGGTGATGGTCTTGCCCGCGACATGCTCCTGCAGCCCCCGCCGAACGACCTCTACCTCAGGGAGTTCGGGCACCGATCACCCACCGTCGAGCGCCTGCCAGGCCGCCGCGGCAGCCTTCAGTTCGGCTTCTTTCTTGGTGCGGCCCACTCCGCTGCCGTACTCGACCTCACCGACCACCACCGTGGCGGTGAACTCCTTGTCGTGATCGGGACCGGTCGAGGTGACCAGGTAGCCGGGCGCACCCATTCCGCGTGCGGCGGTCAGCTCCTGCAGGCTGCTCTTCCAGTCCAGACCCGCCCCCAAAGTCGGTGCGGTGTCGAGGAGTTCGCTGAACAGCCGCAGGATCACCTCGCGGGCGGTATCCAGGCCATGCTCCAAATAGATTGCGCCGAGCAGCGATTCAACGCCGTCGGCGAGAATGCTGGATTTGTCGGCGCCACCGGAGTTTTCCTCACCTTTGCCCAGTAACAGGTGGGCACCGAGGCCGCCGTCGCTGAGTCCACGGCCGACATCGGCCAGCGCCTGGGTGTTGACGATGCTGGCCCGCAGTTTGGCCAGGTCTCCCTCGGACCGGTCCGGGTGACGGTGATACAGCTCCTCGGTGATGGTGAGCCCGAGCACGGCGTCACCGAGGAACTCCAGCCGCTCGTTGGTGGGCAGGCCGCCGTGTTCATACGAGTAGCTGCGATGGGTCAGCGCAATGGTCAGCAATTCACTGGGAAGCACGACCCCGAGTGCCTCCAGCAGCTGTGCATGCGCTTCACTCATGCCTGATGTTGATCCCCACCGTCGGGCGGCAGCAGCGTGGCCAGCTTCGCCCACCGCGGATCGAGCTGCTCGTGGTGATGCCCGGGTTCGGCGGTGGCCAGCGGGACGCCGCACTGCTGGCACAGTCCCGCGCAGTCCGGCCCGCAGAGCGGAGAGAACGGCAGCGCCAGGCCCACGGCGTCGATGATGGGCTGCTCGAGGTCGACGGTGTCATCGATGACCCGTCCCATCTCGTCGGATTCTGTGGTCTCGTCGGTGGCACTGTCGGGGTAGGCGAACAGTTCGGTGAGGTCGATCTCGATGTCGCCGGTGACCGGCGTGAGGCATCGGGCGCATTCACCGACCGTCGGTGCGGCAACCGTTCCGGTCACCAACACCCCCTCCGAGACAGATTCCAGCCGCAGGTCCAGCTCAAGTGGTGCCCCCGCCTCGATGGCGATGAGTTCCACACCGATGCGTACCGGGCTCGGCACCGTTTCGCGGTGAGTCATCATCGAGCCGGGTCGCCGGCCGAGTCGGGAGATGTTGATGACCAGCGGCGACCGTGGATCGCGGTGCCTTCCGGCGTTTGCGTGCGTCGCCATGCAGCAATCCTACGGCGACCGGGTCAGCCGAAAATAACGCCTACGGCACCCGGGGCGGTCACCGCGTGGCGTAGTCGTGCGTTCCGGCCGCGGTGCGTAGCTGGTGACGGCCGCGGCCGACCGAGCGCAGCGTTCCGTTGAGGAATTCCTCGAACTCGGCCAGTTTGCTGTCGACGTAGATGTCGCACTCGCCGCGCAGCCGGTCGGCTTCGGCATGTGCAGCGTCGACCAGCCGGGTCGCCTCTGCGGTTGCCGTCGCGACGATTTCGGTCTGCGACACCAGTCGCTGCTGCTCCTTGATGCCCTCCTGGACGGCCTTCTCGTACGAGAGGTTGCCGCTTTCGATCAGACGATCGGCTTCGGCCTTGGCCCGCCCGGTGCTGGCCTCGTATTCCCGCTTCGCCGCAGCGCTGACCCGCGCGGCCTCCTCGCGCGCCTCCCCGACCATGCGTTCGCTGTGCTGGCGGGCCTCGGCGACCATGCGATCGGCCTGCGATTTGGCGTCGGCCAGCAGGCGGTCCGCTTCGCTCCTGGCGTGGTTGATCATGCCGTCCGCGTCGGCGTTGACCTTTGCCATCACGGACTCGGAGTGTTCCTTGGCCTCGCGCAGCAGCGAGTCCCTGGCGTCGAGCACGTCCTGCGCGTCGTCGAGTTCGCCGGGGATGGCGTCCTTGATGTCGTCGATCAGTTCCAGGACGTCCCCGCGCGGAACCACGCAACCCGCGGTCATCGGTACGCCACGCGCTTCTTCGACGATGGCGCCCAGCTCGTCGAGCGCTTCAAAAACTCGGTACACGGCTATACCCTCCAGGCGTCGTTGTTAGTGACCAGTGTGCCTGGTGTTACGCCTGTGACTGGGGAGGATTGCCGGTGTGTCGCTACCGGCCGCTTCCCGCCCAACGTGAGCTTGTATGCGAGATTCCGGCGAAATCGCACACACAAGCTCAGACTGAGCGGCTTCCGCTCAGCTTTACCTGCAGCCGCCGGTTGACCGGTTCGGGCAGCAGAGCCGAGACGTCACCGCCCAGTGACGCCACCTCCTTGGCCAGCGACGACGATACGAACGAGTACCGCGGCGTGGTGGCGACGAAGAAGGTGTCGACCCCGGCCACGTGCTTGTTCATCTGCGCCATCTGCAGCTCGTACTCGAAGTCGGTGCCCGTTCGCAGTCCCTTGACGATGGCCGTCAGCCCCCGCGATTTGACGAAATCCACCACGAGCCCCTGCCCGGATTCGACGCGCAGGTTCGGGAGGTGCTCGGTCGATTCGACGATCATCGCGATGCGCTCGTCGAGGTCGAACATCCCTTTCTTGTTGGGGTTCACCAGAACCGCGACGACGACCTCATCGAACTGCGCGGCGGCCCGTTCGAAGATGTCGACATGGCCGAGGGTGACGGGGTCGAAGGATCCTGGGCATACGGCGCCACTCATGAGGCAGCACGCTACGCGAGTTCGGCGAACTCCACGCGGGTGTCCCCGTAGCGACGCTCACGCCACGGGTCCCAGCCGTCCGGCCAGCGCACCGAAGGCCCCGACGCTGCCCGTTCGATGACCATCACCGTGCCCGGCCGCACCCAGCCGGCGGCAGTCAGCCCGGCGACCAGCGCTTCGACGTCGGCGACGGCGACCTCATAGGGCGGATCGGCGAACACCAGGTCGACCGGACGGGCCGCGGCGCCTGCGACCACGGTCGCCACCGGCGCGCACCGCACCGTCGCCCCACTCGCGCCGAGCGCGGCGATGTTGTCGGCGATGACGGCAGCGGCCCGCCGATCGGACTCGACGAACAGCGCCGACGCCGCGCCACGCGAAAGTGCTTCCAGCCCAAGGGCACCCGAGCCCGCATACAGATCGAGCACGGCGACACCGTCGAGGTCGAGACGGGCCGCCAGCACGTTGAACAGCGACTCGCGCACGCGGTCCGTGGTCGGCCGCGTGCCCCGGGCGGGCACCGCGATGCGGCGCCCGCCATAGCTGCCGGAGACGATGCGGGTCAGGCTGATTCCTCGGTGGCTTCGCTCCTGCCCGACGAACCCACCACCACCAGCAGGTCCCCGCCTTCCACCTGGCCGGTCGGTGCGACGGCCACGCGAGATACGGTGCCGCCCTTGGGCGCGGTGATCGCGGCCTCCATCTTCATGGCTTCGATCGTGGCGATGGTGGCGCCGGCCTCGACGACGTCACCGACCTTCACGTTGACGGTGACCACACCGGCGAACGGAGCCGCGACATGGTCGGGGTTGTTGCGGTCGGCCTTCTCGGCGGCCGGGACGTCACTGGCGATGCTGCGGTCACGCACCAGCACCGGACGCAGTTGGCCGTTGAGAATGCACAGCACCGTGCGCATTCCGCGTTCGTCGGCATCGGAGATCGCCTCAAGCCCGATCAGCAGCTGGACACCCTTCTCCAACTCGACCCGGTGCTCCTCGCCCTGCCGCAACCCGTAGAAGAACTGGTTGGCACTCAATTGCGAAGTGTCGCCGTACTCTTCGCGGTGCGCCTCGAATTCCCTTGTGGGCCCGGGGAACAGCAAACGATTCAGGGCGGCCTGGCGTTTCGGCCCGGGCGTGGCCAGCAGCGCCTCGTCCTCCGCCGACAGCGGCTGCTCGGGCTTGGCCGGACCCCGCCCCGCCAAAGCCTTGGTGCGCAACGGTTCCGGCCACCCGCCCGCCGGGTCGCCGAGTTCGCCACGCAGGAAACCGATGACACTGTCGGGGATGTCGTAGCGGGCCGGGTCGGCGGCGAATTCATCGGCCGTCACGCCGGCACCCACCAGGGCCAGCGCCAGATCCCCGACCACCTTGCTCGAGGGAGTCACCTTGATCAGCCGGCCCAGCACGCGGTCGGCACCGGCGTAGGCGTTCTCCACATCCTCGAACCGGTCGCCCAGTCCCAACGCGATGGCCTGTTGCCGCAGATTGCTCAGCTGCCCACCCGGGATCTCGTGGTGATACACCCGGCCCGTCGGGCCCGGCAGTCCGGACTCGAACGGCGCGTACACCTTTCGCAGCGCCTCCCAGTACGGCTCCAGATCGCACACCGCCCGCAGGGACAGGCCGGTGTCGTACGGGGTGTGCGCGGTCGCCGCCACGATCGCCGACAGTGCCGGCTGAGACGTCGTCCCGGCCAGTGGCGCGGCCGCCCCGTCCACGGCCGACGCCCCGGCCTGCCAGGCGGCCAGATACGTCGCCAGCTGTCCACCCGGGGTGTCGTGGGTGTGCACATGCACCGGCAGATCGAACCGGGAGCGCAACGCCGACACCAACGCGGCCGCGGCCTGCGGACGCAGCAGCCCGGCCATGTCTTTGATCGCCAGCACATGGGCTCCGGCAGCGACGATCTCCTCGGCCAGCTTCAGGTAGTAGTCCAGGGTGTAGAGCTGCTCCCCCGGGTCGCTGAGGTCGCCCGTGTAGGACATCGCGACTTCGGCGATGGCCGTTCCGGTCTCGCGTACCGCATCGATCGCCGGCCGCATCGACTCCACGTTGTTGAGTGCGTCGAAGATCCGGAAGATGTCGATCCCGGTTGCCGTCGCCTCCTCGACGAACGCCGAGGTGACCAGCTCCGGATACGGGGTGTAGCCGACCGTGTTGCGGCCGCGCAGCAGCATCTGCAGGCAGATGTTGGGCACCGCTTCCCGCAGCGCGGCCAGCCGCTCCCACGGATCTTCCTTCAAGAAGCGAAGCGCCACATCGTAAGTCGCGCCACCCCAGCATTCGATCGAGAGCAGCTGCGGCATCGACCGAGCCACATACGGCGCCACCTTGAGCAGGCCCGTGCTGCGCAGCCGCGTGGCCAACAGCGACTGGTGCGCGTCGCGGAACGTGGTATCCGTGACGCCCAGCGCCGGGCTCTGAAGCATCCACCGCGCGAACCCCTCGGGCCCCAGCTCGACCAGCCGCTGCTTGGAGCCTGCGGGCGGGTCTGCCGCAAGATCCACCGCGGGCAACTTGTCCTGCGGGTACACCCTCGACGGACGCTCTCCGTGCGGCTTGTTGACCGTCACGTCGGCGAGGTAGTTGAGGATCTTGGTGCCGCGGTCGGCCGGGGTGTGCGCGGTCAGCAGCTGGGGTCGCTCGTCGATGAACGACGTATTGATGCGGCCCGCCCGGAAATCGGGATCGTCGAGCACCGCCATCAGGAACGGGATGTTGGTCGACACACCGCGGATCCGGAACTCCGCCAAGGCGCGCCGCGCTCGCACCACGGCCGTCGCGAAATCCCGGCCGCGGCAGGTCAGCTTGACCAGCATCGAGTCGAAATGTGCCCCGATCTCCGCGCCGGTGTGGGTGCCGCCGTCGAGCCGGATACCGGCACCACCGGGAGAACGGTAGGCCGTGATCCGCCCGGTGTCGGGACGGAAACCGTTGGCCGGATCCTCGGTGGTGATCCGGCACTGCAGCGCCGCGCCGCGGATCTTCACCGAATCCTGGCTCAACCCAAGGTCTTCCAGCGATTCCCCGGACGCGATGCGCAACTGGGAGGACACCAGGTCCACATCGGTGATCTCCTCGGTCACCGTGTGCTCCACCTGGATGCGCGGATTGCACTCGATGAACACGTGATGGCCACGCTCGTCGAGCAGGAACTCGATGGTGCCCGCGCACGAATAGTTGATCTGTCGAGCCAGCGCCACCGCGTCGGCACAGATCCGCTCACGCACCTCCGGATCGAGATTCGGGGCGGGCGCAAGTTCGATCACCTTCTGGTGACGCCGCTGCACGCTGCAGTCGCGCTCGAACAGATGGATCACATCGCCCTGGGTGTCGGCCAGGATCTGCACCTCGATGTGGCGGGGGTTGATCACCGCCTGCTCGAGGTAGACCATCGGATCGCCGAACGCCGATTCGGCCTCGCGGCTGGCCGCCTCGATGGCCTCGGGCAGTGCGGCGGGATCGCTCACCCGGCGCATACCGCGGCCGCCGCCACCGGACACCGCTTTGACGAACAACGGGAACTGCATACCGGCGGCCACCGCAACGAGCTCGTCCACCGACGCCGAGGGCTCGGAGGACGCCAGCACCGGAAGACCCGCCGCCCGCGCCGCCGCGATCGCGCGGGCCTTGTTGCCCGTGAGCTCCAACACCTCGGCGGACGGGCCGACGAACGTGATGCCTGCTTCCGCGCACGCCGAGGCCAGCTCGGGATTCTCCGAGAGGAACCCGTAGCCCGGGTAGATCGCGTCGGCCCCGGCATGGCGAGCCACCCGGATGATCTCGTCCACGGACAGGTACGCCCGCACCGGATGGCCGGCCTCACCGATCTGATACGACTCGTCGGCCTTGAGGCGGTGCAACGAATTGCGGTCCTCATAGGGATAGACCGCGACGGTCGCGATGTTCATCTCGGTCGCCGCGCGGAATGCGCGGATGGCGATCTCGCCACGGTTGGCCACCAGCAGTTTGGAAATCACGCGGGTAACCCTAGCCGCAGCACTGTGACGCGGTGTTACATCGGCTGCGTTACAGCAGCGTCGACCAGTAGTTCCAGAACCGCGCCGTGATCAGAAGGATCACCGCGGCGAACCACAGCGCCACCAGCGACCATCGCCACTGGTGGATGACCCGTAGCACCGCGTTGCCGTGCAGCGGCTCCAGGGCGATCGAGGAGGCCACCACCAGCAGCGGAATGGTGACCGCCCAGACCCCCATGCAGTACGGGCACAAGGCGCCGATGCGGTAGAGGCTCTGGAAGATCAGCCAGTGCACGAACACGGCCCCGAGCAGGGTGCCGGCCGCCAGACCCGCCCAGTACCAGCGCGGCAGACGCACATTCGCGACCGCGAGGACACCGGTGACGACGACGACGGTGAACCCGACGATGCCAATCAACGGGTTGGGGAAGCCGAACACCGACGCCTGGGGCGTGACCATCACGGAGCCGCACGACAGCACCGGGTTGATGCTGCACGACGGGACGTACTTGGGGTTGATCAGTATTTCGATCTTCTCGTACGTCAGCGTCAGCGCGGCGGCCAAGCCGACCACCCCGGCGATCAGCACCCATACGGCGCTGGCCTTGGCGACCTCGACGCCGGGCTGTTCGACGGACTGCGCGGCTTCTGCCTGCGACTCCGTGGTCACGGTCACGAACCCGGTTTGGCCGGGGCCGGCGAACCCGCGGAAGCAGGTTGCTGCGGTGCGGCCGGGGTGCCGCCTGCAGGAGCCGCGGGAGCGCCTGCCGCGGGAGCGGCCGGAGCACCGGCAGCCGGGGCCTGCGGCGTGACGGCGGTCAGCCCGGGCACGTCACCCACGATTTCCTTGACCTTGGCGACCAGCGCATCCGGCGTGCTGGGCTGGTAGTCCTCGCCGTTGATCCGGACCGTCGGCGTCGAGTTGATGCCCCCGGCGGCGGCCATACCCTTGACCATGTCGACGTAGGTGCCCTTGGTGATGCAGTCGGGCGCCTTGCCCGCGGCACCGGCCTGGCGGGCGAGTTCGATGAGCCGGGCGTTGTCCGGGTAGATGCCGCCCCCTTCTTGGGGCTGCAACTCCTTGGTGTACAGGGCTGTGTGGAAGCGGCGGAACGCTTCGATGGACTCGTCGGCGACGCAGTAGGCAGCCCCACCAGCGCGCGACGAGTACCCATCGCCGGACCGATCCAGGATGGCCACCATGTGGTAGTCGACGGCCACCGCGCCCGAGTCGATCATCTTGCTGATGGTCGGGCCGAAGGCGCGCTCAAGGTTGCCGCAGGCCGGGCAGAGGAAGTCCTCGTACAACGACAGCACCGCTTTGGGTTCGCTGGTGCCTTCTTTGGTCACCACGTTGCTCGCCGCCACCCGGATGGCCCTGGCCTCACCGGAAGCCGGCTTCTTGTTGCCGGTCATGACGATGTAGAGCACCAGCGCGGCGGCGAATATCACCACAACAGCGGTCAGGCCGATTTGGATCAACAGGTTGCGTTTGCGATCCGCTGCCTTCAGGTCGTACTTGGCGGTCTTCTTGGGTTTGGCCACGGCGCCAAGCGTACCGGCGGCTCGGGTGTGGGCCTCAGGCGTGGCTGAGATGTGCTCGCAGGGCAGAGATCATCGCGGTGGTCGCGGTGGCGCTGCCGCCGCCCAGCGGGAAGAAGTTGCCGAAGGCGTGGATCAGCGAGCGTTCCACGCGAAGATCGACCAACACCCCGGCCTCCTTGAGGGCGGCCGCATATCGGTTGCCCTCGTCGCGCAGCGGATCGAAACCCGCGGTGAAAACCAGGGCCGGCGGCAGTCCGGACAGGTCTGCGGCGAGCAGCGGTGACACGATCGGGTCCTCGGGGCTGATGTCGGATCCGCCGAGATAGTGCTCGAAGCACCAGTCGATATCGCGCTTGGTCAAGAAGAACCCGTCGGCGAACAACGTGCGCGAGCGGGTCTCACTGGAGAAATCCGTGACCGGGTAGAGCAGAAGTTGCAGGTCGGGCAGGGGTAAGCCGTCGGCGTGGGCCCGCTGGCTGACGACGGCGGCGAGATTGCCACCCGCACTGTCGCCGCCGACCACGATCCGTGTGGCGCCCAAGCCCGCGGCGTGCTGCAACGCCCACTGGTAGGCCGCGTAGGCGTCCTCGGCGGCGGCCGGGGCCTTGTGTTCGGGAGCCAGCCGATAGTCCACCGACAGCACCTGGATTCCGCCGTCACGGCAGATCAACCGGCACAGGCTGTCGTGCGTGTCCAGGTCGCCCAGTACGAATCCGCCGCCGTGAAAGAACACCAGCAGCGCCGACGTCGGGGCCGGGCCCGATCCGTCGGGCACGTAGTGCCGCGCAGGAATGGGTCCGGCCGGTCCTGGAATCGACATTGCGGAGACGTCGGCGCGGATCGGCGGACTCAGCAGCGACGCCTGCGCCCGCAACTGGGCGCGCGAGGATTCCACGCCGCCGTCGGGCCGGAAGTCGCCGACCAGGCCACCCAGTCCGGCGGCGCGCTGCGCCAACAGCATCATCTGCAGCGTGGAGTCCAGGGTGTTGCCGTCCAATTCCACGGGGTGGGCGCCGAGCAGCAGTCGTTTGCTCCGCTCGGGGATCCGCGGCAACGCGGCGAAGGTGAGCTGGGTCGCCCGGTGGAGCAGGACCTGCTTGGCAGTGCCCCGGCCTGGCAGACTTTCACTCATGGCAGCTCCCTCTGTGAACCCACGCGTCACACTCAACGACGGTAATTCCATACCTCAGGTCGGCCTGGGTGTCTGGCAGACCCCTCCGGACGAGACCGAGCGCGCGGTCACCGCTGCTCTGCAGTCCGGCTACCGCCACATCGATACTGCCGCTGCTTACCAGAACGAGGTCGAGACGGGTAGGGCCCTGGCTTCCGCGGGCGTCCCGCGCGACGAGGTGTTCCTGGTCACGAAACTGTGGAACAGCGACCAGGGTTACGACGCCACCCTGGCCGCATTCGAGGCAAGTCTGGACCGGCTCGGTGTGGATTACCTGGACCTTTACCTGATCCACTGGCCGGTGCCCGCCAAGAACGCCTACGTCGACACCTTCAAGGCGTTCGCCCATCTGCGGGATCAGGGCCGCATCCGGTCGATCGGCGTCAGCAACTTCGAACCGGAGCACCTCAAGATCCTCATCGACTCCACCGGCATCGTGCCCGCGGTCAACCAGATCGAACTGCACCCGTTGCTGCCGCAGCGCGAGCTCCGTGAGGTTCACGCCCAGCTCGGGATCGCCACCGAGGCGTGGAGCCCGCTGGGCCAAGGCTCGCTGCTGGCCGATCCCGTCATCACCGAGATTGCCACCGCACATGGGAAAACACCGGCCCAGGTGCTTATCCGATGGCACATCCAGCTGGGTAATATCGTCATCCCCAAGTCGGTGAACCCCGAACGGATTGCGAGCAATTTCGACGTGTTTGATTTCGAGCTCAGCGAGCAGGACATCGCGTCGCTCGAGAACGGCACCCGGTTGGGCCCCGATCCTCGAACCTTCAATTTCACAGGGTAGGTGACATGACCCCATCGGACGGGTCGGCGATTCCCACTATCACGCTCAATGACGGCAATACGATTCCGGTCGTCGGTCTGGGAGTCGGAGCGCTGTCGGATTCCGAAGCCGAGCAGGCGGTTTCGGCCGCATTGCAGGCGGGCTACCGGTTGATCGACACCGCGGCGTCCTACGGCAACGAGGCCGGGGTCGGTCGCGCGATCGCCGCGTCGGGCATCCCGCGAGAAGAGATCTACGTCACCACCAAGCTGGCCACGCCCGACCAGGGCTACCAGTCCTCGCAGAACGCCGCACGCGCCAGCCTCGAACGGCTCGGCCTGGACTACGTCGACCTCTACCTCATCCATTGGCCCGCCGGCGACACCAGCAAGTACGTCGACAGCTGGGGCGGCCTGATGAAGGTCAAGGAAGACGGCGTCTCCCGCTCGGTCGGTGTCGCGAACTTCAGCCCTGAGGATCTGTCGACCATCATCGGCCTGACCTTCTACACGCCGGCGGTGAACCAGATCGAGCTGCACCCGCTGCTCAATCAGAGCGCGTGGCGGGCGGCCAACGCCGAGAACAACGTCGCCACCGAGGCCTACAGCCCGCTCGGCGTCGGCAACCTCCTGGACAACCCCGCCATCACCTCCGTCGCCGAAGCGCACGGTAAGACCGCGGCCCAGGTGCTGATCCGCTGGAGCGTCCAGCTCGGCAACATCGTCATCTCCCGGTCGTCCAACCCTGACCGGATCGCCTCCAATCTCGGCGTGTTCGATTTCGAGCTCACCGACGACGAGATGACGACCATCAACGGGCTCGACGACGGCACCCGGTTCCGACCGGACCCCGCGACCTACACCGGATAACTCCCGCTAACTCCGGCGAGACTTTCTCCGGCGAGCAGACACTCCGGTCCGCGACACGCCGCGGTTCCGGGACCGCCATGTCTGCTCGCCGTCAGTCGGTGCCCAATGTCGCCAGGTGGACCCGGACCGCTCGGTTGACCCGGTCCTTGTCACCGGTGGCCAGAAGATCGAGCAGGCCGCCGCGGAGCACGGCCAGCGCCAGGGTGCGACGCGCGATCCCGTCGGCACTGCTCTTCTCTTGCGGCGCTTGATATTCCGCCAAGACTTCCAGCCAGTCCTCGACCGTGTCACGCGCGAAACCCGCCCACGCACCGTCAGGTTCCACCAGTGAGCGGGCGTAGGCCTCGGCCCACAGTTTGAGCAGCGGCTGATGCTCGTCGGCGGCGAGCCATCCCCAGATCTCTTTGACGGCTGCGCCGAATCCGACGCGATCGCAGTCAGCGGCGTGGCGTATGCGGTCTATCAGGGCCAGCTCGTCGGCGCGGGCTCGCGCCAGCAGCGCGCGTACCAGGCCGTTCTTGCTCCCGAACAGGAACAGCAGCACCCGTGGGCTGGACCCGATCGCCGCCGCCAACGGCCGCAACGACATCTCGGCCAGACCATGGGTCAGCGCGTACCGATAGGCGCTCTCCAGAAGTTCGATCTGCCGAGCGGACGGGGTTGTCGGATCCGTGGCCACGTTGATAGCCTAGCGCTACTGAAACGAGTGTGTCAGTGATTTGTTTGACGATCGGAGGCGCGTCGATGTCGTTGAGTGTCGACCAATCGCGGGTCGTGGTGCGCCGCGTGGACCGCCCGGGCGATCTCGGCTGGGTGGTGATGGCCCACGGCGAGATCTACCACGAGCAGTTCGGCTGGAACGCCGATTTCGAGGTTCTGGTCGCCAGGATCGTGGCTGACTTTGCCGCAGAACACAATCCGGCAACCGAGGCGGGCTGGATCGCCGAGGTCGACGGTGAACGAGCCGGGTGCATCTTCTGCGTCAAGGGCGACGAGCCCGGCGTTGCGAAGTTACGGATCCTGCTGGTCGCCCCGCGGGCCCGGGGCCTGGGACTAGGTGCTCGACTGGTCGACGAATGCTTGCGGTTCGCGCGTGACGCAGGCTACCGGCAGGTCACGCTATGGACCAACGACGTACTGACCTCGGCTCGAAAGATCTACCAGGGGTTCGGGTTTCGACTCATCGATGAAGAACCTCACCGCAGCTTCGGACAGGACCTCAACGGCCAGAACTGGATTCTCGACCTCTAGACGCCGACGCTGGTGCGAATGGTGCTGGCGCTGAACCACTCGACGCCGCTACTTCCGGGACGATTCCAGCAGGGGCCGCAGCCCCAGAACGTCGAACAGGTTGAACTCGAGGTCACGAACGTTGCTGGAACGCCACGCGGGCTGTACGCGGCCTTGTCGTCCGAAGCCGATCGCGAACCACGGCGGAACCCCTCGGACGCGATGTACTGCGGCTTTCGCTAACTATCGCAGCGCGTTTGGCGACGGAGGTGCCGGTGCACCACCGTGCGCACGACGCGGCGACGTGTGCGGGCGAGCGGACCGGTCGCGCGGATCTTGTGTGCGAATCGTTCGCCCGACTGCTGCAACCGATCTTGGACTTCGTCGACGTCCGTGTCGACAAGCGCGTGGTGGCGCTTGCGCCAGCGCCCGGCGATCATGACCGCTTCGATGTTGGCGATGCTGGCCTGCAACGCCGCGGCGATCGGGTCGTGGGCCGGCCACAGGTTCAGCGCGCGGGCGTCGATGACGACGAGATCGGCTTGCATTCCCGGGGCGAGGTGACCGACCTTGTCAGCCAGGCCGAGGGCACGCGCACCGTGGACGGTCGCCCACGACAGCGCCTGCTTGCTGGTGAGTGCGGCGGTCGGCGCACTCAATCCGGTTCGTTGAAACTCCTGGTCGTGGGCCAGGCCTCGTTGGCGGGCCAGGTTGATCCGGGCGGCGGTGAGAACTTCGCCGGATACCGCCGTTTCGGTGTCGGTACCGAGCGACGGCGCGGCACCGACGCGCAGCAGTTGTTCGGTGATCGCGGTGCAATGCCCCTGACCCAGTTCGTTTTCTGGGGTGGAGGTGAAGCTGACTCCGGAGTCGGTGAGCTTCTTGACCCACTCGTCGCTTAGGCCGGTGCCGTGCACGATGTTGACGTGGGGACCCCACAAGCCCGCAGCGCCGACGGCATTCCAGCCCGGTCCGGGCGTCCCGGCGCTCTGATGCATCGACGCGATCACGCCACGGTCGACGGCAGCCCGCAGGTCCGCGATCGCCACATCGGAGGCCGATAGTTGTGGGCCCTTGATCGCCATTCCAGCGGTAAGCAATGAGTTCCGGGAGATGGGTCCGTCGAGGAGGCGATCGATTTCGCGCACGTCATGAGGTTTGGTCGGGCCGCCATGGCCTGTGCCGTGCAAGAAGACTGCGCGGATGCCGGCGGTGGTCAGCGCGTCGATGGCGGCGTCGGCATGGCCAGGTGTCAGGCAGTTGTGACACCAGTCGCCCACAGTCGTTGTGCCACAGTTGATTTGATTCAACGCACCGGCCAATGTCCCGATGTGCATGTCGCCCTGGGTGTATCGGCGGGCGACGTGGCCGTGAGTGTGGGCCAGGTATTCCAGCAGCGACCAGTCCCCGCCGGCGAACCGTAGCGCGGTCTGCCACGTGTGTAGGTGGGCGTTGACGAGTCCGGGGATGACGATGTGGTCCTTGACGTCGACAACGTCGGTGCCGGTCGGATCGAGGTGGTCGCCCATCGCCGCGATGCGATCGGCCTCGACGAGGACGTCGATGCGTTCAGTGTCGGGGCGATGCGGCGCCATGGTGATCACCCGCGCACCGCGTAGCAATATTCGGCTCACCGTTGTCTCCGATTCTCAACTGGGGCTCGCCATAGACCGCGCCCTCACGCCGTAGGCGACTCTGGGCAACTCGACGCCACTATTTGTGGTTACACCGTATCCATTAAGGCGTCGGGATGTCAACCACTGTTTCGGCTGACCGCCACCCTCACGTCGAAGTCGGGACGGCTGTCGGTAGATCGGCGTCGTCGAGCAGCTGGGTCAGGCCGTTGAGGATCAATTCCAGCCCGAGGCTGAACTCGCGTTCCAGGCCGACTGGCAGGTGGTCGGCCACCGCCACGGTGGCGGGATAGGACTGCGGGTCCTGGGCGCGCCAGGTTTCAGGGAGTTCGGCGTCGTCATCGGTCGGGTGCTCGCCGAGCTGGATGGCGAATCCGAGGACGAAACGCGCCACTGTCGCATAGGCCTGTGCGGCCAGCTCGGGGCCGAAACCTGCGGCCAGTAAAGCTGCGATCATAAATTCGCGCTGCCGCATTGCGTTGGGTCCCATCGGAATTCGCTCGGCCAGCAACCGCGCCACTTGCGGGTGTGCACGGAAGACTTCGAACAGCGTGCGTGCGCCCGATTCCACCACCTGCCGCCACGGCATTTCGCGTGCCGCGGCCGCATCGATGTCGGCCTCACCAAGCACGGTGTCGATGACATGGGCGATCAGCTGCGCGCGCGATCTGAAATGCCGGTACAGGGTGGCAGTGCCTGAATCCAAACGCTGGGCCAGTGTCCGCATGGTCAGCGCCTCGGCGCCGTCCTCGTCGACGATCTCGGTGGCCGCGGCGATGATGCGCTCCACCGGCACGGCGGGTCGCCCTCGCGACCGTTGAGTCGACCGCGGTGCCGGTTTTGAAGTCGAGGTCACCGCCCCAGTATCACTGATTCTTGACATACGACGGAATTATGGCAACACTGTATCCATTATGGCTCTCCGTGATATCGATGTTCACTCGGACTCGCAGTTCGCCGCCGTCGACGGGATGCGGATCCATTACCGACGGTCGGGGACGGGGCCGACGGTGGTGCTGCTGCATGGCAGTGCGTCCTCGCTATACGGCGTGGAGGCTGTCGCGCATCGGCTGTGGGGTTCTTTCGACGTCATCCGTCTGGATCTGCCGGGCTTCGGCGTGACCGGGCCGCGGCCCGACCGTGATTACCGGGTCGCCACCTACGCTGCGACGCTCGCCCGGTTCCTGGACGTTATCGGCGTCGGGCGATGCGCGGTGGCTGGCAACTCGTTGGGCGGCAACATCGCCTGGAATCTTGCCCTTGATCACCCCGAGCACCTGCAGCTGACCGGGCTGGTGTTGATCAACGCTACCGGCTATCCGGACAAGCAACTGCCGGCCGGCATGGCACTGGCGCGCAACCCCGTCATCGGTCAACTGTTGAGACGGTTCATGCCCCGGCGCGCCGTCGAGCGCAGCCTGCGTCAAGCCCTCGGGCCGAACTGCGACATTGTCGATGCCGCGATGGTGGAGCGTGCGCACCGGTTGTGGAATCGGCCCGGTAACCGCTCGGCGTTCGTTGATTTCCTGACCACCGACCAACCCGATCGCAGCGCCGAGATCCAGAACATCGACGTGCCAACCCTGGTGCTGCGCAGCGCCGACATGGATGGCCAACACTTCACCCGTGACATCGCCGGCAGCGTCGAAAAAGTCCATCCGGTCGGTGGGCATCTGCTGCCCGAGGAAGACCCCGCATGGGTGGCCGACGCCATCACCCAGTTTCTGCAATCGCTCCCATCAAGGAATGCGCAATGAAGTACTTTGTCGCAGCCGGAGAAGGCCGCCGACTCGATGCCACCACGCGGCGCAGTCTGCGCGGCAGCTACATTCAATTGAGCGATGGTGTCACGCATTACGAGCTGACCGGGCCTGACGGCGGCGACGTCGTCGTCCTGGCCGGCGGGCTGACCATCCCGTTGTTCTACTGGGATGAGCTGGCCGCCGAGCTGCACACGCGCGGACTGCGGACCCTGGCCTACAGCGGCTACGGGCGCGGCTATTCCGACCGCATCGTCGCCCGCTATGACCAGACGCTGTTCGTCCGCCAACTTCGCGAGCTCATCGAGCGCCTCGAGGTGCCTGTGCCGTGCCATGTCGTGGGCACGTCGATGGGCGCGCTCGTCGCGATGGCGTATGTGAGCAACCACGTCGCAAGTACCGCCACCCTGACTCTGGTGGGACCGGCTGGCCTCAGCCGCCAACCGGTGATCCCGAAACTGTTGCTGGGCAACGACTTCACCGCCAGCGTCGTCGCCAAGCACCTCGGCCGCCGCATCCTGCAGCAGCATCTGGGACACAACGTCGCCGACCCCGCGCGCGCCGCGGAACTGGGGGTCATGGTCGGTGACGCCTACCGCTACGAAGGCTCGATCTACGCCTTTTTCCAGACACTTAAGCACTTTGGGTTGTTCGACCGCGCCGAGCTCTACCGGCAGACCGGCACGCTGCCGGTGCCGATCCAATTGATCTGGGGCAGCGAGGATCACGTCACCCCGATCAGCAGCCTGGATCAAGTCCGCAAACTGCTGCAGCCCAGCCAATGCCACATCATCGACGACTGCGGCCACATGGCCCCCTTCGAACGCCCCGCCGTCGTCGCCGACCAACTGGCGACCTTCTATGACACCTTCGACAGATCGGCTTAACCCATGACAACGACCACTACCACCGATGTCTTGATCGTCGGCGCGGGACCCGCGGGCACCACCCTGGCCATCGACCTCGCACGCCGCGGCGTGACGGTACGCCTCATCGACAAGGCACCGCACGCCTTCGACGGGTCCCGCGCCAAAGGCATCCAGCCCCGCACCCTGGAGGTTCTCGACGATCTGGGTGCCCTGGGCGACATCATCAACCAGGGCGCCCTCTACCCCCCGATGGGCATCCATCTCGGCCCGATCACCATCCCATTCCGGATGATGGAGAAAGGGAAACGCGGCCCCGATGTCCCCTACCCCGATACCTGGCTGATCCCGCAACACCGCACCGACCGCGCGCTGCGCGCCCGGTTCGAATCCTTGGGCGGCCGTGTCGAATTCGGCACCGAACTGATGGAGTTCACCGATCACGACACCCATGTGACCGCGCACGTCGCGACCTCCGGCGGCGCCGAGGACATCACCGCGCGCTACCTCGTCGGCGCTGACGGCGGCGCCAGCCGAGTCCGCAGAGCCCTCGGCATCGAGTTCGGCGGCTCCACCGACGAGGCCGACCGCATCCTCATCGTCGACGCCGCCGTCTCGGGTGGGCTGTCTCGCAAGTACTGGCACGTGTGGCCGGGCCTCAAGGGACGTTTCGTGGGCGCCTGCCCGCTGCCGCACAGCGACAAGTTCCAATGGATGATCCGGCTCTCACCCGACGAAGCAGCCCCCCAAGAACTCGCGCAGATCAACGCCCGCATCCACGCGCACACTCGCAACAAGCGACTCGCACTGCATGACATCGCCTGGCAGTCGGTGTTTCGCCCCAACATCCGCCTCGCGGCCAACTACCGCCGCGGCCGTGTCCTGCTGGCAGGTGACGCCGCCCACGTCCACACCCCCGCCGGCGCGCAGGGCCTCAACACCGGCATTGGCGACGCCTACAACTTGGGCTGGAAACTCGGCCAAGTGTTGGCAGGAGCCGACGATCAACTCCTCGACACCTACGAACACGAACGCCAACCCATCGCCGCTAGCGTGCTCGGCCTGTCTACCAAGAAATACGAAGGTATCGGCAAGTTCGACCCGTCGAGCATCCGGCGCGGCAAGGACGAAAAACAACTCGCCCTGACCTACCACGGCGGTCCACTGGCTCCCCTGGCTGCGGACCGCACCAAGACGCTGCAAGTCGGTGACCGCGCGCCGAACGCCGACCTCGTCGACGCCGATGGCCACCGCGTACGACTGTTCGATTCCTACCGCGGAGCGCATTTCACCGCGCTGGCCTACGGCGCACATGCCGCCGGCGCGTTGGCCGAACTCGACTGGCCCGCCGCCGGCGCGCAACTCACGCGCGTCATCGTCGACACCAGTAACAAGGGCGATCTACCAGACGGGGTGCTCACCGACCCTACGAGAGAATTCGCCCGCATCTACGGGTTGTCTCGAGACACACTGTTGCTGATTCGCCCCGACGGCTACATCGCCCACATCGCGATCCACAACATCGCCGAAACGACCCGCACCGCTGTACAATTCGTGACCCCGCACAGCGTGAGATCAGCGCCATCGAAGCGATCATGATCGTCGGCGCCGGAGCGCGTACCCCGGACGATCAAAACGGAAGGCGCAGTGGCGGTGTGGCCACGGTGCTACTGGCGTATGCGTTCGCCGTGATCATGGCCGGCACCACGCTGCCCACCCCGCCGGTGCGTTGGCTCCGTTGATGGTTTCAGCAGGTGGCGTGCATGCTCGGGGCCCTCATCGTGACGGCGCGAAAAACCCCACACTCATCGGCTGCTCGGGCATGTTGCCGCCGCGTCACGCAAGACTGGCACCGACGGTTCATCAACCGCCAACCCATAGCCCCGCATCACCGCGATGAACTGCATCGCGTACTGGCAGTGAAACGCTGCATTCGGCGGCATCCACGACGCCGGCTCTTTATCGCCCTTGTCCTGGTTCGCCTGCCCCTGCACCGCAAGGAGATTGGCGGGATCGTTGGCGAACCGGACGCGCAACGATTCCGGCCATGTCCACGCACCCTGATCCCATGAATAGGCCAGCGGCACGATGTGCTCGATCTGTATTGCCGCACCAGACTTGTTGCCGCGCTGGAAGTTTACCGTCGTACTGGTGTATGGATCGTGCAGCACACCCGTGGCCACCGCACGCGGGCAGCGACTGATCGCCACATAGGTCTTGTCGATCAGATCGCGATCAAGGATGTCGTTTCTCGTATCACACTGGTTATGTCCGCCAGGCGCATCGGTGTCATCGGTCCACGCCTCCCCGAACGCCGCACGGCGATAATCTCCATGACGGACACGGACCGGCACCACCGGCACTCCAGCGAGAACATCAACCCCAACAGTTACCGTCGGCAGATCAGCCCCGGCCACCGACATCGATGGACCGGCCGACGACATTACCGTTTGCACAGCCACCACAACTGCCAGCACCGCAGCCGCACCCGACCAAGCCATCCTCGCCCGGCTCATCGGAGCGTTCCCGACTTGAACTCAACCTCTTGTAGCGTTTTGCCCAACACAGCAAACCCCCCAAGGAAGCGGGTGTCGCAGCCGTCCCGGACCGGAATCTCGGCGATCCCGGCGAGCACGTCGATGCCCGGCGCGACCGCGATGGCCAGCCATGCCGGCCGGTTCATGACTTGTCCAGGTACTCGACCCGGTCGGTCTCGACGAACTGGGCTGCCAGCAAGGCCATCCCGGCATTGTTCGGGTCGGTCTCGTAGAGGGATTCGCAGTATTCCCTGGCGTCGGTGATCACCTCGAGGTGTTCCCGCAGCGACAGGAAGCGGAGATTGATGGTCCGTCCGGACTGGTTGAGCCCCAACACATCTCCCTCACGACGCTCGTCGAGGTCGAGATCGGCGAGGGCGAAGCCGTCGAGGGTGCCCGCGACGGCCTTGATGCGCTCCCCCGCCTTGGAGGTCTCCGGGAGCCGGGTGGCCAGCAGGCACAAGCTGGGATGCTGCCCCCGACCGATGCGGCCGCGCAGCTGGTGCAGCTGGCTGATGCCGAATCGGTCGGCGTCCATCACCACCATCACCGTGGCGTTGGGCACGTCGACGCCCACCTCGATGACGGTGGTGCACACCAGGACGTCGAGGTCACCGGCGCGGAACGCCGACATGACCGCATCCTTCTCGTCGCCGGACAACCGGCCGTGCATGAGGCCCAGCCGCAGCCCGGCCAGGGGCCCGCGCTGCAGCCCGTCGAACAGCTCGGTGACGGTGACCGGCGGGGGCCCGGCCTGCCTGCCCTCCTTGGCGCCGTTGGTGTCCTTGTCGGATTCATCGATGCGCGACGCCACCACGTACGCCTGACGGCCCGCGGCCACCTCCTCGCGGATCCGCGCCCACGCCCGGTCCAGCCAGGCCGGCTTCTGCGACACGAAAATCGTGTTGCTCGTGATGGGCTGGCGGCCGCGAGGCAGTTCCCGCAGCGTCGAGGTCTCCAGGTCGCCGTACACGGTCAGGGCGACGGTGCGCGGGATCGGGGTTGCGGTCATCACCAGCAGGTGCGGAGTCAAGCCCTCAGGCGCCTTGGCACGCAAGGCATCTCGCTGCTCGACTCCGAACCGGTGCTGCTCGTCGACCACGACCATGCCGAGGTTCGCGAACTCCACCGCGTCCTGCAGCAGCGCGTGGGTGCCGATCACGATGCCCGCCGCGCCCGAGGCGACCTCCTCACGCGCCTGCCGCTTCTGCGGCGCCGACATCGATCCGGTCAGCAGCGCGACCCGCGTACCGTGCTCAGCTCCGCCGAGCTCGCCCGCCATCGCCAACGGCCCCAACGCGTCGCGCACCGACCGGGCATGTTGGGCGGCAAGGACTTCCGTCGGCGCCAGCAACGCGCACTGGTAACCGGCATCGACCATCTGCAGCATCGCCAGCACCGACACGATGGTCTTGCCGGAGCCGACCTCGCCTTGCAGCATGCGGTTCATCGGGCGGGTAGAGGCGAGCTCGGCCGACACCACGTCGAGCACCTCACGCTGGCCCACGGTGAGGTCGAACGGCAGTGTCCGCAACAACTCGGCGGCCAGCCCGTCGTCGGTCCACGGCGCGGGCGGGCCGGACTCGCTCAACTCGCCATGGCGCCGGGCCACCAAACCCCATTGCAGTCCGATGGCCTCGTCATAGGTCAACCGCTCGGCGGCCCGATCGCGCTGCGCCGCATTCTCCGCGAGGTGAACCGCCCGCAACGCCTCGTCTTCGGTCATCAGATTCCGTTGCCGCACAAAGGATTCCGGCAGTGGATCGGGCACCGGGTCGAGCACGTCGAGCACCTGGCGCACACACGAGTAGATGTCCCAGCTCTGCACCTTGGCGCAGGCCGGGTAGATCGGGAAGAACTCCCGCTCGAACGCCGCCAGCATGTCGTCGCCGCTGGCCCCCGAAGCTGTCGCAATGGTTTTCAGCGACTTGGTGCCGAATTGCTTGCCCAGCGGCGAGCCGAGCACCAGGAACGCCGGATGGTCCAGCTGCAGGGTGTTGCGGAAGTACTTGACCTCACCGGAGAGCATGAGCCTGGTGTCGACCGGGAGCTTGTCGATCATCCATCCCGCATTGAAAAACGTTGCGGTCACCGCCGGCCGGTGCTTGCCGAGCGTGACGCGCAGCCACTTGCGGGTCTTCTGGCGCCCGGTCTTCTTGTCGAAGACCGGCTTCATCGTCCCCTCTTTGGTCTCGGTGACGACCTCGATGAAGGTGACGTGTTCGCCCTCTTCCAGATCGAGCGCCTCGCCTTCCCCGCGGACCGTCATGCCGTCGCTGTATTTGCGGGGATAGTGCCGCAACAGATCGTTGACGGTGCGGATACCGAAGTGCTCCTCCAACGGCTTGGCCGACTTGGCCCCGATCACGAGGTCCAGCCGGTCGGAAAGGACGGCCACTACTCGACTCCGATCAGCAGGGCATCACCGCGGTGGCCGGTGTGATACGTCACGAGTTCGGCCCCGAGATGTGCGCGGTGCACGTGTTCTTGCAGCGCCTTGCCCACCTCAGGGTTGACCCCTTCGCCCGTCAGCACGGTGATCAACTCGCCGCCGGCAAGAAGCAGCAGATCGATGAGACCGGCCGCCGCGGTGGTGATGTCGGGGCCGACGATCAGCACCTCGTCGCCGGCGATGCCGAGGCCGTCACCCGGTTTACATGTGCCCGCCCACGTCAGGGCCTCCTCGGTGGCCACGCGGACCGAGCCGTGCCGGGCGCCCGCGGCTGCACGGGCCATCGTGTAGCCGTCGTCGACGGCCTGCCGGGCGCCGTCGTGGACGGCCAGCGCCGCGAGCCCCTGCACCATCGAGCCGGTCGGCACCGGCACCACGTCGATACCCCAACCGATGGCGGCCGTGCAGCCCGCGACGAGTTCCTCGGCGGCCACATATCCGTTGGGCAGTACCATCACCTGTGCGGCTCCGGTGTCGACGAGCGCGCGCAGGAGTTGCTTGGCGCTGACCGCCTCACCCTCCTGGGGACGCAGCACGGCCGCACCCTCGCCGGCGAACAGTTCGACTCCACCGTCGCCGTCGACGACGGCCAGCACGGCCCGCGGTTTGGCCCAACCGCCCGCGGGTCGCGTGTCCGGGCCGCCGAGCAACGCGGTGATCTGGATGCGGCTCAACGTGCCCACCGCCAAACCCGCCTCGACGGCCGCACCGGCATCGTCGACGTGCACATGGACCGAGAACTCGTTGCGGCCCGAGGTGGCGATGGTCACCGACTCGCCCAGCTGGTCGAGCGCAGCCCGTAATCCCTCGAGAGCGTCGGCGTCGCATCCGCTGAGCAGATACATCACCTCGAACTGCGGCGGAGCCGAGGTGACTGCGGCAGGCAGGGACGGCTGCGCCGACGGCTGGTAGGCCGGCCGCCGCGCCGTATGGCCCGCGATCGTGGATGCCATCGCGTCCAGCAGCACCAGCAGGCCGCGGCCACCGGAATCGACCACTCCGGCTTCCGCGAGCACGTCGAGCTGGTGCGGTGTCTGGTCCAGCGCTGCGGCAGCGGCGTCCGCGGCGGCCACGGTGACCGCCGCCAGATCGGCGCCGTCGGCGGCGCGGTGCTCGGCAGCACCGGCAGCGGCCTGCAGAACCGAGACGATGGTGCCGGGCACCGGCTCACCCATCGACGCGACGACGAGCGCGACGGCATGCCGCAGGCACGCGCCGAACAGCACACCGTCGATGTCGTAGAGATCACCGTCGCGCTGCGCCGCGGCCGACGCGACCACCTCGGCGACGGCCAGCAGGATCTGCGACAGGATCACCCCGGAGTTCCCCCGGGCGCCCTGCAGCGCGCCCGCGGCCAGGGCGGCGGCTACCTGCGCGACGTCGCCCGCCGGTTGGGCATCCACCTGCGCCCAGGCCGAGCGCATGGTGAACAGCATGTTGGTGCCGGTGTCGGCGTCGGGCACCGGGAAGACATTGAGCCGGTTGATCTCGTCGGTGTGCGCGATGAGGTCACCGACGGCAGTGTGCGCCCACGCGCGCAGAGCGGAGGCATCGAGCCGTCCAGCAGCCACCGAAACCCCCTCCAGATCCCGAGCCGTTCGCCTGAGAACACACGCCGCGCGGCATGGCCGCCGTGCGCGTCAGCCTAGCCAGTGCCTGCGACAATGCTGATCAGACCATCGGGTCCTGTGCATAACCTGACACGCGGCTCACCGGCGATTTTGGCGATACCCTGGCCTCTCGGTATCCTGGTCAGGTTGTCGGGTCGAGCCGCGCAGTTTTGCGGCGACCAAACCCAGACCCCCAAGAACTGATTTCAAGGAGTTGTTGATATGGCTGCCGTGTGCGATATCTGCGGGAAGGGGCCGGGCTTCGGCAAGTCGGTGTCGCATTCGCATCGGCGGACCAACCGACGCTGGGACCCGAACATTCAGTCGGTCCGTGCCGTGGCACGCCCGGGCGGTAACAAGCAGCGCGTGAACGCCTGCACCTCCTGCATCAAGGCCGGCAAGGTCTCGCGCGGCTAAGCGCTTGCGCCAAAACGACGACCAACACCGCTGACCGCTCGCGCGAAAGCGCGGGCGGTCGCGTGTTCGGCCGTCGTTTAACCGTCGGGTGGGCAGGGTACCTCCTGCCGTCATGAGCCCTCTTCGCCTGTCCGGTCGATTCCTGTACGGATGCGCCTGCATGCTGGCCGCCGCTTCGGCGCTGTCGGCATGCGGGAGCAACAACTCCGGCGACCAGACCACCGGAACCACCACGTCGACGACCTCGAGCACCACGCCGAGCCCAGCGCCGACAGAGCAGACCACGGTCTCGCTGGCGCCTACGGCGCCCCCGGAAGAGACCACGAGTGGTGGCGGCAACGGGACTGTCATGATCCCGTCACCTCCGGCGATCCCATCACCTCCGGCCATCCCTGCCCCGCCGGCAATCCCGTCACCGCCCGCCATCCCGGCACCCCCGGCGATCCCGTCGCCGCCCGGCGTGCCGATGCCGTAAGCGTCGGCACCGTCAGGGCAATTGCCAGTCGATGGGCTCGACGCCCTTCTGCCGCAAGAGCTCATTGACTCGGCTGAACGGCCTCGACCCGAAGAATCCCCGCGATGCCGACAACGGTGACGGGTGCGGCGACTCGATGATGGCGCAATCCCCCTCGGCGAGCATCGGTTTCAGGGTCGACGCATCACGCCCCCACAGCACCGCGACCAGCGGCTGATCGCGCGCCACCAGCGCCCGGATCGCGCATTCGGTGACCGCCTCCCACCCCTTGCCGCGGTGCGACGCCGGTGTGCCGGGCCGCACGGTCAGTACGCGGTTGAGCAACAGCACACCACGCTCGGCCCACGGGGTCAGGTCACCGGTACTCGGCTGCGGAAAGCCGAGATCCTCGGTGTATTCGGTGAAAATGTTGGACAGACTGCGGGGCAACGGCCGCACTTCCGGTGCGACCGAGAAACTCAGGCCGACCGCGTGTCCGGGCGTCGGGTACGGATCCTGCCCGACGATCAGCACCCGCACCTGATCGAACGGAAAGCTGAAGGCGCGCAAGATATTCTGGCCGGCAGGCAGATACCTTCTGCCCGCACTGAGTTCTTCGCGCAGGAACTCCCCCATCTGCGCCACCTGAGCCCCGACAGGTTCCAGTGCCCGCGCCCAACCGTCCTCGACAAGCTCACTCATCGGTCGCGCTTTTGTTGAACTGCTCCTCGCGTCCGCCACCCCTGAATTGCTCCTCGCGTCCGCCACCCCTGAATTGCTCCTCGCGTCCGCCACCGTCGAACTGCTCCCCGCATCCATCACCACGAAAAGCCAACCTAGCGTGAACCCGTCAATCGAACGACTGCCATCCCGGGTTTCCCGCCCACGCGTCGCCGTCGAGCAGCACCGCCGCCGGCCCGTCGAGCACCCGCCCGATCACCCGCCAGCCGTCCGGCGGTGAGCCGCGGAACGTCGCCACCAGGGCGTGGTCCTCGCCACCGCCGAGCACCCACGCCAGCGGGTCGGCGCCGATTGCCGTGGCAGCGGCGGCGACGGCAGCCGTGTCGCTCTCGAGCGCCGCGGCGGCAAGATCGATGACGGCCCCGGACGCCGAGGCGATATGACCCAGATCAGCCAATAATCCGTCCGACACGTCGGTCATCGCGGTGGCGCCTGCCCGCGCCGCGGCCGCGCCTTGGCCGTACGGCGGTTCCGGCACCAGATGGCGCCGCCGCAACTCGGGATGGTCGTGAATTCCGTTGTGCCACAGCGCATATCCGGCTGCCGATCGCCCGAGCTCACCGACCACGGCAACGGTGTCTCCGGGCCGGGCGGTGCTGCGCAGCACCGGGGGTCGGCCTTCGAGATCGCCGAGCACGGTGACCGATACCACCCACTGTGGCGCCCGCACCAGATCGCCGCCGACGATGCCGGCTCCGAGCCGCCGCGCCTCGTCCCACAGCCCGTCGGCGAGTTCGACCGCTGCGGCACTTGGGGTGTCGGCGGGCGCGCCGAACGCGACCACGAATGCCGTGGCCCGCCCGCCCATCGCTTCGATATCGGCGGCGTTCTGCGCGATGGCCTTGCGGCCGATGTCGTGCGGCGTCGACCAGTCCAGCCGGAAGTGCCGGTCCTGCACCAGCATGTCGACCGATATGGCGGTGCGGCCGTCATCGGCGCGTACCAGCGCGGCGTCATCACCCGGACCGAGCGTCACCGCCGCGGGCTGTACCCGCCCAGCCACGAGCCGATCGATGACGGCGAACTCACCGACGCCGCCCAGAGTCTCCGAGTCGTGCCCGCTCGAATTTACGCCGGCCATAGCCCCCTCCTACCGGTCGCGGCCGTGCTCTGAACACCGGGCGGACCTACGGTAGTTTGTTTGTCTGCGGCGAGTGAGTCTATGCAGCGACACGGAGGAGACAGCGGGTGGTGGAGGCTTACATGCTGATCCAGACCGAGGTGGGCCGCGCCGAGGTCGTCGCGAAGGCGCTGGCGGTCCTGCCCGGTGTGCAGTCGGCCGAATATGTCACCGGCCCCTACGACGTGGTCCTGCGCGTCGGCGCCGATACGCTCGCGGCCCTGCAGTCCGAGGTGGTTCCCAGTGTGCAGCAGGTCACCGGGATAACCCGGACGCTCACCTGCCCGATCGCCAACGGAGCTCAGCCATAGAGTTGGCTGCGTGAGCGACCCGCAGACCACCGACGGACCACCCCGCGCCCTGCTCATCGCAGCGGTAGTGGTGGCGGTGTCGGTGTTGATCACCGTGCTGGGGATCGCGGCGGCGCGCCAGCAGTCCCCGGACCATCCACCGGTGGCGATCTCCACGGTTCCGGCCCCGCAGGCGCAAAGTCCCGAATGCGGTGCCCTGCTCAACGGCCTGCCCGAGCAGCTGGGCGATTTCCTGCGCGCGCCCACTGTCGAACCCACCCCGGCGGGTACCGCGGCATGGCAGGGCGAATCCGGTACCGAACCGGTCATCCTGCGCTGCGGCCTGGAACGTCCCACCGATTTCGTCGTGGGCACGCCCCTACAGCTGGTCGACGATGTGCAGTGGTTTCGCGTGGGAGATGAGGGGGCGGCACCGGGGGCAGCCCCGGCAGGCACACCCGACCAGGCGCGGAGCACCTGGTACGCCGTCGACCGGCCCGTCTATGTCGCACTGACGCTGCCGGCAGGGTCCGGGCCGACGCCGATTCAGCTGATCTCCGCGCAGATCACCCGCACCATGCCGGCCCGCCCGCCGGATCCGGGCCCGGCGCGCTGACTCAGCGCAAGCCGGTGCCGCGGGCCAGTGCCGTGTCGACCATCGCCGCGAGCAGGGTCGGATAGTCGACGCCGCTGGCCGCCCACATGCGGGGGAACATCGAGATCGTGGTGAACCCGGGCATGGTGTTGATCTCATTGATCACCGGACCGTCGTCGGTGAGGAAGAAGTCGACACGCGCCAGGCCTTGGCCGTCGAGCGCGGTGAACGCCCGTACCGCGAGGTCACGGATCTCGTCGGCGGTGTCGTCCTCGATCTTGGCGGGCACGTCCAGTTCGGCGGCGTCGACGAGATATTTGGTGGCGAAGTCGTAGAAGCCGTCCTCACGACCCCGCACGCCGGCCACCCGGATCTCCCCCACCGTGCTGGCTTCCACTGAGCCATCAGGGAATTCGAGCACGCCGCATTCCAGTTCGCGCCCGGGGATCGCGGCTTCGACGATGACCTTCGGGTCGTGGCGGCGGGCCAACTCGATGGCGGCGGGCAGCTCGTCCCACGCCGTGACGCGGCTCACCCCGATCGACGATCCCCCGCGGGAGGGCTTGACGAACACCGGCAGCCCGAGCCGCTCGCGCTGCTCGAGATCCACCGTGGCGTCCTTCGGGCGCAGCACGACGTGGTCGCCGATCGGCAGACCCTCGGCGGCCAGCAGCTTCTTGGTGAATTCCTTGTCCATGCCGGCGGCACTGGAGAACACGCCCGAGCCGACATACGGCACACCGGCCAGCTCGAGCAGGCCCTGGATGGTGCCGTCCTCGCCGTAGGGTCCGTGCAGCACGGGGAACACGACGTCGACGGACGCCAGCACCTGTCCTGGGCCGGAGCCCAACGACAACAGCTGACCGCTGCGCATGGGGTCCGCGGGCAGCGCAAGGGCGGTGCCGGAGGTGTCGGTGACGCCGGGTAGCTGACCGTCGGTGATGGCCAGGGTCTCCGGCCTGCCGTCGGTGAGCATCCAGGAGCCTTCGGGCGTTATGCCGACGGCGACCACCTCGAACCGTTCCGGGTCGAGGTTGCGCAGGATACTGCCCGCCGACACGCAGGAAATCGCATGTTCGGAGCTGCGTCCGCCGTACACGACGGCGACGCGGATCCGGGACCCGGGCTGATTGCGGACAGTCACAACCTAGAGAGGCTACCGCCCTGGGCGGACCTCACCTTTCAGCGCGTCCTGACCTGCGGTTTCTACCTGAGCGCCTGGCTGATGTCGGCGATCAGATCGTCGGTGTCCTCGATGCCCGCCGATATCCGGGCGAAACCGGCCGGCACCGGGTCGCCCCAGCGGGCGCGCCGGTCGACCGATGTGTGGATACCACCGAAACTCGTCGAGGCGATGAGCAGTGCACTGCGCTCGACCAGCGCATGCACCGCCGCGGCGTCGGCCAGTTCGATCGACACCAGCCCCCCGAACCGCTGCATCTGTGCGGCGGCCAGATCATGCGAGGGATCTTCGGGCAGCCCCGGGTAGCGCACCGACCGCACGGCCGGGTGATTGCGCAGCATCACCGCGAGCGCTTGCGCGTTCTGGCACTGCCGCTCGAAACGCAGCCCGGCGCTGCCCAGGCTGCGCAGGACGAGCCAGGCCTCGAATGCTCCCAGAATCGGCCCGGCCAGTAGGCGCTCGCGTTCCACCGCGGCCATCAGCTCGGGCTGGCTGCCGGCGACGTAGCCGGCGATGAGATCGCTGTGTCCCGACAAGGATTTGGTGGCGCTGGCCACGACCAGGTCCGCGCCGAGCGAGAGCGGTTGCTGGCCCAGCGGGGTCGCGGTGGTGTTGTCGACGACGAGCGTGGCGCCGCGGCCCCGGCAGGTCAGCGCCAGGCGGTGCAGGTCGACGACGTCCAGAGCGGGATTGGCCGGCGTCTCGGCCAGCACGACGTCTGCGTTCGACGCGGCGTGGCAGATCTCGCCAGCGCTGGCTTCGATGACGGTAACCCCTTGTGGGGCAAGGTATTCCGATGCGTACCGCCGAACCTGGTAGTAGCCGTCGGCGGGTACGACGAGCGTCGAGCCCGGCTTGGCCAGCACGCGCAGCACCGAGGTGATGGCCGCCATACCGGATCCGAAAGTCAGCGCCGCGGACGCGCCTTCCAGTTCGGCCAGCGCCGTTTCCAGCTGCCGCCACGACGGATTGGAGCTGCGCCCGTAACTGTCCAGCGGCTCGGTCTCGTCCGGCGACAGGTGATAGGTCGACGCCGGAACGGGCATCGGCGCCACCGGTACGCCCGGAATCGATTCGGACCCAACGGCTTTGACGCTGCGGGTGGAATCGCCGTACGTGCCTTCGATCATGTCTACTCCGGTTTGGTGCTGCGCCCCAGCAGGTGTGCGACGGCCTCGTGTACCGACAGCCCCTTGTGACATACCCGGTGGACGGCTTCGGTCAGCGGCATCTCGACGTCGTAGCTGGATGCCAGGGCCAACACCGATTCACACGACGACACCCCTTCGGCGACGTGTCCACCCGCCGCCTGCAATGCCGACTCCATGGTGCCACCCCTGCCCAGCCGTTCACCGAACGTACGGTTGCGGGAGCGCGGTGAGGTGCAGGTCGCGACGAGATCGCCGACCCCCGCCAACCCGGACAATGTTGCGGGCTTGGCGCCCAGTGCGATGCCCAGGCGCAGGATCTCGGCCAGTCCGCGGGTGATGATCGCGGCGATGGTGTTCTCCCCCAGCCCGACACCGACTGCCATCCCGCACGCGAGGGCGATCACGTTTTTACAGGCACCGCCGATTTCGGCGCCCACCACGTCGGAATTGGTATAGGGCCTGAAGTATCCGGTGGCCATCGCCCGCTGCAATGCGACCGCGCGCCCCGAATCGCTGCAGGCGATCACCGTGGCGGCCGGCTGCATGGCGGCGATCTCACTGGCCAGGTTCGGCCCGGTGACGACACCGATACGGGACGGGTCGGCGCCGGTGACCTGGACGATGACCTGGCTCATCCGCATCAGCGAATCGAGCTCGATGCCCTTGGCGAGGCTCACGAGTGTGACGTCGTCGCCGATCAGGTGCTTCCAGCCCTCGAGGTTGGCACGCAACTGCTGGGCGGGCACTGCCAGAAACACCGTGCACGCGCCGGTCAGCGCCTCGGCCGGGTCGCTGGTGGCCCGTATCGCCTGGGGCAGGACGACATCGCCGAGGTACTCGCTGTTGCGGTGCTCGGTGTTGATCTCGTCGGCGACTTCCGGACGCCGCGTCCACATCGTCACGGGGTTACCCGCGTCGGCCAATACCTTCGCAATCGCCGTGCCCCATCCGCCGGCGCCCATCACCGCAGCCTCCACCACGGCATCACCCTAGCCGCTGCGCGCAGGTACGCGGCGGCAGCGGCCCGGCTGGCAGGATGGCTGGCATGAGCGGTACCCGTCCCGCCGGCACGACGCCGGATGCCGAGGTCGCGCTGGTGATCGCCGTCAAGCGCCTCACGGCGGCCAAGACCCGTCTGGCTCCGATCTTTTCCGCGCCCACCCGGGAAGCGGTGGTGCTGGCCATGCTGGTGGACACCATCACCGCAGCCTCGGCGGTCGGCGCGGTCACCGTTGTCACGCCCGACGAGGACGCCGCCGACGCCGCCCTGCAGCTGGGCGCCCGGGTGATCTCCGACCCGACGCCTGCCGGGCACCGCAACCCGCTGAACAACGCGATCACCGCCGCGGAGCTGGAACTGCGCGAATCGACACCGAATATCGTTGTGCTGCAAGGTGATCTACCCGCACTGCAACCGCAGGAACTGGCGGGCGCACTCGCCGCGGCGCAGGCCCACCCGCGCAGTTTCGTCGGTGATCGGCACGGCACGGGGACCTCCGCGCTGTTCGCCTTCGGGGTGCCCCTGCAACCACAGTTCGGCGCCGATTCCGCTGCGCGCCACCGGCACTCCGGCGCGATCGAACTGACCGGCCCGTGGCCGGGGCTGCGTTGCGATATAGACACACCTGACGATCTGTCTGCAGCGCGGCGGCTGGGCGTCGGACCGGCCACTACGAAAACCCTCGCGCGACATCACCAACGCGGGTAGCCGGACGGCTGGCAGATAAGGAATGATCGGACAGGTGAGCGAAGCCACCGAAGCCGAGCCGACCCTGCGGGCCGACGACACCGATCGCGGCGACACCTCGAACGGGGCCGAACCTTCAGGCGGTGCCAATGCGACACCCGAGGCGCCACCGGCGGCCACGTCCCCCGCGGTCGACAACGCGCTGCCCGAGGATCGCTATCTCAACCGCGAGCTGAGTTGGCTCGACTTCAACGCTCGCGTGCTGGCGCTGGCGGCCGACCAATCGCTGCCGCTGTTGGAACGCTTGAAGTTCCTCGCGATCTTCGCGTCCAATCTCGACGAGTTCTACATGGTCCGGGTCGCCGGTCTGAAACGCCGTGACGAGATGGGGTTGTCGGTACGGTCCGCCGACGGGTTGTCCCCGCGCGAGCAGCTGCGCCGGATCAACGAACGCACCCAGCAGATCGCCAGCCGGCACGCCGCGGTCTTCCTCAACTCGGTACGGCCGCAGCTCGCCGAAGAGGGCGTCATCATCGTCACATGGGCCGATCTCAGCGCGGCCGAACGCGACAAGCTCTCCACCTACTTCCACGAGCAGGTGTTCCCGGTGCTGACACCGCTCGCGGTGGACCCCGCGCATCCGTTCCCGTTCGTCAGTGGCTTGAGCCTCAATCTGGCGATCACCGTCCGCCATCCCGACGACGGTGGCCAGCACTTCGCCCGAATCAAGGTGCCCGACAACGTCGACCGCTTCGTGCAACTGCCGCCTCCGGCCGACGGGCCGCAGGTCCTGCGGTTCCTGCCGATGGAAGCGCTCATCGCCGCGTTCCTTCCGGTGTTGTTCCCCGGCCTGGAAGTCGTGGAGCACCATGCCTTCCGGATCACCCGCAACGCGGACTTCGAGGTCGAGGAAGATCGCGACGAGGATCTGCTGCAGGCGCTCGAACGCGAATTGGCCCGCCGCCGCTTCGGCAAGCCGGTCCGTCTCGAGGTCGCCGACGACATGACCGACAACATGCTTGAGCTGTTGTTGCGTGAGCTCGACGTCGATCCCGGCGACGTGATCCAGGTGCCGGGACTGCTCGACATGTCGACCATGTGGCAGATATACGGCGTCGATCGTCCCGATCTCAAGGACCCGCCGTTCGTGCCCGCGACACCACCGGCTTTCGGCGAGCGGGAGACGCCCAAGAGCATCTTCTCGACGCTGCGCGACGGCGATGTCCTGGTGCATCATCCGTACGACTCGTTCTCAACGACCGTGCAGCGCTTCATCGAACAGGCCGCCGCGGATCCGAATGTGCTGGCCATCAAGCAGACGCTGTATCGCACGTCGGGTGACTCGCCGATCGTCAACGCGCTCATCGACGCGGCCGAGGCAGGAAAACAGGTCGTCGCGCTGGTGGAGATCAAGGCCCGGTTCGACGAGCAGGCCAACATCAAGTGGGCGCGCGCACTGGAACAGGCGGGCGTGCACGTGGTCTACGGCCTGATCGGGCTCAAGACGCACTGCAAGACCTGCCTTGTGGTGCGCCGCGAAGGCTCGGTCATTCGCCGTTACTGCCATATCGGGACAGGCAACTACAACCCGAAAACCGCTCGCCTGTATGAGGATGTGGGCCTGTTGACGGCCGACCCCGATATCGGCGCCGATCTGACGGATCTGTTCAATTCCCTGACCGGCTATTCCCGCAAGGATTCCTACCGCAACCTGCTGGTGGCGCCGCGCGGTGTACGCAAGGGCATCATCGAGCGGATCGACCGGGAGATCGCGGCACACCTGGACGGTGCGCCTTCCGGAATTCGCATGAAGGCCAACGCATTGGTGGACGAGCAGGTGATCGACGCGTTGTACCGGGCGTCCCAGGCAGGCGTCCCCGTCGAGATCGTGGTGCGCGGCATCTGCGCGCTGCGGCCCGGCGGTGCCGGCTATTCCGAGAACATCACCGTGCGGTCGATCCTCGGCCGCTTCCTGGAACACTCGCGGATTATTCACTTCCGCGCCATCGACGAGTTCTGGATCGGCAGCGCCGACATGATGCATCGTAATCTCGACCGGCGTGTCGAGGTGATGGCTCAGGTGAAGGACCCGCGACTCACCGCACAACTGAACGACGTTTTCGAATCGGCCATGGACCCCGCCACCCGGTGCTGGGAACTGCAGCACGACGGCCATTGGACGGCGCTGCCGCAGGAAGGCCAGACGGTACGCGACCACCAGGTGTCGCTGATGGAACGTCACCGGCAGCGCTGATCGGGTCGGGTACGGGCCAGCAAGCGGCACCGGAGAATGACCTGCAGGAGTTGAGGTGTCGAACAACAACACGACCACCGACAAGAAGGTCGTGCCCGCGGCCGGTGCGGTGCTCTGGCGGCGCAGCAGCGATCTGACCACCGACAGCGCCGTCGAGATCGCTGTGATCCACCGGCCCCGCTACGACGATTGGTCGCTGCCCAAAGGCAAGGTCGACCCCGGCGAAACCGAACCCGTGACCGCGGTGCGCGAGGTCTACGAGGAGACGGGCCACACCGCGCTGCTCGGCCGCAGGCTCGGTTCGGTCTCATACCCGATCCCCCCGGGTACCAAACGGGTCTGGTACTGGGCCGCGAAGGTGACCGGTGGAGAGTTCACCCCCAACGCCGAAGCGGACAAGTTGATCTGGCTTCCCATCGATGCGGCGATGGAGCAGCTGCAGTACCCCTACGACCGTAAAGTGTTGGGGCGCTTCGCAAAACATCCGCCTGACACCAAAACGGTACTGATCGTGCGGCACGCCACGGCGGGCAGCCGGTCCCGCTACAAGGGCGACGACCGGGCTCGTCCGTTGGACAAACACGGCCGGGCACAGGCCGAGTCGTTGGTCGGCCAGCTGCTGTCGTTCGGCGCCAGCACGCTCTACGCGGCCGATCGTGTCCGCTGCCATCAGACCATCGAACCGCTCGCTCAGGAGCTCCAGGTGGACATCCACAACGAGCCCGTTCTGACCGAAGAGGCCTACGCGAGCGACCACAAGTCGACCCGTAACCGGGTCGTCGAGATCGCCACGCGTGCGGGCACCCCGGTGATCTGCACGCAGGGCAAGGTGATTCCCGATCTCATCGCCTGGTGGTGCGAACGCGACAACGTCCGCCCGGAGACCACAGGCAACCGCAAGGGCAGCACCTGGGTGATGTCCCTCGTCGACGGCCGACTGGTGGCCGCCGACCACATGTGCAGTCCCCTGCCGACGAAGAAGTAACAGACCCGCACAGAAAGGCACGCCGTGACCGCATGGCGGGTCACGGCGTGCCTGACAGGGAATCTACTTGCGGCCCTTCCTGGCCGGAGCCTTGGTCGCGGCCTTCTTGGCCGGAGCCTTGGTCGCGGCCTTCTTGGCCGGAGCCTTGGCGGCGGCCTTCTTGGCCGGAGCCTTGGTCGCGGCCTTCTTGGCCGGAGCCTTGGTCGCGGCCTTCTTGGCCGGAGCCTTGGTCGCGGCCTTCTTGGCCGGAGCCTTGGTCGCGGCCTTCTTGGCGGGGGCCTTGGCCGGAGCCTTCTTGGCGACTGCGGCCTTCTTGGCGGGGGCCTTCTTGGCTGCGGTGCGCTTGGCCGGGCCTGCGGTCACGCCACGCTTGACCGCGGGGCCGTCTGCCGGGAGACGCTGTGCGCCAGAGACAACCGCCTTGAACTGCGCTCCGGGACGGAACGCCGGCACCGAGGTGGGCTTGACCTTCACGGTTTCGCCCGTGCGCGGGTTGCGCGCCACACGGGCCGCGCGGCGGCGCTGCTCGAAAACGCCGAAGCCGGTGATCGTGACGCTCTCGCCCTTGTGCACCGCGCGCACGATGGTGTCGACAACGTTCTCCACCGCGGCGGTAGCCTGCCGACGATCGGTGCCCAGTTTGGTTGTGAGTACGTCGATGAGCTCCGCTTTGTTCATCCAAAACCTCCGAAACCAGTGGTCCACTTTGAACCGACTAGTGGACACGGTAAACCCTGTGACCACTGATTTCCAAGAGCCACGCGCAATTTCGGGGGTAGCTAGCGAACATTCCGGCAATCCGCTTGCCCCCCTTGGACTCCTGTCGGGTGGGTGCAGAACCGGTTTGGTGGGCGGCGAATTCGGGTCGCCGAGGCCCGGGATCAGCCCTGCAGGGTGCGCGGCTTCCAGGGCGGTCGGCCCTGCTCATAGGCCTCGATCTCGGGGAGTTTCCGCAGCGTAAGGCCTATATCGTCGAGTCCCTCGAGCAGTCGCCAGGCGGTGTAGTCGTCAATCCTGAACGGCACCACGACCGTTCCCGCGGAGATATTTCGATCTTGAAGATTCACAGTGATTTCCAAGCCCGGGTGCTGCTCGATGAGCTTCCAGAGCAGTTCGACGTCATCCTGAGAAACTTCCGCCGCCAATAGCCCGGCTTTGCCCGCATTGCCCCGGAAAATGTCTGCGAAGCGGGACGAGATAACCACCCGGAAGCCGTAGTCCATCAGCGCCCAGACGGCATGCTCGCGCGACGAGCCGGTGCCGAAATCGGGCCCGGCCACCAATACCGAGCCTTTGTCGAATGGTGCGAGATTCAAAATGAATGACGGATCGGAACGCCAGGCGGCGAACAACCCGTCCTCGAAACCCGTTCGGGTTACCCGCTTCAGGTAGACCGCCGGAATGATCTGATCGGTGTCGACATTGGACCGCCGCAGCGGAACGCCGATGCCGGTGTGGGTCTGAAAGGCTTCCATCGTCTTCTCCTCTAGCGGGTGGTGGCAGCGGGCAGGTCGGCGGGCGAGGCCAACGTGCCACGGACGGCAGTGGCGGCGGCGACGGCAGGCGACACCAGATGCGTCCGACCGCCCTTGCCTTGGCGGCCCTCGAAATTGCGGTTGGACGTCGAGGCGCAGCGCTGCCCCGGCGAGAGCTGGTCGGGGTTCATGCCCAGACACATCGAGCAGCCGGCCTGGCGCCACTCGGCTCCGGCGGCGATGAATACCTGGTCCAGCCCTTCTGATTCGGCCTGGGCGCGCACGCGCATCGAGCCGGGCACCACCAGCATCCGGACGCCCTCGGCGACCTTGCGATCTCGCAGAACATCGGCCACCACCCGCAGATCCTCGATGCGGCCGTTGGTGCACGAGCCGACGAACACGGTGTCCACGGCGATATCCCGCATCGCCGTACCCGGGCGAAGATCCATATAGGCCAAAGCCTTTTCCGCGGCCTGGCGCTCGCCGTCGTCGCCGATCAGCTCGGGATCCGGCACTGCCGCCGACAGCGGCACGCCCTGGCCGGGGTTGGTGCCCCAGGTCACGAACGGGCTCAACGACGCGGCGTCCAGGTAGATCTCGGTGTCGAACTCGGCGCCCTCGTCGGTGCGCAGTCGACTCCAGGCCGCCACCGCGGCGTCCCAGTCCGCACCCTTCGGGGCGTGCGGGCGACCCTTGAGGAACTCGAATGTCGTCTCGTCGGGCGCGACCATCCCGGCCCGCGCCCCCGCCTCGATGCTCATGTTGCAGATCGTCATCCGGCCTTCCATCGACAGGGATTCGATGGCGCTGCCCCGGTATTCGATGACGTGACCCTGGCCGCCGCCGGTGCCGATCTTGGCGATCACCGCCAGGATGATGTCCTTGGCGCTCACGCCGGGCGGCAGCACGCCGTCCACGTTGACCGCCATGGTCTTGAACGGCTTGAGCGGCAACGTCTGCGTCGCCAGCACGTGTTCCACCTCAGAGGTGCCGATGCCCATCGCGATCGCACCGAACGCACCGTGGGTGGAGGTGTGGCTGTCGCCGCACACCACCGTCATCCCGGGCTGGGTGAGACCCAGCTGGGGCCCGATGATGTGCACGATGCCCTGCTCGGCATCGCCCATCGGGTGCAGCCGGATGCCGAATTCCTCACAGTTGCGCCGCAATGTCTCAACCTGGGTGCGCGAGACCGGGTCGGCGATCGGCTTGTCGATGTCGATGGTCGGGACGTTGTGATCTTCGGTGGCGATGGTCAGATCCGGCCGTCGCACCGGCCGCCCGGCCATCCGCAGCCCGTCGAAAGCCTGCGGACTGGTGACCTCGTGCACGAGGTGCAGGTCGATGTAGATCAGGTCGGGCTCTCCCTCCTGGGAGGCCACAACATGGTCGGCCCACACCTTTTCGGCCATGGTGCGCGGCTGTGCAGACGTCGGTGTCGATTGGTCCATCGCTACTACTCGATTCGGTTCAGGGCACTGCTGGGCTGCAGTCAACGGGCTGGGAGCTACAGTCGCGATCTCACGTAGCTATCTCAGTATGCGAGACGTTAGTATCTCTCTGTGAGAAATGATAGCGGCATCGGCGTGCTCGACAAAGCGGTGGGTGTGCTGCACACGGTGGCCGAGTCCCCGTGTGGGCTGGCCGAACTGTGCGAGCGGACCGGGCTCCCCCGCGCGACCGCGCACCGACTGGCGGCCGGGCTGGAAACCCACCGAATGTTGGCGCGCGACGGCGACGGTCGCTGGCGCCTGGGCCCCGCCCTGACCGAATTGGCCTCCCACGTCAACGATCCGCTCCTCGCGGCCGGCGCGGCGGTACTGCCCCGGCTCCGCGAAATCACCGGCGAGAGCGTCCAGCTGTACCGCAGAGAGGGCCTGTCCCGCGTGTGCGTGGTGGCCCTGGAGCCCCCGGCGGGCCTGCGCGACACGGTGCCGGTCGGCACGCAGCTTCCGATGACGGCCGGATCGGGCGCCAAGGTGCTGCTGGCGTACGCCGACGCCGCGACCCAGCAGGCGGTACTGCCGACGGCCAAATTCACCGACCGCACGCTGGCCGAGGTTCGCAAACGCGGCTGGGCCCAGAGCGCGGCCGAACGGGAGGCGGGCGTGGCGAGCGTCTCAGCCCCGGTCCGTGACGGGCGGGGCAATGTGATCGCAGCGGTGTCGGTATCGGGACCGATCGACCGCATGGGACGGCGCCCCGGAGCGCGCTGGGCGGCCGACCTTCTCGCCGCCGCAGAAGCCCTGACCCGCCGACTGTGAGACACCTCTCATCGCGCACAGTCGGTGTGTCGAGCCGTAGGCCGGCGACGGATGCGCGCGTGTGACGTTCGCCACGCAGCGCCGCACGCGGCGTGATCGAACCCGGACAAACAAAAAGGCACCCGGTCCGTGTGGACCGGGTGCCTTTTCGTCTGTACCCCCGATGGGATTCGAACCCACGCTACCGCCGTGAGAGGGCGGCGTCCTAGGCCGCTAGACGACGGGGGCTAGAACTTCCGGTTGCTCAGCTTAGCTCAGGTGATCATCCTGACCTAATCGCTCCGGATGGCTGGGGTACCAGGACTCGAACCTAGAATGGCTGAACCAGAATCAGCTGTGTTGCCAATTACACCATACCCCATTGGCTGCCCATCACCGCAGGTCACGGGCATTTGGCCGAGATCACGCGGCGGGGGTGTTCCCCGCTTGTGCTTTCCGGGCCGACGAGCAGACTACCAAAGATTTCGACCTACTTTTCACACCCGGTCCCGAGCAGCGCGCAGCCGCGCCAAACTGCGGCTCCGCCCGAGCAGTTCCATCGACTCGAACAGCGGCGGGCTGACCGACGCACCCGTGACGGCGACGCGGATCGGGCCGAAGGCCTTCCGCGGTTTGAGCTCAAGACCGTCGATCAGCGCGCCCTTGAGCGCAGCCTCGATCGACGCCGTAGTCCACTCCTCGGCCTTCTCCAGGGCACCCAGCGCGGCATCGAGCACGGGCGCGGCCTCGGCCTTGAGTTCCTTGGCCGCGGACTTCTCGTCGAGTTCGTAGTCGGCGTCGTTGAAGAACTTCAGCAGCCCCCACGCGTCCCCGAGCACCACGATGCGGGTTTGGACCAATGCGGCGGCTTCGGCGAACGACGCGTCGTCCAGACCCGTGTCGTGCCCATGTGCCACGAAGTACTCGCGCAGTCGCGCAGTGAACTCCTCAGGGGCCAGCAACCGGATGTGTTCGGCGTTGATGGCATCGGCCTTCTTCTGGTCGAATCGGGCCGGGTTGGAGTTGACGTTGGCGACGTCGAACGCGGCCACCATCTCCTGCAGGCTGAAAACGTCGTGGTCGTCGGCGATACCCCAACCCAGCAAGGCCAGGTAGTTCAGCAGCCCCTCGGGAATGAACCCGCGGTCGCGGTGCAGGAACAGGTTCGACTGCGGGTCGCGCTTGGACAGCTTCTTGTTCCCCTCGCCGAGCACGCTTGGCAGGTGCGCGAATTCGGGAACCCGCTCGGCGACGCCGATGCGCATCAGGGCGCGGTAGAGCGCGATCTGCCGCGGTGTCGAGGGCATGATGTCCTCGCCGCGCAGCACGTGCGTGATCTTCATCAGCGCGTCGTCGACGGGATTGACCAAGGTGTACAACGGATCCCCGCTGGCACGCGTGATCGCGAAGTCAGGAACCGAACCGGCCGGGAACGTCGTCGGACCGCGCACCAGATCGTTCCACGACAGGTCCTCGTCGGGCATCCGCAGTCGCAGTACCGGTTTGCGGCCTTCCGCGGCGAAGGCGGCGCGCTGCTCGTCGGTGAGGTCGCGGTCGTAGTTGTCGTAGCCCAGCTTGGGGTTTCGGCCCGCGGCGATGTGCCGGGCCTCGACCTCCTCGGGCGTCGAGTACGCCTCGTACACCTCGCCGGCCGCCAACAGTCGTGCGATCACGTCGCGGTAGATCTCGCTGCGTTGCGACTGCCGGTAGGGCTCGTGCGGACCGCCGACCTCGGGCCCCTCGTCCCAGTCCAGCCCGAGCCACCGCAACGCGTCGAGGATCGCGTCGTAGCTTTCCTGACTGTCCCGCGCGGCATCGGTGTCCTCGATGCGGAACACGAACGTGCCGCCGGTGTGTCGCGCGTACGCCCAGTTGAACAACGCGGTACGGACCAGCCCCACGTGCGGGGTCCCGGTGGGTGACGGACAGAACCGAACCCTGACGGTCATTATTTCGCTCCTCGCGTCCGCGGCATCTGCTTTACCGCTACTTCTTCTTGCGCACAACAGGATTGGCGAGGGTGCCGATGCCCTCGACCGTGATGCTCACGGTGTCACCGTCCTCGATGGGGCCGACGCCCTCGGGGGTGCCGGTGAGGATGAGATCGCCCGGCAGCAGCGTCATGACGGCCGAGGCCCACTCGACGATGGCGCCGATGTCATGGATCATCAGCGAGGTGCGGCTGCGCTGCCGGACTTCGCCGTTCACCTCGGTACGAATCTCAAGATCCGCTGGGTCGATCGAGGTGTCGATCCACGGACCCACCGGGCAGAACGTGTCGTGGCCCTTGGCTCGCATCCACTGCCCGTCCTTCGCCTGCTGATCGCGCGCCGACACGTCGTTGGCGATCGTGTAGCCCAGGATGTTTTCCGCGGCGCGAGAGGCGGGCACGTCTTTGCACGGCCGGCCGATGACGGCGGCGAGTTCGCCCTCGTGATGCACCGGGAAGGCGTCGGCCGGCAGCTGGATCGGCACACCGGGGCCGATGATGGCGGTGTTGGGTTTGAGGAAGATCACCGGATCCTCCGGTGCTACCCCGCCCATCTCCTCGGCGTGCGCCGCGTAGTTCTTGCCCATGCAGATCACCTTGCTGGCCAGGATGGGCGCCAGCAGCCGAACGTCGGCCAGCGGCCAGGTCCGTCCGGTGAAATTGGGCGTACCGAACGGATGCTCGGCGATCTCTCTGCAGACGGCGTCTGCCTCGTCGCCCTCGATGCTCACGAAGGCGACCCCGGCGGGACTGGCGATTCGACCTAGACGCATGCGGCCAGCGTAGTGACGGCCCGCCGGTCGGCCGCCGTCAGCTCCCGTCGAACAACGACCGCAGGAAGCCGGTGGAATCGCGCATGGACGCCAGCACCGTGCCCGAGTGATCCTCGTCGGGATAGATCTTGAGGGTGACGTCCTGCCCGTTGGCGACCAGCTGCTCGTTGAAGTCGATCGAGAGTTTCGGCGGCACATCGCGGTCCAGCAGTCCCACCCCCAGGAAGATCGGCCGGTCGTAGCCGCTGGTCGGTGTTCCCATGTAGGCGCCGAGCGCGTCGGCGATGCCGGGCAGGGTCGCCAGCGGGGCACGGAAGAACCCGGTCGGGGTCATCCCCACCAGTGCCCGGTCCAGGTCGGCCTTGCACAGCGTCTCGGCCTTGGCCACCGCGTCCAGCCCGGCCGGGGTCAGCACACTGTTGATATCGAGGTCCGGCCGCGCGTCGCGCAGCCCCGCGAGGATGTAGGCGGTGTAACTGTTGGCCGCGGGCCCCAGATTGGGTGGCAGGGCCATGTCGGGGCCGGCCTGCTCGACGATGTTCTGGACGTTGGCCGGTGTGCCGGTCGCCACCACACCGCGGTAGTCCAGCCCGGTGCCCCGGCTGAATTCGGTGGCCCGCCGGGCGGTGTCGACAGCAGCCGCGCCGCCTTGAGACTGGCCGACGACCGCCCACTTGGGCGATAGCGGCAGATCCATGTGATGCATGGCGATCACCGAGTCGACGACGCTGTGCGCGGTGGCCACGCTGTTGAGGTAGCTCATCAGGCCCGGCGTCCCCAACCCCGCGTAGTCCGAGCCCACCACGGCATAACCCTCGTCGAGCCAATGGGTCAGGTACTCGTCGTCGCGTTGGCTGCGCGGATGCGCCGAAGGCGTGCAGTCGTCACCGAGACCGACGGTGCCGTGTGCCCACGCGACCGTCGGCCAGCCTCCCGGCGGCGCCTCACCGTGCGGCAGAAACACCGCAGCGGTGCTGACCGCCGGCGAATCATGCTGATTCACCGTCGAATACAGAATCCGGTAGGCACGCGCGGCCCCGGACACCGACAGGGCCGGATTGAGCGGCACCGTCGAAATCAGCGTTCCTGGTGCCGGGATCGGCCCCGCGTGGTCACGGGCGTCCAGCCCCGACCAGTCCGGCGCGTCGGCCGCCATCGCCACTGGAGCCGTTCCGGGGAACAGGGCACAGATCAGGGCCGCCGCGCCGGCCATCAACCGCAGTTTCACCGTGCCAGGCTATGGCTTTCGCGCGGCCGTTCTATATATTGGGATACCAGTTCGATATTTTGGGAGCGTGGTGCGACCATGGCGAGGTGGCACGCACAACGATCGGAACCGCGCGCCGCTGGTCCATGTTGGCGATCGCCCTGTCTGCGACGACGTGCGCCAACGTGTTCATCAACGGTGCCGCGTTCCTCATACCCACCCTGCACACCGAACGACACCTCGATCTGGCCCAGGCCGGCCTGCTGTCGGCGATGCCCAGTTTCGGCATGGTGACCACGCTGATCGCCTGGGGCTACGTGGTGGACCGGGCCGGAGAGCGACTGGTGCTGGCCTTGGGGTCGGCTCTGACCGCGGCAGCCGCATTCGGCGCCGCGTCGGTGAATTCGCTTGTGGCCACCGGGATTCTGTTGTTTTTCGGCGGGATGGCCGCCGCGAGCAGCAACTCGGCCAGCGGCCGTCTGGTGGTCGGATGGTTTCCGCCCGAACGGCGCGGCCTGGTGATGGGCATCCGACAGACCGCGACTCCGCTGGGAGTCGGGTTGGGCGCGTTGGTGATTCCCCGGCTGGCCGAGGCATACGGTGCCGGGCCGGCCCTGCTGTTCCCCGCGATCGTCTGCGCGGTCGCCGCAGTGGTCAGCGCGGTCGGTGTCATCGATCCGCCGCGCCCACCGCGGGCCGAAGCCCCGGCCGAGCATTTGGCCAACCCCTATCGCGGTTCGGCAGTGCTGTGGCGCATCCATGCGACGTCAGTGCTACTGGTGGTGCCGCAGGCCCTGCTGTGGACTTTCGCGCTGACCTGGTTGATCGCCGACCGCGGCTGGTCGCCCGCCTCGGCCGGAGCCATCGTCACCCTGGCCCAGCTGCTGGGTGCCGGCGGTCGCATCGCGGCGGGTCGCTGGTCGGACGTCGTTGGCGACAGGCTGCGTCCCATCCGCACGATCGCGGTGGCGGCGTCGGTCACCATGGCCCTGCTGGCGCTGACCGACTGGCTGGGCTCACCGATCAGCGTCACCCTCATGGTGATCGCCTCGGTGATCACGGTGTCCGACAACGGTTTGGCCTTCACCGGTATCGCCGAGATCGCCGGGCCGTTCTGGAGCGGGCGCGCGCTGGGCGCCCAGAACACCAGTCAACTCCTGGCTTCCGGACTCACGTCGCCGATCTTCGGCGGCCTGATCGGCCTGGCCGGCTACCCGGCGGCTTTCGCGGTGTGCGCGGTATTGCCCGCGCTGGCCGTGCCGTTGGTTCCGGTACAAGCCGAACCGCTGCGCCAAACCGCCTAGGACTGACCGGATTCGGTGCTCAGAGCGAGTGCCCTGCCGCGTAGGCCGTGGCCCAGTCCCGCACCGTACGCAGGTACAGACCTGAATTGTTGTACGCCAGTAGCGCATCCATCCAGCCGATCGGTGTGGACAGATCGTGTCCGCGATAACACAGGTAGCCTGCGGCGGCCAGGGCGGCGTCGTCGATGTTGTCGACGTTGACCACCCCGTCGTTGTGTGCGTCGACGCCGTAGAGCCGCCAGGTCTCCGGGATGAACTGCATGGGACCCATCGCCTGGGCGTATTCGGGACCGCCCGCGTCGGAGTCGACGATGCGCAGATTGCCGTTGGTGCCGTCGAGCTTCACGCCGCGGATCGGCGGGACCACGTCGCCGTTGGGCGCGATGCGGGCGCCGCGGTAGGTGCCGTTGCGGCTTTCGACAGTGCCGATCCCGGCCAGCGTGGTCCAGCCGATGTGACATCCCGGGTTGACGATCTCGGCCACCTTGGCCGCATACGCGTACGCCTCCAACGCGGTGACGGGTAACTCGAGCGCGGCAGCTCGCGGTTTGGCCCACGCGGCGAGCTGGTCGGCGGGCCTGCCCCTGGCCGAAATGTCGATATCGGGCACGTGATCGCCGGGCGGCGGTGGAATCCCCTCAGGTATCGGTGAACCGAAATGACCGGTGCAACTCGAGGCCATCAGGATGGCCGTGGCGGCGACGACTGCCGCAGGCTGCAGCCAGCGCCTACGCAGGTTGTGCGGTGCGCGGGGATTCCGACGCCTCAGCACCATGACCTACAACGGTAGTCGGCGGTTGACGAGGATGCCCACGGCGACAGCCGCGGTGAGCGCCAACAGCGCCAACGCGATCCAGCTCGCGCTGGCATCCCCGCGCACGGTCTCATAACCGACCTGCTGCTCCAATGCCGAATAGACAGCATCGAGTTCACCGAGCGTGCCCGCGTGATAGGCCTGTCCACCGGTGATCTCGACGATGGTCTGCAGCGTGCTGTCATCGACCGGAACCGGTATCTGCTGGCCGTCGAGATCGACGCTGCCATAGGGAGTCCCGAACGAGATCGTGGATATCGGCACGTTCTGGGCCTTCGCGGCCCTGGCCGCGGAGAACGCGCCCCTCGGCTCATCGGGATCGGAAGGAACTGTCTCCTTGCCGTCGGACTCCAACACGATCCTCGCCGGCGGTGGGCCGTCGCCCCCGCCCATGACCGCCCCCGCCGTCGCGATGGCCTGCAGCGCGGTGAAGATGCCCTCTCCCGTCGCGGTGCGCGGCTCGGGCTGCAGCGTGCCGATCGCACGCTTGACGGCGTCGTGGTCGGCGGTCGGGGCCACCAGCATGACCGCGCTCGACGAGAACTTGACCAGGCCGAGATTGATGCCCGGCGTCAGCTGGTCGGCGAAGTGCGTCGCCGCCGTGCGGGCCGCCTCGATGCGGCTCGGTGCCACATCGGTGGCCGCCATCGATTCCGACACGTCGATCACCAGCATCACCACGGCCCGATTGCGCGGGACCCGGACGTCATCGGTGGGCCCGGCCATGGCGGTGGTCATCAGCGCGAGCGCGGCGACCAGCAGCGCGGCAGGCACATGCCGCCACCGGCTGGGCTTGCGTGCGGGAGCGACCTGATCCAGCACCGCCATGTTCGCGAAACGCAATACCCGCTTGCGCCGGGCCCGCTGTATCCACAGGTAGATCGCGACCAGCAACACGACGGCAAGCAGGCCCAGGAAGTACCACGGGTGGGCGAACCCGGAAAGACTCAGCTCATTCAGCATGAGGATTCCGACCTTCCGATGACGCCACCACGATCAAACATTTGCTTGAGTATATAACTGAGGTAGGAGTGCAGCCCGTGACTCAAGAGGGCTTAGCACGCAGACTGGATGGTGATATGACGACTTTTGCCGTACCGGGCGCACTGGCACTGCTCGTGGTACCGGTCGCGCTGCTGGTGCTCTACGTCGTCGTCCAGGTCGCCAGGAAACGCCGCTTCCACAGCTTCACCGGAGCCAGCGTGCCGCGTCGGTGGACTCGGCACCTGCCGGTGGCCCTCGCGCTGTGCGCCACGGTGCTCCTCACCGTGGCGCTGGCCGGCCCGACCCGCGAGATCCACGTCGCACGCAACCGCGCGGTGATCATGCTGGTGATCGACGAGTCCCGATCGATGGGGGCAACCGACGTGGCGCCCACGCGGCTCGCCGCCGCCCAGACCGCGGCCAAACAGTTCGCGAACCAGCTCACTCCAGGGGTCAATCTCGGTCTGGTGGCGTTCGCGGGCAATGCCGCGCTGCTGGTGTCCCCGACTCCCGACCACAAGGCCACCGTGGCGGCTCTCGACCATCTGAGCCTCGATGATTCCACGGCCACCGGTGAAGCGATATTCACCGCGCTGCAATCGATCTCGTCGGTCGCCGCGGTGCTCAGCTCCGACAACACCGACGCCCCGCCCGCCCGGATCGTGCTCGAATCCGACGGCGCGGCGAACAAGCCTGCGAATCAGGACAATCCACGCGGTGCCTACACCGCCGCACGCGCCGCGAAAGACCAAGGGGTGCCGGTATCCACGATCGCCTTCGGTACCAAAGACGGTGTCGTCGAACTGAAAGACGAACATATCCCGGTACCTGTCGACGACAACATGCTCAAACGTATCGCCAACCTGTCCGGCGGGCAGTCCTACAACGCCACCAGCATCGACGAGTTGAGCCACAACTATCAGTCGATCCAAGAGCAGATCGGCTATCAGACCGTCAACGGACCCGACCGGGGTTGGTGGCTGCGCACCGGCGCCCTTGCCGCGTTCCTCGCCGCGGTGTCCGCTCTGCTGATCAACCGCCGGCTGCCGGTGTAGGCGGCTGCGCAGCACCCATCCCGCTCCCCCACGCGCAAGACGAGTAGTGGACTACTCAAGCCGGTCGGGCCCAAACGCGAGAAGGTGATCTGGACACGCAATCGAGGGAGATCGCCATGCCACACCACGGTGTCGACGATGCTGCACGCCGGGCCAGAATCCGAGGCGCACAGCAAGCGCGCGCTCACCTGCGACTCGTTGCCGGTGGCGCCGACGGGTCGCCCGACGACGCAGACACCCAGCCGCCCAACGACGGTGACGACGCACCCGCCGGTTTCACTCTGCTGACGTGGTAGCTGGGACGCCTCCGGCTACGTCTTGCGATGAGTCATCGCGTCGCGCAACCGGTCGATCAACCCCTCCCCCGGCGCGAGAATCTTGTTGAGCGGTGCGCGGTTTGGTGCCGACGGATGCGGCCGTGTCGGCGCCAGCCGCCTGCTGTGCTCGAACTTCTCCCCGAGGTGCCGAAGGTCTGCCTCAGTGCACGCGTCACGCACCGCGGGCAGCACATCTCGTTCTTCATCCTCGAAGTGGCGCCGAACGTCGGCGATGAGCTTGGTGATCAACTCGCCGAACTGGGCGTCGTCGATGTGGGACGCTTCGAGCCTCTTCATGACCCACTCAGCCTCGGTGTGCTCCTTGAGCTTCCGATTGGCGACCTCGTCGCCGGTGGGCAGCACCCGGCGGGCGATGGGATAGAGGTACTCTTCCTCGCCCACCGAATGGCGCACGAGCTCGGCGATGACGTGCTCGACGAGTTCACGCCTTTTCTCTCGCGTGACGCTGCTCTCGATTTCTTTGAAGACCTCGTCGACCTCACGGTGGTCGGTGATGATCATGTCGACGAGATCGTGCGTATCTGACGTCGTCATATCGACTCCTCAGCCAGGGCCGCCCGGACTACAGGCAACTCTGAGGCTAAGCCTGCCGCCTGCCAGATTCAATTAGCCCGGCTAGCGGTGAAATGCTCTGAGCACAGCTGATTTTGGCCGTTCGGTCACCTCGACGACCGGCGCGGCAGAATCAGCAAGGCCGCGGCGAAAAAGCACACTGCGCCGATGAACGTGCCAAGGTTGGCCACCCGCTCGTCGACGGTGACGCCCGTCTTACGGACGAAAGCCGCCAGCGCCGACACACCGAACGCCACACAGCCCATCATGTTGATCCAGGCGGCCCGCCAGTCGATCGAATGAGGCGACCACAGGCCTACGGCCAGCACGGCCAACGCGCCGCTGATCAGGAATGCCAGTGAACCGGTGGCATCCGGCGCCCACACGTAGCGACGCTCGGCCATCACGGCATGGGCCCACACGGCGGCACCGGTGCTCACGTTGAACAGGATGGTTCCGGCGAACTGCACGGCCGCCGACCACCATTGGATACCCCGCGGCGCCAGGGCGTACTGCATCCAGCCCGCGGTGGTGAAGAACCACGAGCCGATGAAACACAGCACATTCGTCGCCCCCGCCCCGGCCAACGCAGGGAAGCCGGGCACGGTGGCGACAGCGAAAAACGACGATCCGATCGCGAACAACCAGCATTGCCGCTGCAGCGTCGCGAACATCGCGGATTACGCTGAGCAGTCGACTAGCACGGCGTTGACTCTGCAACTACGGCGCGAAAGCCCGAGAGAGCAACGCCGCGAACGCAGAGTGAACACGAAAGGGTACTCAGAGCAGCGACAGGATCCGCTCGCCGACCTCGCTGGTGGAGAGCTTCGCGTCTCCGCGCGTGGCCAGATGCTCGGAAACCGCCTTGTCCACCCGTGCGGCTGCATCGGTCTCGCCGACATGGGCCAGCAGCAGCGCGACACTCATCACGGCAGCCGTCGGATCGGCGATGCCCTGCCCGGCGATGTCGGGCGCACTGCCGTGCACGGGCTCGAACATGGACGGATTGGTCCGCGTCGCATCGATGTTGCCGCTGGCCGCCAACCCGATGCCACCGCACACCGCGGCCGCGAGGTCGGTGATGATGTCGCCGAACAGGTTGTCGGTGACGATGACGTCGAACCGGCCCGGGTCGGTGACCATGTGGATGGTGGCGGCATCGATGTGCTGGTAGGCGACCTCGACGTCGGGGAATTCCCTACCGACCTCGGCCACCACGCGCGACCACAGGCCACCGGCGAACGCCAGCACATTGGTCTTGTGCACCAAGGTCAGGTGCTTGCGCCGGGACTGGGCGCGCGTGAAGGCGTCCCGTACCACGCGCTCGACGCCGTAAGCCGTGTTGACGCTGACCTCGGTGGCCACCTCATGCGGCGTACCGACCCGCAGCGCCCCGCCGTTACCGGTGTATGGACCTTCGGTGCCCTCGCGGACCACAACGAAGTCGATGGCCGACACACCCGAAAGTGGGCTGCTCACACCGGGATAGAGCCGCCCGGGGCGCAGGTTGACGTGGTGGTCCAGCGCGAAACGCAGCTTCAGCAGCAGGCCGCGTTCCAGCACACCGCTGGGTACCGACGGGTCGCCGATGGCGCCGAGCAGGATGGCGTCGTAGCCGCGCAACTCCTCGATGGTGGCCTCGGTCAGCAGTTCGCCGGTGGCGTGGTAACGCCGGGCACCCAAGTCGTATTCGGTCTTGTCGACGCCAGGCAGCACCGCGTCGAGCACCTTGACGGCCTCGGCGATGACCTCGGGACCGATGCCGTCGCCGGCGATGATCGCTAGTCTCACGACAGATCAACCACTTTCAGCGTCGTGGCGCCGACCGCGGAGGCGATCGCGGCGCGCACATCCTCGGGGACGTCGGTGTCCAGGCGCAGCATCACCGTCGCGTGATCACCGCTGGTGTCCTGGCTCAACTGGGCGGCAACGATGTTGACGTTCGCGCCGCCGAGCAGGGTACCGATCTTGCCGAGAGCTCCCGGCTGGTCGCTGTAGTTCACGATCAGGTTGTAGCCCTCGGCGCGCAGATCGAAGTTGCGACCGTTGATCTGGACGATCTTCTCCACCTGCTGCGGGCCGGACAGCGTGCCCGCGACATTGAGCGACGAACCGTCGGCGTGGACGGCACGGACGTCGACCACGCTGCGGTGGTTGGGGCTTTCGGTCGCGGTGCTGATCTCGGACGCCACCCCACGATCCGCGGCGAGCGCGGGTGCGTTGACGAACGTCACCTGCTCGTCGACCACCGCGGAGAACAGCCCGCGCAGCGCCGAGAGCTTCAGGATCTCAACGTCTTCGGAGGCCAGCTCACCGCGGACCTGCACGGCCAGCGTCACCGGCGGCGCGTCGGACAGGACACCGACCAGCAGACCCAGCTTGCGGACCAGATCGAGCCACGGCGCCACCTCTTCGCCGACGGCGCCACCGCCGACGTTGACGGCGTCCGGCACGAATTCCCCGGCCAGCGCCAGCTTCACACTGGCCGCGACATCGGTGCCGGCCCGATCCTGGGCCTCTTCGGTGGAGGCGCCCAGGTGCGGCGTGACGACGACCTGCGGCAGCTCGAACAGCGGGCTGTCGGTGCACGGCTCGGTGGCGAACACATCGAGGCCGGCGGCACGCACGTGGCCGCTGTTGATCGCATCGGCCAGCGCCTGCTCGTCGATCAGGCCACCGCGCGCGGCGTTGACGATGATCACGCCCGGCTTGGTCTTGGCCAGCGCTTCCTTGCCGATCAGGCCCGCGGTTTCCTTGGTCTTGGGCAGGTGCACCGAGATGAAGTCGGCGCGGCCGAGCAGCTCGTCGAGGGACAGCAATTCGATACCGAGCTGGGCCGCGCGGGCCTGCGACACATAGGGGTCGTAGGCGACGATGTGCGCACCGAATGCGGCGAGCCGCTGGGCGACAAGCTGGCCGATGCGGCCCAAGCCCACCACGCCGACGGTCTTGCCGAAGATCTCGGTGCCGGAGAACGACGAGCGCTTCCAGGTGTGCTCACGCAGGGTCGCGTCCGCGGCCGGAATCTGGCGGGCCGCGGCAAGCAGCAGGGCCAGGGCGTGTTCCGCGGCGCTGTGGATGTTCGAGGTCGGGGCGTTGACGACCAGCACGCCACGCGCGGTGGCGGCGTCGACGTCGACGTTGTCCAGACCGACACCGGCGCGGGCGACAATCTTGAGTTTCGGGGCAGCGGCGAGCACTTCGGCGTCGACGGTGGTGGCCGAACGCACCAGCAGGGCATCCGCCTCGGGCACCGCGGCCAGGAGTTTCTCGCGGTCCGGTCCGTCGACCCACCGGACCTCTACTTGGTCGCCGAGAGCGGCGACAGTTGATTCGGCGAGCTTGTCGGCGATCAGTACAACGGGGAGACTCACGCGGACAGCCTAGTGTGTCGGCCTTACCACGCCTGCACCGCGTGCGGTGTACTGGTGGCGTGGACGTCACCGTCGTCGGGAGCGGCCCCAACGGCCTGGCCGCTGCCGTGGTCTGTGCGCGGGCCGGCCTGTCGGTACGGGTGATCGAGGGCCAGCCGACCGCAGGTGGCGGCACAAGCACCGCAGCCGACCCCGAGTACCCCGGTGTGGCGCACGACGTGTGCTCGGCCGTGCACCCGCTGGCCTACGCATCGCCGTTCTTCGCCGCGTTCGGGCTGGCTGACCGCATCGAGCTGAACGTGCCTGAGATCTCGTACGCCAATCCGCTGCCCGGCCGGCCTGCGGCGCTGGCCTACCGCGACCTCGATCGCACCTGCGCCGAATTGACCGACGGCGCATCGTGGCGGTGGCTACTGGGTCCGATGGTGTCGCGCAGCGATGCAGCGACCGCATTCGTGCTCGGCGACAAGCGTTCGGTGCCACCCGATCCCGTCACCTCGGCCCGGCTTGCCCTGCGAATGCTGACTCAGGGCGGCCCCGCATGGGGGCTGCTGCGCGGTGAGGATGCCCGCGCCTTGTTCACCGGCGTGGCCGCACACACGATTTCGCAGATGCCGTCGATGACGTCGTCAGGGCTGGGCATGATGCTTGCGGTACTGGCCCACTCGGTGGGGTGGCCGGTGCCGACCGGCGGCAGCCAGGCCATCGCCGACGCACTGATCGCCGACTTGCTCGACCACGGCGGCGAATTGGTGCTCGGCCAACCGGTCACCGAACCACCGCCGGGCGTGGTGCTCTACGACACCCCGGCCAAGGCGCTGTTGGGCATCTACGGTGATCGGCTGCCCTCGCGGTACGCCGCGGCGCTGCGCCGTCTGCGGCCCAATCCCGGAGTGGCCAAGGTCGATTTCGTCCTGGCCGACGAGATTCCCTGGCGCGACGGGCGACTGGCGCGCTCTGTGACGTTCCACTTGGGCGGCACCCGCCCGCAGATGGCCCGCGCGGAGCGCGCGGTCGCCGCGGGCCGGCACGCCGACTGGCCCATGGTGCTGGCCGCGTCGCCGCATGTCGCCGACCCGAAAAGGATTGACGCACAAGGCCGTCGGCCGTTCTGGAGTTACGTGCACGTGCCCCGGGATTCACCGGTCGACCAGACCGAGACCGTCATCGAGATCATGGAACGCTTCGCACCCGGATTCCGCGACATCGTCGTGGCCACCCGCGGTGTGCCCGCGTCCCGGATGGCCGAGCACAACGCCAGTCTCACCGCCGGGGACATCACCGGCGGTGGCAACAGCGCATGGCGTGCCCTTGCCGGGCCCACACTGCGGCTGAATCCCTGGGCCACGCCGGTTCCCAAGGCCTACCTCTGTTCGGCGGCGGCTCCGCCCAACGGCGGCGTGCACGGCATGTCCGGTTTCTACGCCGCCCGCACCGCACTGAAACGCGAGTTCGGCATCACGACCATGCCTAAGCTGGCGCCATGACCAAAGTCGCCGTCATCTACTACTCCGCCACCGGGCACGGCTCGTCCATGGCACGCCGCGTCGCGGCCGCGGCCGAAGCCGCGGGCGCCGAGGTTCGGGTGCGTCCCGTCGCCGAGACCCAGGACCCGCAATCCTTCGCCTTCAACCCGGCCTGGACCGCGAATTATCAAGCGACCAAAGACCTTCCGACCGCGACGGGCGACGACATCGTGTGGGCCGACGCGGTGATCTTCGGCTCCCCCACCCGGTTCGGTTCTGTCGCTTCGCAATTGCGCGCCTTCCTCGACTCACTCGGCGGGCTGTGGTCGCAGGGACAGCTCGCCGACAAGGTCTACGCGGGATTCACTTCCACCAACACCGCCCACGGCGGGCAGGAGACCACGCTGCTGACGCTGTACGTCACGCTGATGCACTGGGGCGGCATCATCGTGCCGCCCGGCTACACCGAGCCACTCAAATTCGCCGATGGCAACCCGTACGGCGCGAGCCTGCTGGCCAACCACGACAACATCGCGGAGTTCGACGAGACCACCTACAACGCGCTCGATCACCTGGCGCGTCGCGTGGTGCACGTCGCCGATCGGCTCGGCGGCTGAAAACTGCTGCGCTCGGGCGGCATTGGCCGGCCCTAGGGTTGAGCCGTGAGCACTTGGGGAGTCGCGCGCCTGGTCGGGTCCGTTCCACATACGGACCCAGTCATGATGATCATCGGGGTCGGCGATCTCGAGCTGTATCAGGTGAGCCCGCCGCTGTGCGGCTATCACGTGATCGCTGCGGAGCAGACCACGTGGGCCATGCGGGCGCAGTGCATCTACCCGGACGGACGCATCGATCCTGCCGAGCCCGACGACCCGGTGTCGACCGACCTGTACGGGGTGACGGGCGAGGGGCTGCAGATCGACAGGGACGCGAAGCTGCCCGGCAGCGCGGACGGCAGAAACGTCGCGCGCACCCTCGCCGCCATGGGCTATCGGATCATCTAGAACGCGAAAGGCCAGTTATTGCACGCTTTTTCGATGTTCGCGTGCAATAACTGGCCAGTCGGCAGGTGAAACTAGGCCGTTTCGGTGATCGGCCGGTCGACCCAGCTCATCAGGTCGCGCAGCTTCTTGCCGGTGACCTCGATCGGGTGCTCGGCGTTGGCCTTACGCAGACCTTCGAGCTCCTTGTTGCCGTTCTCGACGTTGGCGACGAGGCGCTTGACGAAGGTGCCGTCCTGGATGTCCTTGAGGATGGCGCGCATCCGCTCCTTGGTGTCGGCGTCGATGACCCGCGGGCCCGACAGGTAGCCACCGAATTCGGCGGTGTCGGACACCGAGTAGTTCATGCGGGCGATGCCACCCTCGTACATCAGGTCGACGATGAGCTTGAGCTCGTGCAGCACCTCGAAGTAGGCCATCTCGGGGGCGTAGCCCGCCTCGACCATCACCTCGAAGCCGGCCTTGACCAGTTCTTCGGTGCCACCGCAGAGCACGGCCTGCTCACCGAAAAGGTCGGTCTCGGTCTCTTCCTTGAAGGTGGTCTTGATGACGCCGGCGCGCGCGCCGCCGATCGCCGCGGCGTAGGACAGCGCCAGCGCCTGGCCCTCACCCTTGGGGTCCTGGTCGATGGCGATCAGGCAGGGCACACCCTTGCCGTCGACGAACTGGCGACGCACCAGGTGGCCGGGGCCCTTGGGGGCGACCATGCCGACGGTGACGTTGGCCGGGGCCTTGATCAGGCCGAAGTGGATGTTGAGGCCGTGGCCGAAGAACAGCGCATTGCCGTCCTCGAGGTTGGGCTCGATGTCGTTCTTGAAGATCTCGGCCTGCGCGGTGTCGGGCGCGAGCACCATGATCACGTCGGCCCACTTGGCCACCTCAGCCGGGGTGTCGACCTCCAGGCCCTGCTCCTCGACCTTGACGCGGGACTTCGAGCCCTCTTTCAGACCGACCTTGACCTGCACCCCCGAGTCGCGCAGCGACAGCGAGTGGGCGTGGCCCTGGCTGCCATAGCCGATCACACCGACCTTGCGGCCCTGGATGATCGACAGATCCGCGTCGTCGTCGTAGAACAGTTCGATTGCCATGCGTGAGTTTTCCTTCTCTTTCCTAGCTTTACCGCTTGATAGTGACGCTACTTCGCGGTCCCGATGCCGCGCGGACCGCGTGACACCGACACCACACCGGACTGCGCGAGCTCCCGGATACCGTACGGCTCCAGGACGCGCAATAGGGCTTCCAATTTCTCCTGCGTGCCGGTGGCCTCGACGGTCAGCGACTCGGTCGACACGTCGACGACCTTGGCCCGGAACAGGTTGACCGCTTCGATCACCTGGCTGCGGGTGCTCGCATCGGCCCGCACCTTGATCAGCGCCAGCTCGCGGGCCACCGAATTGTCCTCGTCCTGCTCGACGATCTTGATCACGTTGATCAGCTTGTTGAGCTGCTTGGTGATCTGCTCCAGCGGCGAGTCCTCGACGCTGACCACGATGGTCATCCGGGACATGTCCTTCTGCTCCGTCGCACCGACGGCCAGCGACTGGATGTTGTACCCGCGCCGCGAGAACAACGACGCCACGCGCGCGAGCACGCCCGGCTTGTCCTCGACGAGCACCGACAAGGTGTGGGTGGGGGTTGCACTAGCGCTCATCAGGCGTGTCCCTCGTTGCCTTCGTCGTCGAACAGCGGCCGGATGTCCCGCGCCGCCATGATCTCGTCGTTGCTGGTGCCGGCGGCGACCATCGGCCACACCTGCGCGTCGGCACCGACGATGAAGTCGATCACCACCGGGCGGTCGTTGATGGCCTGCGCCTGCCGGATCACGTCCTCGACGTCTTCGGCGCGCTCACAACGCAATCCGACGCAACCCAGGGCCTCGGCCAGCTTGACGAAGTCAGGAATCCGGTGCGAGTGGGTGGCCAGGTTGGTCTGGCTGTAGCGCTCGTCGTAGAACAGCGTCTGCCACTGCCGCACCATGCCCAGGTTGCCGTTGTTGATCAGCGCGACCTTGATGGGCGCACCTTCGACGGCGCAGGTGGCCAACTCCTGGTTGGTCATCTGGAAGCAGCCGTCGCCGTCGATGGCCCACACCTCGGCGTCGGGCCTGGCGAACTTCGCACCCATGGCAGCCGGAACGGCGAAGCCCATGGTGCCGAGACCACCCGAGTTCAACCAGGTGCGGGGCTTCTCGTACTTCACGAACTGCGCGGCCCACATCTGGTGCTGCCCCACGCCTGCGACGTAAACGGCGTCGGGGCCGGCCAGCTTGCCCAGGGTCTCGATCACGTATTCGGGGCTCAGGCTGCCGTCACTCTGCGGGCCGTAGCTCAGCGGGTACGTGCTCTTGACGCCGGTCAGGTACTCCCACCAGCTGTCCAGTTTCAGCGTGGAGGCGCTCGTGCCGATCTTGCGCAGCGCCTCGGTCAGATCGGTGATGACGGCCTTGACGTCGCCCACGATCGGCACGTCGGCGTGCCGGTTCTTGCCGATCTCGGCCGGATCGATGTCGGCGTGGATCACCTTGGCGTCCGGGGCGAACGAGGACAGCTGGCCCGTCACCCGATCGTCGAAGCGGGTGCCCAGGGCGATCAGCAGGTCGCTCTTCTGCAGCGCCGCCACCGCCGACACCGCGCCGTGCATGCCCGGCATGCCCATGTGCTGCGGATGGCTGTCCGGGAATGCACCGCGGGCCATCAGCGTGGTCACCACCGGGATCCCGGTCAGTTCGGCCAGTTCCAGCAACTCTTCGCACGCGTCGCCGCGGATCACGCCGCCACCGACGTAGAGCACCGGCTTGCTGGCCTCCGAGATCAGCTTGGCGGCCTCGCGGATCTGGCGGTTGTGCGGCTTGGTGTTCGGCTTGTAGCCGGGCAGGTCGATGCGCGGCGGCCAGCTGAACGTGCACTCGCCCTGCAGGATGTCCTTGGGGATGTCGACGAGGACCGCGCCGGGCCGACCGCTCGCTGCGATGTGGAAGGCCTCGGCGATGACCTTGGGGATGTCGTCGCCGTTGCGGACCAGGAAGTTGTGCTTGGTGATCGGCATCGTGATGCCGGAGATGTCGGCTTCTTGGAAGGCATCGGTGCCGATCAGGCCGCGTCCGACCTGACCGGTGATCGCCACCACCGGAATCGAATCCATCTGAGCATCGGCCAACGGCGTCACCAGGTTGGTCGCGCCGGGGCCCGAGGTGGCCATCATGACGCCGACCTTGCCGGTGGCGTGGGCATATCCACTCGCGGCGTGGCCTGCGCCCTGCTCGTGGCGCACCAACACGTGGCGCAGCTTCTGTGAGTCGAAGAGCGGGTCGTAGACGGGCAGCACCGCTCCGCCGGGGATGCCGAAGATGACGTCGACGCCGATTTCCTCCAGCGAACGGATGACCGCCTGAGCGCCTGTCATCTGAAGCGGCGCAACCCTTTTCGACTGGGTCTGCGTGGACTGGGCGGCGGTCGACCTGCCGTTGGCCGGGTCGGCCGACTGTTCGGGCGGTCGCGTTGTCGGTGCGCTCACGGTTTCCTCTTCACGTTCTCTTGGGAAATCTGGGTTGTCAATGATGGTCAGACGCGCTGGAAGCAACAAAAAACCCCCGTCAGCAGGCTGCTGTACGAGGGTGGCGCGTCGATGCTGTTGGCTATGCCCGGCAGAGGGCCAGCGCGGCATCAACGCGCCAACCAATTACTACGAGCAATCCGGGGGTCTGCATAACCGTTGACGGTAGCTGGCGCACAGGTCGAAGGTCAAATTGCGACCGGCCTGCGCCGACCGCCGTGGACACCGGCCCGGTCCCGACGGCGCGCAGTGCAAGGATGGATGTCGTGAGTTCCCGTTCTGCAACCAAACCGGTCGTCCTCCGAATGTCGCCGATGGCGCACATCGCGGTCGGATTCTTTGCACTCGGCCTGCTGACGTTGGTGCTCACCAATCCCACCTGGGGCACGCCCCTGCTGATCCTGCCGATCGGGTTGTCCTACGCCATCGTCCGCTACCGGACCGTCGCCGATCACGACGGCGTGACCGCGCGCTCGCTGCTCGGCAGCCGCACGGTGGCGTGGTCGGAGATCGACGGATTGCGTTTCGACCGGTCGTCGTGGGCCGTCGCGCACTTGCGGGACGGATCGGAACTGCGTCTGCCCGCGGTCACGTTTGCGATGCTTCCGCTGCTCACCGAGGTGAGCGGCGGACGCGTCCCTAACCCGTACGCGTAGCGCAGCAGTTCAACCACGCGTAGCGGAGCGGAGCAGTTCAACCACGCGTAGCGCCCAACGCTGTCAGCGCAGCGGGTTTCCGCCGTTGAGCAGCGCCCACAGTCCGATGCCGACGCCGATGCCCACCAGCAGCGCGACGAACGACCCGACGAACGGGCGTCGGGCCCATCCCCGCCCGGCGTCGAAGCCGTACCGACCCGGTCCGGTCAGCACGAGCGCAGCGGCGACAGCGACGGGAATCAGCCGATATTCGTGGCCGTCGGTCATGAAACTGGACAGCCGAGCGTCCTCGTGCGCGGCCATCGCGTCTACCAGCACGCCGTTGATCAGATAGGCCAGTGCGCCTGCCGCCGCGACCGGGGTGAACAGGCCGAGGACCAGCAGCACACCGATGGCCAGCTCACCGCCGGTCGCAACGTAGGTCACGATGTCGGCGTGCTGGAAGCCTGCCTGCTGCAGCCAGGTCTTGAACCCGTCGAGGCCGGGGCCGCCCCACCAGCCGAACGCCTTCTGCAGGCCGTGGATGATGAGCAGCCCGCCCACCGCCAGGCGCAGGATGAGCAACCCGAGGTCCTGGGTGCCCCGTCGGCCCGCCGCCCTGACGCGATCGTCGAGGATGGGATCGCGTTCGATCTCGGCGGGTTCGGCGCCGTAGGGACCGAGGGGCTGACGCAGGCCCGGCTGCACGTACGGCAGCGGCTCGGGCTCGCCCATCAGCGGGTACCCGGACTGGTCGGCCGGCTTGGCGGAGTCGTACCGCGGGATGGCGGTGGTTTCGAAATCGCCGCCGTAGGTGGCCGACGGCAGATCGTCTTCGGGGTCGACCAGGCTTGCCGTGGCAGGTCTGGCGGAGTCGCCGGTGCCCGAACTATCTGGTCTCTGCCAAGCGAGTGGGTCCTGCGAGTGACTGGTCACGCTGCCAGGGTAAGTGCAAGTCAAGCCCGAACCTGGTATTTACCCCGGCGCTTCCGCCTGGTATTGGCCCCCGAGGTGCCATTACCGCAAAGGATACGGTTGCCCGGCGTGGCGAGCACTGCGCGACAATCCGTAATCTGGCGGCATGGAATCGCGTCGGCGGATATCGGTGGTGGCCGCCGTTGTGTGTGCCGTGATGTTGGCCGGCTCGGGGTGTGCACGGTTCAACGCGGCCCAGTCGGAGCCGTTCACCACCGAACCTCAGATGGGCCCGCCGCCGTCCTCGTCGCCGCCACCTCCTCCACCGCTGCCGGCCAAACCGTTCCCCAAGGAATGCCCGGCGCCCGGAGTGATGCAAGGCTGCCTCGACAGCACCAGCGGTCTGATCATGGGCCCCGACAGCCAGTCGGCGCTCGTCGCCGAACGGCTCACCGGCGCGGTCAAAGAGGTGTCCACCAAGGCCGAACCGAAGGTCAAGGTGGTCATCCCCGTCGATCCCTCCGGCGACGGCGGGTTGCTCGACATCGTCCTGTCCCCCACCTACGCGCAGGACCGGCTGATGTATGCCTACATCAGTACGCCGACCGACAACCGCGTCATCCGCATCGCCAACACCGATCCGCCCAAGCCGATCCTGACCGGTATCCCCAAGGGCGCGACCGGCAACACCGGCTCGCTGATCTTCACCAGCCCGACGACGCTGCTGGTGCAGACGGGCGACGCCGGCAATCCGGCCATGGCGGCCGATCCGGCCTCGCTTGCGGGCAAGGTGCTGCGGATCGAGCAGCCCACCACGGTCAATCAGGCCCCGGTCACCACCGCGTTGAGCGGCTTGGGCGCAGGCGGCAGCATGTGCGTGGATCCGACCGACGGTTCGCTGTACGTCACCGACCGCGGCCCGACCGCCGACCGCTTGCAGCGAATCACCAAGGATTCCAAGGTGTCGACGGTGTGGACCTGGCCGGACAAGCCAGGGGTCGCCGGGTGCGCGGCACTCGACGGCACCGTGCTGGTCAACCTGGTCAACACCAAGAAGACCGTCGCGGTGCGGATGGCCAAGGACACCGGCGCGGTCACCGGTGAGCCTGAGGTGCTCCGCGACAACGTCCGCGGCCACGCGTGGGCGCTGCAACTCTCACCTGACGGCAACGTGTGGGGCGCGACGGTGAACCGGACCGCCGGCGACGCCGAGAAGCTCGACGACGTGGTGTTCCCGCTGTTCCCGCAGGGCGGCGGCTTCCCCCGCAGTAACGCCGACAAGACCTGATACACAACGCTTTTCAACATCGCGCCACGGTCGGCGCGGCCGGCATTTCGGCTTGGACCGCGCCGGCACACGGCGTCCCGTACCATGAGCCGGATGCCCGACCGCCAGCGCCGTAGATACGCGCCGCGGCTGCCACGCGAGCAACGCCAGCAGCAACTGCTCGATGCGGCGATGACAGTCCTCGCCGACTGCCCGTTGCAAGAGCTGAGCATGGAGGCCGTCGCCGAGGCGGCCGGTGTCGGTAAACCCGTGCTGTACACGGCGTTTCGTACCCGAGCCGAACTGGTGGCGGCCCTGCTGGCCCGCGAGCACCAGCGCGGCCTGCAGCAGGTGCGTGCGGCGATGCGGGCCGATCTTTCCGCCATCGAGCCCAGCGGCGCCTACCCCGCCGCCGTGTCCGCGCTCGTACGCTGCGCTCTGGAGAACCCGACCCGATGGCGGCTCATCCTCACGTCGCCCGACAGCGTGCCACGGGAGTACCGCGACGCGCTGCACACCGCCCGCTCCGACGTCGAGATGCGGGCCCAAGAATTGGCCAAGGCAGGCACTGCACTGGATCCTCGCCTGGCACAACTCGATCCGGTACTGCTCGGGCACACCATGCTGTCGTTCGCGGAGATGCTCGGCCGCCTCGCCATCAACGAGGCGACACCGTATCCGCGCGAACGGCTCGAGCAGTTCGCCATGGTCGCGATGACCATGTTCGCGGGAGCCGGCTGAGCGCTATCCCTGGCCGCAGGCCGCGAGCACCAGTTCCCGCACGCGGGCCGCATCGGCCGAGCCTTTGGTCGCCTTCATCACCGCACCCACGACAGCACCCGCGGCCTGGACCTTGCCACCGCGGATCTTTTCGGCGATATCGGGATTGGCGGCCAGGGCCTCGTCGACGGCCGCCTGGATCAGCGAATCGTCGCGGACCAAGGCCAGGCCGCGGTCGTTCATCACCTGTTCGGGCTCGCCCTCGCCCGCCAGCACGCCCTCGACCACCTGGCGGGCGAGCTTGGTGGACAGCTTTCCGTCATCGACCAGCTTCAGCACCGCTGCCACCTGTGCGGGGGTGATCGGCAACGCGTCGAGTTCGACGCCACTCTCATTGGCCTTCTGCACCAGGAAGTTGCCCCACCACGCGCGGGCACCCTCGCTGGATGCGCCGTGTTCGACGGTGGCAGCGACCAGTTCGACGGCGCCGGCGTTGACCAGGTCGCGCATCACCTCGTCGGAGACGCCCCATTCCTGCTGAATTCGCTTGCGCGCCAACCACGGAAGCTCGGGGATGGTGGCGCGCAGCCGGTCCACCAGCTCGTCGCTGGGCGCGATCGGCTCCAGATCGGGCTCGGGGAAATAGCGGTAATCCTGCGCGGTCTCCTTGCTGCGGCCCGCGGTGGTGTGCCCGTCCTCGTGGAAGTGCCGGGTCTCCTGCGTCACGGTGCCACCCGCCTGCAGCACGGCGGCCTGCCTGCGCATCTCGTAGCGCACCGCGACCTCGACGCTCTTGAGCGAGTTGACGTTCTTGGTCTCGGTCCGGGTGCCGAACTCCGCGGCGCCCTTGAGCTTGAGCGACACGTTGGAGTCGCAGCGCATCGACCCCTGGTCCATCCGCACGTCGGAAACATCCAACGCGCGCAACAGGTCCCGCAGCGCGGTGACATACGCGCGAGCGATCTCCGGTGCCCGCTCCCCGGTGCCTTCGATGGGCTTGGTGACGATCTCGATCAGCGGAACGCCTGCGCGGTTGTAGTCGGCCAGCGACGTGGTGGCACCAGCGATGCGGCCGGTGTCACTGCCGAGGTGGGTCAGCTTGCCGGTGTCCTCCTCCATGTGCGCGCGTTCGATCTCCACGCGCCAGGTGGTGCCGTCGTCGAGCGGGACGTCGAGGTAACCGTTGACCGCGATGGGCTCGTCGTACTGCGAGATCTGGTAGTTCTTGGGCTGATCGGGATAGAAGTAGTTCTTGCGGGCGAAGCGACCCCACGGCGCGATCTGGCAGTTCAGCGCCAGCCCGATGCGGATCGCCGACTCCACCGCGGCCTCGTTGAGGACGGGCAGCGAGCCCGGCAGGCCGAGACACACGGGGCACACCTGGGTGTTGGGCTCAGCACCGAACCGGTTGGCGCAGCCGCAGAACATCTTGGTCGCCGTGGAGAGCTCGACGTGCACCTCCATACCCATCACGGGCTCGTAAGCGGCGAGCACGTCGTCGTAGTCAAGAAGTTCCGCGGCACCAGACATGCACACGATCCTAATTGGACGGGTTCAGGCCAGGCCGGGGTGCACTCCCGGTGTCAGTCCCGCGGCCGCCGACATGCTCTGCAGCGCGGTGAGCAGGGCGGCCCGCTGCTCCTGCGACAGCGGCGCGGTGATCTGGTCCTCCAGGTCGCGCACCACCCGGTCCAGGCCCGGCAGCACGTCGCGGGCGCTCTTGGTCAGCGACACGGCGAACGCCCTGCGGTCCGTCGGATGCGGCAGCCGCTCGACCAGGCCTTGCTCCTCCAGCGCGTCGACCATGGCCACCATCACGTTGCGGTGCAACCCGAGGCGGACCGACAGCTCACGCTGCGACTGGCCATCCAGCTCGGCGAGTGCGAGCAGGATCGCGGTGGCCCGCGGGTGGATGCCCAGCGATTCGAGCCGCCGCTTGAACTCGTCGGCGATGTGCGACCCGAGCTGCGAGAGCAGGAACGGTATGCGCTCGTCGAGCGCGGCGATGCCGGTCGGGTCCTGGGTCATGTGCGGACACTAGCACTTGTCATGATTGTCATATAACGTGACTATCACTATTAGTGATCATTCTGGAGGTAGTCATGCGCATCACGATCTTCGGGGCCAACGGCACGACCGGACGCATCCTCACCAGGCGGGCGCTGGACGCCGGTCACACCGTGATCGCCGTGACCCGCCATCCCGAGCAGTTCCCCATCACCGATCCCAATCTGACCGTGGCGAAGGCCGATGTCCGCGACCTCACCGCCGTCACCGCCGCGGTCGAGCGCGCCGACGCGGTGTTGTCCACTCTGGGCGTCACGTTCACCATGGCGCCGGTCGACACGTATTCCGTCGGCGTGGCCAACATCGTCAGCGCGATGCGCGCGACGGGCGTCGCTCGGCTCGCCGTCGTGAGTTCCACCGCGATCGCCGAGTATCCGGGCCGCACCGACACACCGTTCGCGTTGCGCGTGGTCCAGCCACTGATCAGCAACGTCTTCGGCAAGACGCTCTACGCCGACATGCGCCGGATGGAAGACATCGTGACCGACAGCGGACTGACCTGGACGATCGTCCGGCCCTCCGGCCTGTTCGACCTGCCGGACGTCACCGAATACCTTGCCGGGCAACGTGATCCGGTGGGCGCGTACACGTCGCGCACGGACCTCGCCGACTATCTGCTGAAACTGGCCGAGTCACCGAAACCCGGTGCGATCGTGACGGTTTCGACGACGGTCGACACCCCGTCAATGTGGCAGCTGCTGCGCCGCGAGGCGTTCAAGACCGCGTGAGGTTGCCGCGGGTTCTCCCGCGAGCAGACGTGAAAGTCCGCGACACGCGGCGTTTCCGGTACCCCCGCGTCTGCTCGCCGGGAAAGGTCGAGCCGCTCGCAGAGAACGCGCTCAGCCGAAGAACTCGGCCGCGTCGTCATACCGGCTCTGCGACACCAGCTTGAGCCTGCGCGTGGCGTCGGCCAGGGACACCCGCTCGATGTTCTCGCCCCGCAGCGACACCATCATCCCGTACTCGCCGGCATGGGCGGCGTCGGCGGCATTTACCCCGAACCGAGTGGCCAGCACCCGGTCGTAGGCAGTCGGCGTCCCGCCACGCTGCACGTGACCGAGCACCGTGGTGCGCACTTCCTTCTTGATCCGCTTCTCGATCTCGACGCCGAGTTGGTGAGCGACGCCGGTGAACCGGACGTGGCCGAACTCGTCGATGCCACCGTCGCGAAGCTGCATCGACCCCTCGGCGGGCTTGGCGCCCTCGGCGACCACACAGATGAAGTGCGAATCACCGCGCTGGAAGCGCTGTTTGATGAACCGGCAGACTTCTTCGACATCGAACGGATGCTCAGGGATCAGTGTCATGTGCGCGCCGGAGGCCATGCCGGCGCTGAGTGCGATCCACCCGGCGTGGCGACCCATCACCTCGACGAGCATCACCCGCTGATGAGATTCGGCGGTACTGTGCAGGCGGTCGATGGCCTCGGTGGCGACCTGCAGCGCCGTGTCGTGGCCGAAAGTGACATCGGTGCAATCGATGTCGTTGTCGATGGTCTTGGGCACGCCCACCACCGGAACGTTCTCCTCGGACAACCAGTTGGCCGCGGTCAGCGTGCCTTCCCCGCCGATCGGGATCAGCACGTCGATGCCGTTGTCCTCCAGCGTCTGCTTGATCCGGGGCAGCCCGGCTCGCAGCTCGTCTGGATTCACGCGCGCGGTGCCGAGCATGGTGCCGCCCTTGGCGAGCAACCGATCGTTGCGGTCGTCGTTCTTGAGCTGAACCCGCCGGTCTTCCAGCAGACCCCGCCAGCCGTCCTGGAATCCGACGACCGTCGAGCCGTACCGCACATCACACGTACGCACCACCGCGCGGATGACCGCGTTGAGACCGGGACAGTCGCCGCCGCCGGTCAAGACTCCGATCCGCATCAGTCAGCCGCTCCTCGTGTGCGCATGTGTCCTATCTTGCCCGGCAGGCCACTACGCTGCCGGGCAAGGGTTGAAACTGCAGGTGGGTCTACGTTCGGAGGGGATTCAGAGCGCGCTGGGCATCGGGCCGCGAGCCGCCTCGTATGCGGCGCCGACCCGGTAGAGCCGGTCATCGGCCAGAGCCGGGGCCATGATCTGCAAGCCGACCGGCAGGCCGTCATCGGGAGACAGACCTGACGGAACCGACATGCCGCAGTGCCCGGCCAGGTTCAGCGGCAGGGTGCACAGATCGAACAGGTACATCGCCAGCGGATCGTCGACCTTCTCCCCGATGCCGAAGGCTGTGGTGGGAGTCGTGGGGGTGACCAGAACGTCGACGGTTTCGTAGGCGCGTTCGAGGTCACGGGCGATCAGCGTCCGGACTTTCTGCGCCTGGTTGTAGTACGCGTCGTAGTACCCGGCCGACAGTGCGTAGGTGCCGATCATGATGCGGCGCTTGACTTCCGGACCGAAACCCGCAGCCCGGGTCAGCGCCATGACCTCTTCGGCGCTGCGCGTGCCGTCGTCGCCGACGCGCAAGCCGTACCGCATGGCGTCGAAGCGCGCGAGGTTGCTGGACACCTCCGAAGGCAGGATCAGGTAGTAGGCCGCCATTGCGTGGTCGAAGTTCGGGCAGTCGACCTCGGTGACCTCCGCACCGAGGGCGGTGATCTGCTCGACGGCCGCGTTGAACGATGCGAGGACGCCGGGCTGATAGCCCTCACCGCGCAGCTGCTTGACCACACCGACCCGGACGCCCTTGAGGTCGCCCTGTGCGCCGGCCTTGGCCGCACCCACCACATCGGGCACCGGCACGTCGACCGACGTCGAGTCGTGAGGATCGTGGCCGGCGATGACCTGGTGCAGAAGTGCGGTGTCGAGCACCGTGCGCGCACATGGGCCGCCCTGGTCCAGTGACGACGCGCACGCGATCAGCCCGTAACGGCTGACCGTGCCGTAGGTGGGTTTGACGCCGACGGTCGCCGTCAGCGCCGCCGGCTGCCGGATGGACCCGCCGGTGTCGGTACCGATGGCCAGCGGCGCCTGGAAGGCCGCCAGCGCCGCGGCGCTGCCGCCGCCGGAACCGCCCGGCACCCGGTCGGTGTTCCACGGGTTGCGGGTCGGGCCGTACGCGGAGTTCTCGGTCGAGCTGCCCATGGCGAACTCGTCCATGTTGGTCTTGCCCAGGATCGGGATGCCGGCCGCGCGCAGCTTGGTGGTCACCGTCGCGTCGTACGGCGAGCGCCAGCCTTCCAGGATCTTGGACCCAGCCGTCGTCGGCGCATCGGTGGTGGTGAAGACGTCCTTGAGCGCCAGCGGAACACCGGACAGCGGCGAGGCCAGCGTCTCGCCTGCCGCGACCTGACGGTCGACAGCGGCGGCTGCGGCCAGCGCCTGCTCGGCACCGACGTGCAGGAACGCATGGAAGCGCTCATCGGTCGCAGCGATCTGATCCAGATGCGCCTGGGTGACCTCGGTGGAGGTGACCTCGCCGGCGGCGATCTGAGCGCCGAGGGTCGCGGCGTCGTAGCGTGTGAGATCGGTCATTCTGCTTCTCCCAGGATCCGTGGCACCGCGAACCGCCCGTCCTCGGCCTTGGGCGCCGCGGCCAGCGCCTCGTCCTGGGTCAGGCACGGCTCGACCACGTCGGGCCGCGTGACGTTGACGTCTTTGAGTGGGTTATCGGTGGCCTCGACGCCGGTGACGTCGACGGATTGGATCCGGCCGACGTGGGCAAGGATGGCGTCGAGTTGGCCGGCGAAACTGTCCAACTCGTCATCGGTCAGCGCCAGCCGGGCCAGATGCGCCAGGTGGGCAACCTCGTCTCGGGAGATCTGCGACACGACAAAGCAGCCTAGTCACTGCGCCAAACCCTCTGGCAGCGGGCACGAGCGAAGCCGTCGCGGGCGAGGTACTCGTAATGCCCACGCCGCACCGTTGTGCAACAGTGTTGCCCGTGCCTTCCTATCTGCTGCGGGTCCAGCTGGAGGATCGTCCAGGCCGCCTCGGCTCGCTGGCGGTCGCGCTGGGTTCCGTAGGTGCTGACATCTTGTCGCTCGACGTCGTGGAGCGCGGCGCGGGATTCGCGATCGACGATCTGGTGGTCGAGCTGCCCGCCGGGTCCATGCCCGACGCTCTGATCACCGCGGCCGAGAACTTGACCGGCGTCTACGTCGACAGCATCCGGCCGCACACCGGTCTCCTCGAGGCGCACCGCGAGCTCGAACTGATCGACCACGTCGCAGCCGCCACGGGACGCGCTGCCCGGCTTCAGGTTCTCGCCGAGGAGGCGGCTCCTGTGCTGCGGGTCGGATGGTGCACGGTCCTGCGGGCGAGCGCATCCGGAGTCGAGCGACTGGCCGGTAGCCATGGCGCACCCGAAACCCATCTCCTGTCGGCACCTTGGCTGCCACTGCAACAGGCGGAGACGCTCAACGGCACCGCGGACTGGGTGCCGCAACTGTGGCGGGACATGGACACCACCCTGGCCGCCGCGCCGTTGGGCGACCACGACACGGCCGTGCTGCTGGGCCGGCCGGGCGGCCCGGGGTTCCGGCCGTCGGAGGTGGCCCGGCTGGGTTACCTGGCCGGGATCGTGGCTACGATTCTGCGGTAGAGGTTCAGACCGCGATCGTCTTTCGCATAGCGACGACAACCGTTGAAGGCCGTGGTCTTCTCATGCCCCCGCTCACGGCGACTCCTGATTACCACCGTGTGCATTGGCGTTGTCCAGCAGGATCTTGAGGCGCTCCAACGGATTTCCGTCGCCCAGCCGCTGACCCGGTGCCTGGCCGCTGCCGGTACTGGGCAGCCGGTCGGGGCTGACGGGGTTGAGCACGTCAGGCCCGCCGCCCTCCGCCGGCGGGCCGGGCGTCATCGTGGGCTCGGGCGTATCGGGCGACGGCATGTTCGGACCCGGTCCCGGCGGTGGCGCCCCACCCGGGGTCTGTTGGCCGTCGCTGGGTTGTCCCGGCGACGGCGAAGGTGACTGCGAGGCCCCGGGCAATCCCGGCAGCGGCGGTGCCGAGGTCGGGGTCAGCGATGTCGGAGCCGGCTGCGGCGTCACGGTTTGCGGCGGCGCTGACGGCGGCGGGGGCGGACGATGCAGGTTGCGCAGTTTCTCCTCCAACCGCGGCAACGCCTGATCGCGGATGGCCTTGCGGTCGGCGTTGGCATCGTCGTTGCCCGCGAAGCATTGCGCCGGCGCTTCCTTGACGATCGCGATCGCGGCGTTGTACCGGCGCTCGGCCGCCTGTTTGTCATTGCCGCGGGTTGCCAAGTCCCCCAACGTTTCCTGCACCAGCTCGAGGTTCACCCGCACCGGGCAGGAAGCGGCGGGATCGGTGCGCGACAGCGAGTCGCCGAAGCGTGCCTCGGCGTCGGTCAGCCGGCCTTCCAGAACCATCAGGTCGCCCGCGGCGAACGATGTCTTCGCCGGGTCGACGACGTTGAACATCTCCAGGATCGAGATGTCGTCGCGCATGGCGTCGATGTCGTGCCGGTCGAAGTCGGATGCCGCCCAGTTACCTGCCACCACCACGCTGATCAGCTTCGCCGCCACGGCCAGGAGCACGATCACCACCGGTGCGGAGAAGAGATACAGACGTCGCCGCAAGCGCAGGCGGGCGGGACCGGACCGGTAGTGGGTCAGCATTCGCCGAGCCGCGGCGCGCACCGCGGCACCGGATTCCTTCATCAGCATCATGAGGTGACGTCCTTGCGCGACATCCGATTACGCCGGAACTCCCGAATCGTCAGCACGATCTCCCCGAGCACCAGCGCGGCGGCCAACATCGTGAACAGCCAGTACAGTTCCCGACGTTCGACGAGTTTCGAAGCGTGCAGCGGATTCTCGTCGTCGGACCCGGCCACCGGATCCACAGCGGGCAGCACGGCGGTGATGGACTGGCCTGCCTCCCGGTGAAAGTAGGGCACGCCGAGTTCACCGGCGATCTTCTTCAGCGTCGACTCGTCGAGCGTGGAGTTCAGCGGCGCGCCGGTACCGGGATCGTTCTGGTAGACCTTGGTGCCACCGACCCAGCCCTGTGGCACCGGACCCCCGGCCGACGTGCCATAACCCAGTACCGCACCGCCGCTGACGGCCTTGTCGGGGAGGTCGAATGACTCGGATGTGGCGCGGGTGCCCGCGTCACCGGATCCGAAGTAGAAGACCAGGCTCTTGGAATCCTTGAATCGGCCGGCCGCCGCCTCCAACTGCTTCCTCAGTTCGTCACGCGCGGCAGTCGGATCGGCCTGGTACATGGCGTCGGGCGCGACCAGGGTATAGGGCGACAATCCGTGCACAAGTGACTGCAGGCTCCAGGCGTCGTCCGAAAGAGGCCAGTCCACAGCAGCTTTCGACGCGAAGGAGACCAAGCCGAACCTGGCCCGCGGGTATTCGTTGATCAACGACGAGATGTCGGCCCGAACCCCGGCCATCCGCGACTGCCGGTCACCGAAGTCCTGCACCCGCATGTTCACAGAGCGGTCGACCACGAAGAACACGTTGAGGTTGGGGTCGACGGCCGAGGCGCCCTTGGGCTGTTCGGCCGGGTGGTCGCCGTCGAGATCGAAACCCGGCCGCGCCGATGCGAACACCAGCATGAGTACCGCGAGAGTCAGCCCGCCCCAGCGCAGCACGACCTTGCGGTACTGACCGGTGCCGGTGCGGACCAGCACGCGATACAGCGCGACCATACGGATGACGATGAGAAGCGCACCGAGGCCGAACAGGGCAATCGGCGCGACAATCGGGTCGAAGGTCATCGGCGCAATACCGCCAGCGAGACGCACAGCAACACAGCCGCGGCGACCGCGGCGATGAGCGCCTCCTCAGGCGCATCCCAGGACTGGCTGGTCACCACTCGGCCACTGGGCAGGACGGCCTGCGGCGGGTTGTCCCGAATCTGGTCGAGCAGCCGGGTGAGAGTGGAATCACCCCCCGCCTGCGCGGTTCCGGCCGGGTTGAACAATGCGAACTTGCCGCCCGTGGCGTCGGCGATCGATTGCAACCGGTTGTTGGCATCCGGCGAACTCTGGGCGACATCGGAACGCGAGATCACATTGATCTGCACACCGGCCTTGACTGCCATGTCTTTGATGGCCTGCTCGGTGTAGAGCTGCGCACGCTGTTCATCCGGTGACCGCAGAGCGCTGTAACCCAGGTAGACCAGCGACCGCCGATGCTGACTCTTGCCTTCGAACGACGGGAAACCGGTGAGGCACAACGCCAGAATGTCCTCGGCGCTCGGCGCGTAGTCGACATAGGTGACCTTCTGGGCGAACTTGTCGATCCCGGTCTGCAATTCGGCGCGGTCGGCATCCGACACCGGCCGGTGTGTGTCCAGATCCTGCTGAATACGAGCCAGTTTCGCGAAGTACTCGAACCGGTCGGCGGCGAAATCGTGGTCGCGGGTCAGCGGCACCACCCGCAGACTCGGCGATGTCAGCCCGATCCGCTGGGTGTCATACGACTTCGCCTGCTCGGCGTAGTAGTTCAGGAAGTTCGCGGTGCTCGGGTCGATGACCGGTTCGCCCACGCACAGCATGGTGTCCAGGGGGTGCTCGGTCTCGAATTCCTTGGTGGAGCTGGAGGTCCCGACCGGCCGCGCGCTGGCGACCAGAGCGGTGGCGAACGTCGCCAGTAACAGGACACCGGTGACGATCATCGACAGGAAGTAGATCCGGTACACCCGCGCGTACTCGGGCAGCCGGGTCAGCCGGTCGACATGCGCGAGCGGGCGCAGCACCTGCTGCACCTTCGCCATCGGAAGCAGCGAGGCCGCGATGACGCACACCGCCAGGATGACCAGCCCGGCCAGGATGACCGGCCACCATTTCAGCGCCATGTGCGTACCAGTTCCTCGGCGGAGCGACCGAGCGTGGCCATGTCGGACTGTGGCGCGACGCTGAACTGGACGTCGTTGAGCGCACGGAACAGCGGCCCGACCCCCGCCAGGTCGCCGTCTGCGATCTCAGCGACATGCAGGTACTGGGCCCGCACCCCGGTGGTGACGTAGATGAAGCTGCGCAGGATCCGGCTCACGGCCGCTCCTGCCTGGGCAGGGGTGAGACCACCGGCCAGATACTGCTGATTGGTGCGCTGCAACGAGCGGGCGAACCGGCGGCGCACCAACCAACCGTGCAGGTTCCGGATCACGGGCACGGTACGCAGCCGGGCCGGCGCCAAGGTCCACACGAAAACCCCTGTACACCAGATGATCACGATGGCGATCAGGAATAAGCCGATGGCCACGCACCAGTACGAGAACGGCAGCGGGCCGCCGATAAACCGCAACAGATCATCAGGCATTGCCGAACACCTCGTTCATGTCGACGATCCGGTCCCGGATCTCGGCACTGGCGGCGACGCGGGCGAAGCAGACCTCGTGTGAAGACAGGAAGCTGTCCAGTGCAGCGACGCGAGCCTGCTCGGCGGCGCGATAGGCGGCCACGACGCGCGGCCCGAGGGTGGCGCCGTTGAGCACAAACCGCCCGGTCGCCACGTCGAACCCGTCGTGCTCCCCCTCGTCGGCCCCGACCGCAGGCATGTCGGTGACCATCAGCCAGATGATTTCATGTTGCCCTGCAAGCGCTTTGAGTGCTGCATCGAGCCGAGGGCTGATGTCGGGTTCGTCGGAGACGACGATCACCAAAAGCCGTCTGCGATGCGCGTGCGCGACGAACTCCAACTGCGCGACGATGTCGCTCGCGCCGACCTCACCGAGACTGTGGTTGTAGTAGTGCTCGAGAATGCTCTCGATGTGGGTTTCCCCGCGCCGGTTGCGGATGTTCGCCGAACCTCGCGCGTCGCCGTACACCATCCCGACCTCGTCGCTGCGGCCCACCGCGATGAGGCCGATGGCACCGAGCACATTCGTGGCGACCTCGCGTTTCACCTCGCCGGTCGGCGTCAAGGCGGTCATGTTGCGGCCCGCGTCGGCGACCAACAACATCTTGTGGTGCCGCTCTGAGACGAACCGCTTGATGAGCACCGAACCGGCGCGTGCCGAGGCTTTCCAGTCGATGTCGCGGACGTCGTCGCCTGGCACATATGGACGCAGGTCGTCGAGTTCGAGTGTCCTGGTGTGCAGCAGTGCGTAGCGCCCGCCCTCCAGCAGGCCCCTGGTGTCGGTACCGAAGTACTGCTTGGCCCGGTTGAGGTACTTGCCCATGTGTCCGCAGGGCCGATCAGGGCACGCGAACCGACTGCAGCACTGCGTCGATGACCGTTTCGGGTGTCACGCCCAGCCGCGTCGCTTCGAATCCGAGGATCAACCGGTGTCGCAGCACGCGATAGGCGAGCTTCTGAATGTCTTCGGGCAGCACATGATTGCGGCCCTGCAGCACCGCAGAGGCGCGCGCCGCGCGGCTGAACGCGATGGTGGCGCGCGGGCTGGCGCCGTACTGCACCAACTTCGCCAGCTGCGGCGGCAGGAACTGCGCAGGGTTGCGGGTCACACCGATGAGCTGCGTGATGTAGTGCACCAGCACGGGATCCAGGTGCACATTGCGTACCACGCTCTGCAAGCGCCGCATATCGTCCAGTCCCACAACGGGTCTCGGCTTCGCTTGGCGATCGTAGACACCCGCATCGATCCGGAAGATGACCTCGGCCTCTTCCTGAGGGGTGGGGTACCGCAGGACTTCCTTGAGCATGAAGCGGTCGGTCTGCGCCTCCGAGAGCGGATACGTGCCCTCCTGGTCCACCGGGTTCTGGGTCGCGATGACCAAGAACGGCTCGGGGATCGGGTAGAGCTTGCCCGCGATGGTCGTCTGACGCTCCTCCATCGCCTCCAGCATGGCGCTCTGCGTCTTGGCGCTGGAGCGGTTGATCTCGTCGAGCAGCACGATATTGCTGTGCACCGGCCCCAGCTGCGTGACGAACTGACCCGACGACGAGTCGTAGATCTGCGTGCCGATGATGTCGCTGGGCAGCAGATCGGGCGTGCACTGGATCCGGTTGAAGCCACCCGAGATCGCGTCGGCGACAACGCGCGCCGCGGTCGTCTTGGCCAGCCCCGGAACGCTCTCCAACAGGATATGGCCGCCGGTGAGCAGGCCGATCAGCAACGATTCACGCAGGTTTTCCTGACCGACGACCTTGGTCGAGAACACCTGCGCTATCGCGCTGACGATCCGATGGGCGCTTTCCATCTCATGCTGATTCGGTTGCACGCGCGCAACTGTCGTCATCGAGTTACTCCCCCCGTAATGTGCGCAAGCTCAAACGAGATGCTGCGTGGTCGCGCTCAACTCCACTTGATCGTCGGCGGGGTCTGGCTCAGGTCAGCGTCGCCGAACAGCGTGAAGCTGTCGCTGCCTGTTATCCGCCCGCCGTCGCGGCCCTGAACCGAGTAGCCGAAGCTGCCGGACAACGTGACGTTGGCCGACAACGAATACTCGGAGAACGTGATCTGTGCGCCGTCCGGTGCCGGGGCCTGCCAGTCCACCGTGCCGTCGACGGCGCCGTACTCATAGAGATGCTGCGGGCAGTTCGGCGGCGACGTCGACTTGGAGCGGGCACAACCGTCCAGCAGGCTCTTGATGTTCGCGGTGATGCTGTTCTTCGCCGAATCGCTCAGCGAGAATTCGGGGCTGTTGGCGCCCGCGTAGCCGGTGAGCGAGTCCAGCAGCAGCGGCTTGCCCTCGACCTTGAGGTTGCTGTTGTTGGAGCCCCAGTCGACGTAGCCGGGAAACACGTAGACCACCGAGCTGCCGACCGGCTTGCCGAAGGCGGTCAGGGTGCCCATGGCCTTGCTGCTGGCCTGGGCCGAGTAATCCAGCCGTACCGCAGCGGAATCGAGCTTCCACTTGTTGCCCGACTTCTTCATCATGAACGTGGTGTCGGACACCTGATCCCCGAAGTTGGCGGTCACGTGCACCGAGCCGAATCCGATGCCGTTGTTCGAATCGTCGCCCAGGATGCGGATATTGGAGATCGGCATCTTCTCGACCTGAGACTTGAGGATCTCGTCGGTCAGCAGTTCCTTGGATGCCGGCTGGTCGGCCCCGAAACTCAGCGCCGCTTCCGCGTCGCCCTTGGCGAGCGCCTCGAGATAGCCCTGCACGGTCTTGCCCGCGGAATCGCTGGAGCCGCCGCCACCACCGCGTCCGACCAATGCCACGACGGCGACGATCACGATCACCAGAAGCACCGCAGCACCTGCACCGATCGTGATGATCAGGGCCTTGCGGTTGCGCTTGCCCCCGGGTGGCGGGAAGCCGGCGAACTGCGAGTCGAACTGCGGTGGCCCGACCTGCGGCGGGCTCCCGGGTTGCGGCCAGCCCGGCTGCGCTTGAGCACCCCACGCCGGCTGTTGCTGTGCGCCCCAGGGTTGTGCGGCCGGCGGTTGCTGCGACGGCATCGGTGGGGACGGCTGCCAACCGCCGGACGGGTCGGCACCACCCTGATCGCCCTGGCCGCCGATCGGGCTCGGTCCGCCGTAGCCACCGTCACCGCCTGACCAGTTCGTCACAGCAGAACTCCCAACCGCGGTTCATGCCGCACTGGCAAACCCCCACTTTCCGCGACCCGACTGTGTGCACACGACGAGCCGGGGACTTTTATCGTTCGGAGGCATTCTAAGCAGCCGTTGATCATCACGCAGACACCAATCTGCGTCGGCTATCGCTTTATGCGGGCCCTTCTGCGAGCAACGTCCGGAAACCGTCCTCGTCGAGGATGGGCACCCCGAGTTCGACCGCCTTGTCGTACTTCGAACCGGGCGCGTCTCCGGCGACGACGTAGGCGGTCTTTTTCGACACGGAACTGGCCGCTTTGCCACCGCGGGCGATGATGGCCTCCTTGGCCTGATCACGGGAGAAGCCGGGCAGGGACCCGGTGACGACGATGGAGAGCCCCTCCAGCGTGCGCTCGACGCTGGTGTCGCGTTCGTCGGCCATCCGCACCCCGGCTGCGCGCCATTTGTCGACGATCGCGCGGTGCCAGTCGACGGTGAACCACTCGACCACCGCGGCGGCGATGGTCGGGCCCACCCCTTCGACCGCGGCGAGTTGTTCCTCGGATGCTGCGACGATGGCGTCCAGGCTGCCGAACTCGGTGGCCAGCGCCCGGGCCGCGGTGGGGCCGACGTGGCGGATGGACAGCGCCACCAGAACCCGCCACAACGGCTGGGCCTTCGCCTTGTCGAGGTTGGCCAGCAGCCGCTTTCCGTTGGCGGACAGCTCGCCGGCCTTGGTGGTGAACAAGTCGGTGCGCAGCAGATCGTCGGCGGTCAACGTGAACAGGTCGCCCTCGTCGGTGATGACGCCGCCGGCCAGCAGCGCCGTCGCCGCCTCGTAACCGAGTCCCTCGATGTCGAACGCACCACGGCCCGCGACGTGAAAAACCCGCTCCCGCAACTGCGCCGGGCAGCTGCGCGTGTTGGGGCAGCGGATGTCGGCGTCGCCCTCCTTGGCGGGGGCCAGCCGGGTGCCGCATTCGGGACAGTTTGTGGGCATGACGAATTCGCGTTCAGACCCGTCCCGCAGGTCGACCACGGGGCCGAGCACCTCGGGTATGACGTCGCCGGCCTTGCGGATCACGACCGTGTCGCCGATCAGTACGCCCTTCCGTTTCACCTCGGTGGCGTTGTGCAGCGTCGCGAGACCGACCGTCGAACCGGCCACCTTGACGGGCTCCATGTACGCGAACGGCGTGACGCGACCGGTGCGGCCCACACTGACCCGGATGTCGAGCAGCTTGGTGGTGGCCTCCTCGGGCGGGTACTTGTAGGCCACGGCCCAGCGCGGGGCGCGCGAGGTCGAGCCGAGCCTGCGTTGCAGTGCCACCTCGTCGACTTTGACCACCAGCCCGTCGATTTCGTGATCGACGTCGTGGCGGTGTTCGCCCCAGTAGGCGATGCGCTCGGCCACCGCGGCGACCCCGGACACCTTGGTGGTGTGCGCCGACACCGGCAGGCCCCACTGCCCCAGCGCACGGTACGCGTCATGCAGCGACGCCGGGCTGAACCCCTCCGAGTAACCCAGGCCGTGACAGATCATCCGCAGCCGGCGCCGCGCCGTGACCGCCGGATTCTTCTGCCGCAGCGAGCCGGCCGCGCTGTTGCGCGGGTTGGCGAACGGCGGCTTGCCCTCGGCCACCAGCCCGGCATTGAGGTCCTCGAAATCGGCGACCCGGAAGAACACCTCGCCGCGCACCTCGAGCACCGCGGGAACCGGGAACTCGTCGGACGGCGTGAGCCGCTCGGGGATGTCGTCGATGGTGCGGGCGTTGAGCGTGACGTCCTCACCGGTGCGCCCGTCGCCACGGGTCGCGGCGCGCACCAGCCGGCCGTCGCGGTAGACCAGCGCCAGCGCCACCCCGTCGATCTTCAGTTCGCACAGGTAGTGCGCGGCGTCGCCGGTCTCGCCGCTGATCCGGGCAGCCCACGCCGAGAGTTCGTCGGAGTCGAACACATTGTCCAGCGACAGCATGCGCTCCAGATGCTCGGCGGGCGTGAAATCGGTGGCGAAACCCGCGCCACCGACCAGCTGCGTCGGTGAATCCGGGGTGCGCAGCTCAGGGTGGGCCTCCTCGAGTCCCTGCAACTCGCGCAGCATCGCGTCGAACTCCGCGTCGGAGATGACCGGTGCGTCCCTGACGTAATACCGGAACTGGTGCTCACGGACCTCGTCGGCCAATTCCTGCCAACGTCGCCGCAGGTCAGCGTCTTCACTGTCGCTCGAGGTCACCCCCGCAGGTTAGCCGAGGGCACCGACAGGCAAACAGCGTCGCCGGTGCCCGCGTCGTGTGCGGCAGCGCCGGTTAGGGTGGCGACATGCCGCATCCGATCATGTTCAGTGACGATGATCAGGGACTGGCCGAGCTTCGCACCATCGCACTCGACTTCCCCGGGGCGTTCGAGAAGGTCTCGTGGGGCAGGCCGGTGTTCTGCGCGCCGAAGATGTTCGCGATGTACGGAGGCAACGTCAAGGCCGCCGACGGCATGGTGCCGTACCCCTACTCCCTGCTGGTCAAGGTCGACGACAGCGACCGTCGCGCACTCGAGCAGGACCGCCGGTTCTTCTTCCCGGCCTACATGGGCCCGTTCGGCTGGCTCGGCCTGGATTTCACTGCGGCGAAGGTGGATTGGGACGAGGTGACCGAACTGGTCGACGCCTCGTTCCGCTTGATCGCGCCGAAGAAACTCATCAAACAACTCGACGAACGCCGACTGGAGGCACCATGAGTTTTGCGAGTCCCTTTGCCGATGTCGAGATTCCGACGGTCAGCGTCCACGAGTACCTGTTCGCCGATCTGACCGCCGACGACGCCGATCGCGTGGCACTCGTCGACGCCAAAACCGGCACCGAAACCAGTTACGGGGAGCTGGTCGCCCGCATCGACGCGTTCGCGGGGGCACTGGCGGCGCGTGGCATCGGCGTCGGCGACGTGGTTGCGCTGTTGTCTCCGAACAGTTCCGCCTTCGCCGTGGCGTTCCACGGCATCCTCCGGTCAGGTGCGACGGCGACCACCATCAACGCCCTGTTCACCGCGAAGGACATCGCCAAGCAGCTGACCGATTCGAAGGCCAGGTTGTTGGTGACGGTGAATGCGCTTCTGCCCCATGCCGCCGAAGGGGCCGCGGCCGCGGGCCTGGCCGAGGATCAGGTGGTGGTGCTCGACGGCGCCGGACTGCCCGACGGGCACGCCGCACCCGAGGTCACCTTCGACCCGGCCACACACCTGGCCGCGCTGCCGTACAGCTCGGGGACGACGGCAAACCCCAAGGGCGTCATGCTCACTCATGCCAACTTGACCGCCAACGTCGCGCAGATCAGGCCGCTGCAGGGCATGCAGGCGCAGGACCGCCTGTTGGCGGTCTTGCCGTTCTTCCACATCTACGGCATGACGGTGCTGCTCAACGCCGCACTGCATGCCCGGGCCCGGCTGATCGTCATGCCATCGTTCGATCTCGCCGAGTTTCTCGGCAACATCCAGAATCACAAGTGCACCTACGCCTACATCGCTCCGCCGGTGGCGGTCGCACTGGCCAAGCACCCGCTCGTCGACTCCTACGACCTGTCGTCACTCAAGGGCATCATGTCGGGCGCTGCCTCGCTGGACGCCGAGCTGGGCCATGCGGTGGCAAATCGATTGGGCTGCAGCGTCGTTCAGGGCTACGGCATGAGCGAGCTGAGCCCGGTCAGCCACATCACGCCCACCGACGGCGGGCTGGGCACGATCGGCACCGTCGCGCCGCTGGACTCGTGCGGCTGGACCGTACCCAATGCCGAGAGCAAGCTCGTCGACCCCGATACCGGAGCCGAAATCGGTATTCCGGCAGAGGGTTTGAGTGCGACCGGCGAGCTGTGGTTCAGGGGCCCCAACGTCATGGCCGGGTATCTGGGCAACGAGCAGGCCACCAGCGAGACCATCGACTCCGACGGCTTCCTGCACACCGGGGACCTCGCGCAGGTGGACGCGACGGGCTGCGTCTACATCGTCGACCGGCTCAAGGAGCTGATCAAGTACAAGGGTTATCAGGTGCCGCCTGCCGAGTTGGAGGCGGTGCTGCTGACGCATCCGGGTATCGCCGATGCCGCGGTGATCGGTGTGCACGACGGCGAGACCGGCGAGGAGATCCCGAAGGCGTTCGTGGTCAAGCAGCCTGGCGCGGAGTTGACCGGCGACGAGGTGATGGCCTTCGTCGCCGGCCAGGTGGCCCCGTACAAGAAGGTGCGCCAGGTCGAGTTCATCGACGCGGTGCCGAAATCCTCGGCAGGCAAGATCCTGCGGCGCGAGTTGCGGGCCCGCTGACCCGGCTACTGCGGCTCTTCCACGAACGCACGCAAGCGATCGATGGCCCGGTCCCAGCGCTTGGAGAGGGCGGACAGGTAATCGCTCGCCTCGGCCAGCGGCTCCGGCTGGATGCGCCAAATACGTTCGCGCCCTTTGCGATCACTGGCCACCAGGCCCACCGCCTCCAGTAACAGCAGGTGTTTGGTCGCCGCCTGGCGGGTCACCGGGATCACCTGGGTCAGCTGAACAGTCGAGCACGGCCCGCCGTCGCAGAGCCGCGTGACGATGCGCAGCCGGTTGGGGTCGCCGAGCGCGTCGAATAGTGGGGCGCGCTCGTCGACGTCTGCGCTGCTCACACCTGCTCACCCAAAGCGAGGTACTTGCTCACCAACTCGGCCTGGATGGCCCAGCCCTCGCTGTTGGCCTCGTACGCCGAAACCCGTCGTTCGGCCGGGATCGCGTCGAACCCGGATTCGACGATGCGCAACAGCACTCCCCCGTCGGCCTCGGCGAGCGTGAACTCCACGAGCGTGGTGGGTTCGGCCGCATAGTCGGTGTCGGGGTCGACGGCATACGGGTGCCAGCGGTAGGCGAACCGTCGTTGCGGCTCCACCGCCTCGATGTACCACTTGCCGGACTCGCCTGCATAGGGCTCCTGCGATGCCGCCACGGCGTCGTCGACATCCGTCGGGGTCATCACGCCGTTGACGGCCTCACCCGCGACGAACGGACCGTCGAAGCGAACGCCGAACCAGCGGCCGAACTCCTCGGAGTCACTGATCGCACGCCAGACTCGGTCCAGCGGGGCCCGCAGCAGAACTTCTTTTTCGATTCGATCTGTACTCATATACGCAACCTTTCAGTTGCCTATCACGCTAATCGCAAACGCCTCGATGCGCAACCTTTTGGTTGCTTCTGGGGTTCAGATTCCTTCCGGATCGACCGCGAAGCCGTCAGCGGCCTTCTGCACCAGCCCGTAGGCGATCCGCGCCCACTCGGGCGTCGCGCCGGCCAGCCCGCACGCCGGGGTGATGCCGATGCGGTCCCGCAGCACGCCACGGGCGAAACCGAGCCGGTCGGTCACCGCCACGACAGCCTTGGCGACCTCTTCGACCGACGGCCTGCGTTCGGGCGCCACGGTGGGCACCACCCCGAGCAGCACCGTGCGACCGGAGTCGACGAACTCGCCGATGCCATCCAGATCGGCCGCGGTCAGGGTCGACACGTCGACGGAGACAGCGTGAACGCCGCTGCGCAACAAGCCTTTCCACGGCAAGTCGGGTGCGCAGCTGTGCACCGCGGTCTGCGCACCCACCTGCGCGGCACAACCGTCGAGCAGGCTCACGGCGACGGTCTCGTCGACCGGATGCACCGGAGACAGACTGGTCACGCCCGTCAACCGCCCCGCCAGCGCAGCGGGCAGCGACGGCTCGTCGAGTTGCACCACCACCGTCGTGTCCAGCCGGCGCGCCACCTCCGCGCGGTGCTGTGCGAGCCCTTCGGCCAGGGATGCAGCCAGGTCCCGCAACGCGCCCTGATCGGTGATGGCCCGGTGCCCGCCGGACAATTCCAGCTGAGCGGCCAACGTGATGGGCCCGGGCGCCTGCACCTTCACGGCGCGCCCGCTGCCGCGCAGTCCGGCCTTCTCCCAGGCTTCCTCGAGCGCGTCGATGTCCTCGCCCAGCAGGCTCACCGCACGACGCAGCGCGGCGCTACGGCCCGGTGCGATGCGGTAGCCGCGAGGCACGGTGTCGATGCCGATGTCCACCAGCAGCGCCCCGGCCCTGCCGATCATGTCGGCGCCGATACCACGAGCCGGCAGTTCGACCAGATGGGTCAGTGTGTGCAGTTCGCCGACGACAACCTCGGCGGCCTGCCGCGCGGCCGTGCCCGGCCACGACCCGATACCGGTCGCCGCTGCGAAAGCGCTCACGCGCGTGCGATGGTGGCGCTGGCGATGACCTCGTCGCCGTCCGCGTCGGGACGGTAGAGCACCATGGTCTGCCCGGGGGCGACGCCGCGCAGCGGGGCGCGCAGGTTCAGCACCAGCCGACCGTCGAGCAGCTCGGCCACGGTGTCGGTGACGCCGCCGTGCGCCCGCACCTGCACCCGGCATTCCACCGGCCCGTCGAATGGCACGCCGCTGGTGAAGACCGGCTTCTCGCCCACCAGCAACCGCACTTCGAGATCTTCGGCCGACCCGACGTGCACGGTCCCGGTTTCCGCGTCGATCGCGGTCACGTATCGCGGCCTGCCGTCGGCCCCGGGGCCCGGTATCCCCAAGCCCTTGCGCTGTCCGATGGTGAAGCCATGGACACCGTCGTGCTCGGCGAGCACGGTGCCCTCGGGGTCGACCACCGAGCCGCGGCGCACCCCGATACGCGCGCCGAGGAACGCCTGGGTGTCTCCCGACGGGATGAAGCAGATGTCGTGACTGTCCGGCTTGGCCGCCACCGCAAGACCGCGAGAAGCGGCCTCCTCCCGGATCTGCGTCTTGGGCGTGTCACCGATCGGGAACAGCGCATGCCGCAGCTGCTCGGCGGTCAGCACACCCAGCACATAGGACTGGTCCTTGTCGGCGTCGACCGCGCGGCGCAGCCTGCCGTCCTGAAGGCGCGCGTAGTGACCGGTCGCCACGGCATCGAAACCCAGTGCCAATGCGCGGGCCGACAGTGCCGAGAACTTGATGCGCTCGTTGCACCGCACACACGGATTCGGGGTCTCTCCGCGCGCGTAGGCCTCGACGAAGTCGTCGATCACGTCGTCTTTGAACCGGTCGGCGAAATCCCATACGTAGAAGGGGATGCCGAGCACATCGGCGACGCGCCGGGCGTCACCGGCATCCTCCTTGGAGCAGCATCCGCGTGATCCGGTGCGCAGCGCGCCGGGCGCGGACGACAACGCCAGATGCACACCGACGACGTCGTGACCGGCGTCGACCATGCGGGCGGCGGCCACCGACGAATCCACGCCGCCGCTCATCGCGACCAGAACCCTCATGACCGGCCCGTTCCCGCGCTCGCCAGCGCAGCCTGCCGGGCCCGCTCCACCGCGGCGGGCAAAACCTCCAGCGCGGCCTCCACGTCGGCGTCAGTGCTGTTGTGTCCCAACGACAGTCGCAGTGAACCCCGGGCGGTGGCCGAATCGGCGCCCATGGCGATGAGCACGTGCGAGGCCTGTGCCACCCCTGCTGTGCAAGCCGAGCCCGTCGAACATTCGATGCCCTTGGCATCGAGCAGCATCAGTAGCGAATCGCCTTCGCAGCCACGGAAAGTGAAGTGAGCGTTGCCCGGAAGTCGGCCTTCGTCAGCGGCGCCGTTGACGTACGTGTCGTCGATGGCCGACAGCACCCCCTCGATCAGCCGGTCCCGCAGCACCCGAACCCGTGCGCTGTTGGCCGCCATACCGTCGATCGCCATCTTCGCGGCCGTCGCCATACCGACCGCCCCGGCCACATCCGGTGTGCCGGAACGGATATCACGTTCCTGACCGCCGCCATGCAGCAGCGGTACGCACGCCACGTCGCGGCGCAGCAGCAGCGCACCGACACCCGCCGGGCCGCCGAACTTGTGCGCGGTCACGCTCATCGCGGACAGTCCGCTGGCACCGAAGTCCACCGGGACCTGACCGACCGCCTGGACCGCGTCGCTGTGCATCGGGATACCGAACTCCGTGGCGACCGCCGCCAGCTCGGCGATCGGCATGATGGTGCCGACCTCGTTGTTGGCCCACATGATCGACACCAGAGCCACGTCGTCGTGCTCCTGCAGCGCTGCCCGCAGAGCCTCAGGCGATACCGCGCCGTCCGCACCGACCGGCAGCCACGTCACCTCGGCGCCCTCGTGCTCGACCAGCCACTCCACTGCGTCCAGCACGGCGTGGTGTTCGACGGGCGTGGTGACGATCCGCCGCCGCGCGGACTCGGCGTCGCGGCGGGCCCAGTAGATGCCTTTGATCGCGAGGTTGTCGCTTTCGGTGCCGCCGGCGGTGAAGATCACTTCGGAGGGCCGCGCCCCGAGCAGCTGCGCCAGCGTCTCCCGCGATTCCTCCATCCGGCGCCTGGCCTGCCGGCCGGATCCGTGCAGTGACGATGCGTTACCCACGGTGGCCAGCACAGCGGTCATCGCCTCGATGGCGGCGGGATGCATCGGGGTGGTGGCGGCGTGATCGAGGTAGACCGTCCTACCTGGGGAAGGGGTCATAACGTTCCCAGGATAGCCGCCACCCGGCGAGCGCCCCGAATCGCCGGTCAGGCCACCAAGGCGTGAGCGGGTGCGGTCGGCAGAATCTGCTCGGCACGCACCGCGGCTTCGCAGCGCGCGGCCAGATCGCGACGGTCCTCTCCGGGCAGCTGCAGCGAACCAACGTGCACGTGGCACACCGTGCGACGTGCGGTGATGACGCGCCGGACCGACGCAAGCAGGGTGTCGTCCCCGACAAAGGCGGGCACCGTGGACTGGCGGCCGTCGCGATGCCGGTAGGTCAGCCGCAGCGGCTGCACCGGCCGGGCCGCGTCGATGGCGGCCTGGAACATCGCAGGCCGGAACTGCCCGTAGGCCAGCCCGCACCAGGTGGTGCCCTCCGGGAACGCCACCACGGTGTGACCGTCGGTCAATCGCTGCGCGACGGTGTCGACCACAGCGGGCAACCGGCGCAGGCTGCCCCGGTCGATCGGAATGACCTTCATGATGCGGGCCAGCCGGCCCAGTGCGGGCCACTCGATCAGGTCGGCGCGGGCCACAAAGGATCCCGGCAGCACCGCCCCGATGGTGAAGATGTCCAGCCACGACACATGGCCACTGACCACCAGCACACCCTGCAGGTTGCGGATCGGCCCGCCCGACACGCTGATCCGCACGCCGAAGCACCGCAGCATCATTCGGCAGTAGAACCGCTGAACGTGCGAGCGTCCGGGCAACGGCACGGCCAGCAGCGGCACACCGGGCGCCAGGAGCAGCGCCATGACGACCCGCACGGTGGTGCGAACCCAGACGACCGGCCGACGGCCGGTGTCGGCACTGCCCGCCTGCACACAGCTGGCGTCACACGAGGCCTTGGGCAGCCACGAATGCTCGCAGGCGCTGATTTGCGCTTCCGGCGTCCGGGGCTCTGTTTGTCCTCCTCGCGTCCGGGGGACGGTCACGACCCCATCCCATCGGCCATATCGGCTGCCGCCGACACAGAGCGCAAGCGCTTGAGATAGCGAACATCGGCCCGGCGCTTGTCGAGCAGGGCCGGGAAGTCACCCACCCCGAAGTCGGGGTCGTGGGCCGGTTCGCCGCACACCTGCGCGCCCAGCCGCAGGTAACCGCGCATCAGCGGCGGCACCGAGGTCCGCGTCGGTGGATCGATGTCGTCGAGGCCCTTGCCGTCGAGGACGACGGGCCGGTACGGGTACACGGTGAACTCCTGCGGCGCAGCATGGCGGCGGCGCACGAAGTCGCGCACGCCGCGGATCTGGGTTCCGGGAGGGCCGTCGGCGGTGCCCGCCGTCGGCACGGAGACACAGCCGGTGACGTAGTCGTAGCCGCACCGGTCGAGGTAGGCCAGGATGCCCGCCCACATCAGCAGGACCACGGCGCCGTTGCGGTGGTCGTTGCGCACCACCGCGCGGCCCATCTCCACGAGCGACGGACGCAGCGCGTCCAGACCCGTCACGTCGAATTCGGTGGCGGTGTAGAGCCCGCCCGCGGCGATCGCGCCCGGCGGCGGCAGCATGCGATAGCAGCCGACCAGTTCGCCGGAGTCCTCGTCCTGCACCAGCAGGTGATCGCAGTACTCGTCGAACCGGTCGGCGTCCCGGCCATCGATGGCACCGGCGAGGGCAAATCCCGGCTCCGCGGTGAACACGTCGTGACGCAGCCGTTGCGCTGCGTCGATCAGCTCGGCATCGGTGGACAACAACAGCGAATAGCGCGGCGAATCCGCCGACGGGGTAGGACGGTCTGCGGCGATGAGTACAGATGAAGTGCTCATAACCAGCACGGTCGCCCAGCCGGGTCGCCGGATGGCGTCGCCAGCGTGACATGTCCGTGATCGCTAGGTGACGAATTGGACTGGGCGCTCAGTCGTCGAGAAACACCACGTTCTCACTGACCGGATTGCGCGGTGTGTCCAGGTGGTTGGCGGGAAATGCCTCGTCGACGTAGCCGATCGAGATCCCGCACAGGATCGTCAGATCGGTTGGGATACTTAGTTGTTCACGTAGCACATCGGGATAGAACCCGATCGACACCTGTACGCAACTACCCAGACCCCGTTCGTTCAACGCCAGCATCAGCGTCTGCAGAAACATCCCGACGCCCATCGCGTCCACATTGCCGAAATCGCGGTGCATACACACCACCCCGGCAACCGGCGCGCGGAAGAATTCCCAGTTGCGCCGCTGCGCCGCCCAGCGGCCCGCGGCGTCGTCACGGGCGATTCCCATCGCGCCGTACACCTGGGCCCCGGCCTCGCGGCGCAGGTGCGCGAATCGCGGCGGTAGCCCGGCGGTACCCACCGCCGGGGGCGTGGTGTCGACCGCGGTGAGCAGCGCGTCGACCAGACGGACGCGCCGCTCACCGGTGGCGAAGAACACCTGCCACGGCTGGGTGTTGGAGTTCGACGGCGCCCGCATCGCAAGGGCAAGCGCCTCATCGAGCAGCTCCCGCGGAACAGCCTTGTCCGGCAGGAACATTCGCGATGATCGCCGCGACCTGACGACGTCGGAGAACTCGGCCATCAGCGGACTCGTCGGTCCTTGCGGGCCTCGAGTTCATCGTCGTCGACGACGACGAGCATCGGTTGGCCGGGCACGCACAGCATGTTGACCAGGAAGCGCAGCGGTACGTCGTCTCGATTGTTGGCGTCGGAATAGTGGATGACGTCGCCGCCGGGCTCCCAAAACGCCTCCCCCGCCTTGATCACCCGCGGGGCTTCGCCTTCCAGTTCGAAGAGCATCTCTCCCTCCAGCACATAGCCGAATGCCGGGCCGGCGGGATGTCGGTGCGGCGGCGCCCCGGGTGACCCGGCCGGCCATTCGATGATCGTCGTCATCACCTCGGCGTCTGCCGGGATGAACGGCGGCTTGACCGTCTGGAGCACGGTCATCGCGTCGTGCAGTGCTTTTTCGCGCTCTGCGGAAATGGTCATGTCAGCGCGCCGCGAGCCATTGGGTTGAGCCGAGAATTCCGTCGTCACCGGTGACCAGGCTGTGGTCATCGACGGCGGTACCGAAGTACGTGGCCTGTGGGTCGATCACCACCGGCTTGTCGTCGCCTCGCTTGGCAAGCACCGCACGGGCCATGTCGGCGAACGATAGCTTCTCGGGTCCACCGATGTTGACGATTCCGTTGACAGGCCCGGCCTGGGCGGCCTTGGCCACCTCGGCGGCGACATCGTCGACCGAGATCAACTGGATCCGGGCGTCGGGAACGCGCACCTCGTCGCCGACCACGAGAGTGTCGGTGATCGCCTCGGCGAACTCCTGGAACTGCGTGGCGCGCACGATCGTGTAAGGCAGGCCGGATTCGGTGATGATCTTCTCTTGGGCCACCTTGGCCCGCATGTAGCCGCTGTCGGGCAAGCCGTCCGCCCCGACGATGGACAGCGCGACGTAATTGCCCACACCCGTCTCCTGCGCGGCGGCAGTCAAGTTCTGTGCGGACGCGGTGAAGAAGTCCATCACCGGTCCATCGTCGAACGACGGCGAGTTGACGACATCGACGAGGACCTCGGCGCCGCTGAGTGCCGCCACCAGACCCTCACCGGTGACCACGTTGGCACCCGACGACAGGGAGGCGGCGACCACGTCGTGGCCGGCTTCGGTGAGCAGCCGCACGACCCGCGAACCGATCTGGCCGCTGGCCCCGATCACTGTGATTTTCATTGTGCGAACACCTTTCTCTGGCGTGGTCCCACCGTGGCGAGGATCCACCCGAACACCTCGCGGCCGGAATCAGCCGCGACCCGTCACGACATCCAGCCTGTCAGCGCACGGCCGGATTCAAACCCTGGAAAGTCCGTAGTCCTCGGTGGTTCTGCAGAGGTGTGCGCACGACGAAAAACCCCGACGCATCGGATGCGCCGGGGTCTTTCGTACGAGTCGGACGTCAGCCCTTGCGAGCCTGGATGGCCTCGGTGAGCTGCGGGGTGACCTTGAACAGGTCACCGACGATGCCGAGGTCGGCGATCTCGAAGATCGGCGCCTCTTCGTCCTTGTTCACCGCGACGATCGTCTTCGAGGTCTGCATGCCGGCGCGGTGCTGGATCGCTCCGGAGATGCCCAGCGCGATGTACAGCTGCGGCGACACGGTCTTGCCGGTCTGACCGACCTGGAACTGGCCCGGGTAGTAGCCCGAGTCGACCGCGGCGCGCGAGGCACCGACGGCGGCGCCGAGCGAGTCGGCGAGCGCCTCGACGATGCCGAAGTTCTCCGCGCTGCCGACGCCACGACCACCGGCGACCACGACGGTGGCCTCGGTGAGTTCGGGGCGGTCGCCGGCCACGGCGGGCTCGCGCTTGGTGATCTTGGTGGCGTTCTCGGCCTGGGCCGGAACCTCGACGTTGACGACCTCACCGGCACCGTCGGCGGGGGCGGCTTCGATCGAGCCGGGGCGCACGGTGATGACCGGGGTGTCGCTGGTGACCTGGGCTTCGACGGTGAACGCGCCACCGAAGATGCTGTGGACGCCCACCGCGCCTTCGCGGACCTCGATCACGTCGACCAGCAGACCCGAACCGATGCGGGCCGCGAGCCGTCCGGCGATTTCCTTGCCATCGGCGCTGGCGGCGATCAGCACGCCTGCGGGTGCTGCCGTCTCGGCCAGCCCGGCGAGCACGTCGACCACCGGGGTGATCAGGTAGTTCTCGGCGTCATCGGATTCGGCGACGTAGATCTTCGCGGCGCCGGCGGCCTTCAGGCCGTCCACCAGCGGTGCTGCCGTGCCCGGCTTGCCCACCACGACGGCAGCGGGCTCACCCAGCACGCGAGCGGCGGTGATCAGTTCGGCGGTGACCTTCTTCAGGCCACCCTCTGAGTGCTCGACGAGCACAAGTACTTCAGCCATGGGATTTCTCGTTATGTCTTTCGCGTCTCGTTAGATTCGATGGAAGCAGCTGCTAGATGAGTTTCTGAGCCACGAGGTAATCGGCGACCTTGGTACCGCCGTCGCCCTCGTCGGTGATCTTCTCGCCCGCGGTCTTCGGCGGCTTCGGGGTGGAAGACAGCACCTTGGACCCGGCGTTGGCAACGCCGACCTCGTCGGCCTCGACGCCGATCTCGGCGAGGGTGAGCACGGTGACTTCCTTCTTCTTCGCGGCCATGATGCCCTTGAAGGACGGGAAGCGGGGCTCGTTGATCTTCTCGTTGACGCTGACCACGGCCGGGAGCGGAGCTTCCAGCGTGAAGACACCGTCGTCGGTCTCGCGCTCGGCGGTGACCTTGCCGTCTTCGACGGTCAGCTTGCGCACGTGGGTGAGCTGCGGCAGGCCCAGGTACTCGGCGATGACGGCCGGGACCGCGCCGCCGACGCCGTCGGTGGCTTCGTTACCGGCGATGACCAGTTCGGTGCCCTCGATGGTGCCCAGTGCGCGGGCCAGCGCCCACGCCGTTTGGATGACGTCGGAGCCGTGCAGGCCGTCGTCCTTGAGGTGCACGGCCTTGTCGGCACCCATGGACAGTGCCTTGCGGATCGCCTCGGTGGCGCGCTCCGGACCGGCGGTCAGCACGGTGACGGTGCTGTCGCCGCCCTCACGCTCCTTGATCAACAGTGCTTCTTCGACGGCACGCTCGTTGATCTCGTCGAGCACGGCGTCAGCGGCCTCACGGTCGAGGGTGAAATCGCCGTCGGACAGCTTGCGCTCCGACCAAGTATCTGGGACCTGTTTGATCAGGACCACAATGTTCGTCATGACTCTGGTTCGTCCTCCTAGTGGGGCCGGGGACCGGCCAACCGTTTACGCTTTTGCGACAACCCCATGTTACTAGTCGGTAACTTACGGAGTTCGCAGGAACACCATAGCTGGTCGTGCCTGGTACGCAGTGACCACTATCACACGCATGCAAGAGGGAACTGTTCGCCAGTAGGCCACCAACCGGTCGACTGGGTTAGCCTGCCTTCCAATGAGCACATTTGTTGACGGTCCGGAAGACGCCCTCCCCCTGACGGGCGAGCGCACCATCCCCGGCCTGGCCGAGGAAAATTACTGGTTCCGTCGGCACGAGGTGGTCTACCAGCGGCTGGCCGACCGCTGCGCCGGGCGCGACGTGCTCGAGGCCGGCTGCGGCGAAGGCTACGGCGCCGACTTGATCGCGGGGGTCGCCCGCACGGTCATCGGCCTGGACTACGACGAAGCGACGGTCGCCCACGTGCGGGCGCGCTACCCCCGCGTCGACATCCGGCACGGCAATCTCGCCGAACTTCCGCTGGCGGACGGTTCTGTCGACGTTGTGGTCAATTTCCAGGTCATCGAGCACCTGTGGGATCAGGCACAGTTCGTCGCCGAGTGCTATCGAGTGCTGCGGCCCGGCGGCCTGTTCTTGGTGTCGACCCCCAACCGGATCACCTTCTCCCCCGGCCGCGACACCCCGCTCAACCCGTTCCACACCCGCGAACTCAACGCCGCCGAGCTCACCGAACTGCTGCAGGACGCCGGATTCCACATCGAAGGCGTGTCCGGGGTCTTTCACGGTGCCGGCCTGGCCACGCTCGACGCCCGCCACGGCGGGTCGATCATCGACGCTCAGGTGGCCCGCGCGGTGGCCGACGCACCCTGGCCCGAACAACTGCTGGCCGATGTCGCCGCGGTGTCCACCGACGACTTCGACATCACGTCGGCCACCGAACGCGACATCGATGACAGCCTCGACCTCATCGCGATCGCGGTACGCCCGTGAGTGCCCCGGCAGCGGAACCGGTGCCGGGGCTTTTCACCCTGGTCCTGCACACCCATCTGCCATGGCTGGCCCATCACGGTCGCTGGCCGGTCGGCGAAGAGTGGCTCTACCAATCGTGGTCGGCGGCCTACCTGCCGCTGATGCGCGTGCTGCGCACGCTGGCCGCCGAGGACCGCAGCCACCTGATCACGCTGGGCATGACGCCGGTGGTCACCGCACAGCTCGACGACCCCTACTGCCTGACGGGTATGCACCACTGGCTGGCCAACTGGCAGCTGCGCGCATTGGAAGCCACGACGCTGGGCGACCGGAAAGGATTGCGCGAGTTCGGGATTCGCGAACACGCCGAAGCCGGCGCGGCAGTCGATGACTTCACCACCCTGTGGCGGCACGGTGCCAGCCCGCTGTTGCGCGAGCTGATCGACGCCGACACCATCGAACTGCTCGGCGGCCCGCTGGCGCACCCGTTTCAGCCGCTGCTCAACCCCCGACTGCGCGAATTCGCACTGCGCGAGGGGCTCGCCGACGCCCGGGCACGCTTCGCACACACCCCGCGCGGCATCTGGGCGCCCGAATGCGCGTACGCGCCGGGAATGGAAACCGGTTACGCCGCAGCGGGTGTGGGCCATTTCATGGTCGACGGCCCGTCACTGCACGGCGACACCGCACTGGGCCGCCCGGTCGGCGACTCCGACGTCATCGCCTTCGGGCGCGACCTGCAGGTCAGCTACCGCGTGTGGTCGCCCAAATCCGGCTACCCCGGCCACGCCGCCTACCGCGACTTCCACACCTACGATCACACCACCGGCCTCAAACCGGCCCGGGTCACGGGACGCAACGTGGCGTCCGAGGACAAGGCACCGTACGACCCGCAGCGCGCCGACCGCGCCATCGACGACCACGTCGCGGACTTCGTCACCGTCGTGCGGCGGCGACTGCTTCGCGAGAGCGAGCGCATCGGCCGGCCCGCCCACGTGATCGCGGCCTTCGACACCGAGCTGTTCGGCCACTGGTGGTACGAGGGCCCGACCTGGCTCGAGCGCGTGCTGCGGGCCCTGCCGGAGGCCGGTGTGCGCGTGGGCACGCTCGCCGACGCCAAGGCCGACGGATTCGTCGGCGCCCCGGTCGAATTGCCGCCCAGCTCATGGGGTTCGGGCAAGGACTGGCAGGTGTGGAACGGTGACAAGGTGAGCGACCTCGTGCAGCTCAACGCCGAGGTCGTCGACACCGCCCTGAGCACGGTGGACAAGGCCCTCACCCAGAACGCCGCGGTGGGCTCCCCCACACCACGCGATCACGTCGCCGACCAGATCCTGCGCGAAACCCTGCTCACGGTGTCCAGCGACTGGCCGTTCATGGTCAGCAAGGACTCGGCCGCCGACTACGCGCGGTACCGCGCACACCTGCACGCCCACGCGACCCGCGAGATCTGTGACGCGCTGGCGTCGGGCCGCGGCGAACACGCGCAGCGATTGGCCGACGGCTGGAACAAGGCCGACGGACTGTTCGGCTCGCTCGACGCCCGCAGACTCCCCAGATGACCACCCCGCCGAGAAAGCGCACAACCATGAAAATCCTGATGGTGTCGTGGGAGTACCCGCCGGTGGTTGTCGGCGGTCTCGGCAGGCATGTGCATCACCTGGCCACCGCTCTCGTCGCGGCGGGCCACGACGTCGTGGTGCTGAGCCGGCGGCCGTCGGACACCGACCCGAGCACGCACCCGTCGACCGACGAGGTCAGCGAGGGGGTCCGTGTCGTCGCCGCCGCCCAGGACCCGCACGAGTTCGACTTCGGCACCGACATGATGGCCTGGACGCTCGCGATGGGCCACGCCATGGTGCGTGCCGGCCTGAGGATCAAGGATGACGCGGGCGAGCCGTGGCAGCCGGATCTGGTGCACGCCCACGACTGGCTGGTCGCCCATCCGTCGATCGCGCTGGCCGAATACTTCGACGTACCACTGGTTTCCACCATCCATGCCACCGAAGCCGGCCGGCATTCCGGGTGGGTGTCGGGCCGGATCAGCCGCCAGGTGCACGCGGTGGAGTCCTGGCTGGTGCGTGAATCCGATTCGCTCATCACGTGTTCGGCGTCGATGAGCGACGAGATCACCGAACTGTTCGGGCCCGGGTTGGCCGAGACCCGGGTGATCCGCAACGGGATCGACGCCGCGCTGTGGCCGTTCGCGCGGCGGCGGCCCCGGCAGGGCCCGGCCCAGTTGCTCTACGTCGGGCGCCTGGAGTACGAGAAGGGCGTGCACGACGCGATCGCCGCCCTGCCCCGCATCCGGCGGGCGCATCCGGGCACCACGCTGACCGTCGCCGGTGACGGCACCCAGCAGGAGTGGCTCGTCGAAGAGGCCCGAAAGCACAAGGTGCTCAAGGCCACCCGATTCGTCGGACGGCTGGGCCACGACGAGCTGGTGGCCGCGCTGCACACCGCCGACGCCGCCGTGCTGCCCAGCCATTACGAACCGTTCGGCATCGTGGCACTGGAAGCCGCCGCCACCGGCACCCCGCTGGTCACCTCCGATGTCGGCGGCCTCGGCGAAGCTGTGATCAACGGGCAGACCGGGATGTCGTTCGCGCCGCGCGATGTGGCCGGGCTGGCCGCCGCCGTGCGTGCCGTGCTCGACGATCCCGAGGCTGCGCAGGACCGCGCGATCGCCGCCCGCGACCGGCTCACCTCGGATTTCGACTGGCACACCGTGGCCGCCGAGACCGCCCAGGTGTACGTGGCGGCCAAACGCGGTGTCCGCGAGCCACATCCGCGCCGTCCCATCGTCGAGCACGCGCTGCCCGACCGCTGAGGCCGGAAATGATTCGACGGGCGTCGAATCATTTCGCCCCTAGCGTGCGGGTATGGCACTCACACGAGCCGCAGTTCTCACCCTCGTCGCCGCCTACCTGGGCCTTTTCGTCGGGCTCATCGACGCGAACGCCGTCAACCTGGCGCTGCCGAGGATCCGTGACGATCTCGGCGGCGGCATCGCAGGCGCCCAGTGGACCATCGACGCCTACAACATCACCTTCGCCGCGGCCCTGTTGACCGCAGGCTCGCTGGGCGACCGGTTCGGCCGGCGCAGGCTGCTGCGGATCGGGTTGACGCTGTTCATCGCCGCCTCAGTGGCGTGCGCCCTGGCACCGGCGCTGCCCGCCCTGCTGGCCGCCCGCGCGGTTCAGGGCCTGGGAGCAGCGCTGATGTTGCCGCAGGGGCTGGCGATCACCTCGGCAGCCTTCCCGGACCCCGCCGACCGGGCGCGCTCCACGGCGGCGTGGGCGTTCGCCGCCGCGAGCAGCACCGCGCTCGGCCCGCTGCTGGGTGGACTGTTGGCCGACACGGCGGGCTGGCGCTGGATCTTCTGGGTCAACGCGCCGGTGGGCGCGCTGGCGCTGATCCTGAGCCTGCGGCACCTACCCGAATCCCGCGACCCCGCGGCGGCCCGCATCGACATACCGGGCCAGTACCTGGCAGTGCTCGGCCTGGCCACGCTGACGCTGGTGCTCGTCGACGGACACACCTGGCCGTGGCAACGCATCGTGCCGGTCGCTTTGGTCGCGGCGTGCGCGCTCGCGGCGTTCGTCGCCGTGCAGCGTCGCAGCGCCCGGCCGATGCTGCCGCTGGACTTGTTCGGCAGCCGCCGCTTGGTCGGTGCCCTGCTGGCGACCTTCACCATGACCTTCGGCATCTACGGTCTGCTGCTGGTCAACAGTTTCGCGTTCCAGCAGCAACGCGGCCTGAGCGCGCTGGCGACCGCGGTGTGGTTCCTGCCGCTGCCGATCACATATCTGGCGCTGATTCCGGCGGCCAACGGGCTGGCCCGGCGGACCAGCGCGCGGACGGCGATGACCGCCGGCTTGGGACTGATGGCGGCCGGGCTGCTGCTCTATGCCGCGGTCGGCCCGACGGGGCCGGTGTGGCTGCTGGAACTGTCGCTCGTGCTGGCAGGGGCAGGGCTGGCGCTGAACACCGGACCCGCCGTGTCGCTGGCGATGTCGGCGATGCCGGTGCAGCGTTCGGGCCTAGGCGCCGGGGTGGTGAATCTGTCGCGGCTGTTGGGTATCACTGTCGGTGTCGCGGTGTTGGGTAGTGCCATGGCGGCCATCGGTGGTGAGCTCGGGGTCCGTGTCGCGCTGGTGGTCGGCGGGGTGTGTCAGCTGGCCGGGGCAGCAGCCGCGCTGCGGTTGGCGCGGGCTTCCGCAGTCCCGCTGCCGAGGAAGGAGGCGTCGCATGCGTGATCTCAGCGACCTGCCGTCGACCGCGGACGTCGACATCGCCGCGCTGGCCGCACTGCTTGCCGATCCCGCTCGCTGCCGCGTGCTGCTGGCCCTCGACGACGGCCGCGCGCTTCCCGCCAGTGTCCTGGCTGACGAAGCAGGCATCAGCCGCTCGACCGCCAGCAGCCACCTCAACAAGCTGACCGATGCCGGTCTGCTCACCGTGCAGAACCACGGCAGGCACCGCTATTACCGGCTGGCCGGGCCCGAAATCGGGGAGCTGATCGAGCAATTGGGCCGGCTGGCGCCCGCCCGGCCGGTCACCTCACTGCGCGAAGGCACCCGGGCGGCGCGGCTGCGCAGCGCGCGCACCTGCTACGACCACATCGCCGGGAGGCTCGGCGTGCGGATCATGAGCAGCCTCATCGACCACGATGTGCTGACCGGCGGCGACGGCCAGTTCCACGACGGCGACGCCGACCGGCTGAGCAGTCCTGGACGCGATGTGCCCTACGAACTCACCGCAGCCGGTGCCGACCGCCTTCGCCGCATCGGTGTTGAATTGCCAACGAGCCCAAGGCCACTGGTGCGGTACTGCATCGACTGGACCGAGCAGCGCCACCACCTGGCAGGCGGTCTGGGCCGGGCGGTGCTCGACCGCTTCCTGTCGGCCGGCTGGCTGCGCCGCGCGCCTCAGCACCGCGCACTGATAGTGACCGATGCCGGTCGCGTCGCGCTGGCGCGCGAGTTCAGCATCGACTGGCCCGCCTGAGGCGTCAGTCCGCTCCCTGTTGCGGATCGGTCAACGGGGACACCGACCAGTTGGACAACTCCGAGGGCCCCAGGATGCGGTGCCGGGTCTGGCCTGCCGTGTAGAAGGTGAATTTCGTTGCCCGGTAACACTGTTCGAAGCAGTCGAAGGCTTGGCCGGCCGCATCGAAGCTGACTCCACGGATACGGACCACCAACTCCCCCGGTTCCAGCTCGAGCTGTTCGGACTCCCAGCTGTTGGGTGTGTCGACCTCGAACGCCTGCTCGGTGTACTCGTCGGTGAGCCCGTAGCGCTCCTGCAGAAATCGGTACAGGGACTCGCCCGCGGCCAGCCGGTCGCGGTCGATCGAGGGCACCCTGCTCAACGGCAGCACGGCGCGTTCGAGTATCCGGTCGCCGGCCGCACCGATCGTCCTGCGCCGCCAGATCTCCCATGTCGGCTGGCCGCTGTCGACACCGAGCGCTGCGGCGATGGTCGTACTGGGCAGCCCGACCGACATCGTGATCAAGGCAGTGGTCACCGACGGCGACCGGCCCTGGTCGTCGGTCAGCGTCTGCAGCAGTTCACCCGGCCGCGTCGGATCGGCGCCGATCCGCGGCTCGGCCACAAAGGTCCCCAGGCCCTGATGCCGGTGGATGCGGCCGGCCCGCTCCAACTCGTCGAGCGCGCGGCGCACGGATATGGTGCTGACGTCGGCGATCTCGGCGAGTTCGGTGGTCGAGGGCAAACGATCACCGGGGCGTAGATCGCGCTCGGCCATGATGCTGAGGACCAGTTCCTGCACCTGTTGGTAGCGGAGCTTGCGGTCACCCCCCGCCGGGCTGCTCCCCTTTGGTGTCGACATCTGGCCTCCCCAGTCTCGGTCGGTGACCGACAACGCACCGCTCGCACCCTGCATACTAACTATGCATCTCTGTCGCTGCGCCGATTCTCCGTGCTGAACAGCATTCGAAACCGGTCAGAAGAGAAATTTTCGCGAAACACACACGTCATCACACGATCACAGACATACTCACAATACTGTGTATGCACAGTGATGGCACTGGCTCCGCACCCGAAGGAGAATCCCGGCGATGCACAAGATTGACCGACGCAGCTTCCTGCGCACCTCGGCGGTGGTCGCCGCAGCTCTCGGCGGCGCGGCGGCACTGGCCGCGTGCGCGCCCGAGACCGCGACGCACACCGTCCTGCGTGTCGGATCGACGACGGACATCGACTCACTGAACCCGTTCACCGCCTTCTCCACCCAGTCCTATGACGTCTTCCAACTGCTCTACGACAAGCTCATGGAGTACGACGCGGATCTGAACGTCAAGCCCTCCCTGGCGACCGACGTCAAGGTCGACGACGGCGGCAAGACCTATACGTACACCCTGCGCGAAGGCGTCAAGTGGCAGGACGGCACCCCCTTCACCGCCGACGACGTCGTGTTCACCCTGCTGATGGTCCGCGACAACGACTACGGAACGTACGGTGCGTACTTCAAGGATCTCGTCGACGCGACGAGCACGGGAAACACTGTGCGGCTGACGTATTCGCGCCCCCAGACACTGGATCCCGGAGTCATCACGCCGATCGTCCCCAAACACATCTGGTCCGGTGTGAACAAGAACGACCTGCCCCGGTTCGCCAACGACAAGCCGGTCGGCACCGGTCCGTTCATCTTCGACTCATGGCAGAAGGGCAACACCGTCACCGTCACCCGCAACGACAACTGGTGGGGCGCCAAGCCGGCCGCGCAGAAGGTCACCTGGACGAAGTTCGGCAGCGACGATATCGTCACGCAGGCCCTGCGCACCGGCGACATCGACATCGTCGCCGAGATCCCACCCACCATCTTCGGCGGACTCAAAGACGCGGCCAACGTCAAAACCGGGGACCTGGAATCATTTTCGTTCCACATGATCGGGTTCAACTGTTCCGCCGAGCCGAACTCGAAGGGCAACCGGATCCTGCTCGACCCGGTGGTACGCCAGGCGCTGAGCTGCGCGGTCAGCCGCCAACAGCTCGTCGAGCTCGCTCTCTCGGGCTATGGCGAGCCGGGTACCGGGCTGCTGCCCGTCGCATTCGGCGACTTTCACTACGTCCCGGCCGCAGCAGAGGTGCTGGACAACAACCAGGACAAAGCCCGCAAGCTGCTCGACGATGCAGGCTACGTCGACCGGAACGGCGACGGTATCCGCGAGTCGAAAGACGGTGCCCCACTGAACTTCCGGATCCTCGCCATCGCCGACACCGCTGTCGACGTGAAAGCAGCCGAGCTGTTCGTCACGGCCGCCAAGGCGATCGGTGTCGGCGTGAGGCTGTCCACCACCGATGCCGACGCGATGGGCAGCACGGTGTTCAACACCCAGGGGCCTGATTGGGACATCGTGGTGTGGGGCTGGGATTCGGAGATGTACGACCCGTCCTATCTGCTGGGCATCGCGACCACCGACCAGATCGGCGGGAACAACGACACCTACTGGAGCAACCCGAGATACGACGAGCTCTACGAACAGCAGCGCACCACGATCGACCGCGGCCAGCGGGTCAAGCTGGTCCAGGAGATGCAGGCGATCCACTACGCCAGCTGTCCCTACATCGTGATGTGGTACCAGAAGAAACTCACCGGGACCCGGACCGACACCTGGACCGGCTGGCAACCCATCAAGGGTGGCATGGTGCTGAACTTCCCGCGAGTCAACTACCTCGACGTGAAACCGGCCTGAGGCGGGCCCCAAGGAGATGCTGCGTTATCTCGCAACGAAACTGACGTATCTGACTCTCACCCTCGTCGCGGTCCTGATCACCAACTTCCTGATTTTCCACCTGATGCCCGGTGACCCGGTCACCCACATCGCGCGCGGCCAGCACCTCGACGCCGCGGCGATAGCCAGGCTCCGTACGTACTACGGGCTGGACCGCCCGCTCAGTTCGCAGTTCGTCACCTACGTCACCCACCTGTTGCACGGTGAGTTCGGGTATTCGTACTCCTACTCGGCCCCCGTCGGCCCCATCGTGGGCGACGCGCTGGTCAACACCGTGATCCTGGTGACGGTCTCGACGGTGCTGGTGGTCGCCCTCGGCGTGGTGATCGGGGTTTTCGCCGCGGCACGCCGCGGCACGCGATCGGACCGGGGGCTGGTGGTGGGCTCGCTGGTGTTCTGGAGCCTGCCCACGTTCTGGGTCGGCATGTTGCTCATCTTCGTGTTTGCGGTCGCGCTGAACTGGCTGCCCATCGCCGGGATGTACACCGCCGACGCGATATATCCCACTGTGTTCACCCGGATCGCCGACTTGGCACGGCATTTGATCCTGCCGACGGCCGCGATGGTCATGGTCGACATGGCGCAGTTCGTCCTGATCACCCGCAGCTCTCTGCTGAACACGCTCTCGGAGGACTTCATGACCACAGCGCGCGCCAAGGGCCTGCACCCGCGCCGCGTGCTCTGGCGCCACGGTGTGCGCAATGCTCTGCTCCCCGTCGCCACCGCGACCACCTTGTACGCCAGTGCCACCGTCGGCGGCACGATCCAGGTCGAGACGGTGTTCTCGTGGCCCGGGATGGGCCAACTGATCTACCTGTCCGTGGTGCGGCGCGACTACCCCGTGATGGAGGCGTGCTTCCTGCTGTTCGCCGTGGTGGTGGTGCTGGCGAACTTCGCCAGCGACGTCATCTACCGCGCACTGGACCCGAGGGTGAGACTGACATGACCGAGGTGAACATCCCGGCGGGAACCACCAGCTCCGGCTGGCGTGACGTGGTAACCCAGTTGTGGCGCGACGCCATGGGGCGCACCGGTGTCCTCATGGCGGCCGCGGTGGTCGCGCTCGCCGTGGTCGGCCCACTGGTGGCGCCCTACGATCGCGGCGCGGTCGCCGAGTCCCGCACCGGAATCCTCCAGCCGCCCAGTGCAGCTCATCTGCTGGGTACCGACGAGCTGGGCCGCGACGTGTTGCGTCAGGTGCTCGCCGGCACCCCCATCTCGTTGGAGATCGGCCTGATCGCCACGCTCGTGACAGTTCTCATCGGCACGGTGGTGGGCGTCCTCGCGGGCTGGTTCACCGGAGTTGTCGACGCCATCCTGATGCGCATCACCGACTTCTTCCTGGTGCTGCCCAACCTGCCGCTCATGATCGCACTGGGAGCGATTGTGGGACAAAGCCTTCCGATGATCGTCCTGGTCATCGCGGTGACCAGCTGGCCTCCCACGGCCCGCATCGTGCGGTCCCAGACGCTGGCGCTACGGGAACGCGAGGTGGTGGCACGGGCCCGCACCGTCGGCCTGTCAGCACCGGCGATCCTGCGGAAACTGATCCTGCCCGGCGTCGCCGCACTGGTGATCGCGAATGCCGTCCTGGTGATCGCGGGATCCATCCTGGCCGAGGCCACGCTGTCGTTTCTCGGACTCGGCGACCCGTCGCGCACATCGTGGGGGCAGGTACTGCACAACGCGTTCGTATCCGGTGCCGTCGGCAGCGGTTACTGGTGGTACTTCCTGCCTCCGGGTGTCGGCATCGTCGTCGTCGTGCTGGCGTTCTCGCTCATCGGCCAAGCGCTCGAACACATTCTCAATCCGAAACTGGCGGCGACCACATGAACCTGCTTGAGATTCGCAATTTGTCGGTGACGTATCGATCCGGAGTCGAGGAGGTCCGTGCCGTCGACGGCATCGACCTCGACGTCAACACCGGCGAGGTCGTCGGGCTCGCCGGCGAATCCGGCTGTGGCAAGAGCACCTTGGCGCTGGCGGTGGCGCAGCTGCTGCCCCGCGGCGCCCTGGTGACTGCCGACCGGATGCAGTTGGGCCCCACCGACCTGCTCGCCGTCGACGACGACGGGCTGCGCAGGCTGCGCTGGAGCCGGTTGTCCATGGTGTTCCAAGGCGCGATGAACAGTTTCAATCCCGTCATGCCCATCGGCGCTCAGATCGCCGAGGCCATCCGCACCCACCGTCCGCACACCGGCAAGCGCGAGATCCGTGCGCGCGTCGCCGAATTGCTCGGCGAGGTCGGCATCGCGGCAGGCCGGGCGGCGGACTACCCACACCAGTTCTCCGGCGGTATGAAACAGCGGGCGATGATCGCGATGGCCCTGGCCTGCGACCCCGAATTGGTGATCGCCGACGAACCGACCACGGCGCTCGACGTCATGACGCAGGCCCAGATCCTTGAGCTGATCCGGCGTCTCGCCGACGAGCTGGATCTCGCGATGCTGGTGATCTCGCACGACCTGATGGTGCTCGGCGAATTGTGTGACCGGGCAGCCGTCATGTACGCCGGCCGTATCGTCGAACGCGGGCAGGCCGACGAGGTGTTGACCCACACAGCGGTGACCGGGCCGGCGCACCCCTACACCCGGCAGCTGCTGGCGTGCTTTCCGCGGCCCGGCGCAGGTGCCGCATCGATCAGCGGAATACCCGGAAGCCCACCGGATCTCGCTCACCCTCCGGACGGGTGCCGGTTCCGTGCGCGCTGCGAGGTGCCCCTCCCGGCGTGCGCGGCCGAAGACCCGGCTTTGCGTCCCGTAGCCGCTACCACCACGCATTTCGCTGCGTGCCACCGGGTATCAGAGACGACGACGCTTGCGCTGGGGGTAGCCCGATGACCGAACCGAACACCGGCGGGCCGGTCGCCGAGATCACCGATCTGCACGTGCACTTCCCGATTCGCCACGGCCGCCGTCGCCTGCTGGCCCGCGCCGTCGACGGTGTCGACCTGACCATCGACGAGCGGGAGATCGTCGCGCTCGTCGGTGAATCCGGTTGCGGCAAAACCACGATCGCACGCACCATCATGCGGCTGGCCGAGGCGACGTCGGGTTCTGTCGCCATCGGTGGCGTCGACATCACCCATCTCAGCGGCCGGAAGCTGCGCACGATGCGGCGAGACTTTCAGATGATCTTCCAAGATCCCTTCGAGAGCCTGCCCGCCAATTCGACCGCATTCGATCTGGTGGCAGAGGGGCTGGCGATCCACCGTCGCGGCATCGATGCCACCGCCCGGCGGCAAGCCACTCTGGCCGCGCTGGCCGCGTGCGGCCTGCCGGAATCGGTCGCCGGGCGGCGCATGTTCGAACTGTCGGGCGGCCAGCGCCAACGGGTCGCCATCGCGTCGGCGGTGGCCGTCGAACCTCGATTGCTTGTCGCCGACGAACCGGTGTCCATGCTGGACGTGTCACTGCGGGCCGGCATCCTGCGCGTGCTACTGGATCTGCGGGAACGCCTCGGCATCGCAACGCTTTTCATCACTCACGACTTGGCGCTGGCCGGCGTGTTCGCCGACCGCGTGGCGGTGCTGTACCTGGGCCGCATCGTCGAGCAGGGAGTGGGTACCGAGGTGATCGCCAACCCGGCCCATCCGTACACCCGCGCGCTGGTCGACGTGATGCCCAGGCCCGACGGCAGGCGCACCGCCCGCGCACTGCTCACCGGTGAGCCGCCCAACCCCACGGCCGAGATCACGGGGTGCCGGTTCGCCGCCCGCTGCCCACTTTTTCACACGCTCGGATCGCCCGAGCGCTGCACCACCGAACCACCGGCGCTGCGCTCGATCAGCGCCGATCACGCTGTGGCATGCCACTTTTGGGACACCACGGTTCTGACAACAGCTAAGGAGAACATCGCATGACTGCCAGCCGAGAAGAAACGATCCAGCTGCTCGACAGCCTGGTCCGCATCGATTCTGTGACGCCGTGGCTGATTCCGGGAGGCGCCGGAGAGGGCGAGGTCGCCCGCTTCATGCAACGCTGGCTGACCGCGGCCGGACTGGACGTCACACTGGAGGAGGTCGAGCCGGGGCGGCCCAATGTGCTGGCGTGGCTACGCGGTAGCGCACCGGGGCCCACCATCTGTCTGACCGCTCACAGCGACACCGTGGGATATGCGGCCTGGCCCAATCGCGCGTTGTCGCCGGTAGTCGAAGGCGACCGCATGATCGGCGTCGGAGTGGCCGACGACAAGGGCGGTTGCGCGGCCGCGATGCTGGCCGCTGCCGAACTGGTGCGGTCCGGAACGCCGCTGGCGGGCAATGTGCTGGTCGCGCTGGCGATCGACGAGGAAGGCGTGAGCATCGGCACTGAACACCTCGTCGCCAACCACGCCGACGAGATCGACCTCGCGATCGAACTGGAACCCGAAGGCTCCCACCTGATTTTCGGCGAGCACCAGGGTTTCGGGTGGATCGACATCGTGGTGTTCGGCGAGCCCGCCCACGGTTCGGCACCCGACAAGGGTGTCGACGCCATCGTGCACATGGCCGAGGTGATCACACGCCTGCACCGCCTCGACGAGACACGGTGGAAACCCAACCCCGATCCGCGCAACGGCCGCACGGTGTTTCATACCGGCACGATTGCCGGCGGCACCGACTACGCGACCTACCCGGCGGAAGTGGTGCTCGGCATCGAGATCGGCACTCAGCCGGGTGAGACGCTGGCCGACCGGGTGGCCGAGATCGAGGCGATCTTCGACGAGGTCAAGGCGGTCGAGCCGCGCTTCCGCGGCGAAGTCCGGGTGCGGCTGGACCGCGATCCGTTCACGGGTGCGGGCAACGATGCGCTGCTGACTGCCCTGGCCGACGCCACCGAAGCCGTCAACGGAACCAGGGCCGAGATCACGGGACTCAACGCGTGGACCGACGCGGCGCTGCTCCAGAGCGCTGGGATTCCCACGGTGCTGTTCGGTCCGGAAGGGGGCAACTATCACGCCGCCGAGGAGTGGGTGTCGATCCCCGATGTGGTCGCGACCGCCGAGATCCTGCGCCGCACCGTCGTCACCCTCATCGGGGTACCCGAACCGGCCACGTCCCCGTCCTGACCAACATCCCGCCGAGAAACCAAGGAAAACAATGACATTCACCGAGGCGTTCAACGTTCGCACGCCCAACACCCGCGCCTTGTTCGAACGCGCGAAACGCACCATACCCGGTGGCGCGGGCTCGACCGCGCGGTTGCCTCGCAACGGATGGAAACCCTCGCCGCTCTTCATGGCCGAAGGGACCGGGTCCCGTCTCACCGATGTGGACGGCAACACCTACATCGACTATCTGCTCGGCCTGGGCCCGATGATTCTCGGACACCGTCACCCGGGCGTGACCGCCGCCGTGCAGCGCGCGATCGCCGAGTACGGCACCTGCTTCGGCCTGCCCTACGAGCTGGAGATCGAAGCGGCGGAGAAAGTCGTCGCCGCGGTTCCCGGTATCGAACAGGTGCGGTTCACCAACTCCGGTTCTGAAGCGGTCGGCACCGCCGTGCGGCTGGCGCGGGCCACCACCGGCAGGCGGCTGATCGTTCGGTTCGAAGGCCACTACCACGGCTGGCAGGACACCGTGTACTGGTCCAACCATGTCGATGTGGACCTCGCCGGACCCGCCGATCACCCGCGCCCGGTCGCCATGGGACCGGGTGTTCCGGCCGAACTGGGCGGCACCCTGGAGGTGCTCACCTGGAACGACCCCGAGAGTTTCGTGAAGCTCATGGACCGCCGGGGCGACGAGGTGGCGGCGGTTCTCACCGAGCCCGCAGTGTTCAACACCGGCTGCATCCTGCCCGAGCCCGGGTACCTGGAATTGCTGCGCAGCGAGACCCGCAAGCATGGCGCGATGCTCATCTTCGACGAGGTGATCACCGGCTTCCGCTTCGCGCGCGGAGGTGCCCAGGAGTGGTTCGGGGTGCTGCCCGACCTGACGACCCTTGCCAAGGGTCTGGGCGGCGGGTTCCCCGTCGCGGCCGTCGGCGGTACCACCGAGGCGATGAGACTCGTTGCCGCAGGAAAGTATTCGCACTCGGGGACCTACAATGCGAACGTGGTGCAATGCGCTGCGGTGTCAGCCACCATGGATGTGCTGGCCGAGCCCGGGCTCTACGAACGTCAACGCGCCCTCGGCTACCGGCTCGCCGAGGGACTCTCCACGCTGGCTGCGGACCGGGGGTTGGACGCCTACGTCGAGGGTCTGGGAACCGTGTTCCAGCTATGGTTCGCCGATGGACCGATCCGCAACTGGCGCGACGCGGTGGCCCACGCCGACGAGGATCTGTTCACCCGGTGGTATCAGGAAATGCTGCTGCGCGGCGTGCTGTTCCACCCGCTGCAGTTCGAAAACCTCTTCGTCTCACTGGTACACGATGATCACGACATCGATGAAACGCTCACCGCCGCTGCCGACGCGTTGTCGGTCGTGGCCACCGGCCGCCATGCGGTGCACACGGCGTGAGCGGTGAGCGGGTCCACCTCGGGATCGATCTCGGCACCTCGTCACTGAAGGTCGTCGCGGTCGGCCCCGACGGTGAGGTCTGCGCTGCCGCACGGGGCGACTACGCCACGGCAAGACCGGAAACCCTTGCAGCCGAACAGAATACGCAAGACTGGTGGGTCGCGCTGGCGGCAGCGCTGGCCGAGGTCGCCGCCGCGGCGCCTGCGCAACACTGGTCGGGCATCGGCCTGTCGGCGATGTTGCCCACCCTGGTGGCGCTCGACGCCGCGGGCGCTCCGACCGGGCCTGCGATCACCTGGGAGGACGGCCGCGCCGAACCCGAAGCCGAACTGCTGCGGGCCGCGATCGGCGACGAGAAGCTCTACCAGCTCACCGGGCAGCGGGTCGACGGTCGTTACCTGGCGCCCATGCATCGGCGCCTCGACGGACAGGGCCACGGCGGCGTCATGGCAGCGTCGGCCAAGGATGTGCTCTACGCGCAGCTCACCGGCGAGTTGCTGACGGATCCGAGCACCGCTGCGGGCACCGGCGTGTTCGACCTCGACCGCTGCGCCTGGGACCCCGAATTGATGGTCGCCGCAGAGGTTCCGGGGCTGCCCGCGGTCGCACCCTCGGATACCGTCGCGCCGCTGTCTGCGCAGTGGCGCGCCGCGTTGGGTATCGCCGACGACGTGCCGGTGGTGCTCGGGGCGGCCGACTCGGTGCTCGGCGCGTTCGGTATCGGCGCGCGCACGCATGGCGATGTCGCGGTCATTGCCGGGACAAGTGCGGTCGTGCTGGGCATTTCGGACCGGGCGGTGCGGGATCCGCAGCGGCGCTACCTGCTCACACCCCTTGCCGGCGTCGGGTGGGGTCTGGAGATGGACGTGCTGGCCGTTGGTTCGGCGTTCGGCAGTATCGCCCGACTGCTCGGCTTGTCCGGCCCGGCCGCATTGCTGGACGCTGCCGCCACGGTGCCGCTCGACGACAAACCGGTGTTCCTGCCCTATCTCACCCCTGGCGAGCAAGGGGCCCTGTGGGATCCCGACCTGACCGGAACGTTGCACGGGCTCGACCTGTCCATGGGAGCCGGCCACGTCGGGCGGGCGCTGCTGACCGGAGTCATCGTGGAATTGCGCCGCGCGATCGCGATCGCCGAAACCGCCACCGGTCGACGAGGTCCGGTGCTCCTCGGCGGCGGCGCCGCGGTCAGTCCCCTGCTCTGGCAGGACCTCGCCGATGCCACCGGCCGAGACGTCCTCGTGGACTCGGCGGGCCGGGATCATTCCGCCATCGGCGCCGCGGTGTTCGCGGCACAGGCACTCGGCCGGCCGATCAACCATCAACCGCAACTGCACCGCGTCTCACCGCGACCGGCACATACCGCCCAGTGGGCACGGGCTGCGGACCGTCATGACGCATTGCGCGCCGCACTCGGAGGTATCGAACTGTGATCATGTCCCCCGCCGCTCGGGTCGTGGTGGTCGATGACGACGAATTCGGCGCCGCGGCTGCCGATGTCGTGCTCGAGCACCTTCCGTACCACGAACCAAGACTCGGCATCGCGACCGGCGGCACCCCGATGCCGGTGTACGCCGAGCTCGCCCGCCGGGTGCGAGGTGGCCAAATAGACCTCAGCACAGGCTTTTTGATAGCTCTCGACGAGTATGTCGGCTTGGGCGCACAGGACCGCCGCAGCTATGCGTCCTATGTGCACACCCACGCGGCCGTGCCGCTGGGCGTCGCACCCGGTAACGTCCTCGTACCCGACGGGCTGGCGCTAGACCCCGATGCGGAAGCCGAAGCATACGAGCAGCGCATCGCCGACCTCGGCGGCGTCGACGTCCAGATCGCCGGTATCGGAAGCAACGGGCATCTGGCCTTCAACGAGCCGGGTTCGGCGCTCGATTCCACCACCCGGGTCGTGGCGTTGTCCGACCAGACCCGCAGCGACAATGCGCGGTTCTTCGACAGCAGGTCCGATGTTCCGCACGATGCGATCACCCAAGGGCTTGCGACCATCTGCCGAGCCCGTTCGGTGGTGCTGTTGGCACGCGGCACCGAGAAGGCCGCCGCACTGGCCGCGGCACTGGCCGGCCCGGTCAGCACCGAGGTACCCGCATCGGTGCTGCAGCGTCATCCGGCGGTCACCGTGATCGCGGACCGAGCCGCGGCCGCCGAGCTGCCCGACCGATTGGCCCAACATGCCCGGAACAGTTTGTGACGCAGCCCTTCTCGCCGTTTCCTGCGACGTTTAGAGGGGCAACGAAAGCACCGACACCACGATGAGAACGAGGACGCTCACGGTCACCACGTAGACGTCGGGTGACGGGGTGATGCGGTTCGGCCGCGGGTCGCGAGCCAGAACGCGTTGTCTGCGCAGGCCCACCAGATAGACCAGCAGCGCCACCGCGACCGCGACACACGCTGCCACCAAGCCGAATCCGGCCTTGTGGTCCGCAATGTCGTGGAGCATCAGCAGCGCCCCGTTGCCCAGCACGGCGAACGCCGTGCGGGTCCATGACAGTGAGGTCCGCTCGGCCTGCAATCCCCGCTCGAAGACCCTCAACCCGAGGCCATTCGGACCACGGCGATGAGCAGCACCAGCACGCCGATCAAGCACAGGCCGACCGCAAGGTACGCCGGCGTGGGATGGCGCGGCAACGACGTCCCGGTCCGCATCGCCCGCTCCACCTGCCGCCAGCGCCACAGGCCGACCCCGGAGGTCAGCGTCGCCAGCACCGTGAGCGCCAGGCCCAGGACGTGGCGCGCCTCGGGGACGCCCAGCTCGGGCACGAACTGGATGACGGCAACCGCGGCGGCCAGCAGGCCGAGCGCCGTGCGCTGCCACGCCAGGAACGTCCGCTCGTTGGCGAGTGTGAAGCGGTAATCGACAAGCTCCTGTTCCTCGCCCGAACAGGGGCCCGCGTCCTCCGCCGGCTCGTTCAGTTGCTCGCGGCCTTCTTGCGCTCGATATCGGCCAGCGCGGCGGCCAGTTCGGCCCGCTGCGCCGCCGACGTGTCCCAGGCCAGCTTGCGGTTCTTGACCACCTTGGCCGGCGACCCGACGGCGATCGAATAGTCCGGGATGTCCCCCTTGACCACCGCATGGGCGCCCAGCACGCAGCCGCGGCCGATCGTCGTGCCGCGCAGCACCGTGACCTTCGCGGCGATCCAGGTGTCGGGGCCGATGCGCACCGGGCTCTTGATGATGCCCTGGTCCTTGATCGGCAGCTCGATGCTGTCCATCTTGTGGTCGAAGTCGCACACGTAGCACCAGTCGGCCATCAGGGCGGACTCGCCGAGCTCGATGTCGAGGTAGGTGTTGATGACGTTGTCGCGTCCCAGCACCACCTTGTCGCCGATCCGCAGCGAGCCCTCGTGGCAGCGGATGGTGTTCTTGTCACCGATGTGCACCCACCGGCCGATCTCCATCTGGGCCAGTTCCGGCGTGCACTGGATCTCGACACCCTTGCCGAGGAAAACCATGCCGCGCGTGATGATGTGCGGATTGGCCAGCTTGAACTTGAGCAGTCGCCAGTACCTGACCAGATACCACGGCGTGTAGGCGCGGTTGGCGATGACCCATCTGAGCGAGTCCACGGTGAGGAAGTTGGCCTGCCGAGGGTCGCGCAGACGGGAGCCCCGCCAGCGCTTGTGGATCGGGGCGCCCCACATCGTCGTCATGGCCCGAGAGCCTACGCGAGCGGGCGCGACCGAATTCGGGGTCGCTCCGCTCCTGCCCCCTCACATTCGCAGCGGTTACCCTCAGCTTGACCACATGTGCGAACCACATGCGCCGACAGGGTGCAGCCAACCATCCGTGCCGACCCGTCCGGGCTCCGACGAAAGGACACCGTGATCCGCCGATACCTTGCGCTGGCGGTAGCGGCGCTGCTCACCGGCGTGCTCACCGGATGTGAGAACACCGACTCATGGGTCGACGCGCACCCTGCAGCAGGCTGGTCAGCGCAGTACGGCGACGCCGCCAACAGCAGCTACAGCGCCGTGCACGGGGCCGACGCGCTGAAACCGGCCTGGAGCCGCTCGGTCAAGGGTTCCCTGGGCGCCCAGGTGGCCCTGGGTGCGACCGGTTACCTGGCTGCCAACGCGCAGACCGCAGGCGGTTGTTCGTTGATGGTCTGGGAGTCGGACAACAACGCACGTCAGCGCTGGTGCACCCGGCTGGTGCTGGGCGGCGGCTGGTCCAGTGCGCTGTTCGACGGCTTCGACAACCTCTACGTCGGTCAACCCGGCACCATGCTGTCGTACCCGCCGACGCAGTGGATCCGGTGGCGCCAGCCCGTGATCGGCATGCCCACCACGCCGCGCCTGCTCGACGACGGCCAACTGCTCGTGGTCACCCACCTCGGGCAGGTCCTGGTGTTCGACGCACATCGCGGCACCGTGGTCGGCACGCCGCTCGACCTGGTCACCGGGGTCGATCCGACCGATTCGCAACGCGGGTTGGGCGACTGTGCACAGGGCAGGCGCGGCTGCCCGGTGGCGGCCGCGCCCGCGTTCTCCAAGGCCACCAACATCGTGGTGCTGAGCCTGTGGGAGCCGGGTGCCGAAAGCCCCGTTCTGGTCGGCCTGCGATACCGCCCGAACCAGACGCCCATGCTCAACCGTGAGTGGACCAGCACCGCGGTCGGTCAGGGCCCGCTGGCCAGCCCGGTGCTGTCCGCGGACGGAGCGACGGCCTACGTCAACGGCCGCGATCAACGCCTCTGGGCGATCAACACCGCCGACGGCAAGGCCAAATGGTCGATACCGCTGAACTTTCTCGCCCAGACACCCCCGTCGGTGTCACCCAACGGCCTGATCGTGGCCGGCGGCGGACCCGACGCCAAGCTGCTGGCCGTGCGCGACAACGGCGACAAGGGCGACGTCGTGTGGACGCGCGATGACGTCACGCCGCTGACGACCACGAGCCGGGCCGCGGGCCTGGGGTACACCGTGGCGCGCGAGGGCGGGCACGGTCAGACCCTGCTGGTGTTCGACACCAGCGACGGGCACACGCTCAACAGCTATCCGCTGCCGGAGGCCACCGGCTGGCCGGTCGGCGTCTCCATCGGCCACGACCGGCGGGTGGTCGCCGCGACCAGCGACGGTCAGGTGTACGGCTTCGCCCCGGCGTAACGGGGGCCGCGGTCACGCCAGCAAGTCCCCCAACGCATCTCGCGGCACCGACGCCTGGGTGGCACCGGCCGTCTCGGCGAACAGTTCCCCCTGTCCGAAGAAGAAGATCACCGCATCGTCGGTGATCGCGAAGTTCTGGTAGTGCGTCGGGTCGAGCCCCGCACTGGACGGTATCGCCTGCTCGACGCCGGACTGCTTCTGCAGCTGGCGTTGCACGATCGGGAAGATCACGTCCAGCGGCTTGCTGCCCGGCTTGAACAGCGTCTCGAACGTGATGGGCGCCCGGGTGACGAGGTTATAGTTGAAGGCCTTGTACCAGGTTTGGGGATGCGCTCCACCGACGTTCTGATACACCTCGAACACCAGGCTCTGGGTGCGCGGTGGTAGCCCCGAGGTGTACCGGGTGCCCCTGGCATCGAGCACATACGGCTGATCGCGGGAACCTGGCATCTGCGAGACGTTGACGAATCCGTCCCGGGTCTGCGTCAGGTAGTTCGTGACGGGCTGCTGGTCGGGATAGTCCACGGGAAACGTGTAATCGAGCGTGTAGGACGCGTTGGCGGTGTGCACAGTGCAGTTCAGATCCAGACCGATGGTGCCGCCCAGATCGGCGCACGCGTTCTGGGCCGTTGCCACCGGCGTCGAGAGCCAGCCCACCAGCACACCGGCCGCCAACGTGGCCACTACAGGGGGAAATCGCATTGTCAGTCGTCCTCGCAGGCGATCAACTAGAGGCCGGCTGGAACTCCGGCGCGTCAACCACAGGGTACGTGGCCCTCACCGCGACGGCCGACAAACGAATGCCGTTGCGGTGCTCGCGGCACCCGATCCCAGCCGGGTGATGACCACGGAGAGTTGCTCCGAGCCGCGCAGACGCAGCCGTCGCCGCAACACATCTGGGTCCACGTTCACGCCGCGCACCAAGATTTCGACGGCCCCGACCGACCGTGCCGACAGCACCTCGCGCAGTCGACGCTCGTGATAGCCCACTTGTTCGAGCACCTCGAACCCCCGCAGTCCGGCGGGTAGCTCTTCTCCCGACAGGTAGGCGATGTCCGGGTCGAGCTGCCACAGACCGTGGCGGGCCGCATAGTGCCGGACCAGTCCTGCCCGCACCACGGCACCGTCGGGGTCGATGATCCACCGCCCGGCGGCCGCCACCGGGCAGTCGTCGGGCTCGGCGTCGGTGATCTGTTCGTCACGATCGAGCAGGGTGGCCCGGCGGCGAACGCCGCGTTCGGCCAGGCCCTGCGACCACAGGCACGCTTCACGAACTCCCCCGCCCAGCGAGGTCACCTCGATCTCACCGGTGAACCCCATCTTGGTGAGTTCGTCGAAATCGATTCCGGGAGCGCATTTTACGACCGTGTCACGGTCGCGGTAGACGTCCAGCACGGAGTCCAGCGCCGGTGTGTAGGCGCGCGGGTCGAACCGCCGGCGGCCACCCTGGCGCCGGGCCGGGTCGAGGATCACCACGGCGTCCCGCGTGATCGGACGCAGCGCGTCGGCGCGGCACAGTGCCACCGCCGGCACGTTGTTGGCGGCCATCGCAAGCCGTACCGGGTCGAGGTCGCTACCCACCAATTCGGTTGCCGAATGCTGCAGCGCCACAAGCTCACTGCCGATCGAACAGGTCGCGTCGTGCACCCGCGCTCCGGCCAGTCGGCGGGCGCGGTGCGCAGCCACCGGCGCCGCGGTGGCCTGCTGCAACGCCTCATCGGTGAACAGCCAGTGCGCCGGGTCGTCGAATTTGGCTGCCGCCCTGCGACGCAACTGCACGGTCTCCACCAGGACCGCCGCTCGGTCGCCGAATCGCGTTCGCAGAGAGGCGATGTCACCGACCAGGGCCGGGCCCGCCAAAGTCAGCTCTGCGGTCGCGGCGAGAGCCTGACGACCCTCGTGCGACCGCAGATAGCCGACATCGGCAACAGTGAACGCTACGACGGCTTGACCCCGGTGACCATCACGTTGTAAAACCAGCCCTTGGGCACCACACGGCGCCACACGTTGGCGTCCACCCAGCTCAGCGCCATCCAGCTGTTGAAGGCGAACTTCGCCCAGCCCCAACCCAATCGGCCAGGAGGCACCGCGGCTTCGAAGGTGCGCACCGGCCAGCCGAGCATCGCCGCGGTGAACTCCTCGCTGGCGGTACGGACCTCGACCGCGCCGGCGTTGGTGGCCATGCGCTCCAAGTCCGCCGGGTCGAAGGTGTGCAGGTCCACCACGGCCTCCAGCGCTGCGGCGCGGGACGACTCGTCGAGTTCGGCCTGCGGGCGGCGCCAGCCCTCGAGGCCCGGCAGCTTCGTGACGTTGGTGGTGGCGTGCCAGGTCAGCGTGGACAGCTCGCGCGCGTAGCGGTTGCCGACGGTGGTGGGCTCTCCGGCGAAGACGAACCGGCCGCCCGGCTTGAGCACCCGGACGACCTCACGCAGCGAGAGCTCGACGTCGGGAATGTGGTGCAGCACGGCGTGCCCGACCACCAGGTCGAAGGTGTTGTCCTCGTACGGGATGCCCTCGGCGTCGGCGACGCGACCGTCGATGTCCAGGCCGAGCGACTGCCCGTTGCGGGTCGCGACCTTGACCATGCCCGGTGACAGGTCGGTCACCGATCCACGGCGGGCGACGCCGGACTGGATCAGATTGAGCAGGAAGAAGCCGGTGCCGCAGCCCAGTTCCAGGGCCCGCTCGTAGGGCAGCTCGCGCTGCTCGTCCTCGGGGACGATGGCGTCGAAGCGGCCGCGGGCATAGTCGATGCAGCGCTGGTCGTACGAGATGGACCACTTCTCGTCGTAGGTCTCGGCTTCCCAGTCGTGGTAGAGCACCTGGGCGAGCTTGCTGTCGTGCATCGCGGCCTCGACCTGCTCAGCCGTGGCGTGCGGGTTAGGAGCCGGCATGTCAGCCTCGACACCGGATTCCTTGATCTCTGTCATGCAGGGCAGCCTAATAGTCCGCTCGGCGCGGGTCAGTCCCGGTCGGTGGGCCCATCGACAGCCGCCTTGGCCGCGGCCAGCGCGGCCACCGGATGCTCGATGAACCGGCGCGCCCACGCCAACGCCGAGTCATAGACGTGATCGGGCGCCACCATCTCGTCGATCAGGCCCAGCGACACGGCTTCCTCAGCCCCGACGAACCGTCCGCTGTAGGCCAGTTCCTTGGCTTTACCGGCACCGATGACGCCGGCCAGCCGCGCACCCGCACCACCGCGGGGCGCCAGCCCGGCCAGGATCTCGGTCGCACCGAACTTCACGTTGTCACCGCTCACCCGCCAGTCCGCCGCCAGCGCCAACGCCATGCCGCTGCCGAGGGCGTAGCCGGTGATGGCCGCAACGGTCGGCCGCGGGATCGCCGCGACGGCCTCAAGGCACTCACGCAGCGCCTTGTCGGCCAGTGCGGTCTCGGCGGCATCGAGCGTGCGCAGCTCCGGCACGTCGTCGCCGGCACAGAAGATCTCGTGGCCGCCGAAGAGCACGATCGCTGCGATGTCGGGACGCTCGGCCAGTTCCGCGGCGGCACCGGTGAGCTCGCGATACACCTGCCGGGTCAATGCGTTGGTCGGTGGCCGCGACAACAGCAATGTCGCGAGCCCTGGCTCCGCCTCGCTGGTGACGACGCTGACGAATTCGTTCATGAGGTGCCACCCGGTGTCGCTGGGGAACGGTGGTTGCGCGCCGCGTTGTAGCGCTCGCTGTCGAAGAACTCGATCTCCCAATTGCCGCCCTTGACGGCCAGATGGGGTTCGACGGCGACGATCTTGCGCTCGACGGCCAACACTTCGGCGACCGTGCGGCCGTTCAGCGAGTCCAGCTGGGTCCACGTCGGCGGGAGCAGGAATGACCGGCCCTGCGCGAAGTCGTCGAGCCCGGCCTGCGGGGTGCTCCAGAACGCGCGGTCACTCTCGGTGTTCTCACCGTCGGCCCGCTGCCCCTCGGGCAGGGCAGCGACGAAGAAATAGGTGTCGTAGCGCCGGGTCCGTTCCTCTTTCGGCGTCACCCAGTTCGCCCACGGCCGCAGCAGGTCGGCCCGCAGGACGAGCTTCTCCTGGCGCAGGAAATCGGCGAACGACAGCGCGTTGCTGGCCAGCGCGGCCCTGGCGTCGCGGTAAACCGAGGCGTCACCGACAATGCCGTCAGGATCGTTGTCCGGGCCCGCGAACAGCACGCCCGATTCCTCGAAGGTCTCCCGCGCCGCGGCGCACACGAGCGCCTCAGCCAGCCCGGCGTCCACGCCGAGCCGCTCCGCCCACCACGACGGTTCCGGGCCGAACCAGGCGATGTCGGCGTTGCGGTCGCGCTCGTCGACCCCGCCGCCGGGAAACACCATGACGCCGCCGGCGAACTCCATCGCGGTGTGCCTGCGCATCAGGAACACCTCGATCTCCGAGGCGGCGCCCCGCTGCTCGTCGCGCACGAGCATCACGGTCGCGGCAGGCCTCGGGGGCAAGGGGGCGGTCATGCCCGCCGCCTGTGCGCCGCCCGGCTGCGGATCCGTCGCGCGAAATACCGCCCGTCGATCACGTCCAGGGCGATCGACTGGCCGAACGCCTTGGACAGGTTCTCGGCCGTCAGCACATCGGTGAGGAGCCCGGCGGCCACGACGGCCCCCTCCGAGAGGATCAACGCGTGGCTGAAGCCGGGCGGGATTTCCTCGACGTGGTGGGTGACCAGCACTATCGCGGGAGCGTCAGGGTCGGCCGCCAGATCGGCGAGCCTGGCCACCAGTTCTTCTCGCCCGCCCAGGTCCAGCCCGGCGGCGGGCTCGTCGAGCAGCAGCAGTTCGGGATCGGTCATGAGCGACCGGGCGATGAGCACGCGTTTGCGCTCACCTTCGGAAAGGGTTCCGTAGACCCGGTCGGCCAGGTGCTCGGCGCCGACACTTTCCAGCATGTCGACGGCCTGTGCGTAGTCGACATCTTCGTAGTTCTCGCGCCACCGGCCCAACACCGCGTAGCCCGCGGACACCACCAGGTCGCGCACCAGTTCGTCGTCGGGAATCCGTTGTGACAGGGCCGAACTGCTCAGGCCGACGCGGGAGCGCAGCTCGGACATGTCCGTGCGGCCCAGCCGTTCCCCGAGCACGTAAGCCGTGCCCGAGGACGGGTGCTCGGTGGCGGCGGCGATTCGCAACAGCGACGTCTTGCCCGCCCCGTTGGGACCGATCACCACCCAGCGTTCATCGAGTTCGACAGCCCAGGTGACGGGCCCGACAAGGGTGTTGCCACCCCGTCGGAGCGTGACCCTGGCGAAGTCGATCAGCAGGTCTTCGCTGCCGGCACCGTCGGCTGCGTCTTGTCCGGTTTCGGGCACTCGCCCATCGTATTGAATCCTCCCCCTCGTGAAATAAGGGGGATTCCTAGCTCACGCCGCCTGGCCGCTCGGTGAGCGCCCAGGTCTTACACGATCAACGCCAGCCGGGACGAAACCTGCCCGGTTACGGATGACGTCAGCGGAGTTCTTGTCGCGGTCAGCGACAAATCCGCAGGACTCGCACCTATAGGTGCGTTGCGACAGCGACAGTGGATGCTTGGCTTTCGCACCGCACTTGCTGCAGTCGGTTGTGGTGTGTCGAGGGTCGATCAGCACAAGGTGGCGACCGTGCTTCTCGGCCTGCTCGATCAACGCTCGTTTGGTCGCGGCAATCGACGCGTCGGCGGCTTTGCGCGCCATGGTCGACTTGGCTAAGAACTTCGGCCGGAAATCCTCGACCGCTATCTGATCAAAATCGATGACCGCGGCCTTGGCCCACTTACGCGCCGTGTCGGCGCGGTGAGCGGCCAGCCGGCCATGCTGCTTGGCGGCGGACCGCTTGGCCGCCTTGTACCCGCGCGATGCAGCCATACCTTTCGCGGGTCTGCGCCTGCTCATCATCCGCTGATATCGCGCCAGCCGGGCCGCTGCTCGGTCGCCGTGCCGCGGGTGGGGCAGATCATGGGCGTCGCTCGTAGTGGTCGCCAGATCCCTTACACCCCAGTCGATTCCGATCGATAGTCCCGTAGCAGGTAAGCGTTGCGGCTCGGGCCGAGGCACGACAAATGAGCACCACCATCTCCCGATAGCGTCCTGGTAGATTCGCACACTCGATGGCTGCCCCGGCAGATCACGGGACCAAACCGGCCGCACCGTGATCCCACCGACGAGTCTCAACTGGCGACCAGTGAGTTTGAACCCGTTGCGGGTGTAGTTCAGACTCGGCAAGGCCCGACGCCTGGACTTGAATCGAGGCATCCCTCGCCGCCGTTTGACCGACAGCCCTTCTTTTCGGTCCTTCAACGCTTTCGCGCGAGCCCGCCCGAAATCGCGGATAGTCTGCTGCTGCGCCACACTGGATCCGGCGCCCAACCACTCGTGCTCGCTGCGCCAACCGGTGAGCCGCTTGTCCAGCAGCGCTGGCCCGCAATTCACCTTGGCACCTGACTGCACCGAGAGTTGATGCGCAGCGTCGGACGCTGCCACGCACTGATTCCACACCCATCGGCAGCGATCCCACTCCGCCAGCAATGACCGCTCTGCGCTACTCGACACCCTTAGGCGGTACGTGTACCGCACCTTGGCGCCGTCCGTACAACCCATAGGAGCACGGTATCGCCGGCCACTGACATCCTCTCCTACAACCGCATCGGCAAATCGCTGCAATCAAGAGGCTGCGAGGGCTCCAAGCGCCCCAACCACGCCGCAGCTCAACAACAAGTGGGTTTCGTCAAGTTGCTGGGCCCCGGGATCGGCACGGAATTTGGCCCCAGGTTCTGTTGGTTATCCGAAGTCGAAGTGACTGCGGCCGGGTAGCTTGCTTTGAGGCTTCGGGGTGGTCCCTCGACTTGGTGGCTTACGAGTGTCCGGTGCAAACCCGCCGAGGCGCCGAGGCGCCGAGTGCTGCGACGCCAGACCCAACCGCCTGGTTGGGCTCAGAGTTTGCCGAGCTACGCAATGTGATATTCGCCATGTTCTCTTGTCGGCAAGAACGCCCTATGGTAGGGGAAGCGCCGGATTAGTTGAGCGAATTGCGCAGCCTCTTATATCGGTGCCGTATGCGTTAGCCAGGTGGCTAACCGATTCTTTCTAGGGCGTGGCGATTTCGCGCGTCGCCACGCCGCGTACCAAGCCTAATTTGGAGGTTACATCGGCATGGAGGTCAGCTATTCGTTAACGATCGCCGCGCCGCCGGATCGAGTCTTCGCACTGCTGTCGGACTACCAGTGGGCGCGACCCACTCTGCTGCCCGTGCAGTACTACACCGATTACCAGGTTGTCGACGGTGGTCACGGTGACGCAACTGTGGTTCGTTGGATCCTTCATTTCACCAAGTCCAGATTCCGCGACATGGTCAATGTCGTGGAGGTCGAGGATGACCTGACTCTTGTTGAACGAGACGACAACTCGACACTGGTCACCCGCTATACGGTGGAACCCCTCGAACGGAATGGGCCTCAACTCTCGCTGATCACCGCACAGACATCGTGGCACGGTGCGGACAGCTTCATGAAGTACCTCGAGCGAATCCTCGCTCCCGGGATGATGCGCAAGATCCACGCGGCGTTCCTGACACAGGTCAAGAACTATCTCCAAGAGACCCCCGCGGCAACCGAATCATAAGAACAACCGCAACACGTAGCGAGCAAAGGGTAGGTGCACAAAATGGTCAATCCGCAAGTCTCGGTCGGGCGTTTCGGCGTATTCGGTGGGCTGAGCTTCTTCGACGACGGCCGCGCCGCCGCAGTGGAACAACTGGGATATGGGGCCATTTGGATTCCCGCCGTCTTCGACTCGGGTCTCGCCGCCATCGAAATGGTGCTCGAACAGACCACCACGATCGCGGTCGGGTCGGCAGTTGTGAACATCTGGACCGCTCCCGCCAACGACGTCGCACACTCGTTTCACCGGCTGGAAGAACGCTTCCCCGGCCGATTCCTGCTCAGCATCGGTGCCGGCCATCGAGAACACCTCGGCGATCACGCACAGACGCCCTACCAAGGAGTCACCGCCTACCTCGACACCCTCACCGCCGTCGGGGTACCCAAGGAGCGTATTGCCGTCGGAGCCTTGCGCACCCGGATGCTCACCCTGGCCAAAAACCGTGCAGCCGGGGCCAACCCCTATCTGACGACCGTCGAGCACACCCGGTTCGCCCGCTCGGTTCTCGGCGACGGTGTCCTGCTGGCGCCCGAACGCAAGGTGGTGTTCGATACCGACCCCGCCGCCGCCCGTGACGCGGCCCGTCAAACGTTGGCGTTCTACCTCAACATGAGCAACTACGTGAACACGCTCAAACAGTTCGGCTTTCCCGACCTGAGCACCGGGGACACCGCCGACGACGTGTTAGTCGATGCGCTGGTGTCGCACGGCGATCCCGCTGCGATTGCTGCAAGTGTTAATCAGTATCTCTCTGCCGGTGCCGACCACGTGGCGATCCAACCCTTGCACGCCGACTTCGACATGGGAGCGATCGACCCAGCAACAATCGAAGCCAACCACGGCCGCATCCCCGAACTCGCCGCCGTCGCGCCCGCCCTCATAGCCGGCCTGGCCGAACTCGCAACCGCGCTCGAACTCACACCACCACAGTGACTTTGAAACAAACACACCCAACTAACTAGCCGGCACGTTTGCGGCGCGTGGCGGTCTTGGAGGTGCGCAGGCGGTAGGAATCAGTTCCGGTTTCGAGGATGTGTGCGTTGAACGTGATCCGGTCGACGATCGCGGCCACCAGACGAGGATCGGGAAACACGGCTCCCCATTCACTGAACGGCAAATTGCTCGCCAGGCCGATACTCGCCCTTTCCTCGCGTTCGGTGATGATCTGGAATAGCAATTCAGCTCCGCGAGGGTCGATTTGAACGTATCCCAGCTCATCCAGTAGTAACAAATCCAGCCTGCCGTAACGCGCGACCACACGGGATAAGACGCGTTCGTCGGCGGCTTCGACGAGCTCGTTAACCAGTTGTGCGCAGGTGACATATCGGACCTTGCGGCCTTGTTCGCAGGCCGCCAGCCCGAGACCGATGAGGAGGTGGGTTTTGCCGGTTCCGCTGTCGCCCAACAAGACGACGGGTTCGCCGGCGTTGAGATAGTTGCCCGAGGCCAGCGTGGCCAGCTGGGCGGGTTCGATGGTCTTGACGGCGTCGACGTTGAACTCCGAAAGTCGTTTGAGTCGTGGGAATTTGGCATCGGCGATACGCCGGGTGCGGCGGCGTTCGGCACGGTCATCGACCTCGGCGGCCAGCAGCTCGGCCAAGAACACCAGGTAGGACTGCCGATCGCGGCTGGCGATCTCAGCCAGCCGCGCAACCTCACCGCGAAGAGTCGGTAACCGCAGTTCACGGGCAGCGGCGCCGATCGACGCCAAAGCCGCTTCGTCACTACGAGTGCTCATCGGGCTCAGCCTTCGCTTCCGGTCAGCAACGCGTCATACCCGTGCAAGGTCGGCGCGGGACGGTCATAACGCGTCCACGCGCCGATCGCCACCGCGAGCTCAGTGGCGTCCTCACCACCATGGCGGCGAGCCTCAATCAGCACCACCTGTGGATCCATCAGCCCGGTGGAGACCGCTGAAGCCATCGCGGCCTGCAAGGCACCGGCCCGCAGAGTGCGGTGCGCCAGCAGGATCTCAATCAGCGCTCGCGTCCCGGCCGCGTCACCACGAGCCCGCCGCGCAGCATCCCAATACTGTTGATGCGTCGCGGTGAACGCCCCAGACGCTTTGGCCTGGGCCAGTGCCGTCGCACCCGGCAACGCACCGGGTTTGGACTTGAGAACTTCCAGGTAATGGTCCAGAGCGAGCACTTCGACATGGCGGCCTGCGGCCCGCTCATGATGGGCTACCAGTTGAGCGGCGTCGAACACTTCGACGGTGGTGGCGGTGAGCCTGACCGTCAGCCGCCGTCCGGCATAGCGTGCGGGCACCGAGTAATGGCATTGGCGCACCGACACCCGCGCCTTCAGATCGACCCGCGTCCGCAGGATCAACGCCGGGTCGAAGGTCTCCATCGGCAGGGGTTGCAGCATGGGTAGTTCGTCAGCGAACGCCTCGGCCACCGTGCACGGCCGGCCGGTAATCACCCGGGTGTCATCGAGCAGATCCCCCGCAGCGATCAACCTATTCAACTCGGCCAACGAAACAGCATCAGGAACCGGCACCAAATGCCGACGCCGGAACCGACCGATATCGCCCTCCACACCGCCTGAGGCTCCCCCCGGGTGGTGGACATCGAGATAGCGGGATGGATGATCCCGCTGGAAGGATGTCACTATGTCCCGAACCCGCCGGTCGTTCACGACCGAGTACAA
>NZ_BCSX01000047.1 GCF_001570425.1 Mycolicibacterium brisbanense
ACCTCAAACGCATCCAAGACAAACTCAACACCAGACCCCGACCCACCCTCGACTACAACACCCCAGCCCAACGCTTAGCCGCCCTGCTCAACCAAGCTGCATAGAACCGCGTTGCATTAACTACTTGACTTTGAGCGCGCTTTTTCGCACAGGCTTCACGCTCGCGGGACGCGTAGCCCCGGAACGATGTCGTTCAACTGGAACGTCACCGGCTGATCCAACTGCGCAAAGGTGCACGAACGCGGGTCGCGGTCGGGCCGCCACCGGTTGAACTGCGCGGTGTGCCGGAACCGTAGATTCCTCCCCGTCGCGTCGCCCGCCCCGGGTCGGCCCTCCATGTGGTCATAGCGCACCTCGACCACCCGCTCGGGCCGCAGCGGCACGAACGACAGATCCTTGCCCGCGTTCCAGCGCGAACCCCCGTAGCGGCGCAGCGCGTCGGCATCGGTGTGCGCGGCCCAGTTCCACGGGTGTCCCTCGAACTCGGTGACCAGAGGCTGCAGTTCGGCGAACAACTCACGGCGTTTGGCCATCGGGAAGGCGCCGATGACGCCGACCGACGCCAGCGAGCCGTCGTCGTCATACAGGCCGAGCAGCAGGGAGCCGATCGCGTCGGGCCCGGACTTGTGCAGGCGATAGCCCGCAACCACGCAGTCGGCGGTGCGCTGGTGCTTGACCTTGAACATCACCCGCTTGTCCGGTTGGTAGGTGAGGTCGAGCGGTTTGGCCACGACGCCGTCCAGCCCGGCGCCCTCGAACTCGGCGAACCACCGTTGCGCGGTCGGCAGGTCGGTGGTCGCCGGGGTGAGGTGGATCGACAGCCCGGAATCGGCCAGGGCGTCGACCAGGGCCGCGCGGCGCTCGGCGAATGGGCGCCCGGTGTAGTCCTCGTCGCCGAGCGCGAGCAGATCGAAGGCGATGAACGCGGCCGGGGTCTGCTCGGCCAGCAGGCGCACGCGACTTGCGGCCGGGTGCAACCGCAGTTGCAGGGCTTCGAAGTCCAGGCCGTTGCCACTGGGCAGCACGATCTCCCCGTCGATCACACAACGCCGCGGCAGTTCCACCGACGCGGCTGCGACCAGTTCGGGGAAATACCGCGTGAGGGGGCGTTCGTTGCGGCTGCCCCACTCGACCTCGTCACCGTCGCGGAAGCAGATCGACCGGAAGCCGTCCCACTTGGGTTCGTACGACATGCCTGCGGGGATCGCGGCCAGCGATTTCGAGAGCATCGGGGAGACCGGAGGCATGACGGGCAGCTGCATCGCTTCATTGTCGATGACATTGCCCGGGTTCCCGGGTCTACGTGAGTATGGAACCTGTGGACCTACCTGTCGCGCCGCCGCTTGAACCCATGTTGGCCAAGGCTCAGGTGAAAGTCCCCGATGACCCTGGGGTCTGGTCGTACGAACCGAAGTGGGACGGCTTCCGGGCGCTGGTCTTTCGCGATGGCGACGACGTGATGCTGCAGTCCCGTAGCGGCAAGGACCTCGGCCGGTACTTTCCCGAGCTGCTCGACGCGCTGCGCGACGAGCTCGTCGACCGGTGTGTCCTCGACGGAGAAGTGGTCGTCCCGCGCGAGATCGGTGCATCCGGTGGTATTCGGCTCGACTGGGAGTCGTTGTCGCAGCGCATCCACCCCGCCGAATCCCGGATCCGCATGCTCGCCGAACAGACCCCCGCGCACTTCATCGGGTTCGACGCGCTCGCGACGGGCGAGAAGTCACTGCTCGACGAGCCGTTCCGGATCCGGCGCGAGGCCCTCATAGATGCCGTCAACGAAAAACAGTGGTGCCACGTCACGCGCACCACCGACGATCCCAGCCTGGGTACCGAGTGGCTCAAGACCTTCGAGGGTGCGGGGCTCGACGGTGTGATCGCCAAGCGGCTCGACGGGCTCTACCTGCCGGGCAAGCGCGAGATGATCAAGGTCAAACACCACCGCGACGCCGACTGCGTGGCCATCGGCTATCGCATCCACAAGAGCGGCGAAGGTGTCGGGTCCATCCTGCTGGGCTTGTACCGTGCCGACGGCGAACTCCAAATGGTCGGGGGCGCAGCGTCGTTCACCGCCAAAGACCGGGTGAAACTGCTGGCCGACCTCGAACCGCTGCGCGAGGGCGACGAAGTGCGAGAAGGTGATCCGAGCCGGTGGAACTCGGCGGCGGACAAGCGCTGGATTCCGGTGCGCCCCGAACGGGTATGTGAGGTCGCGTATGACCAGATGGAGGGAAACGGCGTACACGGGCAAAGGTTTCGGCACGCGGTGAAATTCCTCCGGTGGCGGCCCGACCGGGAACCGGCCAGCTGCACATTCGACCAGCTCGACGTGCCGTTGAGCTACGACCTCTACGACGTCCTGGAGAAGCGATAATGCCCACGCCCGCAACCGAACTCGACGTCGACGGCATCAAGGTCCGGTTCACCAACCCGGACAAGGTGTACTTCCCGAAGCTCGGCAAGGACGGCACCAAGGGCAAGCTGATGGACTACTACCTGTCCGTCGCCGATCGCATGGTGGCCCTGTTGAAAGACCGCCCGACGCATCTGCAGCGGTTTCCCGACGGCATCGAGGGCGAGGAGATCTACCAGAAGCGGGTGCCGCAGAAGCATCCCGACTATCTGCAGACCTGCCGCGTCACCTTTCCGTCCGGCCGCACCGCCGACGCTCTGAAGGTCACGCACCCGGCCGCCATCGCCTGGGCCGCCCAGATGGGCACCGTGACACTGCATCCGTGGCAGGTGCGCTGCCCCGACACCGAGCATCCCGACGAGCTGCGCATCGACCTGGACCCGCAACCGGGCACCGGCTTCCGAGAAGCCAGGACCATCGCGTGCGATGTGCTCAAGCCGCTGCTCGACGAGCTGGGCCTGGTCGGCTACCCGAAGACCTCGGGTGGCCGTGGTGTGCACGTATTCCTGCGGATCAAGACCGACTGGGATTTCATCGAGGTGCGCCGGGCGGGAATCGCGTTGGCGCGTGAAGTGGAACGTCGCGCACCCGATGCGGTGACCACGTCGTGGTGGAAGGAAGAGCGGGGCGAGCGGCTGTTCATCGACTACAACCAGAACGCCCGCGACCGCACCTTCGCCTCGGCGTACTCGGCCCGCAAGACGCCGATCGCGACGGTGTCCACACCGCTGAGCTGGGCCGAGCTGCGCGACGCCGACCCCGACGACTACACCATCGCGACGGTGCCGGATTTCCTTGCCGGACGCGATGATCCGTGGGCCGGGATCGATGACGACAAGCAATCCCTGCAACCTTTGCTGGATATGGTGGCCGCCGACGAGGAGCGTGGTCTCGGCGATCTGCCGTACCCGCCGAGTTATCCGAAAATGCCGGGCGAGCCGCCACGGGTGCAGCCGAGCAAGAAGGTCGCCGCCCACTGGGACGACGAGGGCAACCGCCTCGAGTAGGCGCGGGGCCTACCGCTTGAGCATCAAGTCGAGGAACCGTTCCCGGCGGTCGGCGTCGGTCAGCTGTGCCGCCGAGTCGACGAGGTGCAGCATGCCGATGCCCGCGGCGAACGTCGACTCGGCGCGCAGTTGCGCCTCCTCGGCGCTGAATCCGTAATCCTGGTACGCCTTGGCCACCGCGCGCAGCACCCGCACGTCAGCGGCTCGCACGTTGGCCGCGGCCACCTCGTCGGAGCGCGCCCACTCCCGCATGGCGCGCTCCAACGTCCAGTGTTGTGGGCTCACGAGCGTCGACATCATCTTCGACAACCGCTCGCGCGGCGGCAGGTTCTCCAGCTCGGCCAGCGAGCGGCGGTCGTTCTCCAGGAACGTGTTCCAGGACGCCACCAGCGCCGAGCGGTAGCCTTCCATGTCGGTGAAGTGCCAGTAGAAGCTGCCGCGCGTCGCTCCGACCTGCTGGCAGAGGCGTTCGATCTTGAGTGCCCGCATCCCGTCGGTGGCCAGCAGGGCGTAACCGGCCTGCAGCCAGTCGTCGGCGGTCAAGGTGCCGGGTGTGCCCTTGCGTGCACCTGCCATGGCAACCAGGTTATGCCGCGGCGAGCCGACATCGGTGGAATCCAGAGACTGCCGGCTCGTTCACCCGGCTATCGAGGTCTTACCTCAAAGCGCGGCGGCGCAACGCGGTGACTCCGCGATAGCTCGTGACGGGCTGGTGCAGTCCGTAGGGCACCGCGGAGACGAGGGTCACCGGAATCTGGTCGCCGCTGGGAACCGAGTAGCAGCGGCGCTCGCCCGGGCGGGCTCCGAGGATTGCGGAGCCCAGTGGGGACTGCACCGAATACACTTCCAGCTCACCGTATTCCGCGCCACGCACGCCCAGCAGGAACTCCTCGGTGTCGCCGTCGTCGTAGCGCACCGTCAACACCATGCCCGGTTCCGCGACGCCGTCGTCCGGCGGATCCTCCCCGACGACGCAGTTGAGCAGCAGGTCGTGGATGTGCTGGATGCGGGCCTGACGGGCGCGCTGGACGGCGACGCTGTTCTCGTCGGAATCGGTGGCCGCCTCTGTTGCGATCAGCTCGCGGAGCGTGGCCAGCTCCTGCTGCAGGCGGTCGTGGGCTTGTGGTGACATCCAAACACGTTGGCTGGTAGTCATTTTGGTTCCTCCTGGTGGTGAGGCGTGTTTGTCGTCAGGGGCGGGACAGGGCACCGCCCCTGACGACGCGGTGGCCCACACTGGGGCCGCGACGTGCTGAATTCTCAACGGAGAGGGTTGAATTCACGTAGCGCTTCGGGTTGCTTGCCGGTGGTGATGTACTCGGCCAGCAGCCGGCCGGTGATGGGACCGTGGGCCAGGCCCCACATGCCGTGCCCGCCCGCGACGAAGAGCCCATGCGCCACTTCGCCGATCAGCGGACGGCCGTCCGGCGTGACCGGGCGACCGCCGACCCACACGTCGGTGCGTTCGGCCCAGTGCACGCCGTCGAGAAGCGGCGCGGCGGATGCGACGATGGCATCGACCCGGGCGGGCTGCAGCGGGTCGTCGGGGGAGCGGAACTCCATGGTCCCGGCGACGCGCAGCGCACCCTGGTACGGCGTACACGCCACGCGGACGTCGGGCAGGTACATGGGACCCGGAACCGGACGGTCTACCGGCACGGTGAACGAGTAGCCGCGGCCGGCCCGCACCGGGGTGCGGACCCGTCGGCCGGCCAGCCGGGACAGCCATGCACCGGTGGCGATCACCGCGGCATCGGTGGTCAGGTCGGTGTCACGCAGCTTGGTTCTGATGCGGGTACCCGCGGGCTGCACGTCCATGACCTCGGCGATGCGGATGGCTCCGCCACGGGCGACCACCGATTCGGCCAGGGCGTGCACGAACCGGCCGGGATCCACGTAGCGCTGGCCTTCGACGCTGATGCCCGTGGTGATCGCCGGCGACGCGAGCGGCACGTTGTCGCGCAGCGTCTGCCCGGAAAGTCTGTTGATGGTCACGGTCTGACCGACGGCGGCGAGCCCGCGCAACTCGGCCAGCAGGTGCTCGGCCTGATGCGGCGACTCGAACAGCGCGGTGATGGGCCCGTCCGTCGTCGGGGCCTCCACGCCGTTGCTGGTCAGGACGTCGTAGGCCTCGATGCACTCCGCATTGAACGGCACGTTCGCGCGGGCGACCCGGCTCCACGAGGACCGTCGGCAGTTGGCCGCGAACCGGAGCAGGAACGACCACAGCCGCGGATCGGCCGTCAGCGGGATGTGCAGCGGCGCGCTCGGGTTGGCCAGCGAGCGCAGCCCGTAGCGCAGCACACCCGGATCGTTGAGCGGGATGGTCAGCGTCGGTGACACCCAGCCGGCGTTGCCCCAGGACGCCCCGGCGGCCACCCCGGTGCGGTCCACCACCGTCACGTCGACACCGCGCTCTTGCAGGAACCATGCGGTCGACAGACCGACGATGCCGGCACCCACGACGACGGCGGAACGCGGACCGCCGTCAATCCGTTCGACGCCGACCATATACGCCACCTCCGTGATCGAAATTCACACTGACATCACCCATGGTGAGGTCGGCGACCACGGCACCGTTTGCCCGATTCCGACAATCGGACTAGGGCGGATTGTCGGCTTCCGACAGGCTGTCGGTGACGGCCAATTCGATCATCATCGCCAGTCGCTTGCGGGCGTCGTCGAGCCCGAGAGTGGTCACCTCGGCCATCTTGCGCAGGCGGTACCGCACGGTGTTTTCGTGCACCTCGAGCCGCTGCCCGGCTTTGGCCAGATCGCCTTGGGCCTCCAGCCATGCCCGCAGGGTCTCGGTGTACCGCGTGGCGTGCGTGCGGTCGTGTTCTCGCAGTTCGGCGACCGGACCCCGCTGCGGCACCCGGCCCGACTGCGCCGCCACTCGCAGCCGTTGCAGCAGGATGTCGTCCCAGGCTTCGTCGTAGACCGGAGCAGCTCCGGTGCGCCGCACCTCGTGCAGGGCGAGGCACTCCTCGGCCTCGCGGCGGGCCGATGCCAGCTCCGCCGCGGTTGCCGGTCCGCTGATACCGGCCAGCAGGGTCAGCCGCGCGGGCAACGCCGTCCGCAGTGCCGTCAGCCACCGTCCCGCGGCATCGGCGTCGGCGCCGGGCAGCACGGTGTAGACGGTGTTGCCGGCCAGCGCGCTGCGGCCCGGCCGGGACCAGCCGAAGCCCGTGGTGGCCCGCTCGAACGCCAGCAGCAGGGCCGCGTGCCGGTCGTCGGCGGTGTGCGCGCGCAGCGCGATCACGCGCAGCGGGGTCTGCGGCAGCGCGAGCCTGCTCACCACCGTCGTCGCGTCGGCGGCGCCCTCGAGCAGCCGCAGCACCAGTTCGGACTCCACCTGCCGTTCCAGATCGGCGCTGGCCCGCGAACGCAGCAGATGCATGGCGACCAGGCGCGCGCCGTGCGCCAGCGCGACGCGCCGGTCTTCGGGCAGCGGCTCGGCGCACGTCACCCACACCGAGCCCAGCAGTTCGCGCCCGGCCCGCGCGGCCACCACCATGCGTCCGGTCAGCCCGTGGTCGGGATCGCCCGCGACGAACATTGGATCGTCGGATTCGGCGAGATGACGGAACACTCCGCGCGCTTCGAACACGGCTCGCAGCCGCTGCGGGGCCTCGCGGCTCAGGATCGTCTCGGCGCGGGCAGGGTCGGCGTGCTGCTGCATCCGGGAGTACGCCAGCACCGTCGAACGCCGGCCTTCGATGGTCACCGAACCGCCGACCGCGTCGGCGAGGCTGTCGGCGAGCGCGAACAAATCCGTCGGCCCGCGCCCGGATTCGGTCTCGCGGCCCTCCAGGACCAGGCCGTACACCACAGCGGCCAGCTCACTCCAGGACACCTGCGGGTCGACGACCATCACGGCCATGTCCTCGGGCTCAGCCGAGACGGGCTCACCGCAGTCGCGGACCAGGACCACCACCGCCCGGGCCGCCGTGGCCCACGCGATGGCCTCGGCGGTATCGGAGGCGCCGACAGCGATCAGGACATCGCCGACCACATAGCCGGGCTCGTGGATCACGACGCTGCGCAGCTCGGTCGACCGCGGAGTGGAGCAGTGCCGCAGGTGGACTCCGTAGCCGCCCAGTACGTTGATCAGCCGGTCGAGGGTGATCAACCTACGGCCCGGCGGCCAGCGTCGCCTTGCCGTTGCGCGGGGTCCCCGAAGCGTCCTGCCAGGTCAGATCGATGACGTCGCCCGGGTAGTGCCGGTCCAGCACCAGCGTGAGGGTCCGTGCCGAATCCAGCGGCGTGCCGTCGATGCTGGTCAGCAGGTCGCCCGGGACCAGGCCTGCGCCGTCGGCGGGACCGCCGCGCATGACGTCCTGGATGATGACGCCGCCGCCCTGGCGGGGTGCGCTGCGCACGCCGACGCCGAGCATCGTCGGTGCACCGATGTGCACCGAGCCCGACGGGGTGCGCGAGCGGATCTGCCCGGCGACGGCCATCGCGTCGTTGATCGGGATCGCGAAGCCCTTGCCGCCCGGACCCATCCGGAAGTTCACCGACGCCGCCGTCGTCATACCGACCACCTGGCCCGCGCCGTTGATGACCGGGCCGCCCGAGTCGCCGGCCCGCACGGGTGCCGCGAACTCGAACAAGCCGGTGATCTCGTCGCTGCTGCCGGTCAGCTCGTCCTCGGCGTTGACGGTGCGCCCGAATGCCGTGACCGTGCCGACCTCCTGGGTCAGCGGGGCGTTGCTGCCCTGCGCGTTGCCCAGGGCCACCACCGGATCGCCCGGTGCCAGTGCGTTGGAATCGCCGATGGTCGCGGTCGGCAGACCGTCGGCGCCGCGCAGCTGAAGAACAGCCACATCGTGCTGGCGGTCGTACCCGATGAGGTCGGCGGGGTAGGACCGGCCGTTGACCGTGGCGCTGACCGCGTTGGCGCCCTGTACGACGTGGTAGTTGGTCAGCACCTCACCGGTCGGCGACAGCACGATGCCGGTGCCGATGCCGTACGCCTGCTGGTAATCGACCCTGGTGTCGACCCGGGCCACGGCCGGTTGCACCACGGAGACTGCGGAGAGTGGATCGCCCGGCGCGGCGGTTGCCGGTGCCAGCGGGGCCACCAACACCAAGGCGGCGAGGACCGCCAGGATCATCGATGTGGCACGGTGTGACCGCAGTTTGCCCATGTATCCATCTTCGCCCGCGTAAGCGGCGCTGTCGACGCGCGGGTGGTCAGTCCTCGACGGCGACGTTGTCGCGGGAACGCCGGCGCAGGCGTGAGATACCGCCCTTGTTGGCCGGCCGCCGATTGCGCAGTTTGCCCTTCTGACCTGCAGTGTCATCGCTGGCAGCAGCTTCCTCCGACGGCTGGGCATCGTCGGCGGGCTGGTTTGCGGAGTCGTCGGCGGGCTCCTGCTCGACGGCCGACGATTCCGGCTCGTCCGCTGCCGACTCGGTCAGCTCGACAGGAGCCTCGTCGGTGGCTGTGACCTGGGGTTCTTCGGATTCTTCGACCGTGTCCGGCTCGTCGCTCTCGTCCGATTCTTTTGTCTTTTCAGACTCGTCAGCCTCAGCTGCCTCGTCGGCCTCTGTCGCCTCGTCAGCCTCTTGAGCCTCGGATTTGCGGCGGCCGCGGGCTTTCTTCTGGGTCGTCTTCACCGGCTTGGGCGGCGGTGGCGGCAGCTCGGCAAGGAAGGCCAAATAGAAGCCGAGGATGCCGAGCAGCGCGATCGACGCAGCCGCACCGTAGATGCCGAACAGCCACTGGCCGGCGCTGTCGAGGGACAACCAGATCTCGGAGATCGCGGCGCCGACGATGAGCACCCCGGCCAGGACGTGGAACGCCACCGCACAGGTACGCAGGCGCAGCGCCAACTGCGGCGTGCCGTACTCGGGGCGACGCGTGCGCTGCAGCGTGAAGAACACCGGCAGTGCGGCCACCGCGATCAGGACACCGGTGACGATCCGCACCACCAGACCGAGGGTGGGCGAGGTCTCGCCCATGAGCTCGGGCCAGCGGGGGAGAACGAAGAAGAAGTAGAGCCCGGCAGCGACGAGTGAGGACGACGCGTGCCATATCACCGCGACGGTGCGGCTCATACCCCTCCTCGGATTTGGGTGGGCCGGGGTGCGACCAGACTGCGTATGAGCAGGTCACACCCCGGACCCGAGTGCGGAGGATAGGGGATTTGAACCCCTGAGGGCTGTTAACCCAACCCGCGTTCCAGGCGAGCGCCATAGGCCACTAGGCGAATCCTCCGTCGGCAATCGTAGCCGACAGCGCAACCTGCTCTGTCCAGGTGCGGGTGTGGACCCGCTGTGCACCTGTGGTTCGGAGGCATCGAGTGCCGGGTACTACACTCGCCCGTGGACCCCGCGCGGCGTCCATCCTGTGAACTCCCCCAGGGCCGGAAGGCAGCAAGGGTCAATGGGCTCTGGCGGGTGCGCGGGGTCCCCTTCATTGATCGATCACCCGGGCGTTCCGGGTCCACGCTTGTGAAAGGCGCGCGCGGTGTCGTCGTTCCACTCCATCGGCCGCGACGATCTGCTCGCGCAGCACGGAATCCAGCAGCGCAACTATGCCGAGCTGCAGGCGAAGAACCTCAGCCTCGATCTGACCCGTGGCAAGCCGTCCCCGGCCCAGCTGGACCTGGCGAACGCGCTGCTGAGCCTGCCCGGTGACGACGACTTCCGCGACCGCGACGGCACCGACACCCGCAACTACGGCGGCCTCAACGGCCTGACCGAGCTGCGGGAGATCTTCGGTGAGCTGCTCGGCATCCCGGCGCAGAACCTGATCGCGGGCGACAACTCGAGCCTGGCGATGATGCACGACTGCATCGTGTTCTCGCTGCTGCACGGCGGCGAGGATTCCGAGCGGCCATGGGTGCAGGAGCCGGTCGTCAAATTCCTGTGCCCGTCGCCGGGTTATGACCGGCACTTTGCGATCACCGAATCGTTCGGCATCGAGATGATCCCGGTGCCGATGCGTGAGGAAGGCCCCGACGTGGACCTCATCGAGGAACTCGTCGCCGCGGACCCGGCCATCAAGGGCATGTGGTGCGTGCCGGTGTACTCCAACCCGACCGGCACCACCTACTCCGCGGAGATCGTCCGCCGCCTGGTCCAAATGCCAACGGCCGCACCGGATTTCCGGCTCATGTGGGACAACGCCTACGCCGTTCACACGCTCACCGACGATTTCATCGAGCAGGTCGACGTGCTGGGCCTGGCCGAGGCCGCGGGCAACCCGAACCGCCCGCTGGTGTTCGCCTCGACCTCCAAGATCACCTTCGCCGGGGCGGGCGTCTGCTTCCTGGGCGCGTCCAAGCGCAACCTCGCCTGGTACGTGCTGCACGCCGGGAAGAAGTCGATCGGCCCAGACAAGGTCAACCAGCTGCGGCACCTGCGGTTCTTCGGTGACGCCGACGGCGTGCGGCGGCAGATGCAGCGCCACCGCGAACTGATCGCCCCCAAGTTCGCGCTCGTGGCCGAGGTTCTCGAAGACCGGCTGGGCGAATCGAAGATCGCGTCGTGGACCGATCCCAAGGGCGGCTACTTCGTCAGCCTCGACGTGTGGCCCGGCACCGCCAAACGCACCATCGCCCTTGCGCAGAACGCCGGTATCGCGCTGACCGAGGCGGGTTCGGCTTTCCCCTACCGGAATGACCCGGAGGACAAGAACATTCGCATCGCCCCGACGTTCCCGTCGCTGCCCGATGTGCGGGAGGCCATCGACGGCCTGGCGACGTGCGCGCTCTTGGCGGCGACCGAGTCGCTGCTGGATGACTAGTCGGGACCGGTAGGTAGCCTGCTTCCGTGGCTCTCTACCGCAAGTACCGTCCGGCTACGTTCGCCGAAGTCGTCGGGCAGGAGCATGTCACCGAGCCGCTGTCGACGGCGCTCACCGCGGGCCGGATCAACCATGCGTACCTGTTCTCCGGGCCGCGCGGCTGCGGCAAGACCTCGTCGGCCCGGATCCTGGCCCGCTCGCTGAACTGCGAGCAGGGGCCCACGCCGACCCCGTGTGGAGTGTGCGATTCGTGCGTCGCGCTGGCCCCCAACGGGCCCGGCAATCTCGACGTCACCGAACTCGACGCGGCCAGCCACGGTGGCGTCGACGACACCCGCGAACTGCGCGACCGCGCGTTCTTCACCCCCGCGCAATCGCGGTACCGCATCTTCATCATCGACGAAGCGCACATGGTCACCACGGCCGGTTTCAACGCGCTGCTCAAGATCGTCGAGGAGCCGCCCGAGCACCTGATCTTCGTGTTCGCCACCACCGAACCGGAGAAGGTGCTGCCGACCATCCGGTCGCGCACCCACCACTACCCGTTCCGGCTGCTGGCCCCGCGGACCATGCGCCCGCTGCTCGAGCGCATCTGCGGCGAAGAGAGCGTAGACGTCGACGACGCGGTCTACCCGCTGGTCATCCGCGCCGGTGGCGGCTCACCCCGCGACACGCTGTCGGTGCTCGATCAGCTGCTGGCCGGAGCCGAGGGCAACCGGATCACCTACCAGCGGGCGCTGTCGCTGCTGGGTGCCACCGACATGGCGCTGATCGACGACGCTGTCGAGGCACTGGCCGCCAATGACGCCGCGGCGTTGTTCGGGGCGGTCGAGGCCGTGATCGACGCCGGTCATGACCCGCGCCGGTTCGCGACCGATCTCCTGGAGCGCTTCCGCGACCTGATCGTGCTGCAGGCGGTCCCCGATGCCGCGGCCCGCGGGGTCGTCGACGCGCCCACCGACGTTCTCGACCGCATGCGTGAGCAAGCGGACAGGCTTGGTTCGGCGACGCTGACCCGCTACGCCGAGGTGGTTCACGCCGGGCTGGGCGAGATGCGCGGTGCCACCGCGCCGCGGCTGCTGCTCGAGGTGGTGTGCGCGCGGCTGCTGCTGCCCTCGGCGCACGACACCGAATCGGCTCTGCTGCAGCGCATCGAACGCATCGAAACCAGGCTCGACATGTCGATCCCGGCGGGCGAGGCCCAGGCCGCGGGTCGGCCAGCCGCCGAGCCCACCAAGACCTACACCCGGCGCAGCCAGGCACCAGCGGCCACCCCGCCGCCGGCGCCGGAACCCGCACCGGCTCCCACCCCGGCGCCGGAACCCGCACCGGCTCCCACCCCGGCGCCGGTTCCTGCGCCTGCTGTGGCGCCTGCGCCTCCCGTGGCTTCACCGATGCCCGAGCCCGAGCCGGTGCGCACGCCCGAGCCCGTCGCGCCTGCGCGCGAACCCGAGCCGGAACCCGAACCCGCACCGGAACCGTCGGCGCCCGCGCCAGGTGGCGAACCCAACGCCGCGGCGGTGCGTTCCATGTGGTCGACGGTCCGGGAGAAGGTGCGGGAGCGCAGCCGTACCACCGAGGTCATGCTGTCCGGGGCGATCGTGCGGGCGGTCGAAGGCAAAATCCTTGTGCTGTCCCATGAATCGCCGCCGCTGGCGAAGCGGCTGACCGAATCGCGCAATGCCGATGTGATCCGCGATGCGCTCAAGGACGCGCTCGGCGTGGACTGGCAGATCCGGTGCGAAGTGGGCACCGCCGAAGTCGCCGCGCCGCCACCGCCGCGGGCCACCAAGCCCCCGCCAAAGGTGCCCGCCCGGGTGGCCCGTTCCATACCCGAGGCCGAACTCGCGCCCCCTCCGGAGCCGCCGTCGCCCGAGGACGAGGAAGAAGAGCTGCTCGCCGAGGCGGGGCAGGGCGAGGCCGGGCCACGCCGCGATCCCGAGGAGGTCGCGTTGGAGCTCCTGCAGAACGAACTGGGCGCGCGCAAGATCGACGGCTGACGCCTCCGGTCGGCGCGAGGTTGCGCCCAGGGTCGTGGTCGCGGCGAGATCACGACCCTGGAAGCAATGTCAACGCGCTCCGGATACCCGGTGCGTCACCCCCTCGTACAGCTCGGGGCGCCGGTCGGCGTGGATGTCGCTGAGCCCGCCGACTCGTTTGTCCAGGGCCAGGTCGAGATCGACCTCAGCTGTCACCGTGTGAGGTTCGGTGGTCGAGTTCCCTCCGGCGAGCACCCAGCCGTCGGCATCGATGACGGCACTGCCGCCCACCCAGTCGACATCGCGTTCGACACCCGCGCGGTCGCACGCGATCACCGCCATGCGGTTGACGGAGGCGTCGGCCTGGACCCGCACGACCTCCAGCGGCCGCTGATCGTCGCGGCGCGGATAGGCCGGCCAGTTGACAGGTGCGGCGAGGAGTTGCGCGCCGGCCAGGGCGGGCAGGCGGACCCATTCCGGAAACTCGAGGTCGTAGCAGATCACGGTGCTGATCCGGCCGATCTCGGTGTCGACGACGGGCGGTGGCGCGTCGCCCGGCGTGAAGATCAGCCGCTCGCGGTCCCACAGATGGGTCTTGCGGTACACAGCCCGCACGCCGGTGTGGTCGACCACGGCGGCCGAGTTGTGCAGGGCGTCGCCGTCGCCGAGTTCGCAGAACCCGCCCACGAGTACCAGGTGATGGGTCCGCGCCAGGCCGCACCACATCTGCAGGGTCGGTCCGTCGACGGGTTCGGCTGATCGGGCAGCCTCGGCTCGATCGGCGAAGACGTACCCACTGGAGACGAGCTCCGGCAGGACCACGACCCTGGCGCCTGCGGCCGCGGCCTCGTCGACCGCGTTGGCCACGATGTGCCGGTTGGCTTGCGGATCGCCAAGGACGGGGGCCACCTGGCAGGCCGCGACGGCAACACTCACCGCGCGGGCGCTCGTCGGGTTGGATGGGTCGGTCATGGGCGTGTCCTTGGTCGGGGTACCAAGAACATGTCGGGGTACCAAGAACATTAAGTGTGGTGCAGCTAACAGCGCATCGACGTCAAGTCGAACCGCCCAATATCGAATTCGACGTACTGTCCAAGCCGACGCTTACGGCTGCCACCACGGGCGCAGCGGCAGGCCTCCGTCGCGGCCGTGCTCGTCGAGCTTGACCGCCAGCACCTGGTGCAACTGGATGACGTTGGTCTCGAAACCCAGCCGCGAGCCGGCCATGTACAGGCCCCACACCTTCGCGGTGGGCAGGCCGACCTCGGCCACGGCCTCGTCCCAGTGCTCGACGAGGTTGGCACACCAGTCGCGCAGGGTCATCGCGTAGTGGTGACGCAGGTTCTCCTCGTGCAGCACCTCCAGGCCCACATCCTGGACCTCGGTGATGATCCGGCCGGAGCCCGTGAGCTCGCCGTCGGGGAACACATAGCGGTCGATGAAGCCTCCGGCAGCCGCGCCCGACCGGTTGTCGTGCCGGGTGATGCAGTGGTTGAGCAGCAGCCCGCCGACTCGCAGCTTGGACTTCAGGAATCCGAAGTACGACGGGTAGTTGTGCACGCCGATGTGTTCGGTGAGGCCGATCGAGGACACCGCGTCGAACCCGGACTCGGCAATATCCCGGTAGTCGCCGTGGCGCACCTCGGCGAGATCGCCGAGCCCCTCCTCGGCGATGGCCTTCTGCGCCCACGTGGCCTGCTCGCGCGACAGCGTCACACCGATGGCCTTTACACCCTGGCGGGCCGCGTAGCGCACCATGGCGCCCCAGCCGCAGCCGACGTCGAGCAGCCGGTCCCCGGGCTGCAGCCGCAGCTTGTCGAACACCAGGCGGTACTTGTTCTCCTGCGCTTCCTCGAGCGACGCGTCGGCGTTCGGGTAGCAGGCGCACGTGTAGGTCATCGACGGCCCGAGCACCCACTCGTAGAACGTGTTCGACACGTCGTAGTGGTGGTGGATGGCTTCGGCATCGCGAACCCTGCTGTGCCGCAACCCTTCCACCATGCGGCGCCAGCGCGGCAGCGCCTCCTGCGGCGGCGGCGCGATGGGCTTGAGGTGCTCGATGCCGATGGAGCGGATAATGTTGGCCAGCACGCGCGCCGGTGGCCGTTTGAAGTCCATCTTCTCGGCCAGTGCGCACAGCAGCGGGTACGGGTCACCGGGGTGCACGCCGTGCGGTTCGAGATCGCCCGACACGTAGGCGCGGGCCAGCCCGAGGTCACCGGGGGCGGTGGCGAGGTAGGTCGTGCCGCGCGGGGTCTTGAGGTCGAGTCCGAGTGCGGCGTCCTCAGGTCCGGCCGTGCTGCCGTCGTAAGCGGTGAATTTCAGCGGCAGCTGTCCTGCGGCGAAGATCTCCAGGATCTCGGCGAGCGTGAGTTTCGCTTGAGAGTGCGTCGAATTTTCCCTGAATGTTGTCATTGCCGTTGCACCGCTTTCGAATACAGATCAAGGAGACGTGAATCGGGATCGTAGGTTTTCTTGACCGTCTTATAAGCTTCCCCGCCATATAGTGCGTCAAACTCGTCACGCGGGTAAAACGCGTCCGAATACAGCGATTTGTGGCCGTCGAGCTGGCTGACCTTGCGTTCGATGAGCCGGTTCGTGTGCCCGGGTTCCGGCCCGACCGGCACCGATGACCAGAAGCCGACGTTGACGTACGTGTGGTGGGGGCGCAGCGGATACAGCGGCCATGTTCCCGCGGTTCTCGGGTCGTCGCGTAACCGCAGCGGGCACAGCCAGATTGGTTCGATGGGAACGTTGTCGAGAAACCATGTGAGGAATTCCGCGCAGTTCTCGATGGGCACCTCGATGTCCTGCACCACGCGTTCCCGCGGCGGGCGGCCGTTGCGCTTCTCGATGCGGTCGGCGATGTTGAACCGCCGGTCGTAGCCGATGAGCTTCCAGTAGAAGCTGCTGCGGCGGTAGCGACGCGGCCACAGCCGCCGGATCGTGGGGTTCTGCGCGCCGAATGCCCGTGAGCACCAGAACCAGTCGGTGTCCCAGCGCCACAGATAATCGTGAATGGTCAGGCGGTCGTGCTTCTCCGCCCCGGTCTTGCCGTCATGCTGGATGGACCGGTAGTAGATGGCGCTGCCTGTGTAGTCGCTGACAGGACCGGCCGTTGCGGTCTTGATACCCACACACAGGTAGCTTTCGTCGGCGCTGAACACCACCCCGTCGAGGTAATCGACCTTCTCGCCGCCCAGTCCGCCGGTCTCGATGATGCGGTCCATGGCGGCGACCAGGTCGTCCAAGGTGTGGAAGCGCAGGTGACGCAGCGCGACGAACGGCAGCACCGGTTCCAGCTCGATCCGCAGCCGAGTCGAATAACCAAGTGTGCCATAGGAATTGGGGAAAGCCCGGAACAGGTCGGAATGCTCGGTGGGCGATGCGGTGACGATTTCGCCTGCGCCGGTGAGGATGTCCATCTCGAGCACGGATTCGTGCGGCAACCCGTTACGGAACGACGTGGATTCGATGCCGAGGCCGGTGACCGCGCCGCCGAGGGTGATGGTCTTGAGTTGCGGAACCACCAAGGGCGCCAGCCCGTACGGCAGCGTCGCGTCGACCAGGTCCTCGTAGGTGCACATGCCTGCCACATCCGCGGTCGACGCCTGCGGGTCGACGGCGATCACATTCGTCAAACCCGATGTGTCCAGGCCCTTACCGGCGTGCCGGTCGCGGGCGCGGAACAGGTTCGACGTGCTCTTGGCAAGACGCACTGTCTCGGTGGGCTTTATGGCGCGATAGCTGTCGAGAAGCCGCTGTACGCCGGCAGCGTGGACAGCCTGTGCGTCAGTCGGAACAACAGACACACATATACGCTAGTCGGCGGTTGCATTCGATGCGACCCAGAGGAGCGCGGTTATCAGACCGCGACGTCATTGATACAAGGAGTATTCACCGATGGGACAGGTCAGCGCGGTCAGCACCGTATTGATCAACGCCGAACCCGCCGCTGTGTTCGCTGCGATCGCCGACTACCAGACGGTGCGGCCGAAGATTCTCTCCTCGAACTACAGCGACTACCAGGTCCTCGAAGGCGGGCAGGGGGCGGGCACCGTCGCCAGCTGGAAACTGCAGGCGACCAAGTCGCGTGTCCGCGACGTCAAGGCGACGGTCGACGTGGCGGGGCACACCGTCATCGAGAAGGATGCCAACTCGTCGATGGTGATCAACTGGACCGTCGCGCCTGCCGGAACCGGATCGTCGGTCAACCTCAAGACCACCTGGACCGGTGCCGGTGGCGTGGGCGGCTTCTTCGAGAAGACTTTCGCGCCGCTGGGTCTGCGCAAGATCCAGGACGAGGTGCTGGCCAACCTCAAGAAGGAAGTGGAAGGCGCCTAGCGCCCGACCTATCGCGCCGACGCCACCTGCTGCGAGCCGAGGAATCCGGCGATCCCGCGGACGATGGCGTCGGCGTATTTCTGCCTGCCCTCCGGCGATTTCATCAGCGCGGAGTCGACCGGGTTCTTCATGTTGCCGCACTCGACGAGGATCGACGGGTACTGCGCGAGGTTGAGCCCGGCGATATCGGAGCGCGCATCCAAGCCGCCCGAGCCGATGTAGGTGGCAGGCGGAATCCCCGAGGCAGAGATCTGATCGCGCATCACCTTCGCGAACTGCACCGCCGGGCCTGCCTGCACGGCGTTGAGCGGCGGCGACGAGTAGAGCACATGGAAACCGCGGCCGTTGGCGGGCCCACCGTCGGCATGGATGGCGACGATGGCGTTCGGGTGCACGGCGTTGGCCATCGCGGCGCGGGCGTCGACGCACGGTCCCACCGAGGTGTCGTCGCCGCGCGTCATCGCCGTCCGTACCCCCAGCGCGGTCAGCGCGGCCCGGACCCGCAACGTGGTGTCCCAGGTGAAGGTGTGCTCGGGGTAACCGTCGTCGGTCGAGGTACCACTGGCCTGGCAATCCTTGGTGCCGCCGCGTCCTGTCGGCACTTGCTTGCTGATCGAGGCGTCGTTCGCGCCATTGTGGCCGGGGTCGAGGAAGACGATCATCCCGGCAAGGTTCGCGGGTGCGGCATGGGCTATCGGTGCGGCGGCGGTCGACACAGCGATGAGCACGCTGCTGGCAACCGCGGTGCCGACACGCAGGCAGGCTGGGACTCGCACGGGCGCCACCGTAGCCCGGGCGCCGTCTAGGCTGGAAGGCCAAACCGCCGCGCTCGAGCGGAGAGAAACCAAGTCGAGACCAAGACGCAACCAACACGGCAAGGGGACCTGTCATGCAACCCGGAGGCACACCCGACATGTCGGCACTGCTCGCACAGGCACAGCAGGTGCAGCAGCAGCTGATGGAGGCCCAGGAGGCGATGACCAACGCCCAGGTCGAGGGGCAGGCAGGCGGCGGTCTGGTCAAGGTGACGGTGAAGGGCAGCGGCGAGGTCGTCGCCGTGTCGATCGATCCGAAGGTCATCGATCCGTCCGATCCGGAAACCCTGCAAGATCTCATCGTCGGCGCACTGGCCGACGCGTCGGCGCAGGTGCAGGACATGGCGCAGAGCCGCCTCGGCCCGCTGGCCGGCGGCTTGAGCGGCTTCGGCATCCCGGGTCTGTAGGTGTTCCCGAGTGTTTGAGGGTCCGGTTCAGGATCTGATCGACGAGCTGGGCAAACTGCCCGGCATCGGGCCCAAGAGCGCCCAGCGGATCGCGTTTCACCTGCTGAGCGTCGAGCCGCCCGACATCGACCGGCTGACGGCCGTGCTCGGCCGCATCCGCGACGGAGTCACGTTCTGCGAGGTGTGCGGCAATGTGTCCGACGCGCAGCGCTGCCGGATCTGCAGCGACCCCCGTCGCGACGCGTCGCTGGTGTGCGTCGTCGAGGAGCCCAAGGATGTGCAGGCGGTCGAGCGCACCCGCGAGTTCCGGGGCCGCTACCACGTGCTCGGCGGCGCGCTGGACCCGTTGTCGGGTGTCGGACCCGATCAGCTGCGCATCCGTGAGCTGCTGAACCGGATCGGGGAACGCGTCGACGGGGTCGACGTGGCCGAAGTGATCATCGCCACCGATCCGAACACCGAGGGGGAGGCCACCGCCACCTACCTGGTGCGGATGCTGCGCGACATCCCGGGGCTGACCGTGACGCGTATCGCCTCGGGTCTACCGATGGGCGGCGATCTCGAATTCGCCGACGAGCTCACCCTCGGCCGCGCTTTGGCCGGCCGCCGCGCAATGGCTTGATTCAATTCCGCCGAAACGGCATTCCAGCAGGGAAAGTGCGAGTAGAGGCCTGCTGGAATGCCGTTTCGGCGGGGTTGTCGGACCTCGTGGCCAGTATCTGTCCATGGGGGAGTTGCTAATTGGAACCGAAGCGATCGCCGGCGGCGTCGTCACACGACATGAACTGCAGCGGTGGTACCGGCCGATCTTCCGGAACGTCCATGCGCCGAAGAATCGAGTCTTGTCGTTACGGGATCGGACGGTCGGTGCCTGGCTGTGGAGCCACCGCGAAGGCATCGTGACGGGCGTGGCGGCTTCGGCGCTGCACGGCGCGGAATGGGTCGACGACGACATCACGATCGAGTTGCTCTGGGATTACATCCGCTCGCCACACGGCATCGTCGTCCGGCACGAACGGATTGCCGACGAAGAAATCACCTGTATCGAAGGGCTACCCGTGGCGACGCCGGCGCGCGCGGCATTCGATCTCGGCCGGTTTCTACCGCGCAGGAAAGCCATCGAGCGATTGGACGCGCTGATGCGCGCACGCCCGTTCTCTGACGAGGACGTGCACATGCTGGCCAAACGTTATCGAGGCACGCGCGGCGTGGCCAGGCTCAAGGCCGTGCTGCCGTTGGTGGACGGCGGGGCGGCGTCACCTCCGGAGTCCCGCCTGCGATTGCTCTACATCGACGCCGGGCTACCCAGGCCGAGCACCCAGATCACGATCGTTGACGAGTGGGGCCGACTGGTCCGAACCGTCGACATGGGTTGGGAAGATTACAAGGTCGCGTCGGAGTATGACGGCGGTCAGCATCAAACCGACCGCGCACAGTACGTCAAGGATTTGCGGGTGCTGCCCAAGCTCGCCCAGCTGGGATGGGACGTCATGCGAGTGATCAAAGAAGATCGCCAAGCCGACGTGGTCCAGCGGGCCTATCAGGCATTGAAGGCGCGCGGATGGAACGGCACCCTCCGCGAAACGGCATTCCGGCAGCGAAAGTTCGAGTAGACGCCTGCCGGAATGCCGTTTCGGCGGGATCTACTAGCGTCGAGTCATGCCCGACCTGCTTGAGCTGGCGCCCTCGCTGTATCGACTGCGCATACCGGGTGACCGCGCGCATCTGCTCAACTGCTACCTGTGGATCGAGCCCGACGGTGTGACGCTCATCGACACCGGCTGGCCGGACAGTGCCGCGCTGATCGGTGAGGCGCTCACCGCTCTGGGCCGCTCCCGCGCCGATGTGAAACGTATCGTGCTGACCCACTTTCACGAAGACCACTGCGGCTCGGCTGCTGAGATCGTCGGCTGGTCGGACGCGGAAGTGGTTGCCGGCGTTGCCGATTCGCCATACATCCGGGGCGACGAACCCGGACCGGTGCCGCTGCTGACGGACGGTGAGCGGACGATCCGGCCCGACTTCGACACCTCGCCGCACGGCCCAGCATGCCGGGTGGACCGCGCGGTGCGCGACGGCGACGTGCTCGACTTCTCCGGCGGCGCCCGCGTCGTCGCCGCGTGCGGGCACACGCCGGGCAGCATCGGGCTGTATCTGCCCGCCGCTGACGCGGTGCTCACCGGTGATGCGGTCGCAGAGTTCAACGGACAGGTGATCCTCGGTGTCTTCAACACCGACCGGCGTGCCGCCACCGAGTCTCTGCAAAGACTCGCGGCCACAGGCGCGCAGATCGCCGGATTCGGTCACGGGGACGCGGTGCTCACCGGTGCCGCGGCACGTATCGCCGCAGCGGTCGACCCCTTCTCCTGATCGTCCGCGAAATGAGGTAGTCCGCTACGCGTTCCAGCGTGCCGAGCCCGGTCATACCGTCTCAAGTGACAAAGGAGATGTCATGACCATCGCGCAATCTCCTACCAACGGTGTTCCCTCGGCTGCCGTTCGGCCACATCAGGATTGCCCGACGGGCACGCTGTGGGAGGGCCTGAAATCCGGTCTGCCGCCGGTATGGTCGCGCACCGCCCCGTGGCGACAGGCGGTGCAGCGTCGTCGCGTCATGTTGCTCGACGATCTCGCCGGCCTGAACCTCGGCGAGACGCCGTGCCAGGCGGCTGTTCGCGACTACCTGGTCAAAGATCTGCTGGAAGACGCCAATCACGCTTCACAGGCCTGGGTCGGCCCGCTGAAGTGGTGGTGGGGCACCGAGATCGAGCGGGCGTGGTCACGGCTGCGGGAAGTCGACGAGCGCATGGTCGAATTGGTCGACGCGGCTACGCTGCCGGTGTACGCCGCGCGCGCCGCGCAGCGTGGACATGCCTACCTCGACGCTGCCGACCCGCAGCTTCAGCAACTCGACAAGCTCCGTGAGCAACCGAACCCGGACGAAGCGCAGTTGCGTTCAGCCACGGCCGAGGTGTTGCGGGCAGCGCATGCCAAAGCCGATCACGCCAACCGGGAAGCGCGTTATCTGCGCAACCGGCTGCTGATCGCCACAATCTTCTGCATCGTGTTCGCCGGCGCGACCCTGGTGACCCAGGGACTGGTGCAGTCGGTGAATTTCGTTGACAAAAGCGCTGATTGGCACGCAGCCGGCTGGATATGCCTCGGTGTCGTGATGTTGTTCGGAGCGATCGGGGCGCTGTTCACCGCCATCCCGGCCGTATCGAAGATCCCGACCAATTTCGGCCCGTTCAACCTGCCGCTGCAGCAAGGATTGCTCAAGATTGCGTTCGGGCCATTGGTCGCGGTGGTCGGACTCGCGTTGCTGGGCAACGGAGTCGGTCCGATGAAACCTCCGCAGACCGTGCCGGATCTGTTGTTGATGGCGGTGATCTTCGGTGCCGGCCAGCACGCGGTCACCCGCTACGTCGACAAGCGCGCCGGGCAGATCCTGACCGCGGCCGCGCCGACGCCCGCTGCGCACAACACCGGCCGCAACAGTGCGTCGACCGGCTGAAGAACTCAGGACGCCAGACCGGGCGCCAGTTCGTCCAGCATGAGATCGGCGACCGGGCTGCCACCGAGAGGCTTGAGCACCACTGCGTCGGCGATGCCGAGCCGTTGCACGTCGGCAATCAGGCCGGCCAGCCCGCGCGGGGTGCCGACGTACCGCAGCGCGCTGCCTGCAGGCACGTCACCGAGCGCCTCGAACGCCGCTCGAGCATCACGATCGATCAGCACCTCGATGTCGAGCAGCACGGGCCGCTCAGGGGCAGCGGCGCGCTGGCTGGCGGCGCGCCGCTGGGCGTCCTGCAGATCGACGGCGTGAATGCGCACACCATTCATGACTGGGGCTCCTTACTGGAATGCCGGTACGACCTCTTTGATGAACAGTTCGAGGCTCTTGCGCTTTTCGTCGTGCGGCAGGCTGTTGTCGCACCAGAAGCTGAACTCGTCGATGCCGAGCTCTTGGTAGAACCGCAGCCGTTCGATGACCTCGTCGGGCGTGCCGATCATCGCGGTGCGGTGCAGGGACTCCAATTCGAACTCGGGACGCTGCGCGAACTTCGATTCGGGGCTGGGCTCGAGGAACCCGTTGACCGGCGTCGTCTTATTACCGAACCACGCGTCGAACGTGCGGTAGAACTTCGAGATCGCCGCGGCGGCCGGGCGCCAGCCGTCGGGATCCTCGGCGGCATGAACATGAGTGTGGCGCAACACCATGATCTGCGGGCGGGCCACCTCGGGGTGGTTGCCGACCGCGGTGTCGAACTTGCGCTTGAGGTCGACGACCTCTTCGTCGCCCTTCATCAGCGGGGTCACCATCACGTTGCAGCCTTGGGCCACTGCGAAGTCGTGCGAATCGGGGTCGCGCGCCGCGATCCACATCGGTGGCATCGGCTGCTGCACGGGCTTGGGCACGCTCGTCGATGTCGGGAACTGCCAGATCTCGCCGTCGTGCGCATAGTCGCCCTGCCACAGCCTGCGCACCGCGGGCACCAGTTCGCGCAGGTGCTTGCCGCCCTCGGTGGCGGACAGCCCGGGCATCATGCGGTCGAACTCGATCTGGTAGGCGCCGCGGGCAAGGCCAACTTCCATGCGGCCGTTGCTGATCACGTCGAGCAGCGCGCATTCACCCGCAGCCCGAATGGGGTTCCAGAACGGCGCGATGATGGTGCCCGCGCCCAGCCGGATCGTCGAGGTCTGCCCGGCCAGGTAGGCCAGCAGCGGCATCGGGCTGGGCGAGATCGTGTACTCCATGGCGTGGTGTTCCCCGATCCACACCGTGGAAAAGCCGCCGGCCTCGGCCATCAGGGACAGCTCGGCGAGGTTCTCGAAAAGCTGCCGATGGCTGACCGAGGAATCCCACCGTTCCATGTGGACGAACAACGAAAACCTCATGATTGCTCCTTCATCTCAGCGATGGTGAGATCGCCTGTTGCCCAATGAGTCCGGGGAACTTCGCGGACGATGACCCGGATGTGCTCGGGTTGGGTGTCCACGGTCCGCAGCACGGCCTCGTGCACCTCGTGCATCATGGCGCGGATCTGCTCGGCCGAACGGCCTTGCGCGATGGTGACTTCGACGAGTGGCATGTCAGCTCCGCATCACGAACGGGTCGGGCACCGGACCCTCGTCGGTGTTGATCCACACGCTCTTGAGCCGGGTGTATTCCTTCACGGTCTCGGTGCCGTGCTCGACGCCGACCCCGCTGCTCTTGAAACCCTGCCGCGGTGACATGGGAGACATGGCCCGGTAGGTGTTGACCCAGACGGTGCCGGCATCGAGACGTGCGGCCATCCGGTGCGCTCGCGAGAGATTGGCTGTCCACACCCCTGCGGCCAGGCCGTACTCGGTGTCGTTGGCCAGTTGCACGACCTCGTCCTCGGAATCGAACGGCATGATCGCGGCGACCGGGCCGAAGATCTCCTCGCGCACCACCCGCATCTGGTTCGTGACGTCAACCAAAACTGTTGGCTCGTAGAAGAACCCGCCGAGACCGCCGTCGGTGGCGCGCCCGCCGGTGAGCACCCGGGCTCCTTCGGAGCGGCCAAGGTCGACATAGGACGCGACCTTGTCGCGCTGGTCCTCGAACGCCAGCGGCCCGAGCTCGGTGTCGTCATCGAGCGGATTGCCCATCCGGATGCTGCGGGCTCGTTCGGCGACGCGCTCGAGCAACTCGTCGTAGATCGCGCGCTGTGCGAACACCCGACTGCCCGCGATGCACGTCTGCCCGGCGGCGGCGAAGATTCCTGCCACCACGCCGGTCGCCGCATTGGCGACGTTGGCGTCATCGAACACGATGTTGGGGGACTTGCCGCCGAGTTCCAGCGTCGACCCGATGAACCGGCCCGCCGCCGCGGACGCGATCCGCGACCCGGTCGCGGTGCTACCCGTGAACGAGATCTTCGCCAGCCCAGGGTGATCCACCAGCGCCTGGCCGGCCTCTGCACCGAATCCGGTGACGACGTTGACCGCGCCGGGCGGGAAGCCCGCCTCGATCACCAGCTCGGCCAGTTTCAGCACGGTCGCCGACGTGTATTCGGACGGCTTGATCACCACGGTGTTGCCCGCGCACAACGCGGGGGCCAGCTTGCTCGTGGTCAGGGTCAGCGGCGAGTTCCACGGCGTGATCGCGCCGACCACGCCGAGCGGCTCCCGCATGGTGTAGTTGAGCACCTGGCGGTTCGAGGTCGGGATGACATCGCCGTGGATCTTGTCAGCCAAACCCGCGTAGTAGTAGTAATACTCGGGCAGCGTGGCGAGCTGGCCACGCATCTCGCGTAGCAGCTTGCCGTTGTCGAGGGATTCCGAGCGGGCCAGTTCCTCGGCGTGTTCGGCGACGAGATCCCCGAGGCGGCGCAGCAGATGACCACGCTTCGTTTGACTCAGATCGCGCCACCGCGGATCGTGAAATGCCTCGGTCGCCGATGCGACAGCCGCGTCGATGTCGGCGACAGTCCCGCGGGCCGCCTGGTACAGCACTTCGCGGGTGGCGGGGTTGGTGCTCTCGAAGTATTCGCCCGACGCCGGGGCAGTGGGCTTTCCGCCGATGAAGTGCTGCAGTTGCGGGGTTTCAGACATGTACGGACCTTCCGATGAAAGAAGTTATGGCGTCGGCGAGTTCACGCGGGCACTGGACGGGGAGCATGTGCCGTGCGCCGGGCACGATGACCGCTTGGCAGCCGGGGATCGCCGCCGCGAGCCTGCGGGTCATCTCGGGTGTCGAGCCGGGATCGTCCGAGCCGGTGATGGCCAGCGCGGGTGCGGTGATGTGGCCGAGCTGCGATCCGATCTCCGCGTCAGCGGTGGCGAACACCCGGTAGCAGTTCAGGAAGCTGTCTGGATCGTTGGCCAGCAGGGTGGCCTGCGTGCGGGCGATCTGTTCGCGGCTGACGTCGGTGCCGTCGTACCAACGACGCAGGGACGCAGCCGAACTCGCCGCGATGTCGGCGGCCGCGGTGTCGAGCCGGGCCAGCACGGCGTCGCGCTCCTCGGGGGTCCGCCGGCACACCGAGGCCACCGACGTCAGTGTGGCGACCAGCTCGGGGCGGTGCACCGCGAGGTGCTGGGCGACCATGGCGCCGAGCGAGAACCCGACCAGATGTGATCCGGACGGGATCTCGCCGGCCACCCCATCGGCCAAGTCCGCCAACGTCACTCCCGCGGGGGCAGGCGGCCGGTCACCGTGCCCCGGGAGGTCGGGAGCGATGACGTCGAACCGGTCGGCCAGCAGCGCGGTCATTGGCTCCCACACGGTGTGGTCCAGGCCCACTCCGTGCAGCAGGACAAGCGTCGGCCGGGGCACAGGCTTTACTTCTCGCTGCTCAGCGGTGCCAGGCGCTGCTGGGGACGGCCCTGTGAGGCGGCCGCCAACGCGATGATGATCTCGTCGGCGTGCGGGGCGTCGGCGATGCGTACCTCCACGGTCTGGTGGTGCGACCGGATGGTGGCGTCGGTGATGTGCTTGAGCGGGATGTCGAAGGTGACGCCTGCCGGTCCACGCTTCTCGACCGCGGGCAGCAGCGTGGTGGCGTTGGCGGCCTTGCGGAAATGATCGCCGAACTTCAGCGTGTGGATCAGGCCCGAGCCGTGTTCGATCTCGCCGTTCAGCCCGACGATCGCGGCCTTGCCGTACGCCTCGGCGGGCTCTTGGAGGGCCTCGAGCACAAGCGGTGCCAGCAGTGCGCCCACATCCGATGCGGTCGCGTCGATGCCGGGACCCAGGTCGTCTACGAAACCCTGTCCAGCCCAGGGATTTTCAATCACTGCGGCGACCACGGCGACGCGGGCGGGCGGGTTGACCTCACGCCCGCCTTCGGTGCGGATCTCCTCGACGACGGTGGCGATCTTGCGCAATTTCATGACAGGGCACTCTCCAGACTCTTGACGGTGACGGCGGGGTCGGTGGTGCGATCCCCGATCCGGGGGTGGGGCCGTGGGCCGGTTGACCCCGCGGCGATGATGACGAGCTCGTCGGCGCGCGGGCCGTCGGATACCCGGGTGCTCACGGTCTGATAGTGGCTGCGGGTGGCCGCCTTTGTCTTGTGCCACATCGGGACCACCAGTGGCTCACCGGCTTCGGCGCGCACGTCGGCGAAGCAGATGATCGATTCGCCCTCGAGGAACTCACGCATCAGGTTGCCGAAATACGGGGTGTGGATCAGCGCACCACCGTGTTCGATCTCGCCCGCGGCACCGACGATGGCGGCTTTGCCGAACGCCTCGATCGCGTCGACGCCGCCGAGCGCGTCGATCAACCGATCCGTGAGGAGCTGGGCCAGCATCGGGGCGGTCTGGATGACCTCGGGGGTCAGGTCTCGCGACGGCGGAGTGCCGAGCCAGGGATTGCGGATGACCGCGGCGACGCTGGCCTGCAGCGCCGGGCGGGATGGGTACTCGTCCGCCTCGGTCACCACCGTCTCGCGGTAGACGACCACCTTTCGCAGGTCAACCCCGGCGACATTCTGTTGCATGCCACAGACGATAGCCGGACCGGTCTGTTGGGTCAAGGTATGGCGGGCGGCGGCCGTCGACGTGTGGTTCGCGTGGGTGCTGTGTGGACGCGTCGTATCACGTAAATCAGCTGGTAACACGGATTTTACTGCGGCAAAGATGGCCGGGTCGTCCGGTTGTCGGCGAGTGACGACACTTGACCGTTGACATCGACCTGTGACTCGACTTACATTTTGTTGTATGCCAGACGGGCTTCCTGCAGAACGCAGCGATCGCCGGCTGGATTCGGGCTCGCGTGACTGTTTCCACCGTTCGCCGCGCATCGTGGCGCCGGACAGCCGACCATCAACGACACAAGGTGATCCGATGACTACTGATATCTCCCGGGACGTCTCGCCTGCCTCTACCGGCGCGCTGTCCCAGGATCTGCACTACCGCAACAAGATTGCGACTGTCGAACCCTATGGGGTAGACGCCATCCCGGACTCCGAGCGGCACGGTAAGCCGGTGTCGCAGTTCTTCATCTGGTTCGCGGCGGGGATGAACTTCCCGATCATCGTGCTGGGATTTCTGGCCGTCAGCTTCGGACTGTCCTTGGTCTCCTCGGTGACGGCGATCATCGCCGGATCGCTGGTGGGCGCGGTGGTCATGGGTGTGCTTTCCCGCATGGGCGGTCGACTCGGCGTTGCCCAGCAGATCCAGGCCCGCGGCCCGCTCGGGTTCTTCGGCAATTTCGTCCCGGTGGCTTATGTGAACGTCTTCGCCGGTATCGGCTGGGCCGCCGTCACTGTGATCCTCGGCGGCCAGGCGTTACGCGCCTTGATCCCCGCGATTCCGTACTGGCTCGGCACATTCGTGCTGGTGTTCATCCAGCTCGTGGTGGCCGTATACGGCTACAACATGATCCACTTTCTCGAGCGGATCCTGGCGGTTGTCCTCTTCGCCGGCTTCGTGATGATCACCGTGGTCTCGGTGAGCCGCGGCTGGCACGGCGGCTTCGACACGAACCCGCAGGCCCCGTACTGGGTGGGCGGCGTCGGCGGGTGGATCACCTTCGCCGGGTTCTTTCTGTCCTTCCTCATCGCCTGGTGGCCGTTCGCGTCGGACTACTCTCGCTATCTGCCCGACGAAGACCATGTCAACCGCGCCACCGGGGTGTGGACGTTCGCGGGCAACTTTGTTTCGCTGTCTTGGCTGGGCATCGTCGGTGCCTTGTTGGGGAGTTCCGCGGCCAGCGGTGAGAGCGCCATCGATGCCTTGTTCCGGCTGACCGGACCGTTCCATGTCGCCGCGCTGCTGGTGGTGCTGATCTCGTCGTTCTCGCAGAACTTCCTGAACGTGTACGGCGGCGCGATTTCCGTTCAGACCCTGCGCATTCCGATCAGTCGGCGGACTGCCGTCATCATCATCTGCGCGGTGGCGTACGCGATCAGCCTCTGGGCCGACGAAGGATTCGAAGCCAAGTTCAAGACGTTCCTGTTCCTCGGCGCCTACCTCATCGCCCCCTTCGGCGCTGTGCTGCTGCTCGACTATGTTCTTGGGCACCGCCACGACCGCGCCCGTATCGCCGAGCTCTTCGACTCCCGCCGCATCCTGGAATGGGGATTCGTCGCCTGGGTTGTCGGCGCCGCCGCCTCGGCGCTGTTCTGGAACCTGTCGTTCTTCGTCGGCCCGGTCGCCAAGGCGCACCCGGAGTGGGGAGACCTGTCCTACTTCGTCGGGTTCGGTGTCGCCTGCCTCGCGTACGTCGCCACCTACCGACTGCCTCCGCTGTGGCACCGCGCCACGCCGGTCTTCAAGCCGGAGTAGGTGCACCGATGAATCCGCTGCCGAAAGGAAACCCCGTGTCTGACAACGAAACCCGACGCAGCCGCATACAAGAGGCCTGGACTGCCGCGTGGGACCGCGGCGAGGTGGACGCGTTCGACGGCCTGCTCGCCGACAGCTACCAGCGGATCAACGGAACGGGCAGCACCCAGGGCCGCGCCGAGTTCAAGGCGTCGATCACCGCGACTCGCTCGGCATTTCCCGACCTGTTGACCGTCGTCGACGAGGTCGTGGTCGAGGGCGACAGGGCCGCGATCCGCTGGCACAGCACCGGCAGCCACGAACATTCCTTCCTCGGCGTGCCGGCCACCAAGCGTGAAGTCGCGGTCAGCGGAGCGACTTTCGCACGCTTCGAAGACGACCGCATCGTGGAGGAACACGTCACGTGGGATCCGCGGGCGCTGCTGACCGCACTCGGCATCATCGCGGTGGGGCAGGACCGGTGACCGCGCCCGTTCGGCCCGATGTCGACCTGATGAAGCGGGTCAACCGGCAGTTCGTCACCGGGGTCACCGTGGTCACCGCGTTGGACGGGGACAATCCGCGCGGGTTGGCTGTCAACGCGTTCGCGAGCATCTCGCTGGATCCGCCGACCGTCATGGTCGCCGTCCAGCACACGTCGTCGACGCATGACTGCCTCTTCCGTGCCGACCATCTCGCGATCAACATTCTCTCCGCCGACCAACTCGACGTGGTGGGCCGGTTCGCGGTGAAATCCGACGACAAGTTCTCCGGATTGTCCTGGCATGCCGGTCCTTTCGGGAGCCCACTGATCGATCGCAGCTCGGCGGGCATGGAGGTCGAGATCCGCGAGCGACTGCAGGCCAGCACCCACACGGTGTTCATGTGCCGTGTCGTGCATGCCGAGGTCGGCGATCGCCATCCCATGGTCTACAGCGCAGGTAAGTTCTTCGATGGCGGCAACCTGACCGCACTGGGGTAGTGACAGGGGAGTGGCGGTGACCAGCAGTAACGGCTCGATCCAGGGTCGGTTGATCGAGGAGATCAGGCGCCGCATCATCGCGGGCGAGATCTCCCCCGGGGTCAACATCTCCGAGCTGGCCATCGCCGAGGAATTCGGGGTGTCCCGAACCCCGGTACGCGAGACGTTCAAGCAGCTGCAAACCGAGGGCCTCATCGAGATCCGCCCACGGGTCGGCACCTTCGTGACCACTCCGTCGCGCCGTGAGATCACCGAACTGTTCCAGATGAAAGAGCTGCTCGAAGGGGCCGCGGCGCGGCTGCTGGCCCAGCGCGGGCGCGTGCCCGAGATCGACAAGCTCGAGGAGAACCTCCGCCAGGCCGACGAGGCCGTCGCCCGTGACGACCGAGCCCGCTACGCCGAGCTGGTGGAGGAGTTCCACGATTTGTTGATCGTCGGCGCCGACAACAACAAGCTCGAAGCGCACTACCGCATGCTCATGAACCAGCTGGCATACGCCCGGCTGGTCCACACCTCACTGAGTCAGCCCGGCCGGCCCCTGCAATCCGACCGTGAACACCATGTCGTGCTCGATCTCATCGTCGCCAAAGATGGTGACAGCGCCGAACGCGTGATGCGCGAACATGTCCGGGCCAGCCGGCAGGCCTTGCTCGCCGGCCTGGGTGACACTGTGTAGCTGGTCCCCTAGCACCGCGAGCGTGCGTGTCTGTCCCTCGCCACGCCGTGCAGAAGGCAAATGTGCGCTGAGATTCTGCCGTGGACTTCGCGTACGTAACGCGGTGGCGGAGAATTGCGAATTTTCCCGCCACAGCGTTACGTACGCGGAGGGCGTGAGCGTCGGCGTGTCGCACCGGCAGACACGCACGCTCGCGGTGCCACGTGCCACGTGCCACGTGCCACGTGCCAGGCCCTACTCTCCCCGGGCCGCCTTCAAGTGCGCGGCCGAGGCCTGCTTGAGATGCACGATGTCGGAGGCGACGGTCGCGAACGTGTAGCCCTGTGCGAGCCGCTTGGCCGCTGACGCGGGTGCGGGAGGCCGCCGCCCGGCCGCGATACCTGCCGCCGCGGCGGCCTCCCGCACCCGCGTCAGCGCTGCCTCGAACTCGTCGGCCACGGCCGGATCAGACGACGTGGCACCGCCGATCGCCAACCGCAGATCCGACGGCCCGACATACACGCCGTCGAGCCCGGGCACGCGACAGATCTCTTCGACATGAGCCAGCCCGCCGGCGGTTTCGATCATCGCGAGGACCACGGTGTCGCGATTGGCCTCGGCGGGGACGGGCCCGATCCGCAGCTGGGACCGCATCGGGCCGTAGGACCGGATACCCGCGGGCGGATACGTCGCGGCGGCCACTGCGGCCGCGGCTTCCTCGGCAGTGTTGACCATCGGCACGATGACCCCGGCCGCGCCGGCGTCCAGCGCCCGCCCGATCGCGGTGGCGTCGTTGGCCTCCACCCGCACCAGCCCGACGGCGGAGCCCGACGCGTCGATCGCGGTCAGACCCGCCACCATGCCCGAGTAGCCGATAAGCCCGTGCTGCAGGTCGAGTGCGATGTAATCCCAGCCGACGTGGGCTAGCCACTCGGTGGACACCGGGCTGTCGATCACCGACCAGTAGCCCAGCAGCTGTTGGCGATCCCTCAGCCGGGCGGCGAATTCCTGTGCACGCATGGTGGATACCTATCGGTTGTAGTTGGGCATCGGTCCGCGCAGCGCGGCGCCGACCTCATCGCAAGCCGTCACCACATCTTCCGCCAACGGCCCGTGCGCCACCGCGGCGATGTTGGCCTGCAGGTGGCCGACCTTCGACCCGCCGAGCAGGATCGGTCCGGTCGCGGGTTTGGACACCAGCCACCTCAGCGCGAGTTCGGTCAGCGGCATTCCGGCCTTGTCGGCGATCACCGCCAACGCCTCGATGGCCTCGAAGATCGCGGCGTTCCAGTATCTCTGCTTGTACATCTGGGCCAGCCGCGAATCGCCGAACCGTCCCTCGGTGGGGTCGGCGTCGAACGAGTGCCTGCCGGTGAGCAGACCGCCGCCGAGCGGGTTGTAGACGACCGTGGTCAGGTCCGTGACGGCGGCGAACTCGGCGTACTCGTCCTCGATCCGCCGGGCCAGCAGGTTGTAGAGCTGTTGTGCCGCGACAGGGCGGGGTGCGCCGACGGCGTCTGCGACATGGTTGAGTTCGGCGATCTGCCACGCCGCGTAGTTGGACACCCCCAGCGCGCCGATCTTTCCTTCGGCCACGAGTTCGGCCACGGTGGACAGTGTTTCGGTGAGCGGCGCGGCCCGGTCGGGCTGATGGAGATAGAACAGCTCGACGTGGTCGGTCTGCAGTCGCGAAAGGCTGCCCTCGACGCTCGCGCGAAGACCGGCCGCCGACAGCGGTGAGTGCTCGCCGGCGTCGGGATGCGGCATGCCGGCCTTCGTGGCGAGCGTGACGCGATCCCGGCGACCCCGCAACAGGCTCGCGAGGATGCGTTCGGATTCGCCGCCCGCGTAGCCGTTGGCGGTGTCGATATGGGTGATCCCGGCGTCGAGCGCCGCGTCGAGCATGGCCGCGGCGCCGTCCCGGTCGACGGTGTCGCCGAACGTCATGGTGCCGAGGACGAGGGGGCCGAGTTCGGCCATCAGGCAACTCCTTTGAGTAACTGTCGGGGTTTGACGCCGACCATCGTGGTCGGGTCGAGGGCGGCGGCGCGCAGCGCCTGGGTGTAGGGCTCGGCCGGGTGCGCGAGAACGTCTGCGGTGACTCCGCTTTCGACGATCGAGCCCGACGACATCACGATGATGGAGTCGCTGATCTCGCGCACCACGCCGAGGTTGTGTGAGATGAACACGTAGGTCAACCCGGTGTCGCGTTTGATCTCCCGCAGCAGTTCGAGCACCTGGGCCTGCACCGAAACGTCCAGTGCGCTGGTCGCCTCGTCGCACACCAGCAGTTCGGGCTCGCTGGCCAGGGCCCGTGCGATGCCGATGCGCTGGCGTTGGCCGCCGGAGAACTCACCGGGCTTGCGATGTGATGCGCTCGACGGCAGACCGACGCGATCGATCAGCTCGGCGGCCCGTTTCTCGCGGTCGGCACGGCTGCGAATTCCCCTGAGCCGCAGGGGCTCGGAGACGATGTCGACGGCATTGAGATGCGGATCGAGAGATCCGTACGGATCCTGGAAAACCATCTGGATGCGGGATCGGTACGGCTTGAGCCCACGCTCGGAGAGCCGCGCGATATCGGTGCCGTCGAAGCGGATATGCCCCGAGGTCGGCGTGACGAGCCGGACGATCGACTTGGCGATCGTGGACTTACCGCAGCCGGATTCGCCGACCACGGCCAGCGTCGCGCCTTTCGGGACCGAGAAACTGACCTGGTCGACTGCGCGGAAAACCCCTCCCGCGACGGGATATTCGACCACGAGATCCTCGACGGACAGCAGCGGGGTGGTCATGCCGGAACTCCTTGGGGTGCGTGATCGCCGAGCCTGGGCACGGCTGCCAGCAGCTTGCGGGCATAGTCGCTCTGCGGATGGCAGATCAGATCCTCGGCACCGCCGGTCTCGACGAACCTGCCGTCCTTCATCACCATGATGCGGTCCGACATCAACCGGGCCACCCCGAGATCGTGGGTGATCAGCAGCATCCCGACGCCCGTGTTCTCCTGCACTTCCAGTAGCAGGTCGAGGATGCTGGCCTGCACGGTCACGTCGAGGGCGCTGGTCGGCTCGTCGGCGACGATGAGTTCGGGGCTCGCGGCCAGTGCGGTGGCGATCAGCACGCGTTGCAGCATGCCACCGGACAGTTGGTGCGGGTACTTGCCCAGCTGGGTCGCGGGCCGCGGAATCCGGACCTGCTCCAGAAGTTCGACGGCCCTGGCGGTTTCGCGTGCCTTGCCTTTGATGCCGCTGTGCCGGATGGCGTCGCGCAGCTGAGCGCCGATGTTGTGGACGGGACTGAGCGCGGTCATCGGATCCTGCGGGATCAGTGCGATGTGCCTGCCGCGGACCTTCTCCAGCGCCTTGGTGTTGCCGAGAATGTCGGTGCCCTGGAACTCGGCGCGGCCGGACAGCACCGCGAGATCGGAGGGCAGCAGGCCAAGGATGCCCATCGCGGTGGTCGATTTCCCGGAGCCGGATTCACCGATGATCGTGACGGTTTCGCCGGCGTCGATGCAGAAGGACACCCCGTCCACCGCGCGGATCACGCCGTTCGCGGTGATCAACTCGACTTGCAATGCGTCGACTTTCAGCAGGTTTCCCATGCTCATGCTGCTTTCTTGGAGAGCGGAAGGCGTTTGAGCAGACCGAACTTGAAGCCACCGCTGCGGTCGCGGAGGCCGTCGCCGAGCAGGTTCACCCCGATCACGAGGACGGCGATCACCAGACCGGGCAGCGTCACCAGCCACCACGACGTGGTGACGTAGTCCTGGCCGTCGGAGATGATGCGGCCCCACGTGGCGAACGGCCGTTGCGGCCCGGCGCCGAGGTAGCTCAGCGCACTTTCCAGCAACACGGCTTGCGCGAGCAGCAGCAGCACCACGAGCGACACCTGCTTGACGACGTTGGGTATGACGTGGCGCAGCAGGATCGCGAAGCCGCCCAGCCCGAGAACCCTCGCCGCTGCGACGTAAGGCTTTTCGCGTTCGACGAGGCACAGTGAGCGGGTCAACCGGGCGATCTCGGGCCACTGTGCGATCGCGATGACGAACGTGATCACGGGGATCGACGGGCCGAACAGGGCCACCACGAGGAGCAGCATCATGAGCAGGGGCAGCGACAGTTGGGCTTCCAGCAGTCGGCTGACCACGGCGTCGACCCATCCGCCCCAGTATCCGGCGGCCGCGCCGAGCACCAGCCCGATGAGTCCTGACACCACTACCGCGAGGATGCCGACGGTCAGCGACACCTGACCGCCGTAGAGCACGCGGGCCAGCAGATCGCGGCCGAGCTGATCGGTGCCGAACAGGTGCCCGTCGGTCAGCGGGGGCAGGCGGCGTTCGCCGAGATGTGTGGCATCGGGCGACGGCAACGGCAGCACCCGCGCGAACGCGACCGGCAGGACCACCAGCAGCGTGCACACGCTGCCGACCCAGATCTTGACGCGGCTGTCGCGGGCCCGGCGGGTCGCGCCGGCCTTGGCGATGTCGCGCGCGGTGACAGCGCTCGGCCGCGGTTGGGCAGGCGGGGCGACGAGAGTGGTCATTTGGCGGTTCCTTTCCCGAGCCGGACCCGTGGATCGAGAAGCGGATAACAGAGGTCGACGAGAAGCTGCACGAGCACCGCGAGGGCGGCGGTGACCAGCACGGTGGCCTGGATCAGTGGGTAGTCACGGGTCTCAAGAGCCCGGACGACGAGCGAGCCGACACCGGGCCATGCGAACACCACCTCGACGACGACGACACCGTTGAGCAATGAGGCGAAGCGCGTGCCCAGTGCCGTCAGCACCGGGATGGCCGAATTGCGCATCGCATAGCGCCAGATCAACTGGCGTTCCGAGACGCCCCGGGCCCGCGCGACGGTCACGTACGGCGACGTGAATGCGCCGACCATCTCACGCCGCACGAGCCGCGAGATGAGGGCGATCTGCAGGATCGCGATGGTCACGGTCGGGAGCACGAGACTGGACCACGTCGCGAAGCCCGCGGTCGGGAAGATCGGGATGAGCACCGCGAAGACCGTGATGAGCATGAGCCCGGTCCAGAAGTCGGGCATGGACTGGCCGGCGATGGTGACGGCGTTGGCGCCGAGTTCGCGTCGGGTGTCGGCATTTCGGGCCATCCACACGCCGAGCGGAACCGAGACGACCGTCGTCAGCAGGATCGACGCGATCGACAGCGTGAGGGTGTAGGGCAGCCGGTCGAGCACCACATCCAAGGCCGGCGCCTGGAACGAATAGGACGTGCCGAGGTCCAGGTGCAGCAGCCCCTGCAGGTACCGCAGATACTGCACGAACACGGATTGATCCAGTCCCATGCTGGTTCGAATGCGCTCGATGTCGTCGCTGCTGGCAAGCGGTCCGGCCATGGCGTAGGCGGGGTCGCCCGGCGCCAACCGGACCAGCACGAACACCGTGGTCAGGGTCAGGAAGATCGCCAGTGCGCTCTGCCCGAGGCGTTTGGCGATGTAGCGCGGGAGGGCAGCCGACGCCAGTCGGGATGCGCCCGTGCGGGTCGGCGCAAGGGTCACCTGCTGGGTCATCGAGTTCTCCGAGGTGGTGGCGGAAAGTCCATCGTCGACCTTTCTGTTACACAGCTCACAATGTCATGACTGCGTATTGCGCGCAAGTATCAACCCAAAGTTGCGCGTTATGCGCAATCCGATTAGAGTTCCCTGTGTCCACCATCACACTGATCCGTATGCCGCCTGGAGGTCGACCGTGACCAAATCGATTCTGGATCAGCAGTTTTCCCGCCGAGCGCTGCTGCGGTCGAGCCTGTTCGCGGGCGCTGGGCTGGCATTCGGCGCGACGGCAGGCTCGTTGGCCGGCTGCGCGACGCCGACCGGCACACCCGGGCCGACCACCATGAGTCTCGGCCTCAACCGGTCGCTCGTGAGCCTGGACAACAAGCTCAACCAGTTCGACGCGGCGCTGACCGTCCAGCGCGGAGTCCGGCAAGCCCTGACCGAGATCAATCACGACCTGCGCCCGCAGCTCGTGCTGGCCGACCAGTTCAGACTCACCTCCCCGACGCAGTGGTACGTGCACCTGCGACCCGGCGTGCGGTACTCCGACGGCTCGCCGGTGCGCGTCGAAGACGTCGCGACCGCCCTCAAGATGTACAGCGAGGTCAACGGATCGTTCGTCGCCGGGTTCTTTCCCGAGTTCCCGACGGTCGAGGCGATCGACGATACGAGCTTCACACTCAACACCGTGCGCCCGGTGCCGGTGCTGGACTACCTGATGTCCAACATCCTCATCACGCCGGCGGCCGCCAACAAACCCGAGGAGTTGCAGAGCGGCGTCGGCACGGGCCCGTACGTTGTCACGGAAAGCAACCGCGGCGCAGGCACCTACACCCTGGTGCGCAACGACAAGTACTGGGGCGCACCGGCACATGTCGAATCGGTGCGGGTGCGCTTCATTCCCGACGAGACCAGCCGGGTCGTCGCGCTGCGCAGCGGTGACATCGATGTGATCGACTCCATCACCCCCGATTCGGCCGACCAGCTCGACGGCCTCGCCGGCGTGGCCATCGACCGCGTCGACGGCGTGCGCCTCAACCAACTGTTCTTCAACTTCCGTAAGCCCAAGGGACATCCGATCGCCGACGCCCGTGTGCGCCGCGCACTGACCTATGCGATCGACGGCAGGTCGTTGATCGACGAGGTCATGCAGGGGTCGGCCACGGCGTCGCGCGGCGTCATCCCGCTGACCCTGGACGGGGCCATCGAGACGGGGGAGTACAGCTACGATCCCGGGCGGGCGAAGGCCGAACTCGACGCGCTCGGCATCCGCGATCTCGATCTCAAAATCATCTGGGAATCAGGAGAATTCGCGGCCGACACCGACATCATGGAGTCGGTCGTGCAGATGCTCGGCGCGGTCGGCGTACGCGCCCGGCTGCAACAGTTCGAACCCGGCGGCGACATCATGCAGTGGCGCCAGGGCAAGACCGGGGACTGGGACGTGCTGGGCAACGGCTTCCCGAGCCCGACGGGCCTTGCGCTGACCATCATGCAGGGCATGTACGCCGGAACCCCCGAAAAGGAAGCCACCCGCGACAGCTACCACGGCTACGTCTTCCCCGAGATCACCGCGGTCATCACCCAGGCCTCCGAGGAACCGGACCCGAAACGCCGCGCCGCGCTGCTCGCCGACGCGCAACGAAAGATCTGGGACACCTGCCCCATGCTGTGGTCGTTCGTCCCCAAGGCCGTGCTGGCCCGCCGCACGCGCATCGAAGGAATCACCTTGCGTCCCACCAACTCCTACAACCTGACGGCGGTGTCCCTGCGCTCATGAGCACCTCACCGACCACCACCGACGGCACCGTTCGCGCCACCACCGAACCCGGACGGCGCCAGGCCTTGTTGCCGCTACCCCAGGTACAGAATCACGCGGCCAACCTCACGGTGTTGCCCGACGGCGCCCTGGCGTGCGTGTGGTTCGCCGGAACCCAGGAAGGCGTCCCGGACATCAGTGTGTGGTTCTCGCGCCTCGACGGCGACACCTGGACCGCGCCGGTGCAACTGTCCGACGATCCGACACGCTCGGAGCAGAATCCGGTGCTGCACGTGGCCAAATCCGGTGCGCTGTGGCTCATGTGGACCTCACAACACGCGGGCAACCAGGACACCGCCCGGGTGTTGCGCCGCATCTCGACCGACGGTGGGGCCAGCTGGGGGCCGGTGCACACGCTGCTTCCGGAGACCGACGAGGGCGGCGTATTCGTCCGCCAGCCGATCGTGACGCTGCCGAGCGGGCGTCTGTTGCTGCCCATCTTCCACTGCGTCAAGATGGCCGGCCGTAAATGGGTGGGAGACCACGATTTCAGCGCGGTGATGATCTCCGACGACGCCGGTGAAACCTGGCGTGAGGTCGCGGTGCCCGACAGCACCGGTTGTGTGCACATGAACATCGGTAGGCTCTCCGACGGCACCTTGGTGGCGCTGTACCGCAGCCGGTGGGCCGACTTCGTGTACCGCAGTACCTCGACCGACGACGGTGAGACCTGGACCGCGCCGGAGCCGACCGAATTGCCCAACAACAACTCGTCCATCCAGTTCGTCGTGTTGCCGGATGATCGACTTGCGTTGGTGTTCAACGATTCCAGCGCCGAGGATGCCACCGAGCGAAGAACCTCGCTGTACGACGAGATCGACGACGACGGGTTGGCCGCGACGCAGGAAAAGCCCGCCGAACAGCTGGGCCGCGCGTTCTGGGGCGCACCGCGGGCGCCGATGACGCTCGCGATCTCTTCCGATGCCGGGCTGAGCTGGCCGACCCGGCGCAACATCGAGGTCGGGGACGGCTACTGCCTGTCCAACAACTCTCGCGACGGGCTCAACCGCGAATTGTCCTACCCGACCATCACCGCGACCGGCGACCGCCTGCACATTGCGTTCACCCGGTTCCGGCAGGCCATCGAGTACGTCGAAGTGACCGACGACTGGGTGAGCGGATGACCACGGCCGTCGTCACCGGCGCGAGCTCCGGCATCGGCGCGGCCACCGTACGCCGGCTGCTCGATGACGGCTGGCATGTGATCGGGCTCAGCCGCCGCGAACCCGAAATCACACACGACGAATTCGACTGGCGTCCTGCCGATCTCGACGACTCCACCGGATTGCGCGAAATCCTCTCCGGGTTGGGCGATGTCGACGCCGTGGTGCATGCCGCAGGACTGCAGCACAGTGCACCGCTGGGGCAGTTGAACCCGGACCACGGCCTCGTGATGTGGCGCGTGCATGTGGCTGCCGCCGAAGTCCTCGTCGACACGCTGGCGCCGCGCATCCGCGACGGCGGCCGCATCGTGCTCGTCGGCAGCCGCACCATGGCCGGCAGCGCGGGCAAAAGCCAGTACGCGGCAACCAAATCCGCCCTCACGGGGCTGGCGCGGTCCTGGGCCGCGGAACTCGTGGGCGGCGGCATCACCGTCAACGTCGTCGCACCGGGACCGACAGACACCCCGATGCTGCGCGACCCGGCCCGGTGCAGCACGCCACCGAAGACTCCGCCGATGGGCCGGTTCGTCGCGCCCGAGGAGGTCGCGGGACTGATCGGGTTTCTGCTGGGGCCGCACGGCGCGAGCATCACGGGGCAGGCCATCGTGCAGTGCGCGGGGGTGTCCCTGCCATGACGCCGATTCTGGTGCTGGCCGACGATCTGTCGGGTGCGGCGGAGGTGGCCGGCGGATTCCTCGGCCGCGACGCCGATCTGACGCTGCATCTGGGCGCCGGGCGAGTGACGTCCGGGGTGACGGTCGTCGACCTCGACACCAGGACCATGTCGGCCGCCGATGCGGCGCGTACCGTGGCCGAGGCGCTCGACGGTATTCCGACCGACACCCGCGTGGTCAAGAAGATCGACTCACTGCTGCGCGGACACATCGGCGCCGAAGTCGGGGTACTCGCGAAACGGGGACCGGTGCTCGTCGCCGCTGCCCTGCCCGCGCTGCGTCGCCGCGTCGAAGGCGGCGTGCTGCACGTCGATGGCACACCGTTGCACGAAACCGATTCCTGGCACGCCGAACTCAGCCTTCCGCCACGAACGGTCGCCGAACTGTTCGGCTCCGGCGACATCACGATCTGCGACGCCCAGACCGACGCCGACCTCGACCGCATCGTCGTCGACGCCGGACCCGACGTGCAGTTGGTCGGAACGGCCGCGCTCGCAGCCGCGGTGGCCCGGACCCTTCCTGCCGCACCGGTTCCCGTGAGCCCGCGGGATGGGCGGGCCGTGCTCGTCGTCGTCGGCACGGCGGCCCCGGCCGCGCGGGAGCAGATCGCGGCGCTGGATCCCGACGGCCGCGCCACCGTGACCGTCGGCGCGCGACAGTTGCTGTGCGACAAGGCCGATCCTGAACCTGTGCGGCATGCGCTGGCGCGCGGCACCGCGGTGCTGACGATCGGTGGTGCGGTGGAGCCTGCCGAGACAACGGCCGTTTGCCGCGCACTCGCGACGTACGTCGCTGACCTCCAGCGCACAGTGCAACCCGATCTCGTGCTCACCGGAGGCGAGACCGCCAGGGCTGTCGTCGATGCGATCGGCATCACGACGCTGCGGCCGGTTCATCAGATACACCACGGCGCTGTGGTTTCCGAAGCCTCCGACGGCAGGCGCATCGTGACGCGTCCCGGCAGCTTCGGCGAGAGCGACAGCCTGGTCGCGATAGTCCGTTACCTCACCCGACAGAAGGATCAGTCATGACAATCAGCCCAACCATCGCTGTCACCATGGGCGACGGCGCCGGGGTCGGCCCCGAAGTGGTGGTGCCCGCACTGCTCGACGAGGGCGTGCTCAGCCGCTGCAACCCCGTGGTGATCGGAGACGCCAAACGGCTGCGGCGAGCTGCCGACCTCCTCGGCATCGACGCGAGGATCAACGCCGTCACGTCACCCGCCCAGGCCGTGCCCACGCCCGGCGTGATCAACGTCATCGACCTGGATCTGCTGCCCGAGGATCTGCCGTGGGGCGAGCTGTCCGCCGTGGCGGGCAACGCCGCCTACGAATACATCAGGGTCGCAGCCGAATTCGCGGTCCGCGGTGAGGTGCAGGCGATCTGCACGGCCCCGCTGAACAAGGAAGCCCTGCACGCCGCGGGACACATCTACCCCGGCCACACCGAACTGCTGGCACATCTGACGGGCACCGAAGAGGTGTCGATGATGCTGTCGACGCCGAAACTCAAGGTCATCCACGTCACCACCCACATCGGTCTGATCGACGCGGTCGCCCGGATCGAGCCCGGTCTGGTCGAGCGGACCATCCGGCGCGGCCATGACGCCCTCGTGCGATCGGGCTTGGCGCAGCCCAAGATCGGCGTGTGCGGCATCAACCCGCACGCCGGCGAGAACGGTTTGTTCGGCTACGGCGAGGAGGAACAGAAGATCATCCCCGCGGTCGAGAAACTCAAGGCCGAGGGTGTCGACGTGCACGGCCCGCTGCCCGCCGACACCGCGTTCTTCCTCGCGGGCCGCGGCGATTACGACCTGATCGTGGCGATGTACCACGACCAGGGCCACGGCCCCGTGAAGGTGCTCGGCATCGAAGCCGGGGTCAACATCACGGTCGGGCTACCGGTGATCCGGACCTCGGTCGACCACGGCACGGCGTTCGACATCGCCGGCAAAGGCATTGCCGAGCACGGCAGTATGATCGAGGCGCTGCGTCAGGCGACGGAGCTGGCAACCAGCACAGCGACGGTGAGGTAACCGGGAAGACGTATGGCCATCCGTGAGTCGCAGGCCCGCCGGTCCGAGATCGTCCGACTGGCCAGGTCGATCGGGTTGGCCAGTGTGGAAGAGCTCTCGGCGCAGTTCGGGGTGACCGCCTCGACCATCCGGCGCGACCTCAGCCAGCTGACCGCGCAAGGCCTGATCGCACGTACCTACGGCGGGGCGATCGCGCTGGACCAGCAACCCGAATCCTCGCTGCGGCAGCGGGCATTGGAGGGATTCGACGCCAAGCGCGCGATCGCCCGGTGGGCCGCCGACCAGGTGCAGCCGGGTGAGACCATCCTGCTCGACGCCGGAACCACGGTGGGCGCGATGGGCCAGTTCCTCACCGATGTCCGCGATCTCGTCGTGGTCGCGGCCGGACTGACGGTGCTCGAAGCGCTCGCCGACGCCGACGACATCCGCGTCGAGTGCATCGGCGGCACGATGCGCCATATCAGTCAGGGCTTCATCGGTCCGCTCGCCGAGGCCACGTTGCAGCGGCTGACGTTCGACCGCGCGTTCCTCGGCGCCGACGCCGTCACTGCGGAACTCGGCATCTGCGAGGCAGAGCTGGTGCAGACGCGGCTCAAGGAGATCATGATCGAGCGGGCCGACCAGGTGTACGTGTTGGCCCACGCCGAGAAGCTCGGCCACCGCCCGTTTCACGCGTGGGCGCCGATCCCGCCTGGGGCCACCTTGGTCACCGACAGTGCGGCCACCGATGAACAGGTCGCGCCGTTCGAGGACGTGGGAATCACCGTCGTCCGCGTGTAGTACTCGCGAATTCGACGAAAACGCCGCAAAAGCGCCGGGCGCCGAGCGACATTTTTTGTCGAACTCGACGCCCTCATGCCCGGCAGACACGCACGCTCGCGGTGCCGACGCTCTAGGCCCGGCGCGGGGCAGCCAGCCGCTCCTTGCGCAACAGATCGACCTCGGGCAGTTCCAGGGGAGGCAAATCGCCGATCACGCGGGTCAGCAGATGATCGGCCAGCTCCGGGTTGCGGGCCAGGCACGGCCCGTGCAGATAGGTGGCCACCACGCTGCCCTGCACCGCGCCGTCGTTGCCGTCGCCGGCCCGGTTGCCCGCGCCTTTGGTGACTGCCGCCAGTGGGCGGGCATCAGGGCCGAGAACCGTTCCGCCGCGGTGATTTTCGAAGCCGGTCAACGGCTGCGTGAGCCCGTCGAGCAACGGCGTGGACGCCACCTCGCCGATGGTCCTGGCCTCCTGCGGTGACGTCGTGACGTCCAGCAGGCCGACGCCTTCGACGCGTTCGCCTGCGGAGGTCTCATACCAGTGGCCCAGCACCTGGATCGCCGCGCAGATCGCCAGCACGGGCGCGCCCCGCGAAACCGCTTCCTGCAGACCGGGATACCGGATCAGGTGCTTGGTGGCCAGGCGCTGTGCGTAGTCCTCGGCACCGCCGAGGGTGTAGAGATCGCACGAGTTGGGCACCGCGTCGGCCAGCGTGATCTCGACGATCTCGGCGTCGATGCCGCGCAGCCGAAGCCGCTGCCGCAACACCACCGCATTGCCGCTGTCGCCGTAGGTGCCCATCACGTCGGGAAGCACCAACCCGATGCTGACCGTTGAGGTGGTCATGAGATCCGCCGATTCAGTTGCAGGAACGCGGTGTAGTTGGCGATGACCTCGACATGCCCGGGCGGGCAGGAATCGATCGCGGCGACGGTGTCGTGCACGAGGGTGTGCTCGACGCCCGCGTAGCCCAGTCGCACCGCGAGGTCGGTACCGCGCTCACCGGCCGCGACCACTTGGGTGTGGGCGAAATGTTCGAAGGTCACGTCCCACAACCACGACAGGTCCTCACCATCGGGAACTTGCCCGTTGACGGCGATCACCACACCCGCGCCGTGTTTGTCCACCATCGACAGCGCCTCCTGCCATCCGGCCGGGTTCTTGGCCAGCAGGATCCGCGCGGTGTGCGAGCCGATCTGCACCGTGCGGTATCGCCCGGCCACCTCGTCGACGCCGGAGACCGCGGCCACCGCGGCAGCCGGGTCGGCGCCCAATGCGACAGCCGCAGCGACGGCTTGGGTGGCGTTGCCGCGGTTGACCGCCCCCGGCAGCGCCAGCGTCATCGGCAGCACCAGCCCGTCGGGGCCGTAGATGTGGGTGTCGTCGAACCACCATTGCGGGCTGGGGCGCTTGAAGTCGGTTCCGGTGGAGTACCAACCCGTGCTGTCGCGCACGATGATCTCGCCGGAGCGTGGGCAGCTGACCGAGTCGCCGGCCCAGCTGCCGCCGGCGGCCACCCACACCACGTTCGGGCTGTCGTAGGCAGCCGAGGTCATCAGGACGTCATCGCAGTTGGCCACGATCACCGCGCCGGGGTGCCGGGCCAGGCCGCCGCGCAGCGTGCGTTCGATGTGGTTGATCTCACCGACCCGGTCCAGCTGGTCGCGAGACAGGTTGAGCAGCACGATCACCGACGGGTCCACGGCATCCGATACGTGGGGGACGTGCATCTCGTCGACTTCCAGGGCCGCCAACGACGCGGATCGTGCCCCGGCCAGCGCGGCCACCAGCCCGGCGTCCATGTTGGCGCCTTCTGAGTTACTGGCCACCGGGCCCACCGTGGCCAGCGCCGCCGCGGTCATCCGCGTGGTGGTCGACTTGCCGTTGGTGCCGGTCACCACGACAGTGCGACGGCCTTGTCCCAGCTGGCTCAGGATCGACCGATCCAGCGTCATCGCGACCAGGCCGCCGATCATTGCGCCTGCGCCGCGACCGGTCACCCGCGACGCCCAGCGTGCGGATGCTCCGGCCGCGAGTGCGGCACGTCCGCGCAGGGTCAGCATTCCGGCGATTTTAGGTGCACGGCACGCTGGACCGCTGAGCGAGGCGCCGCGCGGCGCGCCAATCGGACTCTGTCGGACATGCGTGCCATCCTGGCGACTATGAGCACCGCACCGCCGTTGACGGCCCGCCCGTCGTGGGGCCGACCGGCTGCCGAGCCGGGCGCGGGCTGGGCCGTCGTCGACGTCGAGACCTCGGGCTTTCGGCCCGGGCAGGCCCGCATCGTGAGCGTGGCCGCGCTGGCGGTCGGCGATGACGGCAGTGTCGAGCACAGCGTCGCCAGCCTGCTCAATCCGGGTGTCGATCCGGGCCCCACGCACGTGCACGGGCTCACCGCGGAGATGCTGGAAGGCCAGCCGACCTTCGGAGACGTCGTCGATCAGCTCATCGACGTGCTGCGCGGGCGCACGCTGGTGGCCCACAACGTGGGTTTCGACTACGGCTTCCTGACCGCCGAGGCCGAGTTGGTCGGCGCCGAGCTGCCCATCGACTCGGTGATGTGCACCGTCGAGTTGGCGCGCAGGCTGGAACTGGGCACGGAGAACCTGCGGCTGGAGACACTGGCCGCGCACTGGGGCGTCAGCCAGATGCGCCCGCACGACGCGCTCGACGATGCCCAGGTGCTGGCGCAGATCCTCAAGCCGACCCTGGCCCGCGCCCGCGACCGCAAGGTGTGGCTGCCGCTGCGCGAGGTCGGCCGCAAGCGCTGGCCCAACGGCCAGGTCACGCATGACGAGCTGCGGCCGTTGAAGGTGCTGGCGTCGCGGCTGCCGTGTCCGTACGCCAACCCCGGGGCTTATGTGCCCGGCCGGCCGCTGGTGCAGGGCATGCGGGTCGCGCTGTCGGCGGAGATGACGCGCACGCACGAGGAGGTCATCGAGCGCATCCTCGATGCCGGCCTGGCCTACACCGATGCCGTCGATCAGCAGACCTCGTTGGTGATCTGCAACGAGACCGCACCGGATCAGGGCAAGGGATACCAGGCTCGTGAGCTGGGAGTGCCACTGGTCGCCGACGGGGAGTTCATGACCCTCATCGGTCACGTCGTGGGTGGGGCCGACGTCGAGGAGTTCGTCGACAGCCCGCCCGACGGCGACCAGTTCACGTTGTTCTAGCTCAGCGCCTTGGCCTTGAGAGCCTCGTACTCGGCCTGGTTGATGGTTCCCGCGTCGAGCAGTGCCTTGGCGTCGGCGATCTCCTGGGCAGGTGTGCGTCCGGCCGCCTCGCGGATATAGGCGTCGGTCTCCTGCTTGGCGGCAGCGGCGGCCGTGGCCGCGCGCTGAGCCATCCCCTTGCCCCGGACGATCAGGTAGACGAACGCCGTGAGCCAGGGGAACACGATCAGGAAGATCACCCAGACCGCCTTGATCCAGCCGGAGGTCTCATGATCGCGCCAGAACAGGTCTCCCAGGATCTGGAACAGCACCAGCAAATATGCAATCCACGCGAAGATGATCAGGAAGTGCCAGAGAAAGTCCCACGATGATCCCCAGTCCATGGGTGGCTCCTTGAATTGTCGGATGCGTAGCTGGTCTACGCTTCCGTCAGTTAACCACGCGCGGCACGGTTCACGGCGGACACGACGGCCCGAAGTGATGCAGTCGTGATCGACGTCGCGATACCGACGCCCCACACGGTCTTGCCGCCGATCGACACCTCCACGTAGGCCGCGGCCTGCGCTTCCTCGCCGGAGGACATGGCGTGCTCGGAATAGTCGAGCACGTTGATGTCGTAACCGACGGCGCCCAGGGCGTCGACGAACGCCGCCAGCGGACCGTTGCCCGCGCCGACGATCTCGCGTTCCACGCCGTCGATCTTCACGATCGCGGTGATGGTGTCAGTGCCGCCGTCGACCTCCGACGCGACGACCTTCTGCCGCATCCGCTCCAGCGGCGTGATCGGGGCCAGGTACTCGTCGGAGAAGACGTCCCACATCTCCTTGGGCGACACTTCGCCGCCCTCGCCGTCGGTGATCTTCTGGACCGCCTGGGAGAACTCGATCTGCAGCCGGCGCGGCAGCACCAGCCCGTGATCGGCCTTCATGATGTAGGCGACGCCGCCCTTGCCGGACTGCGAGTTGACCCGGATGACGGCCTCATAGGTGCGGCCGACGTCCTTCGGGTCGATCGGCAGATACGGCACCTGCCACAGGATGTCGTCGACATCCTGGTCGGCGGCGTCCGCATCGACCTTCATCTGGTCCAGGCCCTTGTTGATGGCGTCCTGGTGGCTGCCCGAGAACGCCGTGTACACCAGATCGCCGCCGTAGGGGTGACGCTCGTGCACGGGCAGCTGGTTGCAGTACTCCACGGTGCGGCGGATCTCGTCGATGTTGGAGAAGTCGATCTGCGGGTCCACGCCACGGGAGAACATGTTCATGCCCAGCGTCACCAGGCACACGTTGCCTGTGCGCTCACCATTGCCGAACAGGCAGCCCTCGATCCGGTCGGCACCGGCCTGGTAGCCCAATTCGGCTGCGGCGACGGCGGTTCCGCGATCGTTGTGCGGGTGCAGGCTCAGGATGATCGAGTCGCGCGGAGTCAGATGGCGGTTCATCCACTCGATCGAATCGGCGTAGACGTTGGGGGTGGCCATCTCGACCGTGGCGGGCAGGTTGACGATCAGCGGCCATTCCGGCGTCGGCTGGACCACCTCGGCGACCGCATTGCAGACGTCGACCGCGTACTCCAGCTCGGTGCCGGTGTAGGACTCCGGTGAGTATTCGAACCGCCACAGCGTGCCGGGGTACTTCTTGGCTTCCTCGACGCACATGCGCGCGCCGTCGGTGGCGATCTTCTTGACGGCCTCGCGGTCGGCGCGGAACACCACGCGGCGCTGCAGGATCGAGGTGGAGTTGTAGAAGTGCACGATGACGCGAGGCGCTCCGGCGCAGGCCTCGAAGGTGCGCTCGATCAGCTCGGGCCGGCACTGCGTCAGCACCTGGATGGTCACGTCGTCGGGTATGGCGCCCTGTTCGATGATCTCGCGGACGAAGTCGTAGTCCGTCTGGCTCGCCGACGGGAAGCCGACCTCGATCTCCTTGTAGCCCATGCGGACCAGCAGATCGAACATCCGGCGCTTGCGCTCGGGGCTCATCGGATCGATCAGGGCCTGGTTGCCGTCGCGCAGGTCGACCGCGCACCACATGGGGGCGTGCTCGATCACCTTGTCCGGCCAGGTGCGGTCCGGCAGGGTCACATTCTCGACCTCAGCGGCGAACGTGCGGTACCGATTGACGGGCATCGACGATGCACGCTGGGTGTTCCAGGAGGGCTGGCCGTCGCGGCGCGGGCCGGCGGGGGTGTTGATGGCGCGTACCGAACTGTAAGCGTCGACAGAGGTTTCTTGCGTGGTCATGATGGTTGCTCCGGGTCGATGGGGATTCAGACCGGCGCATCGCGAAAACCCGCGACGGGAGGCCAGTCTGGATCAGACCCCGTCGCGGCGTCCGAGAAGGAGCACCCGCTGCACAGTCAACATCACCGCTGACTGTACTCCGCGTCCCGGTCCGGGCCCAAACCCGAGGGTGCGAAGCCGTCCTCCGATCGGGGGACGGCACATTCAGCCGGCACATCCTCCAGTCGCTCGACAGACCCGGGCGGCGTTGCGCGGCATTCTTGTCTCAACGGCGAAACAAAGCCGAAGAAGCAATCGAAATAGCCACTGCTGCAAAGGAATTCGACATGATCACCACCAAGAGCATCGTCCGGTTCGCCGCCCTGCCGATCCTCTCCGCCGGGGCCATCGGCGCGGCCGCGCTCGGCCTGGCCGGCACCGCGTCCGCACAGGGCCCCACCGGCCCGGGGCACGTGTACAGCCCCGACACCTACGCCACCCCGGCACCGGATGTCATGCCGGGCTGGCACAACCACCACGGCGCCTGGCGCATCACCGACCTGCAGAACCAGTAATGCCGCAGAGGCCATCCCCGAAAAGGGATGGCCTCATGCGTGTGTGGGGCTCAGGCCTCGAGCCTGGCCCGCACCGCGTCGAGTCGTTGCCGCAACTCGGTCTCGTCGATGACCCCGCGCACCAACAGCGAGTGCGCCAGCGACACCAGTTGATTCTCGGGATAGGGCAGGTCCGCATAGAGCGTCGCCGAGAGCTCGTCTTCCTCGTCGCGACGCTCCTTGAAGCTGAGTCTGCTTGTGCCGCAAGCGGAATGGTCGAGGGCGTCACAGAGGCCGTCGAGGCTGGTCTTCCATGGCGGCACGGGATTCTCGACCCCGTACTTGGCGGCCATCCGCGGCCACACCTGGTTGCGTTCGACGATGGTCTTCAGCGTCGAGATGTCGTCAGCCATCGTCACTCCGCCGGGTGGACCGCAGCGCGGGTGTCGACGATCACATTCGTGGTGACGCCGGGCTTGGGCAGCGCGACGCCGATGAGGCAGTCCCGCGTGACGATCTCGGCGAGCTGATCCTCGTCCCAGCCTTCGGTGCCCTCCGGGCGCATGGGCATGACCATGAAGCGATGCTTCTGGTTGGAATCCTCGACGCGGACCTCCACGTCGTCGGGCAGGTACAGGCCGAACTCGGCGAGCACCTGGCGCGGCCACCGGACCAGACGCCTGCGGTAGTTGGGAGTGCGGTACCACTCGGGTGAATTGCCCAGGATCGGCCGCGGGTAGCACGAGCACAGCGCGCAGACGATGACGTTGTGCAGGGTCGGGGTGTCTTCGAGGATCTTGAACGCGGTGAAATCGCTCGGAGTGCCGAAACCGGTCGGCTCCAGCCAGTCGACGCCGACGGCTTTGCTCGCGGCGAGCGCGTCGGTCAGCGCTAGCTGCTTGAACTCCGGGTCCAACCACGCCCGCGCGACCAGGCGGGCGGCCGGTGTCGGGCCGATCTGCTCGGCGAACTCGGTGAACCTGCGGTGCTCCTCGGCGGTGAAGATGCCCTTCTCGATGCACAGTTCGCGCAGGGCGATCTCGAGCACTTCGAAGTCGGTGATCTCGTCCACCATGGGCTTGACCGTGCGCGCGTGGTCGTGATCATGGTCGTGGTCGTCGCTCATGCCTTCTCCAGCCAACGTTCGGGAATCTCGGTCTGCAGGGTGTCGGTCGCCGTGCCGGTGTAGCCGTGCCACAGCTCGGACTGGTTGAAGCGCACGATGTAGAACCACTCGGGCGTGGCGTCTGCGCGATCCCACGTCTCGTCCTCGGCGGCCGGGCTTTCGTAGGTGACCTCGGCGATCTCACCCAGTGCGCCGCGCACGTATTCGGGCGTGCGGGTGTAGAGCAGGATCGGCAGCTCGCGGACCTTCACCGCGTCGCCCACGCGGAACTTGGGCTCGCCCGCCTGCCCGGCGTACACCTGCGGGTCGCCCTTGCCGACCGCACGGATGTGGTGCTCGTTGCGCCTGACGTCCGCGCCGTCGCCCTGCGATTTCGGCTGCGCTTCGAGCTTGCGGCCCGCCAGCCCGCCCTCGTAGCGGCCCCGGACCTCGACCATGCGCTGGGTCAGCTCGCCGAGGCTGATGTGGTGTTTTTCCACCAGCACCCGCGCGACGGCCCACAGCCAGCGCCCGTAGTAGGGAAAGCCCTGGTAGACCGCGCGCCCGACGTCGACGTTGCCGATGCGGCGGCGTTCCTCCGACAGCCAGATCCCGCGCCACGCGAGCACCTCGCAGATGACGTAGGTCATGTGCTCCCAGTACTCGTAATCCTTGTTCTCGTACTTCATCGGAGCGTCGGGCTCCCCGCCCACGTCGTGGACGGTCTTCATGTACGCCAGGAAGCGCTCGTGATCGAGGAGATCAGGCGGCGGCGCGTCGGGCATCTCCGGATAGGCAGACTTGAGCCGTCCGACCAATTCGAGGTGGGCGGCGCGTTCGGCGGCTGTGCTCATGGGAGTTCCCCTCGGAGGGCACTGGCGAGCAGACGTTCCAAACTGTAGTGACCGTGCCATCCGCGCATGGCGGAATCCGCGACTTACGCGCGCGAAAATTCAGCTGGCCGAATTGTTCTCGGTCACACCTGCGAATCCGGGAAGGCGATCACCGACAAGAACCGGATCGGTAACTCCACGAGATCGGTCGGCCCGTGGGCGCCCTCACCGTCGATCTGCAGCGAGTCGCCGGGGTGCAACCGGTACACCGAGCGGCTGTGGCTGTAATCCATCACGCCTTCGAGCATGAAGATGAACTCGGTGCCGGGATGCTGGAACAACGGATAGGTCTGGCTTTTCTCCGACAGCGTCACGTGCAGGCATTCCAGCCGCTTGTGTTCACCGCGCAACGAGCTCAGCAGCTGGTACTCGTGGCCCTCCCGGGTGCCCTCGCGCACGATGCGGGCGCCGGTACCTGCCTTGACGAACGCGGCCGGGCGTTCCACGTCCGCACCGCGAAACAGGCTGGTCACCGGCACATCCAGGCCCTTGGCCAACAACGCGAGCGTCGACAGGCTGCACGAGGTTTGCGCGTTCTCGATCTTGGACAGCATGGCCTTGGAGATCCCGACCCGGGTCGCCATGTCGGCGACCGTGAGCCCGTGCTGCTGGCGCAGCTGGCGCACATTGCGCCCGATCGCCGCCTCGAACTCGAGCTCATCGGCCAAGGCCTGCGGATCGCGGTCACGGGCGGTGCCCGACTTGTTGCGGAGTAGCGGGACTTCACTCATGCGCAATCCGCCTTCGGATTCTGGCTGGCGCTCACACGTACCTGTTTAACGTATTTCCCTCCCGATCCTGCCGCATTTCCCCACGCCGAGGTGGCGGCGTGGGGTCGCGGACAACTTTCCTGGGTCGTGGTTCAGACGAGTTCGAGCTCGTAGGCGGCGTCGCGGTGGACCTTGGTGTCGATGCCGAGCTCCTCGTCTTCCGGCGAGATGCGGATGCCGATGGTCTTCTTGATCACGAGCGCGATGACGTAGGCGATGACGAACGAGTACACCATCACGGCCAGTGCCGCGATGGCCTGGCGCCAGAGTTGATCGAGGCCGCCGCCGTAGAACAGGCCGTTGACCTTGTTGGGCATGGTGTCACTGGCCAGCAAGCCGATGAGCAGCGTGCCGATCACGCCGCCGACAAGGTGCACCCCGACCACGTCGAGCGAGTCGTCATAGCCGAACTTCTCCTTGAGGCCCACGGCCAGCGGGCAGATCGCCCCGGCGATCAGGCCGAGCAGGATCGCACCGACGGGTGTCACGGCACCGCAGGCCGGGGTGATGGCCACCAGGCCGGTGATGGCGCCAGCCGCCGCGCCGACGCCGGTGACGTGGCCGTCCTTGAGCTTCTCGACCGCGAGCCAGGCCAGCGTGGCCGCGCAGGTCGCGACGAACGTGGTGACCATGACGATGGCGGCCGAATTACCCGCGGCCAGCGCCGATCCGCCGTTGAACGCATACCAGCCGGCCCACAGCAGGCCCGCTCCCAGCAGGGTCAGCGGCACATTGTGCGGCTTGCGCAGCCGGCCCCAGTTGACGCCCTTGCCGAGCACGATGGCCACGGCCAGCGCGGCGGCGCCGGCGTTGATGTGCACTGCCGTGCCGCCCGCGAAGTCGATGGCGTGCAGCTTGTTGGCGATCCAGCCGCCCACCGAGTCCTTGGTCACGGTGCCGTCGACGGCGAACACCCAGTGCGCGACGGGGAAGTACACCAGGACGGCCCACACGGTCGCGAACACCATCCATGCGGCGAACTTCATCCGGTCGGCGGCCGCCCCCGAGATCAGCGCCACGGTGATGGCCGCGAACAAGGCCTGGAACAGTGAGAAGAGGCTGACCGGCAGGCCGTTGATGGTGGTCATCGGCTCCAGCAGATTCTTCATGCCGAGAAACTCCGTGAAGCTCCCGACGAACCCGCCGTAAGACGTGCCGAACGTCATGGAGAACCCGAAGAGGATCCAGAGCACACCGACGACAGCGACCGCACCGAACGTCATCATCATCATGTTGGTCGAGCTCTTCACCGAGACCATGCCGCCGTAGAACAGCGCCAGGCCGGGAATCATCATCGTCAGCCCGATGATGCAACAGAGCATGAACGCCGTGGTTCCTGTGTCCATCAAATATCTCCTGAGGGTGGCGGCCCGTCGGGCCGATCCCCGTCAATAGACGACGCTTCTGTTACGGGCACGGGATTCGCGTGTTGCGGGCGGATTACGCCTGTCCCGGTTCCCGGGCTGGCTAGCCTTTGGGCGCATGTGCACCCGCGTCGTCTATCTCGGTACCGGTGATCGCGTCGTCACCGGCCGTTCGATGGACTGGAAACTGGAGATCGGCACCAATCTGTGGGTGTTGCCCCGCGGGGTGGCACGCGCCGGACAGGCCGGACCGGACTCCGTGGAATGGACCGCGAAGTACGGCAGCGTGGTGGCGACCGGCTACGACATCTGCACCACCGACGGGGTCAACGAGGCAGGCCTGGCGGTGAACCTGCTGTGGCTCGCCGAATCGCAGTACCCGGCCGCCGACGCCGGCGGCCCGGCCATATCGCTGGCGCTGTGGGGCCAGTACGTGCTGGACAACTTCGGCTCGGTCGCCGAAGCCGTCGAGGCGCTGACCGCGACGCCGCTGCGGGTCGCCACCGCCGACGTGCCCGGTGAGCAGCGGATGGCCACGTTGCACCTGGCGATGTCCGACGGCACGGGCGACAGCGCGATCGTCGAGTACGTCGACGGGCGACAGACCATCCACCACGGCCGTGAGTACCAGGTGATGACCAACTCGCCGATCTTCTCCAAGCAACTCGCCATCACCGAGTACTGGGAGGAGATCGGCGGCACCGTCATGCTGCCCGGCACCAACCGCGCCGCCGACCGATTCGTGCGGGCGTCCTTCTACATCAACGCCATTCCCAAATCCGACGATCCGGTGCTGTCGGTGGCCGCGGTGTTCAGCGTCGTGCGCAACGCGTCGACCCCGTACGGCATCGCAACCTCCGACGAACCGAACATCTCCTCGACCCGCTGGCGCACGGTCGTCGACCACAAGGCGCGGCGCTATTTCTTCGAGTCGGCGCTGTCACCGAACACGTTCTGGGTTGAGCTGGCGAACCTGGATTTCAGCGAGGGCGCGCCGACGCTGCGGCTCGATCTCGGCGAGGGGGAGAAGACCGTCTACGCCGGCGACGCGAGCTCGCAGTTCCGGCCGGCGCAACCGTTCACCTTCATGACGGTGCCCTGACCGGGCGACAAAAAACCAGCTGCACGTCTCCCTTATCCTTGATGCGACTCATTCCCGCATTTTCGAAGGACAGACAGTGGCGCTCGTCGTACAGAAATACGGCGGATCCTCGGTATCGGATGCCGAGCGAATCCGTCGCGTCGCCGAGCGCATCGTGGAGACCAGGAAGGCCGGCAACGATGTCGTCGTGGTCGTCTCCGCGATGGGCGACACCACCGACGATTTGCTGGACCTGGCCCGCCAGGTTTCGCCCGCGCCGCCGCCTCGTGAGATGGACATGCTCCTCACCGCGGGCGAGCGCATCTCCAACGCGTTGGTCGCGATGGCCATCGAGTCCCTGGGCGCGCAGGCCCGTTCGTTCACCGGCTCGCAGGCCGGTGTGATCACCACCGGTACCCACGGCAACGCGAAGATCATCGATGTCACCCCCGGACGGCTGCGCGACGCGCTGGACGAGGGGCAGATCGTGCTGGTCGCCGGGTTCCAGGGGGTCAGCCAGGACAGCAAGGACGTCACCACGCTGGGCCGCGGCGGGTCGGACACCACCGCCGTCGCGCTGGCCGCCGCACTGAACGCCGACGTCTGCGAGATCTACACCGACGTCGACGGCATCTTCACCGCCGACCCGCGCATCGTGCCCAACGCCCGGCACCTCGACACCGTCTCGTTCGAGGAGATGCTCGAGATGGCGGCATGCGGCGCGAAGGTGCTCATGCTGCGTTGCGTCGAATACGCGCGTCGCTACAACGTGCCCATCCATGTCCGCTCGTCGTACTCCGACAAGCCGGGCACCATCGTCAAAGGATCGATCGAGGACATCCCCATGGAAGACGCCATCCTGACCGGAGTAGCCCACGACCGCAGCGAGGCGAAGGTCACGGTGGTCGGTCTGCCCGACGTACCGGGCTACGCCGCCAAGGTCTTCCGCGCCGTCGCCGATGCCGACGTGAACATCGACATGGTCTTGCAGAACATCTCCAAGATCGAGGACGGTAAGACCGACATCACCTTCACGTGTGCGCGGGACAACGGCCCGGGCGCGGTGGAGAAGCTGACCTCGCTCAAGGACGAGATCGGGTTCAGCCAGGTGCTCTACGACGATCACATCGGCAAGGTGTCGCTGGTGGGCGCGGGCATGCGCAGCCACCCCGGCGTCACCGCCACGTTCTGTGAGGCGCTGGCCGAGGTCGGCGTCAACATCGACCTGATCTCCACGTCGGAGATCCGAATCTCGGTGCTGGTCAAGGACACTGAGCTGGACAAGGCTGTCGCCGCCCTGCACGAGGCATTCGGCCTCGGCACCGACGACGAGGCTGTGGTTTACGGCGGGACGGGACGCTAATGGTCAACATCGGTGTAGTCGGCGCGACCGGCCAGGTCGGGCAGGTCATGCGCACCCTGCTCGAGGAACGCAACTTCCCCGCAGGCTCGGTGCGGTTCTTCGCCTCGGCGCGGTCCGAGGGCAAGAAGCTGGCGTTCCGAGGCCAGGAGATCGAGGTCGAGAACAGCGAGACCGCCGACCCGTCAGGGTTGGACATCGCCCTGTTCTCCGCCGGAGCGACGATGTCGCGCGTGCAGGCCCCACGGTTCGCCGCGGCGGGTGCCGTCGTCATCGACAACTCCTCGGCCTGGCGCAAGGACCCCGAGGTGCCGCTGGTGGTCTCCGAGGTCAATTTCTCGCGTGACGCGGGTACCCGTCCGAAAGGCATCATCGCCAACCCGAACTGCACCACCATGGCCGCAATGCCGGTGCTCAAGGTGCTGCACGAAGAAGCGGGCCTGACGCGGCTCGTCGTGTCCAGCTACCAGGCGGTGTCGGGCAGTGGCCTGGCCGGGGTCGAGGAACTCGCCTCCCAGACCCGTGCGGTCGTGGACGGCGCCGAGGCGCTGGTGCACGACGGCTCGGCAGTGGCGTTCCCCGCGCCGGTGAAATACGTTGCGCCCATTGCCTTCAACGTGGTCCCGCTGGCCGGCTCGCTGGTCGACGACGGCTCGGGAGAGACCGACGAGGACCAGAAGCTGCGCCACGAGAGCCGCAAGATCCTGGGCATTCCCGATCTGCTGGTGTCGGGCACCTGCGTACGGGTGCCGGTGTTCACCGGACACTCGCTGTCGATCAATGCCGAGTTCGCCCAACCGCTTTCGGTGCAGCGCGCCAAGGAGTTGCTGGCCGACGCGCCGGGGGTGAAGCTGGTCGACGTACCCACGCCGCTGGCCGCCGCGGGCGTCGACGAGTCGTTGGTCGGCCGCATCCGCCAGGATCCCGGGGTGCCCGACGGGCGTGGTCTCGCGCTCTTCGTCTCCGGTGACAACCTGCGAAAAGGTGCGGCGCTGAACACGATTCAGATCGCCGAGCTGCTGGCCGCCGAGCTCTGAGCGCGGCGTGTCCGCCGCCATGAGGCTCGCGGCCGCCGCGACGGCTGCCGTGTTGCTGTGGCAGGTGCCCTCGGCCTACGCGGACCCGCCATCGCCCGCTCCCGGTGCGGTGCTGGCGCCACTGGCTCCCGGCCAGGTGCTGCGGATCGCGCCTGCGGCCGGAACAGGCACTCCCACAGGCGATTACGGGATCGGCGCCACCGACCTGTGTGAGTTCATGGAGTTCCCGGCCCGGCTGCTGCAGGTGTGTGGTGACAGCTTCGCCGGGCAGGCCGTCGGCTTCGGCAACTGGCACGCACCGATAGCGCTGCACGTCGACTCGGATTCGGTCGACGACCCCGCGGGCGTGCGCTACAACGGCGTGACCGGAGCCGTGGTGGGCACCCCGTTGCTGGCCGACAAGACACCGCCGGGCAGTTCGCAGTTGCCCGCGGGCGTGGTCTCGATCAACCGGGACAACTACCTGATGGTGAGCACCACGGCCAACCTGCGCCCGCAGAGCTCCAGGCTGGTGAAAGCCGATGCCTCGCGGGGCAATTGGCAGACCGTCCCGGGTTCGGTGCGGCCCGCGAGCTATCAGGGCGGCGCGCAGTCGCAGATCAGCGGCTATTACGACCCCGTGCCGACGGCCGAATCGCAGAGCGGCTGGGTGTACATCGTCACCAACAACTTCGACCGCAGCGGGCAGGTGTTCCTCTACCGGACCACGCCGCAGACGTTCACCGATCGCGCCGGCTGGCAGGGGTGGTCGGCAAAAGGAGGCTGGGGCAAGCCGCCGACTCCGTTGTGGGCCGACCGGGTGGGGGAGATGAGCATCAAGCAGATCGACGGCAAGCCCGTCCTGTCGTATTTCAATGCCAGCACCGGCAACATGGAGATCCGGGTCGCCTACGACCCCACCGGTCTCGGGACGGCGCCGGTGACCACGGTGGTGGTGGGCGGAGTGGACTGGCCGGACCCCGCCGACACGTTGCCGCCGCCCGAGGACAACCGGCTGGCGCAGCCGTACGGCGGCTACATCTCCCCGGGCTCGACACTCGACGAAGTGCGGGTGTTCGTCAGCCAGTGGAACACCACGCCCGGCGGTGGCGCGACGCCGTACCGCGTGATTCAGTACGCTGTAAACCCGATAAAGCCCTGGTGAGCAGACACAGCGAATACATAGCTAATTCATGATCGGCACTTGGATGACACTCGCAAGCTGGCTTACATGACTGATACATCTTCCGAACCCACCGGCCCGGTCGCCACGGCCGAGCCGCTCGCCGAGCCTGCGCCGGCACCCGCCGTCGTCGAGGAGCGCAGACCCAATCGACTGTTCCAGGCGGTGGCCTGGGTCGGCATCGTCGCCGGCATCGTCTTCATCACGCTCGTCGTGTTCGGCACCGGATTCTTCCTCGGTGCCCACTCGGGCGGCGGACACCATCATCACGGCGGAGGTGGCTGGGAACGTCCCGGAATGATGTTCCACCACCACGGTGGGTGGGGCCAGGGCGGCGGTCCCGAACGACAGGGCGGTCAGGGCGGACCGGGCGGCGGCCCCGGTTTCGGCCCGGGCGGCCCGGCGGGCCCCGGTGGGCAGCCGGGTGCCCCGACGACCACGCCCCCGCGCTGACCGGCACAGCTCTTTTGATCGACTCCAGACAAGGCGCATACTGGAGCGGTGACTCCGGTGCATGACGACGACCCCAGGGCCCGCTTGCGGGCCGTGGGGCTTCGGGTCACCGCCCCGCGGGTCGCGGTGTTGGAGGCACTCGCCGACCAGCCGCACGCCACCGCCGACGACCTCGCGACCCGGGTTCGCCGATCACTCGGATCGGTCTCGACCCAGGCCGTCTACGACGTGCTCCGGGCCTGCGTCACCGCAGGACTGGTCCGTCGGATCGAACCGGCAGGCTCGTCGGCCCGGTACGAGACCAGGGCCGGCGACAACCATCACCACCTCGTGTGCCGAGTCTGCGGCCGCGTCACCGACGTCGAATGTGTCGTCGGGCCGGCACCCTGCCTCGAGCCCGCGGACGTCGACGGTTTCACCGTCGACGAAGCCGAAGTCGTGTTCTGGGGCGTCTGCCCCGACTGCCAGGCCGGCGCCAACACCGCATAGACCACATCTGCAGCCCACGGGCGTCCCGGCTACCACATCAGGTGGCCGGGACGTCTGATTTTGTGGGCGTGTCGCCGGGAATCGTGAGATTCTGCCTAACCATGACGCGCAATCGGGTACTGGTTGCCGTGCTGATCGCCGTCCTGGCGTGTGCCGTCGGCTGTGGCAGCGGGAAATCCGAACGCAACGCGGCCGTGCTCTTCGGCGTCGGCGATTGCGTCAGCTTCCCGGCGGGCACCCCGTCGGCCCCCGACGTCACCCGCGCCGCCAAGGTGGCCTGTAGTGCTGACCCCAGCTACACCGTCGGGGCGGTCGCCGACGCCACAGGTGTCTGCCCGAGCGACCAATACCAGCACCTGCCCGCCAAATTGGCGGATCCGTCGACCGCCCGGCTGTGCCTGGTGCCCAACCTGGTGACATACCACTGCTATGAACTGGGCGTGCCGGCCGGTGTCATGGGTCTGGCGGACTGCACATCGCGCGGCAACGGCGTACTCGTGCAGGTCACGCAGCGCCTCGACGATGTTCAGGACGGCTCCAGCTGCCCGAAGGCGAGCGGCGAATACGCCTGGCGCTACCCGTCACCGGCCCGTACCTACTGCACTCGCACGCTGTACTGAATGGCATGATCAGTTGAATGCGCGCTCTGACTGTGGGTTTCGGGGTGGCCGGTCTCGCGTTGGCCTTGTCGGCACCGGCGGGCGCCCGCCCGTCGGATCCGGGGGTGGTGTCGTATGCCGTCCTGCCGAAGGGTTCGGTCGGCAACATCGTCGGCGCCCCGATGACGTGGGCATCGAATTCCACGGTTCCGTTCCAGGCGTTCGGCGTCGACGATCCGGTGTGCAACAACTGGGCCGACATCGGACTGCCCGAGGTGTACAACGATCCGGACCTGGCGTCGTACAACAGCGCGACGACGCAGACCTCCGCCAACGATGACAGCCACTACGTCAAACAGGCGGTCGGGGTGTTCGCCACCGCGGATGCGGCCGACCGGGCGTTCCACCGCGTGGTGGACCGCACCCAGGGGTGTTCCGGACTGACCAGTGCCATGCACCTGGACAACTTCGTCACCCAGGTGTGGACTTTTACCGGCGGGCCGGCCGGCGCGACGGATGCGGACTGGGTGAAACAGGAAGCGGGCACCGACCGGCGATGTTTCACGACCACCCGGAAACGGGAAAACGTGCTGCTGCAGGCGAAGGTGTGTCAGTCCGGCAACGGTGGCCCGGCCGTCAACGTGCTGGCCGGCGCCATGCAGAACTCGCTCGGGCAATAGCTGCAGTACGAAGTTGGGCTACTCGTCACGATTCGGTAACCCGCACAGAGGCCGACTTTTGTCGGTGCCGTCTGGAAGATGGAAAGAACCAGACGGTCCGACACCGGTAGAGGACCGGGAGGGGTTGTTGCCATGGCAGTTCCCATCAGGGCTGATCCCGGCCCCCAACCGCTCATCGAATTCAGCAGCGCCGAGCAGGCCGCGGCTCATATCGATGCGCACTGCCTGCACGACGGTGCGGTCGGCAAGGTTGGGCTCGAGATCGAGGCCCACTGTTATGACCTGACCGATCCGATGCGCCGTCCCGACTGGGATGAGTTGACCGCCGTGATCGCGACGGTGCCCGATCTGCCCGGAGGTAGCCGGATCACCGTCGAACCCGGCGGCGCGGTCGAGCTGTCGGGGCCACCGGCCGACGGCCCGCTCGCCGCCATCACCGGGCTGATGGCCGATCGGGCGACACTGCGTGCGGCCTTCGCCCGCCGGGGCCTGGGCCTGGTGCTGTTGGGCACCGATCCGCTGCGCCCGCCGCAGCGGGTCAATCCCGGTGCGCGGTATCAGGCCATGGAGCGGTTCTTCGCCGCGAGCGGTACCGGCGCGGCCGGCGCGGCGATGATGACCTCGACGGCGTCTGTGCAGGTGAATCTCGATGCGGGCCCGCGCGCGGGCTGGCGTGACCGGGTGCGGCTGGCCCATGCGCTGGGGCCGACGATGATCGCCGTCACGGCCAATTCGCCGCTACTGGGCGGTGAGTTCACCGGCTGGCGTTCCACCCGGCAGTGGGTGTGGGGTGAGCTGGACTCGGCGCGTTGTGGGCCGATTCTCGGCGCTGACGGCGCCGATCCGGCCGACGAATGGGCACGCTATGCGTTGCGGGCGCCGGTGATGCTGGTGAACACCTCCGACGATGCGGTGCCCGTGGTCAACTGGGTGCCATTCGCGGACTGGGCCGACGGCCGTGCTGTTCTCGGCGGCAGGCGTCCCACCTCCGCCGATCTGGACTATCACCTGACGACGCTGTTTCCGCCCGTGCGGCCGCGGCGGTGGTTGGAGATCAGGTACCTCGACAGCCTGCCCGACGGGCTGTGGCCCGCTGCGGTGTTCATGCTCACCACGCTGCTCGACGATCCGGAGGCCGCTGCGATCGCCGCGGAGGCGACGGCGCCGGTGGCCACGGCATGGGACCGGGCGGCGCGGATGGGTCTGGCTGATCGCAGGCTTCACGCGGCCGCGATCACGTGCGTGCGGGCCGCAGCGGAACGCGCTCCGGCCGAACTCGCGGAATCGATGCGGCACTTGATGCGTTCGGTCGAACAGGGCCGCTCGCCCGCCGACGATTTCGCCGACCGTGCCGTGCGCTACGGGATCGCCTCGGCGGTGAGCCAACTGGCGAAAGGTGAGTCTTGATCACACGCGAGACACTGGCGCAGGAGCTGACGCGGGCCCGGGAGCGCACGCTGCGGTTGGTCGATTTCGACGATGCCGAGCTGCACCGCCAGTACGACCCGCTGATGAGCCCGCTCGTCTGGGACCTGGCGCACATCGGGCAGCAGGAGGAGCTGTGGCTGCTGCGCGACGGCAACCCGGACCGGCCCGGGATGCTGGCCCCCGCGGTGGAACGGCTCTACGACGCGTTCGAGCATTCCCGTGCCAGCCGCGTCGAGCTGCCGCTGCTGCCGCCCACCGATGCCCGGGCGTACTGTGCGACCGTGCGCGCCAAGGCATTCGACGCGCTCGACGCCTTGCCCGACGATGCGTCGGCCTTCAATTTCGGTCTGGTGATCAGCCACGAGAACCAGCACGACGAAACCATGCTGCAGGCCCTGAACTTGCGCGTGGGGCCGCCGCTGCTGGATGCGGGCAGTATGTTGCCTGCCGGCAGGCCCGGCGTGGCGGGTACCTCGGTGCTGATCCCCGGCGGGCCGTTCACGCTCGGCGTCGACGAGCTCAACGAGCCGCACTCGCTGGACAACGAACGTCCCGCGCACGTGGTGGACGTGCCGTCCTTCCGGATCGGCCGGGTTCCGGTCACCAACGCCGAGTGGCGCGAGTTCATCGACGACGGCGGTTACCAGCACCCGCGCTGGTGGTCCGAGCGCGGCTGGGCGCATCGGCAGCAGGCGGGCCTCGTGGCGCCCCAGTTCTGGAACCCTGACGGCACCCGCACCCGGTTCGGTCATGTCGAGGCGATCCCCGGTGACGAACCGGTGCAGCACGTGACGTTCTTCGAGGCGGAGGCGTACGCGGCATGGGCCGGTGCCCGGCTGCCCACGGAGATCGAGTGGGAAAAAGCCTGCGCGTGGGACCCGGCGACCGGCTCGCGCCGCCGATTCCCTTGGGGCGCTTCGGAACCCACCTCGGCGCTGGTCAATCTCGGTGGTGATGCGCTGCGTCCGGCGCCGGTCGGCGCGTATCCCGCAGGCGCCTCGGCCTACGGCGTCGAGCAGCTCCTCGGTGAGGTGTGGGAGTGGACCAGCTCCCCACTGCGGCCGTGGCCCGGCTTCACACCGATGATCTACGAGCGCTACACGCAGCCGTTCTTCGACGGCGACTACCGCGTGCTGCGCGGCGGATCGTGGGCAGTGGCCGCGGGCATCCTGCGCCCCAGTTTCCGCAATTGGGATCACCCGATTCGCAGGCAGATCTTCTCGGGGGTCCGGCTTGCCTGGGATGACGCCTGATGTGTCGGCACCTGGGTTGGCTCGGGGCGCCCCGCTCCGTCGCTGCGCTCATGCTCGACCCGCCGCAAGGGCTGCTCGTGCAGTCCTACGCGCCCAGGCGGCAGAAGCACGGCCTGGTCAACGCCGACGGTTGGGGTGCAGGCTTTTTCGACGGCGGGGTGGCCCGGCGCTGGCGCAGTGACAAACCACTGTGGGGCGAGGCGTCGTTCGCGTCGGTGGCGCCCGCGCTGCGCAGCGAATGCGTTGTCGCGGCGGTCCGCTCGGCGACCGTCGGCATGCCCATCGAGCCGTCGGCCTGCGCGCCGTTCACCGACGGGCGGTGGTTGCTGTCGCACAACGGCGTGGTGGACCGGGCTGTGCTGCCGGTGACCGCAGACGCCGAATCCACGGTCGACAGCGCGGTGCTCGCAGCGCTGATCTTCGCCCGCGGCATGGACGCGCTGGGTGACACGGTCGCCGAGGTCGGCGAGCGTGACCCCAATGCCCGGCTGAACATCCTGGCCGCCAACGGTTCCCGGATGCTCGCCACGACGTGGGGCGACACCTTGTCGATACTGCGGCTCCCGGACGGCGTCGTGCTGGCCAGCGAACCGTACGACGACGATCCGCAATGGCACGACATCCCGGACCGCCACCTGGTGCACGTCCATGATTCTCACGTCGAGCTGACCCCACTGAAAGGACCGGCATGACGCTCTCGCTGTCGAACCACCTCGCCGCAGACTCCGCCGCGGAAGCTCTCCGTCGCGATGTCCGCACCGGACTCGCCCAGACACCGAAAACCTTGCCGCCCAAGTGGTTTTACGACGCCGTGGGCAGCGATCTGTTCGACCAGATCACCCGCTTGCCCGAGTACTACCCGACCCGCACCGAAGCGCAGATCCTGCGTGAGCGCTCCGCAGAGATCGTCGCGGCCGCCGGCGCCGACACGCTCGTGGAACTGGGCAGTGGCACGTCGGAGAAGACCAGGATGCTGCTCGACGCGATGCGCGACGCCGGTTTGCTCACCCGGTTCATCCCGTTCGACGTCGACGCCGGCGTACTGCGCGCCGCGGGCGAGGCCATCGGCCGCGAGTATCCCGGTGTCGAAATCGACGCGGTGTGCGGAGATTTCGAGGAGCACCTCGGCAAGATTCCGCAGGTGGGCCGGCGACTGGTGGTCTTCCTGGGGTCGACCATCGGCAATCTGACGCCAGGGCCGCGCGCCGAATTCCTCGATACGCTGGCCGATACCCTGCAGCCGGGGGACAGCCTGTTGTTGGGTACGGATCTGGTGAAGGATGCCGCTCGCCTGGTCCGCGCCTACGACGACAGTGCCGGCGTCACCGCCGAATTCAATCGCAACGTGCTGGCCGTGGTGAACCGCGAGCTGGGCGCCGACTTCGATCTCGCGGCCTTCGAGCATGTGGCCCGGTGGAACACGGGCGAGGAGCGTATCGAGATGTGGCTGCGGGCGCGCAGTGCGCAGCGAGTGCGGGTGTCGGCACTGGACCTCGACGTGGCGTTCGCCGCGGGCGAGGAGATGCTGACAGAGGTATCGTGCAAGTTCAGGCGTGCCGGTGTGACGGCGGAGCTCGCGAAAGCCGGACTGCGGCAAACACATTGGTGGACCGACGGAGCCGGTGACTTCGGCCTGTCGCTGGCCGTCAGATGAGCCTCGCCCAGCGGTGGCGCGAAGCCCGGCCGAAGGTCGCCGGGCTACACTTCGACAGTGGGGCTTGTTCGCGGCAGAGCTTCGCGGCGATCGACGCCGCGGCCACGCATGCCCGCCACGAGGCCGAGGTCGGTGGTTACGTCGCGCTCGATGCCGCGGCGCCTGCGCTCGACGCGGGCCGCGCCGCAGTTGCGGCGTTGAGCGGGCTGCCCGCGGCCAACGTGATCTATACCTCCGGGTCGGGCAATGCCCTGGACCTGCTCCTGGGCAGCTGGCCGGGGGAGCGTACGGTGGCCTGCCTGGTGGGTGAGTACGGTCCGAACCTTGCGGTGATGGCGGCCAACGGTTTTCAGGTGCAGGCATTTCCGGTCGACGGGGCCGGGCGGTTGGACGTCGACGCTGCGGCCCGGCAACTCGCCGCCGCCCCGCCCGCGATCGCGCACCTGACCGCACTGGCCAGCCATCGCGGGGTGGCTCAGCCGCTGGCCGAATTCGCCGCGGTGTGCCGGGCGGCCGGCATCCCGTTGGTGGTGGATGCGGCGCAGGCGCTTGGCCACCTCGATTGCAATGTCGGTGCCGCAGCGCTGTATTCGTCATCGCGCAAATGGCTGGCGGGCCCGCGCGGGGTGGGTGTGCTCGCGCTGTCCGACGAGCTGGCCCAACGGCTGCAGCCCCGGATACCTCCGCCGTCCTGGGGTCTTGGTCTCCCGGCAGTGCAGACACTCGACGGAGTCGAGTCGAATGCCGCTGCCCGGATCGGGTTTTCGGTCGCGATAGGGGAGCACCTGGCAGCAGGTCCAGAGCAGGTGCGTGCGCGCCTTGCCGAGGTGGGTGGTCTTTCCCGGCAGGTACTCGCCGAGACGCCCGGATGGCGCGTGGTGGAATCGATCGACGAGCCCACTGCCATCACCACGCTCGAACCTGTCGACGGAGCTGACCCGGTGACCGTGCGGGCGCGGCTGATCGCCGAACACGCCATCGTCACCACGGCGTGCGAATTGGTCCGCGCGCCCTTCGAGATGACCAAACCGGTGCTGCGGATCTCGCCGCACGTCGACACCACTCTCGATGAGCTCAAGCAGTTCGAGCAGTCGCTGCGGGCGGTGGCTTAGCCCGACGCGGCCAGGCGACTTGATGTGCAGTCACATCTGTCACCCTGGTCCTGGCGCTACCAGGATCGCTCGGGCCAGCGTCACGGCCGTTCACGGGAAATTCTCGGCCGGGGTGGTGCGTCCTTAACGGCATCATCCGCGAGAAAGGCGCCACCATGGCCGACGCAGACAAGCTGTTCTTGATCACCGGTGCCACCGGAAACACCGGCGCGCACACCGTGCGGTTGTTACGGGAACGCGGTCAACACGTGCGTGCGTTGGTGCACAGCGTCGATCAGCGTGCCGACCGGTTGCGGGAACTGGGCGCCGAGGTGGTGCAGGGTGACCTGCTGGACTTCCCCTCGGTGAGCGCCGCCACGGCCGGGGTGAGCGCGGCGTACTTCAACTACCCCGTCGCGCCCGGCTTGATCGAGGCCACCGCCAACTTCGTGCAGGCGGCCAGTGAAGCCGGCGTGCGATCAGTGGTCAACATGTCCCAGATCTCTGCCCGCCGGGAAGCCAAGAGCAATGCCGCGCGCCACCATTGGCTGGCCGAGCGACTGCTGGACCGCAGCGCGTTGATCACCACCCATCTGCGGCCCACGTTCTTCACGTTCTTCATGAACATGTTCTGGATCCGAGAGAACGGGGAAGGGGTCTACCGGCTGCCCTTCGCCGACGGGCGCCATGCCCCTGTCGACGCCGCCGACCAAGCCCACGTCATCGCCGCCATCCTGCAAAACCCCGAGCCGCATGACCGGCAGGTGTATCAGCTGTCCGGCGCGGAGGACCTCAACTGGTACGAAATCGCCGCGAAAGTACAAGCCACCCTTGGTATTCCGGTGCGCTATGAACCGATGGACATCACCGCCTTCGCGGCGGGGCTGGCCGACGCCGGCGCATCTCCCCATTTCGTGCAGCACTTCAGCAACGTCGCACAGGACTACCGAGACGGCGTCTTCGCCGGCGCCAACAACCTCGTCGAGGTGATCGGCGGCGTCAAGCCCGTGACGGTCGAGCAATACGTCGAGTCCACGCGTTCCCTGTTCGCGACCAGCGGGCGCCCTCGCCGGTAGAGGCGCGGCACCGCCGGCTAGTGGCGACCCTGCAGAACCGCCTCGATGTTGCGTTCGGCCAATGCTGTGATCGTCATGAACGGGTTGCATCCGAGGTGGCCGGGGATCAGCGACGCATCGTTGACATAGAGATTGTCGTAACCCTTGACGCGTCCGAACGCGTCGGTGACGGCGCCGCGGACACAACCGCCCAACGGGTGAACAGTGTTGGGGGCGAAGATCTCCCCGGAAAAGATGTCATCGCGATAGTCCACCCCGTTGACCCGCGTCAGCTTGTCGAAAACCGACCTGGCCCGCTCGATCAGGTGGTCGTTGAAGGTGGCGGGCCAGTCGATGGTGATCGAATCCGACGCCCGGTCATAGGCGATGTCGGCACGATCGCCGGTTTTGATCATGACGTAGTAGCCGAGCATGAAGGTCTCGACGGGCAGCGGCAGGGAGAACATGGTGGCGTACACCGGGTTCTCGGTGTCGGCCCGACCGTCGAGGTTGATCAGCCCGAGCAGTGACTGCTGGGTACCCGCGGGGTCGCCGTCCTTGAGCCAGTGGGCCACCATCACGTCGCCGTTGTTGCCGTAGCCAGATCCCACGGCGTCATTCAGGTCGGGCAGTGCCCCGGTTTCCCGAGCTCGCAGCAGAATCTGATTGGTACCCAACACGCCTGCGCTCAAAAACAGCCGGTGGCACCCGATCTCTTCTCGGCCCGTCTCGTTGCCCCAGCGGTCGATGGTTCTGGTGGACACCACGTACTCGCGGCCCTCCCGGCGTACGGCGGTCACCTCCGTCAGTGGCCGCAACGTGACCATGCCGGTGGCCAGAGCGGATGCGACGTACGTCTGATCGACGCTGCCCGTCCGCCCGTAGTTGTTGCCGAACTGCTGCTCGAACGCCAGCGCCGATCGCTCGGCCTTGCCGGCCTCTTCGTCCAACATGTAGTCGAACGAGTAGGCACTGCCGTTGTAATCGACCGGATAGCCTGCGGCTGCGGCGTATTCGCGGCCGACTCGGGCGAACTGGAACCACGGTGTCCGCTCGAACCAGTCCATGTCGCGATAGCTGATCCGCAGGGTGCGTTTGGCGCGCTCGATGTAGGTTCCCAGGAACTCGTCCACCGCGATGTCCGGGAAGCACTCCGCGACCTGCCGTGGAGTCGGCACGGCGGCCACGGCGGCGTTGATCAGCGAGCCGCCGCCGACCCCGATCCCGCGGAACACATGGTGGGCCCCGAGCGTCGTCTTGTCGCAGATGCCGGCTTGGACAGGTTGCGGCGACGGCGAATTGCGTGCGACAGCGTCGATCGAAAATCCTTGGAACGACGTGACCAGGCTCGGAGGAACCGAAGTGAACCAACCCGCCCGGGTGTCGGCGGGCAACATCTTGGTGAACCGCTTGCCGTCCGTGTCAGGCGTGTCCCACAGCCTGCCCTTCTCCAGCAGCAGGGTCTCGATGCCGGCCTCTCCCAGGCGAAGTGCGGAAACCCCGCCGCCGTAGCCGCTTCCGATCACGATCGCGGGGTAGTGCGCCCGGGGCTCGGAGCGACCGGCATGCCGCTGCACCCACCAACCCGCGCCGGAGGCACCCAGGGCGGCCGCCGTGCCGGTGGCGAGAAACCGCCGGCGCGACATCACGGTCATGCGGCACCCGCCCGGTGTCTGTTGATGAGGCGTTCGCGATGCCGCGGGTCGAGCGCGGCCAACTCGATACGACCCGAATAGTGCTCGACCACGCGAGGATCCATGACTTTGCGCCACAGCGGCGGGACCAGCGCCAGCACGAACATGGTGCCGTATCCGTTGGGCAACTGAGGGGCCTCGCCCAGGCTACGCAGGTTTTGATAGCGCCGTTGCGGATTGGTGTGGTGGTCTGAGTGGCGCTGCAGGTGGTAGAGGAACACGTTGGCGACCAGTGTGTTGCTGTTCCAGCTGTGCCGAGCGGAGACGGGTTCGTACCGGCCGTTGGGCAGGCGTTGGCGGCGCAGTCCGTAGTGCTCGAGGTAGTTGACGGCTTCGAGCAGGCAGATGCCGACGATCGCCTGGCCGACGAGCATCGGAAGGACCACCGGCCCAAACCACACGGCGAGCCCGCCGAAGAGCGCGAGACTCATCAGCCACGCGTTGAGCACGTTGTTTCGCGACGTCCAGGGTGTCTTCCCGCGGCGGGTGAATCGTCGGGCCTCCAGCGCCCATGCGGAGCGAAGCCCACCGGTCACCGATCGCGGGATGAAGCGGTAAAGGCTTTGTCCCATCAGTGAACTGGCCGGATCGTCCGGTGTCGCGACGCGTACGTGGTGACCGCGATTGTGCTCGACGAAGAAGTGGCCGTAGCACGTCTGGGCGAGGGCGATCTTGCTCAGCCGCCGCTCGAGCCGGGCGTTTCTGTGGCCCAACTCGTGGGCGGCGTTGATTCCGATGCCGCCCACGATCCCCACTGTCACCAGCAGCCCGGCGCGGTCGATCGGCGAGAGGACAACCCAGCCGCCGCCGCTCCACACCCAGCACGCGAAGATCAGCGACAGGTACTGTGTGGGCAGGTACAGGTAGGTGGCCCAGCGATACCAGCGATCCTTGTCGAGATCGATGTAGGCGTCATCGGGTGCGGTGCTTCGGTCGATCCCGACGACGCGGTCAAGGAGCGGGATCAACACGAACGTGAGAAATGTTCCGAGCCACCAGAACCCGCCGAACCCGGTCACTTTCACGGCCAGCCAGGACACCATCACCAAGCATGGGACCGCGGCACCGAGCAGCCACAGATAGCGTTTCGGGTCGTTCCAGCTGTGCTGTGTGTCAGCCGCGCCAATGTTGCAATTGCTCGTTACCAAGCCGGCTGTCATGACCGCCCCGATCTTGAATGTGCAAGTATTCGGAAGGACTGTAGCAATGCTCAATGGAGTTCGATAGCCCTTGTGTGCCGGACCACATTCATTTGCTAGTACCGCTGGTATCAGCAGAAATCGGTCGTATTTAGCTATTTGAAGGATGCAATGAAGATGGCTGATCAATTGATCTCATCGGGCAACTTGTACGTCTTGCGCGATTCTGGCAAATGTGCATATGCGCACTTATGTCGCCGGTATAGCGCCCCGAATGTGTGGGGGCTCGCCCAGCCGACGGGCACTTGTGAGCGGCCTGCTGGAAAGGGAGTGCGCGGCCCTGCCCGATCGGAGAGTTCTGGCATGCCGGTCGGCCGGTACTGCCTTCGAATCGTTGTGATGCGCGCCACGGAGGTTCACGGTGGTGTCACACGACAGAAGGAGTCTTCCGATGGCCATTGAGCTGAACCAGATTTGGGACTTTCCGATCAAGGAGTTCCACCCGTTCCCACGGGCCCTGCTCGGCGTGGGCGCGCACGACATCATCGGTGTCGAGGCAAAGAACCTCGGCTTCAAGCGCACCCTGCTGATGACGACGGGCCTGCGCGGCTCGGGCATCATCGAGGAGCTGACCGGCAAGATCGAGTACCAGGGTGTCGAGGTGGTGCTCTACGACAAGGTCGAGTCCAACCCCAAGGACTACAACGTCATGGAGGCCGCGGCGCTGTACCAGCAGGAGAAGTGCGACAGCATCATCTCCATCGGCGGCGGCTCCAGCCATGACGCGGCCAAGGGCGCACGCGTCGTCATCGCGCACGACGGCCGCAACATCAACGAGTTCGAGGGTTTCGCCAAATCCACCAACAAGCAAAATCCGCCGCACATCGCCGTATCCACCACGGCGGGAACAGGTTCGGAGACCTCCTGGGCCTACGTCATCACCGACACGTCCGACATGGAGCACCCGCACAAGTGGGTGGGTTTCGACGAGGCGACCATCGTCACACTGGCCATCGACGACCCGCTGCTGTACTACACCTGCCCGCAGCACTTCACCGCATACTGTGGCTTCGACGTGCTCGCGCACGGCAGTGAGCCCTACGTCTCGCGCCTCGACTTCGCGCCGTCACTCGGAAATGCCTTGTACTCAGTCGAACTCGTGGCCAAGAACCTGCGCGAGGCCGTGTTCGAGCCCCGCAACCTCAAGGCCCGCGAAGGCATGATGAACGCGCAGTACATCGCCGGGCAGGCGTTCAACTCCGGTGGGCTCGGCATCGTGCACTCGATCAGCCACGCGGTCAGTGCGTTCTTCGACAGCCACCACGGGCTCAACAACGCGATCGCGTTGCCGCGGGTGTGGGAATACAACCTGCCCGCCCGCTACGAGCGCTACGCGCAGCTGGCCACCGCCATGGGCGTCGACACCCGCAACATGACCACGGTGCAGGCCGCCGACGCCGCGGTCGAGGCCGCGATCCGGCTGTCGCAGGACGTGGGCATCCCGGACAACTTCTCGCAAGTCCGCACTGACTCGTACGAGAAGAACCGGATGAACACCGGCAAGTACGCCGGCCGCGGCGATGTTATCAAGGGCGACGACAAGTCCGTGCTGGCGATCTCCGAACACATCCAGGGCGACTGGTGCACGCCGGGCAACCCGCGCGAGGTGACGGTGGAATCGATGATCCCGGTGGTCGGTCATGCGATTAATGGCACTTACTGAGTCCGAGGTCGACGGATTCGCCGGCCCCGCAGCGCTTTCCGAAGCGCTGCGGGAGCAGGACTATATCGCCGACGACGACCTGGCCACGGTGGTGCACCTGGCGACCGCGCTGGACCGGCCCCTGTTGTTGGAGGGGCCGGCCGGCGTCGGGAAGACCGAACTGGCCAAGGCTCTGGCCGCAGCCGGCGGCCGACGGCTGATCCGGCTGCAGTGCTACGAGGGTCTCGACGACAACCGCGTGCTCTACGAATGGGACTACGCCAAACAGCTGCTGCACGTGCAGATGATGCGCGACCAGACGAGCGACGTCGACGAGATCGCCACCGACATCTACTCCGAGGAGTTCCTGTCGGTGCGGCCGCTGCTGGAATCGGTGCTCTCCGAACAGCCCGTGGTGCTCTTGATCGACGAGGTCGACCGCACCGAAGAGGCGATGGAGGCGCTGCTGCTGGAGGTGCTGGCCGAACGCCAGGTCACCATCCCGGAGATCGGCACCTTCGCGGCCCGCACTGTGCCGTGGGTGGTGTTGACGTCCAACGACACTCGTGAGCTCTCGGCCGCACTCAAGCGTCGCTGCCTGCACTACCACCTGGATTTCCCCACCCCGCAACGGGAACGGGAAATCGTCGAGGTGCGGGCGCCACGCGTCGAGCCCGCGGTGGTGGCCGACGTGGTCGAACTCGCGCGCACGCTGCGTGAGCTGCCGCTGCGCAAGGCGCCGTCGATCTCCGAGGTGATCGACGCCGCCCGCGCCGCGGCGATCCTCGGCGACACGACATCGGATACGGCGCAATCGATTCTGCTCTCGACGCTGGTGAAGTTCACCAGCGACCGCGACATCGCGCTGCGCCACCTCGGTGACGCACCGGCCCCCGTGCATGCCGAACCGCAACGGGCCACCGTGGCGTCGCGCCCGGCCAACACCACCACCTCGGTTTTCCGGGGGAGGGGCGGCAGGACGTGACGCCGTCACATCTGCTCGACATCGTCGCCGCGATGTTCGGCGCCCTGCTGCGCCGCGCAGGGGTGGCGACGTCACCGGCCGAGGTCATCGAGGTACGCCGAGTGCTGGGCCTGCTCGGAGCCCGGGATCTCGCCGCATTGCGTGCGGCGCTGCGGGCGACGTGCGCCAAATACGGCCGGGAACAACGAGGATTCGACCGCGCCTTCGACGCGCTGTTCGGCGCAACGGAATTCGCCCGTCAGGACCCGGGCCCGAGCCGTGCCCACACCGGCTCGGGCCTGCCCGACCAACTCGACGTCGGCGAGGACCAGGAGATCGGACGCTACGCCGAATACAACGAGCGCGCCGCGGAGGTCGGCGACCACTTCGACACCCCGGAGGCCGACAAGGGCTTCAACCCGCACAAGGACGACGACGACTACAGCGTGACGGGGGCCGACAACCAGTTGACGGTGTCGGCCGAGAGCGACACCGGCAGGCGCGGGGTCCGCTACACCGTGGAGGTGGACCGCGCTTCCGCCAGCATGGCCGGGGACCTCGCGGACTCGGTGGCCCCCGTGGTGGCCGGCGCGCTGAGTTGGGATGATCCCGAGTCGATCCTGGCCTGGCTGGACGCATACGACCCGAGCCGCACCTACGGCGACGACGCGGGCGAGCAGCCGCTGACCGCCGAACAGCTGGGCCAGCTGAGCGCGGCGGTCGAGGGTTTCGTCGCTGCCCTGGCGGACCGCTGCGGGCTGACCGCTGAAGCCGAAACGCCGGATACCGCAACGGATGCCGGGCTGGCCACCGATGTCGACCTGGCGTGCCACGAGGTGCTGCGCCGGATGCGTGGTGCACCGCGGCCGCGTCCCCGCGAGCGCGGCCATGGCCGGCTCGACATGCGCCGCACCACGCGAGCCGCGCTGCGCACCGACGGTGTGCCGTTCCACCTGGTGACGCGTACCCCGCTGCCCGACCGGATTCGGCTGCTGGTGATCGCCGATGTGTCGCTGTCCGTGCGGCCGGTCACCGCGTTCACCTTGCGGCTGGCCCAGGCCATGCACCGGCGCGCGCATCGGTGCCGGGTGATGGCCTTCGTCGACCGCCCTGTCGACGTCACGGACATCCTGTTGCGCACCGGGGGCGACGACGCGCTGGCCGCGGTGCTTGCCGAAGCGCAGCTGGATCTCGACGCCAGCAGCGACTACGGGCAGGTGTTCGACGACATGCTGCGCGGGCAGGCCGACTCGCTCGATCGCCGCACCGCCGTGCTGATCGTCGGCGACGGGCGTAGCGGAGGACTGCCCGCCGGTGTCGAGCAGCTGCGTGCCCTGCGCCGCCGCGTGCACCGGCTGGCCTGGGTCACGCCCGAGCCGCGCCGATACTGGCACCAGGCGACGTGCGCGATGCCGCAATACGCGCAGGTCTGCGACCGCGTGGTGGTGGCCAGCGACGCCGCCGCGCTGAGCGCGCACGCCGGGGAGCTCGCGCACGCCCTGTCCTGACTGCCTACCTGCCCGATCGGACAGGTAGGCAGCTGCCCACCTGCACATTGGCGGCGGTCGAGATGGGCCGTAGGGTGGCAGTGTTACGTGGATCACATGACTTGGGAGTGCGACGTGATAGCGCAGGCGGAGATCACGCCCATGGCGGTGCCGACGGCCACGCCCGACGCGATGCCCAGCCGGCTGCTGAAGTTCCATGCGCCCGAGATCGTGTTCGGCATCGATTCGATGGCCGAGGCCGCCCATGCCGCTGTGCGACTCGGCGGGCTGCGGCCGCTGCTGGTCACCGACCCGGGGCTGATCGAGGCCGGTTGGGTGCGTGAACTCGTCGGGCATCTACGCGCCCAGTGCGTCGAGGCGCAGGTGTGGAGCGCGCTGACGCCCAATCCCAAGGACCACGAGATCACCGCAGGCCACGAGTTCTACCGCGAACACGGGTGCGACGTGCTCATCGCTCTCGGTGGCGGCTCGGTGATCGACGCCGCCAAGGGCATCGCCATCCTCTCCGCCAACGGCGGGGACATCCTCGACTACGCCGGCGTGGACAAGGCCACCATGCCGATCCCGCCGCTCGTGGTGTTGCCGTCGACCTCGGGTACCGGCGCGGACGTCTCCCAGTTCTGCATCGTCACCGACACCACCCGCAACACCAAGATCACCATCCTGGGCCGGGCCCTGGTCCCAGACATCACCGTCATCGATCCGCGGCTGCTCACCACCATGCCGGAATGGCTCAATGCGGCAACGGGTTTGGATGCGCTCACACATGGCATCGAGGCGTTCGTCTCGCTGGGCCACAATCAGCTGACCGACCATCACGCGCTGCGGTCGGTCGTCATGGTGACCGAGAATCTGGTGTCCACCATCGAACGTCCGGACGAGATGCCTGCGCGGGTGCTCATGGCGCAGGCGGCGCTCGAGGCCGGGTTGGCCTTCACCAACGCCATCCTCGGTGCCGCACACGCCATGAGCCATCAGGTGGGTGGGCTGCTGGACTTGCCGCACGGCGTCATCAACGGGGTGCTGCTGCCGCATGTGGTGCGGTTCAACGCCGAGGCCGACCCGGCGCCGTTCGCCACCATCGCCGCCTGCCTCGGTATCGCCGACAAGCGGGCCCCGGCACGGGAATCCGCACTGGCCCTTGCTGATCGGCTGCAGGAGCTGGCCCGGCAGGTGGGCGTGCCGCGCGGCCTGGGCGAACTGGGCGTGCGGGACGAGGACGTGCCGGTGCTGGCGCACAACGCGATGGCCGATGCCTGCATCACCACCAACCCGCGTCCGGCCGACGAGGCGGCGCTGCGGGCGCTGTTCCGGGCGGCGCTGTGAGAGCGCCCGATCTGGAACGTCTCACCGGGATACGCTCGGGCAAGTCCACGTTCTATTCCGAGTTCCGGGTGGCCGCGCAACGCACCGAGCGGGTGATCGCTGCGCTCGACACGATCTCACATGCTCTGGTGCAGACCGTGAATGGTCCCGAGAAGCTGGTCCGCGCGGTGGCCGAAGCCGCCCGCACGCACCTCGGTGCCGAATGGGTGCTGCTGGCGCTGGCCGACGGCGCGCTACCCGGGGCGCGGCCGCGGCACCTGATCCTCGATGCCGACGGCAACGCCTATTCGTTCGAAGGGCTCTCCGGCGCAAAGCATCCGGTGCCGCACCTGCCCGACGCGGTGCTCAACCGGCTCAACGACATCCTGCGTGGCCAGTTGGCCCAGTTCCGGTTGCCGGTCATCGAACCTCACCATGCGCACGTGCCGCTCGAGCTCGACGGCGGTGTGATCGGCGCGTTCGCGGCCTGGACGCCCAAGGGCCGCATGCTCGACGGCACCGACGAGACGGTCATGCGGATCTTGTCCAGTCAGACCGCCGTCGCCCTGCACAACTGCGAACTGTTCCAGCGCTCGCAGGCGCTGCTGGCCCAGTCCGAGGCCCGCAACGCTGAACTATTGGCGACTCAGCGGGAACTCGGTGCGGCGCAACGACATCAGGTGCTCGACTCCGAACGGCACCGCATCGCCCGCGAACTGCACGACAGCGTCGCGCAGACGGTGCTCTCAGCAGGTATGCAGATCGAGGTGTGCCGCAGTGAGATCCAGGCGCTGGCAGGCGCGCCCGAGCTCGTCGAACGGTTGGACACCGCCAAGACCCTCACCCGCTCGGCCACCGAACAGCTGCGGTCGGCGATCTATGCGCTCAACCAGCCCGGCGACGCGGGCCGGTCTACCCTGCCCGAGATGCTGGAGCAGTTGGCGACCGTGCACATGCCCGAGGATCTGCGGGTGACCCTCAAGGTCGAGGGTGCCGCCACCGAATTGCCCAGTGCGGCAGAGCATGCGCTGCTGCGGGTGGCGGGCGAAGCCCTGTTCAACACGGCCATGCACGGGCACGCGACCAGGGCCATCGTGCGGCTGCGGTACCGGCCCACCACCGTTACGCTGTCGATATCCGACGACGGGACCGGTGACCCGGACAAGATGCGGCTGATGCTGCGCCTGGCCGACGGCACGGACGTCGACGGGCACCATCGCGGGCTCGCCAACATGCAGGCCCGGTGCCGCGAGCGGGGTGGCTCCTTCGTCGTACAACGGTCCCGCCTCGGCGGGGTGCGGGTGGTCGCCACCATCCCCAGGGACGGATCGGAAGGAGACCGCGATGACGGTTGACACCAAGATCAGAGCGATCCGGCTGGCGCTGGTCGACGATCACGCCATCCTGCGGCAGGGCCTGCGATCGGTGCTGGAGCGCGAGCATGACCTCGTCGTGGTCGGTGAGGCGGCTTCCGAGCCGGAGGCCGAGGCCATGGTTGCCGCCATGCGGCCCGACGTGGTGTTGCTGGATCTCAAGCTGTCCGCCGGGTCCGATTTCGAGGGTTTGTCGTTGTGCGCCAAGCTGTCCGCGGCTCATCCCAAGGTCGGGCTCCTGGTGCTGACGACGTTCCTCGACGACGATCTGGTGGTTCGTGCGGTGCACGCCGGAGCGCGCGGCTACGTGGTCAAGGACGTCGACACCACCGAACTGGTGCGTGCGATCCGGGCCATCTCGGCGGGGGAGAGTGCGTTCGACTCCCGCAGCGCCGCCGCGGTGGTCCGTACGTTGAGCGGCAGGAGCGAACCTCGCGAGCAGCTCACCGACCGGGAGCTCGAAGTGCTACGGCTGCTTGCTGCGGGCCTGTCCAACGTCAAGATCGGTGAGCGGCTGTATATTTCGGCCACCACGGCCAAGTTTCACGTCAGCAACATCATGCGCAAGCTGCAGGTCAGCCGCCGCGCCGAGGCGGTGTACGCGGCCAGCAAGCGCGGGTTGATCTGATTTCGCCGGCACCTACCACTCGGCACCGCGAGCGTGCGTGTCTGCTGGGCAACACGCCGCCGTGTGTCGACACGATGCGCCACGTCGCGGGCGCGTGAGAGTGACGAAAATGCCCACGGCTCACGGCGTGTTGGGCAACAGACACGCACGCTCGCGGTGCAAGGTGAAGGCAAGTCAAGCCAGGTCGAGCACGAGCCAGCCGCCGTGATGCTCGGACACGGTGACGCGCACACCGGGGCGGAGTTCGCGCGCCCGCTCGCCGAGCCGGACCAGCTCGGCGGTGTCGAACCGCCGGATGTGGCCGTAGCAGGCCTGCGGTTCGTCTTCGAACGGCACCGCGAGAACCACGCGGCGGCGGGCCAGGCGCAGGGCCTCGGTGAGCACGGCATCACCCGCCGCGGCGGGCAGATGTTCCAGCAGGTGCAGGGCGGTGACGGTGTCGGCGGTGTTGTCGGGCAATGGAACATGTGTGGCATCGCAGGCCAGGGTCGTCAGCGGACGGCGCAGCCGGACGCTGACGCGTGCCAGGAGATCCATCGTCGGGGCGCTGAGATCGGTTGCGGTGACGTCGAATCCGAGCTGACTCATGCGCAACGGGAAGAATCCGAAGCACGATCCGAGGTCGAGCAGCCGGTGACCCACCACCAGTTCGGCCGCCCGCCGGTGCACGGGCGCGAACGTCGCGGTGCCGGTTTCCAGCGCGGCAAGGGAATTGCGGTAGAACCTGACCCAGGCCGGGAGTGCTCCGTCGATCGTCGAGCGCACGATGCCGGTGAAGACCAGCTCGAAATCCGCTTGGCCGCGCAGTATCCCGCCGAGTTGCTCGGTCAGCAGGATGGCGAGTTCATCGGTGAGCTCGGCAGGGCTGAGATCGTGATCGACGGTCAGGGAATCGCCGCGCCGCCGCGCGCAGAACCGGGCAGTGCACGTGCCGGGATGCGGCGCGTGGGGCCCGCGCCGGCGTCGCACCTGAACTCCCGGGGCACTCCACGTTCCGCGCGGGGCGGGCGCGAGCGGGTCGACCTCTACGCGGTCGAGCAGTGCAACTATCATGCCACACAAGGCTATTGGTGGCAGGCCTGCTCACACCCGCACCAACTGGGCGGGATTGTGGGCCGACCGGGCGGGCGATCACTACCCGGTCGGCCAGGGGAGAAAGAGCGGAAGTCCGGTCAGTCGCGACGTGTCAGCAATACGTCACGGTCGTCGGGCGCGAGTGTGACGAAAGCGCCGAGACCTCACGGCGTGTTGAGCGGCAGACACGCACGCTCGCGGAGCCGAGCCTCAGCCCTTGTGGGCGGTCAACAGAAAGGCCGGGAACTTGGTGCGGCCCTTCTCGTCTTGATCGTGCGGCAGCGGCTCAACCGGGGTGCCCGGGATGGCCGCCGCGTTCGCGTGGATGAACGCCGGGCGGATCTCGTCGACCACCCAGTGCTGGGACACCGCGGCCCGCAACTCATCCTCGTCCACCTCGTTGGGCTTGGTCTCAAGTCCCTCCGGGAACGCGCCCTTGGCGAACACCAGCACGTAGTAGGACGCGCCCGGAGCCGAGGCCCGGTGGATGGAACTCAGGTAGCCGTCGCGCCCCGCCACAGGCAGGGAGTGGAACAGCGTCGAGTCGATCACGGTGTTGAACCGGCCGTCGTAACCCCGGAACGACGTGATGTCGCCCTGCACGAAGCTGGCGTTGCTCAAATTGCGTTCCTGGGCGGTCCGGTTGGCCGCGGCGATCGCGGTTGGGCTCAAATCCATGCCCACCACGGTGTAGCCGTCGGCGGCCAGGGCCAGTGACAGTTCCGCGTGCCCGCAACCGGCGTCGAGCACGTCACTGCGGAACTTCCCGGCCCGGTGCAGCGCTGCCAACTCGGGCTGCGGCTCGCCGATATTCCACGGTGGCGGACCCTCGAATTCGCCTACACCCCGATAGGCGCCGTCCCAATCCAAAACCTGATCAGATGCCATGCAATCCAACGTACGCGAGTCATTCCCAGCTGTGGACGGGCTCATTACTGTGCATCCACTGGACGTAAAGCCTTAACATTTCGGCCAACGCCTGGGGCCTGGACACGCCGCCTTCTTCGATTTTCCGCACGGTCGCGACCTGCCACGCCGCACCGGTCTGCCCGGTTTTCGCCCGCCCCTCGATGACCCCCAGGTAGCGGTCGCACACCTCGCCGGAAACACCCCAGCGGCGCAGCCCTTCGTGCGCCATCGGCAACAGCTGGCGTAGCACCAGCTCGTCGGGCGTCACCTCGCCCACGCCGGGCCAGTAGAGCCGGGCCTCCATACCGTACTGTGCGGCCGATTCGAAATTGTGTTGCGCTGCGGCGAAACTCAGCTTGGTCCAGATCGGCCGGTCCTCCTCGGACAGGGTGCGCAGCAGCCCGTAGTAGAACGCCGAGTTGGCCATCATGTCCACCACCGTCGGCCCGGCGGGCAGCACCCGGTTCTCCACCCGCAGGTGTGGCAGGTCGTCCACGACGTCGTAGACCGGGCGGTTCCACCGGTAGATGGTGCCGTTGTGCAGCCGCAGTTCCGGCAGTCGCGGGGCGCGGCCGGCGGCCAGCACGGCCGCCGGATCCTCGTCGGACAACTCGGGCAGCAGCGACGGAAAGTACCGCACGTTCTCCTCGAACAGGTCGAAGATCGAGGTGATCCAGCGCTCCCCGAACCACACCCGCGGCCGCACGCCCTGGGTCTTGAGCTCCTCGGGCCGGGTGTCGGTGGCCTGGGCGAACAGTTCGATACGCGTCTCGGCCCACAGCTGGTGGCCGAAGAAGTACGGCGAATTGGCGCCGATGGCCAACTGGGGACCTGCCAGCACCTGGGCGGCGTTCCAGTTACGGGCGAAATCGGCGGGCGAGACCTGCAGGTGCAACTGCATGCTGGTGCACGCCGACTCCGGGGCGATGGATGCCGCCTGCAGCGAAAGTCGCTCCGGGCCGCCGATGTCGATCGTCATATCCTCGCCGCGGGCGGTGAAGATCGAGTCGTTGAGGGCCTGGTACCGCGTCGACTCGCTCATCCAGCCGGCCGAAAGATGTTCGGGCATAAGCGTCGGCAAGATGCCGACCATCACGATGTGGGCGCCGTTCTGGTTGGCCTTGACCTCCGCGGCGTTGAGGCTGTCCCGCACCTCGGCTTCGAGGTCGAGGGCCGCCCGCCCGGGCAACGGCCGGGGTGGCACATTGAATTCGATGTTGTAGGCGCCCAATTCGGTTTGGTACGCCGGGTCGGCGATGGAGTTGAGGACGTCCTGGTTCATCATCGCCGGCTGGTAGGCGTTGTCCACCAGGTTGCATTCGATCTCCATCCCGGTCAACGGCCGCTCGAACTCGAAGCGGGACTGCGCCAGCATGGTTTCGAACACGTCGAGGCAGAGTTGCACCTTGCGGCGGTACTCCTGCCGGTGCGCCCGGGTGTACTCGGTATTGCTGACCTCTTCGCCCACACGCCGATGCAACAACGTCGGGGACGGCGTGCGCAGGAAAATTGCGTAATAGGCTCGGCAATTGTGTGCCCGACAAGCTGACGAGGACCAAGGCGGCCTCGAACAGGTCGGCAGCGTCGACCGGATCGCCGCGCTGACCGGGGTGCGGGCCGTCGCCGCGATGGCCGTGATGGGCACCCACGCGTCCTACGGCACCGGGCTGCTCACGCACGGCTACGCGGGGCTGCTGGGTGCGCGACTGGAGATCGGGGTACCGATCTTCTTCGTGCTGTCCGGATTGTTGTTGTTCCGCCCGTGGGTGCGGGCCGCGGCGGCCGGTGGCGAGCATCCGTCGGTACCGCGCTATGCCCGCAGCCGTTTCTGCCGGATCGTGCCCGCGTACGTGGTGACGGTGTTGCTGGTGTTCGGGATCTACCAGGTGCGTCCCGTGCATCCCAACCCCGGGCACACCTGGACCGGCCTGGCGCGCAACCTCACCCTGACCCAGATCTACAGCGACGACTACTTCACCGCCTACCTGCATCAAGGGTTGTCGCAGATGTGGAGCCTGGCCGTGGAGGTCGCGTTCTACGCGGTGCTGCCGCTGCTGGCCTACCTGCTGCTGGTGCTGCTGTGCCGACGCCGGTTCCGGCCGGTGCTGTTGCTCGCGGGCCTGATGCTGATGGCCGCGGTGAGCCCGGCCTGGCTGGTGATCCTGCACAGCACGCACTGGCTGCCGGTCGGCGCGGGAGCGTGGCTGCCGCACTATCTGGCCTGGTTCGCCGGCGGCATGATGCTCGCGGTGCTTTCGGCCATGGGCGTGCGGTGCTACGCACTGGCGGTGCTGCCGTTGGCCGTGGCCTGCTATCTGGTGGTGTCGACGCCGATCGCCGGGCGGACCACCGCCGTCACGCTGACCCTGTCCGAAGACGTGTCCAAGACGGTGCTCTACGCCGCGATCGCCACGTTGGTGGTGGCGCCGCTCGCGCTGGGCGACTCCGGCGGGTACGCCCGGCTGATGGGCAGCCGGCCCCTGGTGTGGCTGGGGGAGATCTCCTACGAGATCTTCCTGCTGCACGTGGTGGTCATGGATCTGGTGATGGCGCTCGTGCTGCGATGGCCTGTCTACACCGGCTCGGCCGTCGTCCTCTTCGCTGTCACGCTGGCCGCCACGGTGCCGCCGGCCTGGCTGCTGCACCGGCTCACCCGGCCGCGACGCTAGCCGCGGCGCGCGATCACGATCTGGGGCAGCGTGAGCCCGCTGCGCAATTCGATCTGGATGCTCCGGTCGGCGTGCAGGGCGAGACTGCGCAGCGCCGAGGGACTGTAGGAGCGCAGCGAGCTGATGACGCCGTCGTGGATGAACGGGACGAACGGCACGGCAGGCAGCATTGCCGCGAGCCTGAGCAGATGCAGCGGGGCGGGCGGGCGCGGCAAGTCGATGATCAGCAGCGTGTCCGCGACGCGGGTGCCCTCGGCGAACACCCGGGAGGCTTGCGCGGGAGCCAGATGATGAAACGACAACGCGAAGACCGCCAGGTCGAAGCTGCCGTCGGCGGCGTCGATCTCCGTGGCGTCGAGTTCGCGAATCTGCGCGCGGGGGTGGGCACCGAGTTCGCCCGCGGCGAGCGCGTCCACCGAGGCGGGGGCGACATCGGAGACGGTGACGCGGGCCGACGGATGGTCGTCCAGCAGCTGACGTGACAGTCCGCCGTGGCCTGCGCCGAGCTCCAGAATCGTCGGATCGGGTACGTCGGCGACCAGATCCAGAGCGATCGCGGCGAACTTCTGGTGATTGCGGAAGATCCGGCCGGTCCAGTCCAGGGCATCGATGACCTGTCGCTTGAGCCCATCCGCTGCGTCGTCGCGGTCGATGTACTCCAACCGGTCGGTCTCCAGCAGCCGGTCCAGGCAGGATGCGTCGTAGCCGCCGCGCGGCATTCGCTCGATACCGGTTTTGGCCGACGTGCCGCGAGTACGAAGAGAATCAGGTTGGGGTCCCACGTAAGCCATGATGGACGCTTTGAAGGGTAGGAGCGAAAGCGACTCGGGAAAGGACCTAGAGTGGCCGATTTCGTGGCAGCCATCGACCAGGGCACCACCAGCACCCGCTGCATGATCTTCGACCACGCGGGTGCCGAGGTGGGCCGCCATCAGCTCGAGCACGAGCAGATCCTGCCGCGTGCCGGATGGGTCGAACACAATCCGGTGGAGATCTGGGAACGTACCGCGGCAGTCATCATGACCGCGCTGAACAAGACCCAACTCTCTGCTGCGGATCTCGCCGCGCTCGGCATCACCAACCAGCGGGAGACCACGCTGGTGTGGAACCGCCACACCGGCAGGCCGTATCACAACGCCATCGTGTGGCAGGACACCCGCACCGACCGCATCGCCGCCGCCCTGGACCGCGACGGCCGCGGCGACGTGATCCGGCACAAGGCCGGCCTGCCACCCGCGACATACTTCTCCGGCGGCAAGATTCAGTGGATCCTGGAGAACGTCGACGGAGTGCGGGCCGCCGCCGAGAACGGTGACGCGATCTTCGGCAACCCCGACAGCTGGCTGGTGTGGAACCTGACCGGCGGCAGCCGGGGCGGCGTCCACGTCACCGACGTCACCAACGCCAGCCGCACCATGCTGATGAACCTGGAGACCCTCGACTGGGACGATGAACTGTTGTCGTTCTTCGGGATTCCGCGCCAGATGCTGCCCGAGATCAGGCCGTCCTCGTCACCCGTCCCGTATGGTCTGACCCGCCCCGCCGGACCGCTGGCCGGCGAGGTACCGGTGACGGGCATCCTCGGTGACCAGCAGGCCGCGATGGTCGGGCAGGTGTGCCTGGATGCCGGCGAGGCCAAGAACACGTATGGCACAGGAAATTTCCTGCTGCTCAACACCGGCGAGAAGATGGTCCGGTCGGATAACGGCCTGCTGACCACGGTGTGTTACCAGTTCGCGTCCGGCGACGGCACCCCGGCGAAACCCGTTTACGCCCTTGAGGGTTCGATCGCGGTGACCGGTTCGGCCGTGCAGTGGCTACGCGATCAGCTCGGCATCATCAGCGGCGCCGCGCAGAGCGAGGCGTTGGCGCGACAGGTTGCCGACAACGGCGGCGTGTACTTCGTGCCCGCGTTTTCGGGGCTGTTCGCGCCGTACTGGCGCTCGGACGCGCGGGGCGCGATCGTCGGGCTGTCGCGGTTCAACACCAACGCGCACGTGGCCCGCGCGACGCTGGAGGCCATCTGCTATCAGAGCCGCGACGTGGTTGACGCGATGGAGGCCGATTCCGGTGTGCACCTTGAGGTTCTGAAGGTCGACGGCGGTATCACCGCCAACCGGTTGTGCATGCAGATCCAGGCCGACGTGCTCGGCGTCGACGTGGTCAAGCCCGTGGTCGCCGAGACCACCGCGCTCGGTGCGGCCTATGCGGCCGGCCTGGCGGTCGGCTTCTGGCGTAACGCCGACGATCTGCGCGCCAATTGGCAGGAAGGTGAGCGTTGGACCCCGCAATGGAGTGAGGACCAGCGCTCGAGCGGATACGCCGGGTGGCAGAAAGCGGTTCAGCGCACGCTGGATTGGGTCGACATCACGTGATTTGTGGAGTTTTAGCCGTAGCGCGGACGGCTAGAACTCCACAAAGCCCTCGGGCGGGTCACCGCGGTGGCGGGCAGGTCGTCAGCAGGCCCTTGAGCTCGTCGTAGTACTGCACGCCCAGCATGGCGTGGCGGCCCTTGTCGTTGGTCCGCTCGGCGTCGGCGATCTGGCCGGCCAACTCACCCAGCCGGTGCGCGTGCTCGGCGGCCTTGCCCGAGGTGACCTGCTTGGCCTGCTCGCCGATCACCTTGGCCCACTCGTTGAAGTCGCCGACCGTCGGGCCCTGATTGGCGGCGAACGCCGGCAGGATCAGCCCTGAGCTTGCCCGGCTGGACTCCACCAGGGGCTGGGCCTGGCGACAGCCCTTGCCGGATATGTAGGTGAATGTCACCGACGCGGCGACGACGACGACGGCGAGCGCTGAAGCCGCCACCGCGAGACGCTGGGTGCGGGGTTCGGCATCGGGAACTCGCCTGCGCCACATGACGTGCCCGACGATCACGGCTGCCATCGCCAGCACCGACAACAAGCTGGACTCGAGTAGGTTCCCGGCACCGGATGCCGAGTTGGTGGCCCCCAAGGTCGCCAGCGCGGCGAGCAGCACCAGCAGCCACTGCCAGAATCCGCGCCGACGCTCGTAGGCGTCGACATCGCGGAACTGGATGCCGATGGTGATGCCGGCAGCCGCGAGCACGGCCACGAGCGCGGGAACGACGTATGCGGTGATCTCTTCGGTCATGCCCTTACCCGCCCAGCTCGTCGAGCCGGGTCTTGATGTCGTCGGGTAGCGAGATGTCCGCCACCGCAAGGTTCTCCTCCAGGTGCGCCGGTGACGACGTACCGGGAATCAGCAGGACGTTGGGCGCGACCGACAGCGTCCACGCCAGCACGATCTGCGCGGGTGTGTGGCCGAGGTCGGCCGCCGCCTGCCGGACGGTGTCGTTGCCGAGCACGGGACTGTTCGGATCGAAAGCCGAACCGAGCGGGAAGAACGGCACGAATGCGATACCGTGCGCGACGCACAGCTCAAGGACCGGTGTGGCGCTGCGGTCGACCAGATTGTATGCGTTCTGCACGCACGCGATCTCGGTGTGGCCCAAGGCAATTCGAAGATGCTCCGCAGAGACGTTGCTGAGGCCTATGCCGTCGATGAGGCCTTCGTCGCGAGCCGCGATCATCGCGGCCAGTTGCCGCTCGAAGAGTTCACGGTCGACGGCGGTGGGCACGCCGATGCCGTCGCCGTCGCCGTCGTGCACGCGCAGGTTCACCGCGGCCAGCCGGTCGGTGTCGAGGGTCTGGAGGTTCTCTTCGATCCCGCGGCGCAGATCGTCGGGCTCCTGGGCGGGTAACCATTGCCCTTGCTCGTCGCGGCGGGCGCCGACCTTGCTGACCAGAGCGAGGTTGGACGGATACGGGTGCAGCGCGGCGCGGATCAACTCGTTGGCGACGGCCGGCCCGTAGAACTGTGCGGTGTCGATGTGGTTGACGCCCAGCTCGACTGCCCGCCGCAGCACCGACAGTGCCTGCTCGCGGTCACGCGGCGGGCCGAACACGCCGGGCCCGGGCAGTTGCATGGCACCGAACCCGACGCGCGACACAGCGAACGAACCCAAGGGGAAGGTCTGCATGCCGGTCAGCCTACGCAGACCCGTCCCGTGGGCTTACTCCTCGCCGAGGATCTGGTAGATCTCGCGGCGTGCGCCGTTGACGATGTCGAGGATGCGCTGCTGCTGCTCTTCGCTGGCGGTGTGCACCGACTGTGCGACGGCGCCCATGAGCTGTCCGATGGCGGCGCGCAGGTTGACGGCATTGGGGTCGGCATCTTCGGCGATGGCGTCCCAGGGTGCGGTCTCGATCTGATCGGCGGCTGCGCGGCCGTCGGCGGTCAGCTCGAAAGTCTTCTTGCTGCCTTCGCTTTCGGCGGCCGGGACGATCAGGCCCTCGTCGACGAGCAGTTGCAGCGTGGGATAGACCGAGCCGGGGCTTGGCCGCCACAGGTTGTTGCTGCGCTCGGCGATCTGCTGGGTCATCTCGTAGCCGTGCATGGGGCGCTCGGTGAGCAGCTTGAGGATCGCGGCACGGACGTCACCGCGCCGGCCACGGCTGCCGCCACGTCCGCCACGGCCGCGGCCACGAGGTCCGCCGCCGAAACCGGGGCCGAAACCCGGACCGAAACCGGGGCCGAAGCCGAAACCGGGACCGAAGCCGGGTCCGCCGAAGCCGCGGCCGAACGGTCCGTGATGTCCTGCCGACTCCTCGCGGACGTGGTCGCGGAACTCGCGCCGGGCGCGCCGCCGCTCTTCGTGCAGGGCGCGACGGTCGCCGGGGCCGAAGCCAAAACCGAAGCCGCCGGGGCCGAACGGGGGATTGGGGGAGGTGAATGGGGTGTTCATAGGTGAGGTTCTCTCTTTCGACGGGAAGCGCCGTACGCGCTTCCGATGCATTAACGATATATCGGAAACTATCGCGATGCAACGGCCGATTTAGTCGCGTTTCTCGAGGCGCGCGACGGCCCACTGTGCCCACTGCGCCTGCATGGCGTTGAAGCGCAGGCCGTATACCAAGGCCGCATGCCCGTACGGGTCGTCCTCGATGCAGGGGATCGACGCTTCGAGTTCTTTGAGCCGCTCGATCTCCGCGGTGGAATGGTCGGCCAGCGCCAGCAGGTGCTCGCGCGCCTGGTCCGGGGGCAGTTCGCCGAGCAGGAACACCCTGAGGAGTTCGGCGCTGCGGGCGGGCGGATCGTCGGCGGGATTGCGGATCCATCGCATGAGTTCGTCGCGGCCTGCCGCGGTGACGCGGTACTCCTTGCGTCCGCGTGGCCCGATCGCGGACACCTCGATCAGGCCCGCCGCGGCCAGTTTGTTGAGCTCGCCGTAGAGCTGGCTCTGGGTGGCGGGCCATACGTTGGCCATCGACTTCTCGAACCGTCTGAGCAGGTCGTATCCGCTGCCCGGGTGCTGCGCCAGGAGGCCGAGCGCGGCCATTCGCAAACTCATGGCGACAGCTTAGCTTCCACTATTGACATGTCAGTAGTGGAATGTCACCGTAGATGGCATGACCTCAGCCCTGCCCATCGGCGAAACCGACTTTTTCCGGCGCGGCAACTACGCGCCCGTCGCGGACGAACTCACCGAATACGACCCTCCGGTCGAAGGCGCCATCCCGCCTGAGTTGAACGGCTGGTACCTGCGCAACGGGCCCAACCCGCGGCAGGCGACCGCCCACTGGTTCACCGGCGACGGGATGATCCACGGCGTCCGCATCCAAGACGGCGCTGCGAAGTGGTATCGCAACCGGTGGGTGCGCACCGACAGCTTCATCGAGGACTTTCCGCTCTACAACGCCGACGGCAGCCGCAACCTGCGGGCCGCGGTCGCCAACACCCATGTGGTCAACCACGCCGGGCGCACCCTCGCTCTGGTGGAGAGCTCGTTGCCGTACGAGATCACCAATGAGCTGGAAACGTTGGGCGCCTACGACTTCGGCGGCAAACTTGTCGATTCGATGACGGCGCACCCGAAGATCTGCCCCACCACGGGCGAACTTCATTTCTTCGGCTACGGCAGCATATTCGAGCCTTACGTCACCTATCACCGGGCCGATGCCGCAGGCGAACTGACCGTCAATCAGCCCGTCGATGTCAAGGCGCACACCATGATGCACGATTTCGCGATGACCTCCGGTCACGTCGTCTTCATGGACCTGCCGGTGGTGTTCGACCTCGACGTCGCGATCAAGGGCGACGGCGATATGCCCTACCGCTGGAGCGACGACTACGGGGCCCGCTTCGGCGTCATGCGCCGCGACGACCCCACCGCGCCCATCCGCTGGTTCGACATCGACCCGTGCTACGTATTCCACGTCGCCAATGCCTACGAATCAGGGAATGTGATTGTGCTGCACGCGGTTCGGTATCCGGAACTGTGGCGGGACAACGGCGGGTTCGACGCCCAGGGCGTGCTGTGGGAGTGGCGTATCGACCTGAGCGCCGGGACTGTCGCCGAGCGGCAACTCGACGATGCCGGCGTCGAGTTCCCACGCATCGACGACCGGCTCGCAGGCCTGGATGCGCGCTACTCCGTGGCGGTCGGCCCCAACGGCTGGATCCGTTACGACCTGGCGACGGGCACCGGAGTACGCCACGACCTGGGGTCCGGCGGCCCCGGCGAAGCGGTGTTCGTTCCCGGTGCAGGCGCTGCCGACGAGAGCAACGGGTGGTACCTCGGATATGTCTACGATCCCGAGCGTGACGGCAGCGATCTCGTGATCCTCGATGCCTGTGACTTTGCTGGGAAGCCGGTGGCGAAAATTGCGCTGCCGCAGCGTGTTCCCTATGGATTCCACGGCAATTGGATCACCGGATAAGTAACGTATCGGGCCATGGCGGTGAAATGGCTCGACAAGCCCGAAGATCACGATTTCGACGCGGCCGCGGATTACCTGTCGCTGCTGGCCGAGACCGACGCGGTCGACAAGACGGTGGCGGCGCTGAAGAAGGCGCCGCCCGTCACCCGCAAAGCCAAGGACATCCTGCGCGCGGCCGGCCTGGTGCTATTGCCGGAGACCAACGCCCATGTCCGCGCCGACTTGTTCAAAATCAGTGGCGGCAAGAAGTTGTCACCGATCCTGCTGGTGCGGGGCGATGGCCGTCGCGGTGTGCAGTTGCAGGTGGCCGACGGCTATCACCGGGTGTGCGCGAGCTACCTCACCGACGAGAACACCGGGATTCCGTGCCGCCTGGTGTCCTGGCAACCGTGACGCGCTGACATGGCGGGCATCGGCTTCGGCACGCTCGCACTGATCGTGGTGATCGGGCTGACCGGTCCGGCACTGGCGTCGGTGCCGCGGCTGCGGATCCCGGTGGTCATCGGCGAGCTGCTGGCCGGGATCATCTTCGGCAGAACCGGATTCGGCATCATCGACCACACCGATCCGACGTTCTCGCTGCTGGCCAACATCGGCTTCGCGCTGGTGATGTTCGTCGTCGGCACGCACGTCCCGGTGCGAGATACGTCTCTGCACAGTGCGATTCCCAAGGCTCTGGCCCGAGCGGTGCTCGTGGGTGCGGTGGCCGCGGTGCTCGGTTTCGTGCTCGCCAGATCATTCGCCACCGGTCACGCGCTCATGTACGCGGTGCTGATGGCGTCGTCGTCGGCAGCGCTGGCGTTGCCGGTGATCGACGGGCTGCGGTTGCAGGGCCCGCAGGTGCTGTCGGTCACCGCACAGATCGCCATCGCCGACGCGGCCTCGATTGTGTTGCTGCCCTTGGTGATCGACATCCAGCGCGCCCCTCGCGCCGCATTGGGTGCGCTGGTCATCGCCGGCTGCGCGGTGGTGTTGTTCGTGCTTCTGCGCGCCGAAGACCGGTCCGGCTATCGCAAACGGCTGCACCACTACTCCGAGGACCATCAGTTCGCCCTCGAACTGCGGATCAGCCTGATCCTGTTGTTCACCCTGGCCGCCGTGGCCGTTGCCACGCATGTCTCGATCATGCTGGCCGGATTCGCGCTCGGTCTGGTGATCTCGGCCATCGGAGAGCCACGCCGGCTGGCCCGGCAACTCTTCGGCATCACCGACGGCTTTTTCGCGCCGGTGTTCTTCGTCTGGCTGGGCGCATCACTGCAGGTACGCGAACTCGGTCAGAACCCCGGGCTCATCGTCCTCGGCGCCAGTCTGGGTTTCGGTGCCGTGCTGGCGCACGCCGCGGGCCGGTTGACGGGTCAGCCGTTGCCGCTCGCGGTGTTCTCCGCCGCTCAACTCGGGGTCCCGGTGGCCGCCGCGACACTGGGCACCGAGCAGCACCTGCTGAAGCCGGGCGAGGGTTCGGCGATGATGCTCGGTGCGCTCATCACCATCGCCACGACGTCGATCGCCGGAGCGCTGGCCGCGCGGTCGGCGGCCGCGAAGCAGCCGCCGCCTGCCGCGCCGCCGCCCAACGCCGAAACGGCGCCGCCGACGTCCTGAACTCTAAGGTTTGGCGAACCCCGCCTTGGCGAGTGCCTTCTGGCCGGGCTCGCCCGTAACCAGGTCGACGAAGCGCTGGGCCGCTTCGCTGTGCTTCGACTGCTTGAGCACCGCGATCGGGTAGGTGTTGACCGCCCGAGCGGCTTCGGGGAACGACACAGCGGTCACCTTGTCGCCGGCGCCTGCAGCGTCGGTGACATAGACGACGCCCGCGTCGGCCTGGCCCGTGGTGACCTTGTTGAGCACGTCCGTCACTGACGACTCTTCACTGACGGGAGTCAGTGTGACACCCGTGGCCTGTTCGACCTTCTGCGTGGCTCCGCCGCACGGTACCGGCGGGGCGCACACCACGACGCTCACACCGGGTTTGGTCAAATCGCGAAATGATTTGATGCCCTTGGGATTTCCCGGCGCCACGGCGATGGTCAGCGTGTTGGTGGCGAAATCGACAGGGTTGCCTGAGAGCAGACCGGCCTGCGCCGCCTTGTCCATGTTGCGGGTGTCGGCTGAGGCGAACACGTCCGCGGGTGCGCCCTGGGTGAGTTGCGTGACCAGGTCCGAGGACCCCGCGAAGGAGAACTCGACCGATGAGCCCGGGTTGTCGGTCTTGTACTGCTCGGCGATCTCGGTGAACGCCGACTTCAGCGATGCCGCGGCGAACACCGTGATGGCGGCGCCCGACGAGGACGAGGTCGGCTGCGAAGTCGAGTTGGACTGGCAGGCGGTGGTCGCGGCCAGCGCCATCACAGCGGAGACGGCCAGGGCACGAAGCATCAGATTCCTTTCGGGGTTTCCACGATCACGGTGGTCGCCTTGACCACCGCGACGGCCACGCTGCCGGGCTCGAGTCCCAGCTCGCGCACCGACTGACTGCTCATCAGCGACACCACCGTCAGCGGCCCGCACTGGATTTCCACCTGTGCCATCACTCCGTCGACGATGACGTCGGTGACCAGCCCGGCGAACCTGTTGCGTGCCGAGCTCCCGATGCCCAATGGATCCTTCGGTGCCGCACTGGCATTGGCGCGTGCGAACGCCGCGAGAGCGGCGCCGTCGAGGACCTTGCGGCCTGACGCGTCGAGTTCGGCGGTCAACGCGCCGTCGTCGATCCAGCGGCGAACGGTGTCGTCGCTGACGCCGAGCAACTCGGCTGCCTCACGGATCCGGATGGTCGGCACGGCGTCAGCGTAACGACGACGGCCAGGCAAAACAACCGTATCTGCGGGACAAATCAGCCGATTTATCCGTAAACGCGGTTTCGTTGGCGCGGAAGCGGCCAAGACCTGCGCGGACTGATTCGAGATGCACTGAGATGCATGAATATTGAGGTAACAGTGCGCATGGTCTTGTGGCCCGGCGCACAGGAATTGAGGCGACGTGTGGCCCGGGGCACACGTCGCCGGGGTCCGGCGGCGCCGCAGACCTGGTGAGATTCGTTCAACCATGTTGTGGCACAACAGATGACGCTGGTATCCCGGCGAGCTCGGCCCGGGGCTGTGCGCAATGCCAAGTGAACGCGATAACGATTGGCGTCCAACAAAGTTCATGACAGTTCGACAGTTCGGGCAATCCGGTCCGCGTGGGCCGGTGTCGCATGCCGGCCGGGGTTGCCGACAACGCCCGGTGAACCCGTCCGGCAGCTTCCCGCCGAGGCGATCCGCACCGGTCGACGAGCGGTCCGCAGCGGCCTGCGGGCGAATGGGTCGTCGGTGAGCGGCGGGCTCGGCCGTGGCGGCTAAACCCAAGGTCAGGCCGGTCACCGTCGCGCCGGCGGGCGGCACCCCTCCCCGCGCGGCGGGCGGGGGCGTATATCAAACTGTGGCCACTTGCGGTGCCGAATCCGCCACGCCTGGAGCTGCGGCGGGCGGCGGAGAAATTGCCTTGCCCAACTCTCTTGCTCAAACGTTTCGGCGGGTGTTTACTAGCGGTATACGAAGATTCCTACCACGAGACTAGGTGCATAAATATGTCCCCTGACCTCGAACTTGCTACCCTGGCCGAACAGTCAGGAACGAAGTTCATTCTCGCAATGTTTGTTGACTTGCGGGGAAAGCCCTGTGCCAAGCTGGTACCAGTCGAAGCCATCGACGAACTTACCAAGGAAGGCGTCGGCTTCGCCGGTTACGCCGCTGGGGCCATGGGGCAGGAGCCGAAAGACCCCGATCTGATCGCCGTTCCCGATCCGGTGTCGTTTACCCCGATCCCCTTCGTCAAGGAAGGGCTGGCGCTGGTCCACTGCGACGTGTACGTCGAGGGCAAGCTGTGGCCGTACGCACCCCGCAACATCCTCAAGGCCATGATCAAGCGCGCCGCCGAGGCCGGCTTCGAGCCGTGGATGGGCGCTGAGGTCGAGTACTACCTGGTCAACCGCGACGCCGACGGCACCCTGCACACCGCGGACAAGAACGACCTGGCCGCGAACCCCTGTTATGACGTCCGCGGGCTGACCCGTATGTACGAGCACCTCTCGGGCATCTCGAAGGCGATGAACAAGCTCGGCTGGTCCAACTACGCCAACGACCACGAAGACGGCAACGGCCAGTTCGAGCAGAACTTCCAGTACGCCGAGGCTCTGGTGACCGCCGACCGGGTCGTGACGCTGCGCTACCTGCTGGCGATGAGCGCCGAAGAGCGCGGCATGATCGCCACGTTCATGCCGAAGCCGTTCTCCGACCGCACCGGCAGCGGCCTGCACCTGCACATCTCTCTGACCAGTGGCGGCACTCCGGTGTTCCCGGCCGACACCGACGAGCGTGGCCTCGGGTTGTCGGAGACCGCTTACCACTTCATCGGCGGCATCCTCGAGCACGCGAGTGCCCTGCAGGCTGTTATCGCGCCGACTGTCAACTCTTACAAGCGCACTCGCGCGGTTGCGGTGACTTCCGGCGCCTCCTGGGCACCGAACAGCCCGACCTTCGGTGGCAACGACCGCACCCACTACATCCGCATTCCTGACAACCAGCGCATCGAGCTGCGTGGTGGTTGCGGATCGGCGAATCCGTACCTGGCGGCCGCGGCGGCAATCGGCGCAGGCCTCCACGGAATCGCCAACAAGGTGGATCCCGGCGAGATGGGCGCGCAGGCGACTTCGCGTCCCGCACTGCCGGTCACGCTGCTGCACGCAGTGGAAACGCTTGAGGCCGACCCCGTGTTGATGGAAGTCCTGGATGCCGCCGGTGATGCCGGTGTCTCCAAGTACTTCGCGAACCTCAAGCGCGACGAGTTCTTCACGTATCACAGCCAGGTTAGTTCCTGGGAAATCGATCAGTACCTGACGGCATTTTAAGAAGGGAGACCAACAATGTGCGGAATTGTGGGGCTGCATCTGCGCAACCCCGAACTGTATCCGAGGCTGGGCGAACTGCTCACCGGGATGTTGTGCGAAATGTCCGACCGCGGAATGGATTCAGCGGGTGTGGCCGTCTACGGCGACCCCAACTGGACGCCGGCCGGACAGGGCGCCGTGTCGCTGCTGGAGGTTGACGCCCCGGCTGACGAGGTTGCGGCTGCCGTCAGTGAAAAGGCGGGCGTCGCCGTCAACGTGCGCATCCTCGATGCGACCTACCTGTTGACCGCCGCGGTCGACTCCGATGCGCTGCTTGCCGCCGCTCGCGAGGCCCTCCCCAACGCGCTGGTCGTCGGCTTCGGCTCAGACCTCGCCGTGCTCAAGGGTGTTGGCGCTCCGCGGACCCTCGCCGACGCGTGGGGCCTTCCGAAGGCTCAGGGCTGGCAGGGTGTGGGGCACACCCGCATGGCCACCGAGTCTGCCGTCACCCCGGCCGGATGCCACCCCTACGCGGTGGGCACCGGACAGTGCCTGGTGCACAACGGATCCTTCTCCAACCACGCCACCATCCGCCGGGACCTGCGGCGCGAGGGCGTGCAGTTCGACAGTGAGAACGACACCGAGGTGGGCGCCCGCTTCGTGGCGCACCAGCTGGCGCAGGGCCGCGACATCGAAACCGCGCTGAAGGAACTGTGCGCGACGTTTGACGGGTTCTACACCCTGCTGGTGTCGAACCATGACTCGTTCGCCGTTGTGCGCGACGCGATCTCGTGCAAGCCTGCCGTGATCGCCGAGACCCCCGACTGGGTCGCGATGGCGAGTGAGTACCGCGCCCTGGCACATCTGCCGGGTGTCGAGAACGCAAAGATCTGGGAACCGGAGCCCGAGGTGGTGTACGCATGGAGCCGTTGACATTCGACCTGGAGAAGACGCCGCTGCGGGAGGTCAACGCCGCACTGCACGCGGCCGATCTGTCCGGTGAGTTCCTCATCAAGAACCCGGCCGGGGCGCACAACGTCGCGGTTGGTGTCAACGCACCGGTCAAGATCACGGTCGACGGACACCTCGGCTACTACGGCGCGGGTATGAACCAGCAGGCCGATATCACGATCAACGGAAACGCCGGCACCGGTGTCGCCGAGAACATGATGAGCGGCACCGTGTGGGTCAAGGGCAACGCCTCTCAGTCCGCGGGTGCGACCGCGCACGGCGGCCTGCTCGTGATCGAGGGCAACGCCTCTGCGCGGTGCGGTATCTCGATGAAGGGCGTCGACATCGTGGTGGGCGGCAACGTCGGCCACATGAGTGCCTTCATGGCGCAGGCCGGACGCCTGGTCATCCGCGGCGACGCGGGTGAGGCACTTGGAGACTCGATCTACGAGACGCGAATCTACCTGCGCGGCAACGCCGCATCGCTGGGCGCTGACTGTATCGCCAAGGAGATGCGGGCCGAGCACCACGAGGAGCTCGCCAAGTTGCTGAAGGCGGCAGGGTTCGAGGATGACGACACTGCCTCCTACACGCGGTACGGGTCTGCCCGCAACCTCTACCACTTCCACGTCGATCACGCCGGAGCATACTGATGAGTCAAACAGACGACGACCGGGCCAGGCTCGGCCTGCGTGAGTCCGCCACCTTTGACCGGACCACGATCGCCGCGATCCAACGGGCCGCTGACACGGGTATCTACGACATCCGTGGCTGGGGCGCCAAGCGCAAGTTGCCGCACTTCGACGACCTGCTGTTCCTCGGCGCGTCGGTTTCGCGTTACCCGCTTGAGGGCTACCGCGAGAAGTGCGCCACCAACGTCGTGCTGGGTGACCGGTTCGCGAAATATCCGCTGAAGCTCGACATTCCGATCACCATCGCGGGCATGAGCTTCGGTGCGCTGTCCGGACGTGCCAAGGAGGCCCTGGGCCGTGGCGCCAGCGCAGTGGGCACCTCCACCACGACCGGTGACGGTGGCATGACGCCGGAGGAGCGGGGCCAGTCGAAAAACCTGGTGTACCAGTACCTTCCGTCGCGCTACGGCATGAACCCCGATGATCTGCGTAAGGCAGACGCCATCGAGGTCGTGCTCGGACAGGGCGCCAAGCCGGGTGGCGGCGGCATGCTCCTCGGTCAGAAGATCTCCGAGCGTGTTGCCGGCATGCGTACCCTCCCGCAGGGTATCGACCAGCGTTCGGCGTCGCGGCATCCCGACTGGACCGGCCCGGATGACCTGGCCATCAAGATCGCGGAAATCCGTGAGATCACCGACTGGGAAAAGCCGATCTACGTCAAGGTGGGTGCGACGCGCACGTACTACGACGTGAAGCTGGCTGTCGCTGCCGGCGCCGATGTGGTCGTCGTCGACGGCATGCAGGGCGGTACCGCGGCTACCCAGGATGTGTTCATCGAGCACGTCGGCATCCCGACGCTGGCGGCGATCCCGCTGGCAGTGCAGGCATTGCAGGAGCTGGGCATGCACCGCAAGGTGCAGCTGATCGTCTCGGGCGGCATTCGTAACGGCGCCGACGTCGCCAAGGCATTGGCGCTGGGCGCCGATGCGGTGGCCATCGGAACCGCTGCGTTGATTGCCCTGGGCGACAACGATCCTCGGTACGCCGAGGAGTACGAGAAGCTGGGCAGTGCCGCAGGCTTCTACGACGATTTCCAGGACGGCAAGGACCCGACGGGCATCAGCACGCAGGATCCCGAGCTGGCCGCCCGCTTCGACCCGATCGAGGGTGGTCGCCGGTTGGCGAACTACCTGCGGGTGCTGACCCTGGAACTCCAGGTCATCGCACGCGCGTGCGGTAAGGCCCACGTGCAGCACCTGGAGCCCGAGGACATGGTGTCCTTGACGGTCGAGGCCGCGGCGATGTCTCGCATCCCGCTCGCCGGAACCTCGTGGGTCCCGGGAACGTCGGCCTACTGAGTCGAGCAAGGGTTGGTGATTTCACCGTCCGGTCAACCCGGGCGGTGAAATCACCGCCTTCGGCGCCGCAGTGCGCGGCGCCCGTGATTCATGAATAGATTTGCAGTGAAACGCAATTGAGCGGATCTGCTTTTGCCGGACACTGCTCGGCGCTGCCGGCGATGAGGGGGCCAGTCACGTGAGTAACAGACTTACCGCGAAGATATTCGCAGAAACTACAGTGAACTGGTGACCGAAGCCCCGCTTTTGCGTAACGTCTCGGGCATCGCGAGGGATCGCGGTCCGGACGAGTCGATCGAGGAGCTCGAACTCGAGACGGCCATTGCCCGCAATGTCCGACAGCTGCGCCAGCAACAGGGGCTGACCCTCGGCGAAATGGCTGCGACGGTAGGCATTTCGAAAGCCATGCTGTCCAAGATCGAAAACGCCCAGACCTCGTGCAGCCTGTCGACGCTGTCGCTGCTCGCCAAGGGGCTGGACGTGCCTGTGACATCACTGTTCCGCGGCTCGGATGTGGCACGCCCCGCGGCATTCGTCGAAGCCGGTACCGGCGCCCGTATCGCGCGTGACGGCACGCGGGAAGGCCACGAGTACCAGCTGCTGGGCTCCCTGCGCGGCGAACACAAGCGGCTGGAATGCCTGCACGTGACGCTGACCGGAAAGAGCAACACCTACCCGCTGTTTCAGCATCCGGGTACCGAATTCATCTACATGCTCGAAGGCGTGATGGACTACAGCCACAGCCGCTCGGTGTACCGGTTGCACCCCGGCGACTCGCTGTTGATCGATGGCGAAGGCACGCACGGGCCCGTGGACCTGATTCAGATGCCCATCAGTTTCCTATCGGTGATCACCTTCCCGGACTCACACGTCTAGTTCGGGCCCCTACTGTCCGCCCGCCGGGGTGATCGCTTGTGCCGCATGCATATTCGCGTCGTGCAGGATTCCGTGCAGGTCGTCCAGACCGACGGATCGCGGACTCCGGTCGGTCCCCAGATTGCGGGCTGTGAGCGCCTGTAGCAGCCCGGCTGCGAACGCGTCCACCCACGCGGCGGGGTCGATGCCCGCGGCCCCGCGTACGCGCACGGATCCGCCTCTGATGTAGCCCGTGGCCGCTGCGTCGCCATGGGTGAGGATCAGGATCGCCGGGCCCTGAGACATCAACCAGCGGATCGCGTCTGCCGGCCGGTCACCGGGACGCAGCCAGGCCAGGTCGTCGTCGGTCAGCGTGACAATGCCGCTGCGCGAGAGCATTTCGTCGATGCGGGCGCGCGAGGCGTCCCGGGATACCGTCGCCGAACGCGTAGCGCAGGCACTGTTGTTGCGGTGCGCGGTCGGCCGGCCGGAGGTGCGCCTGACAAGGGCGTGCCTGTGTACTTCTGAGGTCGGTTCCGTCGTGACGGTCATGATGTGTCTCCTCCTCCAGAAGTCGGGGTCTTACATCCAGGGTCGCGCCAAGAGCGCCGACGCGGAACGCCAATCTGGATGGTTCGGTCTACCCGTTCGGGTAGGCCCGGCTGTCAGCGGCTGCGGCCGGAAACCTCAGCACCACACGCGAATCCGACGAGATCTGCCTCGGGGAGCCGGAATCTGTGCGGGCCGCGAGAAAGCAGAATTGAAAGAAGATTTCCCTACATTAGATACTGTTTATTTCCGCGAAACAGTAGTAGCGTTAACTCCAATCCACTCGCGGTGGATTTTGTTAACTCACAGTACTACCGCTGCGCGAAGGGAAGCGACATGGCGCTGATCACCGTGTCCTTCTGGAAAGCGTCGTCCGCCAACCCGCCCCGTCGGTTGACGGAGGGCAACGCGCGATCGTGTGCTCGATCGTGGCCGCCCGCCGACTATAACCCCTCACAAGCCGTTGAGTCCGTAACGCAGCCCTGACCGCATCCAACCCAACACACTGGCAGAAAGTCATCATCATGTCTGAAACTCCCACCACGGCCGACGTCGTAATCGTGGGCGGCGGTTTGGAAGGCTGCTCAGCAGCCTGGTCGCTGGCCCAGCGTGGCATCACCGATGTCACCATCCTGGAGCGCGACACCGTCGGCTCGGGCGGCACGGGGAAGTCCTCCGGCGTCGTGCGCTGCCACTACGGCGTCAGCTCGCTGGCCGCCATGGCGACTCGCAGCCTCGAACTCTTCGAGAACGCCGAAGAGATCCTCGGTGAGGATGTCGGCTTCCACCAGACCGGCTACGTGGTCGGCGTGGGAGAGCAGAACGTCCAGGCCATCAAGGACTCCATGGCCGCCCAGCGCGCCGTCGGTGTGCGCACCGAGGACATCGACAAGTCCGAGGTCGCCAAGCTGTGGCCCGTTGCCGACCTGGAGCCGTTCGCCGCGTTCGCGTGGGAAGAGCGTGGCGGATACGGTGACGCCTACCAGACCGCGCAGGGCTTCGCCGCTGCCGCCCGCCGCAAGGGCGTCCGCCTGCGCCAGAGCACCACGGTCAGCGAGATCATCGTCGAGAACGGCAAAGCCACGGGCGTGCGCCTGGCAGACGGCAGCGTCGTCTCGGCCAACACCGTCGTCGTGGCCGCCGGCCCCTGGTCGGTCGCGCTGCTGGCTCAGCACGGCATCGAACTGCCCATCACGGTGCACCGCGAGCAGATCGTGCTCATCGAACCGGGCCAGGACCTCGGCAAGGTTCCAGTGTTCTCCGATCTGGTGTCGCTGCAGTACGTGCGCCCCGAGGGCTCCGACGGCCAGATCCTGTTCGGTAACTCCGCGCTCGACGTTCTCGAGCCGGCCGACCCCGACAACTACCTCAACCGCGCCGACGACGACTTCATCGACCTCACGGTCGACAAGATCGGCACCCGGTTCCCCGGCCTGGAGAACCCGTCGATCGCATCGACCTACGCCGGTTGCTACGACGTGACCCCGGACTTCAACCCCGCGATCTCGAAGACCGATGTCGACGGCCTGATCGTCGCCGCGGGCTTCTCCGGTCACGGATTCAAGATCGCCCCCGCCGTCGGCAAGCTCATCGCCGACCTGGTCGTGGACGGCACGAGCTCCGACGCCGATATCCCGGCCGAGGACTTCCGCCTGTCCCGGTTCGCCGAAGGCAAGCTGCTGAAGAGCCCCTTCCCGTACGTCGGCGCAGGGCAGATGCGCTGAAACCGATCGTCGCCCCAGCACTGTCCAGGACGCGCAGTGCTGGGGCGACGATGACGCTCGGTCTTGAGCATCCCGAGCGTTCGCCAAAATCGGCCTTGCTGCACGAACAAAAGTGCAGCAAGGCCGATTTGGTCCGCGCATCGCGGGCAGGCCACCGCTTTTCGGTCGCCGTACAAAAGCCGACAGCGGAACCCCCAGCTGAGATGGTGTCGTGCAGGACAGTTCATCCGCTGGGAGTTCCGCTGTCTTCAGGGCCCCCCACCTGGCATGTCACATTGCCAGCGGCCCGGTCTCTAGGCCTGGATTTCGGTGCGGTCGCCGCTCCAGAGGGTGTGGAATTTTTGGCCGGGTTCGGCGTCGGTGCGTCCGTAGGTGTGGGCGCCGAAGAAGTCGCGTAGGCCTTGGGTGAGGGCGGCGGGGAGCCGTTCGGTGCGTAGCGCGTCGTAGTAGGACAGGGCTGAGGAGAAGCCGGGGATGGGGATGCCCAGGGCGGTGGCGGTGATGACGACGCGGCGCCAGCTGTTGATGGCGGCTTCGACGGCGTCGCGGAAGTAGGGCGCGGCGAGCAGGGTGGCCAGCTGCGGGTCGGCGTCGTAGGCGTCTTTGATGCGGTTGAGGAATTTGGCGCGGATGATGCAGCCGCCGCGCCAGATGGTGGCCAGGTCTCCGGGGGTGATGTTCCAGTCGTATTCGGTGCTGCCGGCCTGGATCTGGTTGAACCCTTGGGCGTAGGCGACGATTTTGGAGGCGTAGAGGGCTTGGCGGACGTCGTCGATGAATTGTTGGGTGTCGGTGGGTTTGTCGCCGAGGGTGCCGGAGGCCAGTCCGGCGGTGGCTTTGCGTTGCGGTACCGAGCCGGATAGGGCGCGGGCGAACACGGCTTCGGCGATGCCGGTGACGGGTACGCCGAGGTCGAGGGCGGATTTGACGGTCCAGCGGCCGGTGCCTTTTTGTTCGGCTTCGTCGACGATGACGTCGACCAGCGGTTTGCCGGTGGTGGCGTCGACCT
>NZ_BCSX01000048.1 GCF_001570425.1 Mycolicibacterium brisbanense
CATCAGTGGTAGGACCTCCGCTGATCGGGCGGTGGGATCTGCGCGCCGTGGTACTGCACCGGGACCCCGCCGAGCGGGTAGTCCTTGCGTTGCGGATGCCCCACCCAATCGTCGGGCATCTCGATGCGGGTCAGCGCTGGATGACCGTCGAAGATGATGCCGAAGAAGTCGTAGGTCTCGCGCTCATGCCAGTCGGTGGTGGGATAGATCCCGTACAACGACGGGATGTGCGGATCGGCATCCGGCGCGGCCACCTCCAACCGGATCCGCCGGTTGTGCGTGATGGACATCAACGGATACACCGCGTGCAATTCCCGACCTGTGTCGTCGGGGTAGTGCACACCGCTCACACCGAGGCACATTTCGAACCGCAGCGCGGCATCGTCGCGCAACACGGCCGCGACAGCGGGCAGCTGCACCCGGCTCACCTCCAGCGTCAGCTCGTCGCGGTACACCACCACGCGCTCGATCGACACCGCGTAGCGTTGCGCGCCGAGCACCTCGGCCAGCCGGTCGACGACGTCGTCGAAATAGCCGCCGTAGGGCCGTGGCGTGCTGCCGGGCAGGGCGACTGAGCGGACCAGCCGACCGTAGCCCGAGGTGTCGCCGGTGCCTTGGGCCCCGAACATGCCGCGGCGCACCCCGATCACCTCCGGTGTGTCGCCCTTGGAGTCGCTCACCGCAGCAGCCCCTTGAGCTCGATGGTCGGCGCCACCGCCAGGGCGGCCTGCTCGGCCTCGCGGATGGCTTCGGCGCGGTTCACGCCGAGTGGCATCTGCGCAATCTTGTCGTGCAGCTTCAGGATTGCATGCAGCAGCATTTCCGGACGGGGCGGGCAGCCGGGCAGATAGATGTCGACCGGCACCACATGGTCGACACCCTGTACC
>NZ_BCSX01000049.1 GCF_001570425.1 Mycolicibacterium brisbanense
CGACCGCCTCCTGCACCGATCCGTAGTCATCAACCTCGACGGCGAGTCCTACCGACTACGCGACCACCACGCCTCCACCGACACCCTCCGCCGAGCCACCACCGGCACCCGCCAACCACTACACTGACCGCTGCTCACAGGTGAGGAATTTCAACGAGCACACCTGGGGACTTTCGACGAGCGCGATCACTCCGCTGGGCGCCGGATCCAGCTCGAAGTCCTCGGTGTGGGCCACGATCAAGGAAGTACCACGTAGACCGCGAATTCGCGCGTTTCACGCCCAGTCGCTTCGCTAAATGGCCACGGCTGCGTCGTCGACTCACGAACGGTCGTTGTGTCGATCAGATCGCAGCGACCCCGCGACTGAACTTTGGTCGCCCTGTCGAGAAGAACCCCGCGCAATCGGCACGAGCCGAGCAACCCTCGCACTCCTGCACGTAGGCATTTTTCCAATCTGAGATCGATCGCACAGCAAAGCGGCGGACCGCAGGATCGAGCACGCACAAAGGCAGGTTGTAGACCGAGACGTTCACTCCGGCGGCGGAGAGGACATCCACGCCTGCCTTCAACTGTTCCTGATAATCGAGCGGATCAATCCACAGCGTCTCGTCATTGGCGATCGCGAAGCCGGTGTTCTCCATGCCCATCAGAGCCACGTGATCCACGAACGGGAGATTTCGGGCGATCCACGAGCAGGTCTCGCGTAGCCGCGGGGCGGTGACGGCATGCAGCACAACACGTATTTCGACTCGCTGGCCACGGTCCTTGAGATGAAGCACGCCGAGCACCGTTTCGTCGAACGCTCCCTTGGCCTGGACGACGTAATCGTGAATGTGGTCTACCGCCGCATAGATGGGAATTCCGGCCGAGAGCTTCGGGTGATCGACTGCCGCCCACGCATTTGCTACTTCGGGAGAGGAGAAAGCACGCCCGTTGGTCAGCACGTGTATCGCAGTGTCCGGGAGCAGATCACGCGTCAACTCGAGGAGCCCGGTGAATCGGCGCCACTCGGTGAGCGGTTCACCTCCGGTGAACGTCAGAGCGGATGTCGCGGGATCGACCAGCGAAAGGCTCTGCGCGATCTCATCGATCAGCCACCCGTCATCGACTTTCCTCGGCGGCTGAGAGCACATCAGGCAGTAGTTGTTGCAGCGTTCGGTGACCAGGAAGAAGTTGTGTCTGGAGGATCTGCGGTAGAGCACCCGCACCCGACCAGACTTCGGGTAGATACTCAGCACGTCGCCGTCGCCAAGTTCGGCCAGCATCGCCGGAACTCGCACGTAGCTCATCGACATTGCGTCCGGGCGCGCGTCGCGCCCAACAGCGAGCCTGTAGCCGCGCTCATGCGCCAGCGCCCAATCGTCGTCTTTCGTAATCAACGCGGCGTCGCGATCGTCGGCCGGGTGACGATCCGGGGACCGAAGTCGTACCGACACCCGTTCCCCGCCCACTCCGACTATGTCTGCCAGAGGCGAACGTGCAGCAAGCACAAGCGGTTTCACGATGCCCATCTCCGAAGGATGGCGGCGTCCTCGGGGGAATGTTCCAGCAGTTCGAACAGGTGAGTGATGACACCTTTTTGCCGCGCGCAAAACTCCGATAGCGGCTTGATACCCAACAAATCGCCCTGCGTCGCATGGTGATAGACGGGATCAGCTCCGCAGTTGGGCTCAAAGACACACGTTGAGCATTGCGGCGCCGTTTGCGTCAGCGAGTTCGCGACTGCCGAGAGAAGAGTGTCGGACAGCACGAGGTCTCGATATCCATGGTCGCGGACGTTGCCGAGTTCGAAACTGCGGTCGCCCATCTCGGCGAGCATGCGGCCCTCGTCGGAAGCGAACACCGTCCCGTCATAGTTGTATACGAGGGCTCCGAGCCCTATACCGGCCGGACTTCGCAGATCGACGTAGCCAATTGGCTCGTCGCTTAGCATCCGTCGCAGGATCAGCGCTGAATAGAACTCAGGAAAATGGCGGCCAGACTTGTTGACCTGCAAGATATAGCGAAGACCGCGCTTCCAGAATTCGAGCCATTCCTGGGCGTCATATTTATGGAACTGCTTGTTCTTGATCGCGAATCCGTAGGGAGAGAGCGGCCTGAGAAAAATCCCGTCGAGGTCCTGCCGCAGGTATTCGTCGACGATCTCCTCGACGCGACCCAGGCTTGCTTCAGTGGTGGTCATCAACGCCCCAACCCTGTCGGACCCCAGTTGATCCTTGATGCGCGCGATTCCCGCGACCGCAAGCTCATAGCTGTTTTGGCCTCGGCGGGGTCGGTTCATGTTGTGCAGATCTCGGGGCCCATCTAGCGACGTGCTGAAAAGAACGTCGTGTTCAGCGCAGAAGTCGAGCACCTCGTCATTGAGTAAGGCCAGGTTCGTGGCAATCACGAACTGCAGCTCCTTACCTAACGGAACCGCGCGACGCTTGGCGGTCAAGACGATCCATTGGATGAGTTCGAAATTCAGAAGCGGCTCGCCGCCCTGGAATTCGATCTTGATCAGCGGAGCGGGCGCAGACAGGGCAACATCGAGTGCCTTGGCGGCGGTGGCCTGGTCCATGTCGTAGCGTGCTCGGTCCCGGCTTTGCCGTGACACCTGGCAATACGGGCAGGAGTGCTCGCACCGCAGAGTGACAACGAACAAGTGCAAGGGTGTGGCCGCACGCAAGAAACTCAGGCGGCTACGCAAACGAAGGGCCAAGAGCTGCTGCTGCGCGCGTTGACCGACCGACCCGACGAAGAGTTTCTCGAACGCACGCTCGTAGAGACCATCGCCGGGTGTGAGATCGAGCGTGCACAGACGGTCGAGTTCCGCCGCCGTCATCTCCGCCATGTCGCCAACCATGTTGCCAACAAGGAATCGATCCGCGCCGAGTCGCTCAAACCTGATGGGCAGCAGTTGAAGCGCAGATGCCTCGGGACGGAATGCCTCCGGTGACGCGAAGCCGGACAAGACTCAGTCCCCGTCCGCCAGAGAGCCGAAAGCCAAGGCGACAATGACGTCTCGCAGTCGGCCAGTCTCTCTACTCACTTTCTCGCGGAGGTTTTCGTCTGTCACGAGGTTCAGGAAGTGAGAGCGCAACTCGCCGCCGCGAAGCTGCGGGTGCGATGGTGAAAGTCGGCAGACGTATCGGCCGTCCGCTTGGTCGATCTGGCACGTGGCTTGCCCGATTAGGCGGTAAGCGGCTTCTTGCAACGCGCCGAGCGATTGTGTCGACACGCTGAAGTCCACGACGACATCAGCCATTGAGAAGTTGCCCATCTGCCGTCAGCGCACGACGTGCTGGACACCAAGGAGGACAACTGCGATCAGTCATGGCGGTAGCCGTCGCAGTAGTGCCCGCCGCCAAGCACAGCGGTCAACGCCTGCTTGGCAATATTCACCGCGTCAGCTCCGGATACGCCGTAGACCTCTTCGAGTTCACTGGCGATGTCGTTCACACCAAAACCGTTGCTCGCCCGCGTGCACGCGACGTAGGCAACGTCGGTGGCCGGCGCCGGTGCGGGCGTGGCCGTGGTGCTCGGTGAGGCCGCTGCCGGCGGGACCACGGCAGGCGGCACATAGGCGGGTGGCGGTACGTACGGCACGTAGGGCACATAGGGCCCGCCAAATCCGGGGCTGGAAGACGCATGCGAAACATGTGAGGAGTGAGACGAATGCGACGAATGAGAACTGTGCTGTGGGAACAAAATGCCGTCGCTGGTCTGGTGCACAGTGAAGCTCAGCAGCTCCACATCGCCAGGTAGAGAAATCTCGGGCCCCACCGGGACCTTTTCCATCGCGTCCCGCGCAACCGGGTACGCGTCCGCATCGGCCGCCTCCCCGATTGGCGGTGCAGCCGCGGGAGTCGCGAGGGCTGCGAGCGCGGTAGCGAGGCTGACGATTTTCGGAGTGTCACGCATCTGGCTTCACCCCAGCAATCCGGAGCCAACCGCTGTGGACGAACTCGCCGTGTGCTCCATCGCCATTTCCTCCGTGACTGCGCTGCCGGAACGCTGTGAACTCGCTGTCGGAATTTATAGCAAGGTTGACGGCGGCGTCAGACCCCAACGGCGCTAATCGAAGAATTTGTCGGAGCGGAACCGCTTGTCGTCGGCAATGGGATCTGCCGACCGCTGTTGGGAAACAACAACTCAGGTTTCGAACGGGGGCCGACGGCTAGCGACTCGCGGCCGACATCACTGTCCCGACGGAGAAGGTCACCCAACTCCGTCATCGGCCCGGGGGGACCAATGTTACTGTGCCCCATGGTATTTGACGCGCAGACTGCGACGGGCATGCTTGCCCGAGGGTTAGGGCAGGCCGACCTCTTCTGACGGCAGTGTGGCCGAACCCGTAATCGACGGCTGGGCCTTGCTGACAGCCGGCTCAGTCGGTGGATTCGAAGTGGTCGTCGTCGCCCCCAGCGACATGACGGTGTGGCCGACAGTTGGCGGCGGCGGGGGCAGATGCACTGCCATGTTGTTGGAATCGCCGGACGTGGCACCTAGCCAGCCCAGCGCCACCAGTGCACCACCGCCAGCGACCGCGGCAAGTACTCGGACCCTGCTGTCGGCTGCCATGAGCCGAACCTCCCTGTTGTGTGCAAACCCCCGAATTCACTTCGCGCCGCGCTACCCGTATCGGCATGCGTCGTACTAGGTGGGTTGCCCCCGCGTCGCCCGTCCAAACAACGGATACGGGGGCACCGGGGGTTGCGCTGCCGTCGGGAGAGCGGCATACGAGTTACTGACCGTACGTGTAGCGAAGGTTCGCATTGATCAAGGTGTTGATGCGCTCTCGCAGGTGGCCGGTCAAGCCCTCATCGGGCACCGGCTCGTCGACGGTCAGAGTCCACCGCAGGTCGGTTCCGCCGCCGGCGCCGTCAGGCGGAAGCTCGAAGGTGATCCGCGCGTCCGGCCGAGGCCAAAGCGAGGACCACACCACGCACCTGGGCTCCCGGGACTCCAGCACCACGGGCGCCCTGCTCGTCGGGAAGCAGGTGCAGCCACGAACGGATACCGACACTCCGCGGCGACACCAAGTCGCCGAAGACGATGTGCGGCGGCGCGGGGAGGTTGCGCGACCGGCTTCCTATCTCGGGCACCGGCCCAGCGTGACACGGCGAGCGGCCAAGACGCAGCGCTCATGACGGCGAAGTTCAGGTCCGCCGCCCGCGCCGCCAGGCGGAAGCTGGGCGGCGTCACACGGGGGCCTTGACTGAGGACCTAGTCATATGTGACGATTCCGTCACTAACGAAGGAAGCGGAGATGGCCCTGACCGAGACTGATGATTCGCACACCAACGGCCGTCGGGCGCTTCTGCCCGCGCCGCCGTTCATGTCGCGCCGCCCCGTGGGTATCCCGTCGTACCGGCCCGATCTCTACAGCACGTCGGCGATCGTCGACCCGTATCCGCACTACCGCGCGATGCGGGACCTCGGACCCGTCGTCTGGCTGCAGCGGCAGCGGCTGGTCGCCCTGCCGCGGTACACCGAATGCAAGGCCACGCTTCGCGCCGACGACCTGTACGTGTCCGGCCACGGAGTCGCCGCCAACGCGCTGGCCAACCGGCTCTCCCGAGGGACGACCCTCAACAGCGACGGTGTCGACCACGACAGGCGCCGAAAGCTCGTCGCCCACCGCCTCATGCCGCGGGCGTTGCGCGGGGTCAACGCCTCGGTCGAGAACACTGCTCGTTCCATCGTCGACGCCGCCCTCGCCAAGGGCCGAGTCGACGCCGTCGCGGACCTGGCCACCGCACTGCCGCTCGCCGTGGTGCCCGATCTCGTCGGCTGGCCGAAGGACCAGCGCAACCATCTGATCGCCTGGGCCGCAGCGACATTCGACATTCTCGGACCCTTGAACCGGCACGCGCTGCGAGCCGTCCCGCGCAGCACCCACATGTTGCGCTACACCCGCAGCGTCGTCCACGACCGCAACGTTCTGCCAGGCAGCATGGCCGACGAACTGTTGACCGCCGTCGATGACGGCGCGCTGACGCTCGATGACGTACCACCCCTGATGATCGACTACATTGCGCCGTCGTTGGACACCACCATCAGCGCCATTTCCAGTGCGATCTATCTGTTCGCGACGCACTCCGAGCAGTGGGAACTGCTGCGAGCGGAGCCAACCCTGCTGTCGAACGCGATCAACGAAGTGGTGCGTATCGAATCACCGCTGCGGGCCTTCACCCGCAAGACGGCGCGCGACACCGAGATCGGGGGAACGCCCATTCCCGCAGGCACGCGCCTGCTTGTCATGTACGCCTCGGCAAACCGTGACGAACTGGAGTGGGAGAACCCCGACGTGTTCGACATCCGCCGCGACGCCGGACGACACATCGGCTTCGGCAACGGAGCGCACGCCTGCGCGGGCCAGGGTCTGGCCAGGATGGAAACAGCCGCCCTCCTCACAGCGCTGCTCGAACGCGTCGAACGCTTCGACCTCCAGGGACAGCCGACGTGGGCAGTCAACAACGTCATTCACCGCCTCGAACAACTGCCCGTCACCTTGGTGCCCAACAGAAACCGCGACTGATGGCCGAAGCAAACGGCCCCGAGCTGCTCGACGTCCACGCGCATTTCGTCACCGACGAGTATGTCGGCGCCGCCATCGCCGCCGGTATCGACCACCCCGACGGCATGCCCGCGTGGCCGTCGTGGACCGTCGACCACCAGATTTCGTCGGTGCGGGACAACGCAATTCGCTACGCGGTCCTGTCGTTGTCCTCCCCCGGCGTGAGCTTCGCCGGGACGGATGCGCCTGCTCTGGCCCGCCACGCCAACGACTTCGCCGCCGCGGCCATCGCCGAGCACCCTGCGCGCCTCTCCTACTTCGCCACCCTCCCGCTACCCGACGTCGAAACCGCCGTGCGCGAAGCCATCCGCACGACGGACAGCGGAGCGGCAGGCGTCATCGTCATGAGCAACGCCGGCGGGCAGTACCTCGGTGACGCCGCTCTGGACCCGCTGTGGGAACGCCTGGACGCGCAGCGCTCCATCGTCTTCGTGCATCCGACCTCACCGCCCGATGCCAATTTCGTATCGCTCGGTCGCCCTCGTCCCATCATCGAGTTCATGTTCGAGACGACCCGCACGATCACCGATCTCATCTTCGCGGGTGTCGTCGGCCGCTATCCCGACATCCGCTTCGTGATACCGCACTGCGGAGCCACCCTGCCGCTGCTGGCCGCACGCATCGAACTGTTCCGCAGCGTATGGCCGGCCCCCAATGGCGATCCACCCGGACCGCTGACGACCGACGACCAATTGCGCCGCATGTGGTTCGATCTCGCCGGGCATCCACTACCCACCCACGCCGCCGTGCTGCGTGACGTGGTCGGGGACGGACGCATCCTCTATGGCAGCGACTCCTGCTGGACACCGGAGTTCGCGGTCGGCAAGCAGATCGCCGCCCTGGACGCCGATCCCGACGTCGACTGGCGACAAGTCACCTCCGAAAACGCACGGCGGCTGTTCGGATAAACGCCCCTGGCCGGCGCTCGATAACGGTCCGCACCGCGAGCACAGAGCCTGCCCGGCCACCACACGTTGTTGTTGACTCGCACAATTCGCTGACCTGAGGAAACAAGAGTGGGCGCGGACGGTATCGAACCGCCGACCGCTGGTGTGTAAAACCAGAGCTCTACCACTGAGCTACGCGCCCCGTCGCAGGCACGGTACACGGCGGGGCACCCTGACCGGAAATCCGCTACGTGCGCAGGGCCGCCAATGCCTGCCGCCACACGGATTGGTCGCGTGGTTGACCGGGTTCCATGGTCTCGGCGAAGCGGATGACCCCGGAGCGGTCGATGACGAAGGTGCCGCGATTCGGATAGCCAGCATCGTCGTTGAAGACGCCGTAGGCCTGCGATACGGCGCCGTGCGGCCAGAAGTCGGACAGCACCGGGAAGGTGAAACCGCTTTGGCCAGACCAGATCTTATGAGTCGGCGGGGGCCCGACGGAGATCGTCAGCGTCGCGATGTCGTCGTTTTGGTAGGCGGTGAGATGGTCCTGGATCTCATCGAGCTCACCTTGGCAGACGGCGGTGAACGCCAACGGGAAGAACACCAACAGCACGTCTTTGGCGCTGCGGAAGCCGCTCAGGGTCACCGCGCGGCCGTTCTGGTCCCGCAGCGTGAAATCGGGCGCTGCGGTTCCCACCTCCAGCACTGGCTAGCGCCTGCCTGCCGCCTTGGACTTCGGCTGCACCAACCGGCTCGCCGTCCAGTCCCCCAGCTTGGCCGACGAGGTCTGCATCAACCCTGCTGTCGGAGCCGATTCGGCGATTTCGGCGGGCTGCACATGCCCGGGCTTGCCGGTCTTGGGCGTCACCACCCAGATGACCCCGTCCTCGGCCAGCGGGGTGATAGCGTCCATCAGCCGGTCCACGAGGTCTCCGTCACCGTCCCGCCACCACAGCAAGACGACGTCGACCACTTCGTCCGCATCTTCGTCGAGCAGCTCAGAGCCGCACGCATCCTCGATGTCGGCCCGGATGTCGTCGTCGGTGTCCTCATCCCAGCCCAATTCCTGGACTATCTGATCCTTGTTGATGCCCAGACATTGGGCGTAGTTCGGGTCAGAGTCCTTCCCCGCCGCGACCACCGTCGATCCTCCTTCAGGCTCCAAGTGCACTCTTTGATGCGTTTTCGTCCTAATCGTCGCACGTCGGTGTCCGAGTACGGGCGCATGCCGGGCAGTTCATCGATACGCCTTGTCGCAGCGGTCCAGCGCGTTGGTCTTGGCGGTGTTGGATCGGTCGGTCGCGGCATTGATCGTGTCGACCGCCGCGTTGCTCGAAATGGCCGCCGCGAGCGCCCGCGCAGCGTCGACCCATTCGTTCAGCGCAGCGCGAAGATCAGGCGCGAGAGCATCGACGGAGCCAGAGCTGACCAGGTCAGCGCTGTGGTTGAGCGCGTCGGCTGCCGGGCCGACCTTGGACTGCACGTCGCCGTGGTTGTTGGCGGCGGTGACGTAGGCGTTGACGGCGTTGACCGCGTCGACCGATGAGGTGCTCATGTCCTCGCACACCGCATGGATGGCCTGGGTGGTCAGCGAGGCCTGGCGTTCCGACTCACGGGTCGCCGAGCTCGACTTCGACGCGTCGATCGAGGCCGAGATCGAAGCCCGGTACAGCTGAGCGTCCTGTTGGTCGGCGACAGCGGCGCCGTCGGTCATGCGGGTGCAGCCGACGATCACCATGGCGATCGACGCCGCACTCCCCACCGCGAACGCGGCGACGCGCAGCCGCGTCCGACACTGTCCACCCACCAGCACGGTCTGCAGACGTTACCGGCTGGAACCGATTCCGATGGGTTCATTGCACTCGACACCCCAGCGGCATGAATACGGCACGATAGGTGGACGATAGAGGACGCCACAAGCACCCATGAGTTGTTAACCGCCTAACAAGGAGCGGAAGTTGACCACCGAGTTCGCGCGCCAGGATCTGGCTCAAAACTCCACCACCGCAGCCGAACACGACCGGGTTCGCGTCATCCGGGAGGGGGTTGCCTCCTATCTTCCGGACATCGATACCGACGAAACCACGGAGTGGTTGGAGTCGTTCGACGAGTTGCTGGAGCGCTCCGGTCCCGCCCGGGCCCGGTATCTGATGCTGCGCCTGCTGGAACGTTCGCGGGAAAAGCGCGTCGCGATCCCGGCACTGACGTCGACCGACTACGTCAACACCATCCCGACGGACCTGGAACCGTGGTTTCCCGGCGACGAGGACGTCGAGCGACGCTACCGCGCCTGGATCCGGTGGAATGCGGCCATCATGGTGCACCGGGCCCAGCGCCCGGGAGTCGGTGTGGGCGGCCATATTTCGACCTACGCGTCGTCGGCGTCGCTGTATGAGGTCGGCTTCAACCACTTCTTCCGCGGCAAATCTCACCCGGGTGGCGGCGATCAGGTCTTCATCCAGGGTCACGCCTCACCGGGCATCTACGCCCGTGCGTTCCTGGAAGGCCGGCTGACAACCGACCAACTGGATGGTTTCCGTCAGGAACACAGCCATCGCGGCGGCGGCCTGCCCTCCTACCCGCACCCCCGGCTGATGCCCGACTTCTGGGAATTCCCCACGGTGTCGATGGGTCTGGGCCCGATGAACGCGATCTATCAGGCCCGGTTCAACCACTACCTGCACGACCGGGGCATCAAGGACACCTCCGATCAGCACGTGTGGGCGTTCCTCGGCGACGGCGAGATGGACGAGCCCGAGAGCCGCGGCCTGATCCAGGTCGCCGCCAACGAGGCGCTGGACAACCTCACCTTCGTGATCAACTGCAACCTGCAGCGGCTCGACGGCCCGGTGCGCGGTAACGGCAAGATCATCCAGGAGCTGGAGTCGTTCTTCCGCGGAGCGGGCTGGAACGTCATCAAGGTGGTCTGGGGCCGCGAGTGGGATGCCCTGCTGCATGCCGACAAGGACGGCGCGCTGGTCAATCTGATGAACGTCACCCCCGACGGCGACTACCAGACCTACAAGGCCAACGACGGCGCCTACGTTCGCGACCACTTCTTCGGCCGCGACCCGCGCACCAAGGCCCTCGTCGAACCGATGACCGATCAGGAGATCTGGAACCTCAAGCGCGGCGGCCACGACTACCGCAAGGTGTACGCCGCCTACCGGGCCGCCACCGAGCACAAGGGCCAGCCGACGGTCATCCTGGCCAAGACCATCAAGGGTTACACGCTGGGCAGCCACTTCGAGGGCCGCAACGCCACGCATCAGATGAAAAAGCTTGCGCTGCAAGACCTCAAGGATTTCCGCGACGTCACCCGCGTGCCGATCTCCGATGCCCAGCTCGAAGAGGATCCGTACCTGCCGCCGTACTACCACCCCGGCCCGGAAACTCCGGAGATCCGCTATCTGCTGGATCGCCGCCGCGCCCTTGGCGGATTCGTGCCGGCACGCCGCAACAAGAGCACCCCGTTGGCGTTGCCCGCGTCGGAGTCCTATAAGCCGCTCAAGAAGGGCTCGGGCAACCAGGCCGTGGCCACCACCATGGCGACGGTGCGTACGTTCAAGGAACTGTTGCGCGACAAGAACATCGGGCCCCGCCTGGTGCCGATCATCCCCGACGAGGCCCGCACCTTCGGCATGGACTCGTGGTTCCCGTCGTTGAAGATCTACAACCGCAACGGGCAGCTCTACACGTCGGTGGACTCGGCATTGATGTTGGCCTACAAGGAATCTGAGGTCGGCCAGATCCTGCACGAGGGCATCAACGAGGCCGGGTCGACGGCGTCGTTCACCGCCGTGGGCACGTCGTACTCCACCCATGACGAGCCGATGATCCCGATCTACATCTTCTATTCGATGTTCGGGTTCCAGCGCACCGGCGACGGGCTGTGGGCGGCGGCCGACCAGATGGCCAAGGGCTTCGTGCTCGGCGCCACCGCGGGCCGCACCACGCTGACCGGCGAAGGCCTGCAGCACGCCGACGGGCACTCGCTGCTGCTGGCGTCGACCAACCCGGCTGCGGTGACCTATGACCCGGCGTTCGCCTACGAGATCGCCCACATCATCGAGAGCGGGCTGCAGAGGATGTACGGCGAGCACGCCGAGAACGTCTTCTTCTACATCACCATCTACAACGAGCCCTACGTCCAGCCTGCCGAGCCGGAGAACCTCGACGCCGAGGCACTGCTGCGCGGCATGTACCGCTACCGCGCGGCAGCCGAGCCGCGGACCAACGCCGCCCAGATCCTGGCTTCGGGCGTCGCGATGCCCGAGGCTCTGCGGGCGGCAGACCTGCTGGCCGAGGAATGGGATGTCGCGGCGGATGTGTGGTCGGTGACCAGCTGGGGCGAGCTCAACCGCGAAGGCGTGGAGATCGAGAAGCACCGGCTGCGCCACCCGGACAAGCCGTCGCTGACGCCGCACGTGACCGCCTCGCTGGCGGATGCCGCAGGGCCGGTCGTGGCGGTGTCGGACTGGATGCGCGCCGTGCCTGAGCAGATCCGGCCCTGGGTGCCCGGCACCTACATCACGCTGGGCGCCGACGGGTTCGGCTTCTCCGACACCCGCCCGGCCGCGCGCCGCTACTTCAACACCGACGCGGAGTCGGTGGTGGTGGCCGTGCTGCAGGGGCTTGCCCGCGACGGCAACATCGACGAGTCGGTAGCCGTCGAGGCCGCCCGTAAGTACCGCATCGACGACGTGTTCGCCGCCGCGGTCTCCTACGCCGACACCGGCAGCGCCTAGCGTTTCCGGCGGTTTTCTCCGGCGAGCAGATGCCGCGGTACCGGAAACGCGGCGTGTCGCGAACCGCACTGTCTGCTCGCCGAGAAACCGTTTGGAGGAATCCGCCAGAACTTCGGCGTAGCTTTTAGGGATGACCGACAATCGGTTCGTTCCGCCGAAGACCACGGTCGAGGTGCTGGAGGCGGTGCCTGACTCGACGCTGCGCCGCTTGAAGCAGTACTCCGGCCGGCTGGCCACCGAAGCCGTGCATGCGATGGAAGACCGGCTGTCATTCTTCGCCGAGCTCGACGCGTCGCAGCGGGCCAGCGTGCAGCTGGTGGTGCAGACCGCCGTCGTCAACTTCGTGGAATGGATGCGCAACCCGCAAAGCGACGTCGGCTACACCGCGCAGGCCTTCGAAGTGGTGCCGCAGGATCTGCGGCGTCGGATCGCCCTGCGGCAGTCGGTGGAGATGGTGCGCACCACCATGGAGTTCTTCGAAGAGGTGGTGCCGCTGTTGGCCCGCTCAGAAGAGCAGCTGACCGCGCTGACGGCCGGGATCCTGCGATACAGCCGTGACCTGGCGTTCGCGGCGGCCAGCGCCTACGCCGACCAGGCCGAGGCTCGCGGCGCCTGGGACCGGCGGATGGAGGCCAACGTCGTCGACGCCGTGGTGCGCGGCGACGTGGGGCCCGAATTGCAGTCCCAGGCGGCGGCGCTGAACTGGGACGCCACCGCACCCGCCACGGTGATCGTGGGACTGCCCCACCCCGACCGCATCGATATGGCCAGCGACGACGTGCGCGACATCGTGCAGCGCCACGACCGGGCCGCCCTGTCAGACGTGCACGGCACCTGGTTGGTCACCATCGTGTCCGGCCCGTTGTCGCCGACCGACCGGTTCCTGACCGATCTGATGACGGTGTTCGCCGACGGCCCGGTGGTGATCGGTCCATTGGCCCACACCCTGACGGCCGCGCACCGCAGCGCGACCGAGGCGATCTCCGGCATGAACGCGGTGGCCGGCTGGAGCGGTGCCCCGCGGCCGGTCCCGGCGCGCGAGCTGCTGCCGGAGCGCGCACTGCTCGGCGACATGGACGCGATCGCGGCCCTGGCGACAGAGGTCATGCGCCCGCTGTCCGATGCCGGACCCGCACTGACCGAAACCCTTGACGCGTACCTCGATTCCGGCGGCGCGATCGAGGCGTGCGCCCGCAAATTGTTCGTTCATCCAAATACCGTCCGGTACCGGCTGAAACGGATCGCCGACTTCACCGGGCGCGACCCGTCGGTACCCCGGGATGCCTACGTGCTGCGGGTGGCGGCGAGCGTCGGGCGACTGAGCTCGCAGCCGTCTCAGTCGAGCACGTCAAACACCCTTGCCAAGGCGGTTCCCGCCATCGGACCGGCCGGCGGTGGCGGACGTCGGGCCTGGTAGCGGGGTTCTTGCCAAAAACCTGGGTCGCGACCGGGTATCGAGAATGTCGCATCACGTGCAGTTTTGTAGACATCCCACAAAAACCTAAGACAAGGTTCATAATCTCTTACACGGCGCAAAACCAACTTCACAGTGTTCTCTTAATGACGTGCCTCAAGGACCCGTGCTCGCATTGCTCGCCCCCGGACAGGGCTCGCAGACACCCGGCATGCTCACCCCATGGTTGGAGCTGCCAGGTGCTGCCGACCGTCTGGCGGCCTGGTCGCAGATCAGCGGCCTGGATCTGGCTCGTCTGGGCACCACGGCAACCGCCGAGGAGATCACCGACACTGCGGTGACACAGCCTCTGGTGGTGGCCGCAACCCTGCTGGCCCACGAGGAACTCGTCCGCCGCGGCGTCCTCGACAAAGTGGCCGCCGCCGAAACCATCGTGGCAGGGCACTCCGTCGGTGAGATCGCCGCCTACGCGATCGCCGGGGTGATCTCCGCCGACGATGCGGTCAAGCTCGCCGCCACCCGGGGCGCCGAGATGGCCAAGGCCTGCGCTGTCGAACCCACCGGCATGTCGGCGGTGCTCGGTGGCGACGAGGCAGAGGTGCTCGCCCGCCTCGAATCGCTCGACCTGATCCCGGCCAACCGCAACGCCGCGGGCCAGATCGTGGCGGCCGGCGCAGTGGCGGCCCTGGAGAAGCTGGCCGAGGATCCGCCGGCGAAGGCCCGGGTACGCCAGCTGGCCACCGCAGGCGCCTTCCACACCCACTACATGGCTTCCGCGCTCGACGGCTACGCGGCTGCGGCGGCGTCTGTAACGACCGGCGAGCCCACCGCGACACTGCTGTCGAACGCCGACGGGCAGCCCGTCACCTCGGCCGCCGATGCGATGGAGAAGCTCGTCGCTCAGCTGACCAAGCCGGTGCGCTGGGACCTGTGCACCGCGACCATGCGTCAGCACGAGGTGACCGCAATCGTCGAATTCCCACCGGCAGGCACGTTGGCCGGCATCGCCAAGCGGGAACTCAAGGGCACGCCGACGCGCGCCATCAAGTCCCCCGAGGATCTCGACACCCTCACCGAGCTCTAGTCCATCTCCACCCGAGAACGTTCCAAAGAGTCCTCCGCACCCGGGGGACGTAAACACCAATAGAAGGAGCCATAGTGGCCGCCAGTCAGGAAGAAATCATCGCCGGTCTCGCCGAGATCATCGAAGAGGTCACCGGCATCGAGCCGTCTGAGGTGACCCCCGAGAAGTCGTTCGTCGACGACCTGGACATCGACTCGCTGTCCATGGTGGAGATCGCCGTGCAGACCGAGGACAAGTACGGCGTGAAGATCCCCGACGAGGATCTGGCCGGCCTGCGGACCGTCGGTGACGTCGTCGCCTACATCCAGAAGCTCGAGGAAGAGAACCCCGAGGCCGCCGCCGCCCTGCGTGAGAAGTTCTCGGCCGACCAGTGACCAGGCCTTCCACTGCTAATGGCGGTTACCCCAGCGTTGTGGTAACCGCCGTTACGGCGACGACCTCGATCGCGCCGGACATCGAGAGCACGTGGAAGGGCCTGCTGGCAGGCGAGAGCGGTATCCGCGTCCTCGAAGACGATTTCGTCGCGAAGTGGGATCTTCCGGCCAAGATCGGTGGGCACCTCAAGGAGCCGCTCGATCCACTGATGACCCGCCTGGAGATGCGCCGCATGTCTTACGTGCAGCGCATGGCCAAGTACCTCGGCAACCAGCTGTGGGAGACCGCCGGTAAGCCGGAGGTCGACCCTGACCGGTTCGCCGTGGTCATCGGTACCGGGCTCGGCGGTGGCGAGAAGATCGTCGAGACCTACGACGCTATGAACGAGGGTGGGCCCCGCAAGGTGTCCCCGCTCGCCGTTCAGATGATCATGCCCAACGGTGCGGCTGCGGTCGTCGGCCTCGAACTCGGGGCCCGTGCCGGCGTCATCACGCCGGTCTCGGCCTGTTCGTCGGGTTCGGAGGGCATCGCCCATGCCTGGCGGCAAATCGTCATGGGCGACGCCGACATCGCCGTCTGCGGCGGCGTCGAGGGTGCCATCGAAGCTCTGCCGATCGCAGCGTTCTCGATGATGCGTGCCATGTCGACCCGGAACGACGACCCCGAGGGTGCGTCGCGTCCGTTCGACAAGGACCGTGACGGGTTCGTCTTCGGCGAGGCCGGTGCACTCATGGTCATCGAGACCGAGGAGCATGCCCTGGCCCGCGGCGCCAAGCCGCTGGCCCGCCTGATGGGCGCAGGCATCACCTCCGATGCCTTCCACATGGTGGCCCCGGCCGCCGACGGCCTGCGGGCCGGTGCCGCAATGAAGCGCGCGCTGGAGACTGCCGGTCTGGACGCCAAGGACATCGACCACGTCAACGCTCACGCCACGGCAACGCCGATCGGTGACACCGCGGAGGCCAACGCCATCCGTGTCGCCGGGGTGCAGAACGCCGCGGTGTACGCACCGAAGTCGGCCCTCGGCCACTCCATCGGTGCTGTCGGCGCACTCGAATCCGTGCTGACAGTGCTGGCTCTTCGCGACGGCGTCATCCCGCCGACGTTGAACTACGAAACACCGGATCCTGAGATCGATCTCGATATCGTTGCAGGTGAGCCTCGGTATGGCGACTACCAATACGCCATCAACAACTCGTTCGGGTTTGGTGGCCACAATGTGGCCCTGACCTTCGGGCGGTACTGAGGCACGAGAGGAAAGAACGCAGTAGAAATGGCGGGATTGTCCACGGGTAACGGTCTGCCCAACGTGGTTGTCACGGGCGTAGCCATGTCGACGGCGCTGGCAACCGATGCCGAAAGTACCTGGAAGAAGTTGCTGGACGGGCAGAGCGGCATTCGCACGCTCACCGACTCGTTCGTCGAACAGTATGACCTGCCGGTCCGTATCGGCGGTCATCTGCTCGAAGACTTCGATCATGAGCTGACGCGCGTCGAACTCCGTCGCCTGTCGTACCTCCAGAAGATGGCGACCGTGATCGGCCGCCGGGTCTGGGAGAACGCGGGCAATCCTGAAGTTGATCCCCGGCGCCTGATGGTGTCTGTGGGCACGGGCCTCGGTTCCACCGAGGAGCTCGTGTTCGCCTATGACGGCATGCGGGCCAAGGGTCTTCGTGCGGTGTCCCCGTTGACTGTGCAGATGTACATGCCCAACGGGGCCGCCGCCGCCATCGGTCTCGAGCGCAAGGCCAGGGCCGGGGTGTGTACCGCGGTCTCGGCCTGCGCCTCGGGCTCCGAAGCCATCGCCAACGCATGGCGCCAGATCGTGCTCGGCGAGGCCGACATCGCGATCTGCGGTGGCGTGGAAACCAAGATCGAAGCGGTGCCGATCGCGGGCTTCGCCCAGATGCGCATCGTGCTGTCCAACTCCAACGATGATCCCGAGGGCGCCTGCAAGCCCTTCGACAAGGACCGCAACGGGTTCGTGTTCGGTGAGGCCGGCGCGCTCATGGTCATCGAGACCGAAGAGCACGCCAAGGCCCGCGGCGCCAACATCCTGGCCCGGATCATGGGTGCCAGTGTGACCTCGGACGGCTTCCACATCGTGGCGCCGGATCCCAACGGCGAGCAGGCGGGTTACGCCATGACGCGCGCCATCGAGTTGGCCGGCCTGCAGCCGTCCGACATCGACCATGTCAACGCACATGCCACCGGCACCAACGTCGGCGACGTGGCCGAGGGCAAGGCCATCAACAACGCGATGCGCGGCCACAAGCCGGCCGTCTACGCCCCCAAGGCCGCACTCGGCCACTCGGTCGGCGCTGTCGGTGCGGTGGAGTCCATCCTGACCGTCCTGGCGTTGCGGGACGGCGTCATCCCGCCGACGCGCAACCTGCACAACCTCGATCCGGAGATCGATCTGGATGTTGTCGCTGGTGAGCCGCGGCAGGGCAATTACCAATACGCTATCAACAACTCGTTCGGATTCGGTGGGCACAACGTCGCGCTCACCTTCGGGAAGTACTGACACCCACCGTATTCCCGCAAGGCTGGCCGGCATCCGACAGCTACAAGGAGGTTTGTATGACCATCATGGCCCCCGAGGCGGCTGCCGAATCACTCGATCCGCGCGATCCACTTCTCCGGCTCAAGACTTTCTTCGACGACGGCTGCGACGTCGAGCTGCTGCACGAGCGTGATCGTTCGGGTGTGCTCGCCGCCGCAGGCACCGTCAACGGTGTGCGGACCGTCGCGTTCTGCACCGACGGCACCGTCATGGGCGGCGCGATGGGTGTGGACGGCTGCGCCCACATCGTCAACGCCTACGACACCGCCATCGCGGACCAGAGCCCGATCGTGGGCATCTGGCACTCCGGCGGTGCCCGGCTGGCCGAGGGCGTCCGCGCGCTGCATGCCGTCGGCCTGGTGTTCGAGGCGATGATCCGCGCGTCCGGCTACATCCCCCAGATCTCTGTGGTTGTCGGCTTCGCGGCCGGCGGCGCGGCCTACGGCCCGGCCCTGACCGACGTGATCATCATGGCCCCGGACAGCAAGGTGTTCGTCACGGGTCCCGACGTGGTGCGCAGTGTCACCGGCGAGGACGTCGACATGGTGTCGCTCGGCGGCCCCGACGCTCACCACAAGAAGTCCGGCGTGTGCCACATCGTCGCCGACGACGAGCTCGACGCTTACGAGCGCGGCCGCCGCCTGGTCGGATTGTTCTGCCAGCAGGGTCATTTCGACCGCACCAAGGCCGAGTCGGGCGATACCGACCTGCACGCGCTGCTGCCGGAATCGGCCCGCCGTGCCTACGACGTGCACCCGCTGATCACCGCGCTGCTCGATGACGGCGTGCCGTTCGAGGAGTTCCAGGCCAAATGGGCACCCTCGATCGTCGTTGGTCTGGGTCGCCTGGCCGGTCGTTCGGTCGGCGTGATCGCGAACAACCCGCTGCGGCTGGGCGGCTGCCTGAACTCCGAAAGTGCCGAGAAGTCGGCACGTTTCGTGCGGCTGTGCGACGCCTTCGGCATCCCGCTGGTGGTGCTGGTGGACGTGCCCGGCTACCTGCCCGGTGTGGATCAGGAATGGGGCGGTGTCGTGCGACGCGGCGCCAAACTGCTGCACGCCTTCGGCGAGTCGACGGTCCCCCGCGTCACCCTGGTGACCCGCAAGATCTACGGCGGCGCCTACATCGCCATGAACTCGCGGTCGCTGAACGCCACCAAGGTCTTCGCGTGGCCGGACGCCGAGGTCGCCGTGATGGGCGCCAAGGCCGCCGTCGGCATCCTGCACAAGAAGAAGCTGGCTGCCGTCGAGGATCCCGCCGAGCGGGAGGCCCTGCACGAGGAGCTGGCGGTCGAGCACGAGCGCATCGCCGGTGGCGTCGATTCGGCCATCGAGATCGGCGTGGTCGATGAGAAGATCGACCCTGCCCACACCCGCAGCAAGATCACGCAGGCATTGGCCGAGGCGCCGCACCGTCGTGGCCGCCACAAGAACATCCCGCTGTAATTTTTCTTCGCGCGAGCAGTCCCCCGCAGGCGGGGGACTGCTCGCCGTTTATTACCGGGTGGTGTAGCCCCCGTTGGCGAAGATGGTCTGCCCGTTGATCCAGTGCCCTTCACCGGCAAGGAACACCACGAGCGGGGCGATGTCGGTGATCTCGGTCAACCGGTTGCCCATGGCCTGCGACTTGTGGAACTCGACGCGCTCGGGAGTCTCCTGCGGATAGAAGAACGGCGTGTCCATCGGCCCGGGAGCGACGTTGTTGACGTTGATTCCGCGCACGCCGAATTCCTTGGACGCCGCGCGGGTGAAGTGCTCGACAGGGCTCTTCGAGCCGGCATACGTCGAATAGCCGTCCGTGTAGGCCGCCAGCAGCGCGGTCACGATGGTGACCACCGAACCGTTGTCGTTAAGCCGCTTCCCGGCCTGCTGCAGGAAGAAGTAGGCCGCCTTGGCGTTGATGTCGAACATCGAATCGTATTCGGCCTCAGTGGTTTCCACGAACGGCTTGCGCAGCACCTTGCCCACGGTGTTGATCGCGATGTCGACGCTGCCGAATGCATCGACAGCCGCGTCGAAGAGCTTCTCGACATTGGCGGGCACGGTCAGATCGCCCTGCACTTTGATCGCCTTCACGCCGGCGTCCTTCACCGCGGCCACGGTCTTGTCGGCGTCGGCCTCGGTGGACGCGCTGTTGTAGTGGACGGCGACGTTGACGCCGCGTTCGGCGAGTGTGGTGCTGATGAGACCGCCCAGGTTCTTGGCGCCTGCGGCAACGATCGCGGATTTACCTTCGAGTTTGCTCATGGTTCCGAGGCTAGCCAGCCGACTCACAAATGAGTAACGCAAAATTCTGATCTTTCGACAATCATCGCTTGTGGATAAGCTGGCGCGATGAACGAGCGCATCCCCGACCTGCGGCGTTTACGTCATTTCATCGCGGTCGCCGATGCCGGGGGCTTCACCCGGGCCGCCGCCGAACTCCACCTGAGTCAGCAGGCGCTGAGCAGTTCGGTTGCTCAGCTGGAGAAAGAGCTCGCCACAACGCTGTTCGTCCGCGAGGGCCGGCGGGTTTCACTCACGCGAGCCGGTGAGTTGCTGCGCAGCGAGGGCCGTGTTCTGCTGGCCGCGGCCCACACGGTCTCCGAGCGCGTGCGCCAAGCTTCAGGCACCGACGAGGTCTACGTCGTCGGCCATACTCCCGCGCTCAGCGGTGCCGAGGTGTACACGCGGCTGGAACGGGCCATCACTGCCTACGCGAGCACGTCATTCACGTTCCGGCAGCTCTATCCCGATCAATTGGTCGACGCGGTGCTCGATGGCACGGTAGCGCTGGGCCTGCGCCGTGCCGTGGTGCCCACCAGCGAATTGGCCACCGCCGTCGTGGGATACGACCGAGTGCGCCTAGCCGTACGAGCCGAGCACCCGCTGGCAGGCCGCTCGATGGCCGATATCGCCGAGGTGGCCGGCGAGCGGATCGCCCTGTGGGCACCACCGGGCGCGTCCTACTACAGCGACTTCTTGATGGGCGCGTGCCGCCGCGCCGGATTCGAACCCGACTACGTGGTGAGCCGGGTCCAGGGCGCCGCCACCGTCGCCGCGCCGCTCACCACCGGTGCGGTCGCGTTCGTGACGACACCGGCCGGTCCCGCCATGGCCGGACGAGTGGCGGTCATCGACCTGGATCCGCCGTTGCTGGTGCCCATCCAAGCGCTCTGGCAGCGCCACACCGCGTCCGCGGTACGCGATGCCATCCTCGCCGATGATCCGCTCTCACCGGTCGAGAATCGCGGAAAGTGATTGCCGCAGGGCGCTTTCCGGGTCGGAGGGCAGGCTCTCGGTACGCCAACCGACGAAGTCGTCGGGCCGGACCAACAGCGCACCGCCCGCACCGAGTCCCGTGTGCGCCGCGCCGTCGTCGCCCAGCGCATGCACCGTGACCTCGACCGCCAACGTGGCCGCCACACGCGTGGCCGCGGCCGTCCACGCCGCCAGATCCCCCGCGGTGAACAACGCGAAACCCGAACCGATCATGTCGAGGGTGGATACCCGCTTCCCGTCACCGGCGAGCCAGATGTGCGGCATGCGGGTGCCCGGTTGGCCGGTCAGCACGTCGACGAAGGTGACGGTACCTGGCGAAGCATCGTCGGAAACCACTGCAGCCGAATGGTATTGGTAGCCGAGCACCATGGTGAACAGCGGCGCCTCTTCGCCCGCGGGCAACCCGGGTGTCGCACCCTCCAGCTTGAGCAAGGCCAGCGGTGGCCCGATGAGCGACTGGCGGGCGGCGAACCGGCCGATCGGATACCGCTCGTCGTGATAGGTCGCGAGCAGGCCCGGGCCGGCGATGCCGTGATGCACGGCCGCCAGTTTCCAGGCGAGGTTGTGCGCACTCTGGATCGCGGTGTTCGCGCCCCCGGCCTTGAACGGCGGCATGGTGTGCGCGGCGTCGCCCACGAGATAGGTGCGCCCAGTTCGGAATTGATCAGCCACCCGCTCGTAGGGCTGCCACGGTGCCACCTCGATGATCTCCACATCGGTCGGTTCGCCGATCGCGGCGTTGAGAACGTCGCGGCAGTATTCGGGGGTGAACTGCTCGGCGGATTCACCGCGCTCGGGCAGGTAGGTGGCTGGCTACATGCCGCGGTCGCCCTCGACGACCAGGAAAATGCCGTCCGCCTCGGCGTTGCGCACCTGGATCGCATCGCCCTCACCCAGCTCGGGCACCAGCGATCGCCAGGGAGCCCGAAAGTAGATGAACACCACGAAGATCGGCAGTGCCCCGTACCCCGACGTGCCGGTGCCGAGCATGGTCCGGATCGGGCTGTGCACGCCGTCGGCCGCGACCAGGTAGTCGGCGTGCACCGTCTCAGTGCCGGCCTCGCCCCGCAGCTCGGCGGTGACGCCGTCGGGCCCATCGGTGAAACCCACAAGGCTGGTGCCGTACCGAACCTGGCTCCCGCGCCGGCGAATATCGTTGAGCAGCATCGGTTCCAAGTGGCTCTGCGGACAGTACTGGGCCACCGGTTCGGGACTGAGGCCGTCGAATACGGCGAAGATCGCGTCGACGTCCATGGCCGGCTCGGCCGACGGACTGTTCAGCGTCGGTTTGAGTACCACACCGGTGACACCGTCGGCCACCGCGTGCACCTGGTCCCCCAAGCCCAGCGACCGCAGGATCTCGAGTGTGCGGAAGGTGATGTTGCGGGCCTTCGGGTAGACGAAGGTCTCACGCCGCTTTTCCACCAGCATCGACTCAACGCCGTGCTGAGCCAAGAGATCCGCACAGGCCAGGCCTGCGACCCCTGCACCGACGATCAGCACCGGGACTCGAACGTCGTTCATGGCCCCTCCTTTAGACGGAACTACTTAGTTCCGTCTAGTCTCACTGTCGCACTGCTGGCCGCCCCGCGCAACCGTCAGAGCCCCGGTGCACCGGCCAGCGGCAGGATCACGTCTTCGAGCACGCGCCGCACGAACACCCGGTCGATCGGCCGTCCGGTGATCACCCTCACCACGTTGAGACCCAGCGCGACGTCGGGTATCAGGCTCAGGTCGCGGCCGGGCGGGATCTCGCCGCGGGCCTGCGCATGGTCGAGCAGTAGCCGGATCATCTGACGCGGCGGGGACAGCACGAGATCATCGAGTGCGGCCGCGAGCACCGGATCGTGCATCGCGGCAGTCGCCACCCCGACGATCACCTTTATGGTGCTCAGTCCCGCGTCATCGAACTCGGGCACCGCAGCGACGAGTGCCTCGATGTCGCCGCGGAGGCTTCCCGTATCGGGCGGTTCGACCGACCCCTGACGTCGCCGCCAGTGCGCGATCGCGTCGGCGATCACCACGGGCTTCGACGGCCAGCGACGATAGATCGCGGCCTTGCCGACGCCGGCCCGCGCCGCGATGTCGTCCATGCTCAGCCGGTCATACCCCAGTTCGGCCACACCCTGCAGCGCCGCATCGAGAATGCCCGGATCGCGGGTGCGGTCCAGGCGCCCCGGGCTGCGTCGCGCGTTCGATGTCGGCGGGGCATCTGCCATGGCGAACCATCCTGTCGATACGGGTTAGTTCCGTGTCAATATACGCGCGATCACACCCGGGCCAGGAACTCCGCGGCGGCCTCGGCGGCGAGCGCCCGGTCGCCGGCAACCAGCCCGATGCGGGTGCGGCGATCCAGGATGTCATCGACCGTCGCCGCGCCTTCGTGCGTCACCGCATACTCGAATTCCGCTCGGGTCACGTCGATTCCGTCGGCCACCCGCTCGGTCGGGCGATCGCAGCCGGCCTGAGCGACGACGTTGGGCGCCTCGGCTCCATAGCGGGCCACCAGGGACAGTGGCAGCTCCATCGGCGCGCGCAACGTCGACACCGGATTGGCCGGGGCACCGACCAGCGGCAGGTTGCGGGTGCGGCAGGCAGTGGCAGGCAAGCCGCGCAGCGCGACCGCGCGGTCGAGGACGTCCTGGGCCATGTAACGGTATTCGGTGAGCTTGCCGCCGATGACGCTGATGACACCGTTGGGTGATTCGACGACGGCATGCTCACGGGAGACGTCGGCGGTCCTGCTGTTGCCCTTGGTGCTCCTCACGTCCGCGGCCCTGCTCTCGATCAGCGGTCTCAGCCCCGCGTAGGCGCCCCGCACGTCTTCGGTGGTGAGTGTCGTGGCCAGTGCGGTGTTCACGGTGTCCAGCAGGAAGTCGATCTCACCCGGAGTCGGTTGCGGCACATCGGGTATGGGGCCAGGTGCGTCCTCGTCGGTAAGGCCCAGGTACACCCGGCCGAGCTGCTCGGGCATCGCGAAGACAAATCGGTTCAACTCCCCCGGTATCGGAACGGTCAGCGCCGCAGTCGGATTGCCGAAGGCCGCGGCATCGAACACCAGATGGGTACCGCGGCTCGGCCGCAGCGTGATGGACGGGTCCACCTCGCCCGCCCAGACGCCTGCGGCGTTGATCACGGCACGGGCCTTCACGTCGAACGTCTCGCCCGTGACCTGCTCGGTGAGCGTGACCGAATCACCCTGCGCGCCGGTCGCGGCCAGCCGGGTCAGGATCCGGGCGCCGTGCTGGGCGGCTGTGCGCGCGACGGCGACCACCAGCCGGGCGTCATCGATGAGCTGACCGTCGTAGGCCAGCAATGCGCCGTCCAGACCATCGGTGCGCACCGTGGGTGCCAGTTCGACCGCACGGGCGGCATCCACCCGCCGCGACCGCGGCAATACCGTGGCGGAAGTTCCGGCGAGCCTGCGCAATCCGTCGCCCGCGGCGAACCCGGTGCGCACCAGAGCCCGCGACGACCGGCTCATCGAGGGCAACAGCGGCACCAGCTGCGGCATGGCCTTCACCAGATGGGGAGCATTGCGGGTCATCAGAATTCCGCGTTCGATGGCACTGCGGCGAGCGATCCCGACGTTTCCCGTCGCGAGGTAGCGCAGCCCGCCGTGCACCAGTTTGGAGCTCCACCGGCTGGTGCCGAAGGCCAGATCGTGCTTTTCCACCAGGGCCACACTCAGCCCGCGGGTGGCGGCATCCAGCGCGATGCCCGCGCCGGTGATGCCGCCGCCGATGACGAGCACATCGACTTGCGCGTCATCGGCCAGTGCGGCGAGTTCGGTGACCCGGCGGGCCCGGTTGAGTGCGGCAGAGCGGGTCATGGCGCGAGGTATCCGTTCAGTGCGTGGGTCAGTTCACGAGCGAGCGCATCGGCATCGAGGATCGGCTCGACCATCTGTGCCGACTGGATCGCCGACTGCGTGATCAGCAGGCACATGGTGGCGAGTTGACGCGGGTCGCCCCCGCGTACGCTGCCGTCTTCCTGCGCGAGTTTGAGTTCGCCGGCGACCGCGTCGATGAGGATCTGCTGGCTGGTGCCGAGTCGTTCGGCGATGTACACCATGGCCAGCTCAGGCGCGGTGTGCAGCACCGCCATGATCACCTCGTCGTGCCGCAGGCGTTGTGCGACCTGAACGATACGGGCCACCAGGGCATCCCGACCGGGCCCTGGGCTGTCGACGTCGTCGAGCACCCGCACGATCCGCGCGGTGAGCAGCGCGGCCAGGATCGAGCGGGTGTCCGGGAAGCGGCGGTAGACGGTCGGCCGGCTGACCCCGGCCCGGCGGGCGATTTCAGCCAAGGTGACGCGGTCGATGCCGTATGCCAGTACACAGCTGGCGGCCGCGTCGAGGATCCGGTCGCCCAGAGACTCCCCCGCCGCATCGTTACTGATTGACATCATGTGTAATACTGTAACGCATGACGCGCCCGGCTGAGCAGCTTCTGCCCCCGATGAAATGGAATGCCTGGGGCGACCCCCAGGCAGCCAAACCCCTGTCCGACGGGATTCGAGCCCTGCTGCACCAGGCCCTCGGCGTCGGCGAAATCCAGATGCCCGAGCTCACCGCCGAAGCGGTCCGGCTCCGGCCGTCGGCGCTCGACGAGACGCACCGCGCCGCACTGGCAGCGATCGTCGGCGCGTCGCACTGCGCGACCGACGACACCTCCCGGCTGCTGCATGCCGGCGGCAAGTCGACCCTGGACCTGTTGCGCCGCAAGCATTCCGAACCACAGGATGCTCCCGACGCCGTGCTGCTGCCCGGTTCCGAGGACGAGATCGCCGAGCTTCTCGCCTACTGTTCGGCCCAGCGCATCGCGGTCGTCCCGTTCGGCGGCGGCACCAGCGTGGTCGGCGGGTTGGATCCGGTGCGCGGAGACCTCAGCGCTGTCATCACACTCGACCTGCGCCGCCTGAACCGGTTGATCGGCCTCGACGAGGTGTCCGGCGAGGCCGAGCTGGAGGCCGGCGTCACGGGCCCTGATGCGGAGAGAATGCTTGGTGCACACGGGTTTTCACTCGGGCATTTCCCGCAGAGTTTCCAGTTCGCCAGCATCGGCGGATTCGCCGCCACCCGCTCCTCGGGTCAGGACTCGGCAGGCTACGGCCGGTTCGACGACATGGTCCGCGGGGTGCGGGCGGTGACGCCTGCCGGTGTGCTGGATCTCGGGCGTGCCCCCGCGTCTGCGGCCGGGCCGGATCTGCGCCAACTCGTCGTGGGTTCCGAAGGCGTGCTCGGGATCATCACCCGGGTGCGGGTGCGGGTTCACCCCGTTCCTGAGTCCACCCGCTACGAGGCGTGGTCGTTTCCCGACTTCGCCACCGGCGCGGCCGCGCTGCGCGCCGTCACCCAGACCGGGACCGGCCCTACCGTGATCCGGTTGTCCGACGAGGTCGAGACGGGCGTGAACCTGGCCACCACCGAAAGCATCGGCGAGCAGAGCATCACCGGCGGCTGCCTGGCCATCACGGTGTTCGAGGGCACCGCGGCCCATGCCGAGAGTCGCCATGTCGAGACGCGCGCCGTGCTGGAACAACACGGCGGGACGTCGCTGGGTGAGGCCCCGGCCCGCGCGTGGGAGCACGGCCGGTTCGGGGCGCCGTACCTGCGGGATTCCCTGCTGTCCGCCGGAGCGCTGTGCGAGACGCTCGAGACCGCGACCAATTGGTCCAATGTCGCGGCGTTGAAAGCCGCTGTCACCGAAGCGTTGACGACCGCACTCGCACCGGCTCTGGTGATGTGCCACATATCGCACGTCTACCCCACCGGAGCCTCGCTGTACTTCACCGTCGTCGCCGCCCAGCACGGCAATCCGATCGAGCAGTGGCAGGCCGCCAAGGCCGCGGCCAGCGATGCCATGCTGCGCGCCGGAGGCACCATCACCCACCATCACGCGGTCGGCTCCGATCACCGGCCGTGGATGGGAGCCGAGATCGGCGATCTCGGTGTGGAGGTGCTGCGCGCCGTCAAGCGCACCCTTGACCCGGCCGGAATCCTCAACCCGGGCAAGCTGATTCCGTGAGCATCAGCCGCGTCACGGTGCTGACCAATCCGCTGTCCGGGCACGGCAACGCACCGCACGCCGCCGAACGCGCCGTCGCCCGGTTTCAGCGGCAAGGCCTTGACGTGTGCGCCATCGTCGGCACCGACGCCCAGCACGCCCGCCGTCTGGTCCGCGAGTCCCTCGACGCCGGCACCGACGCCCTCGTGGTGGTCGGTGGTGACGGCGTGATCTCGCTGGCCCTGCAGGAGTTGGCCCAGGGCAGCGTGCCGCTCGGCATCGTCCCGGCCGGCACCGGGAACGATCACGCCCGCGAATTCAGGCTGCCAACAGGCGATCCCGAGGCCGCGGCCGACGTGATCGTCGCCGGCCGCACCGAGACCATCGATCTGGGCCGCATCGTCGACAGCTCGGGCGTGGTGAAGTGGTTCGGCACCGTGATGGCTGCCGGGTTCGACTCGCTGGTCAGTGATCGCACCAACCGCATGACATGGCCGCACGGCCGGATGCGCTACAACGTGGCCATGGTCGCCGAGTTGTCGAAGCTGCGGCTGCTGCCGTTCCGGCTGGCCTTCGACGACGGGCCGGAGGTCGCCACCGACCTGACTCTGGCGGCCTTCGGCAACACCCGTAGCTATGGCGGCGGCATGTTGATCTGCCCGGGCGCCGATCACTCTGACGGTCTGCTGGATGTCACCATGGCGCATTCGGCGTCGCGTACCAAGCTGATTCGCTTGTTCCCCACGGTGTTCAAGGGCACGCACGTCAACCTGCCCGAAATCACCACCAAGCGAGCCGCGACCGTGCACGTCGACTGCCCCGGCATCAACGCCTACGCCGACGGGGATTTCGCTGCGGCCCTTCCGGTCACGGTGTCCGCGGTACCGCACGCGGTGCGGATCCTCGTGCCCTAGTCCGCGTCCTCGGCCGAGCCCATCACGGCCAGCAGTTTGGCGAGGTGGCCGAAGGCGTCGGTCATGGGTCGCGTGGGCACCGACGGATCGACGGCCCGCTGAATCCCCAGCCCGATACCGGCGCTGAGCAGGAGATTGCCGAGATCGTCGAGGCTGGCCGCGACGTCGCTGCCCGCCAGTTGCTCCTCGGTGAACCCGAGTTTGGCCGACATCGACTGCAGGACATCGACGATCATCGTCGCGGCCTCGTTGCGCAGCGCCGTGATCATCTCCCCGAGTTCGGGGTTGTTGCGCGACAGCACCACGAACTCGAGTTCGAGCATGGTCCAGCCGACATCACCGGCGGTCCGTTCCAGCCAGGCGCTCACCGCGGCTACGCGAGCCTCCAGTTCGTCGTCCGAGGTGGCGAGTTCGGCCATCTCGTCGAACTTTTCGCGGTGTATGAGTTCCAGCACCTCGCGGCACAGGTTGGGCTTGCTGCCGAAGTTGGAGTACACCGCGCCCTTCGAGAAGCCCGCGTCGTCAGCGATGTCGTCGAGGCTGGTGGCAGCGTATCCGTGACGCAGGAAGCGGAGTTTGGCAGCCTGCAACAGCTGGGCCCGCGTCCGTTCCTGGCGTTGCGCCCTGGTCAGCCGCGGCATCCGCTGATGATAGTTCGAGGTGCACTCCGGGTATTGAATTTACTCAGAGTATTCGGATACCGTCAGTATTTGAATGCTCGTGAGGTGACCCGTCGGGAGGCATGACGTGCAGTTTTCCTGGAAGAAGCCATCGGCTGCCGGCGCGGTGGTCGTCATCACCGGGGGTGCCCGCGGCATCGGCGCCAAGACCGCCGAGGTGTTCTGCGCCGCAGGCGCCACGGTGTGGATCGGCGACGTGGACGGCGATGTCGCCGCGGCGACGGCCGCAGGCATCAGGAATTGTCGCAGCGCGTGCCTCGATGTCACCGACCGCACGTCCTGGGACGGTTTTGTCGCCGAGGTGCTCGACGCCCAAGGTCGCATCGATGTCTTGGTCAACAACGCGGGCGTGATGCCGCTGGGCGCATTCGAAGCCGAAGCGGAAGCCACCACCGACCTGATTCTCGACGTAAACGTCCGCGGGGTGCTCAACGGGATGCGCGCGGTGGTTCCGACCATGATCGATCAGGGCGCCGGGCACATCGTCAACGTGGCATCGATGGCAGGCATGATCCCGATCCCCGGCATGGTGACCTACAACGCCAGCAAGTTCGCCGCGCTCGGTGCATCGCTGGCCGCGCGTCGCGAGTACGCGGGCGCCGGTGTCACGGTGTCGGCGGTGCTGCCGTCGGCCGTCCGTACCGAGTTGTCCTCCGGTGTCCAACTCGGTGGCGGGCTGCCGACGGTGGATCCCGACGACGTCGCGCGCGCCATCCTGCGCACGCTGCGCACGCGTGCCGCACGTACGTCGGTGCCGGCCTGGGTCGCTCCCGGATGGGCGCTCGTCGACGCCCTGGTCCCCGAATTCGTCGAGCGCGCAGTACGTTCCAAGATCGACGACCGGCGCGCCCTGACGGCGATCGATACGGCCGGGCGCGCGGACTATCTGCAGCGCCTCGATCGGCAGTCGAAAGCCCATGCCGTGCAGGCCGATTCGAAGGCGGTGCGATGAAGACGGCACTGGCCATCGGCTGCGGCGGAACCATCGGTGGGGCGTGGGCCGTCGCGGCGCTGCACGCCCTGGTCGAGCAGACCGGCTGGGATCCTGCCGGCGCCTCGGTGTTGCAGGGCACGTCGGCGGGCGCCGAACTGGTCACGATGCTCGGCGGCGGCGCATCGGTGGACGACCTCGTGGCGATGCATCTGGGCACCAGCACCGACGAGCGGTTGCGCCGCCACATCGCCGACACCCCGGCCAGTTTCCCGCCGATTCCCATGCCGGCGTTGCTCAATCCGCGACTGCTTCGCACACAGCGGGGTCTCGCGGCGGCGACAGGGCTGGCCCCGATCGGGCGCGGCGACGCGACCTGGCTGCAGCGCCTCGCCGATGGCTTCACCGGTGTCTCCGGCTGGGTGGCGCATCCCGGGACGCGGATGGTCGCTTTCGACTATCGGCGGGCCGAACGCGTCGCGTTCGGTTCCCCCGAAGCTCCTCGCGCAGAAACCGGATCGCTCCTCACGTGCGCAGAAACCGGTGAGGCACTGCGCGCGTCGTGGGCCATCCCGGGCTGGATGCCGCCGGTCACCATCGGAGACCGGCACTTCGTCGACGGCGGTGCGGCCTCGACCGCATCGGTCGACCTGATCGCCCGCGACGACGCCGATCTCATCTACGTCATCGCACCCATGGCCTCCGAGAGCGGCCACCGGGCAGCCGGTTTCGGTGGCGTCATGGAGAAGCGACTGCTGCGCAGGCCGATGTCGGAAGGACTCGAGCGCGAGGTGGCCGCCGTGCGGGCACGCGGCACACAGGTGGTGGTCATCCGTCCCGACGACGCCGATCTGGCCGGGCTGGGCGCCCACTTCATGCGGCGCGACCGTCGGCGGGCAGCCTTCGACGCAGCGCTGCGCACCGCGCCGGCCACGGTGGCACGGGCGCTGGCCATCAGTGAGGGGGCCCGGTGAACCGCGAGCTTCGGATCGTCATCGTCGGTGCCGGGATGGCAGGCATCGCCACGGCGTACACGTTCACCCAAGCGGGTTTTACGAATCTGACGATTCTGGAAAAAGGGTCCGACGTCGGTGGGGTCTGGCACTGGAATCGCTATCCCGGCCTCACCTGTGATGTGCCATCGCAGATCTATCAGTTCTCGTTTGCGCCCAACCCCGACTGGGGCCACATCTGGGCGAGCGGCCCGGAGATTCAGCAGTATCACCGCGACGTCGTCGAGCGTTTCGGGCTGCAGCGATATCTTCGCTTGAACACCGAGGTCACCGAGATGCGCTATGCTGCAGCCGATTCCACGTGGACGATAACCACGGGTGACGGTTCCACGCTGCCCGCCGATGTCGTGGTCTGCGCGACCGGGGTGCTGCACCACCCGTTCGTGCCCGATATCGCCGGGTTGGACACCTTCCAGGGCTCGATCGTGCACACCGCCCGGTGGGATCCCGACGTGGTCACCGCGGGACGACGAATCGCGGTCATCGGCACCGGATCGACTGGTGTGCAGGTGGTTTCGGCGTTGCAGCCCGAAGCGGAGACGATCACTCATTTCGCCAGGTCGCCCCAGTGGATCCTGTGGGCACCGATGGGGCTGCGGCAACCGAAGGCGTTCGGCCGCATCATGCGGCGCTGGCCGGCGCTGCACGACGCGACCCATCGGTGGCTGCTGTGGGCCTCGGGCATTCTGGCCGACATCGTCACCAAGCCGTCCTGGCGCCGCGCGCTGGTGCAGTCGTATGCGCGATGGTGCCTGCGCGCGCAGATCCGGGATCCGGAGTTGCGCGCCAAACTCACTCCGGACTACCAACCGCTGTGCAAGCGACAGGTGGTGTCGGGCAGTTACTACCGCGCCATCACCCGGCCCAACGCGCGACTGGTCACCGATCGCATCGACGCGTTCACCGCGACCGGCATCCGCACCGCCTCCGGCGAACACCATGACGTCGATCTCGTGGTACTGGCCACCGGGTTTCACGCCCACAACTACATGCGGCCGATGCGGATCATCGGCCGCGACGGGATGACGCTCGACGACGCGTGGGTCAAGGGCCCGCGGGCCTACCGGATGACCGCAATCCCGGGATTTCCCAACCTGTTCACCGTGCTCGGCCCGAACTCGCCGACCGGCTCCATCCCGCTGCAATATTCGGCAGAGCTGACGGCGCGTTACCTCGTGAAGTGGCTACACCGGCTCGCGGCCGGTGAGGTGACCGCAGTGGAAGTCACCGAGTCGGCCACCGACGAGTTCAACGCCGCAGTGGCGGAAGCGCTCGGGCCGACCGTGTGGAACACCGGCTGCAACTCGTGGTACTTCACCGACAACGGCACCATCGACCTGTGGCCGTTCGACCGCGCGACGCTCACCCACATGCTCTCCGAACCCGATCCGGCTCATTACCGTACGGCCTGAGGCACTTTCGCGTGTTCTTCGCACGCGCTGAACCGCGCACGGTACGTTTCGACGGGTTGATGGATCGACTCGTACGGAGCCTCATGGATGCAGTCACCCACATCGGTCGTTTCAGCGCGTTGGTGGTCGCTCTGGGCGCGGTCGTCGTCCACGGCACGGACTCCTACGCCCGCGCCGACCCCGGCCCGACGCCGCCGCAGGCCGGCTCTGCCTGTGGCGACAATCTCGACGGCGCGTTGACAGAGCTGCCCCAGCCCGCCTCGGATACCGGGACCGCCAAGAATCTTCTGCAGTGCACCGGCGGCACGTGGCAGCCGTACCTCGACCCGTATCCCGCATCCGATCGCTGGCTGACCACCGGCCCCGAACTGGTCCTGCACGGTCAGGGCCGACGGAATCCGGAAGTACACGCGGGCACATGGACCGGGACACCGCAGACCGACGAAACAGCGTGCCGCGCCGAGGTCGTCGATGTGCTCGCCCCCGGCGAGACGTCGGCGCCCGAGTTCCACGCAGCCGACCCGGGCCGGCCCCTGACCCTGGAGGTCGGCGACCACCTGTTCACGGCCAGGCTCACCGGCTACTGCCTGTGGCAGCGCGGCTGACGGTCGTCTGCGGGCGGCCTCAGCCGACTCCCCTGTTGAGCCAGCTGACCTCGCCGGTCTCGCCGCCGTCGCGGTAGGGCTCAAGCGATTCGTCCCATGCCGTCCCGAGCACAGAGTCCAGTTCGGCGGCGAGCATGTCAGCACCACCGGCCATGAGAGTGCGCAACCTCTGCTCGCCGACCATGACGTCGCCGTTAGCGCTCATGGCCCCGCTCCACAGACCGAGCTGCGGCGTGTGGCACCACCGGTGGCCATCGACACCCGCGCTGGGATCCTCGGTCACCTCGAAGCGCAGCACAGACCAGGAGCGCAGGGCATTGGCCAACTGCGCTCCGGTGCCGACCGGGCCGACCCAATTGGTGACGGCACGTAGCTGCCCCGGCATTGCCGGCTGGGGCGTCCACTTGAGGTTCGCCCGCGCCGACAGGGTCGACGACAACGCCCACTCGACATGCGGGCAGACCGCCGCGGGTGAGGCGTGGATGTACACCACACCCGTCGCCGCGTCGGCGAACTGGTTCGACGCACGCATCTGCTTCTCCTTCGGCTTCACGAGGGACGTCTTCCCCAACGACCTAGCGATACCGATCGAGTAATGCAGTTGTGTGTCGCGCGTGTCTATTGTGCCTTGTGTGGCCTATGTTGCGCTAGTCTGGCCCGATTTCTCTCAGGACACCATCAGATATGGCCGGCCACAGCGGGTAGGTCCACTCCCCGAAGTTGCGGTCGGTGAGCACTACCAACGCCACATCGGCGTTCGGATCCACCCACACAAACGTCCCTGACTGGCCGAAATGGCCGAAAGTCGACGGCGAATTGGTCAAGCCGGTCCAGTGCGGCGATTTGCTGTCGCGAATCTCGAACCCAAGCCCCCAGTCGTTGGGCCGCTGCGCACCGAAGCCCGGTAGCACCCCCGAGAGGCCGGGAAACTGCACCGCGGTCGCGGCCGTGTGCATGGCCGGCGAGACCAGCGCCGGGCGCAGCAGCTCACGGGCAAACTTCGCCAGGTCGGCGACGGTCGACGTGCCCCCGTATCCGGCAGCCTCCGCTCCCCCGGTCAGCGTCGACGCCGACATCCCGAGCGGCTCGAACACCGACTCGGTGAGGTACTGACCGAACTCGATCCCCGACTCCTTCTCGATCGCCTGCGCCAACAGCGCGAATCCGGTGTTGGAGTAGATGCGCCGCGTACCCGGCTTGGCCAGGATGTCGTCCGACACCATGGCCACGCCCGAGGTGTGCGCGAGCAGATGACGGATCGTCGAGCCCGGCGGTCCGGCCGGCGTGTCGAGTTCGACGACACCTTCCTCGATCGCAATCTGCGCAGCCCGTGCCGTCAGCGGTTTGGTCACCGACGCCAGCGCGAACGGCTTGGCCGTATCGCCATAGCTGGCGCACACGCCGGTCGGCCCGATCACCGCGGCGGCCGCGGCTGTCACCGGCCAATCGTCAAGGACCTGCAGAACATCCGCAACGCTCATGGGAGGCAAACTAGCCCGTGCGCCCCATGCCACGCGCAAGCAGCCCGTCCGCCAAACCGGCTGCGACGGCGTCGACTTCGGCGACCAGGCGACGCAAGTCGACGCCTCGCCGCACCAACTCGGCAGTGTCGCGGCCCGACTCCACCGAGAGCCGGTACACATCGCAGATCGCGCGGTAGGCCGATGGCGAGGCCTGCGTGGTTTCGCACCACTGGTCCATCGACCGAGTCCACGCCCGCAGCCGCTCGCGGTCGGAACGACGCTGCGCCAGGTTCAGCACCCGCCGATAGACATCACCGGCCCACTCCATCGGCACGCGCTCGTCGAGACCAGACAGCAGGACATCGTCGAGCGTCGCGAGCCCGGCGGCATCGCCCGCAGCAACGGCGCTGAGGCCCTCGAGCACCCGCGCCAGCGTCGCCACCCCCGCATCGTCGACGCGCCCGGCGATCCCCGTCAGTGCCCGTGCCGCCTCCGCCAGCTGAGTCGATTCGTCGGCATCGGCCGCCATCACACCAGTGAGATACATCACATAACCGTGGGCGCCGCTCTCAGGCACACCGCGCAGCAGCATCTCGGCCCGCTGAGCCCAATTTCTCGCCAACGCGATATGGCCGCGGGCCAGCCAGGCCAGGCCGAGTTCGGCCGCCTTCACCGCAGCCTGAACCGGGTCGGTGCGCAGCAAACGACTGTGGACGCGTTCATTGATGCGCACGGCTTCCCCGCCGTGGCCCTGCCGCCACGCGACCGCAGCGAAAACCGCGAGATCGTCCGTGTCGAGTGCCTGCACACCTTCCACGCGACTGAAGGACTCGTAGCTGGTGCGCCAGTCGTTTCGCCGGTACGCCGACCGCGCGACGACGAGAAGTTCGGTTCGATCGTCGACCACAACCAACGGTATCGCGAAGGTGGGCATGGGGCGGACGGTTCGGTTCCCTAAGTACTACGTTAGGGGGCATGAGCCAGATTGTTCGCGGCGTCATCGCCCGTAGCGCCAAAGCCCCCGTCGAGTTGGTCGACATCGTCATCCCGGATCCCGGTCCCGGCGAGGTTGTGGTGACAATCCAGGCCTGTGGGGTCTGTCACACCGATCTGACCTATCGGGAAGGCGGCATCAACGACGAATTCCCTTTTTTGCTGGGACACGAGGCCGCGGGCCGCGTCGAGTCGGTGGGCGAGGGTGTCAGCCACGTCGCCCCCGGCGACTTCGTGATTCTTAACTGGCGCGCGGTGTGCGGGGAATGCCGCGCCTGCAAGCGCGGCCGCCCCCAGCTGTGTTTCGACACCCACAATGCGAAGCAAAAGATGACACTCACCGATGGCACCGAACTCACGCCCGCCCTGGGCATCGGCGCCTTCGCCGACAAGACTCTGGTCGCTGAAGGTCAGTGCACCAAGGTCGACCCCGCTGCCGATCCTGCGGTCGCCGGTCTGCTCGGCTGCGGTGTCATGGCGGGCATCGGCGCCGCCGTCAACACCGGGGCGATCACGCGCAACGACACCGTCGCCGTCATCGGGTGCGGCGGCGTGGGCGATGCCGCGATCGCCGGCGCCAACCTCGCCGGCGCCAAGACCATCATCGCCGTCGACACCGACAACACCAAGCTCGACTGGGCCCGCGACTTCGGCGCCACCCACACCATCAACGCCCGGGAACTCGACCCGGTCAAAACCATCCAGGACCTCACCGACGGCTTCGGCGTCGACGTCGTGATCGACGCGGTCGGCCGCCCAGAAACCTGGAAGCAGGCCTTCTATGCCCGCGATCTCGCCGGCACCGTCGTGCTGGTCGGTGTCCCGACCCCGGACATGCGGCTGGATATGCCGCTGATCGACTTCTTCTCCCACGGCGGATCGTTGAAGTCCTCGTGGTACGGCGACTGCTTACCCGAACGCGACTTCCCCACCCTCATATCCCTGTATCTGCAGGGCCGCCTGCCGCTGCAGAAGTTTGTCACCGAGCGCATCGGCCTCGATGCCGTCGAGGAGTCCTTCGGAAAGATGCACGGCGGTCAGGTGCTGCGATCGGTGGTCGTACTATGAGCGCCATGAGCGCGATCCAGCGAGTGGTCACCTCCGGCACCTTCTCCCTCGACGGCGGCACCTGGGACGTCGACAACAACATCTGGCTCGTCGGCGACGACAGCGACGTTGTGGTCTTCGATGCCGCCCACACCGCCGGCCCCATCATCGACGCCGTCAACGGACGCAACGTGGTCGCGGTCGTGTGCACCCACGGGCACAACGATCACATCACCGTCGCACCCGAACTCTCGAAGGCGCTGGACGCGCCGGTGCTGCTGCACCCCGCCGACGAAATGCTGTGGCGAGAAATCCACCCCGACAACGAATTCCGTCCTGTCGCCGACGATCAGGTACTGAAGGTCGGCGGCATCGAACTGCACGCCCTGCACACCCCCGGTCACTCCCCCGGCTCGGTCTGCTGGTCCGCACCCGACCTGAACGCCGTCATCTCCGGCGACACGCTGTTCCAGGGCGGCCCCGGTGCCACCGGACGGTCGTACTCCGACTTTCCCACCATCCTGGAATCCATCAGCACGAGACTTGGCGCCCTGCCCGGCGAGACCGTGGTCTACACCGGACACGGTGACACCACCACCATCGGCGGCGAGATCGTGAATTACGACGAGTGGGTGGCGCGCGGCCACTGAGGTGGCCCTGCCCGGCCACTGACGCTTTGCGATCACGCTGAGCCAGTGTCTTAACGCGCGGCGGCGGTGCGCCCATAGTCGGTGCCATGACGACATCGAGCGGGCGCTCCGCTGCCATCATCGGAGCCGGCCAGACCGGGGTTACCGCAGCACTGGGGTTGTTGGACAACGGGTTTGACGTCACGTTGTACAGCGACCGCGATCAGCGCAGCCTGCGCGACGCGGTGCCTGCGACAGGCACGGCCCTGATCTTCGGCACCGCCCAGCGTGCCGAGGAGAGCCTTGGCCTCAACACCTACCTGGCCACCGCTCCGACCTCCACCGGACAGAGCGTGCGGGTGGTCAACGGCTCCGATCCGGCACGTCCCGAGGAGGTCGCGTTCGATGCGTCGTTCGACGGCTTCGTCGGGGTCGCGGTCGACACGCGCCTCAAGGCCGACGACCGGCTCACCCTGTTCCAGCAGCGCGGCGGAAGGTTCGTCGTCGAGCCGGTCGATCCCATCCGTCTCGACAGCATCGCCGCCGGTGTCGACCTGACCCTGGTGGCGACGGGCCGCGGCGGGCTCTCGTCGCTGTTTCCGATCGATCCCGACCGGACGGTGTACGACCGGCCGCAGCGCCGGCTCCTGGCCCTGACGGTAACCGGATTGCCCTACGGGCCGGAGGTTTTCGCGCACCGCAGCGCCGCAGGCGGCAGGCACAACGCCTTCACCGTGATCAGTGATCAGGGCGACTCGTGGTTGGGTCCGTATCTGCACAAGGACGCCGGTCCGTCCTGGGCCTTCCTCGGCTGGGCGTTGCCGGACAGCGACTGGGACCGCCGATTCGCCGGTGTGGACAGCGCCCAATCCGCGCTGCGGACCATCACCGAGCTGCACCGTGACTACATCGACTGGGATCTGCCCGAAGTCAGCGAATTGGCGGTGATCGAGGACGATCCGCATTCGTGGCTGACCGGCGGGGTCACCCAACTGGTGCGCTCGGGGGTGGGCCACACGGCCGGTGGACATCCGGTCGCGGCGCTCGGCGACACCGCGGTCGCGTTCGATCCGATCGCCGGGCAGGGCGCGCAGGGTGGACTGGTGCAGGCCGCAACACTGGTACGCAAGGCCGCGGCGCACGACGGCGCATTCGACACCGCATGGCTGACAACAGTGTTCGAGGACTTCTACCAGCACCGTGCCCGGGCGGCCCAGCTGGTCACCCGCCTCTTTCTGTCGGACCCCGAGTTCGCGGAGTACGGCGAACTGTTCTTCACCGCGGCCGGCTCCAGCGATCGGTTCGCGTCGAAACTCTTTGGGCTGCTGGATGACCCGACACCCGTGGAGCGGCTCACGTCCCGGCAGGCGGCATATGACCTGATCGCCGATTTCGCCGGGGAACCCGCCGAAGCGGTGCTCGACCGGTTTGTGCCGGCCGGCCGGTTCGACCGCTCCCGGTTGGCGTTGCGGGTGGCGTGACGATCAGCTTTTGAGGATGCGGCGCTTCTCCGCTTCGAACTCGGCGTCGGTCAGCGCACCCGAATCACGCAGCGCCGCCAGCGTCTTCAGCTGTTCGAGGCGCACGCCCTGATCGGTGGTCGGATAGCTCGGCGGTGCGGGAACATAGCTCTGCGACGAGTACGTCGGCGCATCCGACGTTCCGAAGGCCGGGTATTCCTGCGGACCGACGGGACGCGGGCGCTTCGCAACGCGCGCCGACCACCAGAGGGCGACCACAAGTTCGACGAGGCCCAGCACGAACAGCCCGACAAATAGCCACACGACCCAGCCGTACCGGCTGCCGTGACCGAACGCCAGCCGCGGACTGATGTAACCGTTCACGTCGCCGTCGGTGACCACGTGATAGCCCCCGGCCTCGGCCACCTGAGCCACCCATACCCGGACCCGGGCGTCATTGTTCACCGTCGTTGTGCCGCCGGGACTTTCGGTGACGACCGGCTCGGGCGTCCCTTCCGGGGGAACGAGCTGTAGTTTCAGACTCGGCACGGGCACGCCTCCGCCCGACCCCGTGGTGAGCGTGTGGAAGCTGATGGTGACCTCACCGGCGGGCAACTGCACCGTGCCCGATCCTGGGATCGGCACCTCTCCGTACGCGTCGTACTCGTCGAGTACGAACGCGTTGAGGACCAGGGCCACGATGAACCCGATGACCCCGACCACGAGGGACACGATCGCGGCGGCCACCATCGGTGCCGCGATTCGCCGGCTGCTCATAGCCGGAAGTGTGCCATGGTCGCCACAGCAACGACTACCGTCGGGGCATGCCTCGCGACGAGACCGAAGCACACCCGCCGGTCGGCCCGGTGCGCCGGCTGGCGATGCGGTACTGGATGGCGCTGATCCTGGTGATACTCGCGGCGCTCTTCGTCGCTCAGAACCGCGACCGCGTCCGGGTGCACGTGCTGTGGGTGACCGTCGAGTCGCCGATGTGGTCAATCTTGGTCATCATTTTCGTCGTGGGACTTCTCATCGGACTGTTGCTGCGGTGGCGACGGAGCTAGACATGCCGGAATCCAGCTTCGTCGTACGCCCGGATCCCGGCGACGATCGCAAGCAGACGCCGAGTTCGCGGTTGCAGGCGGCGGGATTGACTTCGGCCATCACGCTTTTCGCGGAGGCCGCCCGCACCGTGCCACTGCCGAGCCCGCCGCAGCCCATCGTGGTCGCCGACTACGGTGCGGGCACCGGGCACAACGGCCTGCTCGCGATCGCGAAGGCGGTCGGCGTGCTGCGTGGGCGCACCCGCCCCGAACATTCGGTGCTGGTGACGCACACCGACACCCCGGACAACGATTTCACCACGCTGTTCCGCACCCTCGCGGAGGACCCGGCGTCCTATCTGCGCACGGATGCGGCGTCGTTCAGCTCGGCGGTCGGCCGGTCGTACTACACCCAGATCCTGCCGTCGAACAGCATCAACCTGGGTTGGTCGGCGTGGTCGATTCAGTGGCTGGGGCGGGTACCGATGCCCGTGGGCGATCACCTCGTGGCGGCCTACAGTGCCGACCCGTACGTCCGCGCCGCCTACGCGCGGCAGGCGGCGCACGACTGGCACGAGTTCGTGGCGTTCCGGGGCCGGGAGCTGTGCCCCGGCGGCAAACTCGTGGTGCTGACGATGGGCCTCGCCGACGACGGCGATTTCGGTTATCGGCCGCTGATGCTCGCCCTCACCGACGCTCTGCGAGGACTCGTGGCCGACGCGGTGATCACCAGCGACGAGCTGCACCGAATGTCGTTGCCTGTGATGGGCCGGGCCGCAGTGGATTTCGCGGCCCCCTTCGCACCCTCCGGCCGTCTCGAACGGCTCTCCATCGAACATCTCGAGGTGTTCGACGCCGAGGACCGGTTCTTCAACCAGTACCGCACCGACCATGACGCAAGGGCTTTCGGCGCCCAATGGGCCGCGTTCTGCCGGTTCGCGTTGTTCGGCGCGTTGGCCGAAGCGCTCGGGGACGCGAGACGGCACGCGGTGTTCTTCGACCGGCTCGAGGCCGGCGTGGCCGCCCGGCTGGCCGCCGCCCCCGAACAGATGCGGATCCCGCTGGCCGAAGTGGTCCTGGTCAAACGACCCAAGAGTTAAACCGACCAGCCCGCAATCGCGGCGTCGATCAGGTGTGGGCCGGGCTCGCCGAGCGCAGCGCGGAACTGCTCGGCAAGGTCCTCGGCTGTGGTCGCCCGCGTCGCGGGAACGCCGAATCCCTGTGCGATGGAAACAAAGTCGATGTCGGGTCGACTGAGGTCGAGCAACGAGCGGGACTGCTCACCGGCCGCCGCGGCACCGACGCGCTGCAGTTCCATTTGAAGGATCGCGTAGGCGTGGTTGTTGAGGATGACGACGGTGACATCGAGTTGCTCGCGGGCCATGGTCCACAGCGCCGAGATGGTGTAGAGCGCACTGCCATCGGCCTGCAGCGCGATCACCGGCCGGTGCGGCGCGGCGACAGCGGCGCCTACAGCCACCGGCAGCCCCTGGCCGATCGCGCCACCGGTCAGCGTCAGCAGGTCGTGAGCGGCCGAACCCGCAGTCGCAGTGGGCAGGAACAAGCCGCTGGTGTTCGCCTCGTCGGAGACGATCGCGTTCTCGGGCAGCAGCGCGGCGATCACCTGGGCCCAGTTCTGCGCGTTGAGTGGGCCGCGCGGCAGTGCGGCGAGTTCGGCGGGATTGTCGATATACGGCGCGGCCCCGAGGTGGTCGGCCAGCTTCTCCAGATCGCTCGGGGCCACCGTGTGCACGGTCGCCCCGGATGGCACGAGGTCGCCCGGCTTGCCCGGATATGCGAAGAACGTGACCGGCGAACGTGCCCCCACCAGAACCAGATCCGTTGTGCCGGCGAGTTGTTCGACAGCCTGCTCACCAAGGTAGGCCAACCGGTCGAGGTGCGGCACACCACGTCCACGGGCCAGCCGGGCCGGGAAGGTCTCGATGAGCGCTCGAGCTCCGGTCACGGCCGCGATGCGGGCCGCCGCGATGAGCCCTTCGGCGGAGTTGGCCGCGCCACCGAGCAGCAACAACGCATGCGCGCCGCGTTCACGCAGCAGCTCCGCCGCAGCCTCGATCTGCATGCCACCGGGCGCCGGCCGCCGTTGTGGCGACACCGGCGCGCCGGGCGACGCCGGGCCCCACGAGAAATCGGCGGGCAGGATCACGGTCGCCACTTCGCCGGGTTCCCCGGTCGCGCTGCCGACAGCGCTGTCCACGGCCGCAGCCACGTCGTCGGGCGTCGCGGGCCGGTGTACCGAACCGTGGGTCCAACCGGCCAGCGCCTCGATGTCGGATTCCAGTGGGGCATCAAGTCGTTTGTGGTGCGTCGCATGGTCGCCGACGATGTTGACGACCGGACTGAAGGCCCGCCGCGCGTTGTGCAGATTGGCCAGACCGTTGGCCAATCCGGGTCCGAGGTGCAGCAGGGTGGCCGCCGGCCGCCCAGCGATGCGCGCATAGCCGTCGGCCGCACCTGTGGCCACGCCTTCGAACAGGCAGAGCACGGGCCGCATCTGCGGCGCGGAGTCCAGTGCCGCGACGAAGTGCATCTCCGAGGTGCCCGGATTGGCGAAGCACACGTCGACTCCTGCGGCGAGCAATCGCGCGATGGCCACCTGGGCACCGGTGCTCGGGCTCATCGGCCGGCCCGTGTCAACATCAGACCGCCGGCTTCGATTTCGTGTTGATGGCGCTTGTCCCGCACCCACTCATAGTGGTCGGCGATCCGGTCGGGCGCCAGGGCGACACCTGATGAAGTCGCGCCGGACGGTGACGCAAGCTAGCCGCCGTGGCCGTGGCCGCCGCCCGGAGCGGGCACCCACGGCAGGCCCGGGACGGTCGGGTAAGGCGCCACGGGGGTCCACGGCGTCTGGGTCGGCGTCGACGGAGCCGCACTCGTCGGCGTATCGGTCGTCGCAGGCGCGGCGGTCGTGGGTGTGTCCGTCGTCGGCGGTGGTGCGTCGGTCGTCTGGGGCGGCGGTGGCGCATCGGCGGGTGGCGGTGGTGCGGTCTGGGTGACGGTCTGCGCCGGGGCCTGCTCGATGACGGTCTGCGGTGACTGCTGCTGCTGTTGTTGTTGCTCAGGTGCCGACGCGCCGGCCGGAGCGTCGGCCGCCGGTGCCTGCGCGGGCGCCGATGTGGTGGTCATCGCCGTCGAGGTCGATGCCGGGGCCGGGCTCTTCTCCGAGTCTTGATGGGTCAGCAGCAGCACGGCCGCGACGGCGACGAGCGCTACCGCGCCTCCCGCGCCCGCCAGCAACGCGGGTTTGCGATACCAGGGCAGCGCGGCGACCCGGTCATGGTCGGTGAGCTCGGCTTCGCCGAATTCCAATCGCGGGCGGGCGCTGGTGAGGCCGATGCGGGCGGGCTCGGGTTCGGGTTCGGCATAGCCCAATTCGGTGGCCGGAGCGACGTCGGGCACATCGTCGGCATCCGACCAGGCCAGCGCCCGCGAGGCCGGCGGCGGTTCGGGGGCCATCACGGCGGCCGCCTGGGTTGGCGGCGCGGCGGCCGACGCCGGAGCGAGTGCGGTCATGCTCTCCTCGACCGTGCCGCGCACCGCGGTGATCCCCGATCCGATGGCCGCGGTCAGCTCGGGTTGCGCCCCGGTGATCACCGGCACCCGCAGACTCTGCGACAGCGCTGTGGTGACGGCCGGGATCCTGGCCCCGCCGCCGATGGTCGCCACGGCGACGAGATCGCCGGGCCGCAGCCCGGCGCGGTCCACGGTGTCCTGCAGAACCGCGACGAATTCGTTCAACGGCGCCTGCATGGCGTCGTCGAGTTCACGCCGGTTCAACCGGACCTCGCTGCGGTGGCCCGGCAATTCGGCGGTCAGCGAGGTCACCGACTCGGTGGACAGCCGCTCCTTGGCGCGGCGGCACTCACCGCGCAACCGGCCCAGCGAACCGATCGCCGACGTGCTGGCCAGGTCGATGGTGCCCGCAGCCGACAGTTCGTTGACGATGTGGGTGAGCAGGGCCTGGTCGATGAGATCACCCGACAGATCGGGGTGCCGGACGGTCGGGGCGATCGGCTGGTAGCCGTTCCCGGCGTCGGCGAGCGTGATGCTGGTGCCTGTACCGCCGAAATCGCACAGCGCGATCACCCCGCGGGTCGGCACCCCCGGGTTGTCCTGCAGAGCGGTCAGCGCTGCCGTGGCGTCCGACATCACCGTGGGCGTGGCCGGGGCCCGGAACTCCGGGACCTCGTCAAGGGCGTGGCGCAGCGCAGCGACCTGGTTTGGCCGCCAGTGTGCGGGGTGGGTGACGGCGATCGGGTCCGTTGCCGGCGCGCCTCGGGTGACCGTGCGCAGCAACGCTCCCAACGCGTCTGCCACCAGCACCTCGCCACGATGCGACGAGCCGTCAGGGGCCAAGATGCCCACCGGATCCCCGACCCGGTCGACGAAGTCGGTCAGGATGAGTCCCCGCTCGGTGAGATTGGGGTTCTCGCTGGGCACTCCGACCTCGGATGGGCGATGCGGATACAGCGTCAGCACAGGTGAGCGCGTCACCGCGGTCCTGCCCACCACCACCGCCGTCAGGTTGGTCGCACCAACCGACAACCCAATTCCGTCAGCCATGTCACCCCGTCTCGAGAGAGCACTATCCGGTAGTCCATCTCAGTTAACGGGGCGAATGTTACTCAGCGAATATTGCCGCTACCTGTGATGAGGGGTAGATCCAGCGGGGTTACCCATCCTGGCAAATGATCATTGACTGCGGGGACGGCGTTTAGCGCACGTAGACCAGTGGCCAGGCAGCCCGCCGCGGCCGCGTCGCGGCCCGAACCATCGGTGAACCGGAACGCGGTTTCCTGCGAGATGCTCGGGGTGCCGTCGATGTCGACGCGGTACACATCGTTGTCGTTGCCGGACGGCCAGTCGGGCGCAGCGTCCAGTCCGATGCGGTTGACGTGCTCGAGCTGGATGCGGGTCTCGCCGCGGTACACGCCGTTGATGGTGAACCGGACCGCGGCCACATTGCCCGGTGCGATGATCCCCTTGGCGGTCTTGCGTTCGTCGGGGGTCACCCACTTGTCCCAAGTGGTGGTGATCGCGTCGAGTTCGATACCCGCCGCGTACGCGATCATCGGAACGGTTGCGCCCCAAGCGAATACCAGGATATCGGGGGTTTCGAGCAGCGCCCGGTGCTCGGGCGGCTTGCCGATTCCCATCTCGAACTCGTAGTCGCCGGTGTAATTGGTGTAGTCGAGCAGCTCCGAGGCCCGGACCTGACGGATCTCCGAACACAGGCCCATCAGTGTCATCGGGAACAGATCGTTGGCGAAGCCGGGGTCGATGCCGGTGGTGAAGCACGACGCCCCGCCGGCCTCGCACGCCTCGGTGACGGGCTCGATCCAATTCGGCGGGTTCAGGTGCATCTTCGGCCACACCCAGGGCGTCATCGCCGTCGAGCAGACGTCGATGCCGGCCCGTAGGAACCGGGTGATCAGGTCGATGTTGGCGTCGGCATGCGCTGCGGTCGGACCGTAGTGGACCAGGGCGTCGGGCCTCAGCGCGATGAGCGCGTCGACGTCGTCGGTCGCCGTGACACCGATCGGAGCGCCCAGCCCACAGATCTCACCCGCATCGCGGCCGACCTTCTCGGGGTTACAGACCCCGACACCGACCAGTTCGAACAGTGGATGCTTGACGATTTCGGCGATCACCATGCTGCCGACAAAACCGGTGCCCCAGACCACGACTCGCTTCGTCACCGCACCACCATATGCACAGATGTCATGTGCGCGGGGCGGTTCCGGGCCAGCCCGCCAGGGCCAGGTCGGCCACGGCGTGCAGCTCCGCACGGCTCGCGCCACTGCGCGCTTGCACCGAAATCCCTTGACACACAGCCGAGATCCACCGGGCCAGCAACGTGGTGTCAACGTCTGCCAGTTCGCCGGTGGCCACCGCGGCGTCGAACCGGCGGGCGATGTCCTGTACATCTGCGCAACGCCGGCCTGCCAGCCCTTCCTCGTTCCCGGTCAGCAGGCAGCCACGCTGCTCGCCGGTGGTCGCGTCCGCCGCGCCGTGCACCATCGCCTCGGCCACCTCGCGGGCGGTCGGCCGGGTCAAAGCCACAGCAACGTAGCCGCCGGGCCCGGCGACATACCGCTGCAGTGCGCGCTCGAAGAGCTCTTCCTTGGAGCCGAACTCGGCGTAGATACTGCGGCGGTTCACTCCGGTCGCGGCGGTCAGATCGCTGATCGACACCCCGTCGAAGCCGTGTACCCAGAACAGTTTCATCGCCACGTCCTCGACCTGTTCGGGGTCGAATTGCCGCGGCCTGCCCACCGCCATCGCACATCTGCCTTTCTCTGCTGTGATACCAGTCACAACGGGAATCATCGCTATTGCCTAGGCCTTGACCTCAGCGTACTTAGTAACCAACCGGTTCGAAATCATTCCGGAAGGAAATCCCATGAGCACAGCACCCCTGACCGGCCGCCGCGCACTGGTGACAGGCGGTTCCCGTGGCATCGGCGCACAGATCGTGCGTCGACTGGCGGCCGACGGCGCCGCCGTCGCCTTCACCTATGCCGCGTCGGCCGTCGAGGCAGAGAAACTGGTCGCCGAGGTCAGCGCCGACGGCGGGCGAGCTGTGGCCATCCAGGCCGACAGCGCCGACCCCGCACAGGTGGCCGCGGCGGTCGAGGAGACCGTGACGGCCCTCGGCGGCCTCGACGTGCTGGTCAACAATGCCGGCACTGCCTACATCGCACCCATCGACGAGTTCCCGCAGGAAGAGTTCGACCGGTTGGTGGCGATCAACATCGGTGGCGTCTACGCCGCGATCCGCAGCGCCGTCGGTCATCTCGGCGAAGGTTCGCGGATCATCAACATCGGCAGCATCAACGCCGACCGCGTACCGGTGCCCGGCCTTTCGGTGTACGCGATGACCAAGGGCGCGGTGTCCTCACTGACCCGGGCGCTGGCACGCGATCTCGGCCCGCGCGGTATCACCGTCAACAATGTGCAACCCGGCCCCATCGCCACCGATCTGAACCCTGATGAAGGCGAATTCGCCGATTCCATCAGGCAATCCACCGCACTCGGACGCTACGGCGACACGTCCGACATCGGCGCGGTGGTGAGCTTCCTGGCGGGTTCGGAATCCGGCTTCGTGACCGGGGCGAACTGGAACGTCGACGGCGGGTTCACGGCCTGACCTACAGGTTGATCGGATCCGTCGGTTGCGGTGTCCTGCTGGTGTCCTTGAGCTGAGCCTTGAATTGCATTGCCCGGTAAGGCCATCCGGTATCGGTGCGCCACTGGGACACCACCAGGCCCACCCCGCCTTGCACATCGAAGCGCGAACCCGGCAGCAGGTAGCCGCCATAGAGCTGAGCGACCCTGCTGTCGGCGGGGTCCTCGTCGGCCCACGACGAACCGACCACCGGAATCTGCAGTGGCGTGGTGTACATATTGGCCACCGGGGAGTTGACGACGCGGTAGCCGAGGGCATACTGCGACGCCAAAAACCCACCGAGAACCCATGTTCCGGCGGACAAGCGGCGGAAAGTCAACTCTCCCCACTGTTCTCCGGGCGGTGTGATCGGCGTACTCTGCCGGCCCCAGCCCCAGCTGCCGTTCGTGAAACCCCAGCAGCTGTACTGGCTCCGCTGCCCGATGTGTTCGGGCCGCACCCGCATCAAAATGATGCCCTTGTTGCGCTGAAAACCGGTGGCCACCACGTAAACCCAGCCGTCGTCCGGGTCGTAGTCCCACGACCAGCACTGCGCGTAGCCGCCCTGCAGATCACCAGGGAACTTGGCCTGCTCACCCATGTGGGTCCAGGAGACACCGCTGTCGTCCGAACGCCAGATCTCGGTCCACATCACGTTGCCGAAGCCATGGTTGACGATGGCGTGCAGGTAGATCGAATCACCGACCCGCAGCAGGTCCGACGGGATCACGGTGCTGATGCCGCCGCGGCTCCAGCCACTGGACGCGTCGTCGTGAATGTAGAACCACAGCTGATGGGCGTAGTGGGGGTCGGGGCCTGCGGCCCGCTCGTAGACGATCTCGTGATCGGCATCGCCGCTGCCGATCAGCGCCACCGGAGAACGCCAATCCCCCTGTCCCACCATGGGTCCCGAGAACGTGTCACCGAACACCGAGACCAGCTTGCCGTTGGGGGCCACCACCGACGCTCCGAGATCGGTGGCCGTCACGCCGAATTGGTCGGTGCGGCCCGGGCCCGTCAGGTCGGCGGCCTTGCCGTTGAGCATCGGCAGTGCCGGAGTCTGGTCGCCCTGCAGTGGGCGACCGGCACCCCCGCCGACGCTCACGTGCACAACCGCAAGCCCCAGGGCTCGCAGTCCAGCGGATAGACCTTGACCGGCATGGACAACGGCTCTTTGTACGCCAGCTTGAACGGCACACTCTGCTCGCCGGGCTGCAATCCGCAGACCGCATTGTGGAACACCGACCGCGTACCCGTCATCGCCACGTCATCGAACTTGTAGACCTCGGTGGTCGGGGCCCAGCTACCGTCGGGGCACTGCATACCCTCGGCCGCGGTCGTCGAATAGGTCCACAGCCCGCCGGTCAACCGGGCATCTCCGCCCTTGATTTCGGAGCTCGTCGCGACGTGCAGCCGGCACGCCACCGCCAGCTCGAGAGGTTCGCGCAGATCGCCGACCACGGGCACGCACGACGGGTACACCGTGAAGGTCTGTGGGTCCAGTCCGTCCTGGGTGTAGGTGTACACGCCCTGCATCACGGGGTCCGCCTGCGCCGGGCCGGCAAACCCCAGGCTGAGTCCGATTCCGAGGGTCGAGGCCAGGGCGGTCGCGGCGGCCGTGCGCTTGAAGGTCACAATGGGTGAGTATCGCAGTCTTCATCAGCGTCGTCACCGGTATGGTCCACCGACGTTTCGGTCGGGCCCGGCGGCGGCCCCAGCGGGTGAGCGTACTGACGGATCGCCCGCGGTGATCCTGGAGAGATCGTGACCACACGACCAGTGGTGAGAACGTTGAGCGCGGTGGCAGCCGTCCTGGCGCTCGTGATGTCGGCATGCTCGGCCGGCAACCGCGTCGACCTCGGCGGTGAGGCGTCGGGCTATCTGATCGCCGCCATCGCCGGTGAGCCCGACCAACTCGACCCCCAGCGGACGAGTGCGTACTTCTCGTTCGAAGTGCTGGAAAACGTGTTCGACACGCTCGTCGAACCGGACGCGAACCTTCAGATGGGCCCGGCCTTGGCAACGTCGTGGGAGGTCAGCCCCGACCAGTTGCTGTGGACGTTTCACCTGCGCCCCGGAGTGACCTGGCATGACGGCAGCCCGCTGACCGCCGCAGACGTCGTCTACTCGTATCGGCGCATCATCGACCAGCAACTGACCAACGTGGACAAGTTCAGTGCGGTCGCCGGCGTCGACGAGGTGGACCCCGCGACCGTGCGGATCGCCGTCAAGCATCCGACGCCGAATCTGCTGACCAATCTCGGCGGTTTCAAGGGCATGGCGATCGTGCAACGCCACAATGTCGAGAGCGGGCAGATCACCACCCATCCGGTCGGCACCGGACCGTTCTCGTTCGTGTCGCGCAAGAGCGGCGACTCGATCACGCTGAAGGCCAACCCGCACTACTGGGCCGGAGCTCCGCCGGTGGCCGGGGTGACATTCCGGTTCATCTCCGAACCGTCGACGGCGCTGTCGGCGTTGCAGGCCGGTGAGGTCGACTGGACCGATTCGATTCCCCCGCAACGCGTCAGCCAACTGCGCGAAGACGACTCGCTGCATCTCGCGGTCACCCCGAGCAACGACTACTGGTACCTGGCGCTCAACGAGGCTCGCACGCCGTGGAACGACGTCCGGGTCAGGCAGGCCATCGCCTATGCGATCGACCGAGATTCGATCACCGCGGCCACCACGTACCGCACGGCGACCACCAACCAGCTCGCCATCCCGCAGGGCAATGCGTGGTACACCGACTATCACCGCTACCGCCACGATCTGGACGAAGCGAAACGTCTTCTCCGAGAGGCGGGTAGCGCACCGAAGGACCTTGACATGCTGGTCACCAGTGAATACCCCGAGACAGTGACCGCAGCCCAGATCGTCGCCGATAACCTTGCCCCGCTTGGCATCACGGTGCACATCCGCACGGTCGACTTCGCCACCTGGCTCGACGAACAGAACAACGGGCACTTCGACATGTTGATGATGGGCTGGCTCGGCAACATCGATCCCGACGACTTCTACTACGCCCAGCACCATTCCGGCGGCACCAGCAATGCGCAGAAGTTCTCCGACCCCGAGGTCGACCAACTTCTCGACGCCGGGCGAGTCGAGACCGACATCGAAAAGCGAAAATCCATCTACGCCAGAGCGGCAACGCGTATCGCCGACGAGGTCAGCTACATCTACCTGTACAACCCGTCGGTGATCCAGGCGTGGGCAACGAATCTGTCGGGCTACGAGGCGCGGCGCGACGGCGCTGTCCGGTTCCGTAGCGCAACCCTGAATCGGGGTGGGACGAGGTGAATGTGGGCAAGTTGGCGGCAGGGCACCCGGTGGTGGTGTTCCTGGCCCGGCGTCTGATGCACTCCGCGGTGGTGCTCATCGGCGTGCTGATCGTGGTGTTCGCGTTGGTGCACCTGGTGCCTGGCGACCCGGTCCGGATCGCGTTGGGCACGCGCTACACCCCAGAGGCGTATGCGGCGCTGCGGTCGGCCAGCGGGATGGACAGACCGCTCGTCGAGCAGTTTTTCAGCTACCTCGGCTCGGCGTTCACCGGGAACCTCGGGGTCAGTTTCCGCAACGGTGACCCGGTGACCGTCACGCTGCTGGAACGACTTCCGGCCACGGTGTCGCTGGGCTTGGTCGGCATCGTCATCGCGCTGGCGATCGCATTGCCTGCCGGGATCTGGTCGGCCCTGCACGAAGGCAGGGTCAGCGACGCGATCGTGCGGATCGCCAGCCAGTTCGGCGTGTCCATTCCCGATTTCTGGATGGGCATCCTGTTGATCGGGGTCTTCGCGTCGACGCTGGGCTGGCTGCCGACATCGGGATACCGCCCGCTGTTCAGCGATCCGGGTGGCTGGCTGCGACACATCATCCTGCCCGGGCTCACGGTGGGGCTGGTCGCCGCGGCGATCATGACCCGCTACGTGCGCTCGGCGGTCCTGGAGGTCACCGCCATGGGGTACGTGCGCACCGCCAAATCGAAAGGCCTAGCGCAGGCGGTGATCACGTTTCGCCACATCGTCCGCAATGCGCTGCTGCCCATCCTGACCATCACCGGTATCCAGCTGGCCACCATCCTCGGCGGGGTCATCGTGGTCGAAGTGGTGTTCGCCTGGCCGGGGCTGGGCCGGCTGGTGTTCAATTCCGTTGCGGCCCGCGACTATCCGGTCATCCAGGGCGCGGTGCTGCTCATCGCGGTGTTGTTCCTGCTGATCAACCTGATCGTCGACGTGTTGTACGCGGTGGTCGACCTGAGGATCAGGCTGTCATGACAGTCACCGAAGGCCGGGTCTCGTCCTGGCGGCTGCTGCTGGCCAACCCTGTGACCGCGATCAGTGCGGTCGTGCTCGTAGCCGTGGTGTTCGTCGCGGTGGCCGCCCAGTGGATCACCCCGTTCGGCATCAACGACATCGACGTGCCCAGTGCTCTGCAGGGGCCCAGCGGATCGCACTGGTTCGGCACCGACGAACTGGGCCGTGACGTGCTGTCGCGCGTGCTGGTGGCGATACAGGCATCGATGCGGGTCGCGGTGGTGAACGTGGCGTTCGCGGCGGCCGTGGGCGTGACGATCGGCGTGGTGGCCGGCTATCGCAGCGGCTGGGTGGACACCGTCGTGATGCGCGTCGTCGACGTGATGTTCGCCTTCCCCGTGTTGTTGCTCGCGCTGGCCATCGTGGCAATCCTGGGGCCGGGCATCACCACGACCATGCTCGCCATCGGTGTCGTCTACACGCCGATCTTCGCGCGCGTCGCCCGCGCCAGCACGCTGAGCGTGCGCCTCGAGCCGTTCGTCTCGGTCTCCCGCACCATGGGCACCGGCGATGGATACATCTTGACCCGCCACATTCTGCCGAACATCGCCGGGCCGCTGATCGTTCAGCTCTCGCTGTCACTGGCCTTCGCGATCCTGGCCGAAGCGTCATTGTCGTTCCTGGGCTTGGGAATCCAGCCACCACAACCGTCGCTGGGCCGGATGATCTTCGACGCGCAGGGCTTCGTCACGCTCGCGTGGTGGATGGCGGTGTTCCCCGGTGCCGCCATCTTCGTGACGGTGCTGGCGTTCAACCTGTTCGGTGACGGCCTGCGCGACGTGCTCGATCCCAAGCAGCGCACCATGATCGAGGCCAGAAGGGCGGGAAAACAGTGACCTCCCCTGTGTTGAGCGTGCACGACCTTCGCGTGCGGATCGGCCGCCGCGACATCGTGCGCGGGGTGTCGTTCGACGTGGCACGCGAACAGACCGTCGGCATCGTCGGCGAATCCGGATCCGGCAAGTCGATGACGGTGCTGGCGGCGACCGGGCTGCTCGACGCGCCGGGTGCCGTCGTCACCGGCACTGCCGCATTGGCCGACGGCACCCAACTCGTCGGGGCGTCCTCGCGCACACTGCGCCAAGTCCATGGTGGCCGAGTCGGATTCGTGTTCCAGGACCCGGGCACGTCGCTCAACCCGCTGCTGACCCTGGCGCGGCAGATCACCGAAACACTGGAGACTCACCGCAACATGACCCGCCGGCAGGCCCGTACCCGGGCGGGTGAACTGCTCGACGCCGTGGGCCTGCCCGCCGAGCGGCTCGACGCCTATCCCCACCAGCTCTCGGGTGGCCAACGCCAGCGCGTGATGATCGCCATCGCGCTGGCGTGCGACCCCGAATTGCTGATCGCCGATGAACCGACCACGGCGCTGGATGTCACCACCCAATCCCAGATCATCGACCTGGTTGCCGACTTGCAGCGGGACTTCGGCACCGCGGTGGTGTGGATCAGTCACGACCTCGGCGTCATCGGTCAGGTCGCCGACGAGGTGACGGTATTGCGGGAGGGCGAGGCTGTTGAGCAGTCGGCCGTCCTCGACGTGTTCGATCATCCGCAGCACGCGTACACCCGTGAGCTGCTGGAGGCCCGGCCGCGCATCGACGGCGACGGACCCACCGAGGTCGCTGACACCCCGGTGTTGCTGGAGGTCAACGGACTTGACGTCCGCTACGGCGAGGTCACCGCGGTGCACGACGTGTCGTTCCGGATTCGGCGCGGCACCACGCTGGGCCTCGTCGGCGAGTCGGGTTCGGGGAAGTCCACGGTGGCCGCCGCGCTGACCGGTCTGACCGACCCGTCGTCAGGGACGGCAACCCTGGACGGCGTCAACGTCTTCGGCGGTGACCGCAACCTGCGGCGCCGAATCAGTCTGGTGTTCCAGGATCCCTTCGCATCGCTGAACCCGCGCGCTCGGGTGGGCGCGGCGATCGGTGAACCGTTGCAGGTCCACCGGCTGGCCAAAGGCCGCCGCGGCAGGGCGCAGCGCGTGGCAGAACTCCTCGAACGCGTCGGGCTGCCCGCGGAGTTCGCGGCCAGATACCCGCACGAACTGTCCGGCGGACAGCGCCAGCGCGTCAGCATCGCCCGGGCGCTGGCCACCGAACCCGACTTGCTCATCCTCGACGAATCGACAGCCTCCCTTGATGTTTCGATCCAGTCGCGGGTACTGGACCTGCTGACCGAACTCCAGCGCGACCTGGGCTTGTCCTACCTGTTCATCGCGCACGACCTGGCGGTCGTGCACCGCATGTGTCACGACGTGATGGTCATGCGATCCGGCGCAGTCGTCGAGTACCGCCCGGCCGCCGAGCTGTTCGCATCCCCCGAGCACGAGTACACCCGCACTCTGCTCGCCGCGATACCACCCACCAGACCGCGCGCGGCGATCTGAGAAGGTCTACGGCATGAGTCAGCTGAGCGGCAAGGTCGCATTGGTCACGGGTGCGTCGTCGGGATTGGGTGCGGCAGTGGCGCGCCTGTTCGCCGAACGGGGCGCTTCGGTGTTCGGCATCGCCCGCGACGCCGAGCGGATGGCCGAGGTGTTCACGCAGGTTCCCGGCGGCAAGTACGCGTCGGTGGACATCGCCTCCGCCGAAGCCTGCAAACAGGCCGTCGCCCAGTGCGTCGAGGAGTTCGGCAGGCTCGACGCATTGATCAACGTCGCGGGTTTTCACCAGATGCGCCACACCATATCGATGACCGACGAGGACTGGGACAAGGATCTGGCCGTCAACCTCAACGGCCCGTTCTTCCTGTGCCGGGCGGCGTTGCCGCATCTGCTGGAGGCCGGCGGCAACATCGTCAACGTGGCCTCGATCGCGGGGATCGAGGGCGAGGTCTATTCGGCGGGCTACTGCGCGGCCAAGCACGGCCTGGTCGGGCTGACCCGTGCGCTCGCCATCGAGTTCACCTCGGAACGCCTGCGCGTCAACGCGGTCTGCCCCGGCGGCATGCTGACCCCGCAGACCACCGAGTTCGCCGCACCCGAGGGTGCGGACTGGAATCTGATCCTGCGCATCGCCGCACCCCGCGGAATGATGGACGTGGCCGACGTCGCCAAGACCATTGCGTTTCTCGCCAGTGACGACGCCGCGGCCGTGCACGGTGCGGTGTACATCGTCGACGCCGGAAAGACCGCCGGGTAAGGGTTTCGCATCGCCATCGGTGCGCGCACGATAGAAGTGTCCGCCGAGTAGGCGAAGGGAGCGGACGATGAAAGCGCACGTCGGCGATTTCCTGGTTGTCAAAGGCACAACCACCGACCAACATGAGCACCACGCCGAGATCATCGGGGTTCGCGCCGAGGACGGCTCTCCCCCGTACGAGGTGCGGTGGCTGGGCACCGGCCAAGAAGCGGTGATGTACCCCGGCACCGATGCGGTGGTGGTGTCAGCCGCTGAACACGCGCGGGCGGCCGGGCGCGCGAAACACTAGGTACTCGATGTGCCCAGCGAGGTGCGCATCAACATCACGCTGTAGTCAGACCAGCGCGACAGCGTGAAGTACAGGTCGCTGCCGGTGGACCACGGGTGGATATAGGGCGCGTAGATGCCACCGGGCACCGCGGTCGAGCTGACGATCGTCTTCGCTTGGCTCCACGGGCCTTCCGGCTTGTCGGCGGTACGCATCACGACCGCCGAGGTCGTATTGGTGTAGAGCATGACGAACTTCTTCAGGTAGTCGTTCCACGCCACGGACATCTCACTGCCGGGCGCCCACACCACCTGGACGGCCAGGAACGGGAAGCCCTTGAGCCAGCCGAACGGTGTGTAGTACTCGTAGGCGGACTTGTCGGCGACCGAACTCTCCACGACCCGCGACAGGAACGGCATGCCGCCGCGCCCCGCCCCGGTGCCGTAGGAGTAGACGTACCCGCCGGTGCGCAGGTAGGCGCCCATCTGGAAGTTCTGGTCGCCCCACGTGAAGGCCACCCCAGGGACGGTGTTGAACCAGCTCGGGCGGATACTCGTCACCGGAACCGTCCACGTTTCGCCGTTGTCGTTCGACACCGCGACCGCCGAGAAGTTCGTCGACCACTGCCCCGGTGAACCCCACTGGCTGACAGACATGAAGTTCACGTATTGCGTTGTGCCGACCGAGATTCCGGCAGTCGGAATGATGGTCACCTCGGTTCCCGCGAGGCCGAGGCTCCGGATCACCTGCCGGGAGAAGTTGGGGCGGGCGGCGTCGACGGGCGAGCCGGCATAGACGTTGCCGGGCACAGGGTTCGGGATCGTCATGCCGTCGGCCAAGTTGCGGTCGGAGCTGCGGAACAGCGTGTTCTTGCGCCACTCCTGGTCTGGCACACTGCAGTTGCCGAACGTGTCACCGAACGCCATCAACACCTGATTGCCCGCGCCGGATTGCCCGTTGTCCCACATGATTCCGAGGTCGGCACCGGAGATGCCGAAACGGCTGTAGCTGTCGGTGTTGGGCCCGGTGATCCACCCCACGGTGGCTGCGGTCGACGCCGACGGGGCGGCCGCGGCGCGCGCGGCGGTGTTCGGGGCGACGGCGGTGTCCTTGGCTGCTTCCGGGGTGCTCGCGGTGCTGACCGGTTTGCGGCCGATGGGCAGATGCAGGATCGGCAACGACGGCAGTGCCGGGGCGGCGGCGCGTGCCGACGGCGTCGATGTCGGCACGGAGCACGGGTCCGCGACCGCGCGCGGAAGCGGTACGGCGAGAGTGATGGTCGCGGCTGAGGCAGCCGCCATCGCCGCTAGCCGACGCAGTGTCGTCATGTCCTACCTTCCGGCTAACGCCTAACGCCTGTGACAATAGTTGCTACAGCGGCGGAGACGGTTTGCCAGAAGTGAACCGCGATGCATCTGTGACCGGGTCGAGATGCGGGACTGGGGCGTGTGGAAGCCCAGTGGCAGCGGGCGGCGCTACCACTGGGCTGGTGACGAGAATCTAGTCTTTGAACGCGTCCTTGATCTTCTCGCCGGCGTCCTTCAGGTTGGACTTCACCTGGTCGCCCTTGCCTTCATTTTCGGTGCTCTTGTCGCCGGTGACATTGCCGACCGCTTCCTTGGCCTTGCCGCCCAGCTCCTGCCCCTTGTTCTTCGCCTTGTCGATAGCGCTCACAGTGTTTCTCCTCTTCCGTGGAGTCGGCCCGCATGGCCGACCGGTCCAGCCGTTGGAGTACCTCAGGAGCCAGTGATCGAAACTCGGCGCTGACCGCAGATGAAATGGTCTGTGATCCAGTAGGTTCCGTGTTACCTCATGCAGTGCCGCACTGGGCCCGCCCCGCACTCAGCCGCGCGCCAGTGGCACCACGATCGCGACCTCGGTGCCGGCGTCTGTCGCGTGCGCATCGAACTGCCCGCACGACGCGAGGACCTTGGTGCGGATCGATGCCATGCCGATGTGGCCTTCGGCAATGCTCTTCGCCAGCCGTGCATCGGAGATGCCGACACCGTCGTCGATGATCCGCAGCCGCGCCTCTCCATCCTCGCGGCGCAGCTCGATCCGCAGTGTGTTGGCGTGAGCGTGTTTGATGACGTTGGTGGTGAACTCGCGCGCCGCGCTGTAGAGCAGATGGTCGGCGTCGGTACGGTAATCCGCGGGCCACGTCGAGGCATCGAGATCGACCGCGAGATCGTCACGGGCAGCGATGCTGTCGGCCAGCGCTTCCATCGCGGCCTTCAGACCGGCCCGAGTGAGGATCTCGGGATGCAACTCGCGCACCGCGTCGCGCAGCAGCGCCGAGCATTCCTTGAGCGCGTTTTCCACCAGGTCCAGCGCCGGGACCGAGCCTGCCCGCACGTCCTCGAGATCGCCCCGCGCAACGAGCACGTACTGCAACGGCCCGTCATGGAGGCGCTCCGAAAGGGCTTGCCGTTCCCGCTTCTCCAAGCCGAGCACATCGTCGAGCAATTGCGTTCGCTGCCTGGCCAGCTCCTCGATCGTCTCGACCTTTGACCGCTGGATCCGCGACAGCGCGACCGAGCCGGCGGCCAGCCCTGACAACACCATGGCGTTCAACAGGATTGACGACCACGGCTCTGCGTTGGGGTTCTGCCCGATCCAACTGACCAAGATGTACGCCGCAACAGTCGGAATCGCGGTAACGCCGCTGAGGAACGGATCCAGCTGTGCGGCCGCGATCACCGGAATCAGAAACAGCCCGGTACGCAACACATCTGACGTCCAGTTGTCCGGTGAGTGCAGGCCTGTGAGCACCGAGAGAAGCGACACCAATGCGACGTCGGCGGCGAGCATGAACAGCGCAGGCCGCCTGCTGGTGATGCCTTTCGACGATGGCCCCGTGCGTACCACCCACCACGTCCACGCGGCGAACGCGGCCAGGTACCCGGCCAGAGTCAGGATGCAGAATCCCAAGTCGCGGTCAGGCGGCTGCAGCAACAGTGTGATGGCGATGTAGCCCACGAGTACCAGCCGTAGTGCCCACTGCAGGACGAGTCCGTAAAAGGCCGGGCGCGCAGTCGAGTCCGGCGGGAGTTGCAGCTCTGGTGCGTTCGCCGCGCGCTCGTCGTATCCGGCCATGAGGGCTCCTGTCCCCGCGTGGTCAGAGTATAGGGCGGCAACCGATGTCGCCGACGGTCCTCAGCAGGTCACGGTCACTCGGTGGCGCCGGATACGACCTTCTTCACAGCGTTCTGGACGCCCTTGCTCACACCGCTCACCGTCGAGTTGAGGCTGCCGGCCACCTTCTGCGCGGGGTTGGACCCTCCGGTCGACTGAAGCGACTTCACCGGATTGGGGACCACCTTGTTGCCCGAGGTCAACGGGGAGAGCCCCGAGAGCCCCGGCACGCTGGACGTCGACAACGAGGAGGTGGGCAGGTTGCCCGTGATGATCTTGGCGGTACTGCCTGCCTCGTCGAGCGGCCCGGTCACCAAGGTGGTCGGCGACGAGATGTCCTGCTGGGCGGTGGCCGCGGCCTTCGTCACCCCGGCCTGCACATCGCCGGGCAGGGCGCCGAGGGTCTCGGTCATATCGGATGCCGGCGGCAGCAGTCCGACGGGGCGGGTCTTGGTGGGATCGGTCGGGACGGGCTGGTTGTCCTGATAGCCCGCGTCGACGATGTCGGTGAGTGCCGGTTCGACGGCGTCGGCCACGATGTTGCCGCCCGGCACCAGCAGCAACGGCCGTACCAGCGGGAGCCGGTCGGTCGTGAAGGTCACGTAGGTGACGTTGCCGGGGACCGCCGTCTTGGTATAGCTGCCGTCCGGCGCGACGACGTAGTGGTAGTGCACGGGATCAGTCGGTTGGGCGGCGAGTGCCTCGGCCGGCATCGGTGCGCTCGACTGCCCGCCATAGCCGTAGCCGTAGGCCGCCAACGAATTCGCGTCGGCGACGAGGTTGAGTGGGTAGGTCGGGGCGTCGGAATTGATGTTGTATTCATAGGCGGTGTCGATCACCGGGACCGACAGGTCGCTGGGCTCCGGGGCTGCCGAGGTCCCCAGCAGCGGCGCGAACATCCAGTAGGTGGTCCAGAATCCGCCACCGGCACGGTTGGTGTTGTTGTCCAGGATGACCAGTTTGACGTTGTTGAGCGCCGGGTCATGGTTCGCTTGCATCTGGGCCAGCGCGAGGCCGGTCTGCCCGGCGCCCCAGCCTGACGACACCACCACGACGTTCGGATCGTTGCTGTTCTGGTCGACCGCGTCGACAATGCCTTGCGGCCCTAGGAAAAACGGGACAACCTGCTGCGGCGGATTCGACTTCGCGTAGTCCGTGCCGTAATAGGTGGAGCCGGCGAAGATCTGCGCCGTCGAGTTCGCGGGGGTGATCGCCGCCGCCAGCGCCACGTCACGCGCGGCCAACGTGGTCGTCGTTCCGGTCACCACCGCGGTCGACAGTCCCGTGACACTGACCGCCGCCGCGGTCAGTGAGGGTACCCAGCGCGCGGTTGCGGCGCGGGTACGCGACAACTTGCGATGCCTACCGGACATGTTGGTCTCCGCCCCTAGTCACGCGCACGACACCGCCCCGCAGATGCGCACGAAACCTCAAACTTGGCAAAAGCTAGCATGCCCGGTCAGCCGGGATAACCCGGTTGGAAGCAAAATTCCAGTGAAATCGTCCGAACGGCCGACACCCATCCGCGTCAGGGCTGGGCAGCGATCGAGTAGCGCACTACGCTAGTGGGCCCCGTGCGGGGTCAGCAGGCTTTCGGTATGGACGTGATCGCTGCGGACGCCGGTGAGGCACTCCGCTGCAGCACGTTCAAACGATGGGTGTGGGGCGCGGCCGCCGTCAGCATCGCAGGCGGGGTGACCGTCGGGGCGTTCCTGGCATTCGCCGCCCCGATCGTGTTGAGCCCGGTGGCCACCGAGCGGCTGCTCATCCGCGGCGGCACCGCGCTCGTGGTGTTCCTGGTCGTCGTCATTCCGGTCATGTTGCGGGTGCGGCGGCACCGGTTCGCCGCGAGCACCGCGTGGCTGCGCGAAAACCGGCACCCGACCGCCGCCGAACAACGGATGGCGCTGGGCGCACCTGGGGAGGCGGTGCGGATGTCGGTCGTCGTGTGGGCCGTGGGTGCGGTGGTCTTCGGTTCACTGGCCGTGCCCGACGCCCTGTCCACCGCGCTCTACATCTTCTGCGTTGTGGCGTTGGGCGGAATGTCCACCAGCGCAGTGTGGTACCTGATCGTGGAACGGGTCATGCGCCCGATCTCGGCCCGCGCGCTGAGCGGCGGTGCGCCCGAACGCCGGGTCGGGCCGACCATCCAGCGCCGGCTCACCATGGCCTGGACCCTGGCCACGGGTGTGCCACTGCTCGGCGTCGCGATGTTGGCACTCGGGTATCTCGCCGACACCGACTACCGGACCCAGCGCACCATCGGGGCCATCCTCGTGCTCGTGGCGGTGGCATTTGTGGTGGGGCTCTTCGCGATTCTGGTGGCGGTGCGCTCGGTGGCCGAACGGGTGCGGGCGCTGCGTCACGCACTGGCGCGAGTTCAGAGCGGAGACTTCGAGGCTCGAGTCGAAGTCGACGACGCGAGCGAAATCGGCCGCCTGCAAGCCGGATTCAACACCATGGCAGCGGGTCTGGCCGAGCGCGAACGCATTCGCGCCACATTCGGCACGTACGTGGATCGCGATGTGGCCGAACACATCCTGTGCGCAGGCGGACCGCTCCAGGGCCAGGAGGTCGACGTCACCCTGATGTTCGTCGATGTCCGCGGTTTCACCGCATTCGCCGAACAGCTGCCACCGGCCGACGTGGTCGCCACGCTCAACCGCCTGTTCGAACGGATCGTCCCCCTCGTGCATCAACACCACGGGCACGTCGACAAGTACGCCGGCGACGGGCTGATGGCGGTGTTCGGCGCGCCGCGGCACCGGGCCCGGCACGCCGACGAGGCGCTGGCAGCCGCCCTGCAGATCGCCGATGCCGTGCACGTGGAGTTCGGCGGCCGACTGTCGGTGGGCGTCGGGCTCAACTCAGGTCCGGTGGTGGCCGGAAATGTCGGCGGCGCTGGACGTTTCGAGTTCTCGGTCATCGGCGACACGGTCAACGTGGCCGCCCGGGTGGAGGCAGCCACCCGGCAAACCGGCGACGCCGTCCTGCTCACGGCCGACACCCTCGAGCTCCTCACCGATCGCCGGGTGGCGTTCGCCGAACGTCCGGGTCTGACCCTCAGAGGCAAGACCACACCGGTACAGATCTACGCGCCTGCGTGACGCGCACAGCTAACCCGCCGAGTACTGCTGCGCCGCTTCCTCGGAATCGACGTGGCCGTTGCTGATGATGGTGAGGCTGTCGGGGCGGATCTCGTACTGAGCGCCGTCGGCGGGGTTGGTGGCGTTGAACCCGTCGCCGGAACGCTGAGCCTGCGCGATTTCCAGGTGGGCACCGTCGCTGAGCCGTTCGCCGCGGTAGTAGTAACTGTCCGGCCCGCTCTGACAGATCACCGCGATGGACGATGCCGTCTTGATCATCGCCGCCGGGGTGCTACCCGAATCGCAGCGGGCGGTATGGCCGACGAAGCCTTGGGCGTCGGCCCCGGAGACGGGTGCGGCCGCCGACCGGGACGTGGATGTCGTCGTCGTCTTGCTCGTGGTGGTCGAGTCGGTCGTCGACTCGCTCGTCGAGTCGCTGGGTGCACTCGAACTCGTCGCCGGGGGCGGTACCGCCAACGGCGTCTTGGGCGTCGTCGAGCCCCGGTCGTTGCCGCTGAGCGCAAGGATCGTCGCCAGGATCCCGGCGACACCGAGCAGCAGCACCGTCGCGATCACCAGCCGCACCTGCCCGCGCGTCCAGCGCCGCCGCGGCGGGGCCACCGGGGCATGCACCGGGGGTGGCGGCGGATAGGGCGCCTCACCGCTGCCGGTGGGCGTCGGGTAGACCGACGAGAACTCGCGCGTGCTCGGCGGCGGGGTGGGACGGGGCGCGACGACCGGTTCGGGCACCGGCGGCGGCGGAGCGGCAACAGGCGCCCCGGAGAGGGCACCCCGGGCGGCTCTGGCCAGCTCGCCGGCCGACGCGTACCGGTGGGTGGGGTCCTTGGCCATGCCGCGGGCGATGACATCGTCGAACGCACGCGGTATACCGCGGCGCATGATGCTCGGTCGCGGCGGTGCGGAGAACATGTGGGCGCTCATGAGCTGGCGGAGATCACCGGTCTCGAACGGCGGCCGGCCGATGAGGCATTCGTAGAGCAAGCAGGTCAACGCGTAGATGTCGGCGGGCGGCCCCACGGTGGCCCCGGAGAACCGTTCCGGCGCCATGTAGGCACTCGACCCGATCAGCACGCCCGTCATCGTCACGGTCGCCTCGCCGCCGATGTGGGCGATGCCGAAGTCGACGAGGTACGCGAAATCGTCGCCGGTGAGAAGCACGTTCTCGGGTTTGATGTCGCGGTGCACCAGACCGTCGGTGTGCGCGGCGTCCAGGGCCGACGCCACTTGTGTGACGATCGACACGGTCCGCGCGGGATCGAGCGGACCGTTGGTCCTCAGCACTTCTTTGACGCTGGCCCCCTCCACCAGTCGCATGTCGATGTAGAGGACGCCATCGATGTCACCGAAGTCGTGCACCGGGATCACGTGGGGTTCCTGCAGCCGCGCGGCCGCCCGCGACTCGCGTCGAAACCGCGCCTGATAACTCCGGTCGGCAGCCACCTCGGTGCGGAGCAGTTTCACCGCGACCATCCGGTCCTTGACCGTGTCGTAGGCGCGGTACACCTCGCCCATTCCCCCGACGCCTATCAGCGACCTCAGTTCATACGGCCCGAACCGGGTGCCGACGCGCGACGCGTCGTGGGGGGATGCCATTCCACGATCCTTTCGGCCGCCTGGACACGGTCTGCGACCACCATCCAGGCACACGACCGTCAGGTCGCCGGTGCACCAGGCGTCGCGGTATCCAGGCGGAGCGGTCGCGCGACGCGGTTTCACCGAGCCCGGGCGGGACGCGGTGGTCTCGGGAACGAGGATAGCCGGAGGTCGTCAGTTGAACGACGAGTGCGGCGCTCCGATACCGGGGTCGATCGTGACCGGGCCCGATGCCGAGGGCGTGACCGGGAAGTCGAAGATGGCCGTCGGGATGTACACCGTCGCACAGGCATTCGGGATGTCCACCACGCCCGAAAGGCGACCTTCGATCGGTGCGGCACCCAGCAACAGATAAGCCTGTTCGGGGCTGTAGCCGAACTTCGTCAGGTAGTCGATGGCGTGCAAGCAGGCGCGTTGATAGGACAGATGCGAGTCCAGGTAGCGCTGTTCTCCGTCGAGGGTAACCGAGGTGCCGGAGAACGCCAGCCACTCGGAGTACTGCGGATCGGTGTTGCCCGGCATGAATATGGCGTTCTCCCCCACGCCGTAGGTCTCCATGCCGCCGGGGATCACGTCGACCCGAAGGTCGATGAAGCCGCCCATCTCGATGGCGCCGCAGAAGGTGATCTCACCGTCGCCCTGAGAGAAGTGCAGATCGCCCACCGACAGGTTGGCTCCGTCGACATAGACCGGATAGAACACCCGGCTGCCCTTGGTGAGGTTCTTGATGTCCTGGTTGCCGCCGTTCTCCCGCGGTGGGGCGGTGCGGGCGGCTTCGGCGGCGGCCCTGGTGAAGGCGTCGCCGGTGAGGCCGCCGAGGATCGCGTCACGCGGCTCGGGCGGCAGCGCCAGCGGCGGGACCCGGTCGGGGTCGGTGGCGATCAGCGCGGCCTCGCGGGTGTTCCACTTCGCCAGCAGGCCGCTCGACGGCGCGGTACCCATCAGGCCGGGGTGCACGATGCCGGTGAATTCGACGTGAGGCACGTGGCGCGAGGTGGCCTTCTGCCCGGAGAAATCCCAGATGGCCTTGTAGGCATCGGGGAACTGGTCAGTGAGAAAACCGCCGCCGTTGAGCTTGGGGAAGATGCCCGTGTAGCCCCACCCCTGGCCGGCCAATGGACCCGAATCCTCCTGCGGGATGGGTCCGACGTCGAGGATGTCGACGATCAGCAGGTCCCCGGGCTTGGCGCCTTCGACGGCGATCGGGCCGGACAGCACGTGCACCGTGGTCAATGGCGCGTTGAGGATGTCGTCGGCGGAATCGTCGTTGACGATCGCTCCGTCGAACCACTCCCGACAGTGCACGCGGAACGAATCACCCTTCTTGACCGTGACCGCGGCCGGAATGTCCGGGTGCCACCGGTTGTGCCCCAGCTTCTCCTGATCGGTGAACTTCTTGGTCGAATCGAGCGGGAACACAACTTCGGGCATTGATCCTCCTTCAGGGGCGGGGCAATTTTTGGTGAAGCGGGTTGCGCGAGACGTTCTGTCGCCGCAGCGACGGTGAGGGCGAGCTGACGACGGCGGGGCGGTCGGCGGTGGCGCGCGTCGAATCCTGCAACGCCATCGCGGCCTTGTCGGCGCGGCCGAGGTTGGGTGACGCCATCATCCGGCGAGCCGCACCGCTGCAGCTCGGGCAGTCGATCACGTCGGGTCGTGCGTTCATCGCAAACCGTCGTTCGGTGGTGCCGCAACCGGAGTCGCATCGAAACACGTACAGAACCAACGGCTTTCCTCACCATCTCCGGAACTGCGATCGAGTCATGAGCCACCCTACCCACGGATGGCACTGTGCGCGCGACACTTTGACAAAAAAATTTCCATCTGGAATTGATTGTGGGTGCGACTTTACGCCGGCCTCGATGTGCGCTAGAGAGAACGGGGTGACCGACCTGAGTTTCGCCGCCGCCACGACGGGCCTCGTGGTGATCGACCCGTACAACGACTTCATCTCCGACGGCGGCAAAGTGTGGGACCGATTGCAGGGCGTGGCGGAGGCCAACGGGTGTGTGCCCCACATGGTCCAGGTCCTCAGCGCCGCACGGGCGGCCGGCATCCGGGTGTTCTATGCCCTGCACCGCCGCTATCGTCCCGGCGACTACGAGACGTGGCAGCACGTCGCCCCGGTTCAGCGCGCGGCTTGGTCGCGTCGCACCTTCGAATACGGGACCTGGGGCGGCGAAATCCGCACCGAACTCGCCCCTGAGCCCGGTGACGTTGTTGCCCAAGAACATTGGTGCTCCAGCGGTTTCGCCAACACCGATCTGGACCTGCTGCTGAAGCGGCACGGTATCCATGAGCTGATCGTCATGGGCCTCATCGCCCACACCTGCGTGGAGGCCACCGTGCGCTTCGCCGCCGAACTCGGATATCAGGTGACGTTGGTCGACGACGCCACCGCCGACTACTCGGATGTCGAAATGCACGCTGCGTTGCGGGTCAATCTGCCCAACTACGCCACAGCCATCGTCAGCACCGACAACGTCGTCGGCGCACTTTCCGCGCTGCGCTGAAACTCTGGTGCCGAGTGGCCTTGTATCCGTAAGGATGTCCGTCATGGATCACATCACCTTCGTGCCGACCGTCGAGCAGATGAACTACACCTTCGGCGGCGCCGAACCCGTCATGCGGATCAAGCCCGGCACGGTGTTGACGCTGTGGGCCGAGGACGCCTTCGGTGGCCGTATCACCAGCGTCGACTCGGTGGCCACCGTCGCGCTGGACACCGAGGACCTCAATCCGCAGACCGGTCCGTTCTGGATCGAAGGCGCCGAGCCCGGTGACACCCTCGCGATCCATCTGGTCGATCTCACCCCGGCGCGCAGCTGGGGCGCGTCGACGCTGATCCCGTTCTTCGGCGGGCTGACGAGCATCCCGGTCAGCCCCACCCTGCAGGAGCCGTTGCCGGAGCGCACCTGGATCTACGAATACGACTCGGCCGCACGCACAGTGGGCTTCTCGGCCCGGGGCAGCGATTTCGAGGTGACCCTGCCCGCCAACCCCATGCTGGGCACCGTCGGGGTCGCCCCCGCGCGCCGCGAGGTCCGCAGTTCACTGGTGCCCGAAGCGTTCGGCGGCAACATGGACTCGCCGGACATGACCGCGGGCGCCACCTGCTATCTCCGGGTCAACGTCGAAGGCGCGCTGTTCTCCCTCGGCGACGGGCACTACCGCCAGGGCGAGGGCGAAGCGTGCGGCACCGCCGTCGAGGGCGCCATGAACATCACGGCCATCGTCGACCTCATCAAAGGTGGCGGCGGACCGGCCTGGCCGCGCCTGGAGACCGACACGCATCTGCTGGCGATCGGTTCCGGGCGCCCGCTGGAAGAGGCGTGGCGGGCCGGCCAGGTGGAGATGATCACGTGGTTGGGCGAGCTCTACGGCCTCGACCGGCTCGACGCCTACCAGCTTCTGACCCAGATCGCGCTCGCGCCGATCGCCAACGTCGTCGACGTGAACTACAGCTCGGCGACCAAGATCGACAAGCGGCTGCTGCCACCTGCGGCCGCCTACGGCGGAATCCATGCGGAGCTGCGCAGCGCCGCGCGGGCACTCGGGGCCATCTCCTACCCGTAGGGGGCTCACTAAACGACCGCTCAACGGGATAGGGTCGGCCGCAGCCCTGCCCGAATCCGACTCCAAGGTTTCTCTCCCGATGGCCGATCCCAGCAAATCCACGACGACTCACACCGGGGTCGCCCGTTGGATTCGCCGACTCGCCGTTCCGATCATCCTCGGGTGGATCGGCCTGGTCGTCGTGCTCAACATGACCGTGCCTCAGCTCGAGGCCGTCGCACAGATGCGGTCGGTCTCGATGAGTCCGGACGAGGCGCCGTCGGTGATCGCGATGAAACGCGTCGGTGTGGTCTTCGACGAGTTCCACTCCGACAGCTCGGCGATGATCGTGCTGGAGGGCGACAAGCCGCTCGGCGACGATGCGCACTACTTCTACAACGACATGGTCGCCAAGCTGAAGGCCGACACCAAACATGTCGAACACGTCCAGGACTTCTGGGGTGATCCGCTGACCAAGGCCGGCGCCCAGAGCAACGACCTCAGAGCCGCCTACGTCCAGGTCTATCTCGTCGGCAACATGGGCGAGACCATCGCCAACGAGTCGGTGGAGTCGGTCCAGAAGCTGGTCAAAGGGCTGTCCCCGCCGCCGGGGGTCCAGGTGTACGTGACCGGCCCGACGGCACTGGCCGCCGACCAGCAGATCTCCGCCGACCGCAGCGTCCAGATGATCGAGATGGTCACCTTCGTGGTGATTATCACGATGCTGCTGCTGGTCTACCGGTCGGTGATCACCGTGATCATCGTGCTCGCCATGGTGGTCCTGGAGTTGTCGGCCGCGCGCGGCGTGGTCGCGTTCCTCGGCTACCACAACCTGATCGGGCTGACGCCATTCGCCACCCAGCTGTTGGTCACCCTGGCGATCGCCGCCGCCACGGACTACGCGATCTTCCTCATCGGCCGCTATCAGGAGGCCCGGGGCAACGGCGAGGACCGGGAACAGGCGTACTACACGATGTTCCACGGCACCGCCCACGTGGTGCTCGGCTCCGGTATGACGATCGCGGGCGCGACGTTCTGTCTGCATTTCACCCGCTTGCCGTATTTCCAATCGCTGGGCATCCCGATGGCGGTCGGCATGGTGGTCGCGGTGTTCGCGGCACTGACCCTCGGACCGGCGCTGGTCACGGTCACGAGCCGGTTCGGACGCACGCTCGAGCCCCGGCGCGCCATGCGGATCCGGGGTTGGCGACGCTTGGGCGCTTTCGTCGTGCGGTGGCCGGGACCGGTTCTGCTCGGCACCATCCTGCTGTCGCTGGTCGGGTTGCTGACGCTGCCGGGCTACCGGACCAACTACAACGACCGCAATTACCTGCCTGCCGATCTGCCCGCCAACGCGGGATACGCCGCGGCCGAACGCCACTTCTCGCCGGCCAAGATGAATCCCGAGTTGCTGCTCATCGAAACCGACCATGACGTACGCAACTCGGCCGACTTCCTGGTGATCGACAAGATCGCCAAGGCCATCTTCCAGGTGCCCGGTATCGGCAGCGTGCAGGCCATCACGCGCCCGGACGGCAAACCGCTGAAGTTCAGCACGATTCCGGCCCAGATGAGCATGGGCGGAGTCATGCAGACGATGAACCGCAAGTACCTGACCGACCGCGCGAACGACATGCTGCTGCAGGCCGACGACATGCAGAAGACCGTCGACATCATGGATCGGATGATCACGCTCATGGAGGAGATGAGCGCGACGACGCACAGCATGGTCGGCAAGACCCACGACATGGTCACCGACGTCGCCGAATTGCGGGACAGCATCTCCGATTTCGACGACTTCCTGCGCCCCCTGCGCAATTACCTGTACTGGGAACCGCACTGCTACGACATCCCGGTGTGCTGGTCGCTGCGGTCGGTGTTCGACGGTCTCGACGGCGTCGACACGATGACGGCGGCCATTCAGGAGTTGCTGCCCGACATGGACCGACTCGACGCGCTCATGCCGCAGATGGCGGCGATGATGCAGCCGCAGATCGAGACCATGAAGCACACCAAGACCATGATGCTCACCATGTACCAGACCCAGAAGGGTCTGCAGGATCAGATGGCGGCCATGCAGGACGGCCAATCCGCCATGGGTGACGCGTTCAACGATTCGAAGAACGACGACACGTTCTACCTGCCGCCGGAGACGTTCAACAACAGCGACTTCAAACGCGGCATGAAGAGCTTCATCTCCCCCGACGGAAAAGCCGTGCGGTTCATGATCTCCCATGAGGGCGACCCGCTGACGGCCGACGGCATCAAGCTGATCGACGGGATCAAGCTGGCCGCCAAAGAAGCCATGAAGAACACGCCGTTCGAAGGGTCCAAGATCTATCTGGGTGGCACCGCCGCGACCTTCAAGGACATGCAGGAAGGCAACAACTACGACCTGATCATCGCCGGAATCTCGGCGCTGTCACTGATCTTCATCATCATGCTGCTCATCACTCGCAGCCTGGTGGCCGCGGCGGTGATCGTGGGGACGGTGCTGGTCTCGCTGGGCACGTCGTTCGGGTTGTCGGTCCTGGTGTGGCAGCACCTGATCGGGATCGAACTGCATTTCATGGTGATGGCGATGGCGGTCATCGTGCTGCTGGCCGTGGGCGCCGACTACAACCTGCTGCTCGTCGCGCGGCTCAAAGAGGAGCTACCGGCGGGCATCAACACCGGCATCATCCGCGCCATGGGTGGCAGCGGATCGGTGGTGACGGCTGCGGGCCTGGTGTTCGCGTTCACCATGATGTCGATGGTGGTCAGTGAGATGACCGTCGTCGCGCAGGTCGGTTCGACGATCGGCTTGGGCCTGCTGTTCGACACCCTGGTGATCCGATCGTTCATGACCCCGTCCATCGCGGCGTTGATGGGCCGCTGGTTCTGGTGGCCGCAAATGGTGCGGCAACGCCCGGCGCAGGGCGTGGTGGCGCGGGCGCTGGAACGCTCGAGCTCCTAGGAGTCACGCGATTGTGAAACGTCTGCGAAATCTGGCGCTGTTTTTCGCAGAGGATTCACGTTCGCGGTGAGTCTGCGACCGACGCCGCGATGAGGAGTTCGGCGGCGGCGTCGACCCGAGACCGGTCCTTGGTGACCAGCGCGTCCTGACACAGCCCACGCAGCCCGGAGACCACCAGAGTGGCACGCGCGCAAGCGTCATCGCCGGCGTAGCCGATGGTGCCCAGCGCCGCGGCGATCGGCCCGATCATCACCTCGACCGCTGTACGGGCGGACTCGCCGTAGGTCTCGGGGTCGGTGACCGCCAGGCTGAGGACCTGCAGGAGCAGCCGGACATTGCGGCGCTCGCCCCCGCGCGTCAGCTCACGCCACATTGTGCGCGCCGCGTCGGTGAACTGTTCCGCGGTGGTGACATCACTGAACATCTCCCCCAGCTGCGGACGGCTGGCGTCGAGGGCCTGGGTCAGCAACTCGGCGCGGTCGCCGAAGTAATACAGCAGCATCCGTTTGCTGGTGCCCAGCGCCTGCGCCATGGGTGCCAGCGACATGTCGCCGATGCCGTGTTGTTCGAGATAGGCGACCACCGCCTTCAGGAGCTCTTCGCGTTTGACGGGATCTGCGGTGCGGGCCACCTCTTGACTGTACCGATCGGTACGTTTATAGTCAATCTTGTATCGATCGGTACACATATCACGGATGGAGAAGATCATGACCGGCCTCAGAGTCGCCGTCATCGGCGCAGGCATCGGTGGACTGAGCGCCGCGCTCGCGCTGCGCGCCAACGGCATCGATGCGACCGTCTACGAACAGGCCCATGAACTCAAGGCGCTCGGCGCCGGGGTCGCCATCGCAACCAACGGATCGCGAGTTCTCAACCAGCTCGGCGTGGGCGATGCCCTGACGAAGGTCGCCGGCCCGGTGACGCACTACCGCTTTCGCACCTGGCGGGCCGAACCCATCGCGGGTGAACCGTCGACGCTGTCGTTCGGCGATCCGGCCCGCACCTGGTTTCTGCATCGCGGCGAATTCCAGCAGGTACTCGCCGACGCGCTGCCGTCTGACGCACTGCACCTCGGCCGGTCCTGCGTCGGCGCCACCGAGCACACCGACGGCGTGCGCGTCGAGTTCGCCGACGGCACAACGGTCGACGCCGATCTGGTCATCGGCGCCGACGGCATCCATTCGCGTCTACAAGGCCTGGTGACCGCGCCGGCCGAACCGGTCAGCGAGGGAATCATGGCCTACCGCGGGCTGATTCCCGCCGAACGGGTCGACACGATCGCCGACATGCGCGCCAGCTCCATGTGGCTGGGGCCCCGGCAGAGCTTCCTGGCCTACCCGGTTTCGGCGGGCCGGCTGCTCAACATCGTCGCCTTCGTGCCGACCAATCTCACCGTTGCCGAATCCTGGACCGCACCAGGCGATGTCGCCGAACTCGCCGAGGCTTACCGCGGTTGGGATCCCCAGGTGAGCGCCATCATCGACGCGATGGATTCGACCTTCCGGTGGGGCATCTACGATCGCGAACCCCTCGACCGCTGGTCTTCGGATCGCATCACCCTGCTGGGCGACAGCGCCCATGCGGTCACGCCACACCTCGGGCAGGGCGCCAACCAGGCCATCGAAGATGGCGTGACCTTGGCGGTGCTGCTACGTGGCACACAACCCGACGAATTGCCAGAGCGGTTGCGTCGCTACGAAAATCTGCGGATGAAGCGCACCGGCCAGGTTCGCGCGCAGGCTCGCGCTGCCGGGCGCATCTACCGGTCCACGGAGCTGGCGCCTCGCGCCCAGGCCGAGCAACTACAGGTGATCCTCGACAGCGTCGCGATCAACACCTACGACGCCCAGCAGGTGGCCGAGACCGCGCTGACCACCGCGTGAGCTGTCACTTGCGGACCAGCTCGAAGACTGGAATCACCCGATCGGTGCGCGCCTCGTAGTCGGCGAACCCCGGTGCTCGCTGCGTGACGATCTGGTAGATGCGGTCCCGCTCGTCGCGAGGAAGCTCACGCGCAGTGACAGCCGCGGGGGCGTCGGCACCGATCTCGACAGTGGCGTCCGGGTTGGCCCGAATATTGAAGGCCCAGGCGGGATCCCGGTCCCGGCCAGCTGACGATCCGACGATGTAGATGGCCCCGTCGATGTCGAAGTAGGCAACCGGATTGACCCGCTGCTCCCCACTCTTGGCGCCCGTGGAGGTGAGCAGCAACAAGGGAAATCCCTCGAACTGACCGCCGACCTTGCCGCCGTTGGCGCGGAACTCCTCGATGTTGCGCTCGTTGAAGTCGCGTTCGCCCTGATCCGTCATGGCTTCATCGTGGCACGTTTACGTGACTACCGGCCGAGAGCGGCGAGTTCCTGTTGGGTGACCAGACGTTCCTGCTCCTCGGGGTAGCGCCGGCTCATGATGGGACGACGGATCAGCAGGAGAGCGATCCGCGCGGTTCGCGTCTCGAACGTTCGGCTCATGTTCACGGTTTCACTCCATCCCTCTGATCGTCCGTCGAATACACGACGCGTAGGGCCGCCAGGTTCACCGGGAAGCGATCTCGCGCGCCCTTCGTGCACTCATATCACTCTGGAAACATTGGACTTCTTCTGTCACTTTTAGAACACGACTCAGTCACATCTCGCACCCTATGGCGCGCCTTAAGCCTTTCCGGTAGGCGACTGTGAGAAAGTGCCCCGCCCCACCGCACACCGTCGGCTGCCCGCACGCCAAAAACCGCGGCGCGCTGTTGCGCGCCGCGGTTCGTCAGCACTTCCAGACCGGCCCGGTTGGCCGCGGTTTCACCGAAAGCGTTACGGCAAAACGGTTTTCATCAGCATCACGTTGTACGCCGACCACAGCGACAAGTTGAAGTACAGCTCCTTGCCCGTCGACCACGGATGCAGGAACGGCGCATAGATGCCGCCCGGGAACTGCATCGAGGACACCAACATCTGCTCGGGGCTCCACGGCCCTTGTGGCGCAGGAGCCGTGCGTGCGACGACGTCGTTGGCGCCGTTGCAGTACAGCACCAGATACTGCTTGAGATAGGTGTTGTACTGGGCTGACATCTCCCCGACCGGACCCGGGATCACCGGGGTGGCCGCGGCAGGATTGCCGGGCACCCAGGAATTGCTGTCGCCGTTCCAGTACTCGTAGCGCCGCTGATCCGGCACGAAGCCCTGGGGAACCCGGGCGATGTAGGCCGATCCCCCGCGCCCGGACGGCGTGCCGAACATGTAGAGGTACGGGTCACCGGGCCCCGGCTTGAGGAAAGCGCCCATCTGGAAGTTCTCGTTGCCCGGCACGGCCGCGAGCCGCGGTACGGAGTCCCCCACCGTGCGGATGCTGCTGGGGTACACCCCCCAGTTCTCGCCGTTGTCCTGGGACACCGCGATGCCCGAGAAGTTGGTGTCCCAGAAGCCGTTGTCGCCCCACCGTTTGATGGACATGAAGTTCAGGTATTGGTTTCTGCCGACGGAGACCCCGGACGTCGGGATGATGCCCACCTCGGTCGGCGCCCATTTGATGCTGTTGATGATCTGCTTGGAAAGGCCCGGTGCCCACACCGGCGAGCCCGAATAACGGTTGGCCTTCACCGCATTGGGCACGGACACCGTATTCGACAGCGACCCATCCTGGCTCCGGAACAGGGTGTTGTAACGCCATTGCTGTCCGCGGACACTGCAGTAACCGTAGGTATCCCCGAAGGCCATCAGCACCTGATGCGCGCCGGGATCACCGTTGTCCCACATGATCCCGAGGTCTGTGCCGGAGATGGCGAACCGCTGGATGGTGTTGTTGGGACTGTCCGGACCGGTGACCCAACCCACCAGCGATGTGCCCGGCGCGGCAGGTGCCGGCGCAGCCTCCGGCGCCGGGGCCGGCGCCGCGTTGGGAACGGGCTGAGCCTGGGCGGGCGGAGCGGGGTTGTTCGGAACGACTGGGCGTGGCGGCGGTTCCACCGCCGCCTGCTGGCGCACCGGGGCGGAGTGCTGGCTCAACGGCGAGAGCGCGTTGAGCAACATCTTGGGCAGCTGGCCCAATCTGGGCAGCGGCGCACTGTCATTCGCACCGGCGGGCCGGTGACCTGTTGGCGGACGGTTGAGCCCGGGCAACGCCGGAGTGGCCACGGCGTTGGCGGGCGGCTGGGCAGCAGCGGCGGCTCCGGTGCACGGTTCGGCGCCCGCAGGAGGTGCGACGCCGATTGCGACGACAAGCCCCATAGCGGCCGCCGACGCCACCGACAGTGATGCGATTCGAGGACGCGGCGACATCTCACCCCTTCCAGAGGGCACGACGTCCCATTGACGTCACTAGCTGACTGATGTGACGATAGTGACCGAAGTGAAGGTTGCTGCTCCTGATGCATTGATAGGTATGCTTCTGTGACCGTGTCGCAACCGTCAGCGTCCGGGCCAAAGGCCTCCGGTGTGGTATTTCGATCCGCTCCCGGGCGCATGGCGAATTCGCGACAGGTGTGCGTATTGTGCTGCCCGCAAACAGGTTTCACCGCGCCAGAAAGCAGCTTCAGCGGGTTCTCAACAGGTGAACACCAATAAAATGTCGTTCAACTGGCGCGCGCACATCGTTCCGATGTGTCAGCATGTGTGCGTGGAGGCACGCCACGTTGTTGTTCTGATCGGCGCCGCGACAGCGGTGCCGACCATATTGTTCGGCGCACCAACGTTATCCGCGCAGGCGGCGAACTGCCCCGACGCCGAGGTGATCTTCGCCCGCGGAACCACGGAGGCTCCGGGCCTCGGTCCGACCGGCGAGGCATTCGTCAATTCCCTGCGGTCACGCGTGACTGGCAAAACTGTTGGCGTGTACGCGGTCGACTACCCCGCCACCATGGACTTCCCGACCGCTGTCGACGGCATCTCGGACGCACGCGCACACGTGCTGGCCACCGCGTCGAACTGTCCACGCACCAAGATGGTGATCGGCGGGTTCTCCCAAGGCGCAGCCATCGCCGGTTTTGTCACCGCCAGTGTGGTTCCCGACGGCGTTCACGCCACGGATGTGCCGACCCCGCTGCCGCCCGACATCTCCGATCACGTCGCGGCCGTGGCCCTCTTCGGCAAGCCGTCGACACGGTTCATGAAAGCCATCAGCGAGCCACCGATCGCCATCGGCCCGCTCTATGCGGCCAAGACCATCGACCTATGCGTCGACAATGACCTCGTCTGCGCATCCGACGGACGCAGCTTCTCCGCGCACAACCAGTACGAAGAAGCGGGCATGGTCGACAAGGGCGCGTCATTCGTCGCCAACCAGCTCCAGTCCAGCTGGGCCGCCGACGCCATCGCGAATCCGCCGGCGGCCGGTCCCGCACCCGGCCCGGTCCCGGCACCCGCCGCACCCGCGACCTTGACGCCGTTACCGGCCGCACCCGGGCCGTCGCAGCATCTTCCGGCGCCGGTCGCCGCACCGGGTCCGGCCCCAGCCGCGACGCCCTCCCCTCTACCGCCGGCACCGCGCCCGGCGCCCGTTGACCCGCTCACGTAAGGTATTTGCTCGGTCAACGACAACTACGTTGGCCGCCTGCCGTTTTCCCTCGTTTGCCCGGAGCGATGCCTTCCACGTTGCTACCGTGCGGCAAACGAGAGGAAACGGCCCATGCGTGTCACCCCGAACACCTGTGCTCTGGCGGCCCTCGCAGTCGCGGTCGGTCTCGCCGCGTCGGCATGTGCCGCGTCGTCGGATTCGGCGGCCCAGACAACGACTCCCGCGGCAAGCGTGGATCTGCCGTCGCTGATCCCGGCACCTGCTGACACACAGCAGACCAAGGGCCCGAATCAGATCGCCGACAACGGCATCCACATGTTCTACCAAGTCAACGGCGCACCCAACGACGTCCTCAACGCATACAAGTCGGCACTCGAGAGCAAGGGTTGGCAGGTGACCACCATCGTGACCTCGGCCGGCCGCAGCTCAGGTGGCGGCGCCACCTACACCGGAACCCACGGCGATGCGTACGGCGTGTTCGACGGCGGTGGATTCAACACCAGCACGTTCATCGATGTCTGCACGTGGCCGTCCAAGCCGGCAAACCCCAATTGCAGCCGCAGCGACCGGTAGGCACCGCGCCCGTTTTGCCCACCGATGCGGCCGCCGGCGACACCGGTGCGAGCGTCACTTGCGCCCAACAGGTTTGGAACTGACGAAACTGGCAATTCCTCCTCGCGACAGATTTTCCGTTGCTACCTAGAGGATCGGACTGACCATGATTGTGCTTGGCATCATCCTTCTGTTGATCGGCTACTTCACCGGGTTGTCGATCCTGTACACGATCGGCGGCATCCTCGTGGTGATCGGCGTCATCCTGTGGATCCTCGGCGCCGTCGGCCGCCCCGTCGGCGGTCGAAAAGTCTGGTATTAGATCCACCGGCCTACTCCGCCAGCAGCGGGATCACACCCCCTGCAAGCACGGCCATGACCTGGCGCTTCGACAGTCGATGAGTCAACGCGACGTCGATGCGCCGGGTTTGGTCGTGGGCCGTCAGCGGCGTGCCCGCCTGCAGCGCATCACGCACGCCGTCGATCCGCAGAACGTCGCCCTGCGCGATTTGGTCATAGTCACCGGGGTCTTCGAACTCAAGCGCGAGGATGCCGAAATTCGCCAGGTTTTGCCAGTGGATCCGGGCAAACGATTTGGCGATGACCACCCGCAGCCCCAGATATCGCGGAGTGATCGCGGCGTGCTCACGCGATGAGCCCTGACCGTAGTTCTCTCCACCCACGATCACATGCCCAGTGCCGGAGGCGATCTCAGCGGCCCGCGCGGGGTATGTCTCATCGACCTGGGTGAAGGTGAATTCGGCGAGTTTTGGAATGTTGGACCGAAACGGCAATGCCCTACCCGCCGGGGAGATTTCGTCGGTGGAGATGTTGTCGCCGACCTTCAACAGCACCGGCGCCTCGATGTGGTCGGGAATCGGATCGAAGTCGGGCAGGCCAGAGATGTTGGGTCCCTTGACCAACTCGACCTGCCGCGCTTCGGATTCGGGCAGCGGCGCCACCAGCATGGCGGTGTTCACCGACGCGTGGGCAGGCAGATTCAACTCCGGGTAGGCCAGACCGAGCTGGTCGGCCAGATTACGCGGGTCGGTGATCTGACCCGTCAACGCCGCGGCCGCCGCCGTCTCCGGTGAGCACAGCCATACGGCGTCCTCCCGAGTGCCGGAACGACCAGGGAAGTTGCGGGGCATGGTGCGCAACGAGTTTCGGCCCACCGCGGGCGCCTGCCCCATACCTATGCAGCCCATGCACCCTGATTGGTGGATCCGCGCCCCGGCGCGGATCAATTCAAACGTCGCTCCCATCTTGGTCAAGTCCTCCAGGATTTCGCGCGACGACGGGTTCACGTCAAAGCTCACCGCACTGTCGGTTTGGCGGCCGCCGACCATTGCGGCGACGATGGCGAAGTCTCGCAGCCCGGGGTTCGCCGACGATCCCACCACCACCTGGGCAACCGGTTCCCCGGCAACGTCGCGGACCGGCACCACATTGTCCGGTGACGTGGGCTTGGCGATCAGCGGCTCGAGCGCCGACAGGTCGATCTGTTCGGCGACGTCATAGCGCGCGCCCTCGTCGGCCAGCAACTCGGTGTAGTCGTCCTCCCGGTCCTCGGCGCGCAGGAACTCCCGGACCGCGGCGTCGGCGGGGAACACCGAGGTGGTGGCACCGAGCTCGGCGCCCATGTTGGCGATCACGTGGCGGTCCATCGCGCTCAGCGTGGCGACGCCCGGCCCGTGGTACTCGATGATCCGGTGCACCCCACCTTTGACTCCATGCCGGCGCAGCATCTCCAGGATGACGTCCTTGGCCGAACACCACTGCGGCAGTTCGCCGGTCAACTCGACACCCCAGATCTCGGGCATCCGGATGTAGAGCGGCCGACCGGCCATGGCAAGCGCCACCTCCAGCCCGCCGACGCCGATAGCCAGCATGCCCAACGCGCCACCGGCCGGCGTGTGCGAATCCGACCCGACCATGGTCACGCCCGGTTTGCCGAACCGCTGCATATGGGTCGGATGGGAGACGCCATTGCCGGGTTTGGAGAACCACACGCCGTACCGCCGACACGCGGACAACAGGAATTCGTGATCCTGCGCGTTCTTCTCGTCGGTCTGCAGCAAATTGTGGTCGATGTACTGGGCGCTGAGCTCGGTGCGCACGCGGTCCAGCCCGAGGGCTTCCAGCTCCTGCATCACCAAGGTGCCTGTGGCGTCCTGCGTTAGCGTCTGATCGATGTGCAACCCGATCTCCTCGCCGGGGCGCATCTGCCCGTCGACGAGGTGCGATCCGATCAATTTGTCTGCGAGGGTGTAGGGCCCTTCCTTACCGGGAAAATCAGTCGGCATCTCAACTCCTGCGAGGTAGCTGTCCGGCGCCGCCGGCCGGCGCCGTCCTTAGGAGTTCCCATTCAGGTGCGCGGCTAATAGCGGTTGGCGCGATTACCGGACCGCTCCGGCGGGAATTCGCATGCCATGAGCACGACGGTTGCCGACACGCTGGCGCCGCTCATCTGCGACACGGTGCGCCAAGACATTCCATTCAAGATCCAATGCTGGGACGGCAGCCGCGCCGGGCCTTCCTCTGCGCCATGGCAATTGACCCTCAGCAAACGGGGTCTGCTGCGGTTGCTATGGGAGCCCAATGAACTGGGCTTGGCCCGCGCCTACGTAGCCGGCGACATCGACGTGGAAGGTGACTTGCTCGCATGTCTTGAGGCGCTCGAACGGGTGTCGGATCCTATGGTCGGGCCCCGAATCGCCGTCGACACGCGCACGAAGGCGGCTTTTGTGAAGGCCGCACTGCGGCTCGGCATCGTGGGCCTGCCACCCCGTCGGCCTCCCGAAGAGGCCCGACGGCTCCGCGCGCACCGCCACGGCAAGCGCCGCGACGCAGCTGCCATCAGCCACCACTACGACGTCGGCAATGACTTCTACCGCCTGGTGCTCGGCGAGTCGATGACGTACTCGTGCGCGTACTGGACGCCCTCGACCAGGGACCTCGACGACGCGCAGTACGCCAAATGCGATCTGATAGCCCGCAAGCTCGGCCTCTGCCCCGGCATGCGGGTCCTGGACGTCGGTTGTGGTTGGGGCACGTTCGCGCTGCACGTCGCACAGACGTACGACGCGCGGGTGGTTGGTATCACGTTGTCGCGTCAGCAGGCCGAGTACGCCACGAAGCGAGTGGTCGACGCCGGGCTCGGCCGCTCGGTGCAAATCCGCGTGCAGGACTACCGCGATGTCGACGATGGCCCGTACGACGCCATCGCGAGCATCGGGATGGCCGAACACGTCGGAGCCGCGATGCTGCCCACCTACGCCGCGCAGCTGTTTCAACTGCTGCGTCCGCAGGGTCGTTTGCTCAACAGCGCGATTTCCCGGCGCCCCGGCCGCGGATTCGGATTCGGCAAGAGGTCATTCATCGACCGATATCTATTTCCCGACGGGGAGCTCGAACCGATGGCGACGATGGTCGATGCCATCGAACAGAGCGGCTTCGAGGTCCGCGATGTCGAGTCGCTGCGCGAGCACTACGAACGAACGCTTCGGGCCTGGGTGGCAAACCTGGAAGATCCCTGGGACCAGGCCGTGGCGTTCAGCAGCGCCGGCCGCGCACGGGTATGGCGGCTCTACATGGCCGGGTCGGCGATGGGGTTCGCGTCTAACCGGCTCGGATTGAATCAAGTACTCGCCGTCAAGAACGATCGGCGGGGCCGCAGCCACATGCCCGCCACCCGCGCCGAACTCTTGTCAGCGTGAGCCTATGGTTTCTGCCACGGCGGTTTCTCGACCCGCGCGGCAATCTGTTGAGCGATTTTGACCGCCGTGTCCGCGGGGTTGGCGCTGCAGGTGTTGACGTCGACCACGACGTTGTTGTGCGCGGTCAGGGCCCGACCACAGGCCCAGCCGCCCGCCTGCGCGTTGGACTGGGTGCTGACGGTGCTCAGCATCCCGTCCTTGTCCGATATGGGCGCCACGTCCCACTGCGTGCCGGACTGTGTGTGGCTGTAGTGCGTGCACGCCGGCCATTGTTTGGCAGACGCCTCGTAGAACGCCTTGGCCTGATCGGCGCTGCCGTAGAGAACCACGCCCTGATGGGCGTAATGGACAAAGGTGTCGGGCTCCCTCATCGTCACATCGAGCACGTTGGTGTAACCACTATCCGCATAGATGGGCGCCTGCACCGCACCGTCGATCGCCAGACAGTCCCGAGGCGTCATCGTCGCGCTGTCATCGGACATTTCGGTGTTGGTCGCCGTGACGACCATCCCGCCCGCCGCCATGGTCGCGTTGATCTCCTCCGGCGAAAGCAGCAAGGCGGGCAGTATCTTTGGGGCGAGCGGCAGTGGAGCAAACGACGTGATCATCGGCGTGGTCGGCGTTTTCGCGGCCGGTTGCTCCTGTGACTGGCCACAGCCCGCCGCAAGGATGCAAACAGCACTGACAGTGATCGCGGTTGCCACAAAGCGCATATGTCGTCCCCTATGTCTGCGCCAGCACATCTGAGTCGCGGTGACCATTTTCCCACCCTGGACGATTCCAGGGAAACAGCAAAGCCGTTTTCACCGCGGGACATCCCACCAGCCATGTGAAGACTTTGCCAAACCGTTATCGAATCACCATCACCCAGCGCGCGCCGAGTGTGCTCGTGCAGCCGCCCGTTCACTGCCCGCAAAGGTGCGCTTCGAAGATCGGATTGCGACGCCTGACGAACGGAAACCGTTGCGGCTCCTCCCCTTTACGCTTCGCAAGCAGACGTTGGCGAGATGTCCAGGTCGCCGTGGAGCCGGATGCGAGGTCATCTGTTCGGGCAGGAGTTCCGGGTTGAGCCCCGGTTAGTCGGGACGCCTGCACAGGCAGGCATCGACCGCGGCCCTGCACGCTTGCGACTAAAGTGCATGCAGTGTTCGATGCCCTGTGGACTGCCGCAACCCAGCACACCTTTCTGGAGGCCGTGCGCGACGGCACCGTTTCCAATGCGGCGTTCGACCGATGGCTCGCGCAGGACGCGCTGTTCGTCGCTGATCTGCTGACCTTTCAGGCTCGGCTGCTGGCCCGGGCGCCCAGGCATGCGCAGACGGTTCTCGTCGGCGGGTGTTCGGCACTCGTCGCCGAACTGGACTGGTTCGAAGACCAGGCCGCGCGACGCCACATCGACCTGCCGGCCACGCCGCAACCGGCGACGCTGGCCTACCGGGAACTGCTGCAACGGCTCGACAACCAGCCCTTCGACGCAGCCGTCACCGCGCTGTGGGTAATCGAGCGCGTCTATTTGCTGGCCTGGACGCACGCGGCCTCACCGACCTCGCCGTTCGGGGAGTTCGTGGAGCATTGGACGGTGCCGGAGTTCGCCGCCTACGTCGATGGTCTCGCCGCGCTCAAGACCGACGGGCACGACTCGTTGATCGCAGAGGTGCTCAAGCTCGAAGTGTGGTTCTGGGATATGGCGTTGGAAACGCCGTGACATGCCGCTACGGGCTACGGCTTACGGAGAGTCGGCGCGTCGTCTGACTCGGGCATCTCGGGCGGCGGTGATTTGTCTGTCAGCGGACCCATAGGCTCGGTTGCCGGCTGTTTCGAGTCCGGGCCGTCCCGCAAGGTCGGCGCCTGATCGGACGCAGGACCCGAAGGAAGCTCTGATGGTTCAGCACCTTGCGCCCCGCGCCCCTGTCGGACCGTTGGAGGCCCGGAATCAGGCGCAGGGAGCACCGCAGCATCGGCCCTGGCTCGGAGGGCGTCTGATTCTGCGTTCACTTGCTTCATGACAGGGTCGAACCGCGCCTGCACTGCGTAGGCGTCTCTCTCTTCCGGCAGGGTCTTGTACCGCTGCTCCCAACCGAATGCTGCATCGCGGGCGTCGTTCATCTCTTTCTCAGCGATCTCGATAAGTTGTTTGGAGGCAGGAGGTTTGCGGCCCAGTAGCTCGTCGAGTTGCGCGTTGAGCTTTTGCCACCGCGCTGTGGCGTCGTCCATCTCCTGGTAGATGCGCTTCCTTTCCCCGGCCCCCGCACCGAAGATGCTCTCGTACCATTCCCGCGCTGCCTTCGACTCGGCACTGCCCGCTGCCAGTGGCTCGTTCACTGCCTGGTCCGCCACCATCCTGGGAATCCGGAGTTCGTTCACGAGCTCGATGGGCTCCAATCCCTCAGCGGCCTTCATGCGAGCCATCATCCAGAACTGCTCGGCGTGGCGAGCCTCGTGATAGACACAGCTCACCACGTCCTCGAATTCGGCATCGGTCAGTCTTTCCTTGGCCAGCAGCTTGCCGAGAACCTCAACGTTCCAGGGGCCCTTGTCAAATGCCATGTATCCCTTGTTGTCGAAGATGGCCATCGCGGCGGGGATACCCTTCTCTTCCAAGACCGGATTGACGATGCCCACCAATGCGTTCAGCCGTGTTCGCGCGTCGGCCGGTTCGAGGAAGAATTTCTTGACGCCAACGGCAAGTCGGGCCGTCTTCTCCATCGTGGCCATCTCACCGAGTGCAAGTCCCAGGATCTCGTCGGCCGCCCCGCCGCCGATGCCTGCACGACTTCCCAGGAAGTTGCGCGCCGCCTCGACGTCCTCGGCTGCCGTCGACGACGCTGCCGACGCCCGTCGTTGGCGCATGAAGCCCTGTAGGTCGTCCACGACGTCAGAACGCCAATTCTCCAGCCGCCGAACGCTGGCCGTGTTGACCGCCTTCGATTCGACTGTGGCCCAACCGCCTGCCCGCTCAATGGTTTTCGCCGGTCCGAGCACCTCGATGCCCTGCGACAGCGCCTGGTCGGCGTCAGTCGGAGCCAGCGTCGCCAGCTTCGCGAGGGCGGCACCGACGTCATCGGCACTCTTCGCACCGCCGGCGGCGATGAACGCGTTGATGCTGCGGCCGGCGGCCGTATCCTTGCCCACGATGGTCAGCAAGTCCTCGGCCTTCTGCCCGGAGCGAGCCACGACGGAGCCGACGCCGTCGCGCTCGATCGCCTGGCTCACCACGGTGACGCGCTCCTCGGCCGACAGCGCCGAAAGCCTCGTCAACTTGGCGGTGACCTCTTCTGCGGCCATGAGCCCGGCGACGCGCGCCGCCGCCACCCCAGACATCGCGGCATGGCCGAGCATGAACACGTCCAGAAGCGCTGCGGCCGTGTCCAACGCGGCCGTGGTCTCGGCGTCGTTCGCTTCCTCTTTGCTCACCACCGCGCTGTCATCGTTGAACCCGGTCTTGCTGGCGGCGCCCTGCTGAAGCGCCTGATCCCATGAGTTGGCGGCGACGGCGCTCGACGATGCAGCGCCGATCAGCGCTCCGATGACGGGCGTGGCGGCGCCGCCGGTGCCGATCTCCACGGCGATGATCAGGGCCATCGTGGCGAAGCCAAGCGCCGCTTTCATCGACTCCTCAGAGCCCTTTTCATCGACGACGTATGCCTTCAGGAACTCGCGGTCGAATGTGTTCGGATACTTGGAGCCGTAGAGCTTTTCGTGGACCGGCAGAAGGTGTTGGAACCCGAGCGATTGGGTCGTGATGTTCGCGCGGGTCTCTTTGATGTTGTCCAAGATCTTCGTGAACGCTCCGCCGATCTGCACGCGGGCTTCCTCGAGACTGTGACCCTGCGTGGCGGGCTGGCCCTGGGCTGCGGGTGCTCCAGAGCTCACTCCGCTGACATCGCCTCCGATCGACGCGAGGGCGTATAGCGCCGGATTCTGGTTGAGGATGCGGTTGATCGCCTTCTCCAGACCGTTGTACGCCGCTTGCACCTGATCGTTGTTGGCCATCGGTGACTGTTCGTTACCTTCCGGCGTGAACGGTGGCTTCTCGCCCGGCTTGAAAGTGAAGTGCCTTCGCAACTGCTCCTGAGTGCCGGGCGCACCGGCCGGAGGGGCGCTGTCCGTCGGCGTCTCCGGGGCCGGTACCGGCACCGGGCCCTCGGCGTAACCGACATCCAATTTGAGCAGGTTCTGCATCGACTCCTTGAGGTCGGTGACGCGCTTGGCCAGTTGTTGTTGCTCGGTCATCGCGGCGTCCTGAGCGGCGCTGGGCGCAACAGGAGCACCCCCGTCGACGGCGACGCCAAGCCGCCCTGCCTCGTCGGAGATGTGCTTGGCGTTGTTCTCCAGATTGCGATCAGCAAGATCCCTTGTCGCCCAGGCGAAATCCGACTCCATGATCTTCATCCATGGGACATTGTGGATTTCAGCGCCACGGTCTTCGCATCGCTTCCACATGTCGTAATCGGCTTGCGTCATCGACGGTTGGTGACCGTAGGCCTTCCACGCTTCTTCGAGTGTGCTCTCGTCGTCTGGGCCAACCCACGCGTTGGTGAGGACGATGTTGCAGATCGACAGCAGTTGTTGGGAATTGATCGGCGGGAACGGCCGGAAAGGCTTGAGGCTGCCGGAATCTCCTGTCTTGATGGCCTCGTCGAGCGTCTTGGGATTGCCTTCGTCGGCGCGCTGGACCACCTGCGTCTGGCTAGTGCCGGCCAACATCCGGCTGACTGCCAGATTGCCCGCAGTGCGCTGCAATGCCATCAGGCTGACCGGCACTGTCCGTGCGTATCCCGTGGAAAGACTCGACGTCTCCTGCTTGCGAGTCGGCCTCGCGGTGCTCGCGGCAGCCGCCTCTGCCTGTGGCAGGTGGTGTTCCACCGGTTGATCGTATGTTGGCCCACGGTGCCCAAAGGAGCAGTCTTTTGTTCCCTGTCAGCCGCTCATACACGCTCTGAAGTGGGGCGGGCGGGGCTCGAACCCGCGACCAATGGATTATGAGCCCCTAGGTCTAGGCCGATAGCAAACCCTGCTGGATCCGAAAATCGGCCAGCAGCCGCTTCTATCCCCTAGTTTTACAGCACTTTTGTTTCAGATTCTGGCCTAGCAGCCGCTGCTGGCCCATCGCCGCAAATCAGCAGGTTGCGCCACGACTATGGACGCGGCGTGGACGCGGCAAGCCACAGATGGTTCAGCGAACGGCGTGGCAACGTTGCGTCGAACACTTGTTCACGTACCTTTGCGTGCGGGCGTTGCGCATACGTCCAGACAGGAATGCAGCAAGCAATGAGCGTATGGGAGCGGTTGGGTTTCCGGGAGAACTTGTATGCCACGCCTCCGTTACCTGGCAACGAAGAGGGGTCCCGCCTACTGGTTGGCCGCGATGAGGAGGTCGAAGAGTTACAGGATCACTGGGCTTCTTATGACACCCACGCCTCCATCGAAGGTTCAAACGGTGTGGGAAAGACCAGCTTGGTTGCCGTGGCTGCTTACCGCGACATGGTGGAACGCGAACAGGCCAGGAAGCCGCTGATCATCCCCTTGAACGAGATTTTCCAGCTTACTTCAGAATCAGCGGGGTTTGAGAACCGCGTCTATCTCGCACTCGCGCGAGCAATGCTCGACAATGAACGGAGATTAGCACGCGCGGGTTATCCACTTTCCGACCTAGGCGGACTGCGACAGTGGATCGACTCACCGACCAATACGACAAAAGCTGTCTCTGGCAGCGCATTCGGGTTCGGCGGGGGAGGTACGTACGGGGTTGCGTCGAGCACCTCACCTGGCTTCACCGAAGGCGGCCTCGTCGAACTCGTAAACAGCAACCTACGCAACATCTTTCCCTCGCGGGCCGCTGGCGGTTTTGTCGGAATTCTCGACAACATGGAATTGCTGTCAACGTCGAAAGATGCGCGTAAGCGCCTAGAGGAGATGCGTGATGGAGTGTTGAGCATCCCCGGTGTCCGATGGGTCCTTTGCGGGGCAAACGGCATCGTTCGCAGCGCGGTAGGATCACCTCGATTGACCGGACGGGTAGCCGATCCGATCCGACTACAGCCCCTTAAACCCGCAGACGTGCCTGAAGTGATTCAACGTCGCATCACGCAATACGGCGGGAACACCTACTTACACGGTCAGGACTCCAAGTTTCTGGATCCCCCTGTAGATCCAACTGGCTTTCTCCACCTGTACCGCGTCCTCAATAATAACCTGAGGATTGCGCTGAAGCATGCGGGTGAGTTCACGAAGTGGTTCGACAAAAACGCTCTCCGGGATTACAAGCGCAACCAGGAATCCCTGGACTATGCATTCTCTAGGGGACGTAGGGAATTCGACAGAGTTCTTCGCGAACGAAGCGCCGAACGCTATCGCTACCTAGAAGTTTGGCTTACAGAGCAGGCGGATCAGTACGCACTCGACGCAGGCGCATTGACCGAGCGGACATGGCGCCTGTTCGACGACATGATCATAATCGGAGGTAGTTGCAGCCCTAGCGAATACGAGCAATTCGGCTTCACTAGCCGTGAAGCTATGCGCCCGTACGTCAAAGCTCTCGAGGATGCCAACCTCGTGAATAGCGCCGTCGATGAGGACGACTCTCGCCGACGGACCATCGAGATAACTCCCAATGGGTGGCTCGTGCACTACAAACGTTCAGGGTACAAAGAGCCTGGGGCATAAGCGCTCTCACCGCGCCTTCCGATGTAGCGGCACTATATTTCTCGCAGCCTTTGCGGCCTGCGCAACCGGGCGGGGGAGGTTGGGTGCGGCGGTGTCGTCCTCTCTGATGTAGTCCGCGTAGGTGGTCAGCGTCAGCACATAGCTGCTGTGCCCGAGCCACTTCGACACCTGCATGTAGTGCTCCCCCGCACTCAGGGCCAGCGTGGCGAAGGTATGGCGCAGATCGTAGAAACGGACATTGCCGAGACCCAATGCCTTCGTGGCGGGTTGGAAATAGTTGTGGTACACGTTGTCCACCACCAACGGTTTGGCCCAATCGAAGTCCTGAGCCGACACCTCGGCTTTGCCGGCACGGGTGCGCTTGCCCGGGAACAGCGGTGCGTGATCAATACGCTTACTCGACGATCCGATGCCCGAGAACGGGTGCATCTGGGACAGATAGGCCCGCATGTCGTCGGCCAGCCACGGTGCCAGCGGAATGGTGCGGTCAGTGGAGGCATCGCTTTTGGGCGTTCCCTCGATCCACCGAAGTGTCGTAGACACGGATTCATTCACGGCATTGCCGTCGTGGTTGGGGGTGGGCCTGCCCTTCTTCAGCGTCCGAACAACGCGAACACTTCCTACAGTTCCAGGGATATCCGACAGCGTCAGGTCTTGGATCTGCAGGCCCTGCAACTCGGCCACTCGAACACCGGTATAGGCGGCGAACACCACAACCAGGGCATACACCGGGTTCCCGCGCTGCTCGGCGATGTAGTCGTGTACCGCCGCTACTTCACCCGACGACAAAGGCCGGTGCTTGAACGGTGCCTTGCCATTTGCGACAACTCGGCGCTTGGTGGAGTGTCGGCGACCGGGCACCACAGGGTTGCTTGGGATGGCCTGATCGTCCACGGCAACATCGAGCATGCGCTTGAGCGTTCCGATGATGTGTTTCACCGTCTTAGGACTGCGCGTGACAGTGGCCCGCTTCTTGCTCGCCGTAGCCGGGCTAGCTGTGCCCCGAGTGACATAGTCACGCTCTTCGTGCGGTGCTAGCAGATCGGCGCGGAATCGGGCCACATCGGCAGTGGTGATACTGGCGACCGGCCTCTGACCGAATACACCCGCAATGTGACGGCGGTAGGTGTTGGCGTAGCCCTGGATGGTGTCGTCATCGATGGTGCCGACCAGGCTGTCCAAGTATTGCTTGGCGTACTCCCCTAGCGGCCGATTGGCTTTGGCCTTTTGGCTAGAGGGGTCAACACCGGCAGCGCTGTCCAGCTGGTCCTCCACCTTGCGCAGGTGAGCCTTGGCCTTGCGTTCGGTCGGGAAGGTCTCGCTAGTTTCCTTGTACTGGCCCGTTGGTGCCCCGAACTCATCGCGAACTGGCTCATTCCACCTAACCTGATAGGACACAACTGGGTTGCCGAACTTGTCCAGCTTCTTGGTGGTGCGCTTGCGAATCGTTGCCATTAGGCCACACCTTCTCGGGCCAGGACATCGCGAACTGTGCTGTAGCTCCATTTGTCGCCTCCATTAGGCGGCACAATGCGCTCAGAGGTGAGCGCCGCAGCGATTGCCTTGGTTCCCATACCAGCACTACGCAATTCAACGATTCGCGCAACTGTGTCACGCGCAATGGTCGACGGCTTGCCGAGCTGCTTGCCAGCCTGCCGAGCACGGATCAGTCCCTGCTTGGTCCGCTTGCTGATCAGTTCGCGTTCCTCCTCTGCCACCAGCATTCTGGCGTGTGCGGTCAGTTGGGACACTGTGTTGCTATCGGTTCCATCAAGGCCGATAATGCGCCAACCTTCAGCCTTCGCATCGGCCACCAGCTGCGCGCCGTCTGCCATGCTGCGACTGCTGCGATCTAAGGTGTTGATTACCAACACGTTTGCCATGCCAGTCCGAATAGCGGTGATAGCGGCTATGCGTCCGTACAACTTATCGGTACGCTTTCCACTCATGACGTCGGGTATCAGCGCGACCAGATCCAGTCCGTTGTCGGCGCAGTAGCGGTTGATCTGTTCACGTTGCGCCTCTAGGCCGTAGCCATTGTCGGCCTGTCTGTTGGTCGAGACTCGTATGTAACCAATAGCTTTCGGCCTATCAGTCGCCTTCACTGCGTTCATGCTTTCTCCCTGGTGGTGGTTGTGGCGGATGTCGGGCGACATCCACCTCAGCCACTACTTTTAGCCGACCCGGTACAAGCGGGGGTACAAACGGCAAACGCCCTGGTCAGGGCATCAGTAAGGCCGGGGGTACCGCTTGTGCGGGCTCTCCAGCGCCCTTTGCTCACGGGCTAGATCAGCGGCAATCTTGAACGCCAGCTCCCCGGTGATGTGTGGTGGCCCCGACCCTGGCTGAGGCTGGCTCTGACGGCTCATCTCCTCCCGCCTGGCTGATCGGACCGGGGCATCACGCGTGACCGCTTCCTCGTATTCCCGGTATTCCCTTTCAGCGTATTCCCGTGTCCTACCGTCCAAATCGTCCTCTGCTACAGCACTTTCCGCTCCTGTGCCAACCGGGGCGGGGAGGGGTGAGACATCAGCCGTGCTAGACGAAACTGGTGTCTGGCTAGGACTTCCTACAGGGTCACCCGGTGCTACACCACCGATAGAGTCGAACACCTCTTCGTAAGGCTTAGTTTGCCCTTGAGACAGTACAACTTCGGCCGGAGGTTTCAGTCCAGCACGGTCCAGAGCGTCTCGCATAGCCCTTAGCTGCGTGTCAGGCGGCTTGGTGTCGTCAAAGGCAAACTCAATCAGCTTGCCCATCAGTCGGTCTGATGCGTTTTCGACGCGTATACGGGCTGCGTTCTTGATGTGTCGAGTAGCGCCACCGTGTGTGCGGCACACCGTACTACCTAGGATCGCAAACTTTCTGCACCGTTCCCCGTTGCTTTTAACTGCAACACTGAATCGCCCCGGGTTTGGTGCACACCGGTTACTGGTGTGCAGCCTCTGATCGGGCTGTGTTTGGAGCGTAGTGGGCGGTCTCGTACTCGATGGGTGGGATGCGGCTCAGGCGGTGCATGAGCCGTTCGGTGTTGTACCAGTGCACCCACTCCGCGGTGAGCAGTTCCACGTCGGTCAGACGGTGCAGCGGGCCCCGCCGAAACGGTGAGTCGTCGCGGACGGCTTCGGTCTTGTAGAGCCCGATCGTCGTCTCCGCCAACGCGTTGTCGAAAGCATCTCCGACCGTGCCGATCGAGGCCACCAGCCCGGAGAGCGCAAGGGTTTCCCCAAAACGTATGGACGTGTACTGCGAGCCTGCGTCGCTGTGGTGAATAGTGTTTCCCAACAACGGATTACCCTCATCCGCACGAAGTTGCGCCGCGTGACGGATCGCCCGGCGCACGAACCGGTCTTCCTTGCTGGTCGAACAGGTCCATCCCACGATCCGGCCCGCGTAGGCGTCGATGGCGAACGCGGTGTAGACGAACGTCCCATTGGCCAGGCGGACGTAGGTGAAGTCGGCCACCAGCAGCACGTTGGGGGCGGGCACCCGGAACTGGCGTTTCACCAGATCGGCAGCCCGGTCGGCCGCCGGATCGGCGATCGTGGTGCGGACCCTCTTGCGGCGGGTCACTCCCCGCCAGCCGTTGTCCCGCATCAGGCGCTCCACGGTGCAGCGGGCCACCGCGATGCCCTGGCGCTGCAGGTGAGCCCACATCTTCGTGGCGCCGTACAACGCCTCTGGCTTGCGCCGGCCGTGCTCGTCGGGCTCGTAGAAGCCGGCCAGTACCTCGGTGATGACCGTGTCCCACAGCGCCCGGGCTGACGGGGGTCGGGTCAGCCAGGCGTAGTAGGTTCTCGGGGCGATCTGGCAGCCGTGCTCGGTGAGCACGCGGCAGATCGGAGCGACCCCGAACCGAGCGTGATGCTCGGCGATGAACGCACACATCAACGGTGTCGCGGGTCGCTCTCCCGCGCGAAGAAACTTGTTGCGGCCTTGAGGATTTCGATGGTTTCCTCAAGCTCGCGGTTCTTGCGTTTGAGTTCGCGCAACTCCCGTGCGGTATCGGTGGGCACTCCGTCACGCTGACCGGTGTCGACCTCGGTCTGGTTGACCCAGCGGCGCAGCGATTCGTAGGACACTCCCAAACGTTTGGCCACCGCGGTGATGCAGGCCGTGCGGGTGTCGTACTCCTCGGCGTGGTCGGTGACCAACCGCACCGCCCGGGCCTTGAACTCGTCGTCGTACTTCTTCGGCATGATGCGGACAACCTTCCCTCGAAAGAAGGTGTGCATCAAACCCGGGGCGGTTCACACAGCGTCTTTCAGGGTTTGCCGCTAATACGGCATCCTGGTGCAGGGATGGCGGAGGTTTTGGCACCCATCCTGGCTTGAGTCCTAAACCGTTCGAAGCCTTATCCTCTAGCTTCACATCCGGAACATTAGGCGTCTCTACGATTTCTGCATCGATAATGTCGTCAGGTTCAGTACCGGTGCTCATTGGTCTCTCCAATCCTTCTGTACTCCTTGCATTTACCCAGGTAGACGGGTCGGCACCACTTGGCACCACTTGCGGCCTATTCTCCGAAATGCCTATAGGTCCATGGCGAAAATAGGCGCGAAGTGGTGCAAAGTGGTTCGGGCCAAAACCCCAGGTCAGACATCATCTTCGTCCTGTCGTAGAACCAGGCTGCCCCAACGCCATACCTTGTCCACGGCTTTGATGCGCTCAAAGCCAAGGGATTTCAGTGCCTGGCTGAACTGCTTTGGCCCCAATGGCATTGCGGACGTTCCAGGGTGCTCGCCGTAGAACCACTTCACGTACGCGTCCAGAATCTCCGTTGACGTCGGGTAATGTGCGCCACCGTCTTCCACTGCAGCATGTGCCTCTGACCCGACAAGACAACGTTCGTCGACAAACTTCCCCGCCTTGTTGTTGCTCATCCGATAACGCTTGGTTGCTATGCAAACCTCTTCTGGTTCCGCAAGCCCGTTTTGAATCGCGTCCTTGTATCCCTGGACCAAGCTGGTGAGGATGCCGTCGGCCTCAGTCTGCGTTGCGAGCTTCTCGGCCAGCTGTTCGTCTTGGTCAGCCTCAGCCAGCTCCACCATGAACGGAACTGTTTTCATACGCTTCCACACACCCATGTCATTGGCGTCGACCTGTGGCAGGTTGTTGGTCACCATCACCAGAAGCCAAGACACCGGCATCTGTACTTCGTTCTTGTGCATGGCGCGAGCGTTGACAAACTGGTTGCCGGTGAGTTCCTTCATCAAAGCGGCATTGAGCTTTCGACCCTCGTTGATTTCGGCCGTAACGACAAATCGCCTGCCACGCAGGGAGAACAGGCGTGTGGGGTGCGGCGAACCCTTCTGTTCCAGTAGCAGCTCCGAATTTGCCTGATAACCATATCCATTCAGGCCACCCAACGCGGTAATGACGGCTTCGTAGGTTTTGCTCTTGCCGTTGCGTCCCTTTGGCCCGTGTAGCACGGCAAGCATGTTCGGCTCCGGCAATGTGCCAGATAGTGCTCCCTTTCCGAACACGCGTAGTAGATACTGCCGCACCGCCTTTGGCAATATCCGATCAAGGTGGGCATCCCACACAGGACCAATTGTGTCTCGGTGGTCCCCGAAGTAGCGTCCGTGCGTGACTCGTGTCATGAGGTCGGCGGGATCGTGCTTCTTCACCTGAAAGGTCCGAAGGTTCAGTGTCCCGTTAGGCATGTTGAGTAGGTATGGGTCTGCGTCCAGCTGCTGGATGGACCGGGCGAACACTGGATTGCTCTCGGCCATCTTCAGCACGCCCTGAACGCCGCTGGCTGTGCTCCAGCACTTCTTTACGTCAGCCAGTAGCTTCTCCGCTCTCTGCGGGTCTGTTGGCTGCAAGTTGACCGCTCGGATGCCCGCGCGTTTCAGCGTTACTTTCACTGCCTCAATGCTTTTGCCGATATCGTCCTCCTGCCAGTATTTCCCGGTCCAGTAGAACCATCCAGTTGGGGTGTTTTTCACATGGATCAGATGGCCTTTGAAGTACCGTGCCAGAAAGTGGGACAGTCGCACCTGTCCTGCGTGGTCGTTGGTGTTGAACGGGCTCACTTGTCGTTGCCTTTGCCTTCCAGCGTTCCGGCAACACATGCCGTCCTATCCCACTTGGCTCTTAGTGGACCTTCTTCCAAGTTCGCCACCTGTCCAACCGCGTAGGCCACCAGGGACTCAAACTGGTCAGGGTCCAGCTGTCTGCCCGCTTTGGCGTACTGCCGCTGCGCCCACAGCTGTATCTGCTCTACGGCATTGGCAAACCCGTACCTACCGCCCTTAGCCTCCCTAGCGGCAAAACAGAGGGAATCCCGTACGGCATTGCGAACGCTGTCAGGGTTGCGCAGCTTAGCGGTACGGATCACGTGTGGGACAACGTCGGCCTGTGGCCCCTGCCAATACCTCTTGTCAAAGGCTTTCACCTCTGCGGCACTAGCGGCTCCACCCCTCCCGCCCGGTTGCTGTACCGGCAGGCCTTCTAGATAGGACTGCGGCAGTAGGGGTATTGAGTCAGTCGGCGGCAAAATGCCGTGCTTACTACGTGTCCCATCAGGAAGGTACAGCGCATAGCGGTTCCCTGTGTGGTGCCAGCTCGGCGGTGCCACCAGGTAGCGGTGGTGATGGTCTAGGAACTCAATCCCACTGTTGGCGACTTCCTTTGGATAGAAGCCGATTGGGATTCGATACAGGCGTATGCCACTGACACCGTCGACCCGTGCCGTGACTCGATACGTTGCCGGCAAGGGGCCGTAGCGGGCCTCCCAGTCACGTAGGGTCTCAGCACCACCCTTACCCTCATATGCGTCTATATCGAACCCGAGCACACCGGCGGGCAGGCGAAGGCCTAGAGACAGTGTGCCGGGCACACGCATGGCCAGCACCCTTAAGGCGTGCACGGCGTCGGTTTCGACCTGTGCGACCGTGGCGTTGCGGCCCTCGTAACCGTGTCGCCCCTTTACCCACGGCAGCTTGTATCGGCCTTTGTGTTCCTTGCCCACGGGTATGGGAGCCCAACCGTGCCTATAGTTTTCGACGGCAAGGGCTACGTAACTGTGCAGTGGTGGATTAGCGGGCGGGACAGGCCGGGTCGCATCGGGTACCATCGCATGTACTTCCTTTCTGCCGACGGGTGCCGTTCTCTCCTAACAAAATTGAGCGGCGCTCGTCGTTTCTTATGTCGTATCAACGGTTTTCATTTGTCCCGCCTTTAAATCAGGCTGATGATTGGGTGATGGGCTAGGCGCAAGCGACACTCTCGGTGGTTTAAGTGCTGTGGCTGTACTCGGATGTGTCACTGTGGCGTGTTCCCCGTGATTGAGACCAGCCTGTTTTAGAGTCCTGTGGCCCGAGGTCGGGCCGAGAAGGGACGATGACACGCATGGCTGGTCGTAAGCGGCATTCC
>NZ_BCSX01000050.1 GCF_001570425.1 Mycolicibacterium brisbanense
GGATGAGCACGGGGATCCAGAACCGTCTCAAGAGCTTCATGTTTCGCTGGTCAGCCTTTCGGGTGCGCGACGAGACAGCTGTCCTTGCCGTACGACAAGTGAAACCTATACAGTCGGCTAACTTCAATCAAGTCGATTGGGTAATCGAAGGTGTGACCTGAGACCCCCTTGGGTACGCTCCTGGCGACGGAGGGACGAGTGTGGCGAAGGCAGTAGCGCCGCGCGGGTTCGCGCGTGAACGAGTGCTGGAAGCGGCACTCGCTCTATTCGCCGAGCACGGGGTCAACGGCACGTCCCTGCAGATGATCGCCGACCGGCTCGGGGTCAGCAAGGCCGCCGTGTACTACCAGTTCCATTCGAAGGACGAGATCGTCCTGGCGGTCGTGCAACCGGTGTTCGACGATATGGCCCGGTTGGTCAGGTTCGCCGAGACCATGTCCACACGTGAGGCCCAACGCGAAGTCGCGATCAACGGCATGGTCGAACTCGCGGTGCGCCACCGCCGGGTGACGGCGGTGTTCCACGGCGACCCGGCCATCGACACCATCGTGAACAGCCGGGCGGACCTCGCCGAGATCATCGAGCAGCTCACCGCGATGCTGCTGGGCGACGAGCCCGACGTGGCCACCCGGATCATCATCTCTGTGCTGGCATCCGGGATCTACGGCAGTGCAACCGATCCCAAGCTGAGCGACGTCGGTGACGACGATCTGCAGCAGGTGCTCCTGGACTGCACCCAGCGGCTGTTGCGCACGCGAGGAGCAGGTGAGGATCTGCGCACGCGAGGAGCAAGTGAGGATCTGCGGGCGCAAGGAGCAAGTGAGAGCTCAGCCGCGCAGCGCGGAGGCGAAGATAGCCGGCAACTTGCCCCATCCCGGTGAGCCGGCGAAGTCGACCAGAAGCCGGCCCGTGGTGGCCGCGGTGCGGTTGTTGACGAACCACGGCGGCTTCGGCGACAGTGACCACTCCCGGTGCAGCACCGAGCGTGGCGCCGGCCGGAAGGGACCCCGCACGACCGTCCGCTCGGGCCGGTCGATCAGGAAAGCGTAGTGCACGACGCCGACTCCGCTCTGGATGTCGTTGCGCAAGTGGCCGGGGTACGCGCCCCACGTCGCGGTGGGAGTCAGGTAACCGACGCCCGTCCAGGCGTTGACGGCGATGGTGCCGTAGCGCAGTCGGGCGATCAGCTCCTCGAACTGCTCGCCGAGCCCGGCGATGGTGTCGGGGTGCGCGATGATGTTCACCCCGAGCGTGCCGACGAACTCGTCGTTGGCGACCCGGACCGCTTCCTCGGCGAATTGCTCACCGGCAGAATCGAGTTCGATCACGCCGAGGACCGGGCTGAAGTACTCGGTACGCAGCAGTGCCTGCCGATCCTGCGGATCGACCACGAGCACGCGGGCTCCGTTGACACCGAGGTGCTGGGCGTCCGGATAAGACGCGTCGGCGCCGGCCACCCGGGCATCCGAGCCCGGGTAGTACGCCGGCCGCTGCGGTGCGTCGTTGATGGCCTTGCGCAGCGCCGCGATGAATTCGTTGCGTTGCGGCCAGTGCTTGGACAGCACCACTACCTGGGCGGCGATGCAGTTGTATCCGTTGTTGTGTAGCCGCTGCGTCGCGACATGGTGGGCCTGGAACTGGATGTCTGCCTTGCTCCACTGACCCGGCAGGATGATCGTCGGCGATACTCCGCCCAGCTCGGCCGTCATCTCCTTGTCCAGGACCGGCTCGTCGGCGGCCTTACGGGCCGCGCCCTCGGTGCCGGTGCCGAACACGATCGCGTCGTAGGTCAACGCGCTGCCGGTCATGTGCACGTGGTCAACGAGCTTGTGCCGCACCAGATATGTGCCCTCCTCGGCGCCACCGGTGAGGATCCGCACCGCGCCGACGGCGATGAACGGGGCGAGCACCTTGGACAGCACCGGAAGCAGCGGATCGGTGATGGGGTTGAGCTTGAGTGCCACCACGCGGTTGTTGGCGAACAGTTCGTAGATGGTGTCCAGCGGCGCGATCGAGAAGATGTTGCCCGCCCCGAGTACCGCGCCCACGCCGTGGGTATGGCTCGGGTCCCGCTGGGCCAGTCCCGCGGCCCGCACCGCCTCGGCCTGCCCGATGCCGGGCTGCAGCCACACGTCGGCGCTGAAACCGGACAGCAGCAACTGGTCGAAGGTGGTGAGCGGCAACGCTTTCACGGTGATCCGCCCACCCGGGGCGGTGCCGAACTCGGCGTCGTCGAGCGGGCTGCGTCCGGCTTCGAGCTTGGCCAGGCTGTCCGAGAGAGCCGCCAGGCCGAAGGTCAGGGCGTACGGGCCGGACATCCACTCCTCGCCCACCAGCGGCGAGGACGCGTCGAGTCCCTTGATGCCGGCGGCGGCATGCACCCATTCGGCGGTGTGTTCGACGGTGAGTGTGCGCATCTCGTCGAGCAGGCGCCTGCGGGCGGCCAACGGCAATGCTGCCCAATTCTTTTCGCCCTCAACGAGTTCTTCGAGGGCGCGGTCGATCTGTGCGGTCATAGGTCAGCTCGCGGTCTTGTCGAATTCCAGCAGTGCATCGTGATGGTTGTGCGCATAGGGCGTGGGCCCCTCGCCGGTTGCCCGCTTGGCCACGATTTGACTGTACTGCTCGAACGGCGTCGGCTTGGCCCACTTGGCGCGGGCTTCTGCCGGGGTGTAGGTGACTGTGTTCTTGGCCGGGATGCCCAGCAGCACGGGACCGACGATCGGCGTGGTGTGCGGCGTCGTCAGGTCCAGTGCCTTGATCTCCAGCCGCGGATTGCTCGCGATCAGCTTGAGGAACGGACGCACCACCACGCGGGCAGCGACGTCGGCGAACCGATTCTGCGGGATACCGCCGAGCAGCCGCATCCATTGCGGCATGGTGGCGATGATGGCGGCGCGCATCGGGACGTTGAACGCCTTGCGCAGCAGGTGCGGCATCTTCTCCGGCAGGATGTGGTACCCGAGATCGCACAGGTAATCCATCATTCGCTGGGCCACCTCGGAGCCGACCAGGTCGGGACGGAAGCTCTCGAAGTATTCGCGGATGCCCTCGCGGGTGCGCGGCACGTCGTCGGGATTGATGGTCTGGAATTCGGCGGCCCGTGCGCACTCTTCCCAGTACTGCAGCTCCTCGGCCTCGGTGAGCTTGCCCGGGCCGAACATCTCGTAGGTGTAGAGGATCGAGTGCCAGGCCGTCAGGTGGATCCACAGCTGCGAGTGCGGATCGTTGGCGTCGAAGGGGCGCTTGGTGATGGGCTCGGTGCCGATGGCCTTCGAGTGGATCTTGACGAGGATCTCCGACGCGTCGAGCACCGACTTGGCGTCGCCGAAGGCCACCAGCGCGAAGTACTGCATGGTCCGGTCGTAGCGCAGCCGGGGGCGGGCGTAGACCTGCCCGGTGGCGTCGACGGCGGCCGCCAGGAATGGGTCCAGGTGCTCGATGGTGACCGCGCGCGAGAAGCCCAACAGCATCGAAGTGGGGTAACTCCACACCTTCCAGGTGACCGATTCGGGGCCGAAGAAGCCGTAGTCCTCGGCGGGGGCGAGTGCCGCGCTCATCTGCGTCATTCCCTTCGAAAGGAGGTGGTACAAGCTGTACCAGTTACGGTATGGTACGTCACGTACCAGTTAATTGGCTAGGGTGTGTTCCGTGGAGTCAGTCAGCGGCCGGACAAGCAGATGGGCCGGACAGCGCGAACGCCGCCGGGCCGAGTTCGTCGACGCGGCGTTGGCGGCCATCGCCGAGCACGGGCCGCAGACTTCGACCGAGCAGATCGCCGCATACGTCGGCGTCACCCGCACCAAGCTCTACCGGCATTTCACCGATGCGGCCGACCTGCAGCGCGCGGTGGCGCAGCGGGCCAGTGAGATGCTCAACGCCGAGCTGGCGCCGCTGTGGACACCCCACGGTTCGATGGCCCAGATCATCGAGGCCAGTGTGGGCGCCCACGTGCGGTTCCTCGTCGACCACCGCAATCTCTACCGCTACCTCGCCCGGTGTTCGCTCGGCGAGGACGCGCCAGACGCGATCGCCGACATCAAGCTCACCATCGGTACCCAGCTGTGCCAGTTGTTCGCTGTGTACCTCAACGCTTTCGGCGTCGACACCGACCCGCAGCCGCTGGCGTTCGCCATCGTCGGGCTCGTCGAGTCCTCCGCCGGTCGGTGGCTCGACCATCCGGGGCAGACATCGGCCGACGGGCTGGTCGCCGATCTGGTGCGCTGGATCTGGTTGCTGGTCGACGACACACTGCGGGCCGGCGGCGTCCATCTGGACCGCGACGAGCCGCTGGCGACGCCGGACGTTATCGCAGCCGACACGCAGCGTTATCGGATGGTGGGTCAATAACGGTCCCTGTGAACGCTTCGCGCCCTATCCTGACCTCGGGGAACCCGGTTCTTGAGGGGTGGCATGACGCTGACGGGACGCAACGACGAGCTCGGCACCATTCGTCGGGTGTTGCACGGCAGCAAGCATTGCGGCGTGATGATCGTCGGGCCGGCCGGCGTCGGCAAGACCGCACTGGCCCGTCAGGTGCTCAGCCAGGCCGCCACGACCGGTGACCGCACCAGCTGGTTCGTCGGCACCGAATCGGCCAGGTCGCTGCCGCTGGGCGCGTTCACCGGAGCCATCAGCCAGGACATGTGCGATCCGCTGCCCAGCGTCCGCAGGCTGATCGATTCCTTTGTCGCGCAACAACACCAACGGCGCAGCATGATCGGGGTCGACGACGCGCACCTGCTCGACGAGCTGTCCGCGCACGTCCTGCACCAACTCGCCCAGGCCAGGGGAGTGCGGCTGGTGGTCACCGCACGGGCGGGTGGCGCCGCGCCCGACGCCGTCACCGCGTTGTGGAAGGACGGCCTGCTCGCGCGGCTCGATCTGGAACCGCTTTCGGGCGAGGCGACGCGCGCGTTCATCGAGCAGACGCTCGGCGGCCCGGTCGACAGCCGCAGTGCGCGGCGGTTCTGGAAGCTCACCGGCGGCAACGCGCTATACCTGCAGCAGGTACTGAAAGACCAGATCGACGGCAGGCGCCTGCGGCGGGTGGCCGGGGTGTGGATGTGGGACGGCGACCTGGCGGTGTCGCAGAGCATCACCGACATGGTGGGCAGCAACCTCGACCGGTTGCCTGCCGGCCCGGCCATGGTGGTCGACCTGCTGTCGCAGTGCGAACCGCTCGATGTCGACGTGCTGTGCGACCTGGTGGGCCGCGAGGAGCTGGAGGCCGCCGAGAACCTGCGGGTCGTCACCGTGGAACGCGACGGGTCGCGGCTGCAGGTCCGGCTGGCCCACCCGCTCTACGGTGAGCTGCGTCGCGCGAGTGCCGGTGAGATGCACCTCTCGGGGCTGCGGGGACGGCTCGTCGAGCGGCTGTCGTCGCATCCCGACGACGATCTGAGCGCCACGGTTCGGCGCGCCCTGCTGATGCTCGGCTCGGACCTCAAGCCCGACCCGCAGCTGTACCTCGACGCCGCCCGAGCGGCGATGACACTGCTGGATCCGCACTCCGCGGACCGCTTCGCCGCCGCGGCCGACGAGTGCGGCGCCTACGAGGCCGCGCCGATGCGGGCGATGGCGCTGCTGTTGCTCGGCCAGGGTGCGCAGGCGGAAACCGTTCTGGCCCAGATCAGTTCGGATGGGCGGCCGGACGCGCACCACTGGGCGACGCTGCGGGCGGCCAACCTGACCTTCATGCTGGGCCGTCCCCGCGATGCCGCGGTCATCCTCGAAAAGCTGGCGGCCGGCCCGGAGTCGGAGGCTGACCGGGCGGCCCGGCTGGCGATCCAGGCCGGCGTCGACGCGGTACTGGGGCACTGTGAGGCGGCGCGCGAAAAGTCCCGGGCTGCAATCGCATCGGGTCTGCTGCCGGACTACCACGCCATGATCGCGGCAGTGGCACTGACGATGGCCCTCGGTGCGCTCGGCGAGGTCGGCGACCTCACTGCGGTGGCCACCGAGGCGATCGACCGGGCGATCAACTCGTTCGAGTCATCGCAGATGCGGTTCTGGTACGGCGGCGTGTACGCCCGGGCCTGCCGGCTGACCGGGCGCATCGACGAATGTGTGCGCAACGCCAAGCAACTGGCGGATTCGGCGCGTGACCTGCCCGGCCTGGCCCAGGCCAACCTGGCGTTCCTGCTCGGCCATGCCGAATTGGTACGCGGCGCGATCCCCGACGCGGTGGGGCTGCTGCACGAAGCGCTGGCAGGCGTCGAAACCCACGGTGGCTCAACAGGTCTGCGCCCCGCCAGCTGCTTCGGCCTGGCCGAGGCGCACGGCAAGCTCGGGCAGGCCGAGGAGGCGGCCCAGGCGCTGGCGCAGGCCCGGCAGTGGGTGCCCGACGACTACGTCTACATGCAGACCAACCTCTCGCTGGCGACCGGCTGGGCGTTGGCCGCAGGCGGATCGCTGACCGAGGCCATCGGTGCCGTCCGTGCCGCCGCCGCCGAGGCCCGCGAACGCCGCCAACCGACCCATGAACTCGCCTGCCTGCAGGCCGCGACCCAATGGGGTGACACATCGGGTGCTGCCCGGGCTGCCGAACTGGCAGCCGAGTTGCGACTTCCGCTGGCGGACGCGGTCGCTCGGCACGCTGCGGCACTCGCTGCGAACGACGGTCCTGGCCTGCTCGACGCGTCGACCCGGTACCAGGCGATCGGTGACCGGGTGACCGCCGCGGACGCTGCGGCACAGGCGGCTGTTGCGTTCAGCGGATCCGGGCAGGGCAAGCGCGGGCTGTACGCCGCGGCGGTCGCACGCCAACTCGCCACCGACTGCGGCGGCATCTGTACCCCGGCCCTGCGGCACCCGGCAGGGCAGCCGCTGACCCAAAGGCAGCGTGAGATCGTCGAATTCGTGGTGGCCGGGCTGTCCAACCGCGAGATCGCCAAGCGCCTCGTGATGTCGGTGCGCAGCGTCGAAGGCCACCTGTATCGCGCGTGTCAACGCGTCGGGGCGAGCTCGCGGGAGGAACTCGCGGCGATCGTGCGGGGCGGGTTTCGGGCGTAGCCACGGCGGGCGATCCGCGCCGATTCTGCCCGCTCCGACCACCGCCAACGCGCGTAATCTGGGCAGTGATGGATGGGTGCGGCAAGGCCGAACCCCTTGCCGCGTAACGGAAGGGGTAGAAAATGACAACGGTCCATTCGTCAATCGATCAACACCCCGACATCCTGGCGCTGCGGGCCCGATATGACCGCGTCGCCGAGTCGATGGCCGCGCAGGCGACGTTCGGCTTGACGTTGATGGCCGGGCTCTATGTCGCCCTGTCGCCGTGGATCATCGGCTATCAGGGGTTCACCCGGCTGTCGGCCAACGACCTTCTGGTCGGTGGCACCGTCGGATTCCTGGCGCTGTGCTTCGGGTGCGCGCTCGACCGCAGCCACGGCATGACGTGGACATTGCCGGTCCTCGGTGTGTGGCTGATCATCTCACCGTGGATCTACGTCAGCGGGCCGACCGCGGGCATGATCTGGTCGCACGTCATCAGCGGGGCGGTGGTGTTCCTGCTCGGCCTGTATGCAACGTATCTCGGTATGCGAGTGCGTAATTCAGACACCAGGCACGCCTGAGTGGGGGTCGGTCGAGTAGCCGCGGAGTACATCGGCCGCCTCGGTCTGATAGGCGTGCTCGGCCCATTGCAGCGGCGTGGAGCCGAACCGCCCATCGGTCAGTGACGGGTCGGCGCCCGCGTCCAGGAGTCTGCGGATCAGCACCAGGTCGCCGTCCCACGCGGCCTGGTGCAGCGGCGTGGCGCCCTCGTCGTCGCGGGCGTTGGGGTCGTCGGGAAAGGTGGGCACTTTCACGTCGGCCCCGGATATGTCGATGCCGTGGCGCGCCAGCAGCTCGAGTCGCTCGGTGAAGCCGTGCTCTGCTGCCCAGTGGATCTGGCGCTGCCACATCTGTTCTCGAGTTTCCATGGCCTCACCGAGTCGGCGCTCCCACGGGCTGGGCTCGGCATCGGCCAGGCCATGGGCGAACAGCAGATCCAGGTGGGAGTTGTCGGGCCGGAACATCCGGTTGTAGAGGGTCTGCTGGTCGGCGGGATGGGCTCCGCGTTGTAAGAGCAGGGTGGCCAACGCGGTGGCGTGCGGGTGGCGGGGCTGACGCCGCGGGCCTTGCTCGCCCTCGCCGAACACCCCGGTCAACAGCGTGAACGGCGTCGACAGACCGCACCACAGGTAGCCGGTGTTGGGGTCGGCGCCTGCGTCGAGCAGCAGCGCCGCGGCCGTGGTGACACGTTCGGCGCTGTGGCCCAACGGAACTCGTGAGTAGCAGAGGTACATCAGCGGCGCCCAGCCGAACGGTCCACCGCCGGTGTTGGCGAGCGTGGGCCGCTTGGTCAGGTGATCGGCGAGCGCGTCGGGGTCGGCGGCCGCAGCGGCGGCCCACACGCTGCGCGCGACGATTGTCGGGTCGGCTGCCAGCAGGTCGGCTGCGGACTGCCAACGGGGTGGGGCGTCGGACTCGTTGTAACGCAACGATGCCCAATTGCAGAAGCGGTCGGCCGGGTCGAGGGCGTTCTCGCCGACGGCGCCCGGGTCGACGCTGAGTGCGGCCGCTTCGCGCAGGTAGTGCACGAGAGCGGGCCAGCCGGTGAAACCGTAGTTACGCGCGACCGCGAGCTGAGCCTGATGCAGTGGGGTGTGATCCGCGCGCTGCAGCCTGCGCGCTTCGTCGCGGAGCTTGTCCAGTGACGGGTTGCTGGGGAGTCGGCTGGCCATGACGGCCTCCTCTCATACGCCCGCGTCCGCGATTCGGGCCGAGAAGAGGTCGGTCACAAGGTAAGTCAACCAGCAGGGAGGCTGAGCCTCTTCGAGCGGACATCGGGCGTTCCTGCGCGCCTGACGTCACTGTACCGGCCCGCGAGCGTGCACGGAATGCTGGAGATTTGCGGTGTGTCGGCCAGCAGACATGCACGCTCGCGGTGCAGAGGGCTAGGTGCAGAGGGCTAGGTGCAGAGGGCTAGGTGCAGACGGCGCCGACGGCAGCGGACTGGACCAGCTTGGTGTATTTGGCCAGCACGCCGGTCTTGTACCGCGGGGGCAGTGGCTGCCAGCCGTCCTTGCGTCCGGCCAGTTCGGCTTCGTCGACGAGGATGTCGAGTGTGCCGTTGGCGACGTCGAGGCGGATCCGGTCACCGTCTTTGACGAACGCGATGGGCCCGCCGTCGACGGCCTCCGGGGCGATGTGCCCGACGCACAGACCCGTCGTCCCGCCGGAGAACCGGCCGTCGGTCATCAGCAGCACATCCTTGCCCAGGCCCGCGCCCTTGATCGCGCCGGTGATGGCCAGCATCTCGCGCATACCGGGGCCGCCCTTGGGGCCCTCGTAGCGGATGACCACGACGTCGCCGTGGGTGATGGTGCCGTCCTCCAGCGCATCGAGCGCGGCGCGTTCGCGCTCGAAAACCCTTGCGGTGCCTTCGAACACGTCGGAGTCGAAGCCCGCGGACTTGACCACGGCGCCCTCTGGGGCCAGCGAGCCGTGCAGGATGGTGATGCCGCCGGTGGGATGGATGGGGTTGTTCATCGCGCGCAGCACCTTGCCGTCCGGGTCGGGCGGCGCGATGTGGGCGAGGTTCTCGGCCATGGTCTTGCCGGTGACCGTCAGGCAATCCCCGTGCAGCAGACCGGCATCCAGCAGCGCACGCATCACCACGGGCACGCCGCCGATCTCGTCGACGTCCTTCATGACGTGGCGGCCGAACGGTTTGACGTCGGCCAGGTGTGGCACCTTGTTGCCGATGCGGGTGAAGTCGGCCAGTGTCAGCTCGACCTCGGCCTCCCGGGCGATGGCCAGCAGGTGCAGCACCGCGTTGGTGGACCCGCCGAAGGCCATGACGACGGCGATGGCGTTCTCGAACGCCTCTTTGGTCAGGATGTCGCGCGCGGTGATGCCGCGGCGCAGCATTTCGACGACGGCTTCTCCGGACTTGCGGGCGAACTCGTCACGCCGCTTGTCGATGGCGACGGGAGAGGCGCTGCCCGGCAACGACATTCCGAGTGCCTCGGCCGCCGAGGCCATGGTGTTGGCGGTGTACATGCCACCGCAGGCTCCCTCGCCCGGACAGATGGCGCGCTCGATGATGTCGACATCCTCGCGCGACATCAGCCCGCGGGCGCACGCGCCGACGGCCTCGAAGGCGTCGATGATCGTGACTTCCTTCTCGGTGCCGTCGGTCAGCTTCGCGACACCGGGCATGATCGAGCCGTTGTAGAGGAAGACGTTGGCCAGGTCCAGCCGGGCTGCGGCCATCAGCATGCCGGGGATCGACTTGTCGCAGCCGGCCAGCAGCACGCTGCCGTCGAGGCGCTCGGCCTGCATCACCGTCTCGACGCTGTCGGCGATGACCTCACGCGACACCAGCGAGAAATGCATGCCCTCGTGGCCCATCGAGATGCCGTCGGACACCGAGATGGTGCCGAACTCCAGCGGGTAGCCACCGGCGGCGTGCACGCCCTCCTTGACGGCCTGCGCCAGCCGCTGCAGCGACATGTTGCACGGCGTGATCTCGTTCCACGACGACCCGACGCCGATCTGCGGTTTGCCCCAGTCGTCGTCACCCATGCCCACCGCGCGGAGCATGCCGCGGGCTGCGGTCTTCTCGAGTCCGTCGGTGACGTCGCGGCTGCGCGGCTTGATGTCAGGTGTTTCCGAGGAGGGCATGCATGCAGTATGCCGCCTGCCGTTTCTCCCGGCCAAACCAGTCTTTATACCCCGGAGGGGTACCGGTATGCTGGTCTGATGGATGTGGTTGAGGGCTCTGGGACAAACGGCGGCACGCCGTCCACAGCGCATGGCTACTCGCCCCAGAAGGAGAACTACGCCAAGCGGCTGCGCCGGATCGAGGGGCAGGTCCGCGGCATCGCGAAGATGATCGACGAGGACAAGTACTGCATCGACGTCCTCACCCAGATCAGCGCCGTCAACAGCGCGCTGCAATCGGTCGCGCTGGGCCTGCTCGACGAGCACCTGGGCCACTGCGTCAGCCAAGCCGTGGCCGAGGGCGGCGAGCAGGCAGACGCCAAGCTCGCCGAGGCCTCGGCCGCCATCGCGCGGCTGGTGCGGTCCTAGTTGCCGAGCTCGCGCTCGATGCGTTCGACCTTCGCGGTGAGCTGACCGGTGTAGCCCGGGCGAATATCGGCCTTGAGCACGAGGCTGACGCGCGGCGACACCGCCGCCACTGCTTCGACAGCCCGCTTGACCACGCCCATGACCTCGTCCCATTCACCCTCGATGTTGGTGAACATCGCGTTGGTCTCGTTGGGTAAGCCTGATTCGCGGACCACCCGCACGGCTTCGGCCACGGCGGCGCCGACACCGCCGGACTCGTCACCGCCCATCGGGCTGACACTGAAGGCGACAATCATGGCGGGGCCTAGTGCTTGCTGTAGAGGGTCGGGCGCACCACCAGGACCACGCGGTCGGCGGCGTCGGCCGGAACTTCGGTCAGCGATCCGCTGTAGCGGTCGTTGAGCTTGAGGAAGAACTCCGCCTTCGGATCCGGCACGATCTCCTCGACCACACCGCGGACCTCCAGGTAGCGGTACGGATTGTCGGGATCGTGAATCGACATCGCGACCGCGGGGTTGGCCGTCACGTTGCGGTATTTCTGGCGCTTGGTGGTGTGGGTGAACCGCAGCCGGGAGCCGTCCCAGTCGAACCACATCGGATTGACCTGGGCCGTGCCGTCCGGCCGGGTGGTGGCCAGATGGCCGAACAACGGCCGATCGAGCAGGTCTTCAAACCCATCCGGTACAGCAACCATTACGTATCCCTTCGGTTCGGTTGTCCGAAACTGCAACGCCTACCCGTTACCGTGGCATCCCACCATGACCGTCGAGCTGTCGTCGACATCCACAGGCCCGTGGACGGTGCGCGTCGCCGCATCGCTCACGGTGCTGGCCGCAGCGGCCTTCATCTACGTCACCGCCGAGATCCTCCCTGTCGGCGCGCTGCCGGTGATCGCCGCGGACCTGCGGGTCAGTGAAGGCCTCGTCGGCAGTCTGATGGCCTGCTACGCGCTGGTCGCCGCGGTGACCACCGTGGCCCTGGTGCGGCTGACCGCATCCTGGCCGCGGCGTCGCACGCTGCTCGCGACGCTGGTGTGCCTGGCCGTCTCGCAAGCGGTTTCGGCCGTCGCGCCGAATTTCGCGGTCCTGGCCGGCGGGCGCGTGCTGTGCGCGCTGACCCACGGTCTGATGTGGTCGGTGATCGCGCCCATCGGAGCCCGGCTGGTGCCGCCCAGCCACGCGGGCCGAGCGACCGCGGCGGTCTACGTCGGTACCGGCCTGGCGCTGGTGGCGGGCAATCCGCTGACCGCGGCGATGAGCGAGCTGTGGGGTTGGCGGATGGCCGTGGCGGCGGTGGCAGGCGCGGCCGCCGTGGTGGCACTGGCGGCCTGGGTGATCCTCCCGCCGATGCCGGTGGCCCGCGACGAAGTGCCTGCCCGCCAGGTGCATCGCCGCAACGGCCGGTTGATGACGCTCTCCGGGCTGACCCTGATCGGTGTCACCGGGCATTTCATCGCCTACACGTTCATCGTGGTGATCATCCGCGACGTGGTGGGTGTGCACGGACCGCATCTGGCGTGGCTGCTGACCGGATACGGCATCGCCGGCCTGATCGCGATGGCGGCCATGGCCCGGCCGCTGGACCACTGGCCCAAAGCCTCGGTGGTGGCCTGTCTGGGCGCGCTGGCCGCGGCCCTGGTGGCGTTGACGACGCTGGCGTTCGGCCACGCCGGCGGCATGGCGACGGTGCTGATCGGCGTCGCCGCCGTGGTGCTGTGGGGCGCGGCGTCGACGGCACTGCCCCCGATGCTGCAGGCCTCGGCGATGCGCACGTCACCCGAGGACCCCGATGGCGCGTCCGGTCGCTACGTGGCCGCCTTCCAGGTGGGCATCATGGCGGGCTCCCTGGTCGGTGGTGTGCTCTACGACAACGCCGGTCTGGCCGTCATGATCGCCACATCGGCGGGTCTGATCGTCGTCGCGATGGCCGGAGTGCTGGCCACGCGCGACGTTTTCAAGGTTTCCTGCGCAACCACCGGGAAGTAACGCTTGACACCTCCGCGCCGACTGACAGTGCAGTTCAGCGCCGTGGATGCGGCCGGAGTCGGGGTGTCATGGCCTCTCGCGGCAGTAGCTGGTCTCCGCGCTGTGCGACACTGGAGAAAGTTCTGCTGTCTGGAGGTTATCTATGCCGAAATCGGCAAAACGCAGACTGATCACCGTTTTCATGGCCGCGGGATTGGTCGGCGGACTCGTGTTGAGCCCGTCCGCACTGGCGGATCCCGACGTGCCCCCGGCACCTGTGGACCCAGCTTTCCCGCCGCCACCTCCAGGCGTGCTGCCTGCGCCCGATCCAGCCAACGCGGCCGATCCGCTGGCCCCGGCCGCGCAACCGGCCGCCGTTCCGCCGTCGGTCACCAACTACGGCGCCCCCGCCGTCATCCCCTCGGGCACCCCCCCAGGCCAGAACCCGACCCCCTACACGGGCGAGCCGGTGTTCCTGCCGCCGTCCTTCAACCCGGTCAACGGGTCCATGGTCGGCGTGGCCAAGCCCATCTACATCCAGTTCCAGCGGCCCATCGCCGACAAGAAGCTGGCTGAGGACGCCATCCACATCTCGTCGAATCCGCCGGTCCCCGGCCGGTTCTACTGGGTCAACGACACCCAGGTGCGCTGGCGGCCGCAGGACTTCTGGCCGGCCAACACCGTGGTGAACATCGATGCGGGCGGCACCAAGTCCAGCTTCCGCGTGGGCGACTACCTCGTGGCCACCGTCGACGACAAGGCCCACCAGATGCAGGTGATGCGCAACGGGAAGCTGGAGAAGACCTTCCCGGTGTCGATGGGCAAGCCCGACGGCAAGCACGAGACCAAGAACGGCACGTACTACGTGCTGGAGAAGTTCCCCAGCATCGTCATGGACTCGGCCACCTACGGCGTGCCGAACACGTCACCCGAGGGCTACAAGCTGACGGTGCAGGACGCGGTCCGCATCGACAACAGCGGCGCGTTCGTGCACAGCGCCCCGTGGTCGGTGGCCGATCAGGGCAAGCGCAACGTGAGCCACGGCTGCATCAACCTCAGCCCGGAGAACGCGCAGTGGTTCTACGACAACTTCGGCAGCGGTGACCCGGTCGTCATCAAGAACTCCACGGGCCTGTACAACCAGCCCGACGGTGCTTCCGACTGGCAGATTTTCTAGCCGCAACTCTTCTCGCCGCAACTCTTCTAGCCGCAACTCTCGCGAACAGACGCGAAACCGCCCTTTTTCACGCGAAAGAGGGCGGTTTCGCGTCTGTTCGGCCGCTCATCCCGTGGTGTGCCGCACCACCAGCCGCGGTTCGAGCACGACGTCGAGCCGTTCGGTGCGGCCGTTGTCGAGGCGGTCGACGATCGCCTTGACGGCGCTTTGTGCCTGCTGCCGGGGTTCCTGGCTGACGGTCGTCATGTCGATGTGGGCCAGCTGGGCCAGCACGCTGTCGTCGTATCCCGCGACGGCGATGTCACCGGGGACGGCCGCGCCGGCACGCATCAACTGGTCGAGCAGGCCGATGGCGCTCTGATCGTTGGCCGCCACCACGGCCGTCGGCCGCTGGGGCCGCTGCAGCAGGGCGTGTGCGGCTGCGATGCCCGAGCTCTCGGTCAGGTCGCCGTCGATGACGTCGATTTCGGCGGACAGGCCGTGGCGCTTCATGGCCCGCGTATAGCCCGCCTTGCGGTCGGCTGAGATGGTCCCTGGACCACCGCTGAGATGGCTTATGCGCCGGTGGCCCAACTCGACCAGATGCTCGACCACCCTGCCGATACCGCGCCCGTCGGCCGTGCGCACCACGTCGACCTCAGGGCACGAGGTGCGACGGCCGACGACGACGACGGGCACTCGTCCCGCCAGGTCGGCCAGCGTGCTCTCGGTGAGCTCCGGTCCGAGCAGGATCAGCGCCTCGCACCGGAAGCTCAAAAGGGTCTCGACGACGGCCGCTTCCGGATGCGTTGCGGTGACCGCGCCCAGCACCACTTCGTAGTCGTTCGCATCGGCCTCGGCCACGATGTCCTCGACCAGTTCGGCGTGAAATGGGCTGCTGATGTTCGCCACCACTCCTATGAGGTGGGTGCGCCGTGCCGTCATCAGGGCGGCGGCCCGGTTGACCCGGTAGCCCAGTTCGTCGGCCGCGGCCAGGACGCGTTCGCGCGTCTGGGCGCTGGGGCCCTGGGCGTTACGGAAAACGAGCGAGACCAGCGCCTTGGACACGCCCACTCTGTCGGCGATGTCCTGCATGGTCGGCCGCTCTCGGTTGGCGGGCATCCGACTCCTTTCCGGTCTTGACAAGGCGCTGTGACGCAGCCCATAGTATCGGAACTAGACCGGTCAAATAGATCGGTTTAAGAAATCAGTTTCAAAAGGGGCGTGAAGTAGCAGTGACCTCTCAATCAATCGGCGTCGCCGTCATCGGCGGAGGTATGGCCGGACGCGCACATGCGGCCGGATACCGCACCGCCACAACGCTATTCGAAACCGGTCCGGATGTGCGGCTGGTCGCGATCGCCGACACCAGCGCCGCGGTGGCCGACGACACCGCCCGGCGCTACGGGTACGAGCGCGCCTGCTACGACTGGCGTGCGATCGCCGAAGCGCCCGACATCGACGCCGTGAGTGTGGTGGTGGCCAACCATCTGCACCGCGAGATCGTCGAAGGTCTGCTCGCTGCGGGCAAGCACGTGCTGTGCGAAAAGCCTTTGGCGGGAAGCCTTGCCGACGCCGAAGCCATGGTGGCGGCCGCGGAGCAGTCCGATTGCGTGACCGCCGTGGGCTACACCTACCGCCGCTCGCCGGCCGTCGAGCAGATCCGTCGTGAGCTCGCTGCGGGAACCCTTGGCGAGTTGGTGCATTTCAACGGCCGCTACTGGTGCGACTACGCACTGGATCCGAGGTCGCCGATCACGTGGCGGTACCGGGGCGGGCCCGGAACGGGCGCTCTCGCCGACGTGGGTAGTCACCTGATCGACATGAGCGAATTCGTGTGCGGCCCCATCGCCGAGGTCGGCGGTGCGGCGTTTACCACGGTCATCACCGAACGTCCGGTGCCGATCGGCGTCACGTACGGGCACACCAAAGCCGCGGTGAGCGACGAGGTCGCAGCGGTGGAGAACGAAGATGTCGCCACGTTCACGGCGACTTTCGACAACGGCGCGGTCGGAACGTTCTCGGCATCGCGGGTGGCCCACAACTCGCCTGACGGGTTGGGGTTCGACCTGTTCGCCTCCGCCGGCTCGGCGTCGTGGAATCTCCACCGCCCCGCCGAATTCGAGATCTCGACCGCCGAGAGCCGCGTGGAGCTGGCCGGAACACGACGCGTCATCATCGGACCCGAGCACCCGTATATCCGCGGTGGGCTGCCCATGGATGCCGGCGGCGTCGGACATGGTGTCGCCGACCTCTTCGCCTATCAGAATCGTGCGTTCCTGAACCAGATCGCAGGGACCGGCGAACTGGGACCGCTGCCTGGCTTCGACGCGGGACTGCACGGGCTACGCGTCGTCGCCGCCGTCACAGAATCCGCCCTGTCGGGCGGGGCCACCGTCAAAGTCGTTTGACCTGAAAGGATTCTCAATGAGCGTGTCAAGCCGCCGCTGTGGTGATTTGGCTCGTGGGTTCCCAGGCTCGGTTGTCACGGATCAATGCGTAGAGGACGTTGACGCGTCGGCGGGCCAGACAGATGGTGGCCGGTATGGGTCGCTTACCTTGGTCCCGTTTGCGTTGGTAGTAGGCCTTCGACGTGGGATCGCAGCGGATCGCAGTCAGGGCGGACATGTACATCACTCGGCGCAGCCGGCGGCTGTAGCGCTTGGGTGTGTGCAGCCGGCCCGTGCGTTTGCCGGAGTCTTTGGATACCGGGGCCAGCCCGGCCCACGCGGCCAGGTGATCGGGCGATTCGAGCAGGGCGGGATCGCCGATGACGGCAAGGAATTCAGCGCCGAGTCGGAACCCGATGCCAGGCAGGCTGGTGATCACTTCCGCGAGCGGATGGCGGCGAAATCGTTCCTCGATGTCCGCATCAGTGGTCTTGATACGGTCGTCAAGGTTCATCACCTCCTGGGCCAACTCGGCGACCAATGCTGCGCCAACATCTTCACCGGGCAGTCCGACGGTCTGGGCCTTGGCGGCTGTTACCGCGGCCGCCGCGATCGTGGCGGCGTTACGCACCCCGGCGGTGGTAAGCGCTTTGGTCAGTCGCGAAACACCGTTTCGGCGAATGGCTTTCGGTCGTTGGTAGTGTGCCAGCAGCACCGCCCAGCCCCGGTCCTGGGTCAGCTCAGCGACACGTTCCAGCGCCGGGCACACCGCCACCAGCTGCTGGCGCAGGCGGTTGATGGTCCGGGTGCGGTCGGCAACCAAGTCCGCACGGTGGGCGGTGAGCATGCGCAGTTCGGTGATCAGGTCATCCCCGGGACGCAGGACCGGAAGGTCTTCACCGCGCATCCGAGATTGATCGGCGATCACCCGGGCGTCTTTGGCATCGGTCTTGGATTCGCCACCACGGTAGGTCGAGGAGGCCTGCCAGACTTGCCGGCCGGCCAGGTAGCGCACCGTTTTGCCGGCATCGGCGAGCACCGTGAGCACCAGGGTGGCGTAGACGTTGCTCAGGTCCACCGTCCAGAACACCTCATCGGCAAGCCCATCAATTTCGGTGGCAAGGTCGCGGATCGTGTGTTCGTCGTTGATGAACTTGCGCGACAACACCATGTTGCCGTTGACATCCACGACGCACACCCAGTGATGTTCTTTGCCTACGTCGACCCCAGCCCATACCTGGTTTGCCGTCATAGAGCCTCTTTTCGCTTGTCTGCCAACAGGATCCCCATGGACAACCCCGCCGGCATTTCCTTAAACAAGCGATCACATCGCAGATCTCAATCAGCGGCCAGAGAAGTCCAGGCAGGCCGGGCGGCCAATCCTTTCAAGCCGCACCACCAGGCCGGCAAAAAACCATTAAGCCTCACCCGACCCACCCGGGTCGCAGCACACCGTAACCGCATCAACAGCACGAAGAAACTGCAACTACAAACTTAAGGAATTCCTATCATGAAGCTCGGTGTCTACACCGCCATCCTGCACAGCAGGTCGCTGCGTGAAGCGCTGGAGACCATCGCCTCACTCGGGCTGACCGGCGCCGAGATCAACGCGGGCGGGTTCCTGCCGACCCCGCACCTGCCGGTGGGTGACCTGTTGTCCGGCGCGGTGACTCCGCAGCAGTACCTGGCGGAGTTCGAGGGCACTGGTGTGTCGATCGCCGGCCTGAACTGCAACGGAAACCCGTTGCACCCAGACCCCGAAGTCGGGCCCGAGGATGCCGAAGACCTGCGAAACGCCATCCGGGTCGCCGGTCTGCTGGGGGTGGACCGGGTGGTCACCATGTCCGGCCTGCCGCAGGCTCATCCCGGTGGGCAGTGGCCGGCCTGGCATGTGAATACTTGGGACTCAGGCTATCTGGACTCACTCGACTATCAGTGGAATGAGGTGGCGGTGCCGTTCTGGTCTGAGATCGACTCGTTGGCCCGTGAGAACGGTGTCAAGGTCGCCATCGAGATGCATCCACAGAACCTGGTGTTCAATCCGCCCACGCTCAAGCGCCTCGTCGAGCGCACCGGCGCGACCAACGTCGGCGCCGAAATGGATCCGTCGCACCTGTTTTGGCAAGGCATCGACCCGATCGCCGCGATCGACTGGCTGGGACCGCTGGTGTTCCACGCTGCCGCGAAGGACACCCGGATCAACGACAACTGCAAGATCTACGGGGTACTCGATGACCGGTTCACCCGAATTCCGTGGGACGAGAATCCGACCGGGCTCGGGGGCAGGCATGTGGTCAACAAATGGCCGGAAGACTCAGCGTGGGATTTCGTCGCCGTCGGGCGCGGCCACGACGTCGACTTCTGGTCCCGGTTCCTGGCGGCGCTGCACCGCGTCGATCCGAACATGTGGGTCAACATCGAACACGAAGACGTCGCGTTCGGACCGCTCGAGGGCCTGCAGGTCGCCGCGGAAACCCTCAAAGCCGCCAATTCCGCAGTAGTCGGGTGACCGCCATGAACAAATTACGGGCCACAACCGCGTTGGCGGCCATCGTGATTGGGTTGAGTGCGTGCTCGTCTACCGGTGGTAAGCCGCACACCTCCGGGGGCGGTATGAGCGCGGGGCAGGCCGACACACCGCGGTTCACCGTCGCGATGGTCACCCACGGCCCACCCGGCGATACATTCTGGGATCTGGTGCGTAAGGGCGCCGAGACCGCGGCTGCCAAGGACAACGTCGAACTGAAGTACTCGTCCGAACTCCAAGGCCCCGACCAGGCGAACCTGGTGCAGAACGCAGTCGACAGCAAGGTCGACGCGATCGCGGTGACACTCGCGCGACCGGAGGCGCTGACCGGAGTGGTGCAGCGCGCAGTCGCCGCGGGAATCCCGGTGGTCGCCTTGAACGCGGGTATCGACGCGTGGAAAGCCGCGGGCGCCAAAGCGTACTTCGGCCAGGACGAGAAGATCTCCGGAATCGCAGCAGGAAAGCGGCTCGCGGCCGATGGCGCGAAGAACGTAGTATGCGTCATCCAGGACCAGGGCAACATCGCGCTCGAATCTCGTTGCGCCGGAGTGGCCGAAGGCTACGGCGGGCAGATGCAGACCCTCAACGTCAACGGTACCGACATGCCGTCAGTACAGTCGACGATCACCGCCAAACTGCAGCAAGATCCGTCGATCGACTACGTCGTCGCCCTTGGCGCACCAATCGCGATCACGGCCACGCAGGCAGCCGCCACCGCGGGCAGTCGTGCGAAAGTCGCCACCTTCGACACCAACGCCGCCTTGGTCGATGCGATCAAGGACGGCAAGGTGCAATGGGCCATCGACCAACAACCGTTCCTACAGGGATATCTGGCTGTCGACGCGCTGTGGCTCTACCTCAACAACGGCAACGTGATCGGTGGCGGTCAGCCCACGCTCACCGGCCCGGCATTCATCGACCGGTCCAACGTCGATGCCATCGCCGATTACGCAAAGCGAGGAACCCGATGAAGATTGCGTTGGATCCGACGCCGTTTCACCATTCGCATGAGTTGCTGGAGTTTCCGAAGTTGGTGGCGGAGTTGGGGTATGAGTATCTGCAGTTGACGCCGCACCGGGATTTCATCCCGTTTTTCAATCATCCGCGCGCCGATGATGATCTGGTGGCCGCGTTCCGTAAGGCGTGTTCGGCGGCGGGGGTGGGGATCGCGTCGGTGTTGCCGGTGCTGCGCTGGTCGAGTCCTGACCCGGATGCCCGGGAAGCCGCGGTGCGTAACTGGAAACGCGTCATCGAGATCACTGTCGATCTCGGTGTCAATGTGATCAACACCGAGTTTTCCGGGCGTCCGGAGAAAGCCGAGGAGTCGGAGCGGGCGTTTTTCCGGTCGATGGAAGAGCTGCTGCCGATCACCGAGCGGGAGGGGATCGATGTGCGCATCGATCCGCATCCCGATGATTTCGTGGAGGACGGGCTGGAAGCGGTGCGCATCATCCGCGGGGTCAACTCGCCGAACATCGGCATGGTGTACGTGGCGTGTCATACGTTTCACATGGGTGCCAACATGGGGGAGGTCATGGCTGCGGCGGGGGAGAAGCTGCGGTTGGTGCATGTGGCCGACACCATGGACCATCACCGCAGTCATGGGTTGCGCTACATCACCAATCCGCCGGGGAATCCGGTGCGGGTGCATCAGCACCTCAAGATCGGTGACGGCGATATCGAGTGGGATGAGTTCTTTGGTGGCCTGGCCGGGATCGGTTTTTATGATCGGCCCGACACGGTCATGGTGTCGAGTGTGTTCGCCGAGGACGAGAACGCTCACGAGGTGTCGCGCTATCAGCTGGCCACCATGACCGATTACGTGGCGAAGTACCGCTGAGTTCTTTGGCGAGCAGACACCGCGGTACCGCAACTGCGGCGTGTCGGGTACCGCGGGGACTGCTCGCCGGAGAAAACGCGCGAGGAACGGTCAGTTCCAGATGCGCACGCGCTGTGCGGGATCCAGATACAGCTCGTCGGTGTCGGTCACCTCGAACGCCTCGTAGAAGGAGTCGATATTGCGGACGACGCCGTTGCAGCGGAACTCCGGCGGTGAATGCGGATCGACCGCCAACCGCCGGATGGCTTCGGCGTCACGGGATTTGGTGCGCCACACCTGGGCCCAGCCGAAGTAGACCCGCTGCACGCCGGTCAGCCCGTCGATCACCGGTGGCTCCTCGCCCTTGAGGGAGAGTTCGTAGGCCAGCAGTGCGATGGACAGCCCGCCGAGATCGCCGATGTTCTCGCCGACGGTGAAGGCGCCGTTCACGTGATGGCTCGCGTCGAGCGCACGCGGCGTGAACTTCTCGTACTGCTCGATCAAAGCCTTTGTGCGGAGCCCGAATTCGGCGCGGTCAGCGTCGGTCCACCAGTCCACCAGGTTGCCGTCACCGTCGTACTTGGCGCCTTGATCGTCGAAGCCGTGGCCGATCTCATGGCCGATGACGGCGCCGATCCCGCCGTAGTTGGCGGCGTCGTCGGCGTCGGCGTCGAAGAACGGCGGCTGGAGAATGGCTGCGGGGAAGACGATTTCGTTCATGCCCGGGTTGTAGTAGGCGTTGACCGTCTGCGGCGTCATGAACCATTCGTCGCGGTCCACCGGGCCGCCCAGCTTCGCCAGCTCCCGGTCGGAATTCACCAGGTGACCCCGCCGGTAGTTGCCGTAGAGATCGTCGCGCATGATGACCAGCGCCGAGTAGTCCCGCCAGCGTGCGGGATAGCCGATCTTCGGGGTGAACTTGTCGAGCTTGTCGAGCGCCTTGGCCCTGGTCTCCGGCGTCATCCAGTCGAGATTGGTGATGCTGACCCGGTAGGCTTCACGCAGATTGGCCACCAGTTCATCCATCCGGGCCTTGGCCTCCGGCGGGAAGTGCCGCTGCACATAGAGCTTGCCCAGTGAGTCGCCCATCAGGCTCTCCACCACCGACACGGCGCGCTTCCAGCGGTCGCGGATCTGCTCGGTGCCGCTCAGCGTGCGACCGTAGAACGCGAAATCCTCGGCGACCAGGTCGTCGGTGAGCAGGCCTGCGCGGCTGTGGATCACGCGCCAGCGGGCCCACGCCTTCCAGTCCTCGATGTCCTCGCTCGACCACAGCGCCGCGAACGCCGTCAGGTAGTCGGGCTGGCGGACCACGAGTTCGGCCACCGCTTCTGGCGTCGTTCCCAGGCCCCGCACCCAGACCGACCAGTCGAACCCGGGGGACTCGGCGGGCAGGTCGGCGAACGTCCGCAGGTTGTACGTGAGATCGGCGTCGCGACGCTTCACCACATCCCAGTGCGCGGCGGCCAGCTTGGTCTCCAGTGCCACGATGCGGGCAGCCGTCTCGGTCTGATCCCCGCCGTACACGAGGCTGAACATCCGCGCGATGTGCGCCGGGTAGGCCGCCAGGATCTCGGCGTGCTGCTCGTCGCGATAGTAGGACTCGTCCGGCAGCCCGATCCCGGACTGGCTGACATGCAACAGGTACCGCGTCGAATCCTTCGAATCGGTGTCGATGTAGACGCCGGCACCGCCGCCGACGCCCGTGCGCTGCAGCGCTCCGAGCACCCCGGCCAGCTCGTCGGGGGTGGTGGCCGCATCGATGGGCGCCAGCTCGTCGAGCAGGGGAGCCAGCCCGCGCTCGGCGATGGTCTGTTCGTCCATGAAACTCGCGTACAGGTCGCCGATGCGTTGCTCGTCGGTGCCGTTCGCGGCCCCCGACTGGGCAGCCTGGGTGATCAGATCGCGGATCTGCTCCTCGGCGCGGTCATAGAGAGACCGGAACGCGCCGTCGGTGGCCCGGTCGGCGGGGATGTCGTATTCGGTCAGCCAGCGACCGTTGACGTGGCCGAATAGATCGTCCTGCGGGCGGGCCTGCGCGTCGACATGGCTCAGGTCGATACCGGACTTGATAGCTTCTACCGTCACCCCGACATTCTTCCAGACGCCTCGGCGGTGCTCTGGGCCTTGCAGCACACCGGTAGCCTCACGCGCATGCCCGAAGCCCCTGCCAAGGACAGCACCGACGACAGCGTGGACGACACCGTCGGCCTCTTCACCGGCTACGGCGTCGCGTCGGCGGTACTGGGGGTGATCGCGGTGGCCGCCGTCGTGCTGGGCGTCCTGATCTGGACCGGACACCGCAGCGAGACCGCCGAGCGGGCCTACCAGACGCGCGTGCTGCAAACCGCGGCCGACTGGACCAACATCCTGATCAACCTCAACAAGGACACCGTCGAATCGGGCGTGCAGAAGCTGCACGAGGGCACCGTGGGCCAGCTCAACACCGACTTCGACGCCACCGTCCAGCCCTTCCGGGACCTCGTCAAGCGGCTGCAGTCGAACTCGACCGGTCAGATCGACTCGGTGTCCATCGAATCGATCTACCACCCGCCGCCAGCGCCGAACGGCGCGCCGCAGCAGCCGCCCCAACCCGAGCTGACCGGTCTGGTGTCGCGGATCGATCATGTGCTGGTGGTGGCCACCTCGGTCAGCCAGAACGCCGGCTCGGACAAACCGCAGACCGTGCGCTGGGCGCTGCGCCTGGACGTCTCCGATGTCGACGGGCAGTTGATGATCTCGCGGCTGGAGCCGATCCGATGAGGAACCGGTTGAGAGTCCTGGCATTCGACATCCTCGCGCCGCTGGCCGCGATCCTGGCGTTGGTGTTCATCGGTCTGGCGCTGGCCTGGCCGCTGTGGTGGGTGTCGGTGTGCTCGGTGCTGTGCCTGCTGATCGTGCAGGGCGTGATCGTCAACGTGGTGCTGGCGCGCCGCGACGGCGTGACCGTCGGCACCGACGACGACGGCCCGGGGCTACGGCTGGCCGTCGTGGGGGTGGCGACCGTTGCGCTGGTGGCCGCGGTGCTCGTCGGCTACCTGCGCTGGACGCAGCCCGACAGCACGTTCAACAGCGACCGGGGCCAGGTGGTGCGCATCGCCAGCAGCGTCGCGGAGGCCACCGCCACCTTCGCGCCTCAGAGCCCGACCGCGTCGATCGACCGGGCCGCGGCCATGATGACGCCCGAGCGGGCCGACGCGTTCAAGAAGGAATTCTCGGGCGTCGCCAAGGATTTGACGAGCAAGAACGTCTCGGCGACCGCCAGCACCATCTCCGCGGGCGTAGAGGCGCTCGGGCCCGCAGCGGCCAGCGTCGCGGTGGTGCTGCGCGGCACCCAGAGCGTGCCGGGCAAGCCCGCCGACAACGCCGTGCTGGCCCTGCGCGTCACCCTGACGAAGTCCGACGGTCGCTGGGTGGTCGACAACGTGGTGCCGCTGCACTCGCGGTGAAGACCGAGCCACCGCGAGACTGAACAGAGGGTTGCTCTCGCGCGGGATTGACAGCCGGGAATGCAGTTCCGCGGGGGGAGTGTGGCGTTACTGTCCCGCGCGCTGGGCGGCGAGTTTGGCGAACCGGTCGGACAACCGCTGCATCCGCAGCAGCAGCGACGCGGGCGGGCTGACCGTGCCCTCCAGGTAGTTGGCGAAGTCTTCGTTGGAAACCCCGGCGCGGGAGGCGAATTCCTGCGGAGCCAGCCCGGACCGGCGCAGCAGCCCCTGGATACCGCGAGCGACATCGGCGCGTTCGCTGGCCTCAAGATGTTCGCGGGTGCGCAGCAGCACCTCGGACAGGGCCTTGGACACCCCGTAGGGCCGTGCTGTCTCGAGAACTTCTTCGACCTGACGTGCCGTGCGGCCGTAGGGGTCTCGCTTGACCGCGGCGACGATCCGTTGCCACACCGCCATGTCGTCGGTCTCGAGCGCGGCCCGGATCGCGGCGGTGGGCCAGTACTCGACCGGCCGGTCATCGAACGGAGGTTTGCGCGGGGGCAGAGGGGAGCGAGAACGCCCGCGCGGGGGGACGTTCTCGCGGTGTGGATCGCGAGTGTCCCGTGCCTCCGGGGCCAACGTCACTTCGCCTCCTCCAGCATCGCTACAGCCACTGACAGGCAGCGTTGCCTGACTTTCTCCCAGTCATTTGCAGCCTCTGGTCCAGACATTCTGACATCGTGTTCGTCGGACGGTTGCGGATCGGCCAAGCGGCGCACCAGCTGGGTCGCCACCCACCTACTTCTGGGTTGTTGACCACAGTAATACCGGTCCATGCCCGACAACACCAGAGCCGCTGTCTGCGTTTCCATCGACTCGACCAGCTCAGCAAACTCGGCGTAGTCCTTGGTGGTGTTGCGGCACATGATCAGGTAGCACTTCAGGCGCAGCGTTTCGGCGCCCGTCGGGATCTGCAGCCGGTCGCCGGTGGGCAGCTGCACGTTGGTGGTCTCCATCGGGCCGCGCCGCTCCACGGGCGCGCGTTTGGCATCGGCCTCGGTCTCCAACGCGTCGACGGCGACCGACAGCCGGCCCCGCCACATCGTCACCGGATGCACCGCACACGGTTTGGCGCGGCCGGGGCGCTGCTCGGCCAGCCGGGTGGCGAACGGCCGGCAGCCGCTGAACGCCAACGGGTCGGTGACGGTAATGGTTTGTGGCGCAAGGCTTTTCATGCGTGCCGCGGAACGGACCATCATGCGCAGATCGGCTCCGGTCGGGCCCGTCGCGGCGATGTTGTCGGGGATGATGACCAGGTCGGTCACCTCGACCTTCGGCAGCGGCTTCTCGAAATCCACCTCGGGCAGGATGCGGTCCAGCCAGCGTGGCAGCCACCAGTTCCACTCGTCGAACATCGCCATGAGCGCGGGCACCAGCACCAGCCGGACCACCGTGGCGTCGACGGCGATGGCCACCGCGCAGGCCACCCCGAGCTGGGCCACGAGCGGCATGCCGGCAAATGCGAAACCGATGAAGACCGCGATCATGATCAACGCCGCGCTGGTGATGGTCCGCGCGCTGGTGCTGACCCCGTAGGCGACGGCGTCGCGCGTGTTGCTGGTCTGCAGGAACCGTTCGCGGATCCGGGTCAGCAGGAAGATCTCGTAGTCCATCGACAGACCGAACGTCATCGCGAGCACCAGCGGCGGGATGGTGCTGTCGAGCGAGCTGAGCTTCTCGAAGCCCAACCCTTCGAACCAGCCCCACTGAAAGACCACCACGAGGCTGCCGTAGGCCGCGGCCACCGACAGCACGGTCATCAGCACGCCCTTGAGGGCCAGGAACAGCGACCGGATGGACACCAGCAGCATCACGAAGGCGATGAGCGCGACGAACACGAACACCCAGGGCTGGGTGGCCGAGACCCGGTCATCGAAGTCCTTGATCAGCGCGGTCGGACCACCGACGTCGACGCGGACGTTCGGGCCCGCCGCCGCGGGCAGCCGGTCGCGCATCCAGTCGATGGCCTTGCGGGCTGCCAGGTCCTCGGGGTCCACCGACAGCACCGCCGAGAGCAGCGCGCTGTTGCCGTTGCCGCTGTCGGAGAACACCGGGGGTTGCACCATGATCACGCTGGGCGCCTGGGCCATCTGCTGGCGCACGGCGTCGACCGCCGACTTGTCGGCGGCCTTGCCGTCGGGCACCGTCACCAGCACCCGGATCGGGCCGAGCGCACCCGGACCCAGGGCGTCGGCGGCAGCGTTGACCCCGCCGCGGATCTCGTGCGTCGGCTCGAACTGACGCTGCATGCTGTTGCCGAGCACCATCGAGAAGGCGGGTGCCGCCAGCGTCAGCAGCAGCACGACGGCCGCCAGCGCCGACGCCCACGGACGCAGCATCACCGCGCCGGTCCAGCGGGTCCAGAACTTGGACTGGCTCGCCTCGACCCGGCGCGACCAGTGCAGATAGGACGACCGTTTGGCGGCCGCGTGGCCGAATGTGGCTAGCACCGCGGGCGTCAGCGTCGTCGACGTCAACACCGCGACCGCGACCGCGAGGATCGCGCCGGTGGCCATCGACACCAGCACCGGGGTGTTGATCAGGTAGATGCCCGTCATCGAGGCGATCACGGTCAGACCCGACAGCACGACGGCCAGCCCGGACGTGGCCATCGCGGCGTCTACCGCCTCGGTCGGATCGCGGCCCGCCCGCAGTTCCTCGCGGAAGCGCATCAGGATGAACAGCGAGTAGTCGATGGCCAGCGCGATGCCGAACATCGACACCGTCGACGTCACGAACACGCTCATGGTCGTGAACATCGACAGCAGATAGACCAGGCCCATGGTCACCACGACCGTGCAGATCCCGAGCACCAGCGGCAGTGCCGCGGCGGCCAGCGAGCCGAACACGGCCAGCAGCACGATCAGCACGATCGGCAGGTTCCACTTCTCGGCGGCGGTGATGTCGTGCTTGGTGGCCTGGGTGGCGGCGGCGCCGAGCGCGCCTTGCCCGATCACGTAGAACTTGACCTTGCCGTTGCTGCTCTCGCCGGGTTGGTCGCCGTGGATGCCGACCTTCTGGCGCAACTGCTTGGCGACGTCGACCGCGCCGGTGTTGTTGAAGTCCAGCTGCAGGGTCAGCACATAGGGCCGGTCGGGCTGCGGCGCGGGCTGCTGCGGATTGGGCACGATCTTGACGCTGGGAACCTGTTTGGCGATCTGCTCCAGCCGCGCCACCGCCGCGTTCATGTCATCGAACGACGCGTCGGCGCGCGGCGCCGCAACCAGTGCCAGCGGGGAGGCGCCCTGATCGGGGAAATGTTCTTCGAGCTGACGCTGCACGTACAGCGACTGCGAACCCTCGACTTCGAACCCGCCGCCGGTCAGATTGGACGACTGGTTCATCGCGAGGTAGATGGAGGGCACCAGCAGCAGCAACCAGGTGGCGAACACCGCCCAGCGGAATCTGCGCAGATTGCTGCTCAAGCGCATCATGAACTGCTGGATGCGAGGTCCCCTCTTTCTCCCCCCGGCGTTGCGTACGTGAGCGTACCCCGCACTGGGGTAGGCTCACCCGCCCGACGGTCGGCACTGATACCGCACCGTGATGTGGGCTGGATTACCGCCCGCGCGGCTAACGCTATTCGCTGACATCGCGACATAGATGGCAAGATGGCCCCCGGCTGTGCATGCGTCGGGGGCTTCGCATGCCGCTGATCGTGAGGAGCCTGGCCATGAAGCCGATATCTGCTGGACTGCGCCGCGGCCTTGCGGGCGCGTTTGCGGTGTCCGCGGCGGGCGGCGTGGCCGCCACCCTGTTCCTGGGGCCGACCGCGACCGCCGGGACCGATCCGTGCGCGGCCAGCGAGGTCGCCAAGACCGTCGGCGGCGTCGCCACCAACATGGGCTCCTACCTCGACGCCCATCCGCAGACCAACCAGGCGCTGACCACCATCAGCCAGCAGCAGGCGGGCCCGCAGACCCTCGGCGCGGTCAAGGCCTACTTCGACGCCAACCCGCAGGTGGCCAAGGACATGCAGCAGCTGCAGTCGCCGCTGGTCAGCCTCGGTACCCGCTGCCGGTTGCCGGTCAGCCTGCCGCAGATGATGGGCCTGCTGCAGGGTGCTCAGCAGAGCGTGCCCGCAGGTGTGCCGTCGGCGCTGTCGTCGACCGCCTCGGCGGTGAGCACCGGACCGTTGCCCGGGCCCGCGGCCGGCCCCGGATTCAACCCGGGAACCCTGCCGGGCGTGACCACCGCGACGGGCACCACCACCCGCTAGCGCGCCGAACCGGAGTTCGGCAGGCCGAGAAGGCACTTCATTGGACACAAGGCGGGAAACTCGCACCGGATTCTGCTTAGCTTGCAGTGCCGGTACCCGCCCGGGGTTACGGCCTCCCATCCGATGAAGGAGCTTGACCATGTTGCTCTCGGCCCTGAACGCGCGGCGCGTCGTAGCCGGCGTGGCCGGCGCCGGCGCGGTTGCCGGCGCGATGCTGTTCGGCGCGATCCCGTCGGCCATGGCCGACGACCCGCCCAACTGCACTGCGGCTGACCTCGCCGGAGTGGCCTCGGGTGTGTCCGCCTCGACGTCCGCCTACCTGTTCACCCATCCGGACGTGAACGCGTTCTTCACCGGCCTCAAGGGCCTGCCCCGGGATCAGGTGCGCACCAAGGTGCACGACTACCTCGAGCAGAACCCGCAGACCAAGGCCGACCTGATCGGGATCCGCCAGCCCCTGGTCGATCTGAAGAATCGGTGCGGCGGCACGCCGCCTCAGACCCCGTAACCTGGTGCGGGTGGGAACATCCCCCGCGAACGGCGAAGGACCCGTCGTGCCTGAGGGTGCGAATCGCACGGTCCTGATGGTCGACGACGACCCGGACGTACGTACCTCGGTGGCCCGCGGCCTGCGGCACTCCGGGTTCGACGTCCGGGTCGCGGCCAGCGGTAAGGAAGCCCTGCGACTGCTGTCCAGCGAATCGCATGACGCCCTGGTGCTCGACGTTCAGATGCCGGAACTCGACGGCGTCGCGGTGGTGACGGCGCTACGTGCGCTGGGCAACGACATCCCGATCTGCGTGCTGTCCGCGCGCGACACCGTCAACGACCGCATCGCCGGCCTGGAGGCAGGCGCGGACGACTATCTCACCAAGCCGTTCGACCTGGGCGAACTCGTGGCGCGGTTGAACGCGCTGCTGCGCCGGTCCAGCCACACCGACCGGCAGTCGGACAGCATGACCGTGGGGCCGCTGACCATCGACACAGCGCGGCGGCTGGTGTTCGTCGGCGGCGAGCGGGTGGAGCTGACCAAACGGGAATTCGACCTGCTGGCCGTGCTGGCCGAGAACGCCGGTGTGGTGTTGTCCCGGCAGCGGCTGCTGGAACTGGTGTGGGGCTACGACTTCGACGTCGACACCAACGTCGCCGATGTGTTCGTGTCCTATCTGCGTCGCAAGCTCGAACGTGACGACATGCCCCGGGTGATCCACACCGTGCGCGGTATCGGTTACGTGCTGCGGGACGAGTCGTGAGGGCCCGGCGCTAGGTGCGGCTGTTCAGCCTGTTCCGGTCGACCTCGCTGCGTACCAGGGTGGCCATCGCGGCCGCGGTGGCGGCGTCCGCGGTGGTCGCCGGGTTCACGATCCTCACCTCGGTCGTGCTGGCCAACAACGACGCCGCGCAGCTCGACCGTCGGCTCGACTCCATCATCGACGCCAGCTTCAACCCCGATCAGTTCCAGGATCCGCGACGCGGCGTGCTGACCACCGGCCGGGCCAAGACCACCGGCGAGCTGGTGTTCCAGCGCGGGCCGCAGCTGCCCGCCCTGCCGCCCGGGACCGCGACGGTGGAGGTCAACGGCGCCGAATACCGCGTCCGCACCATCGTGCTGGACCAGGACGGCGGTCTGCTGATGTCCATCGGTATCCGCGCCGACAGCATCCTGCTGAGCGCCAACCGGATCCCGGTCTACATCATGGTCGGTGTCGTCACGGTGCTGATCGCCGGTGGGCTGGGCTGGTTGCTGGCCGAGCCGGCCGTGCGTCCGTTGCGCAAACTCACCGAGCACACCAGCAAGCTGGGCCGCGACACCGCGACCATGCCGGAGGTGCGCGGCGTCCGGGAGGCCGAGGACCTGTCCGAGGCGATGGCGGGCATGCTGACCCGGCTGGCTGCCGCGCAGCAGGCCACCACCAATTCCCTGCAGGCCGCCCAGGACTTCGCCGCCAACGCCGCCCATGAGCTGCGCACGCCGCTCACCGCGATGCGGGCCGATCTGGACACCCTGCGCATCCACGATCTACCCGAAGACGAGCGCGACGAAGTGGTGGCCGACCTGTCCCGAGCGCAGCGCCGGGTGGAGGCCATCATCACCGCGCTGGGTCAGCTCGCCTCCGGTCAGCTCGCCCAACAGGAAGACCGTGAACTCATCGACGTCACCGAGATGCTCTACCGGGTCGCGCGGGAGAACATGCGCGGCGGATCGGTCGAGGTCGAGGTGCGTGCCGACAGCAATGTGGGGTCGGTGCTGGGCTGGCCTGCCGGGCTCCGGCTCGCGGTGGACAACCTGGTGCGCAACGCCGTAACGCACGGTCAGGCCACCCGGATCGTGCTGGCCGCGCACCGCCGGCACCCGGTGCTGACCATCGTGGTCGACGACAACGGGCGCGGCCTGCCCGCCGAGGAACACGAGACCGTGCTCGGCAGGTTCCGCCGGGGCAGCACCGCGGGTGCGGGCGGTTCCGGTCTGGGGCTGGCGCTGGTGGTGCAGCAGGCCGAGCTGCACGGCGGGTCGATCCGGCTCTCGGACAGTCCGCTGGGCGGTCTACGGGCGACGCTGACGGTGTCCACGTCGCGTGAGCGCGTGACCGACGGCGGTCAGCCGGACTGAACGCGGCTGCGGCGGCGTAACCCGGCCAGCGCGGCGCGCCAGCCGAGCAGCAGCACCGCGGTCACCACTGACGCGACCACGATGAAACTGCCTGCCACTCCGGCCGAGGTGAGCTTGCGCAGCAGCATGCCGACCACGACGGTGCTGATCCAGACCGCAATACCGGTGGGCGCCAACGACGTCGGACGCTGCCAGCCGCGCGACACCAGCCAGCCCGCGAGGGTGCCCACCAGGAAAGGCCACGCGGTCTCAGCGACGCCGGCCACCGTGATGCCCTCGGCGTGACTGCGCCGGCCGATGGTGCAGAAGACAACTACGGCAACAAGATCCGCGAGCAGAGCAAGCAGGCTAGCCCGTCGCATACGTCATCACATCCAATACCAGTGGGCTGACCTCGGATTGGTCGCGGATGGCGAAACCGGGCTGCAGCGCGGCCGGCTTGCCGTCGAGCAGCGGTTGGAGCGAATCCTGCGACACCAGCCGAGAGTCCAGCCGGAACGACTTGAACACGAATGGTAACCCGTTGGATCCCAACGGATCAGGCCCGTCCATCACATGGAAGTGCAGATGCGGCGCATCGGAATTGCCCGAGTTGCCCAGCGCGGCGATGACCTGACCGGTCTTGAGCTCATCGCCCGGTTTGACCTTCAGGCTGCCCGGCTTGAGATGGGCGTAGAACGCGTAGTTGCCGTCGCCGATGTCCTGCACGATGTGGTTGCCGCCGTACTGCTGCAACGTCAGCCCCTTCGGGGTCACCCCCGGGACTTGTTCGGGCTGCCCGTCGAGGACGGCCACCACCTTGCCGTCGGCGACCGCGTGGATGTCGGCGCCGAAGTACGGGTAGCTCTCGACCTTGGCCACATCGCCGGTGAGGATGCGGTGTTGCGCATCGAGCTGGACGTAGTCGATGGCGAATCTCTCAGCGGCCCAAAGCTTTCCGTTGATCGGATTGAGGGCCATCCGATGCGCGGTCATATCGCAGCAACTGTTGACATCGGCCCAGTCGTCGCCGGTCAGCGGGGGGTTGATCGACGCCGGTTTACGGGTCTGCACCGAGGCGGGCGCGACGGTCTCGGTGAGTTCGGCGGGTATCAGCGGCGGCATCGGCTTGCTCACCGACACGCTGACGGCATGGTCGATGTGACCCGGCAGGTGCGCTGGGTCGTCGGCGATGACGTCGAGCCACACGTACGCGCTCTGGCCCGGCCCGAGCACGTTGGTGCCGGTGGTCGGGAACGCGACCAACCGGGTCCAGTACTTCAAGTTGTCTCCGGACAGCGTCAGCAGTTTGCGGTCGCCGTCCAGTGCGCTGACCGAGGTCAACGTGACGTCGGCGGGCATGGTGTTGGTCAGCATCAGCTCGTATGCCAGGTGCGTGCGCCCGTCGGTCATGGCCACGGGCACGGGATCGGCGAGCACCGAACCGACCACCGGGGTGGCGGCCGCGGGCGGGGTGGTCGACGTGGTCGTGGTGGCCTGCGGCACCTGCGCCGACGAACATGCGGTCAGTGCGGCGGCCAGCACACCGACCAGTGCGATGGCCACGGCGGAGTAACGCATGAGCGCTCCTAGCGGTCGGATTCCGGGTTGGCGGGTGCCGGCCCGGCCGATGTGGGGTCGGTGCACGCGGGCGGTGGCGCGTCGGCATCCGGATCGATGTCCTTCTCCGTGCGGAACATGAAGAAGAACACCACCCAGCCGATCGCGGAGATGAAGATCCAGCTCACCAACCGGTAGATCAGCATCGCGGAGATCGCCGAGGCCAACGTCATCCCGCTGGAGACCAGGCCGGGCACCAGCACCGCCTCGACCACCAGCAGGCCGCCAGGCATCAGTGGGATCGAGCCGACGGCGCGAGCCGCCGCATAGGCCACCACCACACCCGCCAGGGAGGGGCGCCCACCGGCCGCGTAGCAGGCGAACGCCAGGCACGCCACGTCGGCGATCCAGTTGAACAGCGACCAACTGAACGCGACGCTGAGGTCGCGTCGTCCCAGGCTGACCGATTCCAGCTGGCACAGGATCTCGCGCCATTTCCCGATCCCGGTGTCGGCCGGCTTGCCGCGCACCGAGTTGACCCAGGTGAGCACCCTGACGCCGATACCTTCGATCAGCTCGGGCCGAGTCGCCACAGCCTGGGCCAGCAGGATGATCGCAACGAAGCCCCCGAGCGAAAAGATAAGGGACAGTGGGTTTTTGCTCGCGCCGAGCATGAACGCGCCACCGAGGCCCAGCAGCGCCAGGCCCACCACCTGCAGCACACCCGACATCACCAGCTGCCAGGACGCGACCAGCGGCGAGGCGCCCCAGATGCGTTGCTGACGGTAGACGAAGGTGGCCGAGAGCACGGGCCCGCCCGGCATCGTGGTGGACAGCGCGTTACCTGCGTAGAACGCCGCCTCGGATCGCCACTGCTGCACCGGCACCCCGGCCGAACGCAGCAGCGTGCGCTGAATCTGGGCGAAGCTGTGCATCGACGCCATCGCGGCCACCACAGCGGCCAACACCCACCACGCGTTCGCCGTCAGGATGCTTTTCCACGCCTTGGCGAGCTGATCCCACACGAACGTCAATTCCACGGCCAACACGGTGACCGCGACGGCGAGAACCAGCCATCGCAGCCACCAGTACTTGCCGCGTGTGGATCGCGCCCGGCCGCGGGCAGTGAGCGCCGGCGCGTCGTGTGACACGCCCTAAGGGTAACCGCGCAGGTCGCGCCGTCATGACCACTGGTACGGGCGTGGCGCAGCTACGCTACGGGCATGCCATCGGATTCGGTTGCTGACGATGCCGTGACACCCCTTGTCCGCAAGGCCGCCGCCTGGTGCTGGCGGTTGCTGGTCATCCTCGCCGCCATCATCGCGGTGCTGTGGCTGATCAAACGACTCGAGGTGCTCGTGGTGCCGGTGGCGTTGGCCGCCATGGTGACCGCGTTGCTGCTGCCCGCCGTCGACTTCATGGACACCCGTGGCGTGCCCCGCGGTATCGCGGTGGCACTGGTGTTGCTGACCGGTATCGCCGTGGTCGGCGGCATCCTCACCTTCGTCGTCAGCCAGTTCGTCGAGGGCGCCCCCGCGCTGGTCGAGCAGATGACCCGCAGCATCGACGGTCTGCGGCACTGGCTGATCAACGGGCCGCCGCATCTGAGCAAGGAGCAGATCGACCAGGCGGGCAACACCGCGATCAACGCGCTGCGCAACAACCAGGAGAAGCTCACCACCGGCGCGTTGTCGACCGCCGGGACGCTGACCGAACTGCTCACCGGCGCCCTGCTGGCACTGTTCACGCTGATTTTCCTGCTGCAGGGCGGACGCAATATCTTCGGATTCGTCACCAAGGTGTTCCCCGTCAACGTGCGTGAGCGTGTCCGCGACGCCGGGCGGGCGGGCTTTCACTCACTGGTCGGCTACGTGCGCGCCACGTTCCTGGTGGCCCTGGTCGATGCCGTCGGTATCGGCACGGGCCTGGCGATCATGGGCATCCCGCTGGCCCTGCCGCTCGCGTCCCTGGTGTTCATGGGCGCGTTCATCCCGCTGGTCGGCGCGGTGATCGCCGGGTTCCTGGCCGTCGTGGTGGCGCTGTTGGCCAAGGGCTTCATCTACGCGTTGATCACGCTGGGCCTCATCATCGCGGTGCAGCAGCTGGAGGGCCATGTGCTGCAGCCGCTGGTGATGGGCCGGGCGGTGTCCATCCATCCCCTGGCCGTGGTGCTCGCCATCGCGGGCGGTGGCGTGCTGGCCGGGATCGTGGGCGCGCTGCTCGCGGTGCCCGCCGTCGCCGTGCTCAACAGCGCGATCCGGGTGCTGATCTCCCCGGACCCGGCCGCCGAGGAAGCCCGCCAGGAGGCCGAAGGGGAGGGCGTGATGATCGAAGCCACGCCCGACACCCCGCAACGCCGGCTGGCGCCGTCCGACAAGGACTAGAGCCGGCCCTCGCGGCGCAGCAGATCCTGCGCGCTCATGCCGCCGCCGCGCCGCTTGGGCTCGTCCTCGCGGGTGTTGAGCTTCTCGGTGGCCGGTTCCTGATCACGCTGACGCAGCGACGGCATCGCCGTGGTGGCGTCCGAACCGCCGTTGTCGGCGGGCCGTTGCGCGCTGAACGCCGTCGTCGGTGCGGCGTCGTCGCCGCCTGACTGTGGCATCGCCCGGGTGGGGTCGGCAGACGGCCGCATCGGCGGCGGGGGAGTGGGCTGAGCCGACGGCCCGCCACGCAGCGCACCGAGCCAGGACTCGATCTCCCGTTCCTCCCGCTGGGCCGGGGCAGGGGGCTTCGCAGAGCCCTCCACCGGCTGCTGAGGCAGCTGGGTGCGTTCCGTCGGGGCGTTGCCGTGACCCGTCGCCGTGTTGACCGCATTGGTCACCGCGTTGCGCACCGCATTGCGGGCCATCGCCAGTCGCGTCGTGGCAGGCTCGTCGGCTTGCGGCCGGGGCGGCTGCGGTGGCTGCGGCGGCTGCGGTGGCGGAGGCATCCGTGTCGTGCCCGCCGCCGACGGGGCGTTGGTGCGGGCCGGCGGCAGCTGCCGCGGATCGGCTGCGGGATGAGTGGGATCGTGCGGACGGGGCCGCGCCGGTGGCGGCGGGGCCCCGGCGCCGACCAGCGCACGTTCGTCGTCCGCGGGCTCGCGGACGGCCGGACGCTTACGTTCGTCGGGCAGCTCGGTCTCGCCGAGACCGATGCGCTGCTGGAGCCGCTTCATCCACAGCGGCGCCCACCAGCAATCGTCGCCGAGCAGCTTCATGATGGCCGGCACCAGGAACATCCGGATCACGGTGGCGTCCAACAGCAGCGCGATCAGCAGACCGAACGCCAGGTACTTCATCATCACCAGGTCGGAGAAGGCGAACGCGCCTGCCACGACGGCGAGGACCAGGGCCGCGCCGGTGATCAGGCGGCCCGTCGTCGCGGTACCGATCCGGATGGCCTCGGCGGTCGACATGCCGCGTTCGCGGGCCTCCACCATGCGGGACACCAGGAACACTTCGTAGTCGGTCGACAAGCCCCAGATCACCGCGATGATCAAGCCGATCATCGGCGCCATCAGCGGCTGTGGTGTGTAGTTCAGCAGACCCGACCCGTGCCCTTCGATGAACATCCAGGTCAAGATGCCCATGGTCGAACCGAGGGTCAGCGCGCTCATCAACGCGGCCTTGATCGGCAGCACCACCGATCCGAAGGCCAGGAACATCAGCACGGTCGTGGTGCTCACCAGGATGACCACCATCAGTGGCAGCCTGGAGAACAAGCTGTGGATCGAATCCTGCTCGAGGGCCGGCGTGCCACCCACGTACACCGTGATGCCGCGCGGCGGCTGCAGGGCTCGCAGATCACCGACCTTGGTGGCCGCATCGCCCCGATTCACCAGACCGTTCTGGATCACGCGGACCGACGGATCCTTGGACCCGCTGTCGTTGGCCGGGCGCTCCTTCCACATCGCATCCGGGTTGTTGTCCGGATCGGTGAAGCCGGAGACGGTCAGCGCTTTGGCGCGCATGTCGGCGATCTGGTTGTCGGTGATCGGCTGGCCGTCGTCGCGCTTCATCACGATGGTGAGCGGCTCGGTGCGGAAACCGGGGAAGAGCTTGTCGAACTCTTCCTGTGACTGGCGCACCGGGTTGTCCGGCGGCAGGTACTTCTCGCTGATACCGGCGAGTGCCAGGTGCCCGATGGGCAGGACCAGCAGCGTCATCAGGATCAGGATGGGTGCGGCGAACGCGATCGGCCGCTTCATCACCACGTTGACCAGCCGGCCCCAGAAGCCCCGTTCGACTTCTTCGCGGGTCTTGGTCTTCTGGGTCTTCTCGGCGAACCAGTCGATGATCCGGCGGGAGAACGGCCAGTTGGCCAGGAACGGCACGCGCAGCAGTGTGCGGACGCCGAGCGCGTCGACGTTGGCCCCGAGGATGCCCAGCGTCGCGGGCAGCACCGTGATCGAGAGGAACGCCGCGAGCATGACCGAGGCGATGATCGCGTAGGTGATCGACTTGAGGAAGCCGAGCGGGATCAGCAGCAGGGGCAGCGACGAAGCCACGATGATGACCGCGGAGAAGGCCACCGTGCGGCCCGAGGTCATCACCGATCTTCGTACCGCGGCTTCGGTGTCGTAGCCCTCGGCGAGTTCTTCTCGGAACCGGCTCACGATGAACAGGCCGTAGTCGATCGCGATACCGAAGCCCATCATCGTCACGACCGGCTGCGCGAAGAAGTGGACCGGGCCGAACTCTGCGGTGAACCGCAGGATGCCCAGCGCACCGCCGATGGTCAGACCGCCGATGATCGCGGGCAGGGCCGCCGCGACGGCGCCGCCGAACACGAAGAACAGCACCACGGCCACGAGCGGGACGATGGCCAGCTCGGCGCGCTTCTGGTCGGTGCCGATGGTTCCCGTCAGCTCGCTGGCCAGCGGGTTGAGCCCGGCCAGTTTGATGTCGCCGCCGTTGACCTTCTGCAGGTCGGGTGCGACGGCCTGGTAGTTCTTGAGGATCGCGTCGTCGTTGTCGCCCTTGAGCGGGACGCTGATGAAGGTGTGGCGCAGGTCCTGCGTCTTCATCTGGCTGACCGTCGGATCGGTCGTGTCGGGCGCCTTGAGCCAGCCCACCCAGCCGACGATCTGGTCCGGGTGGTCCTTGGTCACCTTGTCGAGCTCCCCGATGACCTTCTTCTGCCAGTCCTTGTCGGTGACCTTCTTGTCACCCGGCGGAGTCAGGATCGCCACGACGTGGCTGGTCCGGTCGCGGCCGTACACCTCGTCGCCCAGCAGCGACGCCGCCACGGACTGGCTGCCCTCGTCGTAGAAGCCGCTTTGCGTGACGTGCTTTCCCAGGTCGGCCCCGTAGATGCCGCCACCGAGGCAAAGCGCCACCATGACACCGATGACGATGTACCTGAACCGGTACACCGTTCGACCCCACCAGGCGAACACTTATGCTCCTAACTAGATCCGTGGAGACCCGCGCATCGAATTTCTCGGCGAAATTTCTTCAGGCCTTGTGCAGTTGTTACACGCGCGAGTTCAGCAGCGATGACAGCGGCCGGAACGGCTGCAGCCATGCCCCCTGCTCGGGCAGCGAGTCCAGGCCGATCCGTGGCAGCGGTTCCCGGAAAACACCAGGAATGTCCTCTAGATCGACAAACTCCAAGGTATCCGACGCTAGCGCCCAGCTTGCATGTTCGCGAAATCCGAGCACCTGCACCGGGGTGCCTTCGCGAGCAATGTCTTCCAGCGGCTGCCGGAACGCCTGCCCGTCGGCGGACGCGACAAGCACCGCGGCCAGCCCCTCGCGGCGGCGCAGCGCGATGTGGTCGAGCATGTCGCTGTCGACGTCGCTGTCGTCGTCAATCTTCGGTTTTGCGAAGACGGCGAACCCCACGTTACGCAAAGCCTCCACCCATGGGCGAACGACATCGGCGCTACCTGGGGCGATGTTGGTGAAGACGGTTGCTTCGGGCTCCAGCGATATGCCGGGTTCGGCCGCGGAGAGCTCAGCGGTGTAGCCCAGCAGCCAGCGGCCCAGCGCGTCGAAGCGGGGCCGGTGCGCGGCGGTCGGCCGGCCGCCCAGGATGGAGCCGAGGCCCATGTCGAGATTGGGTGCGTCCCACACCAGCAAAACCCGCCGGGTGGTGATGGTGGCGTCGGACTGTGACGCGTCTTGCACACTGTGCTCTTGCACACCGTCGTCGAGCTCGGGGAACACACTCATGGCCGCTTCTCCCAGATCAATTCGGTGATATCCGGACCGGCGAGGGCCTTTTGTTCGTATTTGGTGACGGGCCGCTGCACCGAGATGGGCAGCTCGTCGCTGTCGGAGACCCTGCGCAGCAGCGGCTCGGCGTCGCCGACCTCGGCCATGAATTCGGCGTAGCCGGCATGGTCGGTGGCGGCGTGCAGCACCCCGCCGGGACGCAGCCGGTCGGCGATCAGGGCGACTGTCGCGGGCTGCAGCAGCCTGCGCTTGTGGTGCCGCGACTTGGGCCACGGGTCAGGGAAGAAAACCCGAACCCCGGTCAGCGATTCATGGCCGATCATGTGTTCGAGCACGTCGACACCGTCGCCGCGGATCAGGCGGATGTTGTCGATGCCTGCCCGGTCGATGCCGCTGAGCAGCTGGGCCAAGCCCTTGCGGTAGACCTCGACGGCGATCACGTCGATATCGGGTTCGGCCTGTGCCATCGCCAGGGTCGAGGTTCCGGTGCCCGAGCCGATCTCCAGCACGAGCGGAGCGCTGCGGCCGAACCAGGCCGCGATGTCCAGGTCGACCACGGGTTGGCCGTCGTCGGTGCGGGCCTGCATGCCGAGGTCTGGCCAGCGGCGGTCCCAGGTGGCCTGTTGTCCGGTCGACAGCGTCGAACGCCGGGTGCGGAAGCTGGTCACGCGGGGCAGGCGGTGCGGCTGGTCGGTGTCGTCCGGTTGCGGTGCCGGCCCGCCGGCATCATCCGGCCCCGGAGCCGGCCCGCCGGCGACATCCAGCCAGGGCACGTGCATTTGTCCATGGTGTCTCATTGGCGCCGAAGTCCCCGCATCGTGGTAGAGATTGATACCCAACAGTTGCCTTGAACTGTCAGGGTCAAACGGCCGTTCGTGAGCCTGCCCGGGACATGCCACGATTTCCAGTGGGGACCGGATCGGGTCCGGATGTCGCAGGAAGGCCGCCACATTTTCGCAGATGAACTCGCGTGTTTCGCTGACCGTGCTGGTGGTTCACGGTTGGCGCAGATAAGCGCGCGGGTATCGGCCCCGGTGCGTATTGCGGTGCGGGGCCGCCCCGGCGTCGGTGCCGCGACCGTCGCCGACGCATTGGCGGCCGCGGGTGTGGTGGTGTCCGACGCCGGCCAGGTCGTGGTCCTGGTGATCGCCGAGGTGTGCAAGCCCGAGGACCTGGCGGTGTTGGCGGAGCTGCGCCGAGCCGGGACCCCGGTGTTGATCGTGTTCAACAAGGCCGACCTGGCCGGTTCGGGTCCCGGCGGTCCGATGGCCACCGCGCAGCGCCGGACCGCCGAGCTGCGTGCCTTGACCGGGTTCCCCGTGGTGCCCATGGTGGCGTTGTTGGCGGCGGTGACCCTGCCCGCCGAGTTGGTCTCGGCGCTGCGGACGCTTGCGGCGCAACCGGCGGTTCTGACCTCGGCCGACGCGTTCGTTGCCGGCGCGCACCCTGTGCCGCGCGCGGTGCGGGCCCAGCTGCTGGCCGCCCTCGACCGCTTCGGTGTCGCGCACGCCAGCCTGGCGCTGAGCCGCGGCGCCGACGCGGACGAGTTGCCCGGTCTGCTGCGCCGGCGCAGCGGCGTCGAGGACGTCCTCGCCGCGTTGCACGAGGTGTCCGCGCCGGTGCGTTATCAGCGGGTGCGCGGTGCACTGGCCGAGTTGCGGGCGCTGGGCGGTGACGAGGTCGGTCGTTTTTTGGCGGCCGACGACACCGTGGTCGCGGTGATGGCCGCGGCCGTCGATGTCGTGCAGGCGCATGGTCTGGTGGTCGATCCCGGTACGCATCCCGATGCGCATGTGCGGCGGGCCAGGCATTGGCGCAATTACGGTCGGGGACCTGTGGACGCGCTGCACCGCAGCTGCAGCGCGGACATCGTCCGCGGCTCGCTGCGGCTGTTGGGCGCCCGATGACCGATCCCGATCAGGATCCGGTCGCTGCGGCCGATGCCGTCGTCGCAGCGATCGATCCGGGACTGAACTCACCCGGCGTCGAACCCCGTGACGTCGTCCTGGTCACCGGGCCGTGGCTGGCCGGCGCCACCAGTGTGTTGGCGGCGCTGCGGGACCGCATGCCGCAGCAGCCGTTCGTCGAATCGACCGAGCTGGTGGCCGGTGAGGCGCCGGCGGCCGTCGTGTTCGTCGTTTCGGCAGCCGCACCGCTGACCGAATCCGATTGTGCCCTGGTCGATTTGGCGTCCACCTACACCGATCTGGTGATCGGCGTGGTGTCGAAGATCGACGCTCACCGCGGTTGGCGGGAGATCCGGGATGCCGACGCCGCGATCCTCTCGCAGCGATCCGCCCGGTATGCCCACATGCCGTGGGTTGGGGTGGCGGCGGCGCCGGACCTGGGCGAGCCGCAACTCGACGAGCTTGTCGAGCTGCTGACCGTTCGGCTGGCCGAACCCGAGGTGCGGCGGCGCAACCGGCTGCGGGCCTGGGAGGCCAGGCTGGATGCCGTGATCGGCAGATATGAGGCCGACGGCGCGGGAGCGGACCGCAAGGCCAGGGTGGAGGCGCTGCGCCAGCGTCGCGACGACATCGCGCGCAGTCGCAGGCTGGCCAGAACCGAACGCAGCATCGCGCTGCGCAGTCAGCTCCAGCAGGCCCGGGTGCAGCTGGGTTACTTCGCGCGCAATCGCTGCAATTCGGTGCGCACCGAATTGCAGGAAGACATCGCCGGGCTGAGCCGGCGGCGGATGGACGCGTTCGAGCAGTACGTGCACCGCCGTGCCGACGATGTGGTCGGTGAGGTCGACGACGGTGTCACCCAACATCTCGGCGACGTGGCGGCGGAGTTCGGTCTGACGGCCCCGGCGTCGGCCGGGCAACCGCCGCAGCCGGTCATCGAGTCGCCGTCGCTACGATCGCGCAGCACCGAGACCCGGCTGATGGCTGTGCTGGGTGTCGGCTTCGGTCTGGGTGTGGCGTTCGCGGTGAGCCGCATGCTGGTCGGGGCGGCGCCGCAGCTGGCCGTGGCCGGTCTGGTGGTCGGGGCCGTGGTGGGGCTGCTGTTGACCGTCTGGGTGGTCGGCGTCCGCGGGCTGCTGCGGGACCGTGCGGTGCTCGACCGCTGGGTCGCCGACACCACCGCATCGCTGCGGTCGACGCTCGAAGAATTCGTTGCCACCCGGGTGCTGGCCGCGGAGACGGCGTTGACCACCGAATCGGCCACGGTGGAGGAAACCGAAGCACAGACCACCGCCCGACAAATCGCCGAAATCGACGCCGAATTGCGCGAGCACGCCATCGCGACGGCACGGGCGGCCGCTCAGCGGGATCGCCGGATACCTCCCTTACAGCGGGCGCTCGACGCCGTCCGGGCCGATCTTTATGGCAGCTCAGGGGCTACTGCGGAGTAACCCGTCAACTGAATCGTTCTTGTGAGTAATCGGACATTGCAGTCGTCCACAATGGGTATGTCACCCGCGTTAACCTCATAGCCAAAGGACCCCCCGACCGCGTTATTTACGTGGTACGCGCTCCGAACAAACTCACGCAGGAGACTTTGATGCCCGCAGCGACCATTCCGGGTTTGGACACCGCACCGACCAAGCATGAGGGCCTACTGGCCTGGGTCCGTGAGGTGGCCGAACTGACGCAGCCCGACCGAGTGGCGTTCGCAGACGGGTCCGAGGAGGAGTTCAACCGACTCGCCGCCCACCTGGTCGAAGCCGGCACCTTCCAGAAGCTCAACGAGAAGAAGCTGCCCAACTCCTACCTCGCCTTGTCGGATCCCTCCGACGTGGCCCGCGTCGAGTCCCGGACCTTCATCTGTTCCGAGCGTGAGATCGACGCCGGGCCGACCAACAACTGGATGGACCCGGCCGAGATGCGCGGCATCATGACCGAGCTGTACCGGGGGTCGATGCGCGGCCGCACCATGTGGGTGGTGCCGTTCTGCATGGGCCCGCTGGATGCCGAGGATCCGAAGCTGGGTGTGGAGATCACCGACTCGGAGTACGTCGTCGTCTCCATGCGCACCATGACCCGGATGGGCCAGGCCGCGCTGGACAAGCTCGGCGACGACCGCTTCTTCGTCAAGGCGCTGCACTCGCTCGGCGCACCGCTGGAGCCCGGTCAGGACGATGTGCCGTGGCCGTGCAACGACACCAAATACATCACCCACTTCCCCGAGACGCGGGAGATCTGGAGCTACGGCTCGGGCTACGGCGGCAACGCGCTGCTGGGCAAGAAGTGCTACTCACTGCGCATCGCCTCGGCCATGGCCCACGACGAGGGCTGGCTCGCCGAGCACATGCTGATCCTCAAGCTGATCTCCCCGGAGAACAAGGCCTACTTCATCGCCGCGGCGTTCCCGTCGGCGTGCGGCAAGACCAACCTCGCGATGCTGCAGCCGACCATCCCTGGCTGGCGCGCCGAGACCGTCGGTGACGACATCGCGTGGATGCGGTTCGGCAAGGACGGCCGCCTCTACGCCGTCAACCCCGAGTTCGGCTTCTTCGGTGTCGCGCCCGGCACCAACTGGTCGTCGAACCCGAACGCGATGAAGACCATCGAGGCAGGCAACACCGTCTTCACCAACGTCGCCAAGACCGACGACAACGAGGTCTGGTGGGAGGGTCTGGAAGGCGATCCCGATCACCTCATCGACTGGAAGGGCCACGACTGGTACCGCGAGTCGGAGGAAAAGGCGGCGCACCCGAACTCGCGTTACTGCACCCCGATCTCGCAGTGCCCGACGCTTGCGCCGGAATGGGACGACCCGCAGGGCGTGCCGATCTCGGCCATCCTGTTCGGCGGGCGCCGTAAGACCACGGTGCCCCTGATCACGCAGGCCCGCGACTGGCAGCACGGTGTGTTCATCGGCGCCACGCTGGGCTCCGAGCAGACCGCCGCCGCTGAGGGCAAGGTCGGCACGGTACGCCGCGACCCCATGGCCATGCTGCCGTTCCTGGGCTACAACGTCGGCGACTACTTCCAGCACTGGATCAACATCGGCAAGAACGCCGACGAGTCGAAGATGCCCGCCGTGTTCTTCGTCAACTGGTTCCGCCGTGGCGAGGACGGCCGCTTCCTGTGGCCGGGCTTTGGCGAGAACAGCCGCGTGCTCAAGTGGGCCATCGAGCGCATCGAGCACCAGGCAGACGGCAAGAGCACCCCGATCGGCATCGTGCCGACAGCCTCCGACCTGGACCTGAGCGGCCTTGACGTGGACCCCGCCGACGTCGATGAGGCGCTGGCCGTCAATCCCGAGGAGTGGCGGGCCGAACTGCCGCAGATCGAGGAGTGGTTCGAGTTCGTGGGCGAGAAGCTGCCGACCGGGCTCAAGGACGAGTTCGACGCGCTCAAGCACCGTCTCGCCGAGGACGCCTAGGCCCAGCGGGCCACCTAGGCACCTAGCACCGCGAGCGTGCGTGTCTGCCCGTAGACACGCCGCAATATCTCAGCATTTCGCGCACCCTCGTGACCTCACGAGGGTGCGCGTTTGCATTGCCGGGCCCGCCGTCACGTGCGTAACGCAGTGGCGGCTTTCCGGCCGAATCCCCGCCCTGGCGTTACGCGCGCGGTGGCCGCGCCGGCAACCGCTGAAGCGTCCGGCAGCTTCCTCGTCAGCCCGCATCTCCCGGCGCGGCTGCGCGCGTCGCGGGCCACCCCTGTCGTCGGCCCGGTGCAGCTGTTGCGCCACGTCGGCGCCGGTTGAGTCCCAGGATCCACACATCAGGATTGCCACACTCGATAGTTTGGCCGCACGAAAACTATTCTTCAGGATTCTGACCAGCAAATTTGCGATGCCAGGACGCGAATATTCATAGATGCGCTACGTTGCTGGGTCGGTGGGCAAAGGGTAGCCTTCCTCGCAGCGAAGGGGAGTAGTTCCTGACCGTCGGCCTGGCCGGCGCGATGCGGATGGTCGACATGCTGGCGGCGAAGTCGCCCGGTCATCCACTGGAAGCGATATCCGGCGAGCGAGACCTTCGGCCGACATGACCGTGTCGGTCCGAGGTTTCGTCGTGCCGTCGATGAGGCCACGGGCCGCCCGAAGACTAAGGACTTCACGTGACCCGCACGCACGGACGAACCCTCGCCCGGTCGCTGATCACCACAGCCCTGTTCATCGCGCCTGCCCTGGTCGTCAGGATCGTCGGGCTGCATCCCAACCCCGTCGTCGCTCTCGTGATCTACGGCGCGGCCGTGGTCGCCGCGAGCTTCCTGCTGGCATGGGCAGCCGAGGCCGCGCAGATCGACGTCTCCGGAGGCCTGGCCATCGCGGTGCTGGCGCTCATCGCCGTGCTGCCCGAGTACGCCGTGGACCTCTATTACGCCTACACCGCAGGCCACAACCCGGACTATGTGCAGTTCGCCGCCGCCAACATGACGGGGTCCAACCGGCTGCTGATGGGTGTCGGCTGGCCGGTCGTGGTCTTGGTGGGCCTGTGGGTGGCTCGCAAGATGTCGGGTCGAAAGGCCGGATCGATGGCGCTCGATCCGGGTAACCGCGTCGAGTTGGGATTCCTGCTGATCGCCGGTGTCGTCGCCTTCGTGATCCCGGTGACCGGGCAGATCCACCTCGTCCTCGGCGTCGCGCTGCTGGCCTGGTTCGGCTTCTACCTCTACAAGATGAGCCGCGGCGAGGTCGAGGAGCCGGATCTCATCGGCACCGCGGCCGCGCTCGGCGCGCTGTCGGTGCGGGCTCGCCGCTCGAGCGTTATGGCGCTGTTCGTCATCGCGGGCGGCGTGATCCTGATGTGCGCGGAACCGTTCGCCGAGAGCCTGATCGGCGCGGGCACCCAGCTCGGCATCGACCAGTTCCTGCTGGTCCAGTGGCTCGCGCCGCTGGCCTCGGAGGCCCCCGAGTTCATCATCGCGATCATCTTCGCCAGCCGCGGCAACGGCACCGCGGCCATCGCCACCCTGATCTCGTCGAAGGTCAACCAGTGGACGTTGCTGATGGGCTCGCTGCCCATCGCCTACATCGCCGGCGGGGGCGGCACCGCGCTGGTGCTCGACGGGCGGCAGGTGGAAGAGGTCCTGCTGACGGCCACCCAGACGATGATGGGTATCGCACTGATCCTGGCGCTGCGGTTCCACCGCTACACCGCGCTGGCGCTGCTTGCACTGTTCGTCGTGCAATTCCCGATCACCTCGACCGACGGCCGGCTGGTGCTGTGCGGCGTGTACGCGGTACTGGCGCTGATCGGGTTCGTGGTCAATCGTCGCCATGTGGCGGTCACGCTGCGCGCGCCGTTCCGCTCGGCCGAGGTCGCCGACGACACAGCTGACGAGCCGGCGCTGGCGCGATAGCGACAACCGGCACCACTTGACACCTGTCAAGTGGTGCCGGTTACAGTGCCTCATGCAGATCCGCGAGCACGTCGGGACCAATAAGCCGGCGATCATCCTCCACCCGTCGGGCACCGTCGTCACGTTCGACGAACTGGAGGCGCGCGCCAACCGGCTGGCGCACTACTTCCGTCAGCGCGGACTGGTCGAGGGTGACGTGGTTGCGATCCTGATGGAGAACAACCAGCACATGCACGCCGTCATGTGGGCAGCCCGCCGGTCCGGCCTGTACTACGTGCCGATCAACACCCATCTCACGGCAGCCGAGGCCGCCTACATCGTCGACAACAGCGGCGCCAAGGCCATCGTGGGCTCCGGTGCCCTCAAGGACGTCCTGAGTGGCCTGGACAAGGATCTGCCCAACGGCCTGCCGGACATCCTGCTCATTGCCGACGGCGAGTTGGACGGCTGGCAGTCCTATCCGGAATGCGTTGCGGACCAACCCGGTACCCCCATCGATGACGAGATCGAGGGAGATCTGCTGCAGTATTCGTCGGGCACCACCGGTAGGCCGAAGGGTATCAAACGCGAACTCCCGCATCTCCCGCCGACAGCGGTGCCGGGCCTGATGGCCGGGCTGGTCGGATTCTGGATGACGCCGGATTCGGTGTACCTGAGCCCCGCGCCGCTTTATCACACCGCGCCGTCGGTGTGGTCGATGCAGGCGCAGGCCGCCGGCATCACCACCGTGGTGCTCGAGAAGTTCGACGCCGAGGGCACGCTCGACGCGATTCGACGGCACAAGGTGACGCACGGCCAGTTCGTCCCCGTGATGTTCACCCGGCTGCTGAAACTGCCTCAGAGCGTGCGTGATTCGTACGACGTGTCGAGCCTGCAGCGGGTCATGCACGCCGCGGCGCCGTGTCCGGTGGAGATCAAGAAACAGATGATCGACTGGTGGGGACCGATCGTCGACGAGTACTACGCCTCATCGGAAGCCATCGGCGCGACCCTGATCACCGCCGATGAATGGCTGGCGCACCCCGGTTCGGTCGGCCGGGCGATGACGGGCACAGTGCACATCCTCGACGAGAACGGCAACGAGCAGCCCGTGGGCCAGCCCGGCGAGATCTTCTTCGAGGGCGGTGCGGATTTCGAATACCTCAACGATTCGGAGAAGACCGCGTCCTCACGCGACGCGCATGGCTGGAAAACCGTGGGGGACATCGGATATCTCGACGAGGACGGCTACCTGTACCTCACCGACCGCCGGCATCACATGATCATCTCCGGTGGGGTGAACATCTACCCCCAGGAAGCCGAGAACATGCTGGTGGTCCACCCCAAGGTGATGGACGCCGCGGTGTTCGGCGTCCCCGACGACGAGATGGGGCAAGCAGTCAAGGGCGTGGTGCAAACCGTCGATCCTGCCGATGCCACACCGGAGTTCGCCGACGAACTGCTGTCCTGGTTGCGCGGCCGGCTCTCGCATTACAAGTGCCCGCGGTCGATCTCGTTCGAGACTCAGTTGCCCCGCACCGATACGGGCAAGCTGTACAAGCAGGGACTGATCGAGAAGTATTCATGATGTGATCGAACTGCCGGGCGGGATCCGCGTCGCCGTCGAAAAGCCCAGTGACACCGCGGCGTTCACCCTCACCGAGGCCGCGACCGCGGACCGCCGTGCGGTGACGGTGGATTCGGTCGAGCAGACCCTGCGGGTGCTCGCCGAGCGGTGCGAACGCTGGCCGCTGGCGGCGGCGGTGTGCGACGACGTGCTGCGCTCTGTCGACGTCGCGGCACCTGCGTTCGGCGGGCTGATCACCGAATCCCTGGCTTATTCGACGCTGCAGTCCGGGCCGGAATTCGCGCGCTGGCTGGCCGAGCGCGGTCCGGCGACGGTGCCTCTGCTGCCCGATCCGGTGCAAGCCGAGCGTGACGGCAACACGCTGCATATCCGGTTCAACCGTCCGCAGCGCCACAACGCCTTCTCCACCGACGCGCGGGCGGCGCTGCTGGAGGCGTTGGAGGTGGCCCGGCTCGACCTGTCGGTCGATGCGGTGGTGCTCAGCGGCAACGGCCGATCCTTCTGCAGCGGAGGCGATCTCGCGGAATTCGGGTCGTTCGACGACCCTGCCACCGCGCATCTGGCCCGCACGCGGCACAGCCCGGCGCTGGTGCTCGACGAATTGACCGGACGCCTGGGCCGCCACTGCCGGGCGGACGTGCACGGTCAGGTGCTGGGCAGCGGTCTGGAGATGGCGGCGTTCTGCGGGTGGGTCAGTGCACACCCCCAGGCCACGCTGGGCCTACCGGAGTTGGCGCTGGGACTCATTCCCGGCGCGGGCGGCACCGTGAGCATCACGCGACGCATCGGCCGATGGCGCACTGCGTATCTGGTGCTCACCGGGCGCAGCATCGACGCCGCGACGGCGCTGGACTGGGGGCTGGTCGACGAGGTCGTCAGTCGGTGAAGTCGATGCGCACCGAGACCGGCGTGGTCTCCAGGGCCTTGGCCACCCGCGCCCCGATCACGCCGAACTTGCGGCCCCGCGCCACGACATCGTCGTCCGGACGGAACTGGGCGACACCCGTACGCCACCGGTGTCCTTGTCGCAGGCGGACATTCGGGTTCGACGTGATGTTGCTACCCCAGCCGGAACGCGTTCCGTGCTGGCAGATCACCCACGCGCCGGTCGCGTCGAACTGCGCCGAGACTGGCACCCTGCGCAGCTGACCGGTCTTGCGGCCGATGGTCTCCAACTCCGACGCCAATGCGGTGCGCAACCCCAGTCGCGACAGCGCCGTAACGGCCGGGTTCAGAAGATGGCGTCCCAGCGCTCGCTCGCGACGGAACTTGTTCAGCGTCTTGTCGGTCATGAGTTCCTCCGGGCGCGAAAGGCGTTGACTCCGTTGTTCTTGAGCAGCGCAACGGCGGTCGCGAGCGGGCCGATCGTGGGGTCGGGCTCACCGCCCGCGGCAAGCCGGTGCAACTGGGTCCCATGCCATTGCAGCTCGAGTGCGCTGAGGAAAGTCTTGGCGCGCGCGGTATTCGTGATTCGGGCAGGCAGGGCCGGTGCGATGTCGGGCACGTGGAGGTGTGTCTGATGTGCCACCAGCAGGCTGTCGGCAGCGGCCGGGTTGACGGTGGTCGGCCTGCCCAGCCCGACCACGTCGCAGGCTCCTGAGCTGACGGCCTCGCTCATCGCCGCTCGCGTCCGGAAGCCGCCGGTCACCGCCAGCGGCACGCTACCCGCGAACTCCCGGGCGGCTCGGGCGTATTCGACGAAGTACGCCTCGCGCGCCGCGGTGGATGCGGACTGTATGACGGGCCGGCCTTCCATCGCAGGCGATTCGTATGTGCCGCCGCTGATTTCGATCAGATCGAGGTCTTCGGCGGCCAGCGCGGCGATGACGGCGCGGGACTCCTCTTCGGTGAATCCGCCCCGCTGGAAGTCCGCGGAGTTCAACTTGATGGCCACGGAGAAACCGGGACTGACCGCTGCGCGGGTCCGTCGCACCACTTCGAGTGCGAATCGCATGCGGCGCTCCGGGTCCCCACCCCAGCGATCTGTGCGCTGATTGGTGCGGGGCGACAGGAATTGCGCGACGAGATATCCGTGCGCACCGTGGATCTGGACGCCGTCGAAACCGGCCGCATCCGCGATCGCGGCGGTGTGCGCGTACCGGTCGATCGTGGCCTCGATCTCATCGTCGGTCAGCGCACGGGGTGCCTGCCATCCGGGCACGCTCATGCGGACGGCTGACGGCGCCACCGGCTGCGACCGCGTGGCCAGCGGATTGGCTTGTCGCCCAGGGTGGTTCACCTGCATCCAGACCAGTCCGCCGCCGTCCTTGGTGGCCTTGGCCCAGCGGGACAGCCCGTCGAGGTGGCGGTCGTCCTCGACGACGACATTGCCCGGCTCGCCCAGGTGGTCGCGGTCGACCATCACGTTCCCGGTGATCACCAGGCCGAAGCCGCCGGTGCCCCAGCGCCGGAAGAGCTCGACCAGCCTCTGGTCCGGCCCGTGGTCGGGTGTGCCGAGGCCCTCGCTGAGAGCCGACTTCATCAGCCGGTTGCGCAGCACCTGGCCGCTGGCAAGCGGGAGCGGGTCGTGAAGGTCGGGCATGTAGGTCTCCTGGGGGAAGTGCCGGGGATACCTCCGCGACGGTAGTACACCGATCGGTCTACTGCAATGTCCGGCAGGTGGCAGTCGGACGAGAGCGCTGCGCCAACTGTGTGCCAATACAGTTCACCGGCCGAGGTTCATGTCCTGAAATAAGGTCGGCGGTGCCGGCGGGCGATATATTCCAGCAGTGACCAGTGCCGCTGACGGTCTCGGACGCGACATGACAGCGCGTCCGAGCGGACCCGGCAGTGTCAGCGTCCGTGACATCGTCGAGCTGAGGCTTCTCCAGGCGACGCTGCTCGCAGGTGAGGCGGGGCTCGACCGCCGGGTGTCGTGGGCACACGTGACGGACGCATTCGACCCGTGGAACTGGCTGGATCCGGGCGACCTCGTGCTGACCTGTGGCTACATCGTCCCGCAGGAGCCGTCGGCGCAGGTGCGGTTCGTGCAGAACATGTTCGACGCGGGCTTGAGCGGAATCGTCATCGGTGAGGACGACCGCTGTCCTCACCTGTCCGACGAAATGCTCACCACCGCAGACCATCTCGGCTTCCCCGTGATCCACGGCGCACACGCGGTCGGCTTCGCGCAGTACGTGCGGTTCGTGGCCGCCGCCAACGCCAGGGGCGAGGATCAGTCCTTCATCCAGATCGCCCGGGTCAACGGCGAAGTGATGGCGAGCCTGCGCGAGACGCTCGCGGGCACCGAGTTCGTAGGCCGCCTCAGCAGGGTGGTGAGCTGCCGGCTGCACGTCGTCGACCCGGAGATGTGGGAATCGCTGATCCGCGGCAGCGAAACCCCCGACCGCGCGTGGAAGGACGCCTACGACGCCGAGCTGCGCCGCTCGTCGGGTCGCGCGCCGTTCGTGATGAACCTGACCGTCGGAGACCGGAGCGCCCTGACCATGCCGATCGTCGGCGAGCGTTCGGCCTGTCTCATCGCCTTCCCCGAGGGAGATGTGAGACCCCGGCTCGCAGTCCTGCAGCAGATCGCTGCGGCGTGCGCGCTGGAGATCGGTCGCGTCGATGCGGCGGTGGAGCGCTCTCGCCGGTCGGGAGCTGGTTTGCTGAACGACACGCTCAACGCCCGGCTCGAGCCGGCAGTTTTGACCGCGCTCTTCCGCGAGCGTCGCCTGCAGGGTGACCTGCGTGCGCTGGCCGTCGACGGCCGACCCGACGCGATCGAGAGGCTGGCGCGCCGATGGCTGATCCGCGGAATCCCGTTCCTGCTCGGTGAGATCGGCCAGATCGCCATCGCAGTGGTGCGGGCGGTCGACGTCCCGCAGGCGGACTTCGAGGAACGCACGATGCTGGAACGGTGGCGGGCCGGGCTCAGTGACCCGTTCGTCGGGCCGGCCAACCTCGGCGATGCCGTTCGCCAAGCCAGGTGGGCGCTGGAGACCGTCAGTCCGGATGGGTCGGCGCTGGCTCTCTACGGTGACAGCAGTCCGTCCTTCCTGCCGCGCACACTCGCGGAGTCCAAGCTCGCGGCCGACCGCGTGCTCGGCGCGGTCATCGAGTACGACCGCGAGCAGGGCACCGATCTGATCAAGACGCTTCAGGCGTATCTCGAATGCGATCGTTCGCCGAGCCGTGCCAGCGAGATGCTCTTCATCCACACACAAACCGTCAACTACCGGATCGCCCGCATTCAGGAGCTGACCGGCCGCTCGATGCGGTCTACCGGCGACGTCAGCGAGCTCTGGTTCGCGCTGCGGGCACTTGCGCTGTCCCAAGCCACGTAGCTGCCGCGCCGGGTCCCTATCCGGGCATATGACCGCCAGTGTGCGGGTCATATCCGCACACAGTGGGCAGCATCGAGTCGGGGTGACAGGCTGCCCCGGATGGCCACTGACGACAAGACGAGGGAACAGCTATGAGCACGTCATTCGAAGGACGCAGCGTGATCGTCACCGGGGTCGCGTCTGGTCTCGGGAGCGCGCTGGCGCGGGAGTTCGCAGCTGAGGGTGCGCAGGTCCTCGGCTGCGATGTCAACGACGAGGCGGGTGCGGCGGTGATGGACGGCATCGGCGTCTATCGCCACACCGACGTATCGAAGGAGGCGCAGGTCGAGGCCCTCGTCGACGACGCGGTGCAGCGTTTCGGCCGGCTCGATGTCATGGTCAACAACGCCGCGATCCAGGTCGAACAGGCACTGGCCGACACCACCGAGGAGCAGCTCGACCGCATCCTCGCGGTCAACTTGAAAGGCCCGTTCTTCGGCTGCAAGCACGCGATCCGCGTCATGCAGGGCACGGGCGGCGGTGCCATCGTCAACATCTCGTCGGTCCTTGCGGTGGCCGGCGACCCCATGCTCGCCGCGTACGGCGCGGCGAAAGGCGGTGTGCTTGCCCTGACGAAATCGGCGGCGGTGAAGTACGGCCGCGACAAGATCCGGTGCAACACCGTATTGCCCGGGGATATGCAGACAGAAATGGTCGAGGCGTACTTCGCCGCGGCCGAGGATCCGGCCGCGCTGCGCGCTCAGGCCGAAGGCGAATATCCGCTCGGCAGGATCGGCCAGCCTCGTGAGGTTGCCCGGGCTGTGCTCTTCCTCGCCTCCGATGACGCGAGTTTTGTCACGGGTGAAGCGCTCGTCGTCGACGGCGGCCTGCTGGCCGAATGCTACTGAACGAGAAGGGTTCTCATGCAAAAGCTCGGTATCGTCCACACCGTCTCCCAGCTCGCGCCCACCTTTGCCGACCTCGCTGCCGAATTGCTCCCCGGTGTGCAGACCACCGTCGTCGCCGACGAACTCCTGCTCAAGCGAACGATCCGCGACGGTGAGGTCGACGATGTGACGCGCGAACGGCTGCGCGGTCATGTCGCCGCACTCGCCGACTTCGGCGTCGACGCGGTACTGGTGACCTGTTCATCGGTGGGCGCGGTGGTCGACGAGATCGCCTCGGAGACAGACATTCCCGTGCACCGGGTCGACCGCGCCATGGCCGAGCGCGCAGTCGCGCTCGGGGCTCGTGTCGGCGTACTCGCCACCCTGACCACGACACTCGCGCCGACCACCGAGCTCGTAGCGGCCGCCGCACGTGACGCCGGCCGAGCGATCACCGTCGTCTCACGGCTCTGTGACGGTGCATTCGCCGCGCTGGGGCGCGGTGACGGCGCGCGGCACGACGCGATAGTCGCCGAGGAGCTCGACCGCTTGGCCGCCGAGGTCGATGTGGTCGTGCTCGCCCAGGCCTCGATGGCGCGGGTCGCCGCTGCGCGGCCCGGCGGCGGTACCCCCGTGCTGTCCAGCCCGCGGCCGGCGATGGAGAGGCTCGCCGAATGTGCCTATACCGAGCGATAAGCAGCCGACTCAGGTTGGTGCGGCGCGCTAATGGCGGAGATCACAGGAGTCCACCAGCATGATTGACGTGGAAGTTGAATGGATCCCTCGCATTCTCGGTATCGGCGGCACGACCCGTCCGGGATCGTCGTCAGAGCGGGCGCTGCGTGCCGCACTACAACTCGCCGAGGACGCCGGCGCCCAGACCGACATCCTCTTGGCCGATGATCTGGAGTTCCCGGCGTACGCACCGGAGCGCGGCGTGCTCGGGTCGAAGGCCGAGCGCATGCTGGATCTCGCCCGCCGTGCCGACGGGGTGATCGTCGCCAGCCCGGGCTTCCACGGTGGGCCGTCGGGGCTCATCAAGAACGCGCTCGACCACCTGGAGGAGCTGCGTGCCGACGAGCGGCCGTACCTCGACGGCCGTGCGATCGGTTGCATCGTGTGTGCGGCCGGCTGGCAGGCGACGGCGACAACGCTCGCGGCGTTGCGCTCGACCGTGCATGCGCTGCGCGGCTGGCCGACACCGCTTGGCGTCACGATCAACTCGACCACGCGCGGCGACGCGGATCCGATCGTGGCCGCCGCGCCGCAACTCGGCTTGCTCGTCGACCAGGTCATCGCATTCGCCCACTGGCGGCGGGCGGCGGCTGTTGTCGAGGTCTCCGCGTGACCCAGCCCCATATCACCACCGGCGTTCCCGCATCGGTCACCGGCCCTGGCCTGCGCACCGTGGTCGAGGGCTTACAACACCCCGAGGGCGTGTGTTGGTCCCCGAGCGAGCAGCTGCTCTACGCAGGCGGTGAGGGCGGCCAGTTGTACCGGTTCGGGTTGCAGGGCGGGGCATTCGAGACGGTGTGCACGGTGCCGGGCGGTTCGATGCTCGGACTGGCCCTCGACGGCGCGGGCGCCGTGTACATCTGCGATGTCGGCAACGGATGCGTCCAGAAGATCGCGCCCGACGGCAGCGTCCGGCAGTACGGCGCCGCCATCGGTTACCCGAATTACCCGGCCTTCGACGGCGCCGGCCGGCTGTGGGTGTCCGACTCCGGGGACTGGGGTCGAGCAAGCGGGTCAATCGTGCGGATCGACCCCGACGGCACCACCGAGCGGGTCCTCGGTGGCCTGTATTTTGCGAACGGCCTTGCGGTACAGGGGGATTGGCTGTACATCGTCGAATCGACGTGGCCACGGATCGTGCGGATCCCGCTGTGCGGCGGCGAGCCGGAGCCGGTCGTCGTTCTCGACCGGGTCGTACCGGACGGCATCGCATTCGACGCCGAGGGCGGTCTGTGGATCGGCTGCTGGCAGCCCAACCGCGTGTACCGCCTCGCCCCGGGCGGCACGCTCGACGTCGTCGTCGACGACTGGTCGGGTGTGTATGCGCCGACGCCGACGAACCTCGCGTTCGCCGGGGCCGAACTCGATGTCCTGGCACTCGCGTCGTTGGGCACGCTGGTGGTGACCGCGTGCGATCCCGGCGTTCGCGGGGCGCCGCTGCACCTGCCGGTGGACCTGGACCGAGTCTGACCGTGTTTGACAACGGCGCCCATGCGGATCGCCGAGCAGAGAGCTAGAGGGATTCACAGATGAATGACGAGATGTACGACGCCTTGGTGATCGGCGCGGGATTCGCTGGGCTGACGGCCGCGCGCGATCTCGCGCAGGACGGCAAACGGGTGCTGATCGTGGAAGCGCGGGACCGCATCGGCGGCCGTGCCTGGTACCGGCCCTTCGCCGACACCGGTTTCTGTATCGAGCTGGGCGGCAACTGGGTCGACCCGGAAGGCAACTCCGCCCTCATGGCGGAGGTGAAGCGCTACGGCGTACCGCTCGCCCAGAGTCCGCACCCCGAGCATCACGTTTCCCTGCTCGACGGCGTTCGCAGCCACGCGGCCTGCCCGATCAGCAGCGATGACGAGCTCGCCCTCGCGGAGGTGGTCCGGGAGGTCACCGCGCAGGTACGGCGAATCGACTCGGCGCTGCCATTGGATCAGCAGGATGTCGCCGACCTCGACGTCCCACTCGACACCTACCTCGATGGCTTCGGGCTGTCCGCGACGCTGCGCGAGCTCATGGGTGCGTGGATCCGCGAGAACACGGGCTGCCACGAGTCGCAGATCTCGGCTCTGCACCTGATGTCGTGGATCCCGAATCTCGGCAACGACGTTCTGGCGCTTGGGCATACGCCTACACACCGCTTCGCCGCGGGGACGATCGACCTCCTGCAGCGGATACTGGACGACTCCGGGGCGCAGCTGCGACTGTCGACGCCGGTGGTCACGGTGACGCAGTCGGCCGAGCATGTCGAAGCGCGTACCCAGGGTGGCGAGGTGCTGCGCGCCCGCGCCGCGGTGATCGCCTTGCCGCTCAACTGCCTGCCCGACATCACCTTCACGCCGCCACTGTCGCCCGAGAAGACTGCCGGTGCGGCGATCGGCCAGACCGGGGCGGCCAAGAAGCTGTGGGCGCTGGTCACGGGCTTGCCTCCGAAACTTCTCGGCGTGGGCGCGCACGACGAGCCGATCGACGTCTTCTTCACCGATTTCCCGGCCGAGAAGACCGGCCTGGGCGGCGATCTCGTCGTCGGCTTCTCAACGCAGGAGCGCCCGCTGGACATCCTCGACCGCCACGACATGGAGGCCGCTTTTCGTCGCTACGTACCGGAAGCGGGCGTCGTGAAGGTCGACGGTCACGACTGGCTCGCCGACCCCTACGCCAAGGGAACATGGTGCGCAGCCCCTGCGGGCCTGCTGTCCAAATACGCCTCCGCTCTGGAAGCCACAGAGGGCCGCCTGGTGTTCGCCGGATCCGACATCGCCCACGCCTTCCGGGGGTGGATGGAAGGCGCGGTCGCGACCGGCGCCACCGCCGCGACACGACTCTCGGCGATCCTGGCGCAGCACTGAGAACTGACAACGAGTTCCCAACACGATAGGAGAACCATGAGTTCTGCACGCGCACTTCAAGAATCCGCGTGGGACGCCGAGTGCCGCCACGACCTCGACGGCCTGCTGGACCACTTCCTCCCCGACGCGACGTTCTACGCCTACGGCCGGCCGCCGCAACAGGGCCACGACGCCATCCGCCGGCTGACCGAGGACTTCTACCGGTCGTATCCCGAACTCGCGATCGACGTCCTGGGCGAGTGGACCAACGGTGACTCGTCGGCGGCCTTCGAGTTCCGGGCCCGGCTGAAGGACACGGCCGGTGACCGATTCACCCTGCAGGGCGTGATTCTCGTCGAGATCGAGAGCGGGAAGTTCAAGACGGTGCGGTACTACGAGGAGGCGCCGGTCCCGGTGACCGACTGAGCGGCAAGCGCCAAAGGGCGGCATCCGGATGCGGATGCCGCCCTTTATGTTGTGCGGGAACGCTATTCGGGAGACGTGGTCCAGATCGTGTACACCTTGCGCACGGTCTCGCGGATGACCCAGGTACCACGCCAGCCGTCCGGGGCGACGAGCACGACGCCGGGGCGGATCTCGTGGACCGTACCGTCGGCCGTGGTGATGGTGCCTGCCCCGGCGATGAAGTGCATCAACTCGGTATCTCCCGTGCGTGCGGAGTCGAAACTCCCGGGCGTGCACTCCCAGATGCCGCTGCGCCCAACGGAATTCCGGTGTAACACGTGGACCGACTCGACCGGCGCACCGGCGAGTGCGGGCGTACGGGGGCCGAGGACGGTCAGCTCCAGTGTCTCGGGTTCGGCGTCGTAGACGATAACCGGGATCGTGCCGGTCACGCGCCGGTGACCGCGGGGATGGACAGCGTGGCGACACGAGGGCCGAGCGTGGCGATCTGCGGGCCGACCTCGCGCCCCAGAAGCTCAAGGTGGCGCCGATAAGGCTCGGGGTCCCGGCTGAAGTCGAAAGTGAACGACAGCAGGGCTCCGACGCCGCCGAGGTCTTCGTTGAAGCGCGTGATCTTCTCGACCACCGTGTCGGGGGAGCCGACGATGAAGAAGTGGTCGACCATCCAGTCGAGTGTCAGCTCATCGATGGTCATGCCGGGGTCGAGGAGCAGCTCGCCGAGTGCATACGGCTTGCCCCCGCGATCGCGCACGACGCGGAATGTCGGGAGTACCAGCTCGTCCCATGTGCGGCCGGCGGGTCCCGAGAGAAAGAGCCGGCGTGCCTCCTCGTCGGTTCCGGCGACGAAGACGTCGCGCATGACGCGCCAGTTGGCCCGGTCCGGCGTGTGGCCGGCCTCGATCGCCGTCGTCGCGTATGTCTCCCACTGCTGGCGCAGGGCGGCCATGCCGACCTGCTGGCTCATGGGGGAGAAGCCCCGCCGTGCGGCGTCGGCGAAGGTGGGCGATGTCGGCTGCACCCCGGTCATCACGACCTCGGGCCGCGGTCGCTGAAAAGGCTTGAGGTGCGGTCCATTCCATTGCGAGGTGTGCGCAGGCATGTCGACGGTCCAGAACTCACCCTCGATGCGGAACGGCCCCTGTCGCGTCCACATGGCTTCGATGATGTCGATGGCCTCGTCCATCATCTTCGCGTTGCCCTGCCCGACGCCGAACAGCTGCCCGTCGGTAGGGAACGAGCCGGGCGCGAAACCAGCGATGTAGCGGCCGCCCGTCATGTGGTCCAGATACATGAGCCGGCTCGCCAGCGCGATGGGGTTGTGGTAAGGCAGCAGATGGGCTGCAGCGCCGAGACGCAGCCGCTGCGTCTCGCGCCCGGCGGCGGCGATCATCAGGTCGGGAGCCGGGTTCGGCTCGTGACCGATCGTGTGGTGTTCGGCGAAGAAAAGTTCGGCCAGCCCGTATTCGTCGGCCCACCTGGCGATCTGGAGATCCCACTCGATCACTTCCTGCAGTGTGCGTCGGCCCGCGACGTACTCCTGTGCGTACGGCGGGCTGAAGAGTCCAAGTTCCATGGCTTCGGTCGATTCCTTGTCGTTTGTTGGGCGATACCCTCCCAACGTCGGTGAGCAGACACGTCTGCACAATTGGTGCCGACCTCAAACAACCCGCCATTGGCTGTCGATGCGTACAAGCCCTTAGATTTCGGGCTAACGCGCCGTCGGCGGTTCATGTCCATATACAGTGGCGCGTCGCCGGCGCGGCCGGGAAGCTCAGCGGCATGGTTAATCGGCTGGAAGGCAAGGTTGCGCTGGTCACCGGCGCAGCGCAGGGACAGGGCGCGGCGCACGCGGACCTGCTGGCCCGTCAGGGCGCCCGGGTGATCGCCACGGACGTCCTCGACGATCAGGGTGAGGCACTGGCGGAGCAGTTGGACGCCGAGGGCCTCGAGGTCGTCTACCGGCACCTCGATGTCGCATCCGAAAAAGACTGGGCGTCAGTCGTTGCCGGTGTCGACCCCGCCTGGGGACCGATCAACGTGCTCGTCAACAACGCGGGCATCAGCTCGCCTGCCGCGGTCGCCGACGTCAGCATCGACGAATGGAACCGTGTCGTCGCGATCAACCAGACCGGAATTCTGCTGGGCATGCAGGCGGTCATCCCGGGAATGATGGAGCTGGGCTCGGGATCCATCATCAACATCGCGTCGTCCTGGGCCCACCGCGGTGGCACGGAGAACGGTTTCATCGCCTACGTCGCGACGAAGGCCGCGGTTCTGGGGATCACCCGCAACGCAGCCATGAACCTTGGCCGGCATGGCATTCGGGTGAATTCGGTGTCGCCGGGTTACGTCCGGACACCGCAAGTCGAGTACGCAGAAAAGACCGAGCCCGACCGGGTCGCGAACGACGTCGCGAAGATCCCGATGCGGCGCATGGCGCGGCCGGCCGAGATCGCCAAGACGATCGCGTTTCTCGCCTCGGATGATTCGTCGTACACCACGGGCGTCGACCTTCTCGTCGACGGCGGTTTGAACCTCACATGACGCGTGATCGCCGCTGCGCACCGGTCGGCTTCATCGCCGACGACATCACCGGTGCGACGGATCTCGCCAGTGCCCTCGCGGCACGGGGGCTCGATACGCGTCTCGCCTTCGGCAGCTCCGCGGTGTGCGACGAGGGCGGCGACGCGATCGTCGTCGCTCTCAAGATCCGTAGTGTCCCCGCAGCCGAGGCACGCGCAGCCGCGATCGAGGCGGCCGAGGCGCTGCTCGCCACCGGCGCCGAGCAGCTGTTCTCCAAGTACTGCAGCACCTTTGATTCGACGCCCGGCGGGAACATCGGTCCGATCGCCGACGCGCTCATCGACGTGACGGGTGCCCGCCGTGTCGTGCACTGCCCGTCGTACCCGGCGAACGGCCGGACGGTTTACCTCGGACATCTGTTCGTTGGCGACACGTTGCTCAGCGAGTCGACGATGCGCGACCATCCGCTCAACCCGATGCGCGATCCGCACCTGCCGCGCGTCCTCGCACGACAGACGTCGCGAGACGTGGCACTCGTGGAATTCACCGCGGTCGATGCGGGCGCGGAAGCGGTCACCACATGTCTGGAGGGTATTGCCGACCAGGCCGCCGGCGCGCACCACGTGATCGCGGACGCCGTCCGGGACACCGACCTCGATACGATCGCGCAGGCCACGGCGGGCGACCGACTCTGCGCCGGCGGTGCGGCATACGGTGCCGCGTTCGCCGCGGCCGCGCGTACCCGTGCGGGGCATGCCCCGCACATGCAGCGGGAGCGGCCGGTGCTGCCGCGCGGGCCGAGCGCCGTCCTCGCCGGCAGCCTCTCGCAAGCGACGCACGAACAGATACGAGCGTTCGATGGACCGACGCTGACCCTCGGCGTGGTCGAGCTTGTCGACGGAGACATCGCCGTGCGCCGGTCGCTCGAGTTCGCCGAGCGCTGCCTCTCCAGCGGCCCACTGCTGATCACCACCGACCACGACGCTGTCGGGCTCCGCGCGGGCGCGACCGGACTGAGTCCGGCGCAGGTGTCGCGCAGAATCGAAGTGGCCATGGGCCGCATAGGGATTGGTCTTGAGAAGGCCGGCGTCCGGCGGCTCATCGTCGCCGGGGGTGAGACGTCGGGCGCGGTAGCCGAGGCGCTCTCCTTGCGGTCAGCGCGGATCGGTCCCGACATCAGTGTCGGCGTGCCGTGGCTCGTGGCCGAGGACCGCGGACTGGCCATCGCCTTCAAGTCGGGAAACTTCGGTGGGCCGTCGTTCTTCCGTGATGCACTGCAGGTGGCGCAGACATGAGTTTCGACGACGCAGCGCGCACCCAGATGGTGCGACTGGGTGCCGCCCTCTACGACCGGGGCCTGACGCCGGGCCGGACAGGGAATCTCAGTGTGCGGATGGACGATCAGATCATGATCACGCCGACCAATGCATGCCTGGGCCGGCTCGAGCCTGAGCGGCTGGCCGTGATGTCCGTCGACGGGGAGCATCTCGCGGGCGACCGCCCGTCGAAAGAGCTCGTGTTGCATCGGGCTTTCTACCGGCACCACCCCACGTGTACCGCGGTGGCGCACCTGCATTCGACCTCCGCTGTCGCCGTGTCGTGCCTGCCGGGCTTGCGTTGCGACGATGCGCTACCGCCCATCACGCCGTACTTTGTCATGCGCGTCGGGCGGTTGCCGCTGATCGACTATGGGGCACCGGGAAGCGCTGAGCTCGAAGAGTTGGTTTCGCGGGCGGCCAAGCACTCCCGCTCGGTGTTGATGCGCAACCATGGGTCATTCGCCGCGGCGAAGTCGCTCGAGAGCGCCGTCGACGCGGTGGAGGAGATCGAGGAGACCGCGCGTCTGTACTTGCTCCTGGCGGGCCGCTCGCCGGTGTACCTGGGAGAGGAGGCCGTGGCGGAGCTACACCGCCGCTATCCCTCGACCGCGTAGGCGGAATCGGCGGACGACATCTATCCGATCGAATTTTCTGACCCACGGCATGTCGCCTGGATGTGCCGGCAAATGCTAAGGCGGGCAAATGAATCGAAAAGCAACTGACGTCTCGGTTGCGTCGCCGGAAACCGGCTCCACGCACAAGGCCGTAGGCCTGACCGGATCTATGGGCACGTTCCGCCTCTTCGCGTTGGTGATGGCTTTCGTATCGCCGCTCGTGACGGTGGCTGGGTGGCTCGTCATCCTGATCGCCTACGGTGGTCCGGCCGCGCCGGCGATGATGCTTGTGGCCGCGGTGCTCGTCACGCTGTTCTCGCTGGGTTTCGTGGCGATGGGGCACCACATGCCCAATCCCGGAGCCTTTTACTCCTACGTCGCGGCGAGTTTGGGACGTGTGATGGGGCTCGGCGCGGGCTTCGTCGCGATCATCGTCTATGTACTCCTGGGGCTGTCGTCGTTCATCTTCTTCGGCGTTGCCGCATCGAACTTCGTCACTGGCGAACTCCACGGTCCCCATATCAGTTGGTACTGCTACACGCTGGTGTTGTTGGCCGTCGTGAGTGTCTTCGGTTACCTGCAGGTCGAAGTGTCGGCGAAGGTTCTGCTGGTCGCGATGGCGCTCGAAGTCGTGGTGGTCCTGATCTTCGATCTGGCGATATTCGGCGGCGGCAGGGTCGCTGAGAAGGGCGGTGTATCCCTCGAACCGTTTTCGTGGGGTTCGCTGACCGGGGCATCCTGGGGGCTGGGTCTGCTGTTCGCGATCTTGTTCTTCAACGGTTTCGAGGGCACGGCGGCTTTTCGTGAAGAGATCAAGAACCCTGCCCGTACGATCGGTCGGGCCACCCTGTTGGTGGTCGCTTTCGTCGGCATCTTCTACTGCATTGCGTCGTGGGCCATCATCTCTTATTTCGGCGCGGACAAGGCCGTCGAACTGGCCACGTCCGATCCGGTGAGCATGTTTTCCACAGCACTGGGCGCTTCGGTCGGTACCTGGTTGGTTGACGTCGCCAACGTGCTGCTCTTGAGCTCGATCTTTGCGGCTTCTGTCTCGATCTACAGCATCCTGGCGCGCTACATCTACTCACTCGGCGTCGACCGGGTCCTGCCGAGACAGCTCGGTGCCGTCCATCCCAAACACAACTCACCGCACAACGCGGCGTTCGCCGCGGGCGGCCTGTTCCTCGTCGGCGTTCTGCCCTTCGTGGTCGCCGGTACCGATCCCGCGCTGCTCTACGGCCAGCTCGGCGGCACCGGTGGGTACGGGTATCTCTTGCTTTTCGCGCTTGTCAGCCTCGCGGTCATCGTCTACTTCTGGAGGCAGCGAGGATCGCATTCGGTCAGCCTGTGGGTGTCCGTGGTTGCCCCGGGCGTCTCCCTGGTGGCAATGAGCGTTCTTCTGATCGTGGGGATCGTCAACTTCTCGACACTGACCGGTGGCTCCGGCGTATTCGCGGTCATTCTTCAGGCTGCCGTGTGGGGCAGCGGCCTCATGGGGATCGCGCTCGGCCTCTTCTACCGATCGAAACGGCCCGACATCTTTGCTCGGATCGGCAGGAGAAACTTGTCGAAGACCGCTTCGGGATCAACGGATGCACCGCCTGTGGGCCTTCGATAGCGACTTGCCGTGATTCCGAAGCACCCGGGGCCATGCGCCGCAGACGTTGTGAGAGTCGACGACTTCGATTGGGACATCGTGACATTCATATTGCGCTGGGCGCCATACGGAGGGCCGAGCGAAGAGGAGTGCTGGCCTCGCTTCGGTATGACCTGCGCGCAGCTTCACACCCGGTTCGCGGACATCATGCGTAAGCTCGGCGGTTTCGGTCACGCGAATCTCAGCGATCGCCAGCGCGAGCTCGTTCGGCAGGGGCAGAGACTGCTGGCGACAGTTACCGGCGAACCCACCCCAGTGCCGTCCACACCGGACGTCCGGCTCGCCACCGACCTCTCCGAAGCCCCCGGTCATTGGTCACTGCGGCAGGGCGTGTGGCATTGGACGAGCTGCGCCCGCTAACGCGAACGATCACGGGTGCAAGCACGCCGTCTCCCGATCCGGTCCCCCACGACCAGGTAGACTGACCGGTCTAGCAGGGAGGCGTGATGTCGGTACGAGAGACGTTGATCGAGAGCGTGACGGGGTTGGTGCGGCGCCGGGGCGTCGCGGGAACCGGTCTCAACGCGCTACTCGAAGACAGCGGTGTCTCGCGGCGGTCGATCTACCTGAACTTCCCGGGTGGCAAGGAGGAGCTCGTCGCCGAGGCCACCCGCGTTGCCGGGCAGGCGCTCACGGCCCTCATCCGGGCGGCCGATGACGGGCGCGAACCCGCCGAAGCCGTGCAGGAGTTCATCGACCAATGGAAGCTGCAGTTGGCCGAGACACACATGGAAGGTGGCTGCCCGATCGTCGCGGCCGTCCTCGGCCGCTGCGATGCACCGCAAGCCGCCGATGCGGCCGCTGAAGCCTTCCAGGACTGGCACGCGATCTTGGCGCAGCGGCTGGTCCGTGCCGGTACCGATGCCGACGTGGCGCGGTCGCTGGCGACGATGACGATTGCCTCCATCGAGGGTGCGGTCATCATGGCCATCGCGGCGCAAAAGACCGATGCCCTCGACGATGTCGGTCGCCATCTCGTCGAACTCACCAAGCTGCACCTACCGAGCACCTGAGCGGGTGCCGGTCTGCGACACAATGACCGGGTGGGTGCATGCGCGGTCTCGGCATCGGTGCTGACGCGTGCCCAGCGGGTGGCCGATGACTTCACCGCGCGGACCGGCGTCAGAGTTGATGCGACCGAATTGATCACCGGCCGGGCCGCGCTGCTCGATTTCACCCCCGGGGGCCGGATTTCGGCGGGTGGAGCGACACGACTCTTCGAGGCCGCCGACGGCTGGTGCGCGTTGACGCTGTCACGAGGCGACGATCTCGCCATGGTGCCCGCCCTGTTGCAGGCCGATACGGTCGCCGAGGACCCGTGGCCCGCCATCGAGGCATGGGCCGCCGGGGCGCCGGGGGCCACGGTGGCCGGCCGGGCGCGACTACTCGGATTGCCGGTCGCCGTCCTCGGGGAGACGGCGGTGGCACCGCCCCGGGTGACGACGCTCGGTCCACCGCGCTCGACGCCGCTATCGGAGGTGCTCGTCGCGGATCTGTCCTCGATGTGGGCCGGGCCGCTGTGCGGCCAACTGCTGGCGCGCGCCGGGGCCACGGTGGTGAAGGTCGAGAGCGTGGCCCGTCCTGATGGCACCCGAGGCGGGGAGCCGGCCTTCTTCGACTGGATGAACAGCGGAAAGCTCTCCTATGCAGTGGATTTCGACAGACCGGATGACGTTGCCGCGTTGCTGGCCGTTGCCGACGTGGTCATCGAGGCGTCCCGGCCTGCCGCCCTCGAGCGTCGGGGCCTGGGGCCGCACACCGCGCCACCGCGCCCGGGGCGAGTGTGGCTGCGCATCACGGGTCACGGCACGCGTGGGGACCAGGCCGGCTGGGTGGCATTCGGCGACGACGCCGCGGTATCGGGTGGTTTGGTCGGATACCGGGACGGCACACCGGTATTCGCCGCGGACGCGATAGCGGATCCGCTCACCGGCCTGCATGCCGCTGCGGCGGTCGTGGCCGCCCTCGGCCGCGGCGGCGGAGAGCTCATCGAATTCGCCATGGCGGCAGTGGCTGCCGAGTATGCCGGGCTGCCCACCGACGACAACGTCCTTCCCGCCGTGGCGCCCGCAGCGGTCCCGGTCGGCCCCGCGCTGGGCGCTGACAACGCCGCAGCACGCCAGCTCGTGACCCAAAGAGCAACTCCACCATGCTGATTCAGGGAGCGAGCCTACTCGACGGCAAGGTTGTCGACATCCGGCTGGGCGAGCAGATCGAGCAGGTGGCGGAGCGGCTGCGGCCCCGGCCGCGCGAGCACGTTCTCGACGCAGGATTCGGCACGGTGATCCCCGGTCTGCACGACCATCACCTGCACGTGTATTCCGCAGCGGCCGCGCTGAATTCGGTACGGGTCGGTCCGCAGGACGTACGGGGTGCAGACGGCATGGCCCGGGCCCTGGCCCGGGCGGTACCCGGTGCCGACGGCTGGATCAGGGCCGTCGGCTACCACGACGCCGTCGCCGGCCCGCTGGACCGCGACCTGCTCGACACGCTCACACCGCCCGTACCCGTACGGGTGCAACACCGCAGCGGCGTGATGTGGACGCTGAACTCGGCCGGCCTGGCCGCGCTCGGGCTCGCCGACCACCCCGACGGTCGGCTGCGCAGCGCCGACCGGACCTGGTCGGACGCCCTCGAGCGCACGCAGCCCACACTCGACGAATTCAGTGCGCGGCTGGCCGCCTACGGCGTCACCGGTGTCACCGATGCCACGCCCGATCTCGACGCCACGATCGGAATGCGCCAGCGGGTGCACGTGCTGGCTCCGGGCAAGCGGATTCTGCACGACGATGCCCTCGACCTCGACGCGCTCACCGCGTGGGTCGGCGAGAAGCACGCCGACGGCGTGCCGGTCGCCCTGCACTGTGTGACCGCGGCGCAACTCGTCGTCGCCATCGCCGCACTGCAGGCTGCGGGCCGACATCCCGGCGACCGCATCGAACACGCGGCGATGGTGCCCGCCGACTGCATCGCGGATCTGGCGGTCCTCGGTGCCACAGTGGTCACCCAGCCGAACTTCATCGCCGAACGGGGCGACCAGTACCGTACCGATGTGCCTGCGAGCGAACAAGACCAGCTGTGGCGCTTGGCTTCTCTACTGCGCGCCGGAGTGCCGGTGGCCCTGTCGACCGACGCGCCGTTCGGTGACAGCGATCCGTGGGCGGCGATGCGCGCCGCCGTGCATCGACGGTCGCCCGCGGGCCGGGCCCTCAACAAGGCCGAATGTGTCGATGCGCGAACGGCTCTGACGCTGTTCCTGGGCAGTGCCACCCAGCCGAGCAGGCCACGCACCATCGCGCCTGGGCAACCAGGGGACGTCTGCGTGCTGTCCGCGCCGCCGCGCGAGGCGCTCGACCAACTCGATGCCGACCTGGTGGCCGTGACCGTGATCGATGGGGCGACGGTCTTCACTCGATGACACAGACAACGGTATGGAGGACACCCGGCATGCCCGCGTTGCTGGGTGTCGCCGTGCTGGGCTTCATCGGATTCGCGTTGCTGCTGCCGGTCGCCCCGATGTGGGCCGTGCACAACGGCGCCGACGATTTCGGGGCGGGTGCGGTCAACGCGGTCCTGATGGCATGCACCGTGGTGGCGCAACTATCGGTCGGGCTGGTGTTGCGACGCCTGCGGTGGCCGGTCACCCTGGCGATCGGCCTGGCCCTGCTCGGTGCTCCCGCCATCGCGCATCTGCCGGCGCACAACCTGCCGACGGTGCTCCTGCTCGCGGCGTTGCGCGGGCTGGGTTTCGGCATCGTCACGGTGTACGGGGTCGACGGTATCGCAGGCCTATTCGGTCATGAGCAGCGTGGCCGGGCAGCCGGAGCGTATGGACTTGCCATCGCCGCACCGCAATTCGTGCTCACCCCGGTGGCGACATGGCTGGTCCACCACGTCGGATACACCCCGGTGTTCGTGCTGGCCACTGCGCCGGTGCTGGGCGTGCCGCTGGCACTGATGTTCATCCATCCGGTGCCGCGACCTCCGGCACAGCGCGGTGAATTCCGGGCGGTGAGCCGCGGGCTGATCGGCCCGATCGGTGCGCTCGTCGCGATCACCGCCGCGGGCGGGGCAGTCCTCACGTTTGCGCCCCAATTCGCCGACACCACAACGGCCTTTGCGACCCTGCTGGCGCTGACCGGGCCGGCGACGCTGGGGCGGTGGCTGATCGGCGGCCCGGCCGACCGCTTCGGGGCACACCGATTCATCACCCCGATGTTGTGCCTGGGTGTGGCGGGGCTGGCGGCGATCGCGGTGGGAATCCTCCACAGTCCTGCGGTGATCGTCGTCGGCGCTCTGCTGCTCGGCTTGGCGTACGGCTCGTTGCAGAACCTCACCCTGGTGCAGGCCCTGGCGGCCAGCGGTGGGCAATCCCGCGGCGCGGTGAGCGCAGCCTGGAACATCGGCTTCGACGGTGGGACGGGCCTGGGCGCGTTGGTGGCCGGTGCGCTCGCCACGTCGGGTTCGTTCCCGATTGCGTTTGCGGTGCTGGCCGGTGCGTGTGCGGTGATGGCGCTCATCTGGCGCCGGACAGGCATTGCGCGCGCAGGCTGACGTCAAACAGGTTGCGGCGCATCAGGTTGCCCATCAATGCTCTGCCGAGCAGAACGGGGTCGCGCAGGATGTCCGGCGGGTCGATGAGGCTGCTGACGCGCATGAGTCGTTCGGTGATGACGATGTCGTTCGCCGCGGCCTGCAGCACCTGCCCACGGATCCAGCTCATCAGCCGTCCGGCCAATCCCCGCTGAGGTGTCCCGGCACCCGCGGTGGCCCGGTTCATCGACCACACGGGACCGATGTGGCGCGCCGCGGCGCCGAAGAACAGTTGTGGTGCTCCAGTGCCGTATTCGGCGAGGTGGTCGCGCAACGCGAGGGCCTGCAGCGCGGCGACGGTCATGCCCTGACCGAAGATCGGATCGAGTCGGCACAGCGCATCACCGATCACCAGCAAGCCCGACGGAAAGCGATCCATGCGGTCGTAGCGCTGCCAGGATCCGCCCGGGTACCGGAACGGTTGCACTGGGCCGAGCGGTTTCGCGGCACGCAGCGCCGCGATGATCTGGCGCGGGACGAACCGCTCGGCCAACGCCAGCATGTCGGCGAAATCGGCTGGCGGATCCGCGAAATCATCGGCAGGCCCGGTCACCGTGAGCATCCACGTGTCGTCCTCGTAGGCGATGAGTCCGCCTCGGCTTGCCCCGCGGTCGGGCTGGACCAGCACCAGCCTCTCGCGAATGGAGCCGCTCGGCATCGTGACAAGCTGGCTGTAGTAGGCGCCCCGGCCAGGCATGACGCGCTCGTCGGGCGGGCCGTAGCCGAGCCGCTCGAGCAGCGCGGGTGTGCGCGTGGAGCGGCCCAGCGCGTCGACGACGAGATCTGCCGCGATCGATGATCGAGTGCCGGTGTTGCGGTCGGCGACCTGCGCCCCGGCGACGTGATCGGCGCGCGGAGTGTCGAATCCGATGACATCGAGACCGTCGCGGAACGTCACGTTGGGGTGGTCGGCGATCCGCTGGCGGAGATGGAATTCCAGGAACGGACGGCTGGCCAGGTAGATCGCGAGCGCGTCGGGATCGGCGAGGCTGCCGGTGCGGTTCATGGTGTACGGACCCATCCGGGTGTAGACCTTGGACAGGTTCGCGCCGTCGATCTTGTGCGCTCCGGCAGCGGTCAGCGTGTCGAGGATGCCGGGGTGCAACTCCTCGAGTGCGTGCGAGCCGCGACTGAGCAAGCTGTGCAGATGACGCCCCTGCGGGATGCCGCGTCGCTGAATCGGACTGTCCGGCAGTCGGTCCCGTTCCACCACCGTCACGGCGGCGAACTGCTCTGCCAGCACCCCTGCCGCGAGCAGGCCTGCGAATCCGGCCCCCAAGACCACCGCATGACCGTGTGCTTGATGCATGAGTCCCCCTCATCGTCCAACGGATGAGGGGGACGCTATCTCGAGTCTAAGAAAAGTAAGGAATTATTAAACAAACTCTAAGGGAGACGTCGGGGGGTCACACCGCTTGGCGCTGCAGCGTCACCGATGCGGTGTTGGCGTCCGACCGGGCGATGCCGCGGCCTTGCGCTGTGACGGCCAGTGCGGTCCGGTCGCCGCGGAACAGATCGCGGGAGAACTCGCAGGGGTTGCCGTTCTGGTCATAGGTGACCCGCGTGATCAGCAGCAGGGCGGCCTTCGGTTTGATGCCGAGCAGGGTGGCCTCACTGCTGGTGGCGTTGACTGCTTCGATCCGCTCGTCGGCCCTACCGGTCACCAAACCGTATCGGGTTTCCAGGATTTCGTAGAGTGACCCGCCGAGTTGCTGTTCCAGTAGCCCGGGGAAGGCATCGGCGGGGAACTGGGCGTGCTCCAGGGAGAACGGAGAGCCGTCGGCCAGCCGGATGCGCTGGATCTCGACGACATACTCGCCGTCATTGAGGCGCAGCGCGGTCTTGGTGGCCTGATCGGGAGTGGTGATGCGGGTGGACAGCACCCGGGTCCCGGCGATGTAGCCCTGGCTGGTCAGAAATGCGGGCACGCCGACGACGTCGGACAGGTTGCGTTCGACCTGGCCGTGGCTGATGAAGATGCCGCCGGCTCGGCCGATGATCCGGTGTACCAGCCCCGCCTCCTCCAGCGCGGCAAGCACTTGGCGCAGGCTGGAGCGGCTGGTGCCGTAGCGTTCGGCGAGGTCGCGTTCGCTGCCGAGTTTGGCGCCCGGGGTGCCCGCGCTGATGTCGGCGACTATGCGTCGCCGCAACTCCTCGCTCTGCGCTGCCACCCCGGACCCCTCTCCACTTTTGGTACAGCCAATTCTAGCCGTTTGGGGTATCAGAGTTCGGCGATAGCCAGATGCGATTCGGGCAGAATCTGACCACCGTCGACCACCAGCGATTGACCGGTGATGTAGGCGGCCTCGTCGGTGGCGAAGAACAGCGCGGCGTTGCCGATGTCGGCCACCGAACCTAACCGGCCCGCGGGTACTGCCGAGGCCATTTGGTCGAGGTATTCCTGGCCCATTTCGCCGAGGCCCTCGGTGATGATGTTGCCGGGAAGCACAGCGTTGATGGTGATGTGCTTGGGAGCCAGTTCCATGGCCGCGGTGCGCAGGAAGCCCAGCTGAGCCGCCTTGGACGCGCCGTAGTGCGACCACCCGGGGTATCCGGTGATCGGGCCGGTGATCGACGACGTGATCACCACGCGGCCGTGGCCGCTGGCGGTCAGCGCTGCGAGCGCGGCCTGCACGATGTACACGGTGCCCTTGAAGTTGACGGCCAGCACCTCTTCGATGGACTCGGGAGTGAGGTCCTCGAGCCGGCCCGACGGGAAGATGCCCGCGTTGGCGCACACGATGTCCAGACCGCCATGCCGCTCGACTGCCTCGGCCACCACGCGGCGCGCGTCCTCGGGGCTGGCCACGTCGGCGCTGAGCCCGCTGACCTTGCCCGGCGCACCGGACAGATCGGCCACGGCCTTGTCGAGATCGGCCTGGCTGCGGCCCGTGATCAGTACGTTGACACCGGCATTGGCGAACGTTTCGGCGATACCTCGGCCGATACCCTTGCTGCCGCCGGTGACGATGGCCGAGCGGCCCTGAAGCGATGCGAACATAGTGGGGTCCTTTGTGAGTCAGGTCAGAGTGCGGCCGTCGGAGCGCAGATACCGTTCGGCAAGTTCACAACTTCCCGCGGCGTAGCTGATCGCCTTGGTGGCCGATTCCCTGGAATGGCTGTGGCTGCCCATCCAAGCCAACAACAGCAGCCTGCGCAACAGCACGAACGATGCGAGCATGTCTTCATCCGCGGCAGGCAGTTCACGACGGCTGCGGTAGCCGCTCACCCATGATGCCTGCCATTCGGGCAGCGCCGGATCGTCTTCGATGAACGATACGGCGGTGCCGAAATCATAGAAATACCAGCCGAATCCGCAGTCGTCGAAATCGATGACGGTGATCTTCGACCCGGAATCGACCAGCAGATTGGCCAACCTCAGATCGGCGTGGATCAGCCCGAACCGATCCGGCCCGGTTCCGTACGCCTCCAGCCGCGTACGCAGCAGCGTCTGCGCCCGCTCGAGGACGTCGTTCTCCGACGGCCCGACGCCTTCGGCGTCCTGCCAGCGTCCCCACCGGGGCTGGGCACCCAGGCTGTGTTCCCAGTCCCAGGCGAACCGATCGAATCCGGAGGGACGCGCCCACCGCTGGGAATGGTCGTGCAGCGCAGCGGTGATCCTGCCCAGGGTGTGGAAGTCCTCCGCCGTGAGGGCGTTCTCGTCGGGTTCCGCGCCGGCGACCATGTCGAAATGGACGGCGTACCGGTCAGTTCCGTCGACGTTGACGGTGACCACACGACGCCCGTCGCGGGTGGGGAGCACTGTCGGCACTGTGACGTCACTGTCGGCCCGTAACGCCGCCAGCCAGTCCAACTCCGACTCGATCTCGTGCGCGCGGTGATAATCCCGCCGGTGTACCCGCAGGATCGACTGTGTTCCGGCATCCTCGACGAGATATGTGGCGTTCTCGGAGAGATTCAGCAACCGCAACGTCGCGTTGGGTCCGATGTCGTACTGCTCCAGGGCAAGCTGGGCGACATCGATCTCGTCGGTGATAACCATCTAGTGGTCCTGTCCTTCAATTCCCGCCAACACTGTCGTGATCCGGTCGCGGGCCGCTGTCACGTCCGCGACACTGCCACCGATGTACAGCCGCCCGGCAGCGCCGATCATTTGTACGTCCACCACGGTAAGCCCGGGTGCGGCCCGTTCGGCCTCATTGGCAGCCACGGCCGCGAACAGGGCCGGGGTCATTTCGTAGACCAGCAGCGACTGTCCGGGCAGGATCATGGAGGCCTGCCGGTTGCGGTTGAGGATCACCGCGTGTTGATCGGTGATGTCCTCGATGATGTCGTGGTAGAGCACCCGGGGCCGCAGCTGATCGGACGCCGAGTTGCCGGTGCCCGCCAGAATCGCCTTGCCGGCCCGCTGCACATCTTCGAGGTTGGCGGAGTGGATCTCCAGCACCCCGAATTGCCGCTCCACATAGAGGATCCCGGGCTGGATACCGGGCACCTCGCGCAGGGCAAGGTCGATCACGCGCTCGATGGCCAAGGCGGGGGACACCTCGACGATCAGCGCGTGTTCGCCCTCGTACGGCGGGTAGCCGCGGGCCCGGGTCGGCGTACCCAGGTAGGCGGCGAACTGCCGCTGCAGGTCTTCGACCAGCAGGTAGACGCGGATCTGGGTGCGGATCCGCGTGCTCTCGTCTGCTTGCGTCGGCATGGCTACTTGCTGGACACCGAGAAGTGCGCGCCGAGCTCGTTGTGCGGCCGCGGGATGACGTGGACGCTGACCAGTTCGCCGACCTGCGATGCGGTCTCCGCTCCCGCCTCCGTGGCGGCCTTGACTGCGCCGACCTCACCGGTGACGATCACGGCCACCAGCCCGTCGCCGACCTGTTGGCGATCGGTGATGGTGACATTGGCGGCCTTCACCATGGCGTCGGCAGCGGCCAGCGCAGCCACGAAGCCCTTGGTCTCGATCAATCCGATTGCATTGCTGGACATGGGGATATCTCCTTATTTGTTGGGGTTGGAATCGATGGATCCGATGATGAGTGCGTCGACCGGGGGCGGTGTGCCGGTGAACCAGCCGGAGGCCACGGAGCCCTGCGCGACCAGGACGTGCTCACCGACACCGGTGCCAAGGACGTCGAACGCGATCAACCGGGACCCGGTGCCGTCGACCTCGACCTCGAGGAAAGCACCGGCCGGGATACCTTCGATACGTCGCGTCGCCCAGACATTCCCGGTGACAGTCGCTTTAATCACATTCGCTCCTTGGTGATCGTGATGCCCAGGGATCGAGCCTTCTCCCTGGCCAGTGGGGTGAGCACGGCGCGCCGGCCCAGGATCAGGGTGCCGCCCGCGAGGTCGGCGATATGGCGTTCGGTGACCGCGCCGCTGTCGATGCGGTGTGTCGCGCCGCCGGACGGTGTCGCACTGCCTGCCAGCCGGAAGCTCAGCCGGCCGGCCTTCAGATCCGCGCGGGTCTTCGGGCTTTCGAACAGCCGCAACAACTTCCGTACGAAGGCATCGAGGTCGGAGTCCTTGGACAGCCGCACGGTCTCGACCCGGTTCTTGCCTTCGACGGCACGGGGCCCGGTGGGGTCGAGACCCAATTGATCGGCCACCGTGGTGGGTGCGGCCGGGGTGGGGGCCGGGGCCGGAGGCGAGGGGACAGCCACCGGCCCCGGAGTCTGGGCGGGTTTGAGACCCGAAACCGCCTCGCGCACCACCTCTCTGACGAGAGCGCGCAGATCGTCACGGTTGATGTTCATGCAGTGGCCCTTGCCAACGCATCCTGAGCAGCTTCGGCGGCCTGACGCACGTCGGCCTCGGTGCCGGAGAGGTACACGCGGCCGGTCGCGCCGATCATCCGGAAATCGACCACCTTGATGTCAGCGGCCTTCTCGGCTTCGTTGGTGGCCAGGATCGCATACGACGCCGGGGCGACCTCCAGGACGAACAGCGACTCGCCCGGCAGCACCATCGACCCGATCTTGTTGCGGTTGATCAGGAACGCATGCTGGTGGTCGATGCTGGAGATGATGCGCGAGGCCAGCACATTGGGCCGCACCGCGCTGTCCAGCGTGGCGCCCAGCTCGTCGAGTGCAGCGTCGGCGGCAGCCTTCACCGCGCCGGTCTCCCCGTGGAACTCCAGATATCCGAATTGCCGCTCCACCACCAGGATTCCGGCCTTGACCTCAGCATGCTTGAGGGCCACATCGGTGACGCCCTCGATGTCCAGGCCGGGAGCCACCTCAATGATCTGCGCAGCCTGGTTGGCGCGCGGCAGCGCGCCCTTGATCCAGGTGCCCAGATACGACATGGTCTGCGGTTGCAGCCGGTCGATGAAGATGAACGAACGCAGTTCAGCCACAGCCCTACCTCTTGATCAGTTGTGCGAGTTCTTCGACGACCAGCGCGCGCAATTCGGCTCGCAGCGCGTCCAGTCCGGGATCCGACGCCCGGCTCGGCGTCGCATACGACCGCCGCGGTGGCACCGCAACGCCGGCACGGTCGTTGGATGCGCGCGGATACTGCGGCACCGGCCCGGATGACGAGCGCCAGGGGTCGACGCCGGCGAAATTGCCCATCACCACGCCCGGTTCGCTGTTGTAGGCGATGCGGGCCCAGTTGATCAGGTTCTGCGGCTGCAGGTTCTCCCCGATCGAGCTGCGCCCGACGAACCCGGTGCCGATGGTCATCGACGGTGCCAGGTTGGTGTCCAGCCCGGAGCTGCCGGTCGAATTCCCGACGTTGACCGACACTCGCAGTACCGGCACCTGAGCCGCGAAATCGGTGATCACCGCGGGGTTTTCGCTGTGGATGGCGGCCGAATGCCCGGCCCCGCCGATCCGCACCACCGCACGCGCGGCGCGGATGCCGCGGGCGGCGTCGGCCGCGGTGGTCATGCCAAGCACGGGGGAGAGCTTCTCGTGGGCCAGCATCTCTTCGGCGATGACGTCGTCGAACGGCGCGATCAGGACCCGGGTCTTCGGTGTCACGCGCAGCCCCGCCTGCCCGGCGATCCACGCGGCGTCGCGGCCCACCACATCGGTGTTGAGATGACCGTCGGCGAACATGTAGGCCCGCAGCCGTCGTGCCCCGTCTTCATCGAGGATGTGGGCCCCGGCGCGGGTCAGTGCCGAGCGCAGCTTGTCGGCGACGGTGTCCTCGACGATGAGCACCGATTCGTTGGTGCACAGCACCGAGTTGTCGAATGCCTTGCTGTCGACGATGCGCTTGGCCGCGGCGTTGATGTCGGCGCTCGCGTCGACGAAAACCGGGACGTTGCCCGGACCGACGCCCAGCGCCGGGTTTCCCGACGAGTACGCGGCGCGTACGACGCCGGTGCCGCCCGTGGCCACGATGACATCGGTGCGCTCATCGGCCATGAGGGCCTGAACGAGCGGGATGGATGGCTCGTCGACCACCTGCACGATGCCGTCGGGCGCGCCGGCGGCGACGGCGGCCTCGGCGAGCACCCGGGCGGCGTCGGCCGAGCACCGCGTGGCCCGCGGGTGCGGCGCGACCACTACGGCGTTGCGGGTCATCAGCGCCAGGATCACCTTGAAGTACACCGTGGCAACGGGATTGGTGGTCGGCGTCAGAGCCAGCACCACCCCTGCGGGCCGGGGCAGCTCGACGATCTTGCGGGCCTCGTCGATGCGCGGGGACACATAGTCCTCGCCGCGGTAGAAGTCGACGATGCCGCGCGAGCACGCCTGGTTCTTGATGACCTTGTCGGCCGCGACGCCCATGCCGGTCTCGGCGACCGCCTCGGCGGCGAACCGTTCGGCCTCGGCGTAGCCGGCCTCGGCCACGGCGTTGACGATGTTGCCCACCGCAGCGGCGTCGTAGTCGGCGTATGCCGCGGCAGCCCACCGGGCCCGCTCAAGCATGTGGCCGGCCTGCGCAACGTTTGTCATGATGCTTTGCGTCCCTTCGCAGCAGTCTTGGCCCTTCCCACCGCTACAGCGAGGCGGTCCAGCACGTCCTCACACAGTTCTCGGGACAGCAGCAGGCCCGGTTTGAACTGCAGCACACGGGGATCCAGTGTCGAGAAGATCGCCCACACCCCGAGCTGATAGAGCTCGCGCATCACGAACTTGGCACCCTCGGGGTGGTCGAATTCCAGCCCGATCACCACGCCGTTCTGGCGGATCCCGACGAACCAGTCCGGATGGTCGGCCTGAATGCGCTGCAGGCCGTGGTCGAAGATGTCGGAGATGTAGTGGACCATCGAGCGCACTTCGGGGCGGGTGCAGATCTCCAGTGTCTTGATCGCGGCGACACAGCCGAGTTCGGCGCCACCGAACGTGGAGATGTGGCCGAACCCGTCCTCGTTGAGCCACTGCGCAGCTCGATCGCCGAGCAGCGCCGCCGTGATCGGGTACATGCCGCCGGACAGCCCCTTGCCTGTCACCAGGATGTCGGGTTCGATGCCATGTTTGGTGATGCCCCACAGTTCACCGGTGCGCATCAGGCCGGTCTGCACCTCGTCGGCGATGTAGAGCGTGCCGTACTTCTCGGTGGCGGCCTTGACCGCTTCGAGGTAACCCGGTGCGGGAAGGGGGAATCCGTACGTTGCCGGGATGGTCTCCATGATCACCGCGGCGATGTCGCCGGAGGCCAGCACCTTCTCCATCGCGTCGATGTCGTTGAACGGCACCTGCAGGAATTCGTCGGGCTGGTCGGCGAGGAAGAATTTGGCGAACCGGTCGTCGCCGGTGGCCACCGCCAAGCCGGTGTGACCGTGGTAGGCCTTGACGATCGAGACGATCTTGCGGCGCTTGGTGGCATGCCGGGCACTCTTGAGCGCGATGTCGATGGCTTCGCCGCCGCCCGATCCGAACGCGACCTTCTTGATCGACGCCGGCGCGGTCTCGACCAGGCGCTGCGCCAGAGCGGTACGGGCCACCGACGGGAAGTGGTGGTTGCCGACGTCGAAGTGCTGCATGCCTTCGGTAATCGCTTGCATCACTTCGGGATTGCGGTGGCCCAGGTTGTAGGTGCCGCCGTTGAGGTGCATGTCGATGAGACGACGCCCCTCCATGTCCCAGAGGAAATAACCCTCGCGGCGGTCGATCACCAGATCGACACCCGTGTCGGTCCAGAATTGTGTTTTGTCTGGATTCCAGAACGTCTTCGCCTTATCCAGCACTTCGGCTTTGGATTCGAACGTGAACGTGCCGTAGTCGTACATGCGGCTCCCTCTTGAGCTACCTGGTAGCTGTGATGCCCCACACGCTAAATGGTCGCAACCATTTCTGTCAATGGATCACACGAACCCTTGCCATTGGGTTTTGGTAGTGCCAATATACGTAGAGTTCGTACTGTGGCCCAGGCCACATCGAGCCTTCACCATAAGCCTGGAAGGTAAGCCGGTAGATGACCGAACAAGCTGTCACGAAGAGTGAACACGCAGCTCAAGATGTACAACGCTTGAAACGTAACGCCGTAGGCACCATCGGCGTGATCTTCATGGCGGTGGCTACCGCCGCTCCCATCACCGCAATGGTCGGCAACGTCCCGATCGCTGTAGGCGCCGGAAATGGTTCACACGCTCCCGCGGGCTACATCGTAGCCACCGTGGTCCTGGGCCTGTTTGCCGTCGGCTACGCCACCATGGCCAAGCACATCACCACCACCGGTGCGTTCTACGGCTACATCTCCCACGGCCTCGGCCGCATCATCGGGATGGCCAGCGGCGGTTTGATCACCATGGCCTACGTGGTGTTCGAGCCCTCGCTCATCGGCATCTTCTCGTTCTTCTTCCAGAACCTGATGCAGTCGCAGCTGGGCATCCATGTTCACTGGATCATCCCGGCCCTGCTGATGCTGACGGCCAACGCGATCCTCACCTACTTCGACGTGAACCTGACCGCCAAGGTGCTCGGCGTATTCCTGGTGACCGAGATCGTCATGCTGGCACTCGGTGCGGTGGCGGTGCTGGTCCACGGCGGCGGTCCGGACGGCTTTGCGGTGAGCGAGACGCTCAACCCTGCGGGGGCATTCACGCCTGCCGCCGGAATCGCCGGTGCCAGTGCAGGTTTGGGCTTGTTCTTCGCCTTCTGGTCGTGGGTCGGGTTCGAGTCGACGGCGATGTACGGCGAGGAATCGCGCGACCCCAAGCGGATCATCCCGCGCGCGACCATGCTCAGCGTCCTCGGCGTCGGCGTGTTCTACGTGTTCGTGTCGTGGATGGCGATCGCGGGCACCGGCCCCCAGAAATCGGTCGAACTCGCGCAGAGCGCAGACACCGCGTCGGAGATCTTCTTCGGTCCGGTGCGGGGCTACTACGGGGAATGGGCCATCACCGTCTTCAACATCCTCCTGGTCACCGGCTCGTTCGCGTGCGGCATGGCGTTCCACAACTGCGCGTCGCGTTACCTCTACGCGCTGGGCCGGGAGGGTCTGTCCAAGGGGCTGCAGAGGACCCTCGGCGCAACACATCCCAAGCACGGCTCGCCGCACATCGCGTCGTTCGTCCAGACCGGTATCGCCCTGGTGATCATCCTGGCGTTCCTGTTCGCGGGCATGGATCCGTACGTCCACATGTATTCGCTGCTGGCCATCCTCGGCACCATGGCGATCCTGATCGTGCAGTCGCTGTGTGCGTTCTCCGTCATCAGCTACTTCCACCTGCGCAAGAACCATCCGGTGTCCAAGCACTGGTTCAAGACGCTGGTCGCCCCGGGGCTCGGCGGGATCGGCATGCTCTACGTGGTCTGGCTGCTCTGGGAGCACAAAGATGCGGCGGCCGGGACCGCGTCGGGCACCCTGCTGTTCAAGCTGACTCCGTGGATCGTGGTGGGGCTGTTCGTGTTCGGCGCAGCCCTGGCCACCTACTTCAAGCTGCGTGATCCGCGCCGCTATGACCTGATCGGCCGGATCGTGTTCGAGGACACCGTCATTCGAGACTGACGTCGTGGACACGTTCGAGCGTGGCGTCCTGCAGTTCGTCCTCGCGTGGGCTCCCTACGGGGGTCCACGCGAGGACGACGTCTGGGTGCAGTTCGGGATGACGGTCGAGCAACTGGGCGCACGGTTCGCCAAGATCGTGGCCGGCCTCCTGCCGCGTGTCCGGGCGCTGCCCAACGCCGACAGGTGTCTGCTCCAGCGAGCCTGCGTGCACCTGCGGCAGTCAAGGTCCGATGCTGAAAGCCTTTCGCAGGGCAGAGATCTGGCTGGCGATGAAGGCGCGTGACACCGTGGATTTCGGCGCCAGCTGATCGAATCCGTGGAAGGCGCCGTCCACGATGTCGAGCTCGCAGGGCACCCCGGCGTCGCGCAGCCGCTTGGCGTACCTGACGTCCTCGTCGTGGAACAGGTCGAGCGTGCCGACGCCGATCCACGCAGGCGGCAGGCCGGACAGATCCGTTCGGCGGGCCGGTACGGCGGTCGCCGGGTCCGCGTCACCCAGGTAGGCCGACCAGCCGAACCGGTTGCTGCCCTGTGTCCACAACCGGTGGCCCGGGTGATCGAACTCCGCACCCGCCGTGCGGTCGTCGAGCATCGGATACACCAGAATCTGTGCGACAAGCGGTATTTCACCACGATCACGCGCCAGCAGGGCGAGCGCGGCGGCCAACCCTCCGCCCGCGCTGGCACCGGCGACCGCCACCCTGGCGGGATCGACTGCCGGTAGCGCAGCCAACCACGCCAGTGCCGAGTAGCAGTCCTCGAGGCCGGCCGGATACGGATGTTGCGGTGCCAGACGGTACTTCACCGCCGCGACGGTGATGCCCAGTTCGGCGGCGAAGCGGCGGCAGAGCGCATCGTCCTGCGCGGGGCTGCCGATCACATAGCCACCGCCGTGAATCCACAACAGTGCGGGCCCCGCGGTGGTGCGAGCCGTCGGGCGGAACAATCGCACCCCGGCCCCCGAGGCCAGCGTCAGCACCTCGACGTCTTTCGGGGTGGCCCGGCCGTGCCATTCGGTGAGCTTCTGCATGACCGGCAGCGTCGAGCGGGTGACGAGGCTGCGCGGTATGAACCGCGCCAGCCGGGCCAGGTCGGGGTGGAAGGCAGTGGCGGGCGTCACACAACCTGTCTACCACTTAGCTTGGCTATCGGTTACGTCAGCACCGTCTCGAACGCGATTCGGTCCCCACGGTAAAGCGCCCGCACCAGTTCGATCGGCACCCCTTCCGTGTCCAGAGACCGCCGGTTGAGCAGCAGCATCGGCATCGCGGTGGTGGATTCGAGCAGCTCGGCTTCGCGTGGTGACGCCAGGGCGGTCTCGATGCGTTCGGTGGCCGAGCCGAATTGCACGCCTGTGGCCCGGATGGCCGCATACAGCGATGTGGTCGGATCGAAGGTGGTCGCCAGGTCGGCGAAGCGGGCCGACGAGAGGTACGTGCTCTCCAGGCCGATGCGCTGATCGTCGGCGAGCAGGACCCGCTCCAGGTGCAGCACTGGGCCGCCGAGCGGAATGCCCAGGCCCGCAGCGAGTTCGGTACCGGCGTCGATGATCTCCGTGGTGACCTCGAGCCGGCCCGGCGTCCGCCCGACCGCCAGTGCGCCCTCGGTGTAGGACTGCAGGCTGAGCGGCTGGGTGAGTTTGGGGCGTGACACCACCGTGCCGCGGCCGCGCCGTTCGATGCGCCCGGCCACCAGCAGTTCGTGCAGCGCCTGCCGGACGGTTTCGCGGGCCACCCCGAACTGGACGGCGAGTTCACGTTCGGCGGGTACAGGGTCGCCCTCGGCAAGGTCGGCCAGCATGGTGTCGAGCGCGGTGCGAATCACATAGGGCTTCGGGAGCGGCTTCTGCTGGGGCGACGTCACCGGTCAGTTACCTTGCCGCACAATCCGTTCGGCGACGGCCAGCACGTCGTCGACGGTGGCGCCGCGGGCCTGCGGGTCCTTTGCCGCGTCGTCGTAGTGGCGCAGCCGCAGCGCATCGGGCCACCAGGGGTGCGCGACGTAGGTCGCGTCCACGCTCGCGCCACCCTGGTGTTGCAGCGACAGGGCCGAAACATCCGAGAGCGCGTAGTTCGGGTCGGTCGCGGCCAGGTAGCGCTTGGCCGCGACGTGCGCACCCGCCAGCCAGCCGACGCGCTCGCCGAACCGCGGGGTCAGCCAGTCCCGCGCGAAGCGGTCGTGCTGCTCGACGCCCTCGTGCTGCGCGAACAGCGGGCTGTGGGCCAGGTCGTGCAGTGCTGCGGCAAGCACCAGTTCATCGTCGGCACCGTCGTCGACGGCGCGGGCTGCGGACTGCAGTGCGTGGTCCAATTCGTCGACGGCTTCCTCGTCCCATACGCCGCGCAGGGAGTGGAGGACGCGGCCGATCTCGGCGACCTGTTGCATGCCGACAGTGTAACCCCGTTTGGTCTATACCAGTTCTTAACCTGGTGTTCGGCGCCACAACACCCGCAGGACTGCGGCCTGTCGTGATCAGCAGCGATGGTCATCAACCATGCGCGTGACGATCATCGGTGGTGGGATTCTCGGCACCGCGCACGCCGTCGAAGCGGTGAGTCGCGGTCATCAGGTCGTACACCTTGAGCGCGAAGCCGAGGCCCGGGGTGCGTCGGTGCGCAACTTCGGCCTCGTATGGGTTTCGGGGCGCTCGACCGGTGAACTCGAGGCCGCCCTGCGGTCACGTGAGCTGTGGGAGAAGCTCGCCGCCGACATCCCCGGAATCGGGTTCCGGCCGGCCGGTTCGATCACGCTGCTGCGCACGCCGGCCGAACTGGCTGTCGCGCAAGAGGCCGCGCAGGGCGTGAACGCGTATCACCGCGGCTTCACCCTGCTCGAACCGGACGAGGTGCGCGCGCTCAACCCTGCCCTGCGAGGAGACTTTCTCGGCGGGCTGCATTGCGCGCTCGACGCCGCGGTCGAGTCCCGCCAGGCACTGCCGGCGATCCGTGACTACCTGTCCGCGAGCGGCCGCTACGAATTCGTACCGGGCGTCGAGGCTCGCGCGGTCGACAACCGCACCGTGCGCGATGACCACGGCAACCGCTATGACGCCGACCTGGTGCTGGTGTGCGCGGGAGCCGCGCACGGCGGGCTGGTCCGCGAACTCGCGGGCAATCTTCCGGTCCGGCGGGTGCGATTGCAGATGATGCAGACCGAGCCGCTCGGTGAGACCATGACCACCGCCATCGCCGATGCGGACAGTTTCCGCTACTACCCTGCCTTCGCCGGTGCCGCGTTGGACACGTTGCGCACCAACGAGGCTCAGCATCCCGTCGCCGAGGCGGCGCACATGCAACTACTGTGTGTCCAGCGTCTGCACGGCGGCCTGACCATCGGCGACACGCACGAATATGACGAACCGTTCGGATTCGACGTGCACGAACCGCCCTACGACTACCTCGTGAGCGTCGTCGAGGAGTTCCTCGGCCGCACCCTGCCCCCGATCCGGCAGCGCTGGGCCGGGGTGTACAGCCAATGCGTCGACCCGCATCAGCTGGTGTGCCGGGCCGAACCCGAAAACGACGTGTGGGTGATCACCGGTCCGGGGGGACGCGGGATGACGCTCGGGCCCGCCATCGCCGAGCAGACCGCCGATCTCATCGGATTCTGAGTGAGGGAAACGCATGTCTACCAATGACATACAACTTGATGACATTCAGCTCGCTGTCATCGACATGGCAGGCACGACGGTGTCCGACGACGGGCTGGTGGTCAGTGCGTTCGATTCCGCCGCAACGGCCGTCGGGCTGCCCGCAGCCGGGCCCGAACGGGACCGCGCCCGCGAGTACGTGCTCGACACCATGGGGCAGTCCAAGATCGAGGTGTTCCGTGCCCTGTTCGGCACCGAGGACCTGGCGCGCCGCGCCAACGCCGAATTCGAGAAGGCCTATGCCAAGTTGATCGCGGCCGGCCGGGCGGAGCCCATCGACGGTGCGGCCGAAGCGATCACAGAGTTGCGCCAGGCCGGTATCAAGGTCGCGCTGACCACCGGATTCAGTGGCGTCACGCAGGGCAAGCTGCTGTCCGCGCTCGGCTGGCAGGACCTGGCCGATCTGGTGCTTGCGCCGGAACCCGGCGTGCGCGGGCGTCCCCATCCGGACCTCATCCTGACCGCGTTGATCCGGCTTCAGGTCGAGGCCGTAGAGAACGTCGCGGTCCTCGGCGACACCGCCAACGACATCGAAAGTGCCCTGCGCGCAGGCGCTGCCATCGCCGCGGGCACCCTCACCGGCGCGCATTCCGAAGAACAACTGCGCGCCGCCGGAGCCACCCACGTGGTCGGCTCCGTCACCGACTTCGCCGACCTGTTGTTGCTTGGCTGATCAGAGAAGGAACCCATGAAGACACGACATCTACTGCGCGCGACGGCAATCGCGGCGCTCGCCCTCACCAGCATGTTGAGCGCAGCCTGCGGCGGTACCGGAACGACCGGCTCGGGTGCGGCCGGCGCCGTCACCATCTATAGCGCGGATGGCCTGGGCTCCTGGTACAAGTCGACCTTCGACGCGTTCACCAAGGACACCGGTATCGTGGTGAACGTCGTCGAGGCAGGCTCGGGTGAGGTGGTCTCGCGGGTGGAGAAGGAGCAGTCCAATCCACAGGCCGACCTGCTGGTGACCCTGCCGCCCTTCATCCAGAAGGCTGACAAGTCAGGGCTTCTCGTACCCAGCGGGGTCGACACCACCGGCATCGCGGCAGGGCAGGTCGGACCGGACGGCAGGTATGTGCCCATCGTCAACAACGCGCTGAGCTTCATCGCCAACCCGTCCGTCAAACCCGCCCCCGCGGGATGGGACGATCTGCTCGCCCCGCGATTCAAAGGCAAGCTGCAGTACTCCACGCCGGGGCAGGCCGGCGACGGTACCGCGGTGCTCGTGCTGCTGCAGCACCTGCGCGGCCGCGACGGTGCGCTCGACTACCTGACCAAGCTGCAGGCAAACAACGTCGGGCCGTCGTCGTCGACCGGCAAGCTGCAACCCAAGGTCAGCAATGGTGAACTGCTGGTCGCCAACGGCGACGTGCAGATGAACCTCGGCTCCATCAAGGACGACAAGTCGACGTTCAGCATCTTCATTCCCGCCCACGACGGCAAGCGCACGACTGTGTCACTGCCCTACGTCGCGGGTGTCACCAAGGGCGCACCGCACGCCGACAACGCCAAGAAGCTGCTGAGCTACCTGCTCACCGACGGCGTGCAGAAGACCGTCGCCACCGGTGCGCTGGGCATCCCGGTGCGCGACAACCTTGCGGATCACGGTGCACCGCAGCCGAATACGCCTGCGAGCGTGCTCGACGGGGTCGAGGTGTGGGTACCGGACTGGAATGCGGTGTTGGCAGGGCTCGACGCCGACCTTGCGGCTTATCAGAAGGCAACAGGCAACTGATATGACCGAGACAGGGCTGGGCAGGCCGAACACCAAGGCCGAACAGAATGCGGACACGAAGCAGGAATCGCTCACGCCGGCCATCACTTTCGACCGGGTGGGGGTGCGCTTCGGCCGGGGCAAGCGGGTGACGCAGGCCCTGATCGACTTCAACCTGCGGGTGGCCACCGGTGAGACAGTCGCGCTGCTGGGGCCGAGCGGATCGGGCAAGTCGACCGCGCTGGGAGCGCTCGCCGGTTTCGTCCGGCCCACGTCGGGCACTGTCCGGCTGGCCGGGCGCGACGTCACCGACCTGCCGCCCGCCAAACGCGGCATCGGGGTGGTGCTGCAGTCCTATGCGCTGTTCCCGCACATGCGGGTGGCCGAGAACGTCGCGTTCGGCTTGAAGGCGCAACGGGTTCCGCGCGCCGAGATCGGCGCCCGGGTGGCCGAAGCCTTGGACATGGTCGGCATGGCAGCCTACGGGAAACGCTTGCCCCGTGAGCTTTCCGGCGGTCAGCAGCAGCGCATCGCGATCGCCCGGGCACTGGCGATCCGGCCCAAGGTGCTGCTGCTCGACGAGCCGCTCGCGGCACTGGACGCGCAACTGCGGCAGTCGATGCTGGCCGAACTGCAGCAGCTCAAGGAGTCGCTGCCCGACACCGCCATGCTCTATGTCACCCACGACCAGGCCGAGGCGCTGGCGCTGGCCGACCGGATCGTCGTGATGAACAACGCCCGGCTGATGGACGTCGACACCGCCGAAAACCTGTGGAAACGTCCGCCTACCAGCTTCACCGCGGCGTTCCTCGGCGGTGCCAACCTGATTCCCTGCACGGTGGGGCGGGTCATCGGGACCTCAGCACTGGTGACCGTCGCCAACCGCACCGTCAGCGCCGAGGCGCCTCAACCTGCCGTCGGCAAGATCGACTGGGCACCAGGGTCTTCCGCGTTGCTGTGCATCCGCCCGCACGCCCTGCAATTGGTGTCACTGGGCAACCGCGACGCCATGCGCGCCGAGGTGAAATCCGCGGTGTGGCGAGGCGCGACAACGCGTCTCGTGGTGTCGGTCAACGGTCTTCCCGACAGCCTCGTCGAACTCGACGTGCCGGGCCACGCACAGTTCGAGGTGGGTAACGAGGTCGGCGTCCGGATTCCCGAGCCGGCCGGGGTGCTCGTGCAGGCCGCCGCGTGACGCTTCTCGACGAGCCCACCGCAGCAGCCCCGGAGCGGGCCGCCGCACCGCGGTCCCGGGCCGCGCTGTGGGTGCTGCCGCCACTGCTGGTGGTGCTGCTGATCGCGCTCTACCCGCTGCTGCGGGTGCTCGGGGAGTCGGCTGACCCGGGAACCTGGGCCGAGGTGCTGGGCTCGGCGGTGTTCCGGGATGCGTTGTGGCGCACCGTCGCCATCGCGGTGACGTCGACGGCAGGCTGTCTGGTTCTCGGCACCTTCGTGGGGATCGTGCTGGCCTTCGTGCCGTTTCCGGGGTCGCAGCTGGTGGGCCGGCTGATCGACACCGTGCTGTCGCTGCCGTCGTTCCTCATCACGCTGGCCTTCACGTTCCTGTACGGCACCGCCGGTGCGGTGAACGCGGCGATCCTGAGCGTCACCGGCGGTGATACTCCGCTGCTGAACTTCCTCTACACGCCGGCCGGTGTCGTCGCCGCCGAGATCACGTTCTTCACCCCGTTCGTGGTGCGGCCGCTCCTGGCGGCGTTCGCGTTGGTGCCGCGTGCGCAGCTCGACGTGGCGGCGAGTCTGGGGGCCTCGCCGCTGCGGGTGCTCCGGTCGGTGATCATGCCTGAGGCCTGGCCCGCTCTGGTAGCCGGGGGCAGCTTGGTTCTGCTGTTGACCCTCAACGAATTCGGCATCGTGCTGTTCACCGGCGCGAAGGGCGTCATCACCCTGCCGGTGCTGATCTACACGCGCGGCATCGTGACGTTCGACCTGCCCGGCGCCGCGGTCATCGCGACCGTACAGGTGGTGCTGTCACTGGGCCTGTACGGGGGATACCGAATGGTGTTCGCCCGCATGACAACCGGAAGGGGCGTGGCCGATGCTGCTGTGGAACAGGCGAAGTAAGGCTTTGGTCCTCACGGTTTTCGGACTCGTGGTTCTCGTGGTGTTCGTGGCACCGCTGGCCACTGTGGTATTGGCTGGTCTGGCCGGAACGTGGACATCGGCTCTGCCGTCGAACCTCGGCTTCGGTCATTTTCACGACGCGTTGTCCGGCGAGAACCTGGCCAGCCTGTCGGTGAGCCTGCAGACCGCATTCGCGGCCGGGGCCGTCGCGCTGGTGCTGGGAACCTGGGCGGCGCTCGCCGCGCGCGAATGTCCTTCGTGGCTGCGGAAATTCACCGATGCCGTGTTTCACCTACCGATCGCCGTGCCGTCGGTGGCCATCGGCCTCGGGTTGCTCATCGCGTTCAACTCACGTCCGCTGCTGCTCGGTGGCACGCGGTGGATCGTCATCCTCGCGCACACCATGCTGGTGCTGGCATTCGCGTTCAGTGCGGTGTCGGCAGCGCTGGATCGGCTCGACCCGGCCTATCGGCAGGCCGCGGAATCGCTTGGCGCCGGGCCTGTTCGGGTGTTGACGCGGGTGACGTTGCCGTTGCTGCTGCCGTCGTTGGGAGCCGCGGCCGGGTTGGCCGTCGCGCTGTCGATGGGCGAACTCGGGGCCACCGTGATGGTGTACCCCGCGACCTGGAAGACCCTGCCCGTCAACATCTTCGGGCTCACCGACCGTGGTCAGGCGTTCCAGGCCGCCGCATGCACCACCATCCTGCTGCTCGTCACCCTGCTCGCCCTCGTGGTCCTTGGCCGCATTCGCGGCCGCGCCGCCGTGCGTTAGCCCTTGCAGTCAGGAACCCTTGCACCGGGAACCCTTGCACCGCGAGCGTGCGTGTCTGTTGCCCGCCACGCCGTATTCCGCCAGCGCGTTCCGCACGCTCGCGGGCCGTCAGGGTGCGGGCCGTCAGGGTGCGGAGGCCGTCAACGCTGCCCGGATTTCGACGTATCGCGTCAGGAAGAGACGTTCGTCGAGCCGCTTACGCCGCATCCAGCCGGTCACCTCGTCATTGCATTTGCTCGCATTGCATGACGCGCACGCAGGCACGACGTTGTCGATGGTGTACCGCCCACCCCGCGAGATGGCCATGACGCAATCTCGCTGCAATGCGGTACCGGTAGTGCCGCAGTAGGCGCAACCGTTCCACGCATCCTTAATCGCGGACCATTGCGCGTCGGTCAGGTCGTTGACCACGCTGTCGAGGCGACGCTTGCGCTTGCGGGCGGCCCGCGCCCGACGAGTTCGACTGACCGCCATGGGATGAGCGTAGGCGGGACGAGCGTGCGTGAACTGCCGGTGAGACCCGGCGTGTCGGGGGACAGACACGCACGCTCGCGGTGCTAGGTGCTAGGTGCCAGGTGCCAGGTGCAACTGCTACCGGAGCAGCGGGTCTCGGGGGAGGCCGAGGATGCGCTCGGCGATGGTGTTGCGGGTGATCTCGGAGGTGCCGCCGGCGATGGTCATCGCCCGGTTGCCGAGGTAGGCGCGGGTCAGCTTGCGGGTGGCACCGGAGACCGCGGCTGCCCCGGCCAGATCCATACCCAGTTCGGTCAACCGTTGCGAATGCTCGGCCACCAGTAGCTTGGTCACGTTGCCTTCCGGGCCGGGTTCGGCACCGGCGATGGCCCGCGACACGCGGCGCAGGTTGAGCAGCCGCAGCGTGTGGCCGACGGCGATCACCTCGCCGGCGCGCCACGCGTAGCCGGCGCCGGCGGGCGACGCGTCGAGCATGGCCACGAGATCGTCGGCACTGAACCCGGTCGGCGCCGCGGAGCCCCCGCCGATCGAGATGCGCTCGTTGCCCAGCGTCGCCCGCGCCACCAGCCAGCCCTTGTTCACGTCGCCCACCACGTCCTCGTCGGGCACGAAGACGTCGTCGAAGAACACCTCGTTGAAGTGCGCGTCGCCGGTCAGGCCCTGCAACGGATTCACCGTAACGCCAGGCGATTTCATGTCGATTGCCATCATCGTCACGCCGGCGTGCTTGGGTGCGTCGGGATCGGTGCGCACCGTGGCCAGGCCCCACTGGCAGTGCTGAGCCAGGCTGGTCCACACCTTCTGACCCGTGACCCGCCAGCCGCCGTCGACCTTCTTCGCCGCCGTGCGCACCGCCGCGGCATCGGATCCCGCACCCGGTTCGGAGAACAGCTGGCACCACATGACCTGACCGCGCAGCACCGGCTCCACCCAGCGGTCACGCTGATCGTCGGTGCCGGCCTGCGCGATGGTCAGCGTCACCCAGCCGGTGATGCCCATGTCGGGGCGCTCAATGTCGGCGAATTCCTCTTCGATCACCAACTGCTCCAACACATCTGCGCCGCGGCCCCACGGCTTGGGCCAATGCGGTACGAGATAGCCGGAGTCGACGAGATAGTCGCGACGCTGCTCGGCGGGCAGGGCCCGCACCTCAGCGGCCGCCTCGGCGGCGGCCTTCCGGTGCACGTCCGCTTCCGGCGGAAGGGTGAACGACGCGCCGTGCGCCCGGCCGGTGCGCTGCCCGTCGACGACGTCGAGCAACGGGTCGGCGGCCTCGCCCAGTAGCGCGGCCAGTGTCCTGGCCCGGCGCAGGTACAGGTGCGCGTCGTGTTCCCAGGTGAACCCGATGCCGCCGTGCAGCTGAATGTTGTTCTCGGCGTTGAAGACCACAGCCCGGGCGGCATGCGCTGCGGCGACGGCGGCGGCGAACCAGGCGCCGTCGAGATCATCGGCGCGGGCCGCGTCCCAGACGGCGGCGGTGGTCTGCTCGGCGGCGACGAGCATGTTGGCGGCGTGGTGTTTGACGGCCTGGAACGTTCCGATGGTGCGGCCGAACTGTTCGCGCACCTTCGCGTACTCCACTGCCATGTCCAGCGCGGCCCACGCCACGCCGACCGCCTCGGCACCCGCCAGGATGCGAAACACCGTGCGGGCCAAGGGCGCAGCGCCACGGATCACGCGTTCATCGGCGACGGAGACCGCACGCAGCGTGACGGCGCCGATACTGCGGGTGGGGTCAAGCCCGTCTTCGGCCGTCACCGTGACTCCGTCGGCGGCGGCGTCGACGATGACCAGGTCGTCTCCCGCGGCGAGCACCAGTACGTGGGCGTCGGGTGCGCCCAGCACGGCGGCCGCGGTTCCTGCGAGTAAGCCGTCCGCACCGATGTCCACGGTGCCGGCCAACCCAAGCGCTCCGATGGAAGAGCCGCCTGCCAGTCCCGGAAGCAATTGCGCCCGAACAGGTTCGGTCGCAAGGCGATCGATCGCCACCGCCGCGGCGACGGTGGGCAGAAACGGACCCGACATCAGCTCGCGGCCCGCGACCTCGACCACGACGGCCAGTTCGGCGAGTCCGAAACCCAATCCTTCGTGCTCTTCGGCGACGGCTAGCCCGTTCCACCCGAGATCGACTGCTGCCGACCAGATTTCGTCGGGAAAGGAACCCGGGGCGGCCAGCGTGGCGCGGGCCGCACCGCGGCTGCCGAGCCGTGACAGCTGCCCGAGAGCCGATTCGGCAAGGTCTTGGTGTTCTTCGGTGATGGCCAGAGCTGACTTACCCATGTTTAGCGAAGCTAACGGGATGCGGGGCCGACGGCTAGGTGATCCAGGTCACAGTCCGACATCCACTGTACAAGTTGGCGAAGTTGTCACCTGGCAGCCGTCGATGCGCGGTACGCTCGCGAAATGACGGCACGACCGGACGACCGGCACCGCGGACCCAGCCTTGCCAGCCGGGCTCGTTGGCTGCTGCGGGCCACGCCGGCCGACCACATGCTGGCCTGGACCGTGGCCTCGGCCTCATTACCGGTCGTCGGTAAGCACCTAGAGCCACTCGGCGCCATGGCGGCCATGGGGGTGTGGGGCTTCCGGCATATGCCCGACTTCTTTGCGGCATCGGCGAAATCCTGGTTGACCCCCGGTAATGCCCAGGTCCGCAAGGCGGAGCGGGACCAGACCAACGAAATCGCCCAGACCGCATTGCGCGGCGTGGTCACCCCCGCCGATCTCGATATCCAGTGGCCGGCGCAGCGGCCCATGCCGCCGTTGTGCAACACGCTGGAATACCGCCGGGACGTGTACCGGACCTCGGTGCGCTACGGCGACAGCCCGACACAGCTGCTCGACGTGTGGCGGCCCAAGCACCTGCCCAGTGAACCCGCGCCGGTTCTGTTGTTCGTCCCCGGCGGAGCCTGGGTGCACGGGAGCCGGATGTTGCAGGGCTACGCCCTGATGTCGCACCTCGCGCAGCGGGGCTGGGTGTGCCTGTCCATCGACTACCGGGTGGCTCCGCATCACCGTTGGCCACGGCACATCACCGACGTCAAGGCTGCGATCGCGTGGGCCAGGGCCAACGTCGACAAATTCGGTGGTGATCGCAGCTTCGTTGCGGTGGCGGGATGCTCGGCTGGCGGGCATCTGGCCGCGTTGGCCGGACTCACGCCCAACCATCCTGATCTGCAGGGCGCGTTGCCCGATGGGTCGGACACGTCGGTGGACGCCGTCGTCGGCATCTACGGCCGCTATGACTGGGAGGACCAGTCCACCGAGGAGCGGGTGCGCTTCGTCAACTTCCTCGAACGCGTCGTCGTCGGTCGCCGCATCGACCGGCACCCGGAGATCTACCGGTTGGCCTCGCCCATCGCACAGATCCACCGTGACGCCCCACCGTTCCTTGTCGTCCACGGCACCGGCGACAGCGTCATCCCGGTCGCGCAGGCGCGCAGCTTCGTCGACCGGCTCAAGGCCGTATCACGCTCACCCGTCAGCTATATCGAATTGCCCGGTGCCGGGCACGCGTTCGATATGACCGACGGTGCCCGCACCGGATCCGTTGCGACCGCAATCGGGCTGTTCCTCAACCAAATTCACCGAAATCGGATGCTTGAACGGGCCAAAGCGGTTATATAGACGCCTCCACAGGGGAGGTCAAGAGTGAAGCGGTTGAGTGGGTGGGACGCGTTCCTGCTGTACACCGAAACGCCCAATGTGCACATGCACACGTTGAAGATCGCGATCATCGCGTTGGACGACCTCGGCGACCGCACGTTCGGGATCGAAGAGTTCCGTCAAGTGATCCACAGCCGGCTCTACAAGCTCGACCCGTTCCGGTACCAGTTGGTCGACATCCCGTTCAAGTTCCACCACCCCATGTGGCGGGAGAACTGCGACGTCGACCTTGAGTACCACATCCGGCCGTGGCGGCTACCCGCCCCCGGTGGCCGTCGCGAACTCGATGCCGCCATCGGCGAAATCGCCAGCACCCAGCTGGACCGCAGCCGCCCGCTATGGGAGATGTACTTCGTCGAAGGCCTGGCCAACGGCCGGATTGCCGTCGTCGGCAAGGTGCACCACGCGCTCGCCGACGGCGTCGCGTCGGCGAATCTCATGGCCCGCGGCATGGACCTGCAGCAGGGGCCGCAGCGCGACCGGGATTCCTACGCCACCGATCCGGCTCCGTCCAAGAGTGAGCTGGTGCGTTCGGCGTTCCGCGACCACCTGCGGCAGATCGGGCGGTTGCCGGCGACGGTGCGCTACACCGCCGAAGGCATCGGCCGGGTGCGCCGCAGCCACCGCAAGCTGTCCCCGGAGCTGACCCGGCCGTTCACCCCGCCGCCGAGCTTCATCAACCACGTGCTCGGCCCCAAGCGGTTGTTCGCGACAGCGACGCTGGCGCTCGCCGACGTCAAAGAAACCAGCAAGGCGCTCGGCGTGACCATCAACGATCTGGTGCTGTCCATGGCCTCGGGAGCGCTGCGGACGTTGTTGTTGCGGTACGACGGCAAGGCCGATCATCCGTTGCTGGCGTCGGTCCCGATGAGTTTCGACTTCTCCCCGGACCGGATCTCGGGCAACCGGTTCAGTGGTGTGCTGGTTGCGCTGCCGGTCGACGTCGACGACACGGCCGAACGCATCCGCCGCGCACGCGAAGCGGCCAATCTGGCAAAGGAAAGCCATCAACTGGTCGGCCCTGAGTTGGTCGCCCGGTGGGCCGCGTACATGCCGCCGGCACCCGTCGAGGCAGCATTCAAACGGTTGTCCGCGAAGGACGGCCAGAACAAGGTGCTCAACCTCAACATCTCCAACGTTCCGGGCCCCCGGGAACGCGGCAAGGTCGGCGGCGCCACCGTCACCGAGATCTACTCGGTGGGGCCCATCACGGCGGGCAGCGGTCTGAACATCACCGTGTGGAGCTACGTCGACCAGCTCAACATCTCGGTGCTCTCCGATGACGCCACCGTCAAGGATCCGCACGAGGTCACCGACGCGATGCTTGATGAGTTCGGCAGCATCCGGCGAGTGGCGGGATTGCCGGACACGCTGACCGTGGTCGAGTCGGCCATGCCGCAATAGCGGGGGCAGGGCCGGTGTGCGGGGTTAATCTGGCCTGAGATGGGCTGATTCCGGATCGAGGATTGCAGCGATGGCCGAGGGTGATCCGCTGGCGACGCGGCAGAGCTATGTCGGCGATCTTGCTGCCGAACTCGCCGACGAGGGTTTCGGCGAGGCGCAGGAGATCGGTCGCGGGGGCTTCGGCATCGTCTACCGCTGCGCGCAGCCGACGCTGGATCGCACCGTCGCGGTCAAGGTGCTCAACTCGGATCTGGACGACGAGAACATCGACCGGTTCCTGCGCGAACAACGCGCCATGGGCCGGCTCTCCGGGCATCCGAACATCGCCACCATCATGCAGGTGGGCGTGACCACCGGGGGCAGGCCGTACCTGGTGATGCCGTTCTACGCGAAAGGCTCGCTGGAGGCGCTCATCTCCAAACACGGGCCGCTGGACTGGGTGGAGATGCTCAGCGTGGGGGTGAAGATCGCCGGCGCACTCGACGCCGCGCACGGCGCAGGCATCCTGCACCGCGACGTCAAACCGGGCAACATCCTGCTGTCCGATTACGGCGAGCCGCAGCTGACGGACTTCGGGATCGCCCGGGTTTCCGGCGGGTTCCAGACGTCGTCGGGTCTCATCACCGGATCGCCCGCGTTCACCGCGCCCGAGGTTCTCGAAGGGGGCGCCCCCAGCGTCGCCTCCGATGTGTATTCGCTTGGCGCAACCCTGTTCTGCGCGCTCACGGGGCATGCGGCGTTCGAACGTAAACAGGGTGAGAAGGTGGTGGCCCAGTTCCTGCGGATCACCTCGCAGCCGATCCCGGACCTGCGGGAGCGGGGTATGCCCGGTGACGTGGCGGCCGCCATTGAGCAGGCGATGTCCCGCGATCCCGCGGAGCGCCCCGCGAGCGCCACCGAACTCGGCGACATCCTGCGCGACGTGCAGCAGCACAACAAACTCGGCGTCGACGCGATGGCCAAGCCCGTCGAGCTCGGCGTCGAACGGCAGACGCCGCCCGCGGCGTCGGCCGAGCGGCGTCGCACCGTAACCACGCCACCCACGCCGGCCACCAAGTACCGCCCCGCGACCCCGGTCAAGGGCCTGGTCAACCGGGAGCGGCTGCTCCGCCTGCTGCGCGACGGCGGTCGACGGCGACTCGTATTCATCCATGCCCCATTGGGTTACGGCAAGAGCACGCTGGCGGCCCAGTGGCGCGACGAACTCACCGGCGCGGGTGTCGCTGTGGGCTGGCTGACCATCGACGAGGACGACAACAACGTGGTGTGGTTCCTGGCGCACCTGGTCGAGGCGATCCGCCAGGTCCGGCCGGGCCTGGCCGCGTCGCTGGGGGCGACGCTGGAGGAGCACGGCGAGAATGCCGATCGCTATGTCCTGACCGCTCTGGTCGACGAAATCCATTGCAGCGGTGAGCGCATGGCCGTCGTGATCGACGATTGGCACCGGGTGTCCGACCCTCGCACCGCCGCCGCCCTCGGCTTCCTGATCGACAACGGATGCCATCACCTGCAGCTCATCGTGACGAGTTGGTCGGGTTCGGGCCTTCCCCTGAGCAAGCTCAGGATTCATGACGAACTCGTCGAAATCAACGAGACCACACTGCGATTCGACGTCAAAGAATCGCGGGCCCTGCTGCTCGAAGTGGGAAAGCTTGACCTCTCACCCACCGACGTGGCGGCACTGACCACCTCGACCGACGGATGGGCCGCCGCGCTGCAGCTGGCCACGTTGTCGTTGCGCGGGGCCGAGGACACCGCCAGCCTGCTCGCCCGTATCGCGGAGCACGACGCGGTCGTCGGTGAGGCGGTGGGCGAGTTTCTCGCCGAAAACGTCCTGGACACACTGGAACCCGAGCTGCTCGACTTCCTCATGCTGACCTCGATCACCGAACGGACCTGCGGTGCGCTGGCGGGCGTGCTTGCCGGGGTGCCCGGCGGCCAGGCTCGGCTCGAGGACGTGGAACGCCGTGGCCTGTTCCTGCGCCGCGCCTGCGAAGACCGCACGTGGTTCCGGTACCACCACATGTTCGCCGAGTTCCTCCGGCGCCGGCTCGAACGCGACCGGCCCGACGTCATCACCACTCTGCACCGGGCGGCCGCGGCCTGGTTCGCCGCCAACCACGACCTCAACGATGCGGTCGATCATGCTCTGGCTGCCGGAGATCCGGAGTATGCGATCGAATTGGTCGAGCAGGACGAGACTTATCTGCTCGAGCAGTCGAAGATGACGACGTTCCTGGCGATCGTCAAGAAGCTGCCGGCTCAGGCGGTGGTGGCACGGGCGCGGCTGCAGCTCGTCATCGCCTGGGCGAACATCCTGCTGCAGCGCCGCGCGGAAACCTATACCGCGCTCAACCGATTCGAGACGGCGCTCAAGAACAGCGGGCTGCCCGAGTCGGTGCAGACGGACCTTCGCGTCGACGCCGACGTGGTACGAAGCGTCGCAGAGGCTTTCGGGGATCACACCGACCGCATCGAAGCATTGGTGGCCGAGGTGCTGGCCCGGCCGGACACTCTGCCGCCCCGCGTCGCGGGCGTGGCGGGCAACATCGCCACCTTCGCGGCCATCTACCGCTTCGACTACGAGGCCGCCCGGCGGCACTCGGCGTTCGCCGCGCGGTATCACGACCTGATGGGTGCCTTCGCCCCGGTGTACCGGCTGTGCTTCGACGCCATCGCCGCCAAGCATCAGCTGGACATCCCCGGGGCAATGGATGCGTTACGGCAGGCCCACGGGATGGGCGCGGAGCTGGGCCCACACTCGCACGCGGTGCGGGTGGCGGGCGCGCTTCTCGGTGAATTGCTCTATGACACAGGCGAGTTGGCCGAGGCGTCACGCATCATCGAGGAGAGCTACGCGCTCGGCTCCGAAGGCGGCGCGGTGGACTACATGATCGCGCTGTACGGAACGGCGGCCCGGCTCAAAGCGGCCGACCGCGACCTCGATGCCGCGGGCACCCGGCTGTCCGACGGTATGCGGGCCGCCGAACGGCTCGACCTGCCCCGGCTCGCCGCGGTGATGACGAACCTGCGGATCCGCCTCGGCCTGCCGATCACCGCCGACGTAGCGGATCGCTTGCGGTCGCCGGGCTCGCCGCCAGCTGGTGCTGACGGAATCACCATCATCACCGCCGAATTCGACGAGGACTCGGGTGTGCGGTTGCTGGCCGCGAGCGACTCGGCTGCCGACCGTGCCGAAGCACTGCGGCGGGCCGAGCGCCTGGCCGCCGGAATCGATGGTGCGCAACGCCCGTGGGCTGCTCTGCAGGCAGGGTTGCTCGTCGCGGAAACGCTCGTGGCTCTCGGACGCCGAGCCGAAGGCCTGGAACACCCTGCCGTCGCCCGATGCGCCGAACTCGGTCTGACCCGGCTGCTGGAGGACGCCGGGCTGACGTGATTCGCGGCTTGGCGCTGAACGTCAGTCGGTCGCGTTGGCGAGATCGCGGGCCGTGCGGGCCAGGTGGGCGATGGTGCGCCAGTCTTGGCGTGCCACCACATCGGCCGGCGTCAGCCAGCTTCCGCCGACGCAGCCCACGTTCGCGCTGGCCAGGTAGTCGCCCATGTTGGCGGGCGTGATGCCGCCGGTGGGGCAGAAGCGGGCGGCGGGAACCGGTGATTGGACGGCGCGCAGATACGCCGCGCCTCCTGCCGGTTCGGCGGGGAAGAACTTGAGTTCGGTGTAGCCGTGTTCGAGGAGCGCCAGCACCTCCGACACCGTGGAAACCCCGGGGAGATGCGGTAGTCCACTGTCCTGCATGGCTGCGATCAGCGCGGGAGTGCTGCCCGGGGACACCAGGAACTGCGCCCCGTTGGCGAGGGCCTGCGCGGGCTGCTGCGTGTCGACGATGGTGCCCGCACCCACGAGGATTTCGGGTACCTCGTTGGCGATGCGTTTGATGGCCTCGAGCGCGGCCGGGGTGCGCAGCGTCAGCTCGATCACCGGCAGGCCGCCGTCGACCAGGGCCTTGGCGATCGGCACCGCGTCGGCGGCGTCGTGCACCACCACGACGGGGATGACGGGGACGAGGTCGAGCAGGGATTCGATGGTCATACGGCACTCCTGAAAATCGTGGCGCCCTCGTCGGCTGGCCCGACGCCGGCACGCATGCTGGCAAAAAGTTCCCGACCGGTGCCGATCCATTCATCGGCGGTCGGGGCCTGCCCGGTGTGCGGGCGGGAGTCGAATTCCTCGGCGGTGACGTCGACCGACAACGTGCCGGTGGTGGCGTCGAGGGTGATGACGTCGCCGTCACGCAACCTGGCCAGGGGACCGCCTGCTGCGGCTTCGGGTGTCAGGTGGATGGCGGCGGGGACCTTGCCCGACGCACCCGACATCCGGCCGTCGGTCACCAGGGCCACGCGGTAGCCGCGGTCCTGCAACACACCCATGGCCGGGGTCAGTTTGTGCAGTTCGGGCATGCCGAGGCCCTGGGGACCCTGATAGCGCACCACCCCCACGAAGTCGCGGTCGAGGTGGCCGGACTTGAACGCATCCAGGAAATCCTCCTGGCTGTCGAACACCACCGCAGGTGCGGTGACGGTGCGGTGGGCGGCGTCGACGGCCGACGTCTTGATGACGCTCGTCCCGAGGTTGCCGGTCAACGTCTTCAGGCCGCCGTCGGGAGCGAACGGCGCGTCGACACCCCGCAGCACTGACGTGTCGAGACTCTCGGGCACGCCGTCCACCCACTGCAGCGAGCCGTCGATCAGTCGCGGTTCGCGGGCGTAGCGGCGCAAGCCGGGGCCGACGACGGTGCGCACGTCGTCGTGCATGAGTCCGGCGTCGAGCAGGGACCTGATCAGGAATGCCATGCCGCCCGCGGCCTGGAAGTGATTGACGTCGGCCTTGCCGTTCGGATAGATCCGCGCCAGCAGCGGCACCACGGCAGACAGCTCGGCAATGTCGTTCCAGGTCAAGATGATTCCGGCGGCCCGGGCAATCGCGACCAGATGCATGGTGTGGTTGGTGGAGCCACCGGTCGCCAGCAGCGCGACGGCCCCGTTGACCACGGCGCGTTCGTCGGTCACTGCGCCGACCGGGGTGTATTCGTCGCCCAGCGCGGTGATCCGGCCGGCGCGTGCACCGGCGGCGGTGGTCAGCGCGTCGCGCAGCGGGGTGTCGGGGGTGACGAGGCTCGAGCCGGGCAGATGCAGGCCCATCGCTTCCATCAGCAGCTGGTTGGAATTCGCTGTGCCATAGAAGGTGCAGGTGCCGCGGCCGTGGTAGGACGCTGCCTCGGCGTCGAGCAGCGCCTCACGGTCGACCTTGCCTTCGGCGTAAAGCTGTCGGATTCTTGCCTTTTCGCCGTTGGGCAGGCCCGACGCCATCGGGCCTGCGGGCACGAAGATCGTGGGCAGGTGCCCGAAGCTCAAGGCGCCGATCAGCATGCCGGGCACGATCTTGTCGCACACACCGAGCATCAGTGCGGCGTCGAACATGTCGTGGGACAGAGCGATTGCCGTGGACATGGCGATCACGTCGCGGGAGAACAGCGACAGCTGCATTCCGGCTCGGCCCTGGGTGATGCCGTCGCACATCGCCGGAACGCCGCCGGCCATCTGCGCGATGGCGCCCGCTCCCAGTGCTGCCACCTTGAGCTGGGCGGGATAGTCCTCGAACGGCTTGTGTGCCGAGAGCATGTCGTTGTACGACGACACGATCGCGATGTTGGGCTTGACGATATGCCGTAGCGCGGCCTTGTCGGGTGCCTCGGCAGCGGCGAAGCCGTGCGCCAGGTTGGCACATGCCAACCGACCGCGGGCCGGGCCGCGATGGGCCTCGGCGGCCATGCGCTCAAGGTAGGCGTTGCGGGTCGTGGCGCTGCGGTCGGTGATCCGCTGGGTCACTTCGGCGACAACGGAATTGAGCATGGTCATCATGCGGCTCCTTCGTGCCAGCGACGGCCGTCGCGCTCGATCAGGGTGGCTGCATCGACGGGTCCATCGGTGCCCGCGGGGTAGACCCGAGGCACCCGGCCGGAGTCCTGCCAGTTGTGCAGGATCGGTTCGGCCCAGGCCCACGCTGCCTCGACCTCGTCGCGGCGCATGAACAGCGTGGGGTCACCCCGCACGACGTCCATGAGCAGGCGTTCGTAGGCATCAGGGGACCGGTCCTGGAACGCCTCGGTGTAGTTGAGCGCCAGTGACACCGGCCGCAGGCGTCCGCCGGACCCGGGCTCCTTCGCGGTCATCTCCAGGCGGATCTCTTCATCGGGTTGCAGCGAGATGATCAACCGGTTCGGCTCCGACGCCCCTTCGATGCCCGGAAACATCGGTAGCGGAACGGGTTTGAACTGCACGACGATCGACGACGAGCGTCGTGACATGCGTTTGCCGGTGCGCAGGTAGAACGGCACCCCGGCCCAGCGCCAGTTCCTGATCTCCGCCTTGATCGCAACGAAGGTCTCGGTGAGGCTTTCCGGGTTCTCGGCGTCGTCACGGTAGCTGCCGACGACCTCGCCGTCGACCAGACCGGGACCGTACTGGCCGGTGACGGTGTCGCGTTTGATGTCGTCGGCCGACAACGGCGCCAGCGCCTGCAGCACCTTGCGCTTCTCGTCACGCACCGATTCGCGGTTGACGTGGGTAGGCGGTTCCATCGCCACCAGGCACAGCACCTGTAGCAGGTGGTTCTGCAGCATGTCGCGCAGTGCTCCGGAACGGTCGTAGTAGTCGCCGCGGGTTCCCACGCCAAGCGATTCGGCAGCGGTGATCTGGACGTGGTCGATGCGGCTGGAATTCCACAGCGGCTCCAAGAGCGTGTTGGCGAACCGCGTGACCAGGAGGTTCTGCACACTCTCCTTGCCGAGATAGTGGTCGATCCGGAAGATCTGGTGCTCGGCGAACACTGCTCCGACGGCGTCGTTGATCTCCCGCGCCGAAGCGAGGTCACGTCCGATGGGCTTCTCCAGCACCACCCGCGCGCTCTCGGTGACCAAGCCGTGCGCGTCCAGCGCGGCGCAGATGGGCCCGAACAGCGCGGGAGCGCAGGCCAGGTAGAAGACCCGGATGTCGACGCTCGACGACGCCAGCACGGCGGCGACGGCGGTGTAGTCGGAGGGCTCGGTCAGGTCGATGCTGACGAACCGCAGCCGGGCCAGGAAACGTTCGATGGTGTCGGTTTCCAGCAGGCCGGAGGGGACGAATCTGGCCAGCTCGGCCTGGATCTTGTCGCGGTAGCCGGGCTCGTCGAGGCCGGCCTTGGCGACGCCGATGATTCGGGTGCCTTCGGTCAGTTGGCCGTCGCGGTCACGTAGGTACAGGGCTGGCAGCAGCTTGCGAACCGCCAGGTCGCCGGTGCCACCGAAGATCACGAAATCGCACGGGTCAACGGGTCGCGGTGTACGCATCACTGATCCTCCTCAATGGAGCTTGATCGGTTCAGTGGGAAACTACCGGCTGTCTTAGGGCTTTGGCAAGCGAACTTATGCTTTCAAAATACCTAAATGGGGATGGCTTACGTTTGCTCTGGGCCTGGACGTCTTGCTTCAATGGAGGTCATGGCACTCCCCGCGGTATCTCCGACCCCGGGAGAAGTGTTTGCGGTGATCAGGGATCACCGGACCGTGACCCGGGCCGAGATAGGGCGGATCACCGGCCTCTCGCGTACCGCCGTGACCGCGCGGGTGACGGCACTCGAATCGCTCGGGCTCGTGATCGAGCAGGACCAGGCCGCGTCGACCGGTGGCCGCCCGGCCGCGCAACTGACGTTCAATGTCGACGCCGGAGTGGTGTTCGCGGCGGCCATCGGGCGCAGCCGCACCCAGCTCGCGCTGTGCAGCCTCGCCGGCGACATCTTGGCTTCCAGCGAGGTCGACCAGGAGCCGGGCATGGGCCCCGACGAGCTGATGCCCGATCTCGTCAAGCGGCTCGATGCCCTGCTCGACGACTCCGGGCGTCGCGGTACCCGCATCTTCGGGGTGGGGTTGAGCCTGCCCGGCACCGTCGATCAACAGTCCGGTGCCAGCCTCGATTCCCCCAACATGGGTGGTTGGGACGGCGTGCCGTTGGCTCCCTACTTCCGGGGCCTCACCGACGCGCCGGTGCTCATGGACAACGACGCCAATGTCATCGCTCTGGCTGAACGACGCGGCGGCCTCGGAGAATTCGACGACATGCTGGTGGTCAAGGCGTCAACCGGGCTCGGCGCAGGCCTCATCATGGGCGGCCGACTGCAGCGCGGCGCGGTGCAGGCTGCCGGCGAGTTCGGCCACAGCAAGACCGCGGCCGCCGCCGGAGTACCGTGCCGCTGCGGCGACACCGGTTGCCTGGAGGCGATCGCCGGTGGTTGGGCGCTGGTGCGCGATCTCCAGCGCGACGGCCACCCCGTCGGGCATCTCCGGGACGTCGTGACGCTGGCACACAGCGGGGATGCCGAGGCCCGCCGCATGATCCGGGAAAGCGGACGCCACATCGGCGAAGTGCTCGCCGCTGCGGTCAACCTGCTCAATCCGGCCGCGCTGGTCGTCGCAGGCGATATGGTCGGCGCCTACGACGTATTTGTCGCAGGTATGCGAGAAACCCTGTACGGCAACGCTACTGCGCTGGCCACCCGTACGCTGCAGATCATGCCGGCGATCCACCGGGAACGTTCCAGCATGGTCGGTTGTGCGATCACCGCGCTCGACCACGTGCTGAGTCCTGGCGCCGTCGACGCCGCGCTCGGGAATGCGTTGCTCTGAATCTCGGTGCAGCCACCGACGTCACACCGCCGGTGGTTCGAAACCCAACTCGGCCAACCGGTCCCGGTAGGCGGCGATGGTGCCCAGCTTGACCGACTCGTAGCCGCGCACCAGATCGGCGGCGGCCGCCGCGGCGACGGCGGTGTCGTAGCTCTCGATGGACAGCGATGCGGCCGCGTCGAGCACCATGTCGCGGTAGTGCGTCACGAGCGCGCGTTCGGTGCGGCGCAGCGACGCGTGACCGAACGGGTCGAAGATGCTGCCCCGCAGTCGCTTTCCCTTGGCCAGGAGCCGCAGCGTCAGGTGGCTGCGCGGGCCGAACCCGATCTTCGAACGACGGCCCAGGGCCCGCAGCGCGGGTGGGTGCAGCCGATAGGTGAGGTCGGTGGCACCGGGGAACTGTGCCTGCACGCTCGCTGCGAACGCAGGATCGGTGAGCAGCCGCGCCACTTCGTACTCGTCCTTGTAGGCGGTTAGCTTGAACAGTCCCTCGGTGACCGCCGTGCTGAATTCCGTCCGGTCACCCAGGCGGCGCTCAGCGGCCCACACCGCCTCGATCACGTCGATGTACTCGGCGGCAACGGCGCGGCTCTGGTAGGCAACGAGTTCGGCGGCGCGGCGTTCAACCAAGGGCCGCAACGGTTCTGCGACAGTGATGCGGCCGGCCACCGCGGCGGGCAGGGTCGGGATGCTGCGGCTCTCTGCGGCAGCGGGAGTCGTCGCTTCGGCGAACGCCTCGGGAGCGCAGACCGCGGCCCGGCCCCACCGGAAGGCAGCCACGTTGGTGGCGACCGCCACACCGTTGAGTTCGATGGCCCGTTCCACGTCGGCCGCCGGGATGGGCAGCGCACCGAGTTGCACGGCGGCGCCTACCAGCAGGAAGTTCGCGGCGGCGGTCGACCCGAACAAGGCCTCCGCGGCCGCGAGCGCATCGAAGCTGAGCAGGTCCCGCGTCGACACGCTGAGCCGGTCCAGCAGGGCATGGTCGTCGGGGTGACTGACCTGCGGATCGGACACCATGGCGCCGGTCGCGGTCCGGCTGGTCGAGGCCACCGCGACCGTGCGAGCGCTGTGCGCGTAACGCAGGTTGCGGGCATCGGCGGCGGTAAGCAGGTCGAAGGCCAGCAGGCAGTCCGCCGTCGCCGGGCTCACGCGGTTCGACGAGGTGAGCGGGTTCGTGCTGAGTCGCAGGTGCGACGTGACCGGGCCGGCCTTCTGGCTCAGGCCGGTCTGGTCCAGTCCCTGCACGTGCAACCCGGCCTGCAGGGCCGCGACTCCGAGCACCTGGTTGACGGTCACGATGCCCGTACCGCCGATGCCCGCCAGGAAGATGTTGTAGGTCGCCGCCAGTCGGACCGCCGGCGGTTGGGTGAGGTCAGGCAAGACCGGCGTCGTGCGCTCCGAGCGCTCCTGGTGTTCGGGCAGTTCGACGGTGACGAACGACGGGCAGTCGCCGTCGAGGCAGCTGTAGTCGGTGTTGCAGCTGGTCTGGTCGATGCGGGTCTTGCGGCCGAACTCGGTGTCCACGGGCTGCACCGACAGGCAGTTGCTCTTCACACCACAGTCTCCGCAGCCCTCGCACACGGCTTCGTTGATCACGACCCGCGTGCGGCGTACCGGTTGCAGACCCCGCTTGCGCTTGCGCCGCGCCTCGGCGGCGCACTGCTGGTCGTAGATCAGCACCGTCACGCCCTCGGTGTCGCGCAGGACGCGTTGCGCCTCGTCGAGCCGATCCCGGTGCCACAGCAGGGTTCCCGACGCGAGGCTGCTCGCAGGGTAACGCGTGGGGTCCTCGGCGCACACGATGATCCGCCGGACGCCTTCGGTTGTCAGCTTGTGCGTGAGCGCGGGTACCCCGAGCGCGGCCTCGGCGTCTTGGGCACCGGTCATGGCGACAGCCGAGTTGTAGAGGATCTTGTAGGTGATGTTGACCCCGGCGGCCACACAGGCTTGCACAGCCAGCTGTCCGGAGTGGAAATACGTTCCGTCGCCGATGTTCTGGAAGATGTGTTTGACGCCGGAATACGGCGCCTGGCCGATCCACTGGGTGCCCTCGCCGCCCATCTGGGTCAGCCCGGTGACCGCCGATTCGGGGCGCGCCGACATCGTCACCAGGGTATGGCATCCGATGCCGCCGGCCGCCAGCGATCCGTCGGGCACGACGGTGGACCGATTGTGCGGGCAGCCCGAGCAGAAGTACGGCGTGCGCGCTGTGCTCAACGGGGTGAGCTCCAGGCGCGGCGGGGGCAGCGGCGCTACTGGCACCCGCGGGTTGAGGACCCGATGCAGCGGGCGCAGCAGCCGAGCGGCGGTGAGTTCGCCGTCTGCTGGGATCAGCGGGCCGCCGGCGGCGTCCTGTTTGCCGATCACCTGCGGGCGCTCCGCGGAACCGTAAAGTGCTTGCATCACTTGGGTTTCCACGAAGGCTGTCTTGTCTTCGACAACCAGCAGGGTGTCCACGCCGCGTGCCAGCTGCCGGATCCGCGCGGCCCCCAGCGGATACGGCATGCCGACGCGCAGCACCCGGATGCCACGGTGGTACAGATCCTCATCGGTGAGCCCCAGTTCGTCGAGCGTCTGCCGCACGGCGTCGTAGGCGGTCCCGACCGCGACGATGCCCAGCCATGCCTCCGCCGGGTCGATCTCGATGCGGTCGATGTCGTTGGCGTCATTGAACGCCTGCACCATCGTCCAGCGCGGCCCGTAAAGATCGGCCTCGGCCAGCACGCTGTCCGGCGGCGCTGCCATGAGTCGTTGCCGGTAGGTCCATGGCCTGCCCTGCCACTGAAGTTCGGGCACCGTGATCTCGAAGTCCGCGTAGTTGCGTTGTACGGTCCAAAGGCCATCTGCCACATCGGCATTGATTTTGAGGGCGACGGGGCAACCCGAGACGCGCGACAGCGCGACGCCGTACAGTCCGAAGCCGATGATCTCCTCGGCGTTGCGCGGGAACAGGACCGGGATGTTCATCGCGGCCAGTGAGCGCTCGCTGGAGGCGGGCACCGTGGACGACTTCGCCGCCGGATCGTCGCCGACCATCAACAGCACACCACCCGACGGGTTTACCCCGTAGACGGTCAGGTGCCGCAGCGCGTCGGTCGCGCGGTCCAACCCCGGCCCCTTGCCGTACCAGACCCCGACGACACCATCATGTGTCCGGGTGTCCCGCGGCAGCTCCAACTGGCTGCCCCATACCGACGTCGCCGCCAGTTCCTCGTTCATTCCCGGCACGAGCGTCACATCGTGGCGTTGTGCCAGTCCGTCGATACCGGCCAGCAGCTTGTCCAGCCCGGCCAACGGGCTGCCCGGATATCCCGACACGAACGTCGCCACCTTGTGTCCGGCGCGCCGGTCCCGCTCGTGTTGTTCGACGAACTGCCGTGCCACAGCCTGCACGCCGGTGAGCAACACCGGACCGGAATCCACCCGGTACCGACTGGCCAGATCCACCGAAACTCTTGGGGCGTCATCGAGTTGGGTCACCAGATAACGATCACTGAGCTCATCACCATGGTCAACAGAAGCGCTCACAACTGAGCAGAATGGTCAATCTGTGGTCGCGGTCACACGGTCAGCTGAGCGGATTGCTCAGTGCAGGACGGCGCCGGGATTGAGGATCCCGTGGGGGTCGAGCGCGTCTTTGATGCTCTGGGTCAGAGCCATCACGTCATCACCGAGTTGGGCGGGCAGCCAGTCGCGCTTGAGTCGTCCGACCCCGTGCTCACCGGTGATGGTGCCGCCGAGCGCGATCGCGAGTTCCATGATGCGGGCGAACGCACGGTGCGCGCGGTCGGTGGCGTCGGCGTCGGTCGGGTCGAACACGATCACCGGATGGGTGTTGCCGTCCCCGGCGTGGGCCACCATGCAGATCAACACGTCGCACTCGGCGGCGATGTCCTCGACCCCGGTCACCATGGCGGGCAACTGCGGTATCGGCACGCCGACGTCTTCCAGAAGCAGGCTGCCCATTTTCTCGACCGCCGGGAACATCGCTCGCCGTGCCGCGGTGAACGCCGCGCCCTCGGCCGGATCATCGGTCGCGAAAACTTCTGTCGCACCGCATTTCTCGCACTCGGCGAGGATGGCGGCCACCTCGTCGGCGGCCGCCCCCGGAGCGTCGGACTGCACCAGCAGCATGGCCCGCGCCGACCGGTCGAGTCCCATCTTCAGGTGATCTTCGACGGCGTTGATGCTTGCGTGGTCCATGAATTCCAGCATTGCCGGGCGGAGCAGTCCGGTGATGGCCACGACCGCGTTGGCTGCGTCGTTCACCGAGCCGAACAGGGCCACCACAGTCGACGCGGGCGACTGGGCGGGGATGAGCCGCAGCGTGAGCTCGGTGATGACACCCAGGATGCCTTCGGAGCCGACGAACAGCTTGGTCAACGACAGGCCCGCAACATCTTTGAGGCGTGGGCCGCCGAGGCGCACAGCTGTGCCGTCGGCCAGCACCACCTGCATGCCCAGCACGTAATCGCCGGTCACGCCGTACTTCACGCAGCACAACCCGCCGGCATTGGTGGCGGCATTGCCGCCGATCGACGAGATGTCGACCGAGGCCGGATCCGGCGGGTACCACAGTCCGTGTTCGGCGGCAGCCCGTTTCACCTCGATGTTGGTCAGGCCGGGCTGTACCACTGCGGTGCGGGTGGCGACGTCGATCCGGATGTCGCGCATGCGTTCGGTGCTGAGCACGATCGCGCCGTCCACCGCGTCGGCACCGCCTGACAATCCGGACCCGGCACCGCGGGGCACCACCGCGACCCGGTGTGCCGAGGCCCAGCGCAGCACCTCCTGCACGTCTTCGGTACAGGTGGCGCGCACCACCGCCAGAGGGGTGCCCGCGGTCGGGGCCGCCGCGGAGTCCCGCCGGTACCGTTCGATGACGTCGGGATCGCTCAGCACGGCACCGGCGGGCAGGACAGCCGACAGCGAATCGATGGTCGTCATGACGTCTCCTCGTCGCGCGGTGCCGGTGTCGACCGGCCCCACCCGCGGGTCTTGGTCAGCTTCTGCAGCAGTGGTTGGGTGCGGTAGCGCAGTGGGGTGGTCAAGGTGAGTGTGGTGCTCGAATGCACCACACCCGGGATCCCGACGATGTGTTCGATGAGCTCTTGCAACCCGGCCTGGGTTTGCGTCGCGACCCGGGTCAGCAGATCCTCTCGGCCCGTCGTCACGTGGATTTCCAGCACTTCCGGTATGGCCGTGAGCAGTTCGGCGATGCGCAACAGCCGGCCCTGCTGTACCTCCAGGGCGATGAAGGCCTGTACTGCGACGCCCGCGGCCGCCAGATCGATATCGGGCCGGAACCCGCGCAGCAGCCCGCTCTCCTCCAGTCGGCGCAGCCGCGATTGGACGGTGTTGCGCGCGACACCGAGATTCGACGCCAGTTCGGCGACACCCATGCGGGCGTTGCGCCCGAGCAGGTCGATCAGGTCCGAGTCGAGTTGGTCGAGGTTGATCACGGTTCAACTCACAGGCGAGCTGAGGGCTGACTTTCGGTGCACGCAACAACTGTAGGGTCCGGGCGGAGTCGACTGTGCGGGATCTCCCGGCCCGCTCGGCACCGGACGTTCTACGACCCGCGCTGGCTGGTCAGGCATCTGCCCGCACATGCGCAGGAGAACATCATGTTCCGCAACGGAATTCAGGCTTACAAGCTGCCTGAGAACGGCTCGGTGCGGTTGCCGTGTCGTCGGTTCCGGCCTTGCGCAACAACGCTTTGAGCTGCCGTTGTTCGGTGGGCGTCAACCGGTCGAGCACGCGCTGATCGGCGACGTGGACGGCTTCCTCGGCGCGGCTGAGCAGCGCCCGTCCGGCGTCGGTGAGTTCGGTGGGCAGCGCGCGACCGGCCGCAGCGGTATCGGGTCGGCGTACGGCCCCGATGGCTTCCAGCCGGTGCAGCAGCTGATTGGTCGCCTGGGCGGTCACGTTGGTGTAGCGGGCGAGCTCGGCACTGGTGAGCCCGGGATGCAGCGAGATGATGCGCAGGCAGACGAAATCCGCGAGTCCGAGTCCGATCGGCGCGAGAACTGTCGCGACCTCCGGGCGCAACGTCGCGGCTACGCGGTGCAGCAGATATCCGAGCGGCTCACTGTCCGGAGCGGTCATGGCTGGAATCCTCACACGCGCCACCGGTGTGGGGCCATCCGGATCGGCCGCACGTTTCGCTCACGGCTCAACCAGTTCTCAGGCAGATCTCATTGAATTGCCCCCGATGCGCGCGTATCAAGGAACTTGATACACCTGTCGGGCCGCGATCCGTCGGTCCGGCTGATTCTGGAAAAGGATGTGTGACATGGGTTTTGGAGGATTTTTCGGCGGCTGGGGCCCGGCGGGATTCGGCGGCGGGAACTGCGGTCCCGGTGAGCACGGCGGCTTCGGAGGTTTCGGGGCAGGAGGGTTCGGTGCACCCGGATTCGGCGGTGGCTTCGGGCCGGGCTTCGCACTCAAACGCGCTGCGGTCGGCACTGCGGCACTGCTGCTCGACGGGCCTGCCACAGCTGAGCAGATCGTCGAGCGCACCACTGAAGCCACCGGGGGTGCCTTCACCCCGCCGCTGGACATCGTCGAATTGGCGATCAGCGGCCTGGCCGCCCGCGGCGTCGTGACCGTCACCGACGGTGTCGCCACGCTGACTGAATTCGGCACGCAGCTGCTGGCCTGGCGCGGTGTCACCAGCGAGACCGCACATGCGATGTTGGGCAAGGTGGGCAAGTTCGCCGACGTCATCAAGATCCGTACGGGACTGCACGAGCTGGCGGGGCTGGCCCGCACCATCGTCTTCACCGGCACGGACGAACAGAAGGCGAAGCTCGGGGAGGTACGCACCAACCTGCTCGCCGCGATCAACGAGGCGAAGAAGGCCCTGCACGGGGTGCTGGCCGAAGGGTGACGCCGACCGTGGCGGCGTAGCCCGGGGTTACGCCGCCACGGTCGGTCACTCCGACCGCGATGCGGCCTGAACGCTGAGCGGGCTGAGCTGACGTGCCGCGAGCACCCAGTTCAGGAATTTCTCGACCGCGTCGGCGGTGTAGTGGCCGTGCGGTGAGCCGAAAATGTCGAATGCGTGCTGCGCGTGCGGAATCTCGGCGTAGACCACCGGAGCGGTCGCCACTTCCCGTAGGGCTTCGACGAATTCGCGACCCTCCTCGACCGGGATCAGCGAATCGTTGGTGCCGTGCAGCACGAAGAACGGCGGTGCGTCCGGGTGGACCAGCGTGATGGGCGAGGCGTCGTGGTACAGCTGCTCGTTGCCTGCGAACGGAAGCTTGACGATGAGCCGCTGTAGGGCGTCGACGAACTGACCGCGGCCGTTGCCGGTCCTGCTGAACCAGTCGTAGCGGCCGTAGATCGGCACCGCCGCGACCACCGAGGTGTCGGCGTCCTCGAATCCCGGCTGCCATTTCGGATCGTTGGGTGTCAGAGCCGCCAGCGCCGCGAGGTGTCCGCCGGCCGATCCGCCGGTGATGCACACCGAATCCGGGTCGCCGCCGTATTCGGCGATGTTGGCCTTCACCCACGCCAGTGCCTGCTTGACGTCGATGATGTGGTCGGGCCACGGGTACTTCGGGCTGACGCGATAGCCGATCGACACGCAGATCCAGCCCTGTTCGGCGAGCTGGCCCATCAACGGATATCCCTGGGGCCGTCGGTCGCCGATCATCCAGGCGCCGCCGGGCACCTGCAGCAGCACCGGCGCCTTACCGTCACGCGGCAGGTCGGCGCGCCGCCAGATGTCGGCCAGGTTGGCCTTGTGGGGACCGTACTTCACGGTCTGCTGGACGTAGCGGCGGCGGATCCGCGAGGTCGCCCATACTCCGGCGGGCCGCCCGGCCCGGGCCACCTCGCGGTAATCCGCACCGAGCGCATTGCGCAGCGGTGTCTCGAACGACGGCCGGGACCGCACGCCGCGCCGGTGTACCAGCAGCAGAAGCGCCCACGATATGACCTTGAGCAGCAAGGATATTCGTCCTGATGCGGTGCGGTACTCACCGCGGGCACCGTGCCGCAGCGCGCCGAGCGCCGAACCGGTGATCACCAGTGGTGCGTTCTCGGAGGTCGGCCAGCCGAACGCGAACGCCAGCAGGGTGCCGTTACCTCTGCGGATCAGCGGTTGCACCGCGTTGGCGGCGTTGGCCAGTTCCGCGGCCGCGCCGATGACAAGGCGTCTACCCATCGGCGCGCGCCTGCAGTTCGCGCCGGGCAATCTTGCCGGTGTTGTTGCGGGGTAGCTCATCGAGCACGGTGATCTCCCGTGGCACTTTGTAATTCGCGAGATTTTCGCGGACGTACGCCTTGAGTTCGTCGGGTGTGACCGGATTGGCCAGCACCACAAAGGCCGTGAGGCGCTGGCCGAACTGCTCGTCGTCGACACCGATCACCGCGGCCTCGGCGACATCGGGATGACCGGCGAGCACCTTCTCCACTTCGATCGGGTAGACGTTCTCGCCGCCGGACACGATCATCTCGTCGTCGCGGCCCACCACGAACAGCCGGCCGGCATCATCGAGGTAACCCACATCGCCCGAGCACATGTAGCCGTCGTGGAAATCCTTGGTGCTACCGGAGGTATAGCCGTCGAACTGCGTCGAGTTGCGGACGTAGATGGTTCCGACCTCACCGGTCGGCAGCTCGTTGAAGTCGGCGTCGAGAATGCGGATATCGGTGCCCTCGGCGGGTTTACCGGCAGTGTCGGGTGCGGCACGCAGATCGGCGGGGGTGGCCGTGGCGATCATGCCCGCCTCGGTGGCGTTGTAGTTGTTGTAGATGACGTCACCGAACCGGTCCATGAACTTGGTGACGACGTCGGGGCGCATCCGCGAACCGGAGGCCGCGGCGAACCGCAGCGAGCGCCCGTCGTAGCGGCGCAACACATTGTCGGGCAGGTCCATGATCCGGTCGAACATCACCGGTACGACGCACAATCCGGTTGCGCGGTGCCGGTCGATGAGCTCGAGCGTGGCCTCCGGGTCGAACTTGCGCCGGGTGATGATCGTGCAGGCCATCGACGCCGCGAAGGCCAATTGCGAGAAACCCCAGGCGTGGAACATCGGAGCCACGATCACCACCGGCTCCTCGGCGTGCCAGGGCGTGCGGTCCAGGATCGACTTGAGCACCTCGGGACCGCCGCCGGAATGCTTGGCGCCCTTGGGTGTTCCGGTGGTGCCCGACGTCAGCAGGATGACCCGGCTCTTACCGGTGGCCCGCTGCGGCTGCTTGCCCTCGAACTCGTCGACGAACCTGGACACAGTGGCCTCGTGTGCCTGGGTGTCGGTCCAGGCGACGATGCGCGCGGCGGTCGGCCGGTCGGCCAAGGCGCGGTCCACCGTCGCGGTGAATTCCTCGTCGAAGATGATGGCGTCGACGGCTTCCCGCGTCACCACCTCCGCCAGGGCGGGCCCGGCGAACGACGTGTTGAGCAGCAGCACGTCGGCGCCGATGCGGTTGGCGGCGATCAGCGACAGCACGAAACCGCGGTGATTGCGGGCCATGATGCCCACCACACGTGGTGCGCCGGCGGGCAAGGCTTGCAGTGCGGCGGCCAGCGCATCGGCACGCTGGTCGAGCTGGCGCCACGTCAGCGTGCCCAGCTCGTCGATCAGGCCCGCACGGTCCGGGCAGCGTTGTGCTGAACTCGCGAAACCCGATGTGACGCTCATGTTTTCGCGCGCCATCATGGCGGCGATCCGCAGGTACTTGTCGGGGCGCAGCGCGGTGAGCAGTCCCGCTCGGCGCATGGTGTTGGCCAGGCCGGCGGCGTTGTTGAGCTGGCCGGCAGCGTTGTTGAGCTGGCCGGCCAGGCGATCGAGCGGTCCCACCCCAGCTCAGCCGATCACCGGGAACCGACGCTCGTCGGCGAGCTTGTCGAGGGCGCGCTGCATGAGCCGACGGACGTGGGCGTCGACCTCGTCGATATCGGGGTCTTCGCCGAACTCCGCGGAGATGTCCACCGGTGGGAGGGCCTGCATCACGATCTTGCTCGGCAGCGGCACGTTGAGCGGTAGCACGGCGGACAGTCCGAACGGGAATCCGAAGGACACCGGCACGATCTTGGTGCGCGCCAACCGCGCGATGGGCCCGAGCGCCTTGGCGATCTCGGTGCCCCGGGACAGGAAGATCTGCGTCTCCTGGCCGCCGATGCCGACCATGGGCACGATCGGTACGCCCGCGTTGATGGCAGCCTTGACGTAGCCGCGCCGACCCGCGAAATCGATCTTGTTCGCCGCCAGGGTCGGCCGGTAGACGTCGTAGTCACCACCGGGGAACACCACTACGACGCCACCGGAGCGCAGGGCCTCGTCGGCGTTCTCATGGTTGGCCCGGATGAAGCCGGTCTTCTTGAAGAACGCCGCGGTCGGCCCTGTCATGAGCATGTCGTGGCTGAGCGTGTACACCGGCCGCTCATAACCGAACTCCTCGTAGAAGCCCGTCGCGAACACCGGCACGTCCAGTGCGAACAGGCCGCCCGAGTGGTTCGACACCACGAGCGCGCCGCCCTTGGGGAAGTTCTCCAGACCGCGTACCTCGGAGCGGTGGTAGCCCTTGATGAGCGGACGCAGGAAGCCCATTACCTTCTCGGTCAGGCCCGGATCCCACTTGGTGATTTCGGATGGGTTGATGTCGGTCGCGGCCACCGGGGTCCCCCTGGGGTGAATTGGAACGTGTTCTAATTTTCCATGATAGCCAGCTGGTGCAGTGAAATCCGATTCACTTCTGGCGCGACGGCTCACCCCGGCCGCGCGGAGCTGTCGACCTTGCTGAAAAACCGCAGGTCACCGAGGACTGTCAGCTGGTCAGCGCGGCGATCTCGGCCGTCACATTGCGGCGGGCCTGCGCCTCCCAGCGGTTCCGGCCGGGCGTCGTGTGGAAGATCGATCCACCCAGCAGGTCGGTCAGGATCCGAGCCCGGGCCGGCTTGAACACGTCGTCGGGCACCGTGTCGTACTCCTCGCGCACCGCGGCCGCGTAGCGCTCATAACGCGCGGCGTTCGCTCCGAGCACCGACAGATCGGCGTCGCTGAGCACCGCCGCGTTGATGTCGCCGTCGGCGACTTTGTGGGTCTTGGTGGCCAACACCAGCCGGGCGACCTCGTCGCGCATCGGGCATGACGACAGCAGCTCGCGGGCCAAATCGGCCGAGCGGTCCTCGTTGTCGTCGCGACCGATCTCGTAGATCGCATCGTGGAACCACGCCGCCAGTTCGACGGCCTCCCGATCGAACCTCAGCCCGTCCTCGGCCAGCGACTGGACCGCGTCCAGTAGTTCGTGCAGATGCGTGACGTTGTGGTGCTTGCGATGGGACTCCGACCAGCGGGCCAGCAGATCTTCCCGCAGGTCCTCGGTGAGATGCGCGGACATGATGTCAGTCTGCTCCGGTTTGACCTCAACCGCTGTTGAGGACGCATCATTGGCTCTCGTGGGCACATCGGCATTCGACCTCGATGGATACTTCAGCAGGATCGGCCATGAGGGACCCGCACGTCCCGACCTGGACACGCTGCGCGACATCGTCGCCGCGCACAACCGGTCCATCCCGTTCGAAAACCTCGACCCTCTCCTCGGTGTGCCCGTGGTCGACCTGAGTGCCGAGGCCTTGTTCGACAAGCTGGTGACCCGGCGCCGCGGCGGTTACTGCTACGAACACAACGGTCTGCTCGGCTATGTGCTCGACGAGTTGGGTTTCGGCGTCGAGCGGCTGGCGGGCCGGGTGGTGTGGATGCGCGCGCCCGACGCCCCGCTACCCGCCGAAACCCACAACGTGCTTGCGGTGACGGTGCCGGGTGTGGATGAGCGCTACCTGGTCGACGTCGGCTTCGGCGGCCAGACCCTGTCGTCACCGATCCGGCTGGTGGCAGGCCCGGTGCAACAGACGCGTCATGAGCCCTACCGGCTGCTCGACCACGACAACGGACTGGTTCTGCAAACCCAGATCCACGACGACTGGAAGTCGCTGTACACGTTCACCACCGCGCCGCGGCCTCGCATCGACCTCGAGGTCGGAAGCTGGTATGTCTCAACGCATCCCGGCGGTGTCTTCGTGGTGGGGCTGACCGCGGCGCTGGTCACCGACGACGCGAGATACAACCTGCGGGGCCGCAACCTGGCCATCCACCGCGGCGGAGCCACCGAGCGGACCCGGTTCGACACCGCGGCCCAGGTGCTCGACGAGTTGACCGGCCGATTCGGGATCGACCTGGGCGACGTCGACCGGTCGATGCTCGCCGCGCGGGTCCACGACGTGCTCGACAGCTGACGCAGCAGGAATCGTCATGTCGCCGACGCCGGAAGGCGACCATACTCGGACAGCGTGAGCGCGCCACCGAATGGACGAGACCGACTGCGGGAACTGCTCGACGCCGTCGTCGATGCCGACAACACCGCGGTCGGCGAGATGGCCCGCAGCAGCTATGTGTCGGAGTTCCACTTCTCCCGGGAGGTACGCCGGCTCACCGGTGAGCCACCGGCCGCGATGCGTCGCCGCGTCATGCTCGAACGCGCCGCATGGCGGTTGCAGCGCGGACAAGGCGTGGCCGACGTGGCGGCCGCGGAGGGCTGGTCGTCGGCGGAGGTGTTCTCGAGGGCCTTCCGGCGGGCCTTCGGCGTACCGCCGTCCCGCGCAGGCGATGTCGCATTCCGGCTCTCCGCACCCAACGGCGTGCACTTCCACCCACCGCAGTCGCTGTGGTGTGACAGCGTGGGCGACACCCGGCCGGACATATCGCAATTCATGCTCGTGCACGACGTCGCCGACACCACGTATCTGATCGGACTCGCTGCCGACCTCAGCGAAAGCCAATGGGTGCAGGAGATTTCACCCGGGCAGGTGGTGCTGGAGTGGGACGGACCAGAGCCCAGCGTCGCGGCGGTCCTCGGCGCGACGGTGTGGACCAAGGAGGTCTGGCTGGCCACCATTGAGGGCTGGGACTTCCCGTCGCGCGACGTTCCGGCCACCCCGCGGGAACTGGCCGAACGTCATGACGTCATCGGAAAGCGCTGGACCACATTGATTTCCGAGTACTCGGTGGCCGGTCGACTGGGTGACACCGTGATCGACGCGCTGTGTGATCCACCGGAATCCTTTCAGCTGTACGGCATCGTCGCGCACGTGCTGACGTATTCGGCGCAGCGCCGGGGCATTACCCGCGCGATGCTGGCCCACCACGGCGTGATCGCCGACAACGGTGACCCATTGGCATGGATGAGGAGCGAGTGAGCATGAAAACTGTCTACTACACCGGCTCAAGCCTGGACGGCTACCTCGTAGACGCGGAGGGCAGCCTGGACTGGCTGATTTCCCGGACCATCGACGCCGACGGCCCGTTCGGCTACGGAGCTTTCATCAAAACCGTTGGGGCCCTGGCAATGGGAGCCGACACCTACGAGTGGATCGTGAAGAACAACGGCGACTGGTGCTACGAACAGCCGGCGTGGGTGCTGACTCACCGGCCGGACATCGTCACCGCGGTGAGCACCGAACATCCCGTGCAGGCTTTCGACGGTGACGTCACCGAGTTGCATCCGAAACTGGTGGCGGCCGCGGCAGGTAAAGACGTGTGGGTGATCGGGGGAGGCGTGGTCGCGGCGCAGTTCGTTGCCGCCGGGCTGGTGGACGAGTTGGTGGTCAGCTATGCGCCGTGCACGCTCGGCAAAGGCTCGCCGGTGCTGCCGATGCGCTCGGAGTGGGTGCTGGAATCCTCAGCTGTCAACGGCGATTTCGTGTGTGCCCGTTGGACGAAGGCCTGACTCGCGGCCAGAGTCCGAAATATCCTGACCGGCAACGTCTCTGACGTCTTGCCGCGCGATACTGCGCATTCGGCCTGGCAGTGGCGCGCCGGCCCGGCCCGAAATCCGCTGCGTACGGCTGTGTCGGTGACGGCCGGCCGAAGCGAATCTTGAGGCGCACATCTCAGGCGAGCAAGCCGCCGTGTTCCTGCCGGCGACCGCATGGCGCGGGATTCCCCCTTGGAGCTATCCATTTGTATGGGCACCTGCGGAGCTATCCCTTTGTATGGGCGCAAAAACGGGGCGCCGACGTTCCAAAAAAAATCTTTCTTGAACGGTTGACATGAACGGTCGTCCATGTCAGATTCATTGGACACACGAACGTGACTGGCATCACACCGGACGAGTTAGGAGCAGAATTTCGGTCAGCCCTCTCGGGGGCGAGAACGTCGGATTACACATGACTCCGGCGCACTCTGATATGTGACCACGGTGCAAATTCCGTGTCCGGAAATGGTGCACCGAAGATCGGAAGTTCGGCTGATTTGGTCGAGCTATTTGCACACCACATGAATTGGAGTAACCATGGCAGAAATCACGACTGTTGGGACCTTGAGCAAGGCTGGGTCGATCCACAAGGTGGAGAGGGGCTACGAGGGGTTGCCGAGCATGAACGAGCCCGGTGTGGTCGCCTCGATCGCCGACTCGTTCCATAACCCGGAGGGGACGGTCATGTCTTCGGGGTTCTTCGAGCTGAAGAAGTCCGAGCCCTTGGTGTACACGTACACCTACGACGAGATGAAACTCGTCGTCAAGGGTGAGTTCATCCTCACCGATCAGGACACCGGCGAGGTCACCCACGCCAAGGAGCGCGACGTGCTGTTCTTCCCGAAGGGCACCACCGTCAAGTTCGAGACCCCTGAATACGGCCTCGGCTTCTTCGCCGGCGACCGCACCTTCGCCCCATAAGACCCCTTCCGCTGCGGTCGCTTGGGTCAGGAGACTGATCCTCCAGTGCGACGAATGCAGGTTCTGCTTTTCTCCGCATCTACCGCCACCGAAACGGTTCAGCCGGTCGGTACCGAAGTTTTTAGGGATGCGATCTACTGACCCGGTTATCTCTGACTCTTTTCGTGTCGTCAGTGGGTACCTGGAATTCATGTTTGGCCGCCGGGAAATGCTCGGCCCAAAGACATCGGCCGCCACCGGAAATGCAATCGCTCAATTACCGGCGTTAATACGCGGCATACCTCATGGCGTTGGGTTTCAACGTCGCATGGAATTATTGAAGAGGATTGGATCATGACTTTGCGTGTCGGAATTATTGGTGCTGGGCCGAGTGGTTTGGCGCAGTTG
>NZ_BCSX01000051.1 GCF_001570425.1 Mycolicibacterium brisbanense
ACTCGTCGAACACCGCCAGGACCGTTTCCCGGTCCATCACCGCGTTCGCAAGCATGTTCGAATTCTACCGCCACCACCCGACACCCCAACCAGTTATCCACAACCCGCACTTCATCCACAGATCCAGCTGCACAACACAATTGGCGTTCGCGGCGCGGTATCCTGGCGGCAGACAACAAGGCGGGCAACAGGCCAGACGTATCGGCCTTTCACGTCTGACAGCTGGGACACCAATAGGTCACGCGATCACCGCTGCTGTCTGTCTCGATGAGTGTGCCGCATCGCCGGCAGGGCGCGCCGGCTCGGCCGTACACCCACAGTTGGCGGCCGTTCCTGGTGTCGCCGGTCGTGGTCCGATTCCAGCGGGACCTGTTGAGCCACAGCATGTCCCGTGCTCGCTGCACCACCCGCAGTGGATCGTTCAGCGCGCTGACGGGGGTGGTGGGGCGACGACCGAACACGAAGCAGAGCTCGTTGCAATACACATTGCCGACGCCTGCCATCACCCGCTGATCGAGCAAGGTCTGAGCGAGCGCCCGGTCCGGGTCGGCCGTGAGATTGGTGGCCGCGGTGCGCGGATCCCAGTCCGGCCCGAGCAAGTCCGGTCCCAGGTGCGCGACGGCATCCATGTCGCGGTCGCGGTCGAGTACTTCCAGCACGCCGAGGTCGATACCCGTTGCTCGGCTGTCATTGGTTTCCAACACAATTCGGATGCGGTGCGGGGCGCCGGAGCTCTTCCACCCGACCCGCCAGCTGCCTTCCATCTTCAAATGCGAGTGGATGCTTGCCGTGCCGACCCGGATGAACAGATGCTTCCCCCGGCTGACGACTTCGTCGACGACGTCGCCGCTCAGATCGACCGCGGCATATTGCGGAACACGGATATCGCAGCGGGTCAACGTCTTTCCCGCCAGCGCGTTGCGCAGAACCGCGGCGGTGTGAAAAACGGTGTCGCCTTCGGGCATCTCCTTATTGAACAGCTCTCTACCCGTGGCTTCAACATTCCCGCTGCTGGAGCCGCCTGAGGAGTCGGTCGTGTAGCCCCCGGGCTAGCCGTATTCTTGCGAGGCGTATCGCGATCTCATGGCATGGATTTCCTCACCGCAATCGAAGGCCGCGCGGAGTCCGGCTGAAGCCGGCGCCTGTCAGCGCGTCTTGCACGACGCTGCGTGCGTCATCGGCGCTGGGGTCGAGCACTGCCGTCCCGTTGACCCGTTCCACGAGCAGTGACGGCACCCGGCCGGAGCTGACCAGATCGGCCAGGGCGGCTGCGGCGGCCCGCTGTGCATCGGCGTCAGAGCCGAAGCTGAGCAGCGACTTGCCGCCACGCTCCAGGAACCACACGAGCTGCCCGTCGACCAGCGCCACCAACGCGCCCGCTTTACGGCCAGGCCGGTGGCCGGATTCGCCGTCATCGGGCCAGCTCAGCGCGGCGCCATAGGGATTCGCAGGGTCCGTGGCGGCGAGCACCACCGCGTGATACTCGGGCCGTTGCGGGTCGACACTGTCCAGATAGGACCGCAGCCGGTCAACGGTCGACGCCGCGGCGAACTGTGCGCCACCGAGCGATTCGACGAAATATCCACGTTGACACCGCCCGGCGTCCTCGAATGCGCTGAGCACCTTGTAGAGGGTGGCGAAGCCGCCTGGCACCCCTTCGGCGTTGACTGCACCCTTGGTCAGCACGCCGTGCCGGCTGAGCAGAAGTTCGGCCTGGAAATGTGCGCGCACTGTCGAGTCGGGTTCGGGGCCGGGCAGTGCCGACCAACGTCCGGACACGGTCGGATCGGCGGCGCGGGCCTGCGGCCGGGCCACGCTGTAACGGCTCAGCCGTGGCGGTCTCTGCCGCTGCCGGTGCGCGGGGGTGCCGGTGCGGCGCGGGCCCGCCAGCACCGCCCGCACGGGAGCGAATGTGTCGCCGGTGACCCACCCGGCCCAGATGAGTTCCCACAGGGCGGTTTTGAGCTCATCTGCGGGCAGTCCGTCGGCGAGCTGACGGAAGAAATAAGCTCCGCCGCCGCCCAAGGTCTCCATGATGGCCCGGTGGGTGTCGGTGAACTCGATCTCGGTGGGCGCGGCCAACGTCAACGGCACGGTGTCGGCCTGATGGAACGCGATCCAGCCGTCACCTCCACCGATCTGCCCGACGCCCGACCACGTGATCTCACCGGAGGCCAGCAGCTCGTCGAGCATGGCCGGCTGGTAGTCGCGCACGCGCTGGCCGAACACCAGCGACTCCACTGCCGAGGCCGGTACGGGCACCCCCGCGAGCTGATCGATCACTGCGGCCAGCCCGTCGATGCCGCTGCTGTGCGACGACCCCACATGCTGCCAGGACGGCAGGAACCTCGCGTACGCCGCGGTGGACACCGGTTCCACCTGGGCCCGCAGCGCCGCCAGTGACCGCCGGCGCAGGATCTTGAGCACCTCGGCGTCGCACCACTGGTCTCCAGGCAGGTCCGCGACGAACTCGCCGCGCACCATGCGCCCGTCCACGGCCATGCGGCCCAGCACGTCGGCGGTCACGCGCAGCCCGAGTCCGAATCGCGTCGCCGCGTCGGCCGTGGTGAAGGGACCACGGGTGCGGGCGTAGCGACCGAGCAGATCCCCGAGCGGATCGGGGACGGATTCGGTGAATGCGGCGGGCACGCCGATCGGAACCGGCACCCCCACGCCATCACGAAGCAGGCCGATGTCCTCGACCGCCACCCACCACGTCTGCCCGGCGAAGCTGACCGGCAGCGCCCGCTTGGCGGCGTGCAGACCGTCGAGCCAACCCCCGATCGTCTCCACCGTGCAGCGTTGGGCGATCTCTTCCTCGGTGAGCGGGCCGAGTAGCCGCAGCAGATCGGCCACACCTTCGGCATCGCGGGCGGCCCGTTCGGGGGTCAGGTGTTGCAGCTGGGCGGCGGTCGACGCGATCACCGCGGGGTCGAGCAGCTCCCGCAGTTCCACGCGGCCCAACAGCTCCGACAACAGCACGGTGTCCAGGGCCAGTGCCGCGGCGCGTCGTTCGGCCAGCGGGCTGTCGCCTTCGTACATGAATGCGCCGACGTAACCGAACAACAGCGACGCGGCGAACGGCGAGGGTGTCGCGGTCTCCACGTCGACCACCCGCAGCCGGCGCTGGGCGACCTTGCGCATGAGCTCGATCAGCGCCGGCACGTCGTAGACGTCCTGCAGGCATTCCCGGACCGCTTCCAGCACGATCGGGAAGTCGGGGTACTTGCGTGCGATGTCGAGCAGCTGTGCGGCGCGCTGACGTTGATGCCACAGCGGTGAGCGTTTCCCTGGATGCCGACGGGGCAGCAGCAGGGCCCGGGCGGCGCATTCCCGGAATCGGGATGCGAACAGCGCAGACCCGCCCACCTCGGCGGTGACGATGGATTCGATCTCGTCGGCATCGAAGACGAAAAGATCGGCGCCTGGCGGGTTTTCACCTCCGTCGGGCAAGCGGACGATGATGCCGTCATCCGATGCGGTGGGCTTCTCGTCGATGCCGTACCGTTCCCGCAACCGGCGGCCGACCGCCAGTGCGAGCGGGCCGTGCACCCGCAGCCCGTACGGCGAGTGCAGGATCACGCGCCAGTCGCCGAGCTCGTCGCGGAATCGCTCGACCAATAGGGCGGTGTCGCTGGGGACGATGCCGGTGGCCTCCCGCTGCTCGCGCAACAGCTGGTGCAGATTGTCGGTGGCATACCCGGCGAAACCCATTGCCAGGCAACGTTCGTCGAACGTGGCGCGGTCCAGTGCGGCGAGCTCACCGGTGAACGCACCGACGGCCGCCCCCAGCTCGGCCGGCCGGCCCACACTGTCGCCGCGCCAGAACGGCAGCCGCGCGGGCTGCCCTGGCGCAGGGATGACCAGCACCCGGTCGTGGGTGATCTCGGTGATCCGCCAGCTGGTGGCGCCCAACGAGATGACGTCGCCGGGGCGCGACTCGTAGACCATCTCCTCGTCGAGTTCGCCTACCCGGGAAGGTTTTTCGGAATCGGTGGCCAGGTAGACGGTGAACAGCCCTCGGTCGGGGATGGCCCCGCCGGAGGTGACCGCCAGCCGTTGCGCACCGGGACGCGCGGTCAGCGTGCCGGCGTCGCGGTCGTAGACCAAGCGCGGCCGCAGCTCGGCGAATTCGGTCGACGGGTATTTACCGGACAGCAGGTCCAGCGTCGCTTCGAAGGCGCTGCGCGGCAGCGTGGCGAATGGTGCGCTGCGCCGTACCGCGTCGAACCAGCCTTCGACGTCGAGTGGTTCGAGCGCAGCCGCCGCCACGGTGTGCTGCGCCAGCACGTCGAGCGGATTGGCGGGCACCTTCATGGTCTCGATCTCGCCGGCCCGCATGCGCTGCACCGTCACCGCGCAGCCGATCAGATCCGTGCGGTGCTTGGGGAAGAGCACGCCCTGGGAAATCTCGCCGACCTGGTGCCCGGCGCGACCGATACGCTGCAGTCCGCTTGCCACCGAGGGCGGCGCCTCGACCTGGATGACCAGGTCCACCGCACCCATGTCGATGCCCAGTTCGAGGCTCGAGGTGGCGACGACGGCACGCAGCCTGCCGCTCTTCAGATCGTCTTCGACCTGAGCGCGCTGCTCCTTGCTGACCGACCCGTGGTGGGCCTTGGCCAAGAGGGCCGGTGCGCCGTTGGCTTGACCGCTGGCCATCAGCTGGGCGGGGGCGCCTCCGCCCACCTGCGAGTTATGGGCGAGCGCAAGTTCAATACCCGCACGTTCGGCGTGAATTTCGTTGAGCCGCGAGGTGAGTCGCTCCGCGAGGCGGCGGGAATTGGCGAACACGATCGAGGAGCGGTGCGCCTCGATGAGATCGACGATGCGTTCCTCGACGTCCGGCCAGATGCTGTTGTTGGCGAGATTGGCCATGTCAGGCACAGGGACCTGCACCGTCAAATCGAACGTCTTGCTGGCAGGGGGAGCCACGATGGTGGTCGGTGCGGGCCCCGACAGGAACCGGGCCACTTCCTCGGGCGGACGAACCGTTGCCGACAGCCCGATCCGCTGGGCGGGCCGGTCCAGCAGCTGGTCCAGTCGTTCAAGGGACAGCGCCAGGTGCGCGCCGCGTTTGGTGGCCGCGACAGCGTGCACTTCGTCGACGATGACGGTCTGCACGGTGGCCAGCGTTCCCCGGGCCGCCGAGGTGAGCATCAGGAAGAGCGACTCGGGGGTGGTTATCAGGATGTCGGGTGGTTTGGTGATGAGAGCGCGCCGCTGGTTGGGTGGGGTATCCCCGGAGCGCAGGCCGACGCTGATGGACGGTGCGGGCAGGCCTTGGCGTTCGGCGACGCGGGTGATGCCGGTCAGCGGTGTGCGCAGGTTGCGCTCGACGTCGACGGCCAAGGCCTTCAGGGGCGACACGTAGAGCACGCGCGTGCCCGTGCCTGCGGCGCCGGCCTGCTGTTCGAAGGCCAGCCGGTCGATCGCCCACAGAAACGCAGCCAGCGTCTTGCCCGACCCCGTCGGCGCGATGACCAGGGTGTTGTCCCCCTTCGCGATGGCAGCCCACGCTTGCGCCTGCGCGGCTGTGGGCTCCGGAAAGGCGGTCGCGAACCACTCCCGGGTCAGCGCGCTGAACCGGGCCAGTGGATCGGGTGGGGCCATCCGTCCATACTGCCGCGTGGCACCGACAAGTGGCCGCAGCGTGCGGCCGCTAGCGGTGCTCGGGAGCGGCGGCGCAGACCAGCTCGGCGGGCAGCCCGGGCACCCGGCCCACGGCGTCGAGCAGGGCGTGTGCACACGTGTCGGCGACGAATCCGGCGTCGACCGACGGATCGAGCAGGCGTTGGCGGCACATCTCGAACGTGAACGCCAGCCAGCCGTAGATGGTGGCCCGGAGGTCGCGTTCCAGCTTCGCGTCCAAGGGCTGAGACGCCGCCTCGGCGATGCGGCCCATGATCCGGTTTGCTTGCCGGTCGTTGTCGATGTCGTCGATGCCCCGCAGCACCGGATCGGCTCGTCCCATGCCCATGTAGGCGGCCCACGCGCCGTGCGGATGTTCCTCGTCGTAGCGCAGATAGGCCATGACGCCGGCGCGCAACTGACCGAACAGGCTTTCGCCGGGCTCGGGCGCGGTGTTGGTGGCGGCGAACAAGCGCTCGCCCTCGGCGCGCACAACGGCAGCGAAGAACGCCCGCTTGTCGGGGAAGTAGTGATACATCAGCGCCCGCGACACCCCGGCGCGCTCGGCGATCTCGTCGATGCGGACTTCGTCGTAGGGCCGCTGACCGAACACTTCGGCTCCCAACGCCAACAGCTCACTGCGCCGATCGGCGGGGGAGAGACGTCGTCTCGCCTCGGCTCCCACCCGGCCAGCTTAACTTCACTTGATTCGTCGGGGACGCAAGGACGGGGCCGGCGACGTCGCAAAGCGACAGTTCGCGCCGGCCCCGATTTGCGCGGGCTAAGTGCGGCCCGTCTGAAGACGTGCCGGAGGCGACCGTTGGGTGGCCCACACATTTGCGGCGCGCCGTCGAGTCGGTTGAGCGTCCACTGAGTCGAATGACAAGTCCGACAGACCCTTTCGGTATCGATCGGTGAGCACTCTGAGGCGAGCTCGCACGGTCCGCGCGACGGGCAACTCCATGTACGACGCTGCAGCCCGGGCCCACCGTTCGTCGGCCATGAGGCGCATCCACTCAGCCTCCACAATCGCTGCCGCCTCATCGATCACGTCAGAAGGCTCGAACCCGACGGCTGTGGTCTCATACATCTCGCACCCCCCTCTCGCTCAGAGCTCGTTGTCGCACAACGTGTTACGTCACTGGCCGCAATCCGACTACGGCGCCGGGACGGGCGCGGGTGCACATCCCACGCGCCCACCCCGGCTCGATAACTGCCGCGCGGTCCACATTGAGAGCGGGCCACGATCAGTGGCGGTGCGTGCGCATCGGGCGCGTCAGCCGCTGTCTTCTCGTCGCAATCGGTGTGGACGGCACGGCGTTACCGAAGATCTGTACTACTGCGGAGCTGTCGATGTTTGATATCCCGGAGTTGACGCATCACCTCCTCGCGCTGACGGTCGGGCGTGGGATCGCAGGGCCGCGGCCGGGGTCGGTGCCGGGCGACAGTGCCGCGGCCCTGGCGTTCTCAGGCGTTGATCGCCGTCTGGTGACCGTCGCGGCTGATCGCGATGCGCCGCGGCTTCGCCTTCTCGGCGACCGGAATGGTCAACCGCAGCACGCCGTCGTGGTAGCCGGCCTCGATCTTGTCCGCGTCGAGATTCTCGCCGAGGAACACCTGGCGGGTGAAGACGCCCCGCGGTCTCTCGGCGCTGAGCATTTCGCGGTCTTTATCCACGTCGGGGCGCTCAGCGCGCACGGTCAGCACATCGCGTTCGACGTCCAGCTGTAGCGAGTTCGCCTGCACCCCTGGCAGATCGAATTCGATGATGAACCGGTCGCCGTCTCGCCAGGCGTCCATCGGCATGATTGCCGGCCGGGCCGCGGTGCCCAATACCTGCTGAGTCAGTCGGTCCAGATCGCGGAATGGATCTGTGCGCATCAACATCATGGTTCACCTCCCAGTGGCGGAAGATAATCTATGTAAGTCGATATAGCTTTGTGATACCACTCCATGCATGTGTACGCAAGGGTCTGCGGAGAAATTTTTGACCGTAGTTCCACCAAGGCTTGGTGAACAATCGACCACATTTTGCATTAGCTCAGGCTTGGAAAATCTATGGCCAAGCGCATAGCCTTGTTGTATCGGCGGGTCCGCCTTTGCTGGGATGGACATCATCGGGTGAGGAGATTTGGTGGTCGAGAACGGAGACAGGGTGTGACCGGGGAACATAAGGCGTCGCGGTCGGCGCGCGGCGTCTATGGCATCTCGGTTGCTGCCGAGCTGTCGGGGATCGGACCGCAGACGCTACGCCTGTACGAACGTTCCGGGCTGCTCAGCCCAGCACGCACCGCCGGGGGGACCCGTCGCTACAGTGACGACGACATCGAGCAATTGCGGCGGATCACCGAGCTGGTCGAACAGGGCGTCAACCTGGCAGGGATCGCTCAGATCCTGCACTTGCAGGACAAGAACAGCCAACTGGAGTCCGACAACAGCAAGCTGGAAGCGCGCAACGCGGCGCTCGAAGCAGGACAACCATCTCAGCTGCAGCAGGACCAGGCACCGCACCACCGCAGCCGCCGCGACGCTCGACGCAATCCCGGCATCTCCAAACACCCGGCCCGATAGGGCGAAGCCGCCGCCGGCGACGTCGATCGAATTGGCGTCGGCCGCACAACGTTTCCCGGTGTCCCGCTGTTCGATCGTGCTACCGCGTGACCGCGCCGCGGCGGCAGCGAACGCCAGACATTGCCGCCGCGAGGTCTGGGTGCTTAGCATGGACAAAGCCCCTCGACAGGCCCACTCATGCAATGGTTCACCGCACCCGAATACTGGTTGGCCAGACAGGTGTTGCAGCGGGGGATCGCGGCGATCTACCTGATCGCGTTCGTCGCGGCCGCTCGGCAATTCCGTGCGCTCATCGGTGAGCGGGGCATGCTGCCGGTTCCCCGGTACCTCGCCCGCACCCCGTTCCGCGCCGCGCCGAGCATCTTCCAACTCCATTACTCCGACCGGTTTTTCGCGCTGATCTGCTGGGTGGGCGCGCTGTTGTCGGCAGCGCTTCTCGCCGGTGGCGGCGATCTGGCGCCGGTGTGGGCGGCCATGCTGGTGTGGTTGCTGATCTGGGTGCTCTATCTGTCGATCGTGAACGTCGGGCAGACGTGGTACTCGTTCGGCTGGGAGTCGCTGCTGCTCGAAGCCGGGTTTCTGGTGATGTTCCTGGGCAACGACGACATCGCACCTCCTGCGCTGGTGCTGTGGCTGGCGCGGTGGCTGGTGTTCCGGGTCGAGTTCGGTGCCGGCCTGATCAAGATTCGCGGTGACAGCTGCTGGCGCACATTGACGTGCCTGTACTACCACCATGAGACGCAACCCATTCCGGGTCCGCTCAGTTGGTACTTTCACCATCTGCCCAAGCCGCTGCACCGCGTCGAAGCCGCGGGCAACCACATATCTCAGCTGGTGGTGCCGTTCCTGCTGTTCGCGCCGCAGCCGGTCGCGGGTGCCGCAGGCGTCGTCGTGGTGGTGACGCAGCTGTGGCTGGTGCTGTCCGGGAACTTCGCCTGGCTCAACTGGGTGACGATCGTACTGGCGTGCAGTGCCATTCCGGATCGCTTCGTGGGGGTCGGATCGCCGGCACTGCCCGATCCGCCGGTCTGGTTCGTCGGTGTGGTCGTCGCATTCACCGTGGCGGTGGTCGTCCTCAGTTACCGTCCGGTGCGCAACCTGCTGTCGCACCGACAGCGAATGAACGCCTCCTTCAACCGATATCACTTGGTCAACACCTACGGAGCGTTCGGCGTCGTCGGCCGCACCCGAGACGAGGTGGTGATCGAAGGCACCGCCGACACCCGGCTGACCGAACACACGGTGTGGCTGGAATACGAATTCAAGGGCAAGCCGGGCGATGTGCGTCGCCGGCCCCCGCAGATCGCGCCCTACCATCTGCGCCTGGACTGGTTAATGTGGTTTGTCGCGATATCCCCGGCGTATGCCAGAGATTGGCTGCCCGCCTTTCTGCGGCTGTTGCTCGACAACGACGCCGACACCGTTCGACTGTTGCGGCGCAACCCGTTTCCCGATTCACCCCCGCACTTTGTGCGCGCGCGGCTCTACCGGTACCGCTTCAGTAGTTGGCACGAGCTTCGGCACGAGCACATCTGGTGGCATCGCACGCTGCTCGGTGAATACGTCCCGCCTGTCGCGCGCCGCGCCCCGCACGGCCAGACCACGGGTGGATGAAGGCGCGTCACGAGAAGCTCACGACCAGATCAGCAGGTCCTGCCCGCCGCTGTGGTACACGACGCTGGTCGGTGGCGGGCCGGAGACATCGAAATACACCGCCCCCGTTGCGGAGTCACCCTGACTCAGCGGGGACGGCGCCAAAGCAGGCGGGCTGGGCGCCTTGTCCAGCGCGGAGTAGTTGTGTCCGTCGTCGGTGCGCGCGGTGAAGTTCGACACGGCCGGGATGGTTTCGCCATGAACCGCGGTCGCCGTCGCGACCGCCTTCCACAACTGGCCGGTGACCGGAAACGGCATCGGGTCGTCGCTGGGCTCAAGGCTGCCGACTCTCCACTGCGTGGCCACTGTCGCGTCGGCGTTGCACAGGGGTTGCTCACTGCCGAACTTGCTCATGGTCGGGTAGGCGGACGCAGGAGCCGGCGTGAACACCCCCGCAACTGTCGTGGCCAGCGTTTCCGCCGCGGTCACGGCCGCCTTGCGTAGATCCATGAGGTTGCCTCTTCCTGCCGCTGTGGCGGCCACCGCTGTGGGTCGCATGCTGCCCCTTGCGCTACCCACTATCGGCGTCGGCTAACCGTCGGCGCCTACGTGCCGCGCAGTGTCCGCTGGTAGCGACGCATACCCGAGATCCACCGGTCGTAGTCGCTGCCCTTGTGGCGGTACATGTCCAACACTTCCGGGTGCGGCAGCACCAGGAACCGGTCGGCGCGAATGGCGTCCACGGTGGCCGCCGCCACCTGTTCGGGCGTGATCACCGCACCGGAACGCACCACGGCTTCGGCACTGGCGTGGGTGTCGGGATCGGATGCCGTGCGCACCGCGTTGAGCAGCGGGGTGTCCACGCCCAGCGGGCAGACACAACTCACTCCCACGCCATCGTCGCCGTAGGTGATCGCCAGCCATTCGGCGAACCCGACGGCCGCGTGTTTGGTGACGGTGTAGCCGGCGGCGCCGATCTGTGACAGGAGCCCGGCCGCCGAGGCGACCGAGACGAAGTAGCCGGTTCCGCGGGACACCCACTGGGGCACAACGATGTTCGCTGCCCGGATGTGTGCGCGCAGATTGACGTCGAGGATGACGTCCCAATCCGCGTCGCCGCCCAGCCCCGGCGCCCCCATGATCCCGGCGTTGGCGACATAGATGTCGACCGGCCCGAACTCACTTTCCGCCAGGCTGACCAAGTTCTCGATGTCTGCGGTGACGGCGGCGTCGGCCCGGGCCGCCAGCGCCGCACGGCCGGAACCGGCGATGAGCTCTGCGGTCTCCGAGGCCCCCGGATGATCGATGTCGGCGACCACCACGCGAGCACCGGCCGCACTCAGCGCCTGTGCCAACGCCCGCCCGATGCCAGAGCCGGCGCCGGTGACTATCGCTACCCCGTCTTCGATGTGCATCCCATCTGCTTACCGGACTTTCTGCCGGAATGGGTTGTCTGCAGGGATCTCGACGAGGTCGCGCAGCGACCATCCGGCCAACACCACGACGATCACCTCAGAGATCAGGCTGATCAACGCGTGCGGAGCCGGTTGTAGGCCGTACTCGACGAAACCGAACAGGCCCGTCGAGCGGGACAGTCCGAATGCGCCGATCGCGCCGACCGCGCCAACCAGGGCGGCCAGCCGCAGCCAAGCCGGTCCGCCCACCGCGATCAGGACTGCCAGCGCCGCGAAAACCGATGACAGGACGAGAAATCCGGGTCCGATCGCGGGGATGTGTTGGTAGCCGTGCAAGTACAGATAGGCGTGACTGGCGGCGCTGGCCAGCAGCGCGGCGGCGATCCCCAGGTTGACGGCAACTTTGGCGACGGCATTGTCCGAACTCATTGCAGCTTCTCCTCTTTGAGCGCCAGTGCGGTGTTTCCTTTGGTGTAGGTCACTTCTCGGATACCCAGGGCGTCCTGCAGCCGACCGGCGGGCAGCGTCAGCGGTTTGGGTGCCGGGCCGTCGCCGGGATGCGGCAGCGGGTACGCCGTGGTGGTCCCACTGTAGAACGTCACATTGCCCTCAGTTTTCGAGAACAGTTGGTGGACATGGCCGTTGAGGCATGTCACCGACGAGAACCGGCGCAGGTAGCTCAGTGCCTGGGTCGCATCGTCGGTGCCCCAGCCCCACTCCGGGTACATCGCGAACAACGGTATGTGGCTGAACACCACGATCGGGGTGTCAGCCGACAACGAGGCGACGTCCTTCTCGACGAACTCGAGCTGGTCGGGTCCGAGGTGGCCGAGCTTCTTGAGGTTGAGCGTGTTGACCAGACCGATGACATGCACGCCCGCGACGTCGAAGCTGTACCAGCCGTCGCCGCGAGTGCCCGCTCCGAACACCGACCGGTATTTCTGGCCGGCGTCGTCGACGGAATCGTGTTCCCCGGGCACGGTGAAGACATGCGGGGTCTTGAGGCCCTGCATCATCTGTTTGACCTGGTCGAACTGAGCCGGCGTGGCCAGATGCGTCAGGTCGCCGGTGTGGATGACGAAATCCGGTGTGTAGCCGAGCCCGTTGATCTGGTCGATGGCCCGGCCGAACGAGCCGACGACGTCGGTGTTGGCGCTGCCGGTGAACCCGATGTGGCTGTCACTGACCTGGGCGAAGCGCAGCGTCGGTCGGGCGATGTTGGCTGTGGGAGCGGCGGCGGCGTGTGAGAGCACCTCACCGCCGACGACGGCGAGCCCGACCGCGGCGCCGAACCAGGCGCCGTGCCGGATCAGTTGCCGACGGGTCATGCCCTGTGGGTCGGCGTTTGTGTCCTGCTGGCTGGTCATGGCGTCACCACCACCGAGCCGTGCATGAACGGATGGATGCTGCAGATGTAGTCATAGTTGCCTGCGTTCGTGAAGGTGTACGTGTAGGTGGCATTGGCGTCCATGCCGGGGGAGTGGAACGAGCCGTCATTGGCGGCGATCGTGTGCGGTTCCTCGTCGTGGTTGGTCCACGTGACGCTGTCGCCGCGGTGCACCGTCAGGGTGGCGGGTACGAATGCGAAGTTGTTGATGCTGACCGCCGTACCCGACACCGGTGCCGACGGTGTGTCGGCCGTTGTCCCTGCGGTGGCCGCGGGTGCCTGCGGATTCATCGGCGCCATGCCCTGCATCGGGGCCATACCGACCGAGGTGCCGCCATTGGGCCCGAAGTTGACCGTCGGCGGCGCTGACGGCTGGGGCGCCGACGGCGTATTCGAGCACGCCGCCAGTGCGGTGGTCGCCGTCATCACCGCGGCGGCGACGACGGCGCTTGTTCGGGATCGTCGGAACATGACGGAACCTCCGGTTGGAAAGCGGTGCAGAACGGTCACCACGAGATAGCGCGCCGGGTTACACGTGGGGAGCCGCGGTTGTTTTCCGCTCGCAGACACCGAGCCGGGTGGATGCTTGAGGGATGTGGTGCGCGGTCGTGTGTAACCCGCCGTCCTACCTAGGTGTGCGGAGCTACCGCACGACGAAAGGCAGGAGGCCGGTGACGGCGCAGAAGACGTTGCAGGGGCACCCGGAGAAGCTCGATGTCGGCCCAACGTGACCGGCCCGAGCTGCGGTTGGTGCCGGAGGCCTGTTATCCGAGCTGGGAAGCGGTGTATGACGACAACGTGACGTGGGTGTACCGGATGCTGTACGCCCGGCTGGGCAGCCGGGCCGATGCCGAGGACCTCACCTCAGAGGTGTTTCTGGCGGCGTTGCGGCCGCTGCGGTTGTCGGCGAGCGTTGCCGAGGCCCGGTCATATCTGCGCGCGACCGCCAGAACGGTCCTGGCAGCGCATTGGCGGGCCACCATGGGGCGGGAGATCACCGCCATCGACGACATCGCCGCCGTGGAAGCGTCCCCGGACGACGAGACGGTCAGCACAGCGCCGCAACGCGTGGCCAGCGTGCTGGCCCAACTGCCGCCGCAATACCGGCGGGTGCTGGAATTGCGCTTCCTGCAGGGACGTTCGGTCCGGGAGTCGGCGAACGACATGGGGGTCAGCGTCGCCAACGCAAAGGTCCTGCAACACCGGGCGCTGCGGCTGGCAGCTCAGATCAACGAGGGAGGGACACCGTGACCAGGCGCGGGGTACGCAAATACGTCGACGATCTACTCGCGGGCCGCCGACCGGAATCTTTCCCCGCCGACGACTTCGAAGCTGCCCAGATCCGTACCGCGATCGAGTTGCGGGCCGCCCGGCCCGGCGCCGACGAGCCTCGGCCCGAGTTCGTGGACGACCTCAAGAACCGTATCGCCCAACAGCTTTCCCGTGAGCAGGCGGATGAACCGGCCCAGGCCGGGCGGGGCCCGTCGGCCACGCGTCGCCAGGTCATCGTCGGTACCGCCGCGGCGGCCACCGCTGCCGTGGCCGCCGTGTCCATCGACCACGTGGTGACCGGTAGGAGTACCCCGGCCGAGCCACACGAGGCCGAGAGTTCCGAACTCGTTCCCAACGACGGCGCATGGCTGCCGGTGGCGAAAAGCGCAGAGCTGAACGAGGGGTCGGTTCTGCCGTTCGATCTGGGGACCGTGTCGGGATTCGTGCGCCGGGCCGCCGGGGGCCGCGTGGAGGCGGTGTCAGGGGTGTGCACGCATCAGGGATGCAAGTTGTGGTTCGACGACTCTGCCGACAGCCTGCGGTGCCCGTGTCACGTCACGTCGTTCTCACCCGCCGGGCAGGTGCTCACGCACCAGTTGCCGATTGCACCGAAACCGCTGCCGCACTTCGATGTTCGGGAGCATGACGGTGTCATCGAGGTGTTGGCGCCCGCACCTCCGGCCCAGCCGGCGTGAGGACGGTGTAACCGTCGCGCATATCGATTGGTGAGGCACGGATGCAGGAGGTCCGGAGATGAACAGATCGATATGCACCCTGGCGGTGGCCGCGTTCGGCGCGGTGGGTTTGGCCGGGGTGGCCGTGGCCGCACCGACCGGTGGCATGAAGGCCCCGGATGTGGTGCGGGACTTGACCGAAGCCGGCTACTCCGTTCAGGTCAACGGCGCCAACGGGGTGCCGCTGTCGCAGTGCACGGTGACCGGGGTGCACGGGGTGCCGTCCGGCACCCAGGCCACCGCGCAGCGGTTCACGACCGTCTACGTCGACGTGGAGTGTGAACCCGAAGGTTGACCTGGCGCTAGCCGAAATGCACGCCCTGGGCCAGGGGAAGCTCTGACGAATAGTTGACGGTGTTGGTAGCGCGGCGCATATAGGCCTTCCAGGCGTCCGATCCGGATTCCCGGCCGCCGCCCGTCTGCTTCTCGCCGCCGAATGCGCCGCCGATCTCGGCGCCGGACGTACCGATGTTCACGTTGGCGATACCGCAGTCCGATCCGTCGGCAGCCAGGAACCGCTCGGCCTCACGCACGTCGGTGGTGAAGATGGCCGATGAAAGGCCTTGCGGCACCTCGTTGTTCAAGGCGATCGCCTCGTCGAGTGTGTCGTAGGTCAGCACGTAGAGAATCGGCGCGAACGTTTCGTTGTGCACCACGGCGGTCTGGGCCGGCATGCGTACCACTGCGGGCGCCACATAGAACGCGCCCTCCTCGCGTCCGGAGGAATCCCCCATGTCGTGACGCTTGCCACCGAACACCTCACCGCCGTCGGCGCGGGCCTGGTCCAGCGCGCCGACCATGTCGCGGTAGGCGCGTGCGTGGATGAGCGGGCCCACGAGCGTGCCGTCGGCTCCCGGCGCGCCGATCGGCAGGCTCCGGTAGGCCGCGACGATCCGCGACACCAATTCGTCGGCGACGCTTCTGTGCGCGATCAGCCGGCGCAGTGTGGTGCAGCGTTGCCCTGCCGTGCCAGCGGCCGAGAAGACGATGGCACGTACCGCCAGGTCGAGATCGGCCGACGGCGTGACCACCGCCGCGTTGTTGCCACCCAGCTCCAGTAGCACCTTGCCGAACCGGGCCGCCACCCGCGGGCCGACCTCACGACCCATCCGCACCGAGCCGGTTGCGCTGAGCAGCGCCACCCGCGGGTCGTCGACGAGACGCTCGCCCAGCTCTCGGCCGCCGATCACCAGCCGGCATACGGACCCGGTGACGCCCACATCTGAGGCGGCCCGTTCGATCAGCGCCTGGCAGGCGATGGCGGTCAGTGGGGTCAGCTCCGAAGGCTTCCACACCACGGTGTCGCCACACACCAGCGCGACCGCGGTGTTCCATGCCCACACCGCGACGGGGAAGTTGAACGCGGTGATGACGCCGACGACGCCGAGTGGGTGCCAGGTCTCCATGAGTCGGTGTCCCGGCCGCTCGGAGGCAATGGTGCGCCCGTAGAGCTGCCGGGACAGTCCCACGGCGAACTGGCAGATGTCGATCATCTCTTGCACCTCGCCGAGGGCCTCTGAGACGATCTTGCCTGCTTCTATGGTGACCAGCGCCGCCAGCGCGGCCTTGTGTTCGACGAGCAGTTCACCGAGCCGAGCCACGAGCGCGCCACGTACCGGTGCCGGTGTGGTTCGCCACGTCGAAAAGGCCTGGGCAGCTTCAGCTATGGCCGCGTCGAGTTGTTCGGGCGTGTGCTCGGCGACGGTGAACAGCACATCCCCGGTGATCGGCGTGCTGGCGGGCACGCCGGCCGGATGGGCTCCGGGAGGGCCCAACGTGACCGTTGCGCCAATGGACTCGAAGGCCTCACGCACCTGTCGGCGCAGGTCGTCGGCGGTGGGCAACTGCGTGCGTTCGGTCGTGGTCATCGTGCGCCTTTCTGATGTGCCCGGAATCGGATCGGGGTCAAGGGGTTACAGTTCGGGCCATGGGTGAACCGGACGAACAACCTCTGGATGGGATCGACCGGATCCTGGTTCGTGAGCTCGTGGCCGACGGCCGGGCCACGCTGGCGCATCTGGCCTCGGTCGCCGGGCTGTCGGTGTCGGCGGTGCAGGCACGGGTGCGGCGGCTGGAGGCCCGCGGTGTGGTGACCGGGTATTCGGTGCGGCTGAACCACGAGGCGCTGGGCAACATGCTGTCGGCGTTCGTGGCCATCACTCCTCTCGATCCCTCTCAACCCGATGATGCGCCCGCCCGCTTGGAGAGCATCCCCGAAATCGAATCGTGCCACTCGGTCGCTGGTGAGGAGAGCTACATCCTGCAGGTGCGGGTCGCATCAGCGCGGGCGCTGGAGGACCTGTTGCAGCGGATCAGGACAGCGGCCAATGTACGCACCCGGAGTACCGTAATCCTGCAGACATTTTACACCGGAAGAAACTACATTCCGTAACTATTCCTGCTGTCAACCCGCCCAGGCGTAAAAATCGCGCTAAAGTGGGCGCCATGACTGCTGTGCTGACATCTATCACGCCCGGCCGTGTGCGCGAAGTGCTCGCTCGCAGCATCCTGACCGACGGCTACGACTTCGTGCTGGACCTCGACCGGTCGGTCGGTTCGTATCTGGTGGACGCCACCACCGGTGAGCGCTACCTCGACATGTTCACGTTCTTCGCGTCGTCGGCGCTGGGGATGAACCATCCGGCCCTGGCCGACGACGCGACGTTCCACGCCGAGTTGTTGCAGGCAGCGTTGAACAAGCCGAGCAACTCCGACATCTACAGCGTCCCGATGGCACGCTTCGTCGACACGTTCCGCCGAGTTCTCGGCGACCCTGCCTTACCACACCTGTTCTTCGTCGACGGCGGCGCACTGGCCGTCGAAAACGCACTCAAGGTCGCGTTCGACTGGAAGAGCAGGCACAACGAGGCGCGCGGTATCGATCCGGCATTGGGCGGCAAGGTGTTACACCTGCGCGGAGCTTTTCACGGGCGCAGTGGTTACACGTTGTCGCTGACCAACACCGATCCCAACAAGGTGGCCCGCTTCCCGAAGTTCGACTGGCCGCGCATCGACGCGCCCTACCTCGGGCCGGGCGCAGACATGGACGAGGTGGAAGCCGAATCGTTGCGTCAGGCCAGGGCGGCGTTCGAGACGGCTCCACACGACATCGCGTGCTTCCTGGCCGAGCCGATCCAAGGGGAGGGCGGCGACCGGCATTTCCGGCCGCAATTCTTCGCCGCGATGCGAGATCTGTGCGACGAGTTCGACGCCCTGCTGATATTCGACGAGGTGCAGACGGGGTGCGGCATCACCGGAACCGCTTGGGCTTACCAGCAATTGGGAGTGACGCCCGACGTCGTGGCGTTCGGTAAGAAGACGCAGGTGTGTGGGGTCATGGCGGGCGGCCGCGCACGCGAGGAGCGAATTGAGGACGGCGCACGCGAGGAGCGAGCCAAGACACGTGTCGACGAGGTGGCCGACAACGTGTTCGCCGTCAGTTCGCGGATCAACTCCACGTGGGGCGGCAACCTGGCGGACATGGTCCGCTCGCGGCGCATCCTTGAGGTCATCGAGACCGACGGCCTGCTGGACCACGCCGCGTCGACAGGCCGGTATCTGCTCGGCCGGTTGCATGAGCTGGCACATGATTTCCCGGAGATCGTGCTCGATCCCCGCGGGCGCGGGCTGATGTGTGCGTTCAGCCTCCCGACACCCGCCGATCGGGATGCGCTGATCGCTCGACTGTGGGATCGGCACATCATCATGCTGCCGAGTGGTAGCCACAGTGTGCGGTTCCGGCCCGCATTGACAGTGTCACTCAGCGAAATCGACGCTGCTGTGGACGCGGTGCACGCGGCGATCCGTTAGCGGCTGCGTCGATCGGGACCACGGGTTAGCCGGAGCAGATTCTTTCAAGTAATCGCTCGAGGTCGACGGTATCGTTTACCGGGACAGTGACTGGCTGCACAAGGCTGGCTGGCATCCCAAATACCGGGTGCTCTGCGCGATCAGCTGAATCCGAGGACTCCCCAACCCTGATAGAACGAGGTGGGCCCAAACGGCTGAGATCCGCTATGCCAGCTACGACGGATAGGTCATGGTTGCCGGCCAGTCGCTCCGGGCGTCAATGTGAAACCTGAGCCCGTACGTAACTCGCGTACTCGGGCCCGAACACGAGCAGTGCGCGTGCAGCCTCGGCGGGCACCGTGAGATCCAAGCCCGTGTGATCACGAAATGCATTGAGACGATTGATGATCGTATTTCTGTGGCAAAACAGGCGCTCACCGGTCTGCTTAATTGAACCCGTCCGAATGTACTCAAATACGGTATCGAGGTCGCCAACCAACTGACGATTGGAGCGGCGGAGCGCCTGCAGGCTTGGGAGCGCATCTCGGAGCTGATATTCGGCGATGCCCGGCCACACCTCCGATTCCACGGCTAGCCGGCTACGTTCGTCTCCAGCGAACCGGGTAATGGTGCGGGCCAATTCGATTGCTGCGGGCACCGCGGCGAGCGTGTGGATATCGCCGACATACCCACCGCGGACTCCCGTCAGTTGGTCGAGCCAGTTTGACCCGACTGCTTGCTCGCGCACGAATACGGTCACGTCGTCGTAATCCCAACTGACAGTGCGCCCACGCTGTTCGGCGCACTGTGTGAGCCGGCGGGCAGCAGCCGCATCGGCGGAGACCAGGGCGGCAACTTCGAACACACTGTTGAAGCGGACTCCCAGCACTGCCGCCACCTCTCGCCCGACCCTGTCCACCTCAGGTCCTGCGTTCAGCAACCGTGAAAACGCCCGCCACGCCTCGGCGCGTGAGTCCTGCGCAAGAGCGGTCTCCTCTGCAAGAAAGGCGGCTTGGATGTCGCTGGCGTACCACTCAACTGCGGCGAAAAGTTCGTCGATATGCAGGACAAGGACCTCTGGCGATTGTTGGCCAGCACGGAGCATGCCCGCCCACAGCACGCGGAAGTCAAGCCGCACGGCTTCGAGCAAATGCTCGCGGGCAACGCCCTGGCGGGCCCGGCGCACTCCGACTCGAACGGGAAGATCGGACAGGTCTGATGGCAACGGAAGGCCTGCGAGCTGGCGGATGAGTAAGTCCATCGTATCGCCGGCGGTTCGGCGCAGGTCATCCTCTGACACGTGATAACCCGAGTAAAAGCCGGAACCGGATAGCTTTTCGATGAAATCGTCCACGAGTGCGGACCGGTCGGCGGCAAGCCGTTCCACGATGTCATCCCATGCCCCGACGTCGGTCTCGGCTCCGCTCACAGGGATACCGTAAGTCGCCATTGGAAGGCAGGTTGAGGCTTGTGCGAAATCACCTGAATTTGCCCCAACGGTAGCCTACAGCGGCGAACATACCGCGCCCGGATGGGCGTTTGCACATCGCGCGACAGATTCCGTGTGCTGATGCCTATTGTTTCGCCGCGAACACGGTCCGACAATTTGCTTCCTGATGTTAGTTCGAAGGAGAACGACTGTGAACGTGCGCAATTCGTCGAGAACGAGGTCGCGATGGTGGCAAACGGCGATACTCGTCTTTGACTTCCTAGTGCTACTTGCGCCGCCGTTGCACTGGTACTTCGGCAATGGGAAAGCCGTTACCGCAGTGGGATACTTCTTGGTCGCCAACCTCGTGGTTGTTGCGTCGCTGTTCGTGATGTACCGGCTGGTGCTGTCCGCTGGTGGCGAGGCCGACTCGTGAGCATGCTCGTCGGGTACGGAGCAGTCGCGGCATTTTTTGCCGTGGTTGTGATCGCCATGGAGAAGAGTCGTCATGACGGCACCACCTTGAGTGACTATGCGACCGGCGGTCGATCGTTCAGTGCATGGTTTGGCACCATGTCGTTTCTCAACACTTGGTTGGCCGGTTCGGTGTTCACCGCATTCGCCGGAGCATGCGCGGGCAGCGGTGTGGTCGGTCTGTACGCCATCTCCTACGGCCTGCTCGCAGTCGTGTTGATGTTCTTTCTCGGCAAGCCGGTGAATCGCTGGGGCGAGGTGCACGACCTTCGCACGCAGGCGGATCTGCTGGGCCTCCGGTACAACTCCGGCGCCGTGCGGATCATCGCAGCGTGCATCGGCACCGCAGCATCGATCCCGTGGATTGTTCTCGGCATGCAGTCGCTGTCGCTGGTCTTCTCCAAGCTGTCGTTCGGACGGGTCGACGCCTACGTCGCCCTATTCATTGGTGTGGCATTCATTGCGCTGCGGCAGGTCTGGACCGTCCGGTTCGGGACGTACGGGTTAGTCGTCAGCGATATGGTTCAGGGCCTCGTCGCATATGGCGTAGGGTTCCTGGCGATTCTCGGGATGCTCATGTGGCTTTTCCAGAACGACCACGGATTCGATTCTGTTGCACCGCAATTGCTGACCTTGCCCGGGCCGGGCAGCGAGCTCGGCCCCCTATATCTGTTCTCGATAATTGCCACGGGCGCGACCGGCGCATGGTGCTGGCCGGACATCTTCGTTCGGCTATTCAGCGTCAAGAGCCCGCGAGAGGTGCAGAAGTCGGCGCTGCAGGCCGCCCCCATCATGTTCCTGTTCTCCGCGGCCCTGTACACGATGGCGTTGCTTGCATCGAGTGTCCCCGGAGTATCTGATGCCCCAGACCATGTCTGGTTCACCATGGCCAGCGTGGTTGGAGGCGTCGGGTTGGTGTCGATCGCGGGTGTCTGCGTGGTCGCAGCGACGATGGGTAACGCGGGAGCCAACCTGCAGGCTGTCGGAACGCAAATAGTCAACGACGTCATCGATGTCGTGCAGGGCCGTCGCGACGACAGAGCGCGTAGCGCAAAGGTTGCCGTCGCTGTCGTGACCCTGGCATCTGCGGTCGCGGCAATCGCGACGGCCAAGATGACGTCAGGTCTGCTGAACGTGGCTTTGGTCTCGTATACAGCGATATGCCAGCTTGCGCCGACGATCTTGCTCGGCATTTTCTGGCGCCGGGGTACAGCATCCGCAGCTAGTGCCTCGATGCTGACGGGCATTGTCGTCGGAGCGGCTTTTGAGATCGCATACCCGATGTCCATTCCGTGGCTCGGCGGTCTCACCGCAGGGGTCGCTGGCCTGGTGGTCAATCTGGTTGTCTACGTGGGTGGGTCGCTGCTTTATCCGGCCGGTGCCGCAGAGCGCGGCCGTGTCGATGCGCTGTTCGACAGCCTCGACGCGACTGAAAGTACCGCGACCGTTTCGCATCTGGTGAGCGATGCCCATCCCTCTGCAAGGCGAAGGAGCCTCCTGTGACCACTTCCAGCGATCGCGCCGCCCAGTCGGCCAGTTTCCTGAAGGACTGGCGCACCCTCTGCACCATTGGTGAGACACCGGATGGAGGGGTCGACCGGCAGGCCGCCTCCGCCGCCGATGGGCAATCCCGCGCCTGGTTCAGCGCCTTGGCCGGCCAATATGGTTTTCGCATCGAACTCGATAAGATCGGCAATCTGTTCGCACTCGCCGAGTGGACTCCGGGCGCGCCGTATGTGGTCGTCGGTTCACACCTGGACAGTCAACCGACTGCCGGCAAGTACGACGGTGCATACGGCGTGGCCGCGGGCCTGCATGCCGCTAAACGCATCAACGATGAAGTTCAAAGTGGCGCTCCCGCACCACAATACAACCTAGCCGTCGTGGACTGGTTCAATGAGGAAGGTAGCCGTTTCGTACCCTCGATGATGGGCAGCTCGGTCTACACCGGCAAGCTTGCGCTGGAAACGGCGCTCGACGCCCGCGACACCAACGGGATCACCGTCCGGGAGGCGCTAGACCGCATCGGTCAGCGCGGAACGGGCGATGGGCCAAAAGCTGTGGCTGCAGCGGAGATTCACATTCAGCAGGGACGATCCATGGAGGAGTCGGGAATTACGATAGGTCTGGTACACGCTTGCTGGGCGGCGGCGAAGTACACAGTGACGGTGCATGGAGAACAGGCCCACAGCGGAGGCACCATCATCGCTGATCGGCGCGATGCACTGCTGGGCGCCTCGCATTTGGTGGTGTTTCTGCGTGAGCTCGCGAATTCATATCAAGGTGGCGCCCTGCGTACCTCGGTGGGTCAGCTCGATGTATACCCCAACTCGCCGGTCGTGGTGCCGAGCCGCGTCGAACTCCTGATGGATCTGCGAAGCGCCGACAACGCTGTGCTGGACGACGCCCGGAAACGACTGTGGTCCGAGATCGCCGACATCGAGAAGCGGGCCAGCGTGACCATCGAGGTAAACGAATCGCACAAGTGGGGCCTCTTGCCCTACCATCCAGCCGGCGTCGAGCTTGCCGGCGAATGCGCTGACGCGCTCGGCTTGACTCACGATAAGGTCCTCACGGTGGCAGGACATGACTCCATCAACCTGAAGGATCAGGTGCCCACTGTGATGTTGTTCGTGCCCAGCGTCGACGGCATTTCGCACAATGAGCAGGAGTACACCACCGACGAGGACATCTGTGCGGGCACCGACGTGTTGACTGCCGTAGTGCGCCGCCTCTGCGACGGTGAGCTGGATGGCGCAACGGTCGACGCTTCGGGCTATGCCCAATGACACGTGGCGGTGTTGGATCGTGCCGGTCCACACTCAATGTCGCTGTGTTGCAAGCGACGAGTCCGGTCGATCACGACGTCGACAACTTGACATATCTGTCGTCGCAGGTCGCCGCCGCACGCGACCTCGGCGCGCAGCTGTTGGTGACACCGGAGTTGTTTATCGCGAGCTATAACCCACCCGCCGTCCGTGACCGAGACGGCGCCGAACACCGGGAACAGATCGCAGCAATGGCCGATGAGTATGGGATCGGCATCGTGGCATCCACCGTGGAGCATGCTGGGACTGACCGCCACATCAGTGCGTCGTTGTTCGGCGTCGACGGCACAGAGATCACCCGCTACCGAAAGGTACATCTGTTCGGCGAGGCGGAGCGAGCGGCGTTCACCCCGGGTACGACGGCCCCGGAGATCGTGGAGTTCCTTGGGGTCCGCGTAGCTCTGGGAATCTGCTTCGATGTCGAATTTCCTGAGTTCGTGCGGGCAGCAGCGGTGGCGGGGGCCGAACTGCTGTGCATCCCGACGGCGGTACCGCTACGCGCGGCAGAAGGTTATGGCGCCAATCCATTCGACGCCCGTCTGGTCCCCGCGATGGTGGTTCCGACCCGGGCATTGGAGAGCCAACTCTTCATCGCCTACGCCAACCACGCCGGGCCGCAGTTTGCCGGCTTGAGTACGGTTGCCGATCCCTACGGCCGACGGCTGGCGATCGCGGACGGCGACAATTGCGACCTCATCGTCGCCGAAGTGTCCATGGCGACCCTCGACCAGGCTCGGCGCGATACCGACTACCTCGGCAGCGCGAGCATCACCGGGCGCCTCGGGTAGGCGTCTTGCTACCGCGTCGTCCAGCGGCCGCGCGTCGAACGCGCATATGAGCACGAGAATGCGGCCTCTGTCGGCGCCGACCAGCCGCGACGCAGGTTCGACAACCGTTGTGGATCTGGCGGGATTGCTGTCACGGCCGCCCTATTGCACGGTGGCCCGGCGGATCACCGATTTCAGTCGGGGAAGGTCGGCGCCGCCGACCAGTTCGCAGCCGTGCAGCTCGGCCAGTTTGCGTGCGGCCGGGGTGAATTCGTGATTGGTGACCACCATCGTCCTGGCGCAGTCCTGCATCGGGGCGCCCGCGACCACCTCCTGAACAGCGCCCGCGCCGACCGGGCGGGACTGCCGTTTGCATTGAACGGCAAGCCGATTGGGCCGGCGCCCGACGATGAGATCCACCCCCCAGTCTCCGCTGAGAGGGGTCATGATGACCGGGACACCGCAGGATCGGGCGACACGGGCCACGTAGTCCTCGAACTCCAGTCCGCTCATCTCGCCGGTCGTGTTCTCACGTTTGCCCGGAGTGCTCGCACCTGCCACGACGGCGATCACGAAGCGAGGCGCGACAGCGAGTGCGAGCGGCAGGGCCACTCCTGCCCCGACGCTCACGCCCGGGCCGAGGCCGTACAGGTGGAGCGCGGCGGCGCACGCCACCCCTGCCGCCAGATAGAGCTTGAACCTCAGCCGCCTCACGCACCGAACGCTAGCTGCGGACACCGACAGATCGACGCCGTTCAGGTCGGCCGGTGAACGGGTAATTTCGTCATATGACGGATGATGCGGATCCGGTTGGCGTCGAGTCGCCCCTCGAGCACGCGCTGGCGGGCGGCGAACCGCAGCGTGTCGGCTGGTTCCGCTTCTATTTCGCCGACGAACGCTGGGAGTGGTCTCCGCAGGTCGAGCGGATGCACGGATACTCACCTGGTACGGCACAGCCCACGACCGAGCTCGTGCTGTCGCACAAGCATCCCGAGGACTACGGGCAGGTTGCTGCGACGCTCGACCAGATCCGCCGGACCGGTGGCGCGTTCAGCACGAGACACCGGATCCTCGATACCGACGGCAATGTCCACTACGTCGTGGTGGTGGGAGATCAAATGTTCGACGACGACGGCTCCGTCGTCGGCACCCACGGCTTCTACGTCGACGTCACCAAGTCGTTCGCGGCGGCGCAGGAACGGCTGGTCACGGCCACGGTGGCCGAGCTTGCCGAAGCCCGCGGCGCCATCGAACAGGCCAAGGGCATGTTGATGGTGTTGTACCGGATCGACGCCGATGCCGCCTTCGAGCTGCTGAAATGGCGATCACAGGAGACCAACACCAAGCTGCGCGTGTTGGCCGAACAGATCGCGCACGATTTTCTCCATTTGGACTACAGCGAGACGTTCCCCAACCGCATCGTCTTCGACCGGTTGCTGCTCACCGCGCACCTGCGGGTGAATCGAGAGGTTTAGCCCGGCGCGTTACGGGGAAGTCGCTTCGGCGACATGCGCGCGGACATCCGGGAGGCGATATGGCGATTTGCGCCACCTGCGGCAACGACTACGACAAGGCGTTCACCGTGAGCTGGAATGGCCTCACCGAGACGTTCGACAGTCTTGAATGCGCGGCCGTGCGAGTAGCGCCGGAGTGTGCGGCGTGCGGTTGCCGGATCTTGGGTCACGGCGTGGAGGCGTCGGGCATCATGTACTGCTGCGCGCACTGCGCGCGGCAGGCCGGGCATCCGACGATGGTCGACCGGCAGAGCGTGATCGGCGGCTGAGATGCTCAACAATTCGGCCCATGTCGGGCCGCGCGTTCTCCATCGCGACGCCGATGCGCACGCCGCCGTGCGGTTCGGGTTCGCGGCCGCAGGCGCCGGGGCGGCGTTGCTGATCGCCGCGGCCGCATGGATGAGTACCTGTGCCGGTGCGACAGCCGGCGGACTGGCATGCGGCGCACCTGAACGTTCCCTGTTTGCGCTGGCCGCACCCGCCGTGCTGTTGGTAGCGGGTGTCCGTGCGTTCGCCCGGGCTTACCAGGCGTCGCGGCGCGGCGAGAATTGGCGCAATTGGCAGTGCGCCGCCTTGGCATTGATGGCGCTCACGCTGCTGGCGTTCACCCTGGCGCTGTCCATGCTGGCCAGGGTGTCGTAACTCCCACGCCCTGCACATCGCGCGAAAAGTGGCTTGTCCCAATGGCGATGGCCCAGCCGTATCGGCTGGGCCATCGTCGCATCGCTAGGGCCGCTGATGGGCCTGCTCGCGCTCTTCGGCTGCCTTGGCGCCTGCGCGTGCAGAGTCGGCCTGTGCCTCCTTCTTGGCGGCATCCTGCTGTGCATCGGCCTTGTCCTGCTGGGCCTTGCCCTCACGGACCATGTCTTCACGCCCGGTTACCGTGCCGATCGCTTCCTTTGCCTTGCCTTTGGCGTCTTCGACGACACCCTTGACTGCTTCCTCGGGACCTGAATTCTTCTTCTCGGTCATACTTACCTTTCCGCTACGGGAGTGGATTGGTCACTGCACGCGCCGTTGCGTGCACGGCCCGTATTCCCGGTGCCTCCCGCGATCAAACGTGCGTGGTTCGGGTGATCAAAGTGGTTATCAACCCGTCTATCTGGGACATCGGTGTTTGTTCCGGGTGGTGCGCGGGTACCGGAGAGAGGGCCACGCGAAAGGAATGAGATGACGGCTTTTGCCCTGGACGGTGTCTACCCACCGCAGGAGGATTCCCAGTTGCTGATCGACGTGCTCACCGGCTTCACTTCGCTGCAGGAGCGCAGCGTCGTCGATCTCGGTACGGGCAGCGGTGTGGTGGCGGTGGCGGCAGCCCGGCTTGGCGCGCGGTCTGTCACAGCATTCGACATCTGTCCGAACGCCGTGCGCTGCGCTCGCGGCAACGCGTTGGCTGCCGGCGTGGATGTCCATGTCCGCCTGGGCTCTTGGACTCAGGCCCTGGAGTGCGAACCGTTCGATCTCGTGGTGTGCAATCCGCCTTACGTTCCCTCCGGCGCGGAGGCCGACACGGGTTCGATTCCGCCATGGGCCGGGCCGATGACCGCGTGGGATGGGGGTGAGGACGGACGCCTCGTCCTGGATCCATTGTGTGCGACCGTCCCGCAGATGCTGAGCGATGGCGGGTCGCTGCTGCTGGTCCAATCCGAGTTCTCGGACATCGGCAAGTCGGTGACGCTGCTGCGCGAAGCCGGCCTGGAGACGAAAATAGTTGCGGTGCAGTCTATTCCGTTCGGACCGGTGCTGACGGCGCATGCCGCGGCGTTGGAGGCATCCGGTCAGCTCACCGAGGGGCGCCGCCACGAACTGCTGGCAGTCATCAGAGCGGACAAGCGATGAGCGAGTTCCGGACGGTGCGGGTGGTGCCGGGCGGTCCGATCTTGGTCGAGGGGCCGGTCAAGATCGAGACGGCCGACGGCCGCACCGTCGAATCGTCTCGCTTCATGGTCGCGATCTGCGCGTGCCGACGGTCGAAGAACTATCCGCTGTGTGACACCAGCCACCGCAAGACGAGGCAGTCAGTCGAGCGGGCGAAGTAGCGAACTACGCCCGCACGTCCAGCATTTCATCATCCAGTAGGCGAGCCGGTCCTCGACGACTTCCCAGGCGCGGATCCCGAACACCACGTCATCGGCCAGCGCCGGTTCGCTGGACAGCAGGCTGTTGATGACGTCGGTGCGGACCACCTGTTCATGGACAGCGTCGGCTTCCACATGCTCGCGGTAGAACTTGGTGCATGCCTCGGGTGCCTTCATCCGCTTCAATGCGGACACCATCCGCTGGGACCCTGGAGACGACGTGATCTCGGTCGCCGCGAAATGCCCGACCGCCGCACCCCGTAACCGCCGGTGCAGGCCGAACAGCGACATGAGGTTCACCGCGATCAAGGCCTCGGCCGGCACTGCTCCCAGGTAGGCAAGATAGTTGCTGTCCAGTTCTGCGGCGGTCATCAGATCGGCGAACAACTGTTGGTGCACTTGACTTCCCGAACCGGCTCCGAACTCGTCGAATTCGACGGCCACGAACGACGCCTTCGCCTGCCCGCCCAACCGTGGGATCAACCAGGCGTGCGGATCGCCCTCCTTGAGGTGGTACACCGATCGGTGCACGAAGTATTCGCGCATCTGCTGCCAGGTTCCGTGGTCACGCAGATAGTAGCTGGGGCCGGTACCGTCCGCCGGCTCGGTCGACAGGCGGTCCATCTCGGTTGCCGGCGTGGCGTCCGCGTCGATCGCCCCGACCTCGCGGCGAATCGCCCCGAGGAAGGCGTGTTCCATACGCGAACGGAGGTGCAGCAGACCTGCGTTCCACTCCCAAGCGGGGTCGACACCGGCGAAATCTCGGTAGTGCAGTTCGTAGCACACGTAGAGCGCCAGCTGGAGGTCGAGCCCCAACGGGTCGGAGTCGTGCAGCCGTGCTTCGACTGGTTCGAGGTGGGTATGCGGTGCGCATTCAGCGAGCAATTCGATGACCGCAGCCGAAACAGGTCCGCGAGCGTCGGGCAACTTGGGCTGTGCGCAAAGGGGCAGTGTTGTCATGTTGCCGGGGTGTATTCCCAGCCGGGGTCGCGTCAAAACGTCGATGGGATTGCCGAGCCCGCGACGGGGTATCACTGAGGTACCAGACGCCGTCAAACCTGTCTGTCGTCCCGGAACCACGATCGACAGGTTTGACGCCCAACAGCCCGGGTATCGCGTGCTCATGGGATTTCAAGTAACAGAAGTACAGCGCTACCTCGGTGGATTCGACTACCCCGGAACACCGAAAGACCTTGCGGCTCACGCTCGTCAGAATGGTGCGGACGATGAACTTGTGGAGAGCCTGGGTGGGCTGTCCGAGCAGCAGTTCGATGGACCCAACGCCGTGATGAAGGCATTGGGCAGCGAGAACGCTTTGGGCGACTGACGCAGGCCCTCGTCAGCCTCAGGCGTGGCGCAGCCCGTCCAGCTGAGGCCTGCCGCCCAGGTGCCCGACTGTGGCACTCGCGGCGGCGGTGGCCAGGTGGCCGGCCTGCACGGGATCCGCGTCTCGGCGCAACGCCGCGATCAGCCCTGCCATGAACGCGTCGCCCGCGCCGGTGCGGTCGACCACCGGGGCGGATGAGAGCGGAAACAACCGGCTGCCGTCACGCCATACCAACAGGTCGCCGACACCGGGTATCGCGAGCGCGACGAGCACCGGGCCTTTGCGCAAGATCCGGCTCGCCAGAGCCGTGGCCGCGGCGGCAGTGCTCACAGGCTCGCCGGCGAGCAGTTCGGCTTCGTCCGCGTCCGCGCGAAACACGTGGACGAGCTCGAACAGTTCGTCGGAGTGGTCCGGGTCGACAGCGCCGTCGGCGAGAACGAGGGCACCCGCTTGTCGGCCCTGCCTCGCGGCGCGCAGGGTCGACTCGATCGGTTGCTGCAGCTGCACGGAGACGGTGTCGGCGGCCAGTAGCGCCGCTCGCCCGCGGTCGATGTCGTCCGGGGTGAGCAGCGCGTGCTGCGGAACATGTTCGAGCAGAAGTCGATTGGCTGAGTCGTCCACAACGCTCACCAAGAGCGCGGTAGTGCCGCGCCGAACCACGTGAGCAGTGTCGATACCGTCGGACGACGCCTGCTGGAGCGCGGTGGCGCCCGGTTCGTCGGCACCGACCACACCGATCAGACCCACCGGAACGCCGAGCTGAGCCAGCCCGACCGCCTGATTGGCGCCCTTTCCGCCCAGCATCTCCCTGCGCTCGCGGACCGGGTGACTGCCGCCGGTTCCCGACAGGTCCGGTGTCTGCAGCACCATGTCGCGGCCGATCTGGCCGACCACCATCACGCTCACCGCACCACCTCCTGTGTGCCCTTAGCGCTACCCTGTGGTAGAGACGCACAAACCGCGGGGACGCGGCGTTTGGATGCGCGACATCCTGGGAAACCGCATCGTGAACGAACGGAGTTCGCGATGACGGCTGATGCGCTCGCCCCACCGAAACTCGCGCCGCACCGCCCATTCCCGGCGCGCCTCGGGCCACGGGGCAACCTGGTCTACAAGCTGATCACCACGACCGATCACAAGCTGATCGGCATCATGTACTGCGTCGCGTGCTTCGCCTTCTTCTTCATCGGCGGGCTCATGGCACTGCTGATGCGGGCGGAGCTGGCCGAGCCAGGTCTGCAGTTCCTGTCCAACGAGCAGTACAACCAGCTGTTCACCATGCACGGCACGGTGATGCTGCTGTTCTATGCGACCCCGATCGTGTTCGGCTTCGCCAACCTGGTACTCCCGTTGCAGATCGGCGCGCCGGACGTGGCGTTCCCGCGCCTGAACGCATTGTCGTTCTGGTTGTTCGTGTTCGGCGCGCTGATCGCCCTGGCGGGATTCATCTGCCCGGGTGGCGCCGCGGACTTCGGCTGGACGGCGTATTCACCGCTGACCGACGCGATCCACTCGCCGGGGCCGGGTGGTGATCTGTGGATTCTCGGGCTGGCGGTTGGTGGTCTCGGCACCATCCTGGGTGGGGTCAACATGATCACCACCGTGGTGTGTATGCGGGCCCCCGGCATGACGATGTTCCGGATGCCGATCTTCACCTGGAACGTCTTTGTGACGTCGATCCTGGTGCTGTTGGCCTTCCCGATCCTCACCGCGGCCTTGTTCGGGTTGGCGGCCGACCGCCATCTCGGCGCCCACATCTATGACCCGGCAAACGGTGGACCGATCCTGTGGCAGCACTTGTTCTGGTTCTTCGGCCACCCCGAGGTGTACATCGTCGCATTGCCGTTCTTCGGTATCGTCACCGAGATCATCCCGGTGTTCAGCCGTAAGCCGGTTTTCGGCTACACCACGCTGGTGTACGCCACCGTCTCGATCGCGGCGCTTTCGGTCGCGGTATGGGCACATGTTTGCCACAGGAGCCGTTCTCCTGCCGTTCTTTTCGTTCATGACCTATCTCATCGCGGTCCCGACCGGCATCAAGTTCTTCAACTGGATCGGCACCATGTGGAAGGGGCAGTTGACCTTCGAGTCGCCGATGCTGTTCTCGGTCGGCTTCCTCGTCACGTTCCTGCTCGGCGGTCTGACCGGGGTCATGCTGGCCAGCCCGCCACTGGATTTCCACGTCACCGACAGCTATTTCGTGGTCGCGCACTTCCACTATGTGCTGTTCGGCACCATCGTGTTCGCGACGTTTGCCGGCGTGTACTTCTGGTTCCCCAAGATGACGGGCCGGCTGCTCGACGAACGTTTGGGCAAACTGCATTTCTGGTTGACCTTCATCGGGTTTCACACCACGTTCCTGGTGCAGCACTGGCTCGGCAACCAGGGTATGCCCCGGCGTTACGCCGACTATCTGCCGTCCGACGGGTTCACCACGCTCAACGTCGTCTCGACCGTCGGCGCGTTCATCTTGGGCGTCTCGATGCTGCCGTTCGTCTGGAACGTGTTCAAGAGTTGGCGGTACGGCGAACCGGTCACAGTCGACGATCCGTGGGGTTACGGCAACTCACTGGAGTGGGCGACGAGCTGCCCGCCGCCGCGGCACAACTTCACCGAGCTGCCCCGGATCCGTTCGGAGCGACCCGCATTCGAACTGCACTACCCGCACATGGTCGAACGGATGCGCACCGAATCCCATGTGGGGACGGGACCATCGGGTCGCGATGGAACAGGCTGACGCCGGCTGACTCGTCGACCGTTTCGGAACGACGCGAGGCGGGTAGCTCTATGCCAACGACCGACCCGAGAGGAGCAGTGATGGGGGACACCGCCAAGGACCCAGTCGATCACGCCCGTACCACGCGACCGCATGCCGGCGAGACGATGAAAGACACCAAGAACATGCCGGCAATCGGTCTTCTCTTTGTTGCCGTCGTGTCTCTCGTCGCGTGTCTTGCGGCATTCGCCACCTCACACAGTGACGTCGGCACATGGTTGGCAGTGCTGGCCGCCGTCTTGTTCGTGGCGTGTGCGGTGTGGTTCGGCGTGGAGCACCGGCGCGTGCGCCGTAGGGAAGCCGAGTGGCACGCCCATCGCGAGGGCGACGAGGGACCCGCACACCGCTGACGCGCGGGCCTGCTGCGCGAAACCGGCTCAACCGAGCAGTGTTTGGGGGGACATCAACGTGTCCGCCCGTCGTCAGTGTTCGCGGTCGATGTCATCGAGTTCGGGATCGAGATCCACTTCATCGCGTTGTTCCTGCCAGTCGCTTTCACTACTTTCCAGGGGCGGGCTGGAACTCGGTTCGATCGCCTCGTCATCGCCCGGTGGGGGCGGCTTGACGTCGCGTTGCTGCTCGACGGCGTCCGCGACCGGCACTTCGTCGTCCTCGGTTTGCATGGCCTCGGGAGTACCCAGCGCTGCTCGATGCCAAAACTCTTCGCGTGTTTAAGAGTGGGTTGCCAGGGTACTTCCGCCCCATGGATGCAGACCTCCCGCGCACGGTGCTCGCGTGGCATGTGCACGGCTCATGGATGGAGTCGTTCGTCGCCGGGCGGCATCGCTATCTGATACCCGTCAACGAGGCGGGCGATGCAGATGGGAAGGGTCTACTTGGCCGTGATTGGCCACGCGCACAAGAAGTTTCGACAGACAAACTCCGCGAGCAGGACATCGACCTGATCGTGCTGCAGCGACCGCGAGAGATCGAGTTGGCTGCAGAGTTGCTGGGCAGGCGTCCCGGTATCGACATTCCGGCCGTCTACGTCGAGCACAACGCCCCACGGCCGGATGCGGTCGACAGTAACCATGTGCTGGCCGACCGCATGGATATCCCGCTGGTCCACGTCACGGAGTTCAACAGGCTGATGTGGGACAACGGCATTGCTCCGACCAAGGTGATCACCCACGGCATCGCCGACCCCGGCAATCTCTACACCGGTGACGTGGCGGCTGCGGCGACCATGATCAACGAACCACTGCGCCGGTGGCGCACCGTGGGAGCCGACTTGTTGGCCGAACTCAGCAGTCAGGTCCCGATCGACGTGTGGGGCATCGGTTCTCGGGAACTCAACCGCAAAGGCGCATTCGCGGCGGTGCGCGGTAAGGGCGATGTCCCGCATCCGCGGGTGCTGTATCAGATCGCCCGCCGTCGGGTGTATCTGCACACCGCACGATGGACGTCGTTGGGCATGTCGCTGGTCGAGGCGATGTTTCTCGGCATGCCGATCGTTGCTGTCGGCTCGACGATGGCGCCGATGACGGTGCTCGCGGAGGCAGGCGTGGTGAGCGCGGACGTCAAGACACTCGCATATGCGCTGCAGGGATTCGTGACTGACGCATCCGCGGCTGCGATCGCGGGCAAGGCGGCCCGTGCGTACGCGCTGGCGCACTTCGGCCTCGACCGGTTCCTCAAGGACTGGGACCGGGTGATCGCCGAATGCTGCCGGTGAATTCTGGAAGGAGTTGCGAATGAAGATTGCAATGGTCTCCGAGCATGCCAGCCCACTGGCCGCACTCGGGGGCGTCGATGCGGGCGGCCAGAACGTCCATGTGGCAGCGCTTTCCGCCGCTTTGAGCCGGCGTGGCCACGAAGTCGTCGTCTACACCCGGCGCGACGACCGGGCCCTGCCGGAGCGCGTGACCACCCCGGACGGATACAACGTTGTACATGTTCCGGCGGGCCCCGCCGAACACATTCCGAAAGACGAGCTGCTGCAGTACATGGGGGAGTTCGCCCGGTTTCTCGACAGCGATTGGATCGCGCACCGCCCGGACGTCGTCCACGCGCACTTCTGGATGTCCGGAGTGGCCAGCCAACTCGCTGCACGCCACCTGAATCTCCCTGCGGTGCAGACTTTTCACGCGCTCGGTGTGGTCAAGCGAAGGCATCAGGGTGCCGACGACACGAGCCCACCGGAGCGGCTCAAGCTGGAAAGCATGGTGGCGCGTTGTGCCACCTGGGTGGCCGCGACGTGCACCGACGAGGTATTCGAGCTCATGCGCCTCGGCCGCTCGCGGAGTCGGACGTCGGTGGTGCCCTGCGGCGTCGATCTGGACCTGTTCACACCGGAAGGTCCGAAGTCGCGCCGTGGCGCGGCACACCGCATCGTCAGTGTCGGCAGGTTCGTGCCCCGCAAAGGGTTTGATCTCGCCATCCGCGCATTGGCCAGCATCCCCGATACGGAATTGGTGATCGTGGGGGGACCGGACCGAGCGGCGCTCAGGCGCGATCCCGAGGCGCGTCGGTTGAAGGCGTTGGCCCGGGAACTCGGCGTCGACGATCGGGTCAAGCTGTGCGGATCGGTGGCCCGGGCGAACATGCCGGCTGTCCTGCGGTCCGCCGACATCGTCGCGTGCACACCGTGGTACGAGCCCTTCGGCATCGTGCCACTGGAGGCGATGGCCTGCGGTGTGCCTGTCGTGGCGTCGGCGGTTGGCGGCATGCTCGACACGGTTGTGCACGATGTGACGGGTCGACTGGTCCCGCCGAAGCGGCCGGACCTGTTGACCGACACGCTGAACAGCCTGCTGCGCGACGACTTCCTGCGGCGCAGCCTCGGAGCCGCGGGCCGCGACCGCGCTCGGTCGCGGTATTCGTGGGACCGGATCGCAGCCGACACCTTGCGGGTATACGACCGCGTGGGCCCGGCGGCATACGTACCGCCGGTAATTCCGGCTGACGCCTCTGAGAGTGCTGTTCAGTGACCGGATTTCGCACGGTCCAGCAGGGTGACCGCATGTTCGACCGCGGCGGGCAGCCGTCGGCGCGATGCGATCACAGCGGGCAACCGCAGCAACGCTTCTGCGGCTGCCCGGGCATGCGCGGTGTCACCGGACGCGGCGCACGCCAACGCCGCGGCTCCACCGAAGCACGGCCCGATGGGGCGACGCAGCCAGGTGGTCAGTACTGCGTTGCGCAGGCTGCGAGCGTCCTGCGCCGCGTTCGTCTCGCGCAGCTGCGACGGCTGGTGGATGGCGGTGAGCTCCGGGCAGTAACACAGGTCCCAGCCGCGCGCAGCCAAATCCATTGCCAGCAGCTGTTCCTCGCCGCGGAAGTGCAGAATCGGACTGAATCCTCCCGCTGCCTCGAAGGCCGTCTTGCGGACGATGGCGGAGCAGGAGAGAAAGCCCAAGATCGACGGACCCGGCAGGTCGGGCCGGCGCCCGAGCGGACTGTTCGCGAGCTGCTCGACCACAGGGTCGTCTTGTCGCTGCGGCCATACCTCGGTGCGTGCCGCCAGCAGCGCGACGCTCGGATGACGTTCGAACATGTCCGCTGCGACGGCCGGGGACTCCGGCGTCCACCACGAATCATCGTCGCAGAACGCGACGTACGGTGTGCGGCACGCCGCGACGCCGACGTTGCGCCCCACCGCGCCGAGGTTGGACCGCAGACCCAGCACGGTGACCCGGTCGGCCGATCGCGCGGCGACGCGCCGGATGCGATCGACGGCTCCGGCCTCAGAACCGTTGTCCACGACGATGATCGGACACGGTGTCGTGTCGAGGAGTCTGCTCACCACGGTGGCCAGTTCGGCCGGGCGATTGCGGCTGGCGATGACGAACGAGACCTTACCTGCATGTTCCATAGCGCAGGCGGCTACCCGCGACGGCGAGAGGCAAACCCTCATGCGTGAACTGAACCGAGTTCTGGTGACGGGCGGCGCAGGGTTTGTGGGCAGCCATCTGTGTGACCGATTGCTGGACTCTGGCGTCGAGGTGGTGTGCGTGGACAACGGGGTGACCAGCATGCTGGATGCGCCGACCCGGCTCGCGGAGCGGCCGGGCTACCGGTTCGTGCTTCACGACATCGTTCATCCACTGCCGTCCCTGCCCAGTGTCGACACGGTTTTTCACCTTGCGTCGCCCGCGTCACCCATCGACTACCAGCGGCTACCGGTACAGACCTTGACGACGAACTCCGCCGGCACTGCCAACGCACTCGATTACGCCGAGCGGTGCGGCGCACGTTTCGTGCTGGCGTCGACGAGCGAGGTGTACGGCGACCCGCTGCAGCATCCGCAGCGCGAAGACTATTGGGGCAACGTCAATCCCGTCGGTCCCAGAAGTGTCTACGACGAGGGGAAGCGATACGCGGAAGCCCTGACATTCGCCTACGCGCGGGCCCGTTCCGCCGATATCGGCGTGGCTCGTCTGTTCAACACCTACGGTCCACGGATGCGCCGCGCCGACGGCCGCATCGTGCCGACCTTCTGCGAGCAGGCGCTTGCGGGCAAGCCGCTCACGGTTCACGGCAGTGGAGGGCAGACCAGGTCGCTGTGCTACGTCGACGACACCGTCGACGCGCTCTTGGCGTTGGCCCGGGCCGACTGTCAGGGACCGATCAACATCGGCAATCCGGACGAACTGACCGTGCTGGCCATCGCGGAACTCATTCGGGAGTTGGCAGGCAGCGAATCGCCGATCTGCCGGGTGCCCGGAGTCGACGACGATCCGCAACGCCGCTGCCCGGACATCACCGAGGCGGGTCGGCAGCTCGGCTGGAAGCCGCAGGTGGATTGCCGCGACGGGCTGCAGAGGACCATCGAATGGTTTGTCCAGCAAGGCATGTCAGAAAGCGACTGAGGAGGAGTCGGTGCGAGTACTCGGAATCAACGCGGTGTTTCACGATCCGGCCGCCGCACTTGTGGTGGACGGCCGGATCGTGGCGGCCGCCGAGGAGGAACGGTTCAGCCGCCGCAAACACGGGAAGGACGCCGTCGCGTTCTCGACCTGGGAACTGCCGGTGGCCGCCGCGCGGTGGTGCCTGGAACAAGCGGGTCTGGAACCCGCTGACCTGGACGCGGTCGGTTACTCCTACGATCCCGGGTTGCTCCGCGGCAGTGCGGCTGATCTGATCGGACATGACGGACAGTGGGAGAGCCTGCGGACCCTGTACGCCGAACGCGCACCGAAGTTTCTGCAATCGGCCTTCCCGGGACTCGATCCGGGCATCGTCCGCTACGTCCGGCACCATGTCGCCCACGCCGCATCCACCGCGTTGGCCTCGCCGCACCCGGACTGCGCTGTCCTCGTGGTCGACGGACGCGGTGAGACCACGTCGATGCTGGCCGGCGCATACACCGACAACAAGCTGGATGTGCTGGCGACTCAACAGCTTCCACACTCACTCGGCCTGCTCTACGAGGAGCTCACCGAACATCTGGGGTTCAAACGCTCCAGCGACGAGTACAAGGTCATGGCGATGTCGTCGTACGGTGAACCACGTTTCGCCGACCGGTTCCGAGAACTCGTATACAGCTGTGGAGATGACGGATTCCGCACGGAACCGGTGGACTGGCAGTCTTTCGGCACCAGTTGGCAGGACAGGGTAGATCTGGCCTGCAGCGTGCAGCGGGTCGTCGAAGAGGTGCTGCTCGAGCTGGTGGCATGGCTGCGCGACCACACCGAGCACCGGCACCTGTGCCTGGCCGGGGGAGTGGCGCTCAATTGCGTCGCCAACTCGAAGATCCACCAGCACAGCGGGTTCGACGACGTGTGGATCCAGCCCGCCGCAGGCGATGCGGGTACCGCGCTGGGCGCCGCACTCGCTTTGGCTGCCGAGGCTCACGATCCGATCACGCCGATGCCGTCGGCCGCACTGGGCCGAGGTTGGACCGAAGCTCAGATCGCCGATGTGCTCGACACCGCGGCCGTCCGGTATGAACGCCCCGCCGATCTTGCCGCCACGGTCGGCGACGCGCTGGCCGATGACCAGTTGGTGGGCTGGTTCCAGGGCCGCGCCGAATTCGGCCCGCGGGCCCTGGGCGGGCGGTCCCTGCTGGCCGATCCCCGCAGTGCGGCCAATGTCGAGCGCCTCAACGCGGTGAAGGGCCGTGAGCAGTTCCGGCCCGTCGCGCCCATGGTGTTGGCCGAGCGTGCCGACGAGATCTTCTCGGGCGGGCCGATTCCCAGCCCCTACATGCTGTTCGTGCACGATGTGGCAGCCGACTGGCAGCGGCGGATCCCGGCCGTCACACACGTCGACGGCACCGCCCGGATCCAGACGGTCGACGGGGCCGATCCGTTGCTGCACGGCACCATCAGCCGGTTCTGCGATCGCACCGGGGTACCGGTGATCGTCAACACCAGCTTCAACACGGCGGGCCGACCGATGGTCGATTCGCCGCGCGACGCCCTCGAATGTTTCGGCAGCGCACCGATCGATCTGCTGGCGATCGGTCCGTTCGTGGTGCGGAGGCGACCGTGAGCTTCGCGATCGTGATACCGACGATCGGGCGAGCGACGTTGCAGCGGTTGTTGTTGGCGTTGGACCACTCCGAGGGCCCGGCGCCGGACTCGGTGGTTGTCGTGGACGATCGCGTCGAATCGGACCCGCCGATCCTGACCACCGCGACACTGCCGGTGAAGCTTTTGCGCTCCGGCGGGCGTGGCCCCGCGGCGGCGCGCAATGTCGGCTGGCGCAGCTGCGCGGCGGACTGGATCTGTTTCGTCGACGACGACGTTCTTCCGCAAAACAATTGGTTCACAGCGCTTTACCAAGATCTACTCGATGCCGAGGCTGCCGGGGCGGTCGGGTCGCAAGCTGTCATCGAAGTGCCCGCGCCGTACGGGCGGCGCAGCACCGATGACCAACGCCGGACCCAACGGCTGGCCGACGCGCAGTGGATCACCGCCGACATGGCATATCGGCGCAGCGCGCTGGTGGCCGCGGGCGGGTTCGACGAGCGATTTCCCCGGGCCTATCGCGAGGATTCCGATCTCGCACTGCGCATCACATCGGCCGGCGGGTCGATTGTGCGTGGTGCCCGGCGTTCGCGCCATTCGCTGTCCCGCACCTCGTGGGCCGCCAGCGTGCGTGCGCAGCGGGGCAATCGAGACGACGCGCTGATGCGCCGCAAGCATGGGCGCGGTTGGCGTTCTGCGGTGGGCGAGGGACGCGGCCGGTTACCCCTGCATGCGGCGACGACGATCGCGGCGCTCCTCTCGCTTGCGACACCACCGCCGCTGTCGTGGTTCGCCCGCGCCTCATGGTGTGCACTGACAACCGATTTCGCCGTGCGCCGGTTCCTCGCGGGCCGCCGCACGCCCGTTGAAGCGGTCAAGATGCTGATCACCAGCATCGTGATTCCACCCGTCGCGGTGGCGCACCGGCTGCGTGGCGAATGGGAATTCCGTGGCGCGCACCGGGATCCGTGGCTTGCCGTACTGCTCGACCGCGACGACACCATCATCAAGGACGTCCCGTATCTCAACGATCCCGCAGGCGTGCAACCGGTGCCCGGCGCGGTGGAGGCGATCGAGCGTCTTCGGCAACGCGGATTGCTCCTGGCGGTGGTGTCCAATCAGTCCGGTGTGGCGCGGGGATTGATCACCGCCGACCAACTCGATGCGGTCAACGCGCGGGTCAATGAGCTGGTGGGCCCGTTCGATTCTTGGCAGGTGTGTGTCCATGCCGAGCAGGATGGCTGTGGTTGCCGTAAGCCCGAGCCAGGCATGGTGCGGGCGGCTGCCGAAGTGCTCGGCGTCGAGCCGAAACGGTGTGTGCTGATCGGCGATACCGGAGGCGACGTGCGTGCCGCGCTCGCGGCAGGCGCCGCCGCGATCCTGGTTCCCACCGAACGCACGTTGCCCGATGAGGTCACCGAGGCCCGGGCCGTCGCGCGGGTTGCGGCGAGCCTTCCGGATGCGGTGGCGCTGGTGCTGCAGGGGGCGCGATGACTGCGGTGGTGGCCCGGCTCGACAGTGCGGGTGACGTCTTGATCACCGGCCCCGCGGTGCGCGCGGTCGCGAGCCGGCACGGCCCCGTCGTGTTCTTGGCAGGTCCACGCGGCTGCGAGGCGGCACGACTGCTGCCTGCCGTCGCCGACGTCATCGAATGGCAGGCACCCTGGGTCGATTTCGACTCCCCGGAGTTGACCTGCGACCATGTCGAGTCACTGGTCAAACAGCTGCGCGACGTCGGGCCCGATCGGATGTACATCTTCACGTCGTTTCACCAGTCACCGCTGCCGCTGGCTCTGATCGGTCGCATGGCCGGGGTGCCGTGGATCGGTGCGATCAGTGAGGACTATCCGGGCACGCTGCTGGATCTTCGGCACCACGCCGAGCCGGGGGTGCCGGAACCGGAGCGGGCCTTATCGTTGGTCAGCGCCGCGGGGTGTGCGCTGCCGCGCGGCGACGACGGTGCGCTGAGGGTCGACGTAGCCTCGTCGTTGCCGGCCGATCTCGACGAAATCACCAGGGTGGCACCGTATGTGGTATTCCACCCGGGTGCCGCGGTGCCGGCTCGGCGCCCCACGGCCGACCGCAGCGCGGCGATGGTGAGAGCACTTGCCGACGCCGGCTACCGGGTACTGGTCACCGGCGACCGCGCCGAGTGCGCCCTGACCGCCCAGGTGGCCGGTGATACCGCGGTCGATCTGGGCGGGAGAACGTCACTGGCGACGCTGGCCACGGTTTATGCGAGATCCCGCGTCGTCGTGGTACCCAACACCGGCCCAGCGCATCTGGCCGCGGCCGTCGCAACGCCGGTGGTATCGCTGTTCGCGCCGGTAGTGCCGGCATCGCAGTGGCTTCCATACGGCCGCAATGTGATCCGGCTTGGCGACCAAACGGCCCCGTGTCGGCTGACCCGAGCCCGGCAGTGCCCGGTATCCGGGCATCCGTGCCTCGACGGCATCACCGATGCCGAGTTGCTGGCCGCTGTCGATCAATACGGAGGTAGGACAACATGATTGCTTCGCACATGCACGCTCTGACGACCGCGGTGGACCGCATCGACGGCGAGACCGCGCGGCTGACCAGGTGGGGGCGGCACCTCGCCGCCGTACTGACCGGTGGCGGTCGGCTGCTGGCCTGCGGCAACGGTGGAAGCGCGGCGGAAGCGCAGCATCTCACCGCTGAGCTCGTGGGCCGGTTCAAGGATGAACGAATCCCGTTGTCGGCCATTTCTCTACACGCCGAGACATCCGCGTTGACCGCGATCTGCAACGACTACGGTATCGAAGACATGTTCGCGCGCGGCGTGCGAGCACACGGCCGACCCGGTGACGTGCTGATAACACTGTCGACCAGCGGCACCAGCCCGAACGTGCTCTCGGCGGTCAAGGCAGCACACGACGTCGGCCTGACCACGTGGGCGCTGACCGGGCCCGCGCCCAATCCGCTGGCGTCCATGTGCGACGACGCCATCTGTGTCGAGGCGCCGAGCACCGCGACGGTTCAGGAGATCCACTTGCTGCTCGTGCATTCGCTGTGCATCGCGCTCGACGATGTGGTGTTGGGCGCCCCTGACGTGCCGGGGGGTGTCTGATGGCCAGGCCCATCGTCGTGGTAGGCGACTGCATGCTCGATATCGACATCGACGGCAGTGCGACCCGGCTCAGCCCCGAGGCCCCGGTGCCCGTCGTCGACGCGGAGCGGGTCTGGCATCGTCCCGGCGGCGCGGGGCTGGCAGCTGTGCTGGCAGCTCGCACCGATTCGGACGTGATTCTGGTGACCGCGATCGCCGATGACGCCGAGGGCCGCGAACTCACCGAATTGCTCGAGTCGGCGGGCGTGACGGTGGCCCGGCTGCGGATGAACGGCACGACTCCGTGCAAGACCCGAATCCGGGCCACCGGACAGTCCGTGCTGCGGCTGGACTACGGCGACGGCACAGTGCCCGCGGGGACCGTGCCCGGACCTGTCGTCGAAGCGCTCGACGACGCCGCCGCGGTGTGTGTGGCCGACTACGGGCGCGGTGTGACCGCACATCCGGCATTACGCACGTTGATCGAGTCGGCCGCACAGCGCGTGCCCGTGGTGTGGGATCCCCATCCGCGCGGCGCCGATCCGGTCGAAGGATGCCGGCTCGTGACCCCGAACCAGGGTGAGGCCCAGTCGTGTTCAGCGGACGCGTTGAGACAGAAGTGGCAGGCGCACGCGGTCTGCGTGACGCTCGGTTCGGACGGCGCCGTGCTGTCGACCGACACCGGAGAGACCACGCACGTGCCGGTGCCACCGGCGGCACGCGCCGGCGCCGGCCGCAACGACGCGTGCGGCGCGGGCGATCGGTTCGCTGTCGCGGCAACGCGTGCGTTGGCCGACGGCGTGGACACCGCTGAGGCGGTACGGGTCGCGGTCACCGCGGCCAGCCGGTTCGTCGCCACCGGCGGCGCAGTCGCTGTTTCCACTCCGGTAGCCGTGGGTACGCCGGGGCGCGGGACCGATGGGACCGCGATGATCACCACGGACGTCAGCCAGGTCCGCGACCGCATGCGGGCCAGACCGGGCACATTGGTGGCCACGGGAGGCTGTTTCGACCTCCTGCACACCGGCCACGTGCGACTCCTGCACCAGGCCGGTCAGCTCGGAGACACCCTGGTGGTGCTGCTGAATTCCGACGCATCGGTACGGCGGCTCAAAGGCCCTGGACGACCCGTGACGGCAGCGTTGGACCGAGCCAGGGTGCTTGCGGCACTGGCCTGTGTCGATGCGGTACTGATCTTCGACGAGTCCTCGCCCGAATCTCAGCTGGAGGCACTGCGCCCGGATGTGTGGGTGAAAGGCGGCGACTACACCGAAGCCGATCTACCGGAGGCGGCCGTTGTCCGCCGCAACGGCGGTGAGGTGGTTCTGCTGCCGACCGTCGCCGGTTACTCGTCATCGAAGTTGATCCGCGACGCGGCCATGACCGAGAGGGGCAATTCGTGAGTTTGGGAAACGTCATCATCACCGGCGGTGCATCCGGCCTCGGTGCGGCAACTGTCGAAGCCGTTGCACGCCATGGCGGGACACCGATGGTCATCGACCGCAAACCTCCGCAGGCGGACGTGCCGTATCAGGCCGCCGACCTCGCCGACACCGAAGCGGTTGATTCCGCGGTGGGCCTGCTGGCCGACCAGGCGGGCAGAAGGATCGACGGGCTGTTCACCGCGGCGGGTATCGATTCCTGCGGCAAGCTGGCCGATGTCAGCGCGAAGGACTGGGAACGGGTGATCCACGTCAATCTGCTCGGCACGGCGGCCGTCGTCCGTTCTGCGCTGCCCTTCCTCAAGGCCAGTGGCGGCCGCATCGTGACGTGTGCGTCGACCCTGGGAATCAAGGCGGTCAGCGACGCCACCGCGTACTGCGCATCGAAATTCGGCGTCGTCGGGTTCAGCCGCGCGTTGGCAGCCGAACTCGCCGGCGAGGTCGGTGTCACGATGCTGATACCGGGCGGCATGCACACGCCGTTCTTCGACGGTCGTGCCGACCAGTACAAGCCGCCGCCCGATGCCGTTCTGAACAAACCGGAAAATGTCGCGGAGACAGTCGTTTTCGCGCTGTCACAGCCCGCGGGTTGTGAGATCCGCGAACTGGTGGTCTGTGCATCGACGGAATCGTCATGGCCGTGAGTTCGGCGGGCTCGCCGCATATCCTCGTCTTGCGGGCGCTGGGTCTCGGCGACCTGTTGACAGGGTTCCCGGCGCTACGAGGGTTGCGCCGAGCGTATCCCGACGCCCGCATCGTGCTTGCCGCGCCGGAGCGGTTCAGCCGGCTGGCCATGCTGTCGGAGGCCATCGACGAACTCGATCCGACGCCGGGCCTGGGACGCCTGCACCCCCGCCTGCGGGTGCCCGACATCGCCGTGAACCTGCACGGGAGCGGGCCCGAGAGCATCGCGGACCTCAGATCGCTGCAACCGAAATCACTGCTCAGTCACCGCCACCCGGACCATCCCGATGTGCAGGGACCGCCGTGGCGTGCCGATCTGCACGAGGTCGATCGCTGGTGCGCCCTGCTGGAATGGTACGGAATCACCTGCAACCCAGATGATCTGGCGATCACCCGGCCGCCGGGGTACCCCGACCGCTCGGGTGTGGTGGTGATACACCCGGGTGCCGCGACGGCGGCCCGCCGGTGGCCCGTCGACCGATTCGCCACCGTGGCCGCGGCACTGCGCAATTCCGGCTACGACGTGGTCCTCACCGGCGACAGCAACGAGATCGGACTTGCCCGGGCAGTGGCCGAGCAGGCGGGCCTGCCTCAGTCCGCCGTTCTGGCAGGAACTCTCGGGCTACTCGGCATGGTTGCGTTGATCAGCGATTGCCGCCTGCTGCTGTGCGGTGACACCGGAGTCGGACACATCGCCACCGCGACGGGCACTCCGTCGGTACTGTTGTTCGGCCCGACCCCGCCGAAACTCTGGGGGCCGCGCGGATCCGGCGAGCACGTCGCCCTGTGGGCCGGTGACCGAGGCGATCCCCACGCTGACGAGCCCCATCGTGGGCTGCTGTTGATCACGCCGCAACGGGTCCTCGACGCGGTCGAGGGCGTTCTGGGGGTGAAGACGTGAGGGTCGGAGTCGTCGGGGCCGGTTACGTCGGGCTCACCTCGGCGGTGTGCCTTGCCGAACGCGGGCACGCCACGGTCTGCGTCGACGTCGACGCACGGCGGGTGCGTACGCTGGCGGCAGGCGAGGCGCCGATCGACGAACCGGGCCTTCCGCAGCTTCTGACGTCGACACTGCGCACCGGGACGCTGCGATTCAGCGGACGTTTCGAGGAGTTGGCCGACTGCGAAGTGGTGTTCGTGTGCGTTCCCACGCCGAGCCGGCCGGACGGGTCCGCGGACCTCACCGCTGTCGATGCGGCCGTCGGCGAGCTGGCCCGAACCCTGCGGCCCGGTGCGGTGGTGGTGATGAAATCGACTGTGCCGGTGGGCACGACCCGCACCGTGATCGACCGGTTACGTCCCACCGGCATCTCGGCGGTGTCCAATCCGGAGTTCTTGCGGGAAAGCCATGCGATTTACGACTTCCGCCACCCCGATCGCATCCTGATCGGAGCAGCCGATGACCGTGCCGCCGACCTACTGCAGCAGGTCTACGGTGCAGGGGACGCCGATGTGCTCCGGATGAGTCCGGAAAGTGCCGAACTGGCCAAGTACGCCAGCAACGCGTTTCTGGCAGTGAAGATTTCGTACGCGAACTCGCTGGCTCAACTGTGTTCACGCGTCGGCGCTGACGTCGCCGATGTGGCCAGGTGCATGGGGGCCGATGTCCGGATCGGTAAGCACTTCCTGCAACCGGGCCCGGGCTGGGGAGGCTCGTGTCTGCCCAAAGACACTGCGGCACTGTTGGATACCGGGCGCCGCAACGGAGTCGAACTGGCCGAGGTGGCCTCGGCCCGCGATACCAACCTGGGCCAGGCCGACCGGATCGTGGCGGCCTTGGCCCGCACCATGACGGGCCCGCTCGAGGCAGCGCGGATCGCGGCGTTCGGTCTGACGTTCAAGGCAGGCACCTGCGACGTGCGGGATTCGCCCGCCCTCTTCATCAGCAACCGGCTCGCCGACCTCGGCGCCCAGGTGAGCGGTTACGACCCGCGGCTGGCCATGATCGACCAAGACGCGGTGCGCCGGGCGTCCGTCGCCGCCGTCGACGATCCGTACTTGGCCGCGAAGGCGGCCGACGCGATCGTCGTCTTCACCGAGTGGCCGGAGTTCCGCGAACTCGACTGGGTTCGCATTGCCGGACAGGCGCCGGCCGCGGTGGTGATGGACACGCGAAACCTGCTCGACCCCAACGAGATCATGCAGGCCGGGCTCAGGTATCTGGGCAACGGAAAAGTCCCCGGATTCTGATGAGGTGGTGGCCGCATGCGACTCGGAGTATTGGACATCGGCTCGAATGCCGCTCAGCTGCAGGTGGTTGACGCGTTGGCGGGCGCGCCACCGCTTCCCATTCGCTCGGTCAAGATTCCCACCCGGCTGGGACAGGAGGCCAGCATCGAGCGGTCGATCGGTCAGCAAGGGATCGACCGAATCGTCGCCGCCGTGCAGCAGGCCATCGAGGCAGCCCGGGGCATGGACGTCGATCAGCTCTACCCGTTCGTCACCGCGGTGATCCGCGACGCCGACAACCGCGAGGAGGTCCTGCGTCAGGTCGCTGAGACCACGGGTATGTATCTGCGTTTCCTCAGCGGCGAGCAGGAGGCCCGGTTGACGTACTTCGCCGTCCGCAGCTGGTACGGCTGGCAGGCCGGTCGGCTGCTCAACATCGACATAGGCGGCGGATCAATGGAACTTGCGTTCGGTCGGGACGCCATACCCGATCTTGCCGTATCGCTACCGCTCGGAGCGGGACGGGTGAGCACCAGCTTCCTGCGGCCGGATCCGCCGTCGCAGGCCCAGGTGAAAGATCTGCGTCGGTATGTGCGCCAGCAGGTTCGGGAGGTGGCCAACCGTGTGCAGTGGGACGGCACACCGCGTCGCGTGGTGGCGACCTCGAAGACCTTCAAACAGCTGGCCAGGCTCGGCGGTGCGGCCTGTGGTCGCAAAGGCCCATTTGTCCGCAGGACGGTATCGCGATCGGCGATAGCGACGGCGATTCGTCGGCTGGCAACGGTCGACGCCCAGGATCGCTCCCAGTTCCGCGGCATCAAGCCGGCTCGTGCCTGGCAGATCCTCGGCGGCGCCGTCGTGGCCTACGAGACGATGCGCTGTCTCGGCATCGAACGCGCGGACGTGAGCCCGTGGGCGCTGCGTGAGGGCATCATGCTGGGCTACCTGTCGTCGATCCGCATGCCGGAAGGCGAATTGGTTTTGCAGCCACTGACTTTCGACCGATCCGACGGGACGGCGACGGTCACGTCACTGGTGCCCAAGGGCTAGCGCGACACCTTGCGGATCAGCCGTGCCGTGCCGCGTCCCAGGATGGCCTGTCGTTCGTCGGCGTCCTTGGTGTGCGCTGACCGCCGTACGCTCGTGGCGATGGTGAGACCCTGCCGGTAGGCCTTCGACACGCGCGGGTCGATATACGCGCTGCGCGCAACGGCTGGGGTGTTGCCGAGTTCTTCTGCGACTTCACGGGTTACCGCTGCCTCGACCCTCTTGATCACTTTGTCGTCGACCGGGGGATCGGCGTCGGCGAATGCCGCAGCCGCCAGAACGGTGCCGTGCCACGTGCGCAGGTCCTTGACGGTGTATTCGTCGCCGACCATCTGCTTGAACCGGGCGTTGAGATCGTCGGCATGAACAGCGCTGAACCCGTCGCCGTTTCGGTACGACAGCAGGCGGTGATCAGATCCGGCGGCGCGGCGCAGACTGCGGACGGCGCGGACCGTGTCCGGGTCTTCGATGTCGAGGACCCGGCGCACACCGCTTTTCGCTGGATAATCGAATTCGACCGACCCGGAATGCACGGTCACGTGTTCGCCCATGAGTGTGGCGATACCGAAGGAATTGTTTTCTTCCGCGTATTGGTCACCGCCTGCGCGGAAATAGCCGAGATCCAGCAACCGTAGGCCGACCGCGAGCACCCGCTGCCGCGACAGCCCTGGCCGCCGCAGGTCCGCCGCCACCGCCCCGCGCCAATCCGGCAGCAGCGCAGACATTTCCAGGACGCGGTCGAACTTTTCCTCGCTCCGGTCCTCATGCCACTGCGGATGGTAGAGGTATTGGCGGCGGCCTGCCGCGTCGGTGCCGACGGCCTGGATATGACCGTCCGGACGCGGACAGATCCATACGTCCTTCCAGGCCGGCGGGATCACCAGCTCCTCGATACGTTGCAGCGCTCTCGGCGAGGTCACCCGTCGGCCGTCGTCGGTGTGGTAGCTGAAACCACGACCACGACGTACCCGGTGTAGACCTGGACCGCCGACTACGCTGCGGCGCAGGCGCATCGCGACCGACGCCGGCCGGGGCGCGGCCGATCACACAGCAAAGATGGCATCCGTTGCGCCGCCCCGGTACGAGAAGCCGTTGCGCAGCTTCGACAAGGCTGCCTTGACCGTTGGGGCGGCGGGCAGTTGCTCATCGGGGTCGCAGATTCGGAGCACGCGCAACACTGCGGGGCTCGGTACCAGCGCCCAGCCCACACCCTCACGGGCGCAGCGCATGTTCAGGTTGTGAAGCACGGGAACGCACGACACGGAGAAGAACTGTACGGATTGCAGGTCGAGGATGAGCTCTTTGCTGCGGCTGATATGCCCTATCACGTACTCGGCGAATTGCCGCGAGTTGGCGGCATCGAGTTCGCCGCGAACGGTCACCAGCGCAGTTGACGGTCGCGCCCAGCGGGTGCTGAAACCTGCCATCTGGTCGCCGCGGAAGCCGGACTGCTTACCGGTGGTAAAGGACGGCACGTTGAGTATGGACACGTTGCCTCCATCAATCGAAAAATGTCGATTCATACATGGCACGCAAACGAGCTCTGGGTTTTCAAAGCAATGAGCGCAGGGGAGTCGAGCAGCTCTGCGCACCAACGCGCGTGTTTGGGCTGTTAACTCAACCTGTTCATGACTCTACGTCGCGGCGGCGCCACGGACAATCGGCTAAGGGATTTCTCATGGTTGCCTGGGCAAATTGGGTCGCCAAAAGCCCAGGTAATCCCTAATTGACGGGGGTGTCTGCAGAATTGTCACAGACAAGCACGGTGACAATTCTCAGGCAGGGACCATATCGGTCACGCGGTCCCATGCGCGGTGTCGTTCGAGCGCTGCGACGAGTGCACCGATGAACGCGTCGTCGAGCTCGTCGCCGCTCGTGCTCGACGTGATGACTCCGGCATCTGAGACGGCTCCCGACCCGTTGGCCGGTCGGGTTCTCACACCGGCCACCTGCAGTACGTCGATACCTGCGCCGAAGGCGGCGACGGGCTTGAGGTGCTTGTACGCCTCGCTCACGAAATGAACCATCGCTCCGTCTTGTGCGAGCTGTTCGACCGATTCTGCTCCGCCCGGTACCAGGACGGCGTCGTAGACCGCCGACGAGGTGGTGTTGATGCCCAGGTCCACCGCGAGTTCGTGGCCGGTGTCGCACCAGACCGTGCCGCCGCCGACCGTGCTGATGATGTCGACCGTGGCGCCGAGGCGGCGCAGTGCTGCGGCTGCGCGTTCGGTTCCACGCACGTCGACCCCGCCTGCCGCAAGGACGGCGATGCGTCGGGTGTCGATCGTGCTGGGGGCCGCGTTGAGCTGCGACAAGGCGGGTGACGGGGCGTGCCGGACGTCGATGGATACCTCGGCCGGTACGGGGAGTCCCAATTTCGCGGCGACGCGTGCGGCGAGATCGTGGTCGATCAGGTTGAGTTGCTCGACCACTCGCGGTCGTATGCCGGTCTCGGGCCCTACTTTGCCAAGTTCGAATGCGAACGCGGCGACGATGTGTTCGGCCTCGACCGCGGACATGCTGTCCCAGAACATGCGTGGCTGGCTGTAGTAGTCCTTGAAGCTCTCGGCGCGCTGGCGGATCTTGTGGCCGTCGACGCGTTCGGTGTAGTGCCGGAAGACGTCCTCATCGGCAAGAGCAGGGCAGCCACCGCCGAGGGTGTTCTTGTAGTAGCTCGTCGGCCCCTGGGCGATCGTGTGCTGGCCGTAGCCATCGCGCTGATTGTTGCGAACATCGGCAATGGGACGGTTGACGGGCAGATGGGCGAAATTCGGTCCGCCCAACCGGATGAGCTGCGTATCGAGATAGGAGAAGTTGCGAAACTGCAGCAGCGGATCGTTGGTGAAATCGATTCCCGGCACGAGGTTGGCGGTGTGGAACGCCACCTGTTCGGTCTCGGCGAAAAAGTTGTCCGGATTGCGGTCGAGCACCATCCGCCCCACCGGAAGCACCGGCACCCGTTCCTCTGGGACGAGCTTGGTGGCATCGAGCAGGTCGAAGGGGAATTCGAATTCGTCGGACTCGGGGATCAGTTGTACCCCCAGCTCCCACTCCGGATAGTGACCTGCGTCGATGGCATCCCACAGATCGCGCCGATTGAAATCGGGGTCCTTGCCTGCGATCTGCTGGCATTCCTCCCAGATGAGCGAATGCACGCCCAGCAGTGGCTTCCAATGGAATTTGACGAAAACCCCTTGGCCCGAGGCGTTCACGAGACGGAACGTGTGCACGCCGAAGCCCTGCATCATCCGATAACTGCGGGGCAGTGCGCGGTCGGACATCAACCACATGATCGCGTGCAACGTCTCCGGCTGCAGCGACACGAAATCCCACAGGGTGTTGTGCGCCGATGCGGCTTGCGGGATCTCGTTGTGCGGCTCGGGTTTGACCGCGTGGACGAAGTCGGGGAACTTGATGCCGTCCTGGATGAAGAAGACGGGAAAGTTGTTGCCCACGAGGTCGTAGTTGCCCTGTTCGGTGTAGAACTTCGTGGCGAACCCGCGCACGTCACGGACGGTGTCGGCTGAGCCGCGCGAGCCGGCCACCGTGGAGAACCGGACGAAGACGGGCGTTCGCAGGCCCGGTGTGGTCAGGAATTTGGCCGCGGTGAAATCCGCAAGCCCGTCGTCATACGGCTCGAAATAGCCATACGCGCCAGCGCCTCTGGCGTGCACGACCCGTTCCGGAATGCGCTCGTGGTCGAAGTGGGTCACCTTCTCCCTGGCGTGGAAGTCCTCCAGCAGGGTCGGGCCCCGTTCACCGGCGGTCAGGGCGTCATCGGTGTGGTCGATGCGCACGCCCTGCTGGGTGGTCAGATACCCCTTGCCATTGTCGACTCGGGCGTCGTCGAGTTGTTGTTGCTTCCGGTTTGGGGTGTTGTTCACCGCGATTCCTCTCATGGTGGGACCTCCGCGGTGAGTACCCGACGCGGACGAAGACAAACCAGGTGGAATCGGCGGTCAGAGTGAGGCGGCCCTCGCGTAATCGCGGGCGACCGCGTCCTCGACTGACGCGGGCGTCACTCGCTTGACGAAATCGCCGAGGTACCGAAGTGCGCGGCGGCCTTCCGGCAGGATGTCGGCGGCCAGCGGGAAGTCGTGGATCTGGCCGTCCCACAGGTGCAAATCGCACTGTGCGCCCGCGTCGACCATCCGTTGATACATCAATTCCGCGTCGGACAGCAGGAATTCATCGGTGCTCACGTGGATCGACACGGGCGGCATGTTCTCCAGTTGCGCATCGACGGGGGAGACGATCCGCCGGTTGAAGCGGCCCCGACGTTGTGCGGTGAGGTAACGGGAGAACGCCGTCATCGCACGGGCAGTGAACATCGAGCATCGCGAATGAGGCTGTGCCAGACGGTGCGCCGCATCGAGATCGGTCAACGGCGAGATCGCTGCCACGCCTGCCGTGGGTGTGCGCCCGCGGCGCAGGAGTTCGAGTGCGGTCGCCAGCGCGAGGTATCCGCCGGCGGAATCGCCCGCGAGAACGATCTCGTGGTCACGGTATCCCCGGCGCACGAGCCAGCGTAGCCCGTCGAGAGCATCGGCGATGGCGGCCGACGGTCCGTATGACGGGAGCATGCGGTAGCCGACGTTGAGGACTTCGGCGTCCGCGGCACCCGACAACCGGGCCACCAATGATCTGTGTGTGTTGAGGCCACAGGTGAGAAACGCCCCGCCATGCAGGTACAGCACCGCGCGACGCGCGGATGTGCCCGGCGCGCAGACCAATTCAGCGGGACAGGTGGGTAGCTCGACACGGTGTACCGATACCGCGGGCGGGTGTGGCGCCCAGCCTGCGATGCGATCGATGGAATCCAACGGCCAGCGCAGGTTCGGTTGCAGTGCCCATAGCCGCACGGCGTTCTTGACCAGAAGTCGACAGCCGGCTGCCAAAGCCAACGACTGCGGGCTGCGGCCGCGATGGTGGTGTCGCGTTCCCGAGTGCGCGACAGCCGATTTGCCCTGCGCTTTTCTCATGGCGTTCAACTCCTGTCACTGAGCCGGATACCCGCAGGTGACGGCATCGAAACGCAACGCGCTATCAAACATGTTTCGCACGTGGTGCTTTCGCCATCAGCGTCACTCGTAAGGCGGATACTGCGCGGCCTTGAGCGTCCGAGCCAGGTGTGCGGCGTTGCGTGCGGCGGCTTGGGTGGCGGACGCGACCGCGCCGGGCACGGTGTCGAGTTCGTTGTAGTCGGTGGACTCCATCGCGGCGCCGTTCCAGTACGTACAGCCTTGCGCGGGAATGGTGTAGCCGACGTCGTTGAGTGCCTGGAACAGATCGGCCACAGTCTTGTGGGCTCCGTCCTCGTTGCCCACGACGCTCACGATCGCCACTTTGCCTGCCAGGATGGGCCGCCCACCATCGCCCTTTTCGGAGAGCTCGGCGTCGAGGCGCTCCAGGACGCGCTGTGCCACGCTCGACGGATGCCCGAGCCAGACCGGTGTGCTGATCAGGAGAATGTCGGCGTCGAGAACCTGCCGCCGCAAGGCGGGCCATTCGTCGCCGTCGCCCATGTCCGTGGCGACCCCCGCAGCGATGTTGTAGTCGGCACACCGCTCCAATCCGTAGGTGACGCCCCACGGCGCGAACGCATCCATGACGTGCTGCGCCATCAACGCACTGCTGGAGGCCGCCGGGCCGGGTTTGAGCGTGCAGATCAGTCCCAGTACGTGCAACGGTGTTTCAGCCATGGCGCTGACGTACCCGGACGCGATGGCGTCAAACTTACCTCCGCCGCGTGACCGGCTCGTCGCCCGCGACAGTCACCGCGTCGTCGGGGCTCTCGTCGTAGAAGCTGAACACGCCGCTGCCCTCGCCGGAAACCACCTGAATCTCGTTCACGGTGAACCACCGGGCGGCCGCCGGGTCCCTGATGACATCGCCTTCCCTCACTTCGCGGGGAAGAACGGTCTCAACGGCGCCGTCAGCAGGCATGTCTGCGGATTACCCAGTGGTTGCGGCGGTTACTCCCACCGGCAGGCGGGTACTCGGCGAACGAGCTGAACACACGAGGGAGGCGGCATGACGACGAGCGTCGGTGACTACTTGATCGAACGACTGCGCGACTGGGGAATCAAACACGTCTTTGCCTATCCGGGCGACGGGATCAACGGGATCGTGGCGGCGTTCGGCCGGGCCAAGGATGCCCCGCAGTTCGTCCAGGCCCGGCACGAGGAGATGGCGGCGTTCGAGGCGACGGGCTACGCGAAGTTCACCGGTGACGTCGGCGTGTGCATGGCGACCTCAGGGCCCGGCGCGATCCACCTGCTCAACGGGCTCTACGACGCCAAGCTGGATCGGGTCCCCGTCGTGGCCATCGTCGGGCAGACCGCCCGCAGCGCCATGGGCGGCAGCTACCAGCAGGAAGTCGATCTGCAGAGTCTGTACAAGGACGTGGCCAGCGATTACCTGGTGGAGGTCAACGTCGCCAGCCAGCTGCCCAATGCCCTGGACCGGGCCATTCGTACAGCGCTGGCCCGGCGCGCACCCACCGCACTCGTGATCCCATCGGATCTGCAGGAGCAGCCGTACTCGGCGCCCGGCCACGAGTTCAAGCAAGTCCCGTCCAGCGATGCGATGTACGTCCGTCCCGTGGTGGACCCGCAGAGTGACCAGATTCGCAGGGCCGCAGACATATTGAACGCGGGTTCGCGGGTCGCCATCCTGATCGGCCAGGGTGCGCGTTCGGCCGCGGCCCAGGTACGCGAGCTCGCGGAGCTCACCGGCGCGGGGGTGGCCAAGGCGCTGCTCGGCAAGGACGTGCTGTCCGACGACCTGCCCTACGTCACCGGATCCATCGGGTTGCTCGGAACCCGGCCCAGCTACGAGCTCATGCGTGAGTGCGACACGCTGCTCATCGTCGGCTCGAATTTCCCTTACAGTCAGTTCCTTCCGGATTTCGGGCAGGCCCGCGCCATCCAGATCGACATCGACGGGGCAGCCATCGGCATGCGGTACCCCACCGAGGTGAACATCGTCGCCGACGCCGAAAGTGCGCTCAGGGCACTGCTTCCGCTGGTGGAGCCGAAACAGGACCGCTCGTGGCGGGAGGGCATCGAACGCGGTGTGGCTCGGTGGTGGGAAACCCTGGAACGCCAGAGCATGCTCTCGGCCAAGCCGGTGAACCCCATGCGCATCGCGTGGGAACTCTCAGAGCGACTGCCGGACAACGCCATAGTGACCGCCGACTCGGGCTCGTCGACCAACTGGTATGCGCGGTGCCTGAAGTTCCGCGATGGAATGCGGGGATCGCTGTCGGGGACGCTTGCGACGATGGGCCCGGGTGTGCCCTATTCGATCGGGGCGAAGTTCGCACATCCGGACCGGCCCGTCATCGCGCTGGTCGGTGACGGCGCCATGCAGATGAACGGCATGGCCGAACTTCTCACGATCCTGCGGTACCGGTCGCAGTGGTCCGATCCGCGGCTGGTGGTCTGCGTATTCCACAACAACGACCTCAACCAGGTCACCTGGGAGTTGCGCGCCATGGGTGGGGCTCCGAAATTCGTCGACTCACAATCTCTTCCCGATGTTTCGTACGCCGACATCGCCTGCACCATGGGGTTGAACGGCATCGCCGTGACCGATGGGGATTCGGTCGGCAATGCCTGGGATCAGGCCCTGGCGAGCGACGTCCCGACGGTGCTCGACATCCACTGCGATCCCGAAGTGCCGCCGATTCCGCCGCACGCCACCTACGAGCAGATCAAGGACATGGTCTCCGCTGTGCTCAAGGGTGACCCCAACGGCTGGCACCTGGTGTACCAAGGGGCCAAAACCAAGGCCCAGGAACTGATTCCACACTAGGGGCGACGAGATGACCAGTAACCAGGCACTGCGGCCATCGTCGCCGGCGGCGCCGCGCGAACCCGACGACGCCATAACTGATGACGAAAACGCAGTTACAGAAAGGAAATTCGGTGCCGACCAAAACCAGCAGGACGAATAACCAATTCGAGATCGACGTCACCGCCATTCGCGACGACGCCCGTAGACACATGGATGCCGGGGCGGTGACCAGTGGCAACACCATCGACGTCAAGCGACTGATCGATGTGCTCAACGAGGTCGTCGCCACGGAGGTGGTGTGCTACCTGCGCTACACCCAGCATGCGATCGCGGCGACCGGCATCGATCGGGCACAGGTTGCCGCGGAGTTCACCGAGCATGCCGCTGAGGAGCTGCAGCACGGAAAGTGGGCCGCGGAGCGGGTCAGCCAGCTCGGCGGTGATCCCGACTTCGACCCGACCACCCTGGCTCAGCGCAGCCACACCGAATACGTGACCGTCGAAGACGCCGACCTCAAGCGGATGTTGCAGGAGAATCTGGTCGCGGAGCGCATCGTCATCACCAGCTATCAGGAGATCATCCGGTGGATCGGAGATGCCGACCCCACCACCCGACGCCTGATGGAGAAAATTTTAGAGCAAGAAGAGGAACACGCCGACGACCTCAACGATCTGCTGGGCAACTAGCGGACGCAGCGACGGCGCACGGTGAGATCATGGACGTCGATCACCCGGAGCAGGACCAGCGGTGGGACACCCGTCAACGAAACGAGACGGAAACGGAACGGCTGGACCGTAATTGGGCCAGCCTGCTGCAGGAACTGAGGGTTACTCAGACCGGCGTGCAGCTGTTGACGGGATTCTTGCTGACCCTGCCCTTCCAGCAGCGATTCGGAGTGCTCGACGAGCGGATGCGGATCGTGTACCTGGCCACGGTGGGCGCATCGGTCGCGGCCACGGTGCTCTTGATAGCTCCGGTCGGGATGCACCGGCTGTTGTTCCGGCGGCACCGATTGGCAGTTCTGGTGGCTGCGGCGCACCGGTGCGCATACACGGGGCTGATCCTGCTCGGGGTGGCGCTCGTGGGCGTCACGGTGATCGTCTTCGATTCGGTGGCCGGTGGCACGGTCGCCTTGATCGCAGGCGCCGTCGCATTGGTGATGTTCGCGTTGTTCTGGTTGGCGGTACCACTTTTCATGAGGACAGGCGAAGTGCAGCCTCCGACGCCGTGAGGACCGTTCACACGGTCAGGCCGAGTCTTTCGGCGAGCACCAGGAACGCGACGGCGTAGTCGTTGTCCGCGGTCTCTTTGCGAATCCGATCCCAGTCCAGCACCTCCCGGGTGGCCCGTACGGCCGGCAGCAGCGACGTGAAATCGCACCGATGTTCCTCAAGGGCCCGCAGTTTCTGAATCATCACGGTGGTGGGTGGCAAGACCGGCATGCGGACCGCGACCACATCCCGGTATTCGGCAGCCTCCAGAGTGGCCGGCTCGACGGCTACTCCGTTGACGTGGTGCAGTACGTCGACCACCACGTCGCCGGTGCGGGCCTTGAACAACCAGTCCTCGGGCGGCTGTTCGATGATGAAACCCGCGGCGGCCAGCGTGAGTTCCGCGGCCTGCGCGTCGGCTTGGGTGACCACGAAGTCGACATCGTGGTCGGGTTCCGGCGCACCGTACACCCACAGTGCGTAGCTTCCCGCCAGCGCGAACGACGGGCCGTGATCCCGCAGCGCGGCCGCCGATGTCTTCATCGCCGTCCGTAGTCGCTCGCGCCTGCCGACATGGTCGGTCGCATCCATGAAAGCTTGATACCCAACACATCGGCACGGCAATCGGGATTCGGGTGCGCCGCCCGTGAACCACGGCCCCACAACGGGTACGCCGAGACCATGCGACTGGCCACGTTCAACATCCTGCACGGCCGCACCGTCGACGACGGTGTGCACGTGGACCGGCTGCGGTCGTGCGTGACCACATTGGCGCCCGATGTGCTGGCGTTGCAGGAGGTGGACCGCGACCAAGAGCGGTCTGGGCGGGCCGATCTCACCGCGGTGGCGGCCGAGGCGATGGGTGCCACCGAACACCGGTTCGTGGCAGCCATCTCCGGCACCCCCGGCGCGACGTGGATGGCCGCGACAGGACGGGAACAGCCGGGCACTGCCGCGTACGGCATCGCGCTGTTGTCCCGGTACCCCGTGAGCAGCTGGCAGGTGCTGCGCCTGCCGCGTATTCCGATGCGGTTCCCGATGTACCTGCCGGGGCCAAGGCGCGTGCTCATGGTCCACGAGGAGCCGCGCACGGCCGTCGTCGCCCGCATCGAGACTCCGCTGGGTGCGATCACCGTCGCGTCGACCCACTTGTCCTTCGTCCCACTGTGGAACCGGCTCCAACTACGGCGTGTCGTCCACGATCTCGCAGGCTTCCCGGGCCCCCGGATCCTGGCCGGCGATCTCAACCTGACGGCCCCCGCCGTGCACCGCTGGTCCGGCATGCGACCGTTGGCCCACGGCGCCACGTTCCCTGCTGCGGAGCCCACGCGCCAGCTCGACCACATCCTCACCGACGATCGACGACTGTATGCTCGCGCGGCCGACACACCTCTGCTGCCGATATCAGACCATCGTGCGCTGGTGGCAGAGATTGCCCGTAGGTGAATTCGGCGTTCGGTGCGTTGAGGAACTCGGCAAACCGGGTAACCGGCAGCTATGGCTGCCGATCATGAACCGGGACACCTTGGCCTGCCTGAGAGTGTGCGCGCCTGCCTTTTCGACCTGGACGGCGTACTCACCGAGACTGCGAGCATTCACGAGCGGGCGTGGAAGTCGATGTTCGACGAATATCTGCGTCGCCATGGTGACGGCCGCGCGTTCAGTGCACACGATTACCTCCGGTACGTCGACGGCCGTACCCGCGAAGACGGCGTACGTGACTTCCTGGCCAGCCGCGGCATCCAGCTGCCCGAAGGCAATCCGGACGACAGCCCCGACGCAGACACCGTGCACGGGTTGGCCGCCCGCAAGAACGCGCTGTTCCGGCAATTCCTGAAGGGCGGCGGGGTCACCGCTTTCGCGGGTTCCCGGCGCTATCTGCAGGCGGTGCGGGAGGCCGGGCTCGGGATCGCGGTGGTCTCGTCGAGCATGAACACCCGCGAGGTGCTCGACATCACCGGGATGAGCACGTACGTCGCCTGCCGGGTCGATGGCATCACGGTGGTCGAGCAGCATCTGGCGGGCAAGCCTGCACCCGATTCATACCTGTACGCGGCGCGGCAACTCGGCGTCGCACCGGCGCACGCTGCGGTGTTCGAGGACGCGGTGGCCGGTGTACAGGCAGGCAGGGCAGGGAATTTCGGGTGCGTGGTCGGAGTGGACCGGACCGGGTCGGCAGATGAACTGCGCAGCAACGGTGCCGACGTCGTCGTGAACGATCTGGCCGAGTTGCTGGTGGCGCAATGATCACCGACACCGCGTTTCCCGTCGAGCCCTGGCAGCTGCGCGAGACCGAACTCCAGTTGAACCTCATCGCGCAGACCGAATCAGTGTTCGCTCTGTCCAACGGACACATCGGATTTCGCGGCAACCTCGACGAGGGGGAGCCGCACGGGCTTCCCGGCACCTATCTGAATTCGTTCTTCGAACTGCGCCCGCTGCCGTATGCCGAAGCCGGCTACGGCTATCCGGAAGAAGGCCAGTCGCTGATCAACGTGACCAACGGAAAGGTGCTGCGGCTGCTGGTCGACGACGAACCGTTCGACGTCCGTTATGGCGAACTGCTCGAGCACGAACGAATCTTGGATTTCCGGGCAGGTACGTTGACGCGACGGGCGCGCTGGTGTTCGCCGGCAGGCAAGCAGGTTCTCATGCAGTGGACCAGGCTGGTATCCCTGGAGCACCGCAGCGTCGCCGCGATCGAGTTCTGCATCGAGGCGGTCGATGAATTCGCGCGCATCACAGTGCAATCCGAACTCGTCGCCAACGAGGACCAGCCGGTCACATCGCCGGATCCGCGGGCCGCGGCGGTGCTCAGCCATCCGCTCAAGTCGGTCACCCACGAAGGCCGTGGCCAGCAGGCGCTGTTGATGCACCGCACCCGCTCAAGTGAACTGACCATGGCTGCGGCCATGGATCACGTCATCGAAGTGCCCGGCAGGGTCGACGTCTCGACCGAGACCGCTGCGGACCTCGCTCGCACCACTGTGATCTGCGGGCTGCGGGCGGGCCAACGGCTGCGCATCGTCAAGTTCCTCGCCTACGGCTGGTCCAGTCTGCGTTCGCGTCCGGCCCTGCACGACCAGGTCGCGGGCGCCATCGCCGGCGCTCGCTATTCCGGGTGGCAGGGTCTGCTCGATTCGCAGCGGGCGTACCTCGACGACTTCTGGGACAGCGCCGATGTGGAAATCGAAGGTAATCCACGCTGTCAGCAAGCCGTGCGCTTCGGGCTCTTCCACGTGTTGCAAGCGGGGGCCCGCGCGGAGCGGCGGGCAATACCCTCGAAGGGATTGACGGGCCCGGGCTACGACGGGCACGCGTTCTGGGACACCGAGGGTTTCGTGCTTCCGGTGCTGACCTACACCTGGCCGCAGGCAGCCGCCGATGCGTTGCGGTGGCGGGCCTCGACCCTGAACCTCGCCCGCGACCGTGCCGCGGAGCTGGACCTGGCGGGCGCCACCTTCCCGTGGCGGACCATCGGCGGCGAAGAATGCTCGGCGTACTGGCCTGCCGGTACCGCCGCGTGGCATGTGAACGCGGACATCGCCATGGCTTTCGAGCGGTACCGGGTGGTCACCGGCGACGGGTCACTCGAATCCGAATGCGGGCTGCCCGTTCTGGTGGAGACGGCCCGGCTCTGGTACGCCCTCGGCCACTACGACCGCCACGGGGAATGGCACATCGACGGTGTCACCGGTCCCGACGAGTACACGGCGGTGGTGCGCGACAACCTCTTCACCAACCTGATGGCCGCAGAGAATCTGCGGATCGCCGCGGCTGCCTGCGAGCGCCATCCCGGTCAGGCCGCGGCGCTGGAAGTCACGGCCGAGGAGATGGCCATGTGGCGGGAGGCCGCGGAAACCGTTCATGTGCCCTACGACAAGGAGCTGGAGGTGCATCAACAGTGCGAAGGATTCACCCGGCTGCGCGAATGGCAGTTCAGCGATGAGACCACCTACCCGCTGTTGCTGAGCCAGCCCTATGTGCGGCTCTATCCGTCGCAGGTGATCAAGCAGGCCGACCTGGTGCTGGCCATGCACTGGCTGGGGCATTGCTTCACCGACGAGCAGAAGGCGCGCAACGTCGACTACTACGAGCCCCGCACCACCCGCGACTCATCGTTGTCGGCGTGCACCCAGGCGGTGCTGTGTGCCGAGGTCGGGCATCTCGAGCTCGCGCATGACTATGCGGCTGAGGCCGCTCTGATGGACTTGCGCGACCTGGAGCACAACACACGGGACGGCCTGCACATGGCGTCGCTCGCCGGTGCGTGGACCGCCTTGCTCGCAGGGTTCGGCGGCCTGCGCGACGGGGAGGGGATCCTCGCGCTGGACCCGCAGCTGCCCGACGACATCACGCGGTTGAGATTTCGCCTGCGCTGGCGGGATTGCCGGGTCACCGTCGACATCACACATGACACCGCGACGTACACGTTGCGCGACGACACGCACGGGCGGCTGCGGCTGCGCCATGCCGGCCGCGATGTCGAACTGACCACGGAATCACCGGTTTCCGTGCCGCTGCGGCGCCGCACTCCGCTGCTGGCGCGACCCCAGCAGCCACCGGGGCGCGAACCTGCCCGGTGGGACAGCCAGTCGCAGTGAACCCGCGCGCCACGAACACAGGACATCCCCAGATTGAGATGTGTCCAGATGGGTAACTCTGTCTGAATTCGTGATGACGGGGACTTGAGATGTGGAGCTGACATGAACGTCCTGAATACCGCGGCAGACGTTGTGACCCGCACGGCGGACGCTGCCGTCGCGGGGGCTGGGGCGCTGAGCGGCGCTGTTGTCAACGGCGTCGTCGGCGGCGTGCGAGGGACCGCGTCCGGCGTCGTGGACGGATTCGGTAAGGGCAGCCATTCGGTCCCGGCGGCCGCGCTGACCATGGCTGCCGTGGGCGCCACCGGGCTCGTCGAGTGGCCTGTCGTGCTCCTGGTCGGCGGGACCGCGCTCGCGGTCCGCCAGCTCCACGGGCACACCGCTGACGCACAGGCCGACCAGCCGGCCCGGCCTACCGATTCAGCCACCCGGCCGCCGGCCAGACGCAGGCCGCGGACCACAGCCACGGCACGGAAAGCCAAGGCGTCCGCCGGAAAGTAAGGCCACCTGTGCATCTTCCGCGAACATTGCAGGGCGCGGCGCTGCTCCCTTTTCGCCTGGCGAATGCCGGCATAGGCACCGCGCTGTCCATGACGGTGGCGGGCGCGGCGCTGCTCGAGCAGCCGGTCCGGGTCGGCGACGGGGTGCTCAGGTCCGTGACCGGCGCCGTGTCAGAAGTATTCGGCGCCAACGCCTCCCGCCGATGCCGACAAGCCGGCGATCGGTGCTGGATCGAGGTTCGCGGGCTCAGTGAAACCGAACCCGGGGGCGATCTCGGCATCTCGGTGACACGGCTGCTTGAGCGCAGACCCGGTGTGGTGGCGGTAAAACTGAACTACCCGTTGTCCCGGGCCATCATCCGGGTGGACCCTGATTCAGCGGTGCTGAGCGAACTCTGCGCTGCGGTGGCGGCAGCCGAGCGGCAGGCGGGAGCGCCTGACGCGCACCGCACACCCGCCGACCTGCCGGGTGACGGCGCGGCCTACGCGGGTGCCCTGGCGGTGACCGCGTTGAACGCGTGTGGGCTCGCAGTGGCGCTGGCCGGCCGGGTGCTGCCGCTGCCCCGGGTGCCCAGTGCCCTCAACGCTGTGGTCAACGTGGTCGATTACCAACCCCGGATCCGGCGCGCCCTGGAAGACAGGTTCGGCGGCACCGCCACAGACACCGGACTCGGGCTGGCCACTGCCTTCAGCTATGCCCTCACGCAGGCGCCCGGCTCGCTCGCGGTCGATTTGCTGGTAAAAGCGCTGAGGGCGGCGGAAATTCGTGCTGCAGCGCAAGCCTGGTCGCGGCGCGAACCGGTGATGGCCGACCGCGCCGAATGCGTCGACGGTGTGCGACCGGCGCCCCGGCCCTGTCCGCGACCACCCGGTCCGATCGAACGCTACAGCGACCGGGCGGCAGCCGCCCAGGTGTCCGGCGGCCTGGCGGCAGGAGTGTTCGCACGAAATGTGAGCGCCATGGCCACCGCGGCGGTCATCGCTGCGCCGAAAGCCGCCCGCAACTGTCGTGAGTCGTTCGCCGCCACCCTCGGGCGCGGGCTCGCCGACCGCGGTGTGCTGACGCTGCGGCCCGCCGCGTTGCGCAGCCTCGACCGCATCGACGCCGTCGTACTCGACCCGCGCGCACTGGAAGTGGACGAATTGCGGATAGGCCGCATCCGCGATGTCGAGGAGGACGACCGCGGTGCGGTATGGCGTTGGGCGCAAGAGGAATTGGGCCGCGGTGCGCTGCGGCCCGGATGGCAACCGGTCCGCGGCGGTGCCAGACCGGGTGAGGTCCTTGTGCGCCCGGCTCACCACCGGCTGGCCGGCGCACTCATCGGCGAGCTGCAAGGCGACCAGTCGCTCGCGGTCTCTCTCGACGTCGAGAGCCTCGATGAGCTGCGCGCCGGCTTCGACGACCTCGCTGAGTGCGCGTCCTCCTACGACGAGGCGCTCGCCGCGACCGTGACAGCGCTGCAGCGCGACGGACGCACGGTCGCGGTGGTGTCGGCGGCCGCCGCTCAGGCTCTCGCCGATGCCGACGTGGCCATCGGTATCGCAAACGGGGATACCGGTGTATGGCATGCCGATCTGCTGTACGACGACCTGGCGGGCGTTTGGCATGTATTGCACGCGCTGCCCGCCGCGCGCCGGGCGAGCCACCGTGGCGTCGAGCTGGCCCTCGGCGGTTCACTGCTAGGTGCGCTGTTGATGATCCCCGGTGTGCGCGGGCGCGGGCCCGGCCCGGTGACCGCGGGCGCAGGTGCCGGAGCCTGGACCGGTCTGATGCTCGCGCGCAACGCACTGAAGTGCGAAACCCCTTCTCCAGCACCGCTATACGAGTGGCACGGCATGTCACCGAGAGAAGTGCGGGCGCTGCTCCCCGCTCCGCCCGACCCCCGGCGAAGACCACGTGCCCGGGTGAGTGGAGGCGCCGTGGCGGTGCTGCGCGGCACGCGCGCGGTTGCGGGTCCCGTGGCACGGGCGATCGCCGACTTCACCGACGCGGTCCGCGACGAGTTGTCCGATCCGCTGACCCCGGTGCTCGCGGTGGGGGCCGCGGCCAGTGCGGTTCTCGGGTCGCCGGTCGACGCAGTTCTTGTCGGGTCGGTGCTCGGCGGCAATGCGGTGCTGGCCGCCGTCCAGCGCGTTCGTGCCGAGCGGCTGCTCAGGAGGCTGATCACCGGGCAAGATCCGGTGGCGCGCAGGATGTCCGCCGACGGGCAGGTGCACAACGTCGGTAGCACCGAGCTGCGTCCAGGAGATGTGGTCGTGGTCGCAGCGGGCGAAGTGGTTCCCGCCGATGCCCGGCTCACCGACGCTGTCGACCTCGAGGTCGACGAGTCCGCGTTGACCGGTGAATCGCTCCCCGTGGTCAAGCATGTCCACGAGACACCGGCCGCCCCACTGGCCGAACGGGCATGCATGCTGCATGCCACCACGACCGTGGTCGCGGGATCGGCAGTCGCCATCGTCACCGCGGTGGGCGCCGACACCCAGGCACACCGCGCGGTCCACGGCATTCGTACGCGGGCGCCCGATGTCGGATTGCAGAGTCAGCTGCGCACTTTGACCAACAAGGCCTGGCCGTTCAGTCTCTTCGGCGGCGCGTTGGTCAGCGGGCTCGGATTGCTGCGGCACACCGGTCTGCGCGAGGCCGTCAGCAGCGGGGTGGCCGTGGGCGTGGCGGCGGTTCCCGAAGGTCTGCCACTGGTGGCGACCCTGGCGCAGCAGGCCTCGGCTCGGCGGCTCACCCGGTGCGGTGTGCTGGTCCGCGCCCCTCGCTCCGTCGAAGCACTCGGCCGCGTCGATGTCGTCTGCTTCGACAAGACCGGGACACTGAGCGAAAACCGGTTGCGCGTCGTGCAGGTCGAGCACGCATCCGGGATGTCCGCTGAACACGTTCTCGCTCAGGCTGGTTCGGCCACACCACCGCCGAATGGCGACCGGCACGAACACGCGACCGACCTCGCGGTCGCCGAGGCGGCACGCGGTCAGGAGATGACCGAAATCGACACCGATGCAATACATCTCCCGTTTCGTTCGGGACGGCCGTTCTCGGCTTCCATCAACGGAACGCGGCTGTGCGTCAAGGGCGCTCCCGAGGTGGTACTCGCGGACTGCGACGGCGCCGAAACGGCCGACGTGTGGCAGCGGGTCCAGACCATGGCCGCCGACGGCTTGCGCGTCATCGCGGTCGCGCATCGGGAACTCTCGGAGCGCCAGGCCGCGGCGGCCCGTGACGACTCCGAGTTCTTCGCGGCGTTGTGCGTCGAGAATCTGTGCTACAGCGGATTGCTCGGGTTGTCCGACACGCCGCGGCCGGATGCGGAGGAGGTCCTGGCGAGCCTTTCCGATCGTGGTATCGGGATCCGGTTGATCACCGGCGACCATCCGGTCACCGCAGCGGCGATTGCCACGCGGCTGGGGTTGTCCGTATCCGTCGGCGATGTGATCAGTGGCTCGCAATGGGAGTCGATGCCGCGCCGGCTGCGGGAACGCGCGGTACGCGAGGGGATCGTCTTCGCGCGCATGTCTCCGGAGCACAAGGTGCAAGTGGTGGAGACGCTCGAGAAAACCGGGCTGGTGTGCGCCATGGTCGGCGACGGCGCCAACGATGCGGCCGCGATCAGAACCGCGACGGTCGGCATCGGAGTCGCCTCCCGGGGCAGTGATCCCGCCCGCACGGCAGCAGATGTGATGCTGCTCGACGGCCGCATCAGCTCGCTGTTGGATGCGCTGGACGAAGGACGTCAGCTGTGGGACCGGGTCCAGGCCGCAGTGTCGATCCTGTTGGGCGGCAACGCCGGTGAGGTGGCATTCGCGGTGGCAGGGACCGCGCTCACCGGGCGAGCGCCGCTGAACACCCGGCAACTGCTGTTGGTGAACATGTTGACCGACGCGTTGCCCGCGGCGGCGCTGGCGGTGGCTCCGCCCGATCCGGGGGCGCAATCCGGGGCGCGGGGACCTGATCAGGCTGCGCTGTGGCGCGCAGTGGGGATACGCGGTGCCACCACGGCCAGCGCCGCGACCGCAGCGTGGGTGGTGGGCCTTGCCACCGGGCGCCGCAGCCGGGCCTCGACGATCGCGCTGATCGCTCTGGTGGCAGCGCAACTGGGTCAGACACTGATCGACTCCCGCAGCGCGTTGGTGATCGGCACCGCCGCCGGTTCACTCGTCGCGCTCGGCGTCGTGATCAGCACGCCCGGGGTGAGCCATCTTCTGGGCAACACACCGCTGGGCCCGGTGGGGTGGGCGCAAGCTCTGAGCTGTGCGGCCGTCGCGACCGGTATCGCCGCGCTCGTGACGCTGCGGGCTCACGATAGGAGAGGGGAATGACATGGTGCAGAGGTCGCCGACGAAGCGCCACCTGACCGTCAACGAGAGGATCCGGGAAGCGGACACCGTCGAGATCGGGCTGCCATTATTGGGCACGGTGCGCATCCGGCAACCCGAACGGCTGGTCTACTACGGCGCTGTCGCCGTGCTGGCGGCAGCCGAGATCATCGAGTGGCCGGTGGCTCTGGTGCTCGGTGTGGGCCATGCGCTGGCCGACAACCACCACAGCAAGGTTGTGCAAGAACTGGGTTCAGCTCTTGAAGAAGCATGATGTGCGCCGTCATTCGACGACGTCGTAGAACGAATCACCGTCTTCCGGTGTGCCGTCGATCTGCCCCTTGGTGCGCGCCTGTTCGTTGCGCGTGAGCGCATCCGGCTCCGACTCGGATCCGCGCGGCGACATCGTGTCGTCCGGATCAGTCGCCACATCGTCCGGTGACGTGTCGGGGGTTTCCTCGGCAAGCCGATCATCCAGCGACTCGTTTTCCTTCGGTTCGATCCATTGCTCGGGCGGATCCACCGTCTGGTCTCCGTCGTCGTTGCGGACCTCGTCGGAGTCGAGGCTCTCCTGCTGGTCGAGCATGTTGTCGTCTTCTCGTGCCATCACCGCAGATTGCCCGTCGCCGTGGTCGGCCAAACCGGACGACACGGCTTGCGCATTACCGGTTTCGACTTGGCCCCACACGGCAACTCCACGGGCATGCCGATGTCGGGGCCTCGCGGAGATGATGCGGCGGTGACACCGGTTGTGCGGCGGACCGCCGAGTGGGCGTGGCGGCTACTCGTGATCGCGGTGGCAGTGGTGGTGTTGTTCGAGGCGTTGCTGCGCCTTGGCGTGGTGGTGGTTCCGGTCGCGCTGGCGATGCTCGTCACGGCATTGCTGCTGCCGGTGGTCGACCTGCTGGACCGGTTCGGCGCTCCACGCGGAGTGGCGGTCGCGTTGGTGATGGTGGCCGGGCTGGCCGTGGTGAGCGGGATACTGGCGTTTGTCATCACCCAATTCATCGACGGTGCCCCCGGTTTGGTCGATCAGGTCACCCACAGCATCGACTCGACTCGCGACTGGCTGATCAACGGGCCTGCTCACCTCAGTCCGGATCAGATCAATCATGCCGGCGACACGGCGATCCAGTCTCTGCGCAACCACCAGGAACAGCTCACCACCGGTGCGTTGTCCACCGCGGGAACTCTGTCGGAGATCCTCACCGGTGCGCTGCTGGGCCTCTTCACGGTGATCTTCTTTCTGCTCGACGGCCGGAATATCTGGCGATTCGTCACGTTGATCGCGCCGTCGAACATGCGCGAGCGGATCCGCAAGGCAGGCAACGCCGGATTCCACTCCCTGATCGGCTACATCCGTGCGACGTCGCTCGTCGCCCTCGTCGACGCCGCGGGTATCGGCACCGCGCTGGCCATCATGGGCATACCGCTTGCGTTGCCGTTGGCATCGGTGGTGTTCCTCGGTGCGTTCATCCCATTGATCGGGGCACTGGTCTCCGGATTTCTCGCGATCGTGGTGGCCCTGTTGGCCAAAGGGCTGCTGTACGCACTCATCACGCTCGGCGTCATCGTGGCCGTCATGCAGATCGAGGCGCACGTTCTGCAGCCTCTGGTGATGGGCCGGGCGGTATCCATCCATCCGCTGGCCGTGGTCCTCGGCATCACCGCAGGTGGAGTACTGGCCGGAGTCGTCGGAGCGTTGCTGGCAGTGCCGACCATTGCGTTCGTCAACAGTGCCGCACGGGTACTGATGAGGGAACAGCCTGTGCCGCAGGACAGTTCCGTCGACGGCGCCGCGCTCGGACGTTCGGCTGAAGGAGCCAGATCATGACGGCCAGACGAGTCGAAGGGGCAGCCGCCTACGTCCCCGAGACGACTGACCTCGAGCGTCTCGCCGGTGCCGTGCAGGACTGTCGCGGGTGCGACTTGTTCCGCGACACGACCCAGGCCGTGTTCGGCGCGGGGACGGCGGCGGCCGCCATGATGTTGGTCGGCGAGCAGCCTGGTGATCGGGAGGACCTCGACGGGCGGCCCTTTGTCGGACCGGCCGGTCGGGTCCTAGACGACGCCCTGCTCGCCGCCGAGATCACCAGGAAGCAGGTCTATCTGACCAACGCCGTCAAACATTTCAAGTTCACCCGGGCGGCCGGTCAAAAGCGTCGCATCCACAAGACGCCGAGCCGGACCGAAGTGGTCGCCTGCCGGCCGTGGTTGTTCGCCGAACTGGGCGCCGTACAGCCCGATGTGCTGGTACTACTCGGCGCAACGGCGGCAAAAGCATTGATGGGAAACGATTTCCGTCTTTCCGCTCATCGCGGCGAGGTATTGCGGCCACCCGATACGGTCATGGCCGGCAACGATCTGCAGGTCGTGGTGAGCATCCACCCGTCTGCTGTACTGCGCACACCGCGCGAGGACCGGGACGCGGCCTATGACGGGCTGGTGGCCGACCTGCGGCTGGCCGCGTCGCTGCTCGCCTGACCCGTCACGCGTCATGCCCGGGGTCCAGGTCCGCGACATCGGCCAGAGTGACCAGTTGACCGAGTGAGGCCGGTGCCTGTCCCGCCACCGGCTCCAGTAGATGACCCACATGGTCACCCATGTCGACCCGGGTGAGCACCCTGCCGACGAACCACGCCGCCGCATCATCGAGGATCGGCATGTTCTGCGTCCCGCCGTGCCAGGTGCAGCGAGCGAATTTGTCACACGTGTCTCCGGTCTGGCCACCGAACAACCGCGCCAGCTCGGCGTGTTGACGGCTCACGACATGAACTGCCAGATGATCCGCATCGCGAGCGATGCGGTAGGTGTAGTTGCGCTTGGACAACCCGATCAGAAACCGCGGCGGCTGGATGCTGCACTGACTCGCAAAGCCGACGAGGCAACCCGCGCGGCGACCGTCGTTCGCGGTCGTGACGATGAACATGGGGTAGTCCAACTGGCTGACGAGCCGCTCAAACGCATCCGATTCCGACACGACACAGCCCCTTTCCACGCCTCATCGCCCTGCAGTGCGACGGGCTCCTCGAATGTCGACGTGCGAGTACCCACATTGAGCGAAGGTGTCACCGCCGCCTGCGAGTCACTACCTGCCATGCATCTTCGCGCGCACTTCCATCGAGGTCTGCCGGGCATCGGCGGCGCGCTCGCGGGCGGCGCGGGCTTTCGAGCGCGTTTGCCGGGCGACGGCGATCGCATCGGCAAGGGCGGGCGGCGGCAGAGTGTCCATCGCGGCTTGCCGGTGAGCACGCTCCCGGTACGCCTTCTGCCGGCATGAGCCGGTGCAGTAACGCGCGTCGGCACGACCATAAAAGGACGCGCCGCATTCCCAACAGTGCTTGCGTGTCGCGGCCATGACGCCATGTTACGGCTATCCGTAACGCGTAAAAACAAGATCGTTGAAACGCCAAGGGCGGCAGCGGAAATCGACGATCGATCCACAGCCGAGTCATAAGACAGTTGGGCTGGGCGGCGGTATGGTCGTGGCATCGCCGCCTGTTCGAACGGACGGCTGCGAAATGGGTGGCGAGGTATGTGTCCGCGCCTGCGACTGCGAACGTCCGCTCGCGGTGCGGCAGGTCGAAGTGAAGCCAGGGTCGGGCGAGAAACGGGGGTTTGCGATGACTGTTGCCGCCGCGACCGTTGTGTGCACGTCATTCGCCGACGCTCTGGAACGTACCCGGGAATCTCTGTCGCAGAACGGGTTTCACATCACCAACGAAGTGGACGTGACGGCCACGATACGGCAGAAACATGCCGTCGACATGGAGCGCTACCTCATTCTTGACGCCTGTCATCCGCGGTTCGTGACCCGGCGCGCCGGTGACAGTGCTCCGTCCGGCGCTCTGCGGCTGGTGTGCAACGTCGTCGTCCGGGTTGATCCGGCGACCGTCGGCAATGTCATCATCGAGGTGATGAACCCCTGTGTGCTGTCGGACGGCAGCGACGGGGTGGGCCACGACGACGTCGCCCATAGTGACATCGCCGGTCAGGTCGGCGTCGCGTTGCGGGCCGTGATCGACGGGCTCGTGGCACGGGATGAAGGGGTGACCAATCTTCCCGGCTGAAAGTTGTCCTCGGCAGGTTTGACAGGACCGGCCCGCGGGTACGTCAAGCCGTCATGTGGTTGACCCGATCAGTGGCGACAGCACTGGATTTCTTGCGAGCCGAGAACCCCTTCCCGCATGGTCATATCGCGGCGGTCGTGTTGCTGCGCCACAGCGCCGCAGAATCGTCGGCCGGCACCGTCAGGAAGGGTGCGCCGTAGCCTCGGAACCCCGATGCAACGGATTGAGCAGTTCCTGCGGCGAGCACCCGTAATGTTCGCGGTGATACGCGGCGAACCGGCCGGCGTGCCCGAAGCCCCACCGGCGCGCGACCTCGCCCACCATCGTCGTCTCGTCGGCTGCGAGCAGGTCGAGATGAGCGTGGTGCAGGCGCACGCGGCGCAGGTACTCCATGGGTGTGCAGTCACGGTGCCTGCGGAAGAGGTATTGCAGAGCCCGGGGCGTCACGTAGACAGCGGCGGCGATATCGGAAAGTGAGATATCGGTGTGGGCGTTGTCGTCGATGAATGCGATGGCACGGCGCAACAGGACCGGGGAGCTGTCACGACGATCCTGTGCGGTCGGTTCCACGATCGAGTCATTGGGCAAAGTCGCCAGCAGGACGGCGGCGACATGCTGCTCCAACATCCCGGCCAGCAGCGGATTGCCCTGCAACTGGGGGTTGGCAGCGCACCGGCGCAGGTAACCGATGAGGTTGGCGAGCTGCTGGTTGGCTGCGGCCGTCACCGGGGCGGAACCGGTGATGTGCACAGGATCGTGCGCGCCCGTGACACTGGTCAAGCTGCTGGGGTCCACGACGAGTACGTGATAGCGGCCACGCATTACCCGTCCCTCGAACGGCGGTGCCTCGCGCGGTCCGAACGCGGTCACCTCGCCGGGGCGCGAACGTATGCTTCGTGACCAGGGCGAACGTTGTTCGATACCGCCGCTGGCCACATGACAAACCAGGATCTGCGTAGGTGGATCCATCTCGTAACCGAAGGCGCAACCGTAATCGGCGGTGTCGACACCGATGGGCCCGATGGTCGAGCGTTCGATGCGCATCGGAGTGGGTGCACCGCGATGCGGCGTCATGATCCGCATCTTCGAGAAGATCGTGCTCAACGTGGCCTCGGCAGCGCCGATGTCATCGGTATCGAGCAGAACGGCGGACATCGCACTCACCCCTGGACAGCACAAAACGACCAACGGCATCGTTCTGAGCCGACCTACGTTGCCCAGGTTATCCGAACTTCGCGGGAAGCCTGGTCACGGCCGCCCGAGGCCACCGAACGAAAAGCGATATCCGCAAAACGAACGGCCTCCGTGTGGCGCCCGGCGCGCCGGGGCGCCCAGCGACTGATACCAGTGGGCTCCCAAGGTCACGGTTCATTAAGAAGACGGCCGAATTTCTGTGGGACTATCGAGTTTTCTGACGAATTCGGCGCGAAATGCAGTCAATGTCACGGCGAGCGGGTGTAACGCGGGGTGTTGTTCGCCCGTCGCGAACTGGCTACCGGGCGCTGGCGCCCCGCCTACCGCAAATCGCAGCGCGGTTAACGGCTTTCGGTCCGCGCTACCGTGGATTTCGGGGTTGGGGAAATCACCGACAATTCGCAGTCAAAGAAAGAACGATCATGAAAATTCGCAGCAGAACTGCGCGCCGGGGTTTCACCGGTATTGGCGTGGGGTTTCTGTTCGGCGGGGTATGTGCGGCCACCATCGCCACGCCCGTCGCCTCAGCGGCGCCTGACCAGTGCAGCGCCCAGGCGCTCTCGGGCACGGTCAGCTCAGTCACCGGTGCGGCACATCAGTACCTCGCCGCGCATCCCGGTGCCAACAACGCGGTGACCGCCGCCTATGGCAAGCCGCGTGATCAGGCCGCGGCGGACCTGCGCGGATACTTCACCGCCAACCCGGGTGAGTACTACGACCTGCGCAACATCCTGGCGCCGATCGGCGACGCGCAGCGACAGTGCAACGTCACGGTGCTCCCTGCAGACCTCGCCTCGGCCTACGAACAGTTCATGGCCGGCTGAGTGGTGAGGCTCCGGTCCGCCGAGCCCTGGCGGACCGGAGCCTCACGCCTGTGCGGCCGTCGGCTGCCGGAGAAACGCCGTGAGCACATCGGCCAGCTGCGGGATAGATTCCCGCGCGATCACTTCGTAACCGTGCGTGCTCATCGTCGGCAGGCACAACAGCGCAGCCTTGGGGGTGAGCCCGCCGGCTTTGGCATGCGAGGCATCTGATTGGAACGCTCCGAGAACGGCGGCCTGCGGGCGTAGGCCCAATTGCCGCGAAACCTCCATCAGGCGGTCGGCGACCGACTTGTCGTACACACAGACGGCGTCGCTGTAGGCCACGATGGGACCACCTGTCACGGTGGTGCCGTACTCGGGCTCGGTGGGCCCGACCTCCACGGCGAGAGCGAGTTCTGCGGGCAGTGCCCGGTTGGCGTAGGCGGCACCCACCGCGCCGATTTCCTCGTTCGTGGTGAACACGAAGTACACATCTCCGGCCGGACGCGTTGCAGTGGAATGCAATTCGCGGGCACTTCGCAGCAGCGTGAGCACTGCGGCCCGGTCGTCCATGAAATAGCAACCCAGGTAGTCGCCGATTTCGACCAGGGTGCGCTTGCTGCGATCGATGCACACGCGGGTGCCCGGCCCGATTCCGGCTGTGTCGAGTTCGCGGGTGGTCCGCCCGGTGAACACATACACGTCAGGCCAGTCCAGCGCCCGGTCGCCCTGATCGGGTTTGGTCTGCCAGATGCGGGCGCTTTCCTGCGTCGTGTGCTCGGATCCAAGGGCGAGGACGCCGCACAGCATTTCGTGATCGCCGAGGATGCTGACGGGGCCGAGGCCGAAGTTCGCCGGATACATGGTGCCCAGCGGGGTGAGACGCAGAGTGCCATCGGGCTCGACCCGTTTCACCAGCATCGACAGCTCGTCCAGGTGTGCCATCACCGTGGTGGCAGGTCCGTCGCCGCCGCGGATCACGCCGATGAGGTTGCCTGCCGGGTCGATCCAGGTGTGGTCGGCGACGGGGGTCAATTCACGCCGGCAGATGTCGCGTACGGCGTCTTCCTGGCCGGCCGGGCCGTAGGCCGTCAGCAATTCCTGGAGAAGCTCGACGAACTGGCGATCATCCGGGTGCGACCGGTGCGCACCGGTAGTTGCCATGGTTCGGCTCATATCCCGCTCGATCGTGCATCAATCCTGGGGAGGTCTGCGTCAGCGTGGGCCAGCCCGCGCGTCGCAGGCCCTTCCAGCAATGTGCCGTCGGGAGCGAATCGGGAGCCGTGCAGCGGACACTCCCAGGCACGATCCGCATCGTTGAACGCCACGATGCCACCCAGATGCGGGCACACCGGCGAGACCGCATGGGTGACCCCGTCGACCGCGCATTCAGCGCGCAGCCGCCACGGCGGACCGCTGACCACGCCGTGGCCCTCAGAGGGGGCGGACGCAGAGCTGGTCAACGGTGCCAACCAGCCTTTGGCGAGATTGAGGCCGACCTCCAGATTCGCCCGCAGCGCGCTCGGTGTGCCGCTCACGTCGTGTGGGCTCCAGCTGCCGAATGCATCGGCCCAGTCCATGCGGCCACCGAGCAGCCGCGCCGACAGAGCGAGCGCCGCGGCCACGCCGTTGGACATGCCCCATTTGTCGAAACCCGTTGCGACCTGGATGCTCTCAAGCTTGGGCAGCAGCGGACCGACGTACGGCAGATCGCCGGCCGGCGTGTAGTCCTGTGCCGACCAGAAGTGCGTTCGTGTCGCGCCGGGATAGTGCTGTTGCACCCAGTCGGTGAGTTCGGCGATGCCCTTGGCCGCCGACTGCGCCCTGCCCACGACGTGACCGGCGCCGCCGACGACGAGCCGGTCGCCCGCCGGCGTGGGTGCGTGTCGCACTGAACGGGTGGGGGAGTCGACCGAGATGAACATCGAGCGAGTGATATCGCCCGGTACGTCGAACGCCATGCAGTACGAGCGCTGGGGTGTGAGGCGCGCGAAGAACATGCCCCGGTCGAGAATCGGCGTGCCGGTGGCCAGGATGCACTGCCGGGCGGAGATGGACCATCCGTCGTCGTCGGGCACTGCCGGACGACGAACGTGCACCCGCACGGGACCCAGGCCCGTCACCGATACGGCCCGCGCGCCCTGGATCAGCGATCCGCCGTGCACCTCGAGCTCGACCACGAGGCTGTTCAGCAGCGGCATCGGATCCAGCTGAGCCTGAGCAGGCAGCTGTACACCACCGGCGAACGGGAAGGGCACGTCGGCGCGCTGGACCCACCGGGCGTCATGCAGTCCGGCGCTACGGCACGCGGCCAGTGTCGCCTTCGCCATGGCCAGCCCCTGCTGCTCCTGCGCGTACGCGTGGTCGTCGGCATGCTGCACATCCAGCCCGTGATCGTTGCAGTGCCGCAACAACCAATCCCGCCCTTCGACGTTGCCCGTGACGTAGGCCGTCAAGACGTCCTTGCCGTGCTTGGCCGCGATGCGCGCCAGCTTGCTGCCCTGCAGGGCGCTGACCTTGCCGGTGGTGTTGCCGGTCGTGCCGGCACCCACCCATCGCGCCTCCACCACGACGACACGCTTGCCTGCGCGGGCGAGGAGCACGGCCGCCGTGAGTCCGGTGATCCCCGCACCGACGATCACGACGTCAGCTGCGTCCGCAGCGTTGTCCGCGCCCGGAGGTGTCGCCGATTCGATGCGGTCGCTATTCCACAGTGAGGGCATGCAGTGCTCTTACCCGGGCACTGGCAGACCAAACGTGACGTGCCGCGGCCGGCTTCAGCCGGTCTCGGCGGGCATCGGCGGACGAACCGCACGCTTTGCCTCAAGGAAGGTCGTGACGACGTGTAGCGGCTGGTCCGGGCAGACGATGCCGAGCAGGCGGCGGATCGTCGGCTGCGCCAACAGCACCCAGTTGGTGCCCGAGCGCGCGCATTTGTCGTCGAAGCATTGCAGTCCGCGAAGACCCAGCGTGCCGATGAAACTCATCGGGCGCAGATCGACGATCACCGCGCGCGGGCCAGCCGCGAAGCGGGTGAGAGACGTGACAAAGACGTCGGCGTTGGCGGCGTCGACCTCGCCGGTGGCAGTCAGGATGATGCAGTCGTTTTCGTGGCGCGCCTCGACGGTGGCACCACGACAATTGATGTGGTGGCGAAACGTCGCGGCCTTGGACTGTCTGTCCGCAGTAGGCACGGGGTACCCCCTCGCTGAATGCAAGCACTCAGGCGGGTTGGTGGTTCAACCCGCCGAGTTTCTGGACAGGCTGTCGACTCAACCGGTCCCAACACTAGATCAGCATCGTCTGCTTGGGTTCGCAACCGTTCGGATACCACGGTGGGCCGGATCGTCGGATGCCATCAAAGATGCTGTTACGCAGGTGATTTGGCGCTCTGAACGGCCTGCGCCCGCGGTAAGCTCTTCGTTTTCTGGATAGGCCGCCGCGTGTCCGGGAACTGGGTGGCCACCAGGTTTGACCCCGTACCAGGCGGGCTACGCCCACACCATGCAACACCAACATGCCCCGATCCTGGACGCACTGGTCGAATACCGGGCGCGCGACCGCTACGGCTTCACCCCGCCGGGACACCGCCAGGGACGCGGTGTCGACGACCGCGTCACCGCGGTGCTGGGCCTCGACCCCTTCCGCGCCGACGTACTGGCCAACGGCGGTCTCGACGATCGCCGATCGCGTGGGGCATATCTGGCCTGCGCCGAGGAGTTGATGGCAGACGCGGTCGGTGCGTCGTACGCCTACTTCTCGACCTGCGGAAGTTCGTTGTCGGTCAAGGCTGCCATGATGGCCGTCGCCGGTGGCGGTGACGGTGGCCTGCTGGTCAGCCGAGACAGTCACAAGTCGATCGTGGCCGGCCTGGTGTTCGGCGGTCTGCAGCCCCGCTGGATCACCCCGCGCTGGGATGCCGACCGGCACTTTTCGCACCCGCCCTCGCCCGAGCAGGTCGAAGAAGCCTGGCAGCGGTACCCCGACGCGGATGGCGCACTGGTCGTGAGCCCGAGTCCGTATGGCACGTGCGCCGACCTGCGCGGTATCGCCGAGGTCTGTCATCGGCGCGGCAAGCCGCTGATCGTCGACGAGGCATGGGGCGCGCACCTGCCCTTCCACGCCGATCTGCCCACATGGGCCATGGACGCCGGTGCTGACATCTGTGTGGTCAGTGTCCACAAGATGGGAATGGGTTTCGAGCAGGGTTCGGTCTTTCATGTCCAAGGCGACCTGATCGACCGCAACCGGTTGACGGCGTGCGCAGACCTGCTGATGACGACCAGCCCCAACGTGCTGGTGTACGCCGCCATCGACGGGTGGCGACGCCAGATGGTCGAGCACGGTGAGGAGTTGCTGGACGCGGCACTGGGAACCGCGGAGTCGGTTCGTGCCGCGCTCGGGCGGTTGCCCCGCGTGTCGGTGATGGAACAAGAGATGCTCGGCGTGCAGGCCTCGCACGACCTGGACCGGTTGCAGGTGTTGGTCGATGTGTCGGCAACCGGCACATCGGGATACCAAGCGGCCGACTGGCTTCGTGAGCACTGCAGTGTGGATGTCGGTATGTCCGACCACCGGCGCGTGCTTGCCACGATGTCGATGGCGGACGACGAGGACACCGCGGGACGGCTGCTCGACGCGTTCGGTGCCTGGCACACGGCCGCAACGGATTTCGACCCTCCGCCGCAGATGCAATTGCCAGACCCGGGACAGCTTCTGCTGGAGACGGTGATGCTGCCGCGCGACGCGTTCTTCGGCGACACCGAAATGGTCTCTGCGGCCGACGCGGTGGGCCGAGTCTCCGCCGAGCAGATCACGCCCTACCCGCCCGGCATCCCCGCCGTGGTGCCGGGTGAGCGCCTCGACACCGCGGTCATCGAATACCTGCGCACCGGCATCGAGGCCGGTATGAACGTGCCGGATCCCGCCGATCCGTCGCTCAAGGAATTCCGCGTCGTCGTCTGAGGTCCGCCCGTCGTCTGCCTGCGGATGTCAGCACTGCGCGCTATCGGGCTGGCACGCCTTGGGCAGACACTGTGACGACTCGACGATCCGGGCGTCCATGTTGCGCCTCATCATCTCCAGCGCTGCGGTGCCGAGATATTCGTCGATGTGTGCGACGGCGTCGGACGGGATGACGACGTCGAAATGGCGCAGATAACCGTCGAGCGCGCTGTAGAGGATGCACTGCTCGGTGACCTGCCCCGCGAGAATCAAGGTTTTGGTACCCAACCGTTGCAGGAGATAGTCCAGGGCCGTGGCGTAGAAGACGCTGTGCCTGACCTTCGTGAGGAACCCGCATCCGTCTGCGGGCAACAGTGGTTCGACCAGTTCCGGATAGCGTCCGCGCTGGGCCGAACGCACGATGTCGTGCCCGCTGGCGTTGAAGTCCCCGTGGTTGTCGTTGACGTAGACGATGTCGACCGCCGGGTGTTCCTGCGCAGCGTTCTGCAGCCGCTGCAGCGGCCCGAGGATTTCGGCGACATTGGCGGCGAGTTGATCGGCATCCTCATGCCGGTAGTCGTTGAACATGTCGATGATCAGCAGTGCGGTGTCACTCATCGGTGTGCGGCGCCTCCAGTAGCGCCCGTGTACTCGGATTCGCGGAACGCCGCCGCGAGGATCGTGTGTCGCGCCTGAGAACGCGCCAATTCACGGACCTGGGTGCGGCAGCTGACACCGTCATGGCCTTTCTCGAATCCGAAATGTCTTGCCAGTCGGTGGCTTTGCGTTGCAACAGTTCTCCGATCGGGTAGGTCTGTGCGGTGAGGCTGGAACCGCCCCGGCGGGTCGGCGACACGCAGCAGGCCGGCGATCGCGGCGGGACACTGTCCAACCTGTCCCGCTGCGACCACCGGCCTGCTGCCACCACCATTCATCGCGGTGGCAACTCACGCGAGTGCGCGTCAGCCGTGTCCGGATCCGCAACCCATACCCGGCACACAACCACCGCCGCCGGGCACGCCGCCCGGACCGCCGTTGACGCCGCCGGAGCCGCAGATCGGGCCGTTCGGGCCAGGCACGCAGCCACCGCCACCGGGGCCGCCGCCAGGTCCGTCATTGGTGCCGCCGGATCCGCACTCGCCGTTCATGCAGCCGCCGCCGCCCGGGTCGAGGGGGACGAACTGCACAGTCGCGATGCCGCCCGACACCTGCCCGGTGACCTCCGCTGCCGCGAACGGCGCGGCAGCCAATGCCGATGCGACGGCACCCGCGAACACCAGCGGTGCGACGCCGCGCTTCATCCTGGTTCCTAGGTTCAGATTCATCATGTTTTCGGGGTATCCGTATCACGCGGGCACGAAACCCGAAATGCCGATCTCGTCAGCTCCGCGACGGTCGGTGGCCGAATTCCAGGCGCAGCAAGACGAACAGCGCCGGCAGTAGTTGAGTCAGTGAGATGAGCACGTAGCGGCGCTCTCCCAGGGCGTCGAACTTTCGCAGATACCGGTAGAGCGACTCCAGCTTGATGAGCCGATCGCCGGCGTGCGCCAGCAGGTATGCGGCGCGGACCAGGATTCCGGTGTTCGGATCCTTGGCGAACAGTTCGGGGAACGGCGCAAAGGCGAGGGAAACCCGTTGAACTCCGGCGTGTTTCGCCCACTCGATCATGTCGACGCTGAGGCGTTCGTCGATTCCGTTGGGAGCACCTTTGCGGCGCCACGGCAATTCGAGGCTGAGGTCTGTTCCGCCGCCGGTGCCGGCATACCGGTGAAACGCCTGCGCCCGCCCCGAGCGGTCGCGCGCGATGATCAGCCACACGTCGGGGTAGTGGCCGGACAAGGTGTCGCCCAACATCATCGCGAATCCGCGTTCGCCGGCCGCGGCCCTACCGGACGCCTGCACGACATCCTGCAGCTCGGCACGCAACTGGGTACTGAGCGCCTGCTCGGCGACGACCTCGGTGCTGATGCCTGCGTTGTGGGTGCGCTTGACGGCCTGCCGCAGGTTGCGTTTGCCGCGGCCCGACAGACTGAACGTGCCGACATCGATGACGACGTCGCGTCCGATCGGGATGGCCTTGAGCCCGGTGATCCCGCCGGTTTGCTGCCACAGTTCCAGCCGGGAGTGCGAGGCGCCGAGGACCACGATGCGCCAGCCGCGGGACCGGCACAGCGCCGCGAACCGGAAGATCACCTCGGGGTATCTGTCGGCGTCGCCTATCGGATCGCCGCTGACCACAGCGAGCCCGCCCAGCGCCCGGTACGCCAAACCCGCGCTCGCGTCGGCGCTGAAGACGTAACTTTTGTTGGCCGCCATGGCAAATGGGGCCAAGGGATCGTCATGGGTCCGGTCCACCAGCCGGTGTACGTGCGGCAGCTCCTGCGGCTCGGGGCGTGATCGACACGGCAACATCAGCAGCAGAGCCGCGGCGAGGACCAGGGCCGCGAACACGTCGGCTTCGCCGTGGTCGCCCGCGAGGACCGCCAGCAGCACGGCGGCGGCCGCGAGGGCGCCGTGCAGCCAGGTGATGGGTCGTCCCAGGGTCAATCCGTGGCCGACGATCGTGACGGCCACCGCCGCCGCGGCAGCCTCGACCGACGCGCCTTCAATACTGACATGGGCCAGGCCGTACCAGGCGGTGAAGACGACCACCACGCCGCCAGCCACCATCAACGCAGGCATGCTGCGGCAGAACTGATTTCGTCCGGAGTCCACCGAACCCGGTGCGGCGGCACGCGGCTGCACCCCTCGTGCACGATCGCTCTCGAGCATCGCCGGAAACCTCCTCGGTGGCATGGGACGTGCGCGGTGACCAACTCGAGGGTTACCCCGCACGCGACCCGCCGCAACCCGTTTGATCGTGACACGTTTCGACTTAGCTCAAACGGGTATTCCGGGACGCATGAGACTCGGTGGTTCTCTCGGACTGATCGTCCTGATCTGGTTGCTGATCGGGGTATTCGCGGCCTGGCAGCGCGATTACTTCCAGACTGGCTCGGCCAGCTGCGCCACTGCGGGCAGTGTTGCGCTGACTGTCGTGGCGGGGCCGCTCAACTACGCGGGTGTGAACCCGAAGGTGGACCAGTGCCATCTGCCGCAACCGTCGCAATGACGCGAAACCCATCCCAACATCCATTGGAAACGAGGTCACGATGATCGTCTTCGGAGCGATACTGCTCATTCTCGGATTGGTGTTCAACATCTACCTGCTCTGGGTGATCGGCATCATTCTGCTGGTCATCGGGGCGGTGTTCTGGTTACTGGGCTCGATCGGCCGTCCGGTCGCGGGCCGGCGCGTCTGGTATTGACCTGCGCGCGTTGAGTTGATTTCGCCGGGCTGACGGATTGTTCGTCGGTCCGGCGAAATCGTTCTACTGTGGATACAGCCCCGCGCAGGGGCAGCAGGGCCAGCAGTTATGGCGGGAAGGAGCAGCCATGAAGGGTCCGAAAGATCCGGTGGATCACGCCAGGACGACGCGGCCGCACGCCGGGGAGTCGATGAAGGACAACGCGATCATGCCCGCGCTCGTCGTGATCGGTCTGGCGCTGGTGTTGTTCGTCGCTTGCCTGTCCGCCTTCGCGACGGGCCATTCCGATGTCGGGTTCACCGTGGGCAGCCTGTCCGCGGCGGGGTTCCTCGTCGGGTCGCTGTGGCTGGCGTTCGAACACATCAGGGTCAGGCGCATCGAAGAGCGTTGGTACGCCGAGCATCCGAGCGTGATGCGGCAACGGCCCAGCAGCTGATCGCGCCGTCACAATTGCACAAGGCCACCAGCCGGAACCCGGCCGGACGGGAAATTGCGGCGCCCGATCAAGGCCGGAAGGTCAGTGCGAGTACGGCGAAATCGATAGCCAGAAGTGCCAACGCGACAAGGGGAACCACGACGCCGCGGCGCAGTCGCGCGGTGAATGCCGTCACCACGATGGTCACGACGGGGACCACGAGCGCGCCGTAGAACAGAATCCCGAACCAGAGTTCATTGGGCCCTTTGTGGGCGCACGTCTGGTCGGTGCAGCCGGCCAGGCTCATCACCGCCGCCATGCCGTACAGAAACACCGCTATCGCCGCGGGAATCGTCAGAATCGCAAGCACCCAGGTCGCGGACAGCCGTCGCTTTTGCTCCGTGCGCTGAGTGTCTGTGTGTGACTCGGTCATGGCGGCTGGGTACCCAGTTTCACCAAGACATGCACGGGTATTCGATCCGCATGACGCGATTCGGATACACGTTGATGACCGAACAGAGCGGACCCCGCGATCTCGTTGACTACGCGGTTGCCGCGGAGCAGGCAGGGTTCGATTTCGAGGTGTGCAGTGATCACTTCTCGCCCTGGCTGGCGACACAGGGACACGCGCCCAACGCATGGCCGGTGCTGGGTGCCGTCGCCCACGCGACCCATTCGGTGCACCTCTATTCCTACGTGACCTGCCCGACCATCCGGTACCACCCAGCGGTGGTCGCGCAGCAGGCCGCGACCGTTCAGATCCTCTCCGATGGTCGGTTCACGCTCGGCTTGGGCACCGGAGAGAATCTCAACGAGCACGTCGTAGGGCGGGGCTGGCCCACCATCGAACGGCGACTCGACATGCTCGCCGAAGCAATCAAGATCATTCGAGAGTTGCTCGGGGGAGACCTGATCGACTTCCGGGGCCAGTATTTCGAAGTCGACTCGGCCCGCATCTGGGACATCCCGGACGAACCGGTGACCATCGGTGTCTCCATGACCGGCGGTAAGGCCGTGGAAAAGCTTGCGTTGCTTGCCGATCACCTGATCGACGTCGCTCCCGACCGCGCGATCGTCGACGAGTGGCGCGACAAGCGGCACGCCACCGGCGTGCTACCGGAAGGCCGCGTCATCGGGCAGATCCCGGTGTGCTGGGACACCGACCGGGACCGCGCCGTCAAGCGGGCGCACGAACAATTCCGGTGGTTTGCCGGAGGTTGGTCGGTGAACGCCGACCTGCCCACACCCGCGGGATTCGCCGCCGCCACGCAGTTCGTCAGGCCTGAAGATGTCGCGTCGGCCATCCCGTGCGGCCCCGACCTCGACGCCATCATCGAATCTGTCGACGAATACCGCAAGGCCGGTTTCACCGACATCGCGCTCGTCCAGATCGGCGGCGACAGCCAAGAGCACTTCCTGAACGAGGCGGCCAAACCCCTGCTGGCCGCGCTGCGTGCCGAGCTCAACTGAGCACCGTGACAGTTTTCACGGCAGAACCGGCGGGTACCCGCCTGCGTGTCGGGAGCCGATGTGGCCCAAGTCGATGCCCCGCAATCGTCGACCAAAGGCCTTGCCCGGCAAGGCAATCGAATCCGAAACGAAAGAGGGACGAGATATGACGAGCAACACGCAGACCGATACCGGCGCCGTGACAGGCACCGCGGACAAGGATTACAACCTCATCTGGTTCGTCGAAGCGTGCCTGAGCAATGCGCTGCGGATGGAGCAGTACTGTGCCGACGCGGAACGCCAGAAGGACACCGAACTCACCGAACTGTTCCGGCGCGCGCAGCACGAAAGCCGTAAGGGCGCCGAGGAAGGCAAGGCCCTGCTGGCCAGGCGCATCGCGTGACATAGCCGGGATCTGCCGGGGCTGCCGCTCATCGCCAGAGCGGTAGCCCTGATTGCTGCACAGTGAAGAACCGGGAGAGTCACGTTTGGACTGGGCGGTTCGCGGGCACTAGACCAGAGGAATTACCCGAGCTGCGGTCGAAATCTCGAATCCGCCGATACCACCGAGAGGAGCGGGAACATTGCCGAAGACCACCAGGCAGGGTCAGGCCAAGCAAAGCGAACTGCCGAGTACGTTGAAGAAATCGGACGCCAAGGCACAGCGGACGTTCGCCAAGGCGCATGACTCGGCCGTGGAATCCTACGGTGAGGGTCAGCGTGCGCATCGCGTCGCGTACTCGGCACTCAAACACAGCTATGAGAAGGTCGGCGACCACTGGGAAGCCAAGGACCACAAAGGGCCGTCCGACGCCCGGGCCCGCAGCGGGGGCCCGAATGCCAAGGGCGCTTCCGCAGAAGGTGTCGACGCCAATGCCAGCAAGAAGCATCTGCTGGAGGTGGCTCGCCGACTCGACATTCGCGGCCGTACCACCATGGACAAAAAGGAACTTGTCAACGCAATCGAGAAAGAGAATCGCAAGGAATCACGCAAACGGTGAAATGTTGTCTCAATCCATCCGCCGGCACCGCATGGAAGCGGTGAAACCGATCGCCGGGAGTATCGTGGGCACGAAAATGCCTGGAGGTTACATGGCCCAAGACAATCCACCCGGCGCAGGCGCGCGGTCCGTCGAATTGAGGGTCGCGGCCAGAGTGGAAAACCTCGCGGTGGTGAGGACGTTGGTGGGCGCCGCCGCCACATTCGAGGATCTCGACTTCGACATGGTGGCCGACCTGCGACTGGCAGTGGACGAAGCCTGCACCGCGTTGATCCGGTCGGCACTGCCGGATTCGACGCTCGTCGTGGTGATCGACCCGCGTGACGACCAGGTGGTCATCACGGCGTCGACCACCTGCCGGGTTGAACGCGTCGTGGAGCCCGGCAGTTTCAGCTGGCATGTCTTGACGTCATTGGCGCACGAGGTACGGACCTTTACCGACGGCCAAGGTGCCGACGCCGGCGCGGTCTTCGGTATCTCGCTGACAGCAAGGCGAGCGAGCCTATTGCAGTGACCTCGGAATATGCGGACGTCCTCGACATGTTCCGTGTGCTCGGCGGGTTGGACGAACATTCGCCGGCCTACGCGGAGCAACGCGAACAGATCGTCAGCCGGTGCCTGCCGCTGGCGGACCATATCGCTCGTCGCTTCGACGGGCGTGGTGAATCGCGAGAAGATCTCGTACAAGTAGCCCGAGTCGGGCTGGTCAATGCCGTCAACCGGTTCGACGTCGAAACCGGCTCGGACTTCGTGTCCTTCGCCGTGCCGACAATCATGGGCGAGGTCCGGCGTCACTTCCGTGACAACAGCTGGTCGGTCAAGGTGCCACGGCGACTCAAGGAACTGCACCTGCGGCTGGGAACGGCCACGTCCGAACTCTCGCAGCGGTTGGGCCGGGCGCCCACCGCGTCCGAACTGGCCGCTGAATTGGACATCGACCGCGACGAGATCGTCGAGGGGCTGGTCGCGGGCAGCTCGTACAACACCCTGTCCATCGACAGCGGGGGCAGCGGAGACGAGGATGCCCCCGCCATTGTCGACACCCTCGGTGATGTCGACACGGCGCTGGAGCGGATCGAGAATCGCGAGACGCTCAGGCCGTTGCTGGCAGCGTTGCCCGAGCGGGAACGCACGGTGCTGATCCTGCGGTTCTTCGAATCGCAAACCCAGACGCAGATCGCCGAGCGCGTCGGGGTCTCGCAGATGCACGTGTCGCGGTTGCTCGCGAAATCGCTAGCGCGATTGCGGGACCAGTTGCAGTGACCGCGCAGCCTTGGCATCGAGTTCGCTGAGGGCCTTGGACACCGTCGGGTAGACCGGCAGCGTCGCGGTGCTGAGTCTCAGCAGACGATCGACCGCGGGGCAGGACGTGAGGCCCCACGCCACGCTCTTGGCGCTGCACTTGCCGTCGAGGTCTTCGAGCGCCGCGAGCCCCGCGGTGCCGAAGAACTCGACGCCGGCCAGGTCGATGACCAACCTGCGGGTGTGAAACGTGTGGCGCATCGCGTATGTCGTGAACTCCGGTGCCGAGGCGGCATCCAGTTCGCCATGAACAGTGATCACGGCCGCTGATTGGGGAAGCCAGCGTGTGGCAAACGACGCGGTGTGGCCGCCACCGGCTGTCATGGGTGCGGTCGGTGAGGTGACGTGCATTGTGACTCCATCAGTCGGAATACATGTATTCGTTCTGTGGCGCGTGTAACGGGGAAGGACGGGAGTTCCGCCTGTTACGTCGTGGACGCCGCAGCGGCTGTGAACTCAACCTGCTTCGAACACTACGCCCCCTGCCATGGGGGGACAACCAATCGCGGCTGGGTCCAGACTGTGCGTATGCCGAAGTGTGGGTCTGTGGCCGCAGTGGTGCTCGCCGCGGGCGGCGGAACTCGATTCGGTATGCCGAAAGTTCTTGCCGGACAAGGGGAATGGCTGCGCATCGCGGTAGATGCACTCAGCGAAGGCGGATGCGCGGACGTTGTGGTGGTGCTGGGCGCCGCTGTCGTCGACGTCCCGCAGCCCGCCCGCGCCGTGGTGACCCCGAACTGGCGAGACGGCCTCGCGGCCTCGCTGCGGGCCGGGATCCTCGCCGTCGAGGCCAGTCCGGTCGACGCCGTGCTGCTGCACCTGGTCGACACCCCGGACGTCGGGGCTGATGTGGTGCGCCGGGTCCTCGCCGCGGCTCCGCGCTCCGGCCTGGCCCGTGCGGTCTACCAGGGTCGTCCGGGGCATCCGGTGCTGATCGCGCGCAGGCATTGGCCGGCGCTGCTGGAATCACTGCACGGCGACGAGGGCGCCCGGGTCTTCCTGCGCGGACGCGACGACGTCGAGGCGGTGGAGTGCGGTGATCTGGCCACCGGTGCCGATGTCGACGTCAGGCGGTGACGCTGTCCCGACCGGACCTCACGTGTGCACCTCAAGTCCCAGTACGGCCTCCGCATACCGCCGCACGGTGTCCTCGGAGATCGCGGCGGCATCCTCGAAGCCAGGACGGCCCCGGCTGCTCATGAACCCGGTGACGGGGTCGAGTGTCACCTCGGCGAGCAGCTCGCCGGTGGTGGGCTCGCATACGGCCCACGTGTAGCGGGTGTCATCGGCCCAGCCGTCCTCGGCGTCGTGGACGTAGTCCAGGTCCGTCTCGCCCAGATCGGCGAGTGCTGGCCGGTCGTCGACGCGGTCATCGGCGCGAAGCCCGCGCAGATACCACTGGCCGTTGTTGATCTCGACAGGTTCCACATGCCCTCCCGGAAATGGCGAATGGCCACCTATGACACAGGATTCACCAGAATCCGTGCCACAAGTGGCCACTCGGCGCGAAAGACCTACTTGATCTCGGCGATCACGGTGCCCTGGGTGATGGCGGCGCCTGCCTCGACGGCCAGGCCGGTGATCACGCCGTCCTTGTGTGCGGTGACGGGGTTCTCCATCTTCATGGCCTCGAGCACCACCACCAGATCACCCGCGGCGACCTCCTGGCCCTCCTCGACGGCGACCTTGACCACGGTGCCCTGCATCGGGGCGGTCACCGAGTCACCCGACGCGGCAGACGCGCCGCCGCCGCCACGCTTGCGCGGCTTGGGCTTCTTGCGGATCACGCCTGCGGGGGCAGCCCCGCCACCGCCGCCGAGCGCCAGATCGCCGGGCAGCGACACCTCGAGGCGGCGTCCGCCGACCTCGACCACGACGGTCTGCCGCGGGACGGTGTCCTCTTCCTCGATCGGGTCGCCGCCGGTGAACGGCTCGACGGTGTTGTTCCACTCGGTCTCGATCCACCGGGTGTGGACGTCGAACTTCTCGCCGTCACCGATGAACGCGGGGTCGGAGACCACGGCGCGGTGGAACGGGATGACGGTCGCCAGGCCCTCGACATGGAATTCGGCGAGTGCTCGGCGGGACCGTTCCAGCGCCTCTTCGCGGGTGGCGCCGGTGACGATCAGCTTGGACAGCATCGAGTCGAACTGGCCACCGATGACGGAGCCGGCCTCGACGCCGGAGTCCAGGCGCACACCGGGACCGGTGGGAATGTCATAGCGAGTAACTGGGCCGGGGGCGGGCAGGAAGCCGCGGCCGGCGTCCTCGCCGTTGATGCGGAACTCGAACGAGTGGCCGCGCGGGGTCGGGTCCTCGGTGATGTCGAGAGCCTCGCCGTTGGCGATCTTGAACTGCTGACGCACGAGGTCGATGCCGGAGGTCTCCTCGGTGACGGGGTGTTCCACCTGCAGGCGCGTGTTGACCTCGAGGAAGCTGATCAGACCGTCCTGGCCGACCAGGTACTCGACGGTGCCCGCGCCGTAGTAGCCGGCCTCCCGGCATATGCGCTTGGCCGACTCGTGGATCTCCTTGCGCTGTGCGTCGGTGAGGAACGGCGCCGGAGCCTCTTCGACCAGCTTCTGGAAGCGGCGCTGCAGCGAGCAGTCGCGAGTGCCTGCGACGACGACGTTGCCGTGCTGGTCGGCGATCACCTGGGCCTCGACGTGACGGGGCTTGTCGAGGTAGCGCTCGACGAAGCACTCACCACGGCCGAACGCGGCGACGGCCTCACGGACCGCCGATTCATACAGCTCAGGGATCTCTTCGAGGGTGCGGGCCACCTTCATGCCGCGGCCACCGCCGCCGAACGCAGCCTTGATCGCGACCGGGACGCCGTACTCCTTGGCGAACGCGACGACCTCGTCGGCGTCCTTGACCGGATCCGGGGTGCCGGGGACCAGCGGCGCCTGGGCGCGGGCGGCGATGTGCCGCGCGGTGACCTTGTCGCCGAGGTCGCGGATGGACTGCGGGCTGGGCCCGATCCAGATCAGCCCGGCGTCGATGACGGCCTGCGCGAAGTCGGCGTTCTCGCTCAGGAAGCCGTAGCCCGGGTGGATGGCGTTGGCGCCCGACTTCCGGGCGGCGTCCAGGAGCTTCTCGAAGACCAGGTAGGACTCGGCCGAGGTCTGTCCGCCGAGGGCGAACGCCTCGTCGGCGAGCCGTACGTGGGGGGCGTCGGCGTCGGGCTCGGCGTACACGGCCACGCTGGCCAGTCCGGCGTCCTTGGCGGCACGGATCACCCGTACCGCAATCTCCCCACGATTGGCGACAAGCACCTTGGAGATCTTTGAGCTGGCGTGGTTGGCCACGGTGCCTCCTCGGCAGGTTCTCTAAGAATCGTCTTTAAGAATGTATCGCGGGAAGTTTATGCGGCGCTCCTTAAGGCCCGGTGAGCCGGTCCGGTTACCGACAAGTAAGTTTTCGCGGAGTGCCAAGACGGCTTGTCAGAACGGTGACGCGTGGTGCCGTCGATGTGATCACGACCACATTTTTCGTCAACCGATGAGGCCGGTGCGGGTCGCGACCCACGGCAGTTCCTTGGTCAGGGCGGACCGGGCGGCGCCCCAGTCGTGTCGCCCGGAGACCTCCGTGTAGTGGGTGTCCATGCCGCCGGCGCGGGTCGCCTGCAGGACGATGTGCGCGGTCGTCTTGGCGTCGTCATCGCTGGATCCGGCCACGATGGCGCCCGCCGAACCGGTGAACGTGCGGGTGCGGAGCAGATCGAGGGGATCGACGCGGGCGAGTGCGGCGGCATCTCCGCCGAACGCCGCGTCGATGGTGGTCTGCAGATCACCCAGGCTCGGCTCGGCGTCGCCCGAAATATCGAGGAAGGTGGGATACACCTGCGGAAAATTGGTCGCGAGCTGCAACGCGCACGTACCTCCGTATGAGAAGCCGCCGACGGCCCACGCGCTGGGGTTACTGTCGACGTTGAGGTGCGTCTTGACCCACGCGGGCAGATCGACTCCGAGATAGGTCGCCGACTTGCCGAGCTTGGAATCCAGGCACAGCGGATTGGCGAAGTGGCTGCCGGTGGCGTCGGCGACCACCACGACAGGGGCAAGACCGCGATGCGCGGACGCGAAATCGTCCATCAACGCAGCGAGTCGTCCCGCGGTGATCCAGTCCCGCGGGCCACCCGGCTGACCCGGTATCAGCACCAGCACCGGTAGGACCGGTCGCGGATCGGCGAAATATGCTGGCGGAAGGTAGATCTCAGCGGGCCGGGTGGCGAATCCCGACGCCGGTGCTGGTATCACCGTGGCGGTCAGCTGCCCATGTGCTGGCGCGGGAATCCTTGGGTGCCAGTATTTTTCGATGGGTCGCTCGGTGTGGTGCACCGGCGCAGGAGGTGGCAGCTCGGCGAACGGTATCTGGTGGCGGTTGTCGATCCCGAGCGTGTCACGGACCGCGGGATATGCCTCGTAGAAGCGGTTGATCTGGTTCGCGCAGCAGGCTGTGACCAAGACCACAGCCGTCATCGCGGCGATCGAGGGCAACACGCGGCGATCACGGCTGATGCCGACCACGGCGACAGCGAGCGCGAGCACCGCCGTGGCGATCCACGCGTACACCGGAGGTGTCAGCTGATCGGGAAACAGGCGCAGGACGCGGCGCGCGAGATACACCAGCACGACCGTCGCCGCCGCGGACGCCAGCACGCACAGCGCCAGGACCCGAACAGGTGCGGGTCGTCGTATCCGCCACAGCAACCAGCCGCCCGAACCCGCCGCGAGCACCCCCAGCACCGGCGGAATCGGTCCCGACAACAGCGACCAATCAAGAACTTCCACCGCTGTTGTCGACTCCGTTCCAGCCCCTTGGCGACACATCCGCGTTGACTTATAGCCAGCGGACGGCGTGATGTTACCGCCGGAAACTGTGCACAGCCTTGCGCCGAGCAACACAGCCGGTGTCCGGAAGGAGTGCTGAAGACCTGCCGTCAGCGCAGCAGGCCGGGGCTCAGCGCAGGCGGCGCTTGATCCGGGCCAGCATGGCTGACATCCCGCGCAACCGCAGGGGGCTGATCAGCGCCGCCAGGCCGAGATCGCTGTAGAAGTCGTCGGGCACCGCCAGGATGTCCGCCGCGGATTGGCCATCGAGCCCGGCGGCGAGGATCGCCGCGAAGCCCCGGGTGGTGGGAGCCTCGGCAGGCGCGCTGAAGTAGAGCCGGACATGTTCGGGATCGGATGCGTCGACGTCGAGGAACAACGGTGACTGGCACTCCGGCACCGGCTCCATCGAGGCTTCTTCTAGCTCGGGCGGCAGCGACGGTAGATCGTTGGCGAACTCCAGGAGCAACTGCAGCTTGTCCTGGCCGGCCACTTCCTGGAAGCTGTCTCTTTCCTCCGCGAGAGCGGCCGGCATGCTCACTGGGCGGACCCCGGAGCTTCACCTGGGTCGGGGCCGACCGCAACCGGCACCCGTACCGCGTTGCCCCACTCGGTCCACGAGCCGTCGTAGTTGCGCACGCCCGGCAGGCCGAGCAGATGGGTCAGTACGAACCAGGTGTGGCTTGAGCGTTCACCGATGCGGCAGTAGACCACCGTCTTGTCCTCGGGCTTGAGGAACCCGTAGAGCTCCGCGAGCTCCTCGCGGCTGCGGAACTGACCGTTGTCCTTGGCTGCCTTGGCCCACGGGATGGAGCGTGCCGTCGGGATGTGCCCGCCGCGCAGCGCGCCTTCCTCCGGATAGTCGGGCATATGGGTCCGCTCGCCGGTGTATTCCTGCGGCGAGCGCACGTCGATCAGCGGCTGCTTGCCGAGGATGTCGAGTACGTCCTGCTTGTACGCGCGGATCGGCGCGTCGTTGCGCTCCACCACCGGGTAGCCCGAGGTCTGCCGGTTGGGGACGTCCAGCGTCGTGTCGCGGCCGTGGGACACCCACAGGTCGCGGCCGCCGTCGAGCAACCGCACGTCGGGATGGCCGAACAGCGTGAACACCCACAGCGCGTAGGCCGCCCACCAGTTGCTCTTGTCGCCGTAGATCACCACGGTGTCGTCGCGACTGATGCCCTTGCGGTCCATCAATTCGGCGAATTGTTCGCCCGTGATGTAGTCGCGGACATGAGGGTCGTTGAGGTCGGTGTGCCAGTCGATCTTCACCGCGCCCGGAATGTGGCCGGTGTCGTAGAGCAGCACGTCCTCGTCGGACTCGACGATGGCGAGCCCGGGCCGACCCAGATTGCTGGCCAGCCAGTCGGCGGTGACCAGGCGTTCCGGATGGGCGTAGTCGGTCAATGTGGGGCTGGGATCTGCAGGCAGCGGCACAACCATGAGCGTACCGCCGAGAGGGAATCCCCTGCTCGGCGGTGTGGCAGACGATAAATTGCCGCACGGGCCCGGCGTCGGCGGTCATTAGGATCCGGCTATGGGGGTCGCGATCCTATGTCTGCTCATCGGTATCCCGCTCGGGCTGGTGATGCTGTGCAGACCGAAACAGATGTGGCGCGCGACCCAGTCGTGGAAGTTCAAGAACCCCGAAGCCAATGAGCCCAGTGAGGCCGGCTACGCGGTGTCCGCCCTCGGCGGCCTCGTGGTGATCATCGTCGCGATCGGCTTGGCATTCCTGGCATGGACGACGGCGAGCGAGAAGAAGGCGGCGGACGAAAAGCAGCGACAACAACAGGAATGGGACGCCGAAGTCGCGGCGTATGTCCCGCCCGAACCCGAGAGTCGCGGTGCCCTGCCGATCATCGGGTACATCGAGAGACCGCTCACGGACAGCAGTCGTGTCACATACGACGTGTACTACCTGCACCCGCCGAACGTGTTCGACGTCCGCATGAAGCAGATGGCCAACAGCAGGGGCCGGTATCAGTGCGTCAGCCATGCGGGGGTGGACTTTGAGCGACGACAAATCCACACTGCAGGTGACTGCCGGCCTGAGTTGGGAACCCGATGTGCCCCAGCCGGACAGCAGCGCCTCGGACAACTGCCGCGTCGGCGATCTGACATCCAGCGGTGCGATCGACTCATTCACCGCCTACGTCTCGCCGGGCTTGACAGTCATCACCGATTCGCCGATCGTCGATGCCCGCGGAGTCGAACTGAAGGCGGCGGCGCCTGGCAACGCCGTGCCCAAACTCGTCGACATTCCGCGCCGCTAGCGCGCTCGCCGGACAAGTGTTGTGCGGCAGAGCGTTACGGGGCGATCAGGCGGTGTACACGAACTCGTAGGCGACGGCGTACCGGCGCATGGCCTGGCCGGTGCGGCTCTTCATCTGAGAGGACCGGGTACGGAACAGCGACCCGCCGTCCTGGCACCAGGTGACCACCCGCAGCAGGCGCTTGCCGGGGGCGAGTTGCTTGGCGATGACGTCGGCAAATGCGGCGCGCAGCCGCTCCAGATCATAGGTTTCGATGTCGCGTGTCACGCGTACGTCCCACATCGTCTCTTCGACTGGCATGCGGCCCAGTGTCGACCCGCCGGAGCGTGGATCGGAGTCAGCGCCCCGGCGTGCCGCCGCGGAAAAAGGTTGCAATTTGGTCACTGCCGATCGGCGGTATCGGCCCGGTGCTGTCCGCTCGAGACTGCTCTGCCTGCTTCTATGCTGAATTCTGTTGCTATGCAACGTTAATCATCTCTTTTATAGTCATCGCCAATTGCTGTCCAGACGGCGCAACGCGAAATCGACCGCTTGACTGTCCATCCCGTCTGACGCGTAGAGCACGTGAGCCGCGCTGTCGTTGCCGTCCACCGAGCAGATCGGGTCTCCGTTGGCGCACACGTCGATGGTCTTGTCCTTGTACAGCCGGCCGATGGTGATGGGCGGCGCGCCAAACCGATTCAGGAAGTCGTTGGACGGCCTTCCAAACAATGCGACCGCCGCGACGTGGTCGGCGACGCCTGCCGGCATCGGGCCCGTGATGCCCGGTGGCGGGATGTACCCCGCGGGCACGGCATCGGAGGTGATGTAGCCGATCACGGCTGCGCCCTGCGAGTAGCCGCCGAGCACCATCTCGGTGGCGGGGCAGTTCGTGGCCATGTTCTGTACATGCGAGCTGGCATCGATGACGCCGTCGGCCGCGGTCGGAAAGTCCAGACTTGCGGGGTAGTTGACCGCGTAGACACCGACCGAACGGTTACCGAGGCGCGAACGCAGCGAGTCGACGAACGCCTGGCCGGTGTCACCGACGCCCGGTGGTTCGCTGGTACCCCGGGCGAAGACGACCTCGACGTCGGGGCATGGCGCCGCGGCGGCCGAGGGAGTGCCGACCGGCAATCCCAGCAGGGTCGACGATGTCGCGGCCAGCACTGCGAGGGTGCGGCCAGATCTGGTCAGCTGAGCCTTGGTCATCGCGATGCCGGTCATATCCGTCGCACCCGCCTCATGTCACTTCTGAAATACGCTCAAATCGCAATACCCGCTGGTGAGGCAGTCGAAACCCGCAAAATGTCTCCTCTCGGACGGATGGCGCCTGCGCGCGCCGGACTCCGAGTTTGACGAAGCGGGCCGCGGGTATTCAGGCCCCAAAAGAGGAGAGATGCCCGATGAATGCGGCGACATCCGGTCGAGCGGGAGCCAGGGTTCGACTGTCCCACCACGTAATTCGGCTCGAGGACGGACACCAGGTCGGTGTTTCTGTTGGAGGCAGGGGAGTACCGCTGGTTTTTCTGCACGGCCTGGGACTGAGCCGGCGGGCGTACCTCCGGATGCTCAGCCGGGTCGCCGGTCTGGGCTTCCTCGTCGTCGCCGTCGATACCGCGGGCCACGGTGACACCCACGATCTGCCCTGTGACGCAGGAGAACTCAGCGACCGCACCGATCTGGTGATCCGGACCCTCGATGCGCTCGGCATCGAACGAGCGGTGTTCGCGGGGCATTCGATGGGTGGCAGGATGACGATCCACCTCGCGGCCAGCGCGCCCCAGCGGGTGATCGCGGCGATCCTGTTCGATGCCGCCGCGGGCAGTGCCTTCGACACGGCGGTATCGGCCGCCGTGCATTCGCCCCGGGAGATCTGGCGCGCACTGTCCGGAGCGTTGGTCGACCTGTCCCGTGACCCGTTCTGGATGCAGATAGCCTCCGCGAGTAGGTATCTGCGTCTGCTGACCGCTGTCGCGATGGGCAGGTTGATGCCGTCGACGGGACTGACCGGTGCGGCGCGAGCGATCCTGCAGTCGGGGGAATGCACTCCACTGCTGCGCATCATGCGCGATCGGCATATCCCGACGATGGTGGTCCACGGGGATGCCGATGCGATCGTGCCCTTCGAAAGTGCTTGCGACGTCGCAGATGACGCCGATGCCACCCTGTACCGGGTGCGCGACGCCTGCCACTCCTGGCTCATCACCAACCCTCGGCACGGGGCCGATTCGGTGCGTCGACTGCTCGACGGTGCGCTGGGCGACGTCCTTCGTCAGACCGCCGACGCGCTGAGCATCGACGACTGGCGTGACGTCGCGGAGTGGGACCGCGCCCTGGTCGCGGCGGACGCGCGGGTTCGGAAACTGAACGCGGACAGCAACTTACTCGGTATCGATGTGCGTGAGCGGGTCGACATGGAACTGGTGCGCCGAGCCGATCGACGCAGCACTGCCCGCCAGCACGTCACGGCGATGCGCGAGGTGCTGCGACCGAGCGACGCCCGTACCGCATGAGTCGATGTGCGGTCAGGTTTCGGGAGCGTCGTCGCCGTGATGAAGTTGGTCGTGCAGCGCCTCCTGGTCGCTGACCTCCTGGTCTTCGAGATCGATGAAATCCGCCTTGGCGTCGGTGGTAGCCCGGATCAGCTCATCGAGTTTGATCAGGATTGCGGTGGTCTGCCGGTTGGTGGTGTGCTGCAGGACGAACAGCATCGGTAGTGTCACCAGCGCGGCAGCGGAGGCGATGAACACCTGCCACCAGTGGCCGAATCCGGTAGTGGCCCCCCCGATCAGGAACAAAACCGCCGAGCTCGCGATAGCCGCAGCAGCCCAGCGTGATCCGGCGACCCGGCTGGTGGTGTCGAGTACCGCCGTCAAAGCCCGCGGCGTCGTCGCTCGCGTTGCCATCGGCCTGCGCCTCTTCCCGAACATCGAGCCAGCACAGCTGGCCTGCAGCAACGGTGGTACCCCACAGCACCCGGCCGAAACGCGCGGTTTCGTTCGACGACGCGCGGGTACCCGCCGTGCTGATCGATGAAAGGGTTCGCATGGGTGTTCTCGCTGCGCTCACTGTGCCCCTGCAATGGGGTGCGGCTATGCGCCGCCGGCGCGTGTTTCATCCGAACGGAGTTCTGACGACCGCCTCGATCACGCGGCTCGCACCTCATGGTGAGGGCCTCCCGATCGAAGATGCCGTCGGTGTCGTCGTGCGCATTTCCAAGGGCGTCGGAACCCCGGGAAGCTTGCCCGACGTCATCGGGCTCGCGATGCAGTTGCCCGCGCTCCCTTTCGCGGCGACACCGTGGGACATCCTGATGGCCTCGGCCGGAACCGGCACAGCGGGCAGGGTGCTCGGGATTCGGCCGGTGCTCCGGTGGACGGGGCAACCGATGTCTACCTTGATGCCGCTGCGGTACGGCGGTGATATCTGGTGGATCAGCGCCCGAATGACCACGCCCGTAGGTACTTTCGGTGTGTCGCTGGACAGTCTGCGCGAGCGGCTGCGCACCGGCCGCATCGAGTTCGGCATCGAGCAGGCTCGGGGCACCGAGACGTTCCGGCCGTTGGCGAGGCTCACGGCGCGGGGAGTGATGGAAGCCGGCGAAACACCCGATGTCGCCTTCGATCCTGTCCGCCACACCGCACCGGGGGTGCAGTTGATGCCGACGTGGCTGTCGAGGTTGCGCGAACAAGCCTACGACCGCAGCCGGCGCGGCAGGCAGGCCCGCTGAGGGCGACCGCAGAGGGGCCGGCACTGCGCCGGCCCCTCTGGGTTGTCATTACGTGGTCGCCGAATGCTGTTCGTGGGTGAAGGGTTTGTCGCTGTGGACGGCGGGCTCGCCGTCGGGGTTGTTCTCGACGCCCTTGTTCTCCCGCATAGAGCTCCCGAGCCATTCGTCTGCCGGGGACTTGATGTACTTCCACTTCATGCCCTCGGGCCACGGCCCCTGACCCTGGTTCCACGGGCCTCGGACATCCCCGTCGCCGTTGGACATGTTGAAAGCGACGTTCTGGAAGCGGTCGTCGCCCGCCAGCGTGCCGGGCGGGAAATTGACCGGCAGTTCGTTGAGCGCCGCGGTGAACTGCTGGAAGTGCGCGACTTCGCGAGTCATCAAGAACGTCAACGTGTCCTGTACACCAGGGTCGTCGGTGAACTGTTTCAGGTACTCGTAGACGATCTTTGCGCGCGACTCCGCGGCGAGATTGCTGCGCAGGTCCACTGAGGGATCTCCGTTGGCATTCACGTACGCGCCCGACCACGGCACCCCGGCCGAGTTGCTCACATCGGGGCCGCCGCCGGTGAGGGCAAAGTAGAGCGGGTTGACGGCGACCTGATGGATCGCCTGTTCTTTCCCGTCGGCGCTGGCCACCGCGGGCATCCAGTCGCAGCGTTCGTTGGCCAGCTTGAGGTCGTCATTGCAACCATCGAGCAACATCGTGATGGTGGCGCCGACCATCTCCAGGTGGCTCAGTTCCTCGGTGGCGATATCCATGAACAGGTCGTACATCTTGGGATTGCTCTGGCGCAGGATGAACGCCTGGGTGAAATACTGCATCGCTGCTTTCAATTCACCGTTTGCGCCGCCGAACTGTTCCTGCAAAATCGTGGCGAACCGTGGATCGGGCTGATTCACCCGGACTTCGAACTGCAGGTCTTTGTTGTGAACGAACACCGGTACTCCTTGGGCTGGCTCGGATAGATCCCGCTCGCATACCACGGGAAATGCCGCACCAAACCCTCGCGATCAGACCGAAGCCGACGCCTTCCAGAGATCGGCGACCGACACCCCGGCATCGGCCAGCATCCGGCGCAACAACGGCAGACTCAGGCCGATGACATTCGACGGGTCACCCTCGATGCGGTCGACGAACCAGCCGCCCAGCCCGTCGAGCGTGAAACCGCCTGCGACACCGAGAGGTTCGCCGGTGGCCAGGTAAGCCTCCAGGTCCTCGGCTGTCGGGGTGGCGAAATGCACTGTGGTGACTGCCGTTTCGCTGATGCGATGGCTGACGGACCCATCGCGCACCGTCACGACGGCGTGGCCGGTGTACAGCTGACCCGCCTGCCCGGACATCGCCAGCCACTGCTCACGTGCCAGCTCGGGCGTACCCGGTTTGCCGCTCAACCGGCCGTTCAGGAAGAGCATCGAATCGCACCCGATCACCACACAGTCGGTGGCGATCACGGCGGGCAGCCGGGTCACGACATCGTCGGCCTTGGCGGCGGCCAGCTCACCCACCACCAGCCCGGGTGCGGCATCGCCCAGCCCGGCGATGATCGCATCCTCGTCGACACCCGAGACCACCACGAGCGGCTCGATGCCGGCTTGGCGCAGCACACCGAGCCGGCCCGTCGACGCCGAACCCAGGACGACCCTGGTCATCAGTACCGTTTCTTCTTCGCGCAAGCGCTCATCGGTGCTGTTTCTTCTTCGCGCAAGCGCTCATCAGCGCCGGATGTGGGTCCGCTCCAACAACGTCACCCTCTGCCAACTGAAGATCGAGTAACGCAGCTTGTCCACGGGGTGGCCCCACAGATTGCGCTCGCGCAGGGCCGGCCCGGGGGAGCCGCTACCGGCAGCACCCAGGACAGCCATCAGCGCGGCCATGTCCTCGTCGGTCGGGTTGCCGCTGAGCACCTTGATGTGGGCCTCGTGGTCGACCTTGGCTTCGTCCGTCTCGGTGACGGTTTCGTTCGCGCTCACAGCGGCTGAATCGTTCGCCCCGCTCACAGCGGCTGAATCGTTCGCCCCGCTCACAGTGGAATGTTCCCATGCTTCTTCGGCGGCGTCTGCACGATCTTGCGCTCCAGCAGTCTCAGGGCGGTACCGATGTAGCCGCGGGTGTGCGACGGCGGGATCACCGCGTCGACGTAACCCCGCTCGGCGGCGATGTAGGGGTTGACCAAGGTGTCCTCGTAGGTCTGCTGCAGCTCGAGGCGCAGGGCGTCGACGTCCTGCCCCTCAGCGGCCGCCTTCTTGAGGTCGGAGCGGTAGACGAAGCCGACCGCGCCGGACGCGCCCATGACGGCGATCTGCGCCGTCGGCCACGCCACGTTCACGTCGCAGCCCATGTCCTTGGACCCCATCACGCAGTACGCGCCGCCGTACGCCTTGCGGGTGATGACGGTGATCTTGGCGACGGTCGCCTCGCCGTAGGCGTAGAGCAGCTTGGCGCCGCGGCGGATGATGCCGTTGTACTCCTGGTCGGTTCCGGGCAGGAAGCCGGGAACGTCGACCAGCATGACGATCGGGATGTTGAAGCAGTCGCAGGTACGCACGAACCGTGCCGCCTTCTCGGAGGCGTTGATGTCCAGGCAGCCGGCGAACTGGGTGGGCTGGTTGGCGACGATGCCGACCGGGCGGCCCTCGATCCGGCCGAACCCGATGATGATGTTCTGCGCGTAGCCGGCCTGCACCTCGAGGAACTCGTCGTCGTCGAGGATGCGCGAGATGACCTCGTGCATGTCGTACGGCTGGTTCGGCGAATCCGGGATCAGGGTGTCGAGCTCGAGGTCCTCTTCGGTGAGGTTGTCCTCGATGGCGCCCTCCGGTGCAGGAGCCGGGTAGTGCGGCGGCTCGGCGTAGTTGTTCGGCGGCAGGTAGCTCAGCAGGTCGCGGACGTAGTCGAAGGCGTCCTGCTCGCCGGAGGCGACGTAGTGCGCGGTACCCGACTTGGCCTCGTGGGTATGTGCGCCGCCCAGCTCCTCCATGGTGACGTCCTCGCCGGTGACGGTCTTGATGACGTCGGGGCCGGTGATGAACATCTGGCTGGTCTGATCGACCATGACGATGAAGTCGGTCAGCGCGGGGGAGTAGACGTGGCCACCGGCAGCGGCGCCCATGATGAGCGAGATCTGCGGGATGACGCCCGAGGCCAGGATGTTGTTGCGGAAGATCTGGCTGTACAGGCCGAGGGAGACCACACCCTCTTGGATGCGGGCACCTGCGCCGTCGTTGATGCCGATCAGTGGCCGGCCGGTCTTGATGGCCAGCTCCTGCACCTTGACGATCTTCTCGCCGTAGACCTCACCGAGGCTGCCGCCGAACACCGTCGCGTCCTGGCTGAAGATGCAGACGTCGCGGCCGTCGATGGTGCCGTAGCCCGTGACCACACCGTCGCCGAGCGGACGGTTCTGATCGAGCCCGAAGTTGGTGCTGCGGTGGCGGGCCAGCGCGTCCAGTTCGACGAACGAGCCCTCGTCGAGCAGCGCGTAGATGCGCTCGCGGGCCGTCAGCTTGCCCTTGGCGTGCACTTTCTCGACGGCGGCCTCGCCGACGGGATGCAGCGTCTCTTCGGTGCGCTTGCGCAGGTCGGCAAGCTTGCCTGCAGTCGTGTGGATATCCACCTTGTGCTCGGCTTGGGCTTCCGCCGGCTCGGTAACGCTCGTCATGGGTCACGATGCTATCGGTAACCCTAAGATACGTCTAAGAGAGGTGGGCGTGGCGCGCGTCACTCTGCCCGGCTCGGTGTGCTGCATGTGGACTGCCCCCAGTGCGCTGGGCATACCCTCTGGAGCATGACCACGGGGCCGGTTCTCCTGTCGGAACTGGGCACCGATCCCGCATCGGTGCTGCGTCTCGTCGCGCAGTTCGATGCGCTCGAGGAACAAGAGGCCGACGCCGACGCCGCGGTGCGGTTTGCCGCGCTGGCCGCGCAGTGCCCGGTGAGTGTGTGCTGGCCGGGCGGAGCCGTCGTCCGTTATGACGCGTCCGGGCGGCCGGATCCCGTCGGCGGCGACCCGGTGCCCGCGTCGGACGGACCCGAACCGGTGGCCTGGCTGGAACGTGACGGTTCCGGACACCCCCTCGACGACGTACTGCTGGACCGGCTGCGCCGAGTGGTGCGACGGGTCGCCGCGAGAACTGGCGTGAGCGGGACTCCGCATCTGGGTGACCCGGCCTTGCTCGAGGTCGTGCTGTCGGGCAAGGAACACCGCGAAGACCGCGCTCGGGCCATCCGGCTGCTGGGCCTGGACGAGACCAGGCCGACGTGCGTGCTGGCGGCCTCTGGCCATTCGCCGGCCGCGACGGTGCGCCTCATCACCGGTGAGTTGCCCGTGACGACAGTGCGCTCGGCGGTGATCGGGAATGCGACGGCGATCCTCTGTCAGGGGACCTTCGACATGCGAGAGCTTTCCGACCGTCTCGAGCGCGTCGTCGTCGAGCACTTCCCGGCCACGGTGAACACGCACACCGCAGCGGGACCGTGGGTGGGAATCGGTTCTGTGGGAACCGCTTTCAGCGCTTCGACCTCGTGGCACGAAGCCGTGCGTGCATTGCGATTCGCGTCGTCGACCGGATTCGGCAGGCGCGTGGTCGCCTACGAACGCCTCAGCTCGCTGGAGTTGCTGGCAGACCTTCCGATCGATCGGGTGCGGCGCAATCGGGATGTGGCCCGTATCAACGAGATTGCGGCAACGCCCGCGGGCGAACTGGACGTGGAGACCACCGAGGCGTTCTTCGTCTACGGGTCGCTGCGACGGACCGCCGCCGAACTGCACGTGCACCACAGCACGGTCGCGGCCCGGTTGGCGAGGATCCAGGCCCGGATGGGATGGGACTTCGAAGATCCCGTGGACCGCTTCCTGGGCACGCTGGTGCTCATGGTTCGGCGGATCGCGCTGTCATCGGCGGAGCTGGCTGACGCCGATCTGCTCTGAGACGCGATTGTCGGGCGGATTGGCGGCCGCATCGAAACTGAAGCCAGGGACAAACGTGGGCGCACTTTTGTCCCTCAATTCAGTCTCGGCGAGATCGAGGCTGCGGCCACCCGACGCGCGTCGGGGGATCCGCCCTGATACACCGACGTATGGCTGGTGACGGGCATCACCTTATTGGCCAAGATTGCGATGCAGCCCGCAAAAGACAAGGAGGCCGGCATGGCCATCATCGACCCGACCAAGACCTGGATCCCCGTGGAAGAGCGTCTCGCCGCCACCACGAACCAGCGGCATCGTCAGGTGCTGAGCATCGTTGTCGAACACATGAAGGCCGAGGCCGAGCCCGACATGGAGCGGCTCATGGCCACCTTGGCTCCGAATCCGGACTACCACTTCTGGTACGCCAATGCCGATATGGGACCGAAGACCACCGAGGGGGTGCGCGCCTACTACGAGGCCTTCGTGGCCAGCGGTGCCAACCACCTCGTCTTCGAGATCGATCGCCTTGCCGTCGACGATGATCTGCTGATGACCGAAGGCTGGATGAAGATGATCTATCCCGGCGCGGCGGCCCAGGCGATCGGCGTCGAGGTCGACGATCCGGACGGCGACTATCTGCTGCTGTTCCGTCAACTCATCAACTGGCCGATCGACGCCGACGGCCTGATCGTCGGTGAGGACGCCTACCAGACCGGCCCGGTCAGCGTGACCAAGCTGAGCCAGGAAGAGCTGCCGCAGAAGTACATCGACCAGAAGCGCGCTGCCGCCGAAGCTCATGCCTGACCTAGTGCGCGACACCGTGGCGGGCATGCTGCTCGACCGGGTCGGCGACGAGCGGCTCGGCCTGCGCACCCGCGAGCAGGACTGGACCTGGGACCAGGTCGTGGCCGAATCGGCCGCTCGGGGTGCCCTGGCCCAGTCCCTGCGCCGCGACGGGCCCTTTCACATCGGGGTGCTGCTGGAGAACGTGCCCGACTTCCTGTTCTGGCTCGGTGGCGCGGCGCTGGTCGGGGCCACCGTCGTCGGTATCAACCCGACCCGGGGAGCCGCCGAGCTGCAGGCCGAAATCCGGTTTGCCGATTGCCAATTGATCGTCACGGACGCCGCGGGCGCGCAGCGGCTGAGCGGCCTGGAGCTCGGCTTGGCCGCCGACCGGTTCCTGGTCGTCGACACCGACGGATACCGCGACGCGCTCGCCGCGCATCGCGTGGTGCCCACCGTCGCCGCAGGCGTCGATGCCGGAACGCTGATGCTGCTGTTGTTCACTTCCGGCACCACAGGGGCGTCCAAGGCCGTCAGGTGCAGTCAGGGCCGGTTGGCGATGATCGCCCATGCCGCGGCCGAGAAGTTCGGCCATGTCCGCGACGACGTCGAATACTGCTGCATGCCACTGTTCCACGGCAACGCGATCATGGCGCTGTGGGCGCCCGCGCTGTCCGTGGGCGCCACGGTATGCCTCACCCGGGCGTTCTCGGCGTCGGGATTCCTGCCGGACGTCCGGTATTTCGGCGCGACGTTCTTCACCTATGTCGGCAAGGCTCTGGGCTACCTGATGGCGACCGAAGAACAGCCCGACGACGCGGACAACACGTTGCAGCGCGGGTTCGGCACTGAGGCATCACCCGACGACCAAGCCGAATTCCGGCGTCGCTTCGACGCCCAACTTTTCGAGGGATATGGATCGAGCGAGGGTGGCGGTGCGGTCGCGATCGCGCCCGACGCTCCCGCCGGAGCGCTGGGCAGGCCCGCACATCCGGGTGTCGCGATCGTCGATCCCGAAACGCTCAAGGATTGCCCACCAGCGGTTTTCGACGAACACGGCCGCGTGCTCAATCCGGACGATGCGGTTGGCGAGATCGTCGACAAATTCGGCACCCGCACCTTCGAGGGCTACTACAAGAACGACGAAGCCAACGCCGAACGCATCCGCAACGGCTGGTACTGGACCGGCGATCTCGGGTATCTCGACGAGCGGGGGTTCATCTACTTCGCCGGCAGGCGCGGTGACTGGATCCGGGTCGACGGCGAGAACACCTCGGCGCTGACCATCGAGCGCGTGCTGCGCCGGCACCCCGACGTGGTGGCTGCCGGTGTGTACGCGGTGCCGGATCCGCGCTCGGGAGACCAGGTGATGGCGGCTGTCGAGGTGGCCGATCCGTCGACGTTCGACACCGCAGAATTCGCCGACTACCTCGCCGGGCAAGCCGACCTCGGGGCCAAGGGCGTGCCGCGGTTCCTGCGGCTGTCGAAGAACCTGCCCGTCACGGGATCCAACAAGGTGCTCAAACGCGAACTGCAACAACAGCGTTGGCGCACCGACGAGCCGGTGTACCGGTGGGTGGGACGCGGCGCGCCGGTGTATGAAGCCATGGGCGACGATGCCAAGGATGCGCTGGACGCCGAGTTCGCGCAGTACGGGAGGCAGCGGTACCTATGACGACGTGGGACGAAGAGTGCGACGTACTCGTGGCGGGGTCTGGTGGCGGTGGGGTGACCGGCGCCTACACCGCCGCCCGCGAGGGGCTCGACGTGATCCTCGTGGAGGCCACTGACAAATTCGGTGGCACCACAGCGTATTCCGGCGGCGGAGGAGTCTGGTTTCCCTGCAACCCGGTGCTGCTGCGGGAAGGTACCGACGACACCATCGAGGACGCGCTGGAGTACTACCATGCCGTCGTCGGTGATCGCACCCCACGAGAATTGCAGGATGCCTACGTGCGCGGCGGCGCTGGTCTCATCGAATATCTCGAGGCCGACGACAACCTGAAATTCGCGGCGTTGCCATGGCCGGACTACTTCGGGAAGGCGCCCAAGGCACGCGCCGACGGGCAGCGGCACATCGCGGCACGCCCGCTCAAGGTGGCCAAGGCCCCGCATCTGCGCGAGCTGGTCCGTGGCCCGCTCGATGCCGACCGCCTCGGCGCCGAGCAGCCCGCCGACTACTTCATCGGCGGACGCGCTTTGATCGCCCGGTTCCTGAAAGCCATCGAGCAGTGCCCGAACGCGTCGCTGCGGCTCAACACCGCCCTGATCGAACTGGTCAGGTCCGACGGCCGGGTGACCGGCGCCGTCGTCGAATCCGGCGGACTGCGCCGGACTGTCCGGGCCCGTCGCGGTGTGCTGCTCGCCGCGGGCGGATTCGAGGGCAACGACGATCTGCGGGCCCGTTACGGCGTGCCCGGTACCGCGCGGGACACCATGGGGGCGTGGGGAAATGTCGGTCAGGCCCACGAAGCGGGCATGGCCGTGGGTGCCGACGTCGACCTGATGGACCAGGCCTGGTGGTCACCCGGACTGACCCACCCCGACGGCCGGTCGGTGTTCGCGCTGTGGTTCACCGGCGGCATATTCGTCGATCAGAACGGGCATCGCTTCGTCAACGAGTCCGCGGCCTACGACCGGATCGGCCGTGCCGTGCTACAGCGGCTCGCTGACGGCACGATGAAGCTGCCGTTCTGGATGGTCTACGACGACAAAGAAGGGCTCGTGCCGCCCATCAAAGCCACCAATGTCTCGATGGTGCAACAGGATCGCTACGTCGAGGCCGGGTTGTGGCACACCGCGGACACGCTCGCCGAGCTCGCCGGCAAGATCGGTGTCCCGTCCGAGACGCTCACCGCCACCGTCGACCGATTCAACGAGTTTGTCGCCACCGGCGTCGACGAAGACTTCGGCCGCGGTGACGAACCGTACGACCGCGCGTTCTCCGGAGGTGCTTCGCCTTTGGTGGCCATCGACCGCGCACCGTTTCACGCCGCCGCTTTCGGACTGTCCGATCTGGGCACCAAGGGCGGGTTGCGCACCGACACCGCAGCGCGGGTGCTCGACACCACGGGCACCGTCATCGACGGTCTGTACGCCGCGGGCAACACCATGGCCGCTCCCAGCGGCACCACCTACCCGGGTGGGGGAAATCCGATCGGCACCAGCATGCTGTTCAGCCACCTCGCGGTCAAAGACATGCTAGGCAGGACTGTGGGAGGTCCCGATGAGTGATATCCGTGAAATCGATGCGGGCACACCGATGACCCGGTTCGCCCGGGGTTGGCACTGCCTGGGCCTGGCCGAGGGCTTCCGCGACGGGCAGCCGCACGGCATCGAGGCATTCGGAACCAAGCTCGTGGTGTATGCCGACTCGACGGGTGCGCTGCACGTTCTCGATTCCTACTGTCGGCACATGGGCGGTGACCTGTCGATGGGAACCGTCAAGGACGACAATCTGGCCTGCCCGTTCCATGACTGGCGGTGGGGGAGCGACGGCAAGTGCAAGCTGGTGCCGTACGCGAAACGCACTCCGCGGCTGGCCCGGACCCGCACGTGGCCCACGTCCGAGGTCAACGGGCAGCTGCTGGTGTGGCACGACCCCGAGGGGTCGGCCCCGCCACCGGAGCTGCTTCCGCCGACCATCGAGGGCTATCACGACGGCATCTGGTCGCCATGGCAATGGAATTCGATCCTGATCGAGGGGTCGAACTGTCGCGAGATAGTGGACAACAACGTCGACATGGCGCATTTTTTCTATATCCACCATGCGTACCCGACGTTCTTCAAGAACGTCATCGAAGGCCATACCGCCAGCCAGTTCATGGAGTCGAAGCCGCGACCGGACTACGCCACCCGCGAACTCTGGGATGGCACGTACTTGCGTTCAGAGGCAACGTATTTCGGACCTGCTTACATGATCAACTGGCTGCACAACGATCTCGCGCCGCAGTTCACCGTCGAGATCGCGCTCATCAATTGCCACTACCCGGTCACCCACGACTCGTTCGTGTTGCAGTGGGGCGTCGCGGTCCAGCGGAATGCCGCACTGCCACCGGAGAAGGCCCACAAGCTCGCGGCGACCATGAGCCGCACCTTCGGCGACGGCTTCATGGAGGACGTCGAGATCTGGAAGAACAAGACGCGCATCGAGAATCCGCTGCTCACCGAGGAGGACGGCCCGGTCTATCAGCATCGCCGTTGGTACGAGCAGTTTTACGTCGATCTCGCCGACGTCCAGCCGGACATGACGGCACGCTTCGAGCAGGAGGTCGACACCACGCACGCCAACGACCTCTGGCAGCAGGAAGTCGCCGAGAACATGGCGGCGAAGGCGAGCACTACTGCCGGTTGATGCCGGGTTGGCCGTAAGCTGGCCGCGATGAACACCAGGCCACCACTGGACGTGACGGTGCTGCGCGACGGGCTGGCCGGCCTGCCGTGGCGGCGCGTCGACGTCGTCGAGGAAACCGGATCGACCAACGCCGACCTGCTGGCCAGGTCTGCCGCAGGCGAGAACATCGCCGGCCACGTGTTGTTCGCCGAATATCAGAGCCAAGGCCGCGGCAGACACGGCAGGCAGTGGTCGGCGCCCGCGCGCTCACAACTGTCGGTGTCGGTCGGTGTGGACGCCTCCGAGGTTCCCGTCGAAACGTGGGGCTGGCTCCCGCTGGCGACCGGTGTTGCCGTCGTCGATGCGGTCGCCGAGGTCACCGGTGTGCGCGTCGGCCTCAAGTGGCCCAACGATGTGCTGGTCGGTCCGGACGGCGGCAAACTGGCAGGCATCCTGTCGGAGGTCGCATCGCCGTCCCAGGTCATCGTGGTCGGACTCGGTCTGAACGTGACCATGACGGCCGAGGAGGCCCCCGACCCTCGGGCCACATCCCTGACGCAGCTCGGGGCTGCCACGGTGGATCGCAATCCGTTGGCGCAGGTGCTGCTGCGGCACCTGGCCGCTCGGATCGCTGCGTGGCGCCGAGGCGACCCCGCGCTGGCGGGCGATTATCTGAGCCGCAGCGTGACCGTCGGCACCCGGGTGCGGGCCATGATGCCCGGTGATCAGGCCGTGGTCGGTGTCGCCGAGACGATCGACGAGCTGGGCCGTCTGGTCATCGGCACCGGCGGCGAGCAGGTAAAGGTGTCCGCCGGTGACATCACCCATCTCCGTCCCGACGAACCGTAGGTGCTGCCGTGGGTTACCCGCAGAATGTGCTGGCCAACGACGAGCAGGTGGTCCTGCACCGGCACCCGCACTGGAAGCGCCTGATCGGCGCGGTGGTCGTCCTGGTGGTCGCCAGCGCGGTCGCGGCGTTCGCCGCCGCGGTGGTCAACACCACCGACTGGCAGTCGACCGCCAAGAACGTGTTGTTCATCGTGATCGGCGCAATCTGGTTGATCGTCGTCGGCTGGCTGACGGCCTGGCCGTTTCTCAACTGGTGGACGACCCACTTCGTCATCACCGACCGGCGGGTGATGTATCGCCACGGCGTGCTGACGCGCTCCGGCATCGACATCCCGCTGGCGCGGATCAACAGTGTCGAGTTCCGGCACGGCCTGAGTGATCGGCTGCTGCGCACCGGAACGCTGATCATCGAATCGGCGTCCCAGGATCCGCTGGAGTTCCACGACATTCCCCGCGTGGAGCGGGTGCATTCACTGCTGTATCACGAAGTTTTCGACACTCTGGGCTCTGAGGAGTCCCCGAGCTGACGGTTGCGCCGACCGGGCCTCCGTAGCGGTGTCACGGTGCCCGCCTGCCGCTGATGTTCCGCGTGATCCTCGAACGCCTCGGCGATGCCGCCACCGGTGAAGGTGGATTCCAGCGCCAGCTCGGGGTTGTCGACGAACTCGTCGGGGAAGACCCAGCGGCGGAACGCCCAGAAGCGGAAGGCCATCTGCAGCAGGTTGCCCAGGATGTAGGCCGAGATGAAGTCGGCGATGTTCTCGACCGTCAGCGAGACTTCCGGCACCCGCAATCCCAGCACGTAACTGGAGAAGTACAGCGGGAGCATCGACAACAGCACGCCAACCCCGCTGAACGCGAAGAACAGCAGCGCCTCGTGGTGGCGCTCGCGGCCGCCGCGGTTCTGGAAGCTCCATTCGCGGTTGAGGATGTAGGAAGCGATCACTGCGACGATGCCCGCGATGATCTTGGCGGTCACCGGTTTGGGCTCCAGCACCGTCAGCTTGAGGGTATAGAAGATCGCCGAGTCGATGACGAACGTCGTGGCCCCGACGATCGCGAACTTGATCAGCTCGTGATGACGTTCGGCGAACGGACGGACGAATCGCGGTAGTCGTGCGATCGTCGCATCGGCAAAGGACACAACTCCGCAGTGTACGTAAACAACCTGTCACTTGCCGCATCGTTGCCTGTCGCCAAGGCTTAGCAGCAGGTCAATGCGGTGGCCGTGACGAGCATGTGAATGCCGCATGACACGATGTACACCGTGCCGAACACACCCAACAGCCCGGTCGTCGCCATGATCGGCGGTGGTCAGCTCGCCCGGATGACACACCAGGCGGCCATCGCGTTGGGCCAGACCCTGCGGGTCCTGGCCCACGGGACCGACGAGCCCGCCGCCCAGGTCACCCCCGATGTCGTCATCGGGTCCCACACTGACCTCGATGCGCTGCGCCAGGCGGCCAAGGGCGCCTCGGTGCTGACCTTCGACCACGAGCACGTGCCCACCGAGCACCTGGAGAAACTGGTTGCCGAGGGGGTCACCGTGGCGCCCCCGCCACAGGCGCTGGTGCACGCACAGGACAAGTTGCTGATGCGTCGCCGTCTCGAGGCGCTGGGTGCCCCGGTCCCGCGGTACACCGAGATCACCTCGGTCGACGACGTCGAGGCGTTCGTGCGCCGGATCGATGGTCCCGTGGTGATCAAGACCATCCGCGGCGGCTACGACGGCAAGGGCGTGTCGATGGCCGATAACCTGGAGCAGGCTCGCGAGATCGTGGCGGGCTACCTGGGTGACGGGGTCCCGGTGCTGGCCGAGGAACGCGTCCAGATGCGTCGGGAGCTCGCTGCACTCGTCGCACGCTCGCCGTTCGGCCAAGGTGCTGCGTGGCCGGTCGTGGAGACCGTGCAGCGCAACGGCATCTGTGTGGAGGCCTACGCGCCGGCCCCCGGCTTGTCCGATGACCTGGGCGCCGAGGCGCAGGAACTCGGCCTGCGCCTGGCCAACGAGCTCGGTGTCGTCGGCGTGCTGGCAGTCGAGTTGTTCGAGACGGTCGACGGCAAGCTGATGGTGAACGAGCTGGCGATGCGACCGCACAACTCCGGGCACTGGACCATGGACGGCGCCGTCACCAGCCAGTTCGAGCAGCATCTGCGGGCGGTACTGGACTATCCGCTGGGCGACACGTCGGCCATCGCGCCCGTCACGGTGATGGCCAATGTGCTCGGCGCGCCCGAGACACCGGCCATGTCGATGGACGAGCGCATGCATCACCTTTTCGCCCGGATGCCCGAGGCCAAGGTGCACCTGTACGGCAAGGGGGAGCGGCCCGGCCGCAAGATCGGGCACGTCAACATGCTCGGTTCCGATGTGACCGAGCTGCGGGAGCGCGCGGTCCGCGCGGCGCATTGGTTGTCGCACGCGGAATGGACCGATGGATGGGATCCACACCGATGAGCGCTCGCGCGAAGAGGAGACACCATGGCGAGTGAGGCGAACCAGCCCCGCGTCGGGCTCATCATGGGCAGCGACAGTGACTGGTCGGTGATGTCCGACGCGGCCACTGCGCTGGCCGAATTCGACGTGCCGTTCGAGGTCGGGGTCGTCTCGGCGCATCGCACGCCCGGGCGGATGCTCGACTACGCCAAGGGCGCGGCCGACCGCGGCATCGAGGTGATCATCGCCGGCGCCGGCGGGGCAGCTCACCTGCCCGGCATGGTGGCCTCGGCCACCCCGTTGCCCGTGATCGGCGTGCCGGTGCCGCTGGCCCGGCTCGACGGCATGGATTCGCTGCTGTCGATCGTGCAGATGCCGGCCGGGGTGCCGGTCGCCACGGTCTCGATCGGGGGCGCCCGCAACGCGGGGTTGCTGGCCGTGCGCATCCTCGGCGCCGCCGACACCGCGCTGCGTGACCGGATGTCGGCCTTCCAGGCCGATCTGGAAGCCATGGTGCTGGCCAAGGACGCTGCCCTGCGCGATCGCCTACTGGGCGAGGGCTGACCTCGGCGCGGGATAGTGCCCGCGCCGGTCAATCGCCGATCAACCCGCGGATGCGGGGTGTCAGAGACTCGATCGGCTCATCGGTCGACATCACGACAACCGCGGTGCGACCGCCGCCACCCCGGTAGATCGGCCACGTCGCGGCCAGGGCCTCGGCCAGGTCGGCCCGTGGGTTGGGCACGTCGCCACGCAGCCATCGGCGCAGCACATGGTTGTGTGCGGCGACCACGGCGTTGGCGAACAATTCGGCGCGCAGGTCCGCCGTCCAGTCCCCGGTTTGCGCGGCCCTCAGGTGTTTGGTGAACAACCGCGCATACCGCGACACCACGGCTGTTTCGAAATCGCGCAGCGCAGGGACCGACCGGGTGAGCCGGTACCTGGTGCGGGCCCGGTCGCCCTCGGCGAGATAGTGCTCGAACACCGAGGTTGCCACCGCGATGACTTCGGCGGGGAGCGCCTCGGCCGGAACGGTCGATAATCGCTCGTCGGCGCGGCGCAGCAACGCTTCGTGATCGGGAAAGATCAACGCCTCTTTCGATCCGAACTGACGAAACGCGGTGGTGCGTCCCACCTGTGCCCGTGCCGCGATGTCATCGACGCTGGCGGCTTCGTACCCGCGTTCTTCGAACAGCTCGAATGCCGCGCTCACCAGGCGTTCTCGGGTGTTGGGCAGGCTGGGCATGGGCGCACCTCTTTCAGGTACTGAGTTCCGATGCTATGGTACTGAGTACCAAACGTAGCAGGGCGATGTACTCGATGAGCAGTCCGGGCAACGATGGAATCAAAGCGAGCCACGAGCTGAAAACGAAGGAGAAGATCATGGCTGCATGGGGCGGTAACCCGTCATTTGATCTGTTTCAGCTGCCGGAGGAGCATCAGGAACTTCGCGCGGCGATCAGGGCGCTGGCCGAGAAGGAAATCGCGCCCCACGCTGCCGATGTCGACGAGAACGCGCGGTTCCCGCAGGAGGCGCTGGACGCGCTGAACGCCTCGGGGTTCAACGCGGTGCACGTGCCCGAGGAATACGGCGGTCAGGGTGCCGATTCGGTGGCGGCATGCATCGTCATCGAGGAAGTCGCCCGGGTGGATTGTTCGGCGTCGCTGATCCCGGCGGTCAACAAGCTGGGCACGATGGGGCTGATCCTGCGCGGCAGCGAGGACCTCAAGAAGCAGGTGCTGCCGTCGCTGGCCGACGGGTCGGCGATGGCGTCGTATGCCTTGTCGGAGCGCGAGGCCGGCAGTGATGCGGCGTCGATGCGTACCCGCGCCAAGGCCGACGGTGATGACTGGGTTCTCAACGGCACCAAGTGCTGGATCACCAATGGCGGCAAGTCGACCTGGTACACCGTGATGGCCGTGACCGATCCGGACAAGGGCGCCAACGGCATTTCGGCGTTCATCGTGCACAAGGACGATGAGGGCTTCAGCGTGGGCCCGAAGGAACGCAAACTCGGCATCAAGGGATCGCCGACCACCGAGCTGTATTTCGAGAACTGCCGGATTCCGGGTGATCGCATCATCGGAGAGCCGGGTACCGGGTTCAAGACCGCGTTGGCGACGCTGGACCACACCCGCCCGACCATCGGCGCCCAAGCGGTGGGCATCGCGCAGGGTGCGCTGGATGCGGCGATCGCATACACCAAGGACCGCAAGCAGTTCGGGCAGTCGATCAGCGACTTTCAGGCCGTGCAGTTCATGTTGGCCGACATGGCGATGAAGCTGGAGGCCGCCCGGTTGATGGTCTATCACGCAGCCGCACGCGCCGAGCGCGGGGAGACCAACCTGGGCTTCATCTCGGCGGCGTCGAAGTGTTTCGCCTCCGACGTGGCCATGGAGGTGACCACCGATGCCGTGCAGCTGTTCGGCGGCGCTGGCTACACGGTGGATTTCCCGGTCGAGCGAATGATGCGTGACGCCAAGATCACCCAGATCTACGAAGGCACCAACCAGGTCCAGCGCGTGGTCATGAGCCGCGCCCTGCTCAAGTAAGCGTTCGGGGGAGCCTTCTTCCCGCGAGCAGACGTGAAAGTTCGCGACACGCCGCGTGTTGCGAACTTTTGCGTCTGCTCGGCAGAGAAGGCGAGCGATCAGTGCGGGCCGAGGTGCTGTTCGTGGCCGCGGGCCGACGTGATGGTGCGGTGGCCACTGAGGTGGCGAGCGGTGTTGATGAGCCCGACCAGGCTGAAAGCCTGTGGCGTATTGCCGATTTGACGCTGGGCGACGGTGTCGTATTCCTCGCTGAGCAGCCCGACGTCGTTGCGCAATGTCAGCAGGCGCTCGAACAGCTCGGTGGCCTCGTCGGTGCGCCCGATGCCTGCCAACGCATCGGCGAGCCAGAAGCTACATGCCAGGAACACGCCTTCGCTACCGGGCAGCCCGTCAGCGCTTTGGCCCTGGCGGTAACGCAGCACGAATCCGTCGTGACACAACTCCTTCCGCACGGCCTCCACCGTGCCGACGACTCGCGGGTCGTCCCACGGCAGAAACCCGACGCGGCCGATCAGCAACAGTGCGGCGTCCAAGTCCGGCTCGCCGTAGGACTGTGTGAAGGTATTGCGTTCTGCGTCATAGCCATTGGCGCACACGTCGCAGTGGATCTCATCGCGCAGCGCGCGCCAGCGGTCGACGGGGCCGTCGAGATGATGGTTGACGACCGTGCGCACCGCGCGGTCGACACCGGCCCAGGCCATCACCTTCGAATGGACGAACTGCCGCCGCGGGCCCCGCATCTCCCACAGTGAGCTGTCGGCGTCGCGCCAGTGGCCTTCCAGGTAGTCGAGCAGCGCGCATTGCACATCCCACGCGGTCTCGTCCACCTTCATGCCGGCTTCCCGCGCCAGATGCAGACCGTCGAGGATCTCGCCCCACACATCGAGCTGGAACTGCTCAGCGGCGGCATTGCCCACCCGTACCGGTCGCGAATTTTCGTAGCCGCCAAGCCAATCCAGCTCGTGCTCGGACAGCCGGCGCCTGCCGTCGAGGCCGTACATGACCTGCAGGTCGGCAGGGTCGCCTGCCACTGCCCGCACGAGCCACTCGCGCCACGCCTGCGCCTCCTCGACGAAGCCGGTGCCCAGCAACGCCTGCAGCGTGAACGTCGCATCGCGCAGCCAGCAGTAGCGGTAATCCCAGTTGCGGGATCCGCCAAGCTGTTCGGGCAGCGATGTGGTGGCCGCCGCGAGGATCCCTCCGGTGGGCGCGTAGGTCAGCGCCTTGAGCAGCAGCAGTGAACGCTTCACCTCGGACTTCCAGCGCCCGTCGTAGGTGCACCGCTGCACCCACTGCGTCCAGTACTTCCCGGTCTCGTTAAGGGCATCCTCGGCGTCGACCGGCTCCGGCCGGGGCAGGTGCGACAACTGGTAGGTGAGAACAAATGGGATGCGTTGGCCCGCAGTCACATCGAACTCCGCGACAGTGGACATGTCGTGTCCGCGGGTGGGTATCGGGGTGCGCAGCCACACCGCGTCGGGTCCGGCGACGGCAGTCAGATCCTCGCCGCGGCGGCGTACCCACGGCACGATGCGTCCGTAGTCGAAGCGCAGCCGAAGGTTCATCCGCATCGGTACCCGGCCGCGCACACCTTCGACGATGCGCACCACGTCGGCGGCGATCCCACGCGGCGGCATGAAGTCGATGATCCGTACTGTGCCGTCGTCGGTCTCCCACACGCTCTCGAGCACCAGGGAGTCGTCGAGGTACTGCCGGGAAGTGGCGGCCCCGCCCGCCGCGGGCGCCAATTCCCAACTGCCCGCGTGCTTGTCGCCGGAATTCCCGTCGTCGCCACCATCGGCCAGCAGTGCGGCGAAGCACGCCGGTGAATCGAAGCGGGGCAGACACAACCAGTCGATCGAGCCATACCGGCTCACCAGGGCGGCGGTCTGCAGATCGCCCAGCAGGGCGTAGTCCTCGATACGGGCCATCGTCAGCTGCCGGAATCCAGTTCGATGACGACCGTGACGTCGGTGGGTCGTGCGCCGCACGGCACCGGGTCGGGGCGCTCCAGGGGCACCCGGCGGGCGAGCCCGTCGGCGTCGGCTTCCAACACGATCCCGCGGCTCACGTCACCCGCGTCGATCCGTCAGGACGGTGACACTCCGGTCAGGCTCAAGGGAACCAGGCTGTTTCGGCGCAACGGTCAGGGCACGCATATCGGCCGTCACTCCCTTCACGGTCACGTCGAGGGCGCGAAGTGCTGAGTGAATAGTTGCCGTAACACGGCAAAATCAAACACCGGACGGCGTAGTGGGCGTGTGAGACCCGTCAGCCCCGGGTGACCTTCTCCATGGCACGGCGACGCTCCAGCGCCGCCGGATCGGGATTGGCGACCTGCACCAGCGACGCACCCGCCACGAACACCGACAACAGGTGCTCGATGAGATCGTCGGCGGTGTCCCAGGCCGCGGTGTCGAGCACGCGATCCCGACTGGTGAAACCCTGTGCAGCCGCGGCATTTCGGGCGGCGTCGAGAACGTCGGCGACCGACCTGCCCGCCAGCGCCGGACCGGGGTGACGCTCGGGCACGATCTGATCGCCGTGTACCCGCACCGCGGTCGCGTAGTCGGTCACGCCGATCGGCAGATCCGCGGCGGGCTTGCCGAACGGGTCCAGCGAGAGCACCGCGACCTCACCGCCGCTCACGGTGTCGTCGGCTTCGTCGAGCCGGTCGCGGGTGCACAGGGCGATGTCGGCGGAATCGTCGGAACCACCGTTCAATACCACTTCACTGCCGATCCACCAGGCACCGAACAGCACCGCGGCGGTCTGCCAGTGCGCGGGCAACAGCACCGCGACCCGGGTTCCCGGGCCCGCGCCCAGCTCATCGCGTAACAGGTTGGCGGTCTTGGCCGCCCAGTTGGCCAGTGTCACCGCGGACAATTCGATGCGCTCACCGGTGGCATCGTCGTAGTACGTGATCCGGGGGCCCGCGGGATCGGACGCCAGCAGGGGATCGAGGACGGCCGCGCTGAGGGTGCTCAATTCACACACGCCGGATCATCGGAACCTGCGGTCAGGATGGGCGAAGGCGGCGGCGGCGCGTCACCGGTATCGGTGCTAGCGGTGGAAGCCGAACCAGTGGTGGCCGATTCGGCGTCGAGAGTGGCATCGCGACCGTCGAGACCGGAGCCTGGGCCCGTGTAGTCCGCGGTCAGCACCACGCGCACCGTGCCCGGCGGGACCGAGGCGTCCTCGGTGACCGGAAGTCCGCCGAGATCCTTCGAAACCGCTTGGGCGCCAAGGTCGTCGGTCTTGGCGGCCTGCACCTGACTACCGGAAACCGCACCGCCCTGGTGATTGCCGGTATCGCCCGGTGTGAAGCCCTTGGTGGTCAGCACATGTGACACGGCCGCGGCCAGCCCGTTGATGTCGCTCGCATTGACCACCTGCACGGTGGTCTTGTCCGGCGAATACGCGACCTGTTCGGTCTTGCCCTCACTCTGGTCCTGCAGCAGGCTCGACACCCACTCGTGCACCTGGGCCGGGTCGACGCGAACCACGCTCTGCATGCCGTCGTCGCTCCAGCCGTCCTCTTGCAGGACGGGGATGGTCGCGAACGCCACATTGCCTGCCGCAAGCTTCTGCAGCTGGTCGATGAAATCCATGATGTTCCAACCACTGGACATCACCACCGAGCGTTGCACGGCCTCCTGCAGCTTGCTCAGGGTCGAGGGGCTCGACAGCGTCTTGCCCGAGATCACATCGTGGGCCAGTGCGGCCATCACCGCCTGCTGCCGGGTGACGCGGTCCAGATCGCCGCGCGGAAGGTCGTGGCGCTGCCGCACGAAGCTCAACGCCTGCGGGCCATTGAGCTTCTGCCAGCCGGCCGGGAAATCCGCACCCGAAAGTGGTTCGTCGACGGCATTTTTCAGGCACACGTTGACGCCGCCGAGCGCGTCGGTGATCAATGCGAAGCCCAGCAGCCCGATTTCGGCGTAGTGATCGACCGTGACACCGGTCAGGTTGGCGACCGTCTTGATCAGCTCTTCGCGTCCGGCCTCGACGGCCTGCGGCTCGGCGACGGCGGGATCCTCACCCTGGACCTCGACGAGCTGTTTCATCTTGTCCAGCTTGACGTCGCCGAACACGCCGTTGATCTTCATCTTTCCCCAGCCCGGCGCCTCGACGTAGGAGTCGCGCGGGATGGAGATCGCGGTGGCGGACTTCCCGTTGTTCGGGATGCGTACCAGGATGATCGTGTCGGTGTTGGTCGACACGTCGTCGCCCGCGCGCAACGTCTGCAGTTCCTGTTCGGACAGCGGGTTGCCGTGCGCATCGGTGCGGCTGTCCATCCCGACCAGCAGGATGTCGATCGCACCGTCGTCGCCACCCCCGCCGAGCGCGGCGGAACTGATGTGGTTGATGCCCGATTCGAACGAACGGATCTGGCTCCAGGCCACTCCCGTCCCGAGGACCACGGCGGACGCTGTCGTCACAGCGAGCGCGCGGATGAGGCGGTTAGGCACCTGCCCAGGCTACTTGCGGGGTACGCGTGAGCCGGGTAACGCCGACCGGCGTGCCAGACTCGGCGTATGTCGCAGCGCATTGTCGTCACCGGGGCCGGTGGCATGCTTGGCCGTGTTTTGACTGATCAGGCGCGTCGCGCCGGTCACGAGGTGCTGGCCTTGACGTCGTCGGAATGTGACATCACCGACCGTGAATCGGTGCGTCGGCACGTCGCGGCGGGCGACGTGGTGATCAACTGCGCGGCATACACCCAGGTCGATGCCGCCGAAACCGACGAGGCCCGGGCCTACGAGGTCAACGCGGTCGGCGCGGGCAACATCGCCCAGGTGTGCGCGCAAACCGGCGCCGACCTGGTCCATGTCTCGACCGACTACGTGTTCAACGGGGTGTTCGAGGGGGATCGGCGCCCGTACGAGGTCGACGACGAAACCGGCCCCATCAACGCCTACGGTCGCACCAAACTGGCAGGTGAGCAGGCCGTGCTCGCGGCCAAACCGGATGCCCACGTGGTCCGCACCGCCTGGGTGTACAAGGGCGGCGAGGGCACCGACTTCGTTGCCACCATGCGGCGGCTGGCCGCGGGCGACAAGGTGATCGATGTCGTGGACGACCAGATCGGCTCGCCGACCTATGTGGACGACCTGGCGGCGGCGTTGCTGCAGCTCGCAGGCGGCGGGGTCGATGCACCCGTGCTGCACGCCGTCAACTCCGGGGTGGCCAGCCGTTTCGAGCTCGCGCAGGCCACGTTCGCCGCGGTGGGTGCCGATCCCGAGCGGGTGCGGCCCGTCGGCAGTGACCGGCATCCGCGCCCGGCCACCCGTCCCAACTACACGGCGCTCTCCCAGCAGCGGTCGGTGGCGGCCGGGCTGACCGGGCTGCGGGACTGGCGCGATGCGCTGCTGGCGGCGGTCGGCACCCACGAGGGGAAAACCACGGCCGACAGGAACGGCGTCGCCGGGCAGCTACCCTCTACGCCGTGACACAGGAAGCCCTGCGCCCACTTGTCGTGGTGACGGTGACGTACTCGCCGGGGCCGCACCTGGAGCGATTCTTGGCGTCGCTCTCGCTGGCCACGGACCGTCCCGTCACGGTCGTGATGGCCGACAACGGGTCCGTCGACGGCGCACCGGAAGAGGCCGAACAGCGGTATCCGAACGTGCGGCTGCTGCGGATCGGCGCCAACCTCGGCTATGGCAGCGCGGTCAACCGCGGTGTGGCGGCCTACCACAACGACGACTTCGATCCCGAGTTCTTCGTGGTGGCCAACCCGGATGTGCAGTGGGGTCCCGGTTCGATCGACGTGCTGCTGGATGCCGCGGCGCGCTGGCCCAAGGCAGGCGCGCTCGGCCCGCTGATCCGCGATCCCGACGGTTCGGTGTATCCGTCGGCGCGTCAGCAGCCCAGCCTGGTCCGCGGTGGCATGCACGCCGTCGTCGGACCGTTCTGGAAATCCAACCCGTGGACGGCGACCTACCGGCAGGATCACGAGCAGCCCAGCGAACGCCCGGTCGGATGGTTGTCGGGCTCGTGCCTGTTGCTGCGCCACGCTGCTTTCGATCAGATCAACGGCTTCGACGAGCGCTACTTCATGTATATGGAGGACGTCGACCTGGGAGATCGGCTCGGCCGGATGGGTTGGCAGAACATATACGTGCCTGCTGCCGAGGTTTTGCACTACAAGGGCCATTCGACCGGGCGTGACCCCGCCCGCAATTTGGCCGCCCATCACCGCAGTACCTACACTTTTCTGGCCGATCGGTACCCAGCAACCTGGCAGGCTCCGTTACGGTGGACGATCCGGGGCGCGCTCGCGGTGCGTGCGGGCCTGGTGGTCGGCAGTTCTCGGCGTAAACAGGCGAAAGGGCGGCGTTGAGGTGACCAATCCTGCGGAGGTCGATGCCGTCATCCTGGTCGGCGGGCAAGGTACCCGGCTGCGTCCGCTGACGCTCTCGGCGCCGAAACCCATGCTGCCCACCGCGGGACTGCCCTTTCTGACGCACCTGCTCTCGCGCATCGCCGCGGCCGGGGTCACCCACGTGGTGATGGGCACCTCGTACAAGGCCGAGGTGTTCGAGTCCGAGTTCGGTGACGGATCCAAGCTGGGGCTGCAGATCGACTACGTCACCGAGACCGATGCGCTGGGCACCGGCGGCGCCATCGCCAACGTCGCCGGGCACCTGCGCCACGACACCGCGCTGGTGTTCAACGGTGACGTGCTCTCGGGCGCCGACCTGGGCGCGCTGTTGGAGTCGCACGACAACCACCAGGCCGATGTGACGTTGCATCTGGTTCGCGTCGGGGATCCCCGTGCCTTCGGCTGTGTGCCCACCGACCCCGACGGGGTCGTGACCGCGTTCCTGGAGAAGACGCAGGATCCGCCGACCGATCAGATCAACGCCGGCTGCTACGTGTTCAAGCGGGACGTGATCGACCGCATCCCGAAGGGCCGGGCCCTTTCGGTGGAACGGGAGGTGTTCCCCGGTCTGCTTGCCGACGGGCATCGCGTGTGCGGATACGTCGACGCGTCGTACTGGCGGGACATGGGCACGCCCGAAGATTTCGTCCGCGGTTCGGCTGACCTGGTTCGGGGGATCGCCCCGTCGCCGGCGCTGCACGGCCAGCGCGGCGAGTCCCTGGTGCACGACGGTGCCGGGGTGGCGCCGGGCGCGCTGCTGATCGGCGGCACCGTGGTGGGCCGCGGAGCCGAGATCGGTGCGGGCGCCCGCCTCGACGGCGCAGTGATCTTCGATGGTGTGCGGGTCGAGGCAGGTGCGGTGATCGAACGCTCGATCATCGGCTTCGGGGCCCGCATCGGGCCGCGGGCCCTGATCCGCGACGGCGTCATCGGCGACGGGGCCGACATCGGTGCCCGTTGCGAACTGCTGCGCGGCGCCCGGGTGTGGCCCGGGGTGTCGATTCCCGACGGCGGCCTGCGCTTCTCGACCGACGTCTGAGGCCCCTGGCCTCGCCGAGGCTACGCTTTTTGGCGCGAATCGGCGGACACTGCGACAGAACTCGTCGTTTCGGCGAGGTGACGCAAGCCGAAGTCGGTGCCTGCGGGCAACCCGTCCAACGGCCACCACCGCAGATCCAGAGACTCGTCGCTGCAGGCGATCTCGGCGTCGGCGGGGGCCCGTACCACGAACTGCAGGTCCAGGTGCCGGGTCGGGACGCCCAGTGAGCACGTCACCGGATGTACATGCAGCGCGGCCAGTTCCGGATCGATGGCGAGCCCGGCGATACCCGATTCCTCGGTGGCCTCGCGCAATGCGGCCGAGCGGATGTCGGGGTCGGTGTCCTCGCAGTGCCCGCCGAGTTGCAGCCACCGGCCGAAGCGCGGATGCAGGGTGAGCAGAGTCTGGGTGCCGGTGTGATCGAGCACCAGGGCCGATGCGGTGATATGGCCTGGGACACAAGCCCGTTGACAGGCATCGGGCCGGGCCGCCAAAAACGCCAGCACCGCGTGCCGCAGCGTGTCCTGAGTGGGATCGGTTGTCTGCCAATCTGTGAGAATCTCCACAGCAGACGAGTGCAGACTCATCTCAAGCCGTCTCTCTTCGCGCACGCGCTCATCGCAGAACGAGCAGATCGTCGGTTGCCACCGGCTCACGTGGCGGCTGTGGTTGCTCGGGATAGCCGATGGCGATGGCGCCCAACGGTTCCCAGTCGGCAGGCAGGTCCAGTTCGGTACGTACCAGATCGGCGGCGAAGATCGTGGAACCGATCCAGCAGCTGCCCACATCGCGCACGGCAAGCCCGACGAGCAACGCCTGTACGGCAGCGCCGACCGCCACGGTGAACATGGTGTGCTCGGCCGCGGTGCGGGCGGCGTCGGGGTAGCTGTGGGCGCCGTCGGGAACCATGAAGGGGATGACCAGTTCCGGTGCGGCGTAGAGGATGTCGCCGCGGGCCACGCGGCGTTCGACGGATTCGGCGGACCTGCCGTCGCCGGTCAGGTCGGCGCGCCACCGGTCTTTCATGCGATCGAGCAGGCGCACGCGCGTGTCCCGGTCGCGGACCCAGACGAACCGGACCGGACGAGTGTGGTGCGGTGCCGGCGCGGTCAGTGCCTCTCCGACGGCGGCCTCGATGAGTTCGCCGGGCACGGGTTCGGCCGAAAATCGGCGGACCGATCGGCGCAAGAGTTGAGCCTGCTTGCGTCCCAGGTCAATTGACTCGGCAGTGCCCAGCCAGAACAGATCGTCCTCGCCGGAGCGCAGCAGGGTGCGCGCGGTGGAGCCGTCGTCGGCGAGGTCAAGTCCGCGAACCACCGCCACGGGGATCGCGGTCAGCTTGCCCTTCACCAGATCGGCGGCGGCCGCGATTTCGTCGGCCACGGCGACCTCGGTGACGACGAGCTCGTTGCCGTGCCGGTCCATGGCCCCGGCGTAGCCGTGCAGCACGCTCAAACCCGATGCGCCGATGGCGAAATCGGTCTGGCCGTTGCGCCAGGCGCGGCCCATGGTGTCGGTGATCACCACGGCCACCGTGACGCCGAGTCGGTCACGCAGCGCGTCGCGCAGTACCGCGGCGCTGCCGTCCGGGTCGACGGGGAGCAGGGCCAGTTCGGTGGATCCGACATTGGAACCGTCGACCCCGGCAGCCGCCTGGATCAGCCCGATGGCGTTCTCGGTGATCAGCGTCCGTCCCTTGCGGGCCAGCACCCGGACCGCTTCGCTGTCGATCAACTTGCGCCGCAGCGTATCCCGCTCCTCGGGATCGGCAGGTGCGTCGACGATGCGGCCCTCGCACTTGGAGACCACCTTGCTGGTGACCACCAGCACGTCGCCGTCGCGCAGCCACGGCGCCGCGGCGGCGATCGCACCCGCCAGGTCGTCGCCGGGCCGGAACTCGGGCAGGCCGGGCACCGGCAGGATCTCGACCCGGTCGGCCGAACCGTGCTCGGTGCTCACAGTCGAACCCCCGCGAGATCAAGCCCGGCGCGCACCATTTCGGCGGTGGTCGCGGGATCGGTCATCAATAGCGGTACTGCGCGTACGGCCACGCCCTCGATATCGGCGTGATCGCCGGCGTCCACCAGCCAGCCGTCCAGCAGACCGGTCGCCGACCGCGCCCCGAAATGCCGACCGACGGCTTCAGAGGTGGACTCGACACCGATGATCGACAGGCATTCATCTGCCATGCCACGCAACGGTTTTCCCGCCACGATCGGAGAGTAGCCGATGACCGGCGCCGCCGTGGAGCGAAGTGCGCCGCGGATGCCGCCGATCTGCAGGATCGATCCGATGCTCACGACGGGGTTCGACGGTGCCAGCAACACCGCGTCGGCCTCGGCGATGGCCTCGGCGACACCCGGTGCCGCGGTAGCTTGTTCGGCGCCGACGTACGCGAAGCTGTGCGAGGGCACCTGAGCGCGGTAGCGCACCCACCACTCCTGGAAGTGGATCGCCCGCCGCTCGCCCTCGTGCTCGCCGGGGCCGGGGTCGGTGATCACCACGTGTGTCTCGCAGCGGTCGTCGCTGGCGGGCAGCAGCCGCGCACCGGGTGCCCAACGCTTGCAGAGCGCCTCTGTGACCTGCGACAACGGGTAGCCGGCGCGGAGCATCTGGCTGCGCACCAAGTGGGTGGCGAGGTCGCGGTCGCCCAGGCCGAACCAATCGGGCTGTACGCCATAAGCGGCGAGTTCCTCCTTGGCGTGCCAGGTTTCGTTACGATGCCCCCAGCCCCGCTCGGGGTCGATACCGCCTCCGAGTGTGTACATACACGTGTCGAGGTCGGGGCAGATCCGCACGCCGTACATCCACGCGTCGTCACCGACATTGACGATCGCGGTGAGTTCATGCTCCTGTGTCTGGTTGCCAGAGTCGTCGGCAAAGGCGCCGAGTCGCAACAGATTCTGGACGCCCAGCAAAAACCGAGCGCCGCCGACGCCGCCGACCAAAACGGTGATCTTCACAACGCTCGACATTAGGCGCAGAGGGGTCTCGCATGGAAACGACGGCGTCACGACCAGGACACGCCGATGTTGCGACGCGCCGAATTGATATCACGGGATGGTATGAATTCCCGCCGATCCGCTTGACCCTGGCAGCTAACACGTGTGTAATCACAGCAGTGTCATTTCCCGGTTAGCGACTGATTCCGGTGTTGCAACCCGAGATTCGATCAAATGTTCGAATGAAATGGCCTATATCACAATAGTGGGGCTCCACTGTGGATCTACGAGACCGAGTGAGGAGGCGGGGGATATGTCTTATGAGAGCGGCGATTTCGATCGTGTTGTCCGGTTTGACAGCCGGCTACTCGGCTCGGTAGACAACGCACCGCACATCAACACCGGGCCGACACCGATGGGGGCAACCGGACGTCCTCAACTGAGTTTGGTTCCCGATCAAATTGATGTTGATCCGGCAACTGAAGATGACCAATGGCAGGAACGTGCATTGTGCGCGCAGACTGATCCTGAGGCATTCTTCCCGGAAAAGGGCGGGTCTACCCGTGAGGCCAAACGCATCTGCCAGGGCTGCGAAGTCAAGGATGCGTGCCTCGATTATGCGCTGGCGCATGACGAACGCTTCGGGATCTGGGGCGGGCTGTCGGAGCGCGAGCGTCGTCGGCTCAAGCGCGGCATTATCTGAAGCTCTGCGCGAAGCGCTTCAGAAAGCACTCTGAGCCGCTTTGCGAAGCGCTCATGGCGTTCTGAGGCGCTTCGCGCGAGTGTCCGGTGCGGGTTGTCATCGCACCAGCGGCACTCAGTCGTCGTCGATCGAAGGATCGATGACCGACGGTTCTACCCCCAGATAGGTGGCCACCTGAGCCACCAGAATTTCATGCAACAGCTCCGCGAGGTCGTCGGCACTCTTGGCCCGGCGCTCGATCGGCTTGCGAAACAACACAATTCGGGCCCGGGTGGTATTTCCCCGGACATCTACCCCCGCCGGTATCAACCGGGCCAACGCAATCGGACCATCCGCGATGACTTCCGGCGGCCACTGCACCGTCTCCGGATCCCGAGGTGACATGCGCGGGATCTCATCGACAGCGATGTCAAGCACACTGACCCGAGAAGCCCACCGCCGCTCGATCGGCTCGTAGGCCTCCAGCACTGCCATGTCGAAGCGTTCGGCGCGGCTGCGCCAGCCGGGAACCGAGCGGGGAAGCAGCGGCCCGCGGACATCGCGACCGCGACGCGATCGCCAAAGGTTCCGCTGAGCCACGCAGGAGATCGTAACGGTTCGAGATCGGCCGCTCGGCGGCTGCGCGTGTCCGAACCCGTCCAGCGACCGTGCAAGATAATCTCTGGTGCGTGAATGTTCCCCGTCGCTGCTGCCGGCCCGGGTGCCCGCACTATGCCGTGGCGACGCTGACCTTCGTCTACTCCGACTCGACAGCCGTCGTCGGACCGCTCGCCACCGTTTCCGAACCGCATTCCTGGGACCTGTGCGTCGGGCATGCCAGCCGGATCACCGCACCGCGCGGCTGGGAGCTGGTACGCCACGCGGGGCCGTTGCCGACGCACCCGGATGAAGACGATCTGGTGGCGCTCGCGGACGCGGTGCGTGAGGGGCACGACGGCGCCGTGATGAGCGGTGGAGTGACGGCAGGTTTCTCCGATCCCGCCACCGGTGTCACCGGCGGTGCCGTGATGGCACCGGCGGTGCGTCGGCCCGAACAGAACGGGAGACGCCGGGGTCATCTGAGGGTGTTGCCTGACCTCGACGATTAGACAACTGTTAAGGCAGCGTGGTGGGCTCAAGCTAGTGCCCGTGTGGTCGTCTTTCGGCGGTTAGGCTGGCGCCAACGATCCCGTTTGCAAGGAGTTCCTAATGTCTCGGCCAGCTGCTGCTGTTCAGCGTGTCATCAAGGCGTATGACGTACGTGGTTTGGTCGGCTCGGAGCTCGACGAGCACCTCGTTGCCGAGGTGGGTGGGGCGTTCGCCCGGCTGGTTCGCGCTGAGGGCGCGTCCCAGGTCGTCGTCGGACACGATATGCGCGCGAGCTCGCCCGAGCTGGTCGCGGCGTTTGCCGAAGGGGTGCTGGCCCAGGGCCTCGACGTCGTCCGGATCGGGCTGGCCTCCACCGATCAGCTCTACTTCGCCTCCGGTCTGCTGGACTGCCCGGGAGCGATGTTCACCGCAAGCCATAATCCGGCCGCATACAACGGCATCAAACTGTGCCGCGCCGGGGCCAAGCCCGTCGGCAAGGACACCGGGCTCGCAACCATCTCTGATGAGGTGATCGCCGGGGTGCCCGCGTTCGACGGCGCGGCGGGAACCATCACCGACCGCGACGTGCTCGCCGAGTACGGCGAGTTCCTGCGGTCGCTGGTGGACCTGAGCGGGATGCGGCCGCTGCGCATCGCGGTCGACGCGGGCAACGGCATGGCCGGGCACACCACGCCTGCGGTACTCGGCCCGATCGCCGGGGCCACCGTGCTGCCGCTCTTCTTCGAGCTCGACGGCACCTTCCCGAACCACGAGGCCAATCCGCTGGACCCGGCGAACCTGGTCGATCTGCAGGCCCACGTCCTGGCGACCGGCGCCGACATCGGCCTGGCCTTCGACGGCGACGCCGACCGGTGTTTCGTCGTCGACGAACTCGGCCGTCCGGTCTCGCCGTCGGCGGTGACCGCACTGGTGGCGGGGCGCGAGCTCGGCCGCGAGATCGGCGCGACCATCATCCACAACCTGATCACCTCGCGGGCCGTTCCGGAATTGGTCGTCGAACGCGGCGGCACACCCGTGCGGTCGCGGGTCGGACATTCCTACATCAAGGCACTGATGGCCGACACGGGCGCGATCTTCGGCGGCGAGCATTCGGCGCACTACTACTTCCGTGACTTCTGGGGCGCCGATTCCGGCATGCTCGCGGCCATGCACGTGCTGGCCGCGCTCGGCGAGCAGGACCGCCCGCTTTCGGAGCTGATGGCCGACTACCAACGCTACGAGTCCTCCGGTGAGATCAACTTCACCGTCAGTGATGCCGCCAAATGCGTCGATGCGGTGCTGGAGAGCTATGGCTCAGGTATCCAGAGCATCGACCACCTCGACGGCGTCACCGTGGACCTCGGCGAGGGCAGCTGGTTCAACCTGCGCACGTCCAACACCGAACCGCTGCTGCGACTCAACGTGGAGGCCCGCACCAGAGAGGACGTCGACGCGATCGTGAAGACCGTGGCCGACCGGATCAGCACGGTGAGTGAGGCGGCGAGGTGAACGCCGTCGATTCGACGGTGGACCTCGACGACGGCGACGGTCTGCTCGCCGCCGACCGCAACGGTCTGCTGCGGGCCGCGGCGATGGCCGGTGCGCAGGTGCGTGCCACCGCCGCGGCGCTGGCCGAAGGCGTGCTGGAGCCGCTGAGGTCAGACCTACCGCCGCGCACCGTGGTGTGGGTGGCCGGTCGCGGGGTCGCGCACAGTGCCGGCACCATGCTGGCCGCTGCGCTCGGTGGATCCGTGGCCGCCCCGATCGTCATCGCGGCGGAGGCACCGCCGTGGATCGGCGCCCTGGACGTGGTGATCGTGGCGGGCGACGATCCGGGGGACCCGGCGCTGGTGAATGCCGCGGCCACCGCGGTTCGCCGCGGTGCGAGGGTTCTGGTGGTGGCACCGCAGGAGGGTCCGCTGCGCGACGTGACTGCAGGTCGCGCCGTGGCGCTGCCCGCGCGCCTGTGGGTGCCCGACGACTTCGGGCTCACCCGCTATCTGGCCGCCGGGCTGGCGGCTCTGCATGTGGTGGATCCCGGTACGCGAGTGGATCTCTCGGCGTTGGCCGACGAGTTGGACGCCGAGGCTTTGCGCAACGGTACGGCGCGGGAGCTGTTCACCAACCCTGCCAAGACGCTCGCCGAGCGGATGTCCGGCGCCGACGTGGTGCTGGCAGGAGACACTGCGGCCACGCTGGCGCTGGCCCGCCACGGTGCGGATGTCATGTTGCGACTGGCCGGGGAGGCGACGGCCGCGGCGGGCCTGGGTGATGTGCTGGCCGCCGTTGCCAACCGCGCGGCCGACCGCAGGGAGCCCGAGCGGTCCCTGTTCCACGATGAGCAGATCGACGGACCGCTGCCCCGCCGGCTACGGACATTTGTTCTCACCACGGACACCGAACGGCCCGCGGTGTCCGCGCGTATCGCCGGGTTCGACGACATCACGGCGATCGGTGCCGAAGACGTACCCGACGCGGGCCCGGCCATCCCGGTCGGGCGGGCGGAACAACAATTGGCGATCCTCGCCGTGCGGTTGGAGATGACGGCCGTCTATCTGAAACTGGTTCGAGGTTAAGCGAGTGCATCTGCTACGGGGAGCGGTGCGGACCTATGCCTGGGGTTCGCGGACCGCCATTGCCGATTTCACCGGAAGGCCAAGCCCCACAACTCATCCGGAGGCCGAACTGTGGTTCGGCGCGCATCCGGGCGACCCTGCGTGGCTGCAGACCGAACACGGTGAGGAGTCGTTGCTCCAAGCCGTCGCCGAGGATCCGGAGGGTCAGCTCGGCGCGACGACTATCGGACGCTTCGGCGATACGCTGCCCTTCCTGGTCAAGGTGTTGGCCGCCGGGGAACCACTGTCCCTGCAAGCACATCCGAGCGCCCAGCAGGCCCGCGAGGGCTACGACCGCGAGAACCGCCTCGAGATACCCATCTCGGCGCCGACCCGCAATTACCGCGACCGCAGCCACAAACCCGAATTGCTCGTCGCGCTCGAACAATTCGACGCGCTGGCAGGATTCCGCCCGGTGGCGCAGACAGTCGAACTGATGCGGGCATTGGCGGTCTCCGACCTCGACCCGTACATCAACCTGCTGTCCGACCAGTCCGACGCCGACGGACTGCGGGCCTTGTTCACCACCTGGATCACCGCTCCGCAACCCGACCTCGACGTCCTGGTGCCCGCGGTGTTGGACGGCGCGATCAACTACATCCGTTCGGGGCAAAAGACTTTCGCCGCCGAAGCCAAGACGGTGCTGGAGCTCGGTGAACGCTACCCGGGCGATGCGGGCGTGCTGGCGGCGTTGCTGCTCAACCGGATCAGCTTGCAGGCGGGCGAGGGCATGTACATCGCCGCAGGCAGTCTGCATGCCTACCTACACGGCATCGGGGTCGAGGTGATGGCCAACTCCGACAACGTGTTGCGTGGCGGCCTCACCCCCAAACACGTCGACGTTCCCGAATTGCTGCGGGTGCTGAATTTCACACCGACCCCGCAGGAGGAGTTGCGTCCCAAGATCATCAAGGACGGACGCGAACGGATCTACCAGACGCCGGCTTCGGAGTTCGCCGTCTCGGTTCTGGAAGTCGACGGGGATCAGCTCGGCCACGAGATCGACGCGCCGTGCCGGCACGATGGCCCGCAGGTGCTGCTGTGCACCGAGGGTGCCGCGGTGCTGCACGCCAAGAGTGGCACGTTGACGCTGGAACGCGGATCTGCGGCCTGGGTACCTGCCGACGACGGGCCGATCCGGCTGACCGCCCAGCAGCCGACCCACCTGTTCCGGGTCACGGTCGGGCTGTAGCCACCCGACCGGCTCGTCACTCGGTCGAAGCGCTGAGCGTGGGCTCGGTGCGTTCGACGGCCGGTCCCACTGCCGTGTCCACGGCGGCAGGGGCGCCGCCGGTGCGCGCCTGGTGCCGCTCGGCCCGCATCAGCCGCAGGTTGTTGCGAATGGCGCGCCCGACAAGTCGTGGGGTTGGCAGCAACCACAGGCTGTCGAGCAGGCTCGTGCGCCGCAAGAACCACTCGGCGAGCACCGGGTCGGTCTCCGCGGCGCCGACGAACTGTTTGAACAAGCCGAACACCGGTCCGTACCACCATGGACGCGAACCTTGCGCGCCATGCTCCTCGAGATCGGCGACCGCGTTCATCAGCCACACGGGGAACGTGGTTTTCGCGGTTGCCCGGGCCAGCCGACCTGCCAGATCCTGCGTTCCGCCGTCGAGGACGGCACGCAGATTGCTTGCCTGCAGCGCCGACATCGTCACGCCCTGCCCGAACGTCGGGTTGAGGCTGGCGACCGCGTCGCCGAAGGGGATGATCCCGCCCGGCAACTCGGGCAGTTTGTCGTAGCGTCGCCACTTGGCGGTGGGGTAGCGGTGGAAGTTCATCTCGCCCACCGGTTCACCTTCACGCAGTGCGGCACTGATGTGTGACGGCAGCACGGTATCGGCCAGCGTGCAGATGCCGGCGAAGTCCCGCGGCGGCTCGGCCTTGCCGACACCGAACGCCGTCACGATCCAGATGCCGTCCTCGTGGAACAACATGCCGATGCCCCGCGGCCGGTCGAGCGCGGCGCCGACTACCACCATCTTCTCGGTGATCAAGCCCTCGGGGATGTGGACCCGCTGCGATGCGTAGGTGACCCCGACCTGGACGGCGTCCTCCCTCGGCTTGCCGTACCCCCACTGTTCGAACCAGAGCGGCAGGCGGCTACCGCGGCCGGAGGCGTCGACCACCAGGTCGGCCGCGACGGTCTGGCCGTCATCGAGCACGACGCCCGTGACGGCCCCGGCCGCGGCGTCGAACTGCGGATTGGAGACCACTCGCCGTTGCACGTCGACCGATGGGATGGCGAGCACGCGCTTGCGGATCTGCCATTCGAGGTGCCCACGGCTCGGCAGATACGCGGTGAACTTGCCTTCCAGATCCTGCCTGCCGGTGCCCAGCACATAACCCGCCGCGGAGAAGTGGATCGACTCGGGCTGGTTGCGCACCACCGGCACGCCTGCGGCGGCCATGTCGGCGAGCAGCCCGGGAAAAACCGACTCCAGTTCCTGCGCGCCGCGGGCCATCAGGAGATGGACGTGCTGACCCTGCGGTATGGCACTGCGATTGACCGGTTCGTCGGGCAGTTCGTCACGTTCGTAAATCGTGACGTGATCAAAGTGATCGGATAGCACCCGGGCAGCGCACAGGCCTGCAATGCTGCCACCGATGACAACTGCATGGCGGGAACGGGACTGAAGATTACGACGCATCGGTGTCGACAGTAATGGATTCAATCCCCGGATCGGGTCAAGTATGAGAGGTGGCGTCAATTATGAGCTCACGGTGGCGGACCAAGTCCGTCGAACAGTCGATTGCTGACACCGACGAGCCGTCGACGCGGTTACGTAAAGACCTGACCTGGTGGGATCTGACCGTATTCGGCGTCTCGGTGGTGATCGGGGCCGGCATCTTCACCATCACCGCGTCGACCGCGGGAAGCCTCACCGGTCCCGCGATTTCGATTTCTTTCGTCATCGCCGCAATCGCATGCGGATTGGCTGCGTTGTGCTATGCCGAGTTCGCCTCGACCCTCCCGGTCGCCGGCAGCGCGTATACGTTTTCCTATGCCACCTTCGGTGAATTCATTGCCTGGGTGATCGGCTGGGATCTGATCCTGGAGTTCGCGGTGGCGGCGGCCGTGGTAGCCAAAGGGTGGTCCAGTTACCTCGGAACAGTGTTCGGATTCGGCGGCGGCACGCTCAGCATCGGCGGGTTCGAAGTGGACTGGGGTGCGCTGCTGATCGTCGCGGTGGTGACGCTGCTGCTGGCGCGCGGCACCAAACTGTCGGCGGAAGTGAGCCTGGTGATCACCGTCATCAAGGTCTCGGTGGTGTTGCTGGTGGTCGTCGTCGGCGCGTTCTACATCAAGCCGCAGAATTACTCGCCGTTCATCCCGCCCGCCGAGGCCGGTACCGGCGGAAGCGGTGCCGACCAGTCGCTGTTCTCGTTGATCAGCGGCGCCACGGGCAGTCACTTCGGCTGGTACGGCGTGCTGGCGGGCGCCTCCATCGTGTTCTTCGCGTTCATCGGCTTCGACATCGTCGCGACCACCGCGGAGGAGACCAAGAACCCGCAGCGCGACGTGCCGCGGGGCATCCTCGGCTCGCTGGCCATCGTGACGGTGCTCTATGTGGCTGTGGCCATCGTGCTCTCGGGCATGGTGTCCTACCGGGAGCTGCGCGGCTCGGACGGCCACTCGGCCAACCTCGCGACGGCGTTCGCGGCCAACGGCGTGCACTGGGCCGCCAAGGTCATCTCGATCGGGGCGCTGGCCGGCCTCACCACGGTGGTGATCGTGCTGATGCTCGGGCAGACCCGGGTGCTGTTCGCGATGTCGCGGGACGGACTCATGCCGCGCCGGTTGGCCAGGACCAGCCCGCAGGGCACGCCGGTGCGCATCACGGTGATCGTCGGCGTGCTGGTCGCCATCGCCGCATCGGTCTTCCCGATGGGCAAGCTCGAGGAGATGGTGAACATCGGCACGCTGTTCGCCTTCGTACTGGTCTCGGCCGGGGTCATCGTGCTGCGGCGGACCCGTCCGGACCTGCCGCGCGGATTCCGGACGCCGTTGGTGCCGCTGCTGCCCATCGCCGCGATCGCGGCGTGCGGATGGCTGATGCTCAACCTGACCGGGCTCACCTGGATCCGGTTCCTGATCTGGATGGCCATCGGGCTCGTGGTGTACGCGCTGTACGGCCGCAGGCATTCGGTGCTGGGTCAGCGGGAGTCCGCCGCCGCGGGATAGTCCGTCGCCGGGCGCCCGGCATCCACGTGAAAAGCGATATCGCCTGCGATATCGCTTTTCTTTTGCGTGCCCAACGATAGTCGTGGTTTACAAACGCGCATAAAATGTCTAGACAGACGACATATGGCCATCTATAGTCAAGTCATTGCAGTGATCGCTCTCACACAAGGAGGTATGACGTGGCGATAGACAGCTCAGCCCTTTCCAGCGGCGCGGACGTCGCGGACGTGCAATGGCGAGACAAGAAGCGGTACCTGTGGCTCATGGGCCTGATCGCCCCGACCGCACTGTTCGTGATGCTGCCCATCGTGTGGGCGCTCAACCAGGCGGGGTGGCACACGGCGGCGCAGGTGCCACTGTGGATCGGCCCCATCCTGCTGTACGTGCTGTTGCCTGTGCTGGATCTGCGGTTCGGTCCCGACGGTCAGAACCCGCCCGACGAGGTGATGGAGCGGCTGGAGAACGACAAGTACTACCGGTATTGCACCTACGTCTACATCCCGTTCCAGTACGCGAGCGTGATCCTGGGTGCATATCTGTTCACCGCGTCGAACCTGAGCTGGCTCGGATTCGAAGGTGGCCTGGGTTGGCTGGGCAAGATCGGCGTGGCGTTGTCGGTCGGGGTGCTCGGAGGGGTGGGCATCAACACCGCACACGAGATGGGGCACAAGCGCGACTCGCTGGAGCGCTGGCTGTCGAAGATCACGCTGGCGCAGACGTTCTACGGCCACTTCTACATCGAGCACAACCGCGGTCACCACGTGCGGGTCGCCACTCCCGAGGATCCGGCGTCGGCCCGGTTCGGGGAGACGTTCTGGGAGTTCTTGCCGCGCAGCGTGTTCGGCAGCCTGCGCTCGTCGTGGGAGCTGGAGGCCCAGCGGCTGCGCCGGCTCGACAAGTCGCCGTGGCACTGGTCCAACGACGTGCTCAACGCGTGGGCCATGTCGGTGGTGTTCTTCGGAATCCTGATCGCGGTGTTCGGTCCGGCGCTCATCCCGTTCGTCGTCATCCAGGCCATCTACGGGTTCAGCCTGCTGGAGTCGGTGAACTACCTGGAGCACTACGGTCTGCTGCGACAGAAGACGCCCAGCGGGCGTTACGAGCGCTGCGCGCCGGTGCACAGCTGGAACTCCGACCACATCGTGACCAACCTGTTCCTGTACCACCTGCAGCGGCACAGCGATCACCACGCCAACCCGACGCGGCGGTACCAGACCCTGCGCAGCATCGATGGCGCGCCGAATCTGCCCAGTGGCTACGCGACCCTGATCGGGCTGACCTACCTGCCGCCGCTGTGGCGCAGGTTGATGGATCACCGCGTGCTGGAGCACTACGACGGCGACATCACGCGGGTGAACATCCAGCCGCGGCTGCGGGAGAAGGTGCTCGCACGGTACGGAGTAGCACAGTGAGCGCCTACGAATGCCCCGGCTGCGGATACGTCTACGACGAGGCCAAGGGCGCGCCGCGCGAAGGGTTTCCGGCAGGCACACCGTGGGACCAGGTGCCCGACGACTGGTGCTGCCCGGACTGTGCCGTGCGGGAGAAGATCGATTTCGAAGCGACAGGAGTCACACAATGAGCGAGCCGTACAAGCTGTTCGTCTGCGTGCAGTGCGGATTCGAGTACGACGAGGAGAAGGGCTGGCCCGAGGACGGCATCGCCCCGGGCACCCGCTGGGACGACATCCCCGACGACTGGAGCTGCCCGGACTGCGGTGCGGCCAAGTCCGACTTCGAGATGGTGGAGATCGCCCGACCGTGACCGCGGCGCGGATCAGCACGACGGGAAGTGCGGGAAGCCCGATTGCGACGCCGCGAGCGATTAGAGTCGCGCGTGTGAGTCGACCGAGTGACAAGCAGCGCATCCCGTACGCCGAGGCGTCCCGGGTGCTGCTGCGCGACTCGATCCTCGACGGCATGCGTGAGCTGCTGCTGACCCGGGACTGGTCGGCGATCACGCTGTCGCACGTGGCCACCGCGGCCGGCATCAGCCGTCAGACCATCTACAACGAGTTCGGGTCGCGGCAGGGGCTGGCCGAGGGGTACGCGATGCGGCTCGCCGACAGGTTGGTGGACGCGGTGGACGAGGCCATCAACCACAACGTCGGCGAGGTGCATGCGGCGTTCCTGGAGGGGTTCCGGGCGTTCTTCGCCGAGTCGGCCGCCGATCCGCTGGTGATCTCGCTGCTCACCGGGGCGTCCAAACCCGACCTGCTGCAGATCATCACCACCGGCAGCGGGCCCATCATCAGCCGGTGCTCGGACCGGCTGACGGGGACCTTCCAGAACAGCTGGATGAAGGCGAGCGACCAGGACGCCGGCGTGTTGGCGCGCGCGATCGTGCGACTGGCGATGAGTTACGTGTCCATGCCGCCCGAGGCCGATCATGATGTGGCCGGTGACCTGGCCCGACTCATGACGCCATTCGCCGAGCGCTACGGTGTGATAGATACCCCTTAGCTGTCAGAGCGCCGCCGCTGTACGCATGAGCGCCTGTCCCGCGAGCCCGCAGGCTAGAGGTATCTGCATGTGGCGTCGCCGTCGGGTACGCCCGTGCGCCGGCAAGCAATCACGACTGAAAGAGGGCTCTACATGACCGAGTTGAAGGCCGACAGCCTTAACGGCATCGACTTCAAGGTTGCTGACCTGTCGCTGGCCGACTTCGGCCGCAAGGAAATTCGCCTGGCCGAACACGAGATGCCCGGCCTGATGGCGCTGCGCCGCGAGTACGCCGACGTGGCGCCGCTCAAGGGTGCACGCATCTCCGGCTCGCTGCACATGACCGTACAGACCGCGGTGCTGATCGAGACGCTCGTTGCGCTCGGTGCCGAGGTTCGGTGGGCGTCGTGCAACATCTTCTCCACCCAGGATCACGCTGCCGCGGCCGTCGTCGTCGGCCCGCACGGCACCGAGGAGGCGCCCAAGGGTGTGCCGGTCTTCGCGTGGAAGGGCGAGTCGCTCGAGGAGTACTGGTGGGCCGCCGAGCAGATGCTCACCTGGGAAGGCGAACCCGCCAACATGATTCTCGACGACGGTGGTGACGCCACCATGATGGTGCTGCGCGGCGCGCAATACGAGAAGGCCGGTGTGGTGCCCCCCGCCGAGGACGACGACCCCGCGGAGTGGAAAGTCTTCCTGTCGGTGTTGCGCAAGACCTTCGAGACCGACAAGACCAAGTGGAGCAAGATCGCGGAGTCGGTCAAGGGCGTCACCGAAGAGACCACCACCGGTGTGTTGCGGCTGTACCAGTTCGAGGCCGCCGGTGAGCTGCCGTTCCCGGCGATCAACGTCAACGACTCGGTCACCAAGAGCAAGTTCGACAACAAGTACGGCACGCGGCACTCGCTCATCGACGGCATCAACCGCGGCACCGATGTGCTCATCGGTGGCAAGAAGGTGCTGATCTGCGGCTACGGCGACGTGGGTAAGGGTTGCGCGGAATCGCTTGCGGGCCAGGGCGCCCGGGTGTCGGTCACCGAGATCGACCCCATCAACGCACTGCAGGCGCTGATGGACGGCTTCGACGTCGTCACGGTCGAGGAGGGGATCGGTAGCGCCGACATCGTCGTCACCGCCACCGGCAACAAGGACATCATCACCCTCGACCACATGAAGGCGATGAAGGACCAGGCCATCCTCGGCAACATCGGCCACTTCGACAACGAGATCGACATGGCCGCCCTTGAGCGCTCAGATGCCAAGCGGCTCAACATCAAACCGCAGGTCGATCAGTGGACGTTCGACAACGGCAAGTCGATCATCATCCTTTCGGAAGGTCGTCTGCTGAACCTGGGCAACGCGACCGGGCACCCCTCGTTCGTGATGAGCAACAGCTTCTCCAACCAGGTGATCGCCCAGATCGAGCTGTGGACCAAGAACGACGAGTACGACAACGCCGTGTACCGGTTGGCCAAGCATCTCGACGAGAAGGTGGCCCGCATCCACGTCGAGGCACTCGGTGGCACGCTGACCAAGCTCACCAAGGAGCAGGCCGAGTACATCAATGTCGACGTCGAAGGCCCCTACAAGCCGGAGCACTACCGCTACTGAGGTAGTCCGAAGTCGATACGAAATCGCCCAAACCCGTGCGGGTTTGGGCGATTTTGTCGGTGGGGTCCGGTGCCGCGGTGGCACCCGGGAACCCGGTGGCGCCGAACCCGATTGCGTAACCCGGGTTCGGGCCGATAGAGTGACGCGCGGCACACTTCGAGGTTGAGGTGGCTCACAACTCAAGACGCCGTTGAGGCGCGGCGGGAGAGTCCCACCCCCATCCAGTGGGCGGGCGCCGCAGGAGCAAATCCTCCCCGGGAATCTCTCAGGCAATCGATACCGCCGCGACTAGGCACCTCTGGAAAGCAGTCAACCGCTACCGGTTTGGCTCACCGAAGGGGCAAGCGGACCGTCGCGCGATTCAGTCGGCGGTACGTGAAAACTCTCAGGTCCAATGGACAGAGTCGGGGAGGCGCCCTAGTCCGCGCTCTCCATCGCGCCTGATCCCAGAGGATGTTGTGACCCAATCCAATGATCTGACTGTTCCAGTAGCGCAACCAACTCTCTCGCCCGGTGAGCCGCAGCTCTCGCGCCAGCTCTCCAACCGCCATATCCAGCTCATCGCCATCGGTGGCGCGATCGGCACCGGGCTGTTCATGGGCTCGGGCAAGACCATCAGTCTGGCCGGCCCGTCGGTGATCTTCGTGTACATGATCATCGGCTTCATGCTCTTCTTCGTCATGCGGGCGATGGGCGAGCTGTTGCTGTCCGACCTGCACTACAAATCGTTCGCCGATTTCGCCGCGGATCTGCTCGGCCCGTGGGCCGGGTTCTTCACCGGCTGGACGTACTGGTTCTGCTGGATCGTCACCGGTGTCGCCGACGTCGTCGCGATCTCCGGCTATGTCACCTACTGGTGGCCGCACCTGCCGCTGTGGATACCCGCCCTGGTGACCGTCGGCGTGCTGATCGGGCTGAACCTGCCGACCGTGCGCGCGTTCGGGGAAACCGAATTCTGGTTCGCCCTGATCAAAATCGTCGCGATCGGGGCGTTGATCGTCGTGGGCCTGGTGATGGTGATAAACCACTTCCAGGCGCCGGGCGGGGCGCATGCCAGCTTCGCCAACCTGTGGAATGACGGCGGCTTCTTCCCCACGGGCCCAATGGGATTCGTGGCCGGGTTCCAGATCGCCACGTTCGCGTTCGTCGGCATCGAACTCGTGGGCACCACCGCGGCCGAGGCCAAGAACCCCGAGAAGAACCTGCCGAAGGCCATCAACTCGATCCCGGTGCGCGTGATGCTGTTCTACGTCGCCGCGCTGGCCGTCATCATCTCGGTCACACCGTGGCGTGAGATCAGCGCCGACCGCAGCCCGTTCGTCGCCATGTTCAGCCTCGCCGGGCTGGGCATCGCCGCGTCGGTGATCAATTTCGTGGTGCTCACCTCGGCCACCTCATCGGCCAACTCCGGCATCTACTCGACCTCGCGAATGGTCTACGGCCTGGCTCAAGAGGGCGATGCGCCAACCCGATTCGGCAAACTGACCTCGCGACGGGTGCCTGCCAACGCGTTGTTCCTGTCCGGGGTGTTCCTGCTCTCCGGTGTGGTGATGGTCGCCGTCGGTGACTCGATCATCGAGGCGTTCACCATCGTCACCACCATCTCGTCGCTGTGCTTCATCTTCGTCTGGACCATCATCCTGACGAGCTACCTGGTGTATCGCCGGCGTCGGCCGCACCTGCACGAGGCGTCGAAGTTCAAGATGCCCGGCGGCATCGCGATGTGCTACGTCGTGCTGGCGTTCTTCGTGTTCCTGGTCTGGGCGTTCACCCAGAAGCCCGACACGCTGCACGCGCTGCTCGTCACGCCGGTGTGGTTCATCGTGCTCGGCATCGCCTGGGCGGTGCTGCGGCGTCGGCCCACGCACGTCGCTCGCGAAGCCAAGTTCCGCGCTGAACTGAACGACACCGCGGCCGACTGACGGTGCGGCAGGCCGGCGGTGTCCGACAGCGACACCGCCGGCCATGCGCGGCGGTCACGAACCGGCGCAGCGATACGCTCGCTGGGTGCCCAACGCGATCCGTGCCGTCATCGCCGTCCTGGTCAGCACCGCGCTGGTCCTGACCGGCTGCACCACCGGGCACGATGCGGACACGCAGCGTCCGTTCCCCGCTGCGGTGGGACGGGGCCCGTGCGAAGTGACGACCGAACACGACGTACCGGCCTCGATGCGCGACGGCACCGTCTTGCGCGCCGACGTCTACCGTCCCAAGACCTCCGACGCGGTACCGGTCATCCTGATGCGTACCCAGTACGGCAAGTCGGCGGCACAGACGGACGTGGACCGCTTCGAGCCGCCCGATTGGTTCGCGTCGCACTGTTATCTGGTTGTGGTGCAGGATATTCGGGGTCAGGGCAACTCGGGCGGCGTGTTCAGTGAGTTCACCCACGACATGGACGACGGTTACGACTCGGTGGAATGGGCGGCCGCCCTGCCGGGTTCGAACGGCAAGGTCGGCATGTACGGGTCGTCCTACGTAGGGGCCACCCAGTGGCTGGCGGCGGTGACCACGCCACCGCACCTGGTGACCATCGTCCCCGCGAACACCGCATCGGACTACTACGACGGCTGGAACTACGAGGGCGGGGAATTCCGGTTGGGGTTCGTGCTGCCGTGGGCGATCGAGGACATCGCCACCACCGCCGCTATCAACCGCGATGACAAGCAGGCCGTGGCGCAGCTGAACGCCGCAGCCGCGGACCCGACCCGATGGCTGAATTTCCGTCCGTTCAAAGACCTTCCACCGATGCAGCCGGCCAACCCTGTGGTCGCGCCGTGGTATTTCGACTGGATCCGGCACAGCACCCGTGACGACTTCTGGCGCCGGTTCAGCATCAGAGACCGTTACCCCGCGGTGAAGATCCCCGTGCTGCACGTCGAGGGCTGGTACGACGCCTTCCTGGCCGGCGGCATCGAGAACTTCACCGGGATGACGGCCCACGGCGGCAGCGATCTGGCGCGGACCAACCAGCGGCTGGTCATCGGACCATGGGACCACGTCGGTTGGGGCAGAACCGACTCCGTGGCAGCGCCGATGCTCAAGGACATCGGGCCGGTGGCCAACAGCCCCATCAACGAACTCCAACTCGCCTGGTATGACCACTTTCTCAAGGGTCAGGGCAACGATGTGGCCGGCTCGCCCCGCGTCGACTACTTCCTGATGGGCGCCAACGTTTGGAAGACGGCACCGAATTGGCCGCTGCCGCAAACACATTGGGCCAACTGGTATCTCTCCGGCTCCGGCGGGCTGGCCGAGAGGGAGGGGGAACTTACGGCCCAGCCGCCGGCCGCGCAACCGCCCGACACCTATCTCTACGATCCGGCCTTTCCCGCGCCCAGCCTCGGCGGACACTCCTGCTGCGGGGCGACGAAGAGCCAGCAGGGGCCCTACGACCAGACTCCGGTCGAGCAACGCTCCGACGTGCTGGTGTACAGCTCGGCGCCGCTGACCAAGGACACCGAGGTCACCGGCCCGGTCACGGTGACGCTGTGGGCCCAGTCCACGGCTGCCGACACCGACTTCACCGCGAAACTCCTCGTCGTCAAACCTGACGGGCAGGCGGTCAACCTCAACAACGGCATCCTGCGCACACCGTTTCGCGATTCGCTGTCCGACCCGACGCCGACGACGCCGGGGCAGCCCTACCAGTACCGGATCCAGGTCTGGCCCACGAGCTATCTGTTCCGGGCGGGCGACCGCATCCGGTTGGAGGTCTCCAGCAGCGACTACCCGCAGTTCGCACCCAATCCCAACACCGGGGCACCGTTCGGGCAAGACACCAGGACCCAGCAGGCCACCCAGACCGTCCTGCACGATCCGGCCCATCCGTCGTCGATCACTCTGCCGGTCATCGGCTGAGACCCGCGGGGAACAATCCGGCGCCGCTGCGCGACTATAGGAGGGTGAACTGCGAGGTGGCGCGCGAGGCGCTGTCGGCCCGGCTCGACGGTGAGCGCGAGCCCGTGCCGTCGGCGCGGGTCGACGAGCACCTGCGCGAGTGCGCCGACTGCCGGGCCTGGCGCGACGCCGTCACCAGTCAGGCGCTCGACCTGCGTCGGCTGGCCGAACGCCGACCCACGCTCACCGCGCTCGAACACTCCGTCGAGCAGCCCCGGCGCGCGTGGCTGGGCTGGCGGCGCGGGGCGCTGCTCGCTGTCGGCGTGGTGCAGATCCTGCTCGCGGCCGTACAGGGGCTCGGGCTCAGTGTGGGGCTGGCCCACGATCACGGCATGGGCGGCGGGCACCTGCTCAACGAGTCGACGGCGTGGTCGGCCGCGCTCGGCGCCGTGATGATCGGCGCGGCGCTGCGGCCTGTCGCGGCCGCAGGCCTGGCAGGGGTGTTGAGCGTGTTCGCCGCGGTGCTGACGGTGTACGTCGCCGTCGACGCGACGATGGGCGCCGTCACGCCGGTGCGGATGCTCACGCATCTGCCCGTGCTGCTCGGCGCGGTCCTCGCGGTCCTGGTGTGGCGCGATGCGGCGTCAGGGCCGGAACCCGGACGGCACGCGGCCGAGTCCGATATCGCCTTGCCGCACAACGCATCCCGAGGCCGTCGCCGCGGCCATCTGTGGCCGACCGACGGCTCGGCCGCCTAGAACACGGTGAATTTCGAGTAGTGCACTACGCGGGACGACAGTGTGCCCGCAGGCCAAGACTGATGCGTGTCGACGGGTCCGGGCACAGGGACTCGGCTCAATCACCTGCTCGACGACGACGGCTCGGAGGGCGTCATGTCGAAAAAATTTGTCATCACACCGGGTGGGCGGCGCGCCGCCGAACTCGTGCACCACGTCGCGCCGGACTCGGTGGTCCACGTCGCCGACGGTAGGATGCGCCATGTCACGCGGGCAGGGGAGCTACTCCGCGATGTCGGGCCGGTGCCGCCGCACGAGCCGGGTGTACCGCTGATGCCCGCGAACGTCATGCAACCACCCGAGCAGCTTCCCGAATTCGGAACGGGCTGGATCACATTCGCCAACTTTCAGAGCGGCGCACCGCTGCAGTCGTTCCTCACGACGTGGGTGGTGCCCGGCGCACCTCAGACGCAGAACGGTCAGCTGCTCTACCTGTTCAACGGCCTGCAGAACAGCTCGATGATCTTGCAGCCCGTCCTGCAGTGGGGCGACAACGGCATCTTCGGCGGCGACCACTGGTGTGTCGCGAGCTGGTACGCCGACGGCCAGGGCGGCGCGGCCTCCTACACCTCGCCGGTGACCGTGCACGTCGGTGACACCCTGGTCGGCCGGATGACGAGGGTCACCGGCACCGCAGGCCTACCGCTGGGCGCGGTGTGGACCTGCGAATTCGTCGGGATCGCCGATAGCAAGCTGACCATCCTCACCACCGACGAACTGCTGGACTGTGTGCAGACCCTCGAGTGCTATTCGATCACGCGGGCCTCGGACTACCCGAGTTCGACCGACACCCGGATGCGGGCGATCGCGATCACCGATAGCGACGGCTCGGCGGCACCGTTGAGTTGGAGCCCGGTCGACAAGATCACCGACTGCGGCCAGCACACCGTGATCGTCGACAACTCGTCGACCCACGGGGAGGTGCAGCTGTGGTATCGCGACGACATCCTGCCCGGAGCGGCTGTGGCACAAGGCCGTTGGAAGACGATCCAGCTCACGCACCAGTTGATCCCGATGCCTGACGGCAAGGTGCTGGACTGGGTGCCCGCCGACGGGACGTGGCGGCTGTGGCATTACGACGCGTCGAGCACGCATGACGTGTTGCCGGGTAACCCGGTGGCGAGCTGCCAGTGGCAGACGATCCGCTCCGGGCATCAGTTGGTCCCGATGCATGACGGCAAGGTGCTGGACTGGGTGCCGGGCGACGGGACGTGGCGGCTGTGGCATTACGACGCGTCGAGCACGCATGACGTGTTGCCGGGCAACGCGGTGGCCAGTGGGCAGTGGCAGACGATCCGCTCCGGGCATCAGTTGATCCCGATGCATGACGGCAAGGTCCTGGATTGGGTGGCGGGTGACGGGACGTGGCGGCTGTGGAACTACGACGCCACCCACGTCCATGATGTCCTGCCCGGCAACGCGGTGGCCAGCGGCCAGTGGAAGACGATCGGCTCCGGGCACCAGCTGGTCCCGATGCATGACGGCAAGGTGCTGGACTGGGTGCCCGGGGACGGCACGTGGCGGTTGTGGAACTACGACCCCGCCAGCGTGCACGACGTGCTGCCCGGTTCGCCGGTGGACATCGGCAACTGGTTCAGCATCCACGCGCCTCAGCAGCTCATCGTCATGCACGATGGCTTGGTCCTCGACTGGGATCCGCTCACCGGAGACTGGCGCCTCTGGCGCTACCAGCCCTAGTCGCTACGGCCTCGTCAGAGCATCACCCCGAACATCACCGCCATCCCCGCCGCCATCATGGCCTGGCACGCGGCACCGATGTGGCGTCGCGTCGGATCAGCTTGGCGCGCAGCGAAATAGCGGTACAGCCACCATACGGCGGCAGCCGCGAACACCACGGTGCACAGCCAGTCGACGGCGTCGATCCAGCCCGGATAGCCCGGGCCGGTCGACGCCTCGGCTGCGGTGGACATGTCCATGCCGGGCATGTCCATCGCCATCGCCGAGGCGTGCGTGTCGTGGTGCCCCGATGTCGTCTGGCCCGGTAGTAGCCCGCCGTTCATCACGGCGTACATCCACGCCATGGCCAGCATCATGAAGGCGTGATACCCGGCGACGGCCCGGTGCGCAGCCGTCGTCGCCGCGATCGCCGCGAACCACACGGTGGCCGCGGCGAAGAACACCATCGGGCCGGTGGTGGGCAGTGCCGCACCTCGCGGCCACGCCATCACCGCCATGGCCACCGCCATGACGAAGTGCAGAAGATGGCCCACCACATGTGTCCACGACCGGCTTCCGGTCACGATGGCGTAACCGCATTCCAGCGCGCTGACGACGAACAACGCCGTAACAATCCAGCGCAAGAAGAGATCGCCGATCACCGCCGCACCCTCCGTGCCTGTCGCCAGCCCAGCGCGGCATCGATGGCGATGAACGCCACCAGCGACACCCCGAACAGCGGCGCGAAGTATCCGAAACTGGCCAGCGCGAGAGTGACCAGTACCGCCTCATGCGGCCGTAGCCCGCTCAGCACACCGCGGCGCGGACCGGCGGGCAGCGTCAAACCTGTTGCCCGAGTGGGCCTGCGGCGCCACCACATCCGATAACCGAGCACGATGACCACGATCAGCGCGACGGCCACCGCGGCCAGCAGCACCTGGTTGACGACGCCGAACAGGATTCCCATGTGGGCCCCGACGATCCAGTCGGCCACCTTGGCCATGACCGGCCAGTCGGCGAAATCGACACGGGCGGTGACCGCTCCGCTCTGCGGGTCGACGGCGATGGCGTCGTAGCGCGTCGGCCAGTCCCGCTTGTTCTCGGCGACCTGCCAGCCCTGCGTCGGTGAGGCCGGCGGGTACATCCAGATCGGATTGCTCAGCGCGGCATCGTGTGCGGCTCGCAGCGCCGTATCGGCGCCGCGCAACGCCTGAGATTCGTCGAATCCGGCTGCAGCCGTGGGGGTTCCGTGATGTGCGACGACCGCGTCCGGTGTGCCGCCGGGCAGCGTGGTATCCACCGATGGCGTCGACCAGGTCAGGTGGGAGCGGATCTCGCTGACGTTCGCGCCTGCGAAACGCGACCATGTCATGCCCGACACCGACAGCAGCGCCAGGGCCGCGATGATCCAGACGCCCAGCGCGCCATGCCAAGACAGCAGTCGGCGGCGCCCGGTCACGCCGGTGTCGGGGGAGGCGATGCGGCGGAGCTTTCCGGTGCCGACGCGATGCCCGATCCACAGCAGCAGACCGGCTCCGGCGATCACCCACAACCAGCTGGCCGCGAGCTCACTGTAATTGCGCCCGATCGCTCCGAGATGAAGGTTGCGGTGGAATTCGTCGAACCAGGCCCGCAGCGGCAGCCACTGCCCATATGTCGTCAGCGCGCCGCGAATCTCGCCGGTGTAGGGGTCGACGAAAACCGTGCGCGCATAGTCCGGCGGGACGTCGTCGACGTTGAGCGTGACCCACGTCGTCTCGTCGGGCGCAGCCGGCGGCCGGATGCTGGCCACGCTGCCTTCGGGATGGGCCCGACGCACCGCGGCGATCTGGTCGGACAGCGGGAGACGGTGATCACCGACGTGCTCGACGGTGAGTTCGTGCCGGTTCACGAACGTGTCGATCTGCGGGATCAGCGCGTACAGCAGGCCGGTGAACGCCGCGATCAGGATGAACGGGGCGACGAACACCCCGGCGTAGAAATGCAGGCGCATCAGGACCGGGCGGAATCTGGCCCATGCCGAGGCGGGCGCCGGTTTCGGGTTCGGCGCAACGGGCCCGTCGCGGTCGACGGGATCTTCCAGCGGTGTGTGGCTCACGTCTGCATTGGTCGGTGGGGGTCGGCGGATAGTTCCCGCGGCCGTCAATCTCTACGACGTGCGGTCGTAGACTCGTCGGCGAGTACCTGTCTCCGACGGAGGGCGTCACCCCGGTGCAAACAAGCCAGAAGCGCCCGCGGGCGATGAGCGCCGCGGTGGCGATCACCGCCGCGCTGGCCGGCCTGGTCACTTACGGCCTGACCGGACGGGCGGGCGTCTATGCGGCCACGGGCGACTCCTACCCCGGGGCGCTGACGGCGGCGGCGCTACCGGTCGGACAGTTCGTCGCCACGCTGTGCGGCGCCGCGTGTCTGGGCGGCCTGCTCTACGTCATGACCACCGCCCGGCCTGACACCGCCGGGGTGATCGACGAACGAGCGTTCCGGGTGCACGTGGTCGTCGAGCGCGCCGCGGCGATCTGGGCGGTGACGGCGCTGCTGATGGTGGCGGTGTCGGCGGCCAGCGCCGCCGGTGCCGACGCGGTACGACTGCTGTTGAGCGGAGCCGTGATTCCGGCGGTCGCGGCTTCGGAGACCTCCAGGGCGTGGATCGTGGTGGCCGCCGCGGCAGCTGTCGTGGCAGTCGCCGCACGCTTGTCGGTCAAGTGGATCACCCACGTGGTGCTGCTGGTGCCCACCGTCGTGGCCGTGGTCGCGGTGGCGGTCAGTGGCAACGCCGGTCAGGGACCCGACCACGATTACGCGACGAGCGCAGCGATCATGTTCGTCGTCGCACTGGCTACGCTGGCCGGCTTCAAGCTCGCGGCGGTCGCAGCGCCGCCCGCCCCCGAGGCCGCGCGTCGGGTGCTGCTGATCGAAACGCTCAGTGGCGCGGTCGCACTCGGCTACGGCGCGATCCTGCTGACCCTGCTCGCAGGCTCGGCGCTGCCGACCGGCACCGGCTACGGCAGAGCCGGGCTGGGCGCCGGGGTCCTCCTGCTCGCCGTGTGGCTGGGTGACGTCATCACCGTGTGGCGCCGTGACTTGCCGCGCGCGAAGCGCGTCATCGACGTGGTCGCCGTGATCGGGGTGATGGCCCTGGTCGCCGCGATGGCCACCCAGCCCGCGCCGCGGCTGCTGGCGCACCGATTCACCGCGTGGGACGTGTTTCTCGGGTACGAACTGCCCGAGCCGCCGAGCGTGCTGACGCTGTTGACCGCCTGGCGGTTCGACACCTTCATCGGCGTGGGTGCGATCGTCCTGGCGGGGCTGTACCTCGCCGGCTACCTGCGGCTGCGCCGGCGCGGGGACAGCTGGGCGGCCGGACGACTCGTGGCGTGGCTGGCCGGGTGTGCGCTGCTGGTCTTCACCACCGGTTCCGGTGTGCGGGCGTACGGGTCGGCGATGTTCAGCGTGCACATGGCCGAACACATGATCCTGAACATGTTCATCCCGGTGCTGCTCGTGCTCGGCGGCCCGGTGACCCTGGCGCTGCGTGCACTGCCCGCCGCCGGTGACAGCCGGCCACCCGGGCCCCGCGAATGGCTGCTGTGGCTCGTGCACTCGAAAGTCACGGCGTTCCTGGCGAATCCGATAATCGCGTTCATCCTGTTCGTGGCGTCGCTGTACATCGTCTACTTCACGCCGATCTTCAACACGCTGGCGCGGTATCACTGGGGCCACGAACTGATGAGCCTGCACTTCCTGCTCGTCGGCTATCTCTTCTACTGGGGCATCATCGGTATCGACCCCGGCCCGCGGAAGCTGCCGTTCCTGGGCCGGCTCGGACTGCTCTTCGCCGTGATGCCGTTTCACGCCTTCTTCGGCATCGCGACCATGACCATGACCTCGGTGATGGGCGGACCGTTCTACCGCAACGTGGGCCTGCCGTGGCTGGGCAGCATCGAGGACGACCAGCATCTGGGCGGTGCAATCGCCTGGGGCTCAAGTGAACTGCCCGTCATCATCGTCGTCGTCGCCCTGGTCGCGCAGTGGGCGCGCCAGGACCGCCGGGCGGCGTCCCGCTCGGATCGCCACGCCGACTCCGCCTACGCCGACGACGAGCTGGACGCCTACAACGCGATGCTGCGGGAGTTGTCCCGCGATCGGCGGTGATCAGTTCCCGGGAACCACAGGGGGCTTCGGCGCGACCAGATATGCGGACGACGAAACCGGGTGAAGGAGGATCAGCGGTGACGGGCGACGCATTCACGGACACCCTGCGCACGATCGAAGGCCGCGTGCTCGACGAGGTGTGGCTCGGGCGGTGGCGGCTCACCGGCGGTGTCGTGGCTGTGCTGGTCCTCGCGGTCGGCGCGGTGGCGTGGTGGTGCGTCGCGGATACCGGTGCGGCACAGGGCATCCCGGCGGTGAGCCTGGCGATGTTCGCGCTCGCAGGCGGTGCATCCGCTGCGGCGCTGGCCCGGCGGCGTTACCGCTGGTGCTGTGCCGCGGCGTATTTCAGCGGGTTGGCCACCGTCATCGGCGTGGGCGCACTGTGGTGGCTGCGCACCGGGCACCACGCCACCGGGCTGGCTTGGTTGGTGGCAGCGGATCTTGCCGTGACGGCACTGGCAGGCCAGTGGCTGACGCTCGTCTTCACGCCCATCGAACGCTCCCAGCCGGACATGCGCGGTGGTGGTCGATGAGGGGCTCAGCCCTATCGCGGGTGTGAATCCTCAGCGATTGTGCGGCCGATTTTTCGCAGACGGTTCACGCTCGCGGTAGCTAACGCCCGAAATTGCGCAACCGCAAGCTGTTCGACACCACGAAGAACGACGAGAATGCCATCGCCGCACCGGCGATCAGCGGGTTGAGCAACCCGGCCGCGGCGATGGGGATGGCCGCCACGTTGTAGCCGAACGCCCACACCATGTTGACCCTGATGGTGCGCATGGTCGACGCGGCCAGATCCAGCGCGAGCGGGACGACATCGAGGTTGTCGCGGACCAGGATGATGTCGGCCGCGCCGATCGCCACGTCGGTGCCCCGCCCGATGGCCATGCCGAGATCGGCGCACGCCAGCGCGGGGCCGTCGTTGATCCCGTCGCCGACCATCGCCACGACGCGGCCGCGGTCGCGCAGCTGCTCGATGACGTCGACCTTGCCCTCGGGCAGTACATCGGCGATCACCTCGTCGATGCCGACACGGTCGGCGACCGCGGCGGCCGACGCCGGATTGTCCCCGGTGAGCAGCACTGTGCGCAGTCCGCGGCGGTGCAGCGCGGCGACGGCATCGGCCGCGGAGTCCTTGACGGCGTCGGACACCGCGATGACCCCACACGCCTCGCCGTCGACTTCGACGTACACCACGGTGTCGCCCCGGGATTCGGCGCTGCGGCGGCCCGCGATCAGCGTCGGCGAATCACAGTGCGGGGCGATCCAGGACGGTTTGCCCACCCGCACGGCCCGGCCGGTCACGGTGCCGCTGACACCGCGGCCCGGCACCGCGCGGAAATCCTGCACGGGTTCGCCGCGGCCACCGGCGGTCGCGATGGCCAGTCCCACGGCATGTTCGGATGCCGACTCCACGGCCGCGGCCAGGGCGAGCACGTCCTCGGGCCGCCAGCCCGACACCGCGACGACCGTGTTGACACTGAGCCGTCCCGTCGTCAGGGTGCCGGTCTTGTCGAAGACGACGGTGTCCACCGCCCGGGTCGCCTCCAGCGACTGGTGGCCTTTGAGGAAGATGCCGAGTTGGGCGCCGCGGCCGGACGCCACCATCATGGCCGTCGGCGTCGCCAGGCCCAGCGCGCACGGGCAGGCGATGACCAGCACGGCCAGCGCCGCGGAGAACGCGCGGTCGGGGCCGCCGCCGGCGAGCAGCCATGCCGTGGCCGTCAGCGCGGACAGCACGAACACCGCGGGCACGAACACCGATGCGACCCGGTCGGCGAGGCGTTGTGCGTTGGCCTTCTGCGTCTGGGCGTCCTCGACGAGCCGCACCATCCCGGCGAAACGGGTGTCGGCGCCCACCGCGGCGGCCTCGACGATCAACCGGCCGTCGAGCACCACCGTGCCGCCGATGACGTTCGCGCCTGCCTCGGCGCGCACCGGTCGGGCCTCACCCGTCATCGCGCTCATGTCGACGGCGGCCGAGCCCTCGATCACCAGGCCGTCAGCGGCGATCGTCTGGCCCGGGCGCACGACGAACCGCTGCTGCTCCTTGAGTTCGTCGGCCGGGATGAGCATCTCCGAACCGTCGGCCAGCAGCACGGTGACGTCCTTGGCCGACAACGCGGCCAGCGCACGCAGCGCCCCGCCCGCCTTCGATTTGGCCCGCGCCTCGAAGTAACGCCCGGCCAGCACGAACACCGTCACCCCGGCAGCCACCTCGAAGTAGATGGCGTCGCTGCCCAGCAGGGCCTGCCAGATGCCTCGGCGATCGGTGGTGTGGTGCGTGCCGAACAGCGTGTAGAGCGACCAGATGGTGGCGGCGGTGATGCCGACCGAGATGAGCGTCTCCATCGAGGCGCTGCCGTGACGCGCGTTGCGCAGCGCGACGCGGTGAAACGGCCACGCCGCCCACGTCACCACCGGCAGCGCCAGCGCGGTCAGCACCCACGTCCAGCCGGTGAAGCGCGTGCTCGGCACCACGGCGAACATCACCGAAAGATCGGCCAGCGGCACGAACAACACGGCTGCGACGGCCAACCGGATCAGCAGGCTGTGCGCGTGATCGGCGTCGGGGTCCCCGCCCTCGTCCACGCCCGCCTTGCGGGGTTCGGCTTCGTATCCCGTCCGCTGCACGACCTCGCACAGCTCCTGCGGGCCGGTCTGCTCATCGGCATCGATGGTCGCGACCCGGGTGGCGAAATTCACCGAGGCCCGCACACCGGGCAGCTTGTTCAGCGCCTTTTCCACGCGGTTGGCGCACGCGGCGCAGGACATCCCGCTGACGTCCAGTTGGATCCGCCGCGCGCCCACCGCGTCGTCGCATACCGCTGCCGAGCTCGACATCGTGTCGCTTACCTCCTTGAAGACCTGGGCCGCCGGACTTTGCCCATGCGTCTACTGGTCGGTGCAACGCGGCGAAAAGTTCCCGGGCGCGATGGCCTAGGGTGACTAGCCGTGGCGACAGGTGACGACGACCAAATTACCCACCTCGCCAAATCCGCAGGCCGAGGCGACCAGGCTGCGCTGTCCCAGTTCATCGAGGCCACCCAGCGCGACGTCTGGCGCACGGTGGCCTACCTGGCGGACCCCGGCAGCGCCGACGATCTGACCCAGGAGACGTTCCTGCGGGCCATCCGCTCGCTGCCGCGATTCAGCGGCCGGTCCAGTGCCCGCACGTGGCTGCTGTCGATCGCCCGGCGGGTGGTGGTGGACCAGATCCGGTACAACACCAGCCGGCCGCGCACCGTGCACGTGATCGAACTCGACGATGTCACCGGGCCCGCAGCGCGTGGCGCGCGGATCGAGAACATGGTCGAGATCCGGCTGCTGCTGGCGGATCTGGACGCCGACCGCCGGGAAGCGCTGATCCTCACCCAGGTGATCGGGATGTCCTACGCCGAGGCCGCCGAGGTGTGTGGCTGCCCGGTCGGCACGATCCGGTCGCGGGTGGCGCGCGCCCGCGACGATCTGATGCGTGCCGCGAATGCCGACGACCGTGCCGGATAGTTAGGCTCGCGGCGTGCTGATCGCGATCGAGGGCGTCGACGGCGCCGGCAAACGCACTCTGACCAACGGGCTGCGGGCGGCGTTCGAGTCTGCGCACAAGTCCGTCGGCACTCTGGCGTTTCCGCGCTACCACCATTCCGTGCCCGCCGACCTGGCCGCCGAAGCGCTGCACGGCGCGCACGGCGACCTCGCCGAGTCGGTGCATGCCATGGCGGTGCTGTTCGCGTTGGACCGTGCCGGTGCGCGCGAGGAGATCGAGCATCTGTGCGCCGCCTACGACGTCGTCATCCTCGACCGCTACGTGGCCTCCAACGCCGCCTACAGCGCGGCGCGGCTGCATCAGGGCGCCGACGGCGACGTGGTGTCCTGGGTGCGTGAACTGGAGTACGACCGGTTGAAGCTGCCGCACCCGGACTGGCAGGTGTTGCTCGACGTGCCCACCGAGCTGGCCGCGGAGCGCGCCGAGCACCGGGCCAACACCGAGGCCGACCGCGCCAAGGACGCCTACGAGCGCGACGGCGGGCTGCAACGGCACACGGGCGAGGTGTACGCCGGGCTGGCCGCTGCCGACTGGTGCGGGCGATGGGCGCTGGCGGGCCCCGACGTGGACCCGGCCGCGCTGGCTCTGCGGTTCGGCTGAGCCGGATGCCGGTTGCGCGAAACTGACCTTTCTGCGACTCGAGGACCCCTGCGGACGACAAAATCGTCGGTTTCGGGGCTCGGCAGCGGGTGGAACCCAAGATCACCGCGTGTGGTACCCGAGTTTTATCGCATTCTGGTGACACCATGGACTCCATGAGGCAAAGGATCCTTGTCGTAGACGACGACCCATCGCTGGCCGAGATGCTCACCATCGTGTTGCGTGGTGAGGGTTTCGACACCGCGGTCATCGGCGACGGCAGCCAGGCGCTCACCGCCGTCCGCGAGCTGCGACCGGATCTGGTTCTACTGGACCTGATGTTGCCCGGTATGAACGGCATCGACGTCTGCCGCGTGCTGCGCGCCGATTCCGGTGTACCGATCGTCATGCTGACCGCCAAGACCGACACCGTTGACGTGGTGCTCGGACTGGAGTCCGGCGCCGACGACTACGTGATGAAGCCGTTCAAGCCCAAGGAATTGGTGGCCCGGGTGCGGGCGCGCTTGCGTCGCAACGAAGATGAACCGGCCGAGCTGCTCTCGATCAGCGACGTCGAGATCGACGTTCCGGCTCACAAGGTGACCCGCCAAGGCGAACAGATTTCGCTGACACCGCTGGAGTTCGACCTGCTCGTGGCCTTGGCGCGGAAACCGCGGCAGGTGTTTACTCGTGATGTGCTGCTCGAACAGGTGTGGGGATATCGCCACCCCGCTGACACCCGTTTGGTGAACGTGCATGTCCAGCGGTTGCGGGCCAAGGTCGAGAAAGACCCGGAGAACCCGCAGGTGGTGCTGACCGTTCGAGGAGTGGGATACAAGGCCGGACCCCCGTGATCTTTGGTTCCAGACGGCGCATTCGTGGGCGCTGGGGAGGTTCCGGCCCACTACTGCGCGGATTGGGGACGCTGGGCAGGGCTGTTGGTCTGATTTGGCGCCGCTCGCTGCAGTTGCGGGTGGTGACGCTGACGCTCGGGCTCTCGCTTGCCGTCATCCTGGTGCTGGGATTCGTGCTGACCAGTCAGATCACTGACCGGATTCTGGAAGTCAAGGTCAAGGCCGCCACTGAAGAGGTCGAGCGCGCCCGAAACACCGTGAGCGGCATCGTCGGTGGGGAAGAGTCGCGGTCCCTGGACAGCAGCCTGCAGCTGGCTCGCAACACCCTCGTCGACCGCAAGGCCGATGTGCGTGGTGACCTCGCAGGCGCGTTCGACGCGGTCCTCGTGGTCCCCGGCGACGGACCCCGCGCGGCCACGTCGGCGGGCCCGGTCGCCCAGGTGCCCAACGCATTACGTGACTTCGTCAAGGCCGGGCAGGTCAGCTACCAATACACCACGGTCCGCACCGACGGGTTTTCCGGGCCGGCCCTCGTGGTGGGCACCCCGGCGTCGTCGTCGGTGCCCAATCTTGAGCTGTACCTGATCTTTCCGCTGAACAACGAGGAAAGCACCATCTCGCTGGTGCGCGGCACCATGGCCACCGGCGGCATCGTGCTGCTCGGGTTGCTGGCGGCCATCGCACTGCTGGTGGCCCGTCAGATCGTGCAGCCGGTGCGGTCGGCGTCGCGCATCGCGGAGCGGTTCGCGGAGGGCCACCTCACCGAGCGGATGCCCGTGCGCGGCGAGGACGACATGGCCCGCCTCGCGGTGTCGTTCAACGATATGGCCGAGAGCCTGTCCCGGCAGATTCAGCAGCTCGAGGAATTCGGTAACCTGCAGCGCCGCTTCACCTCTGACGTGAGCCATGAGCTGCGCACCCCGCTCACCACGGTGCGGATGGCGGCCGATCTGATCTATGACCACAGCGACGATCTCGACCCGGCACTGCGCCGCTCCACCGAGTTGATGGTCAACGAACTCGACCGGTTCGAGACGCTGCTGGCCGATCTGTTGGAGATCTCGCGCCACGACGCCGGTGTCGCCGAACTGTCGGTCGAGTCGGTGGATCTGCGCAGCACCGTGCGAAGCGCCCTGGACAACGTCGGGCACCTGGCCGCCGATGCCGCCATCGAACTCGACGTCGACATGCCGGCCACGGAAGTGATCGCCGAGGTGGATCCGCGTCGGGTGGAGCGCATTCTGCGCAATCTCATCGCCAACGCGATCGACCACGCCGAACACAAGCCGGTGCAGATCCGCATGGCCGCCGACGAGGACACCGTCGCCGTCACCGTCCGTGACTTCGGTGTCGGGCTGCGCCCCGGCGAGGAGAAGCTGGTGTTCAGCAGATTCTGGCGGTCCGATCCGTCGCGCGTGCGGCGCTCCGGCGGCACCGGCCTGGGCCTGGCCATCAGCATCGAGGATGCGCGGTTGCACCAGGGCAGGCTCGAGGCGTGGGGCGAGCCGGGTAAGGGCGCCTGCTTCCGGCTGACCCTGCCGCTGGTCCGTGGGCACAAGGTGACCGCGAGTCCACTGCCGCTCAAACCGATTGAACCGCAACATAACCCGCGTCGGCCGGTCAGGGAAGAGGAGAACGTGTGAAGCGCCTGCTGGCCGCGTCGATCGTCGGCCTGGTGGTGCTCACGTCGGGTTGCGCCGGAATTCCCAACACGTCCTCGCCGCAGGCGATCGGAACCGTCGAGCGCCCCGCACCGCAGAACCTGCCCAAGCCGTCGCCCGAGATGGATCCCGACGTGTTGCTGCGGGAATTCCTCAAGGCCACGGCCGATCCCGCCAATCGCCATCTCGCGGCGCGGCAGTTCCTCACCGAATCGGCGTCGAGCTCGTGGGACGACGCGGGCAGCGCCCTGCTGATCGACCGCGTGGTGTTCGTCGAAACCCGCAGCTCTGACCGGGTTTCGGTGACCATGCACGCCGACATCCTCGGGTCGTTCTCCGACCTCGGCGTGTTCGAGACGGGGGAGGGCGCGCTGCCCGACCCGGGACCGATCGAACTGGTCAAGACCAGCGGCGGGTGGCGCATCGACCGGCTGCCCAACGGGGTTTTCCTTGACTGGCAACAGTTTCAGTCGACCTACAAGCGCAACAACCTGTATTTCGTCGACCCGACCGGCAACACCGTGGTACCGGATCCGCGTTACGTCGCGGTGTCCGACCCCGACCAGCTGGCCACCGAGTTGGTGACGAAACTGATCGCCGGCCCGCGCCCGGAGATGGCCAAGTCGGTGCACAACCTGCTCGGCGCTCAGCTGAAACTGCGTGGGCCCGTCACCCGCGCGGACGGCGGCAAGACCGGCGTGGGCCGCGGCTACGGTGGCGCCCGCATCGACCTGGAGAACCTCTCGGCCGCAGATCCGCACAGCAGGCAGCTGCTGGCCGCACAGATCATCTGGACCCTGGCGCGAGCGGGTATCAGCGGGCCGTACGTGATCAACGCCGACGGAGCGCCGCTGGACGACCGGTTCGCCGACGGCTGGGAGACCTCCGACGTCGCCGCCACCGATCCGGGGGCCGCCCCCGGCGCGGCAGCGGGTCTGCACGCGCTGGTGGGCGGGTCGCTCGTCTCGCTGGAGGGCCAGGAGGCGCCGCGCGTCGCGGGTTCCTTCGGGTTGGCCCCCAACCAGGTCTCGGCCTCGGTGTCGCGCAACGGTCAGGAGGCCGCGTCGGTGGTCGTCGTGCCGCCGGGCGCTCCCAGCCCCCCCGCCACGCTGTGGATCGGCCCGCTGGGCGGCACCGCGGCGCAGGCCCTGGAAGGCCGGACACTGTCGCGCCCGAGCTGGGCCTTGGACCAGGCGGTCTGGGTGGTGGTCGACGGCATCAACGTGGTGCGGGCGATCCAGGACGCGTCCGGTGCCCCGGGCCGGATCCCGGTGGACACGACTGCCGTGGCCACGCGCTATCCGGGCCCGATCGCCGACCTGCAATTGTCCCGCGACGGCACCCGGGCGGCGATGGTCATCAACGGCCAGGTGATCCTGGCCGGGGTCGAGCAGAACCAGGACGGGCAGTTCCAGCTGACGTACCCGCGCCGGCTCGGCTTCGGGATGGGCAACACCGTGGTGTCGCTGGCCTGGCGGACCGGCGACGACATCGTGGTCTCCCGCACCGACGCGCAGCATCCGGTGTCCTACGTCAACATCGACGGCGTCAACTCCGACGGCCCGAGCCGCAACCTGGTGATGCCGGTGACCACCGTCGCGGCCAACCCGTCGACGGTGTATGTGGCCGATCAGCGTGGCGTGCTGCAACTTTCGGCGTCGGCCAGCAATGACAACCCAGGCTGGTCGGAGGTGCGCCCGTTGATGGTGCCTGGCGCGATGCCGGTGTTGCCGGGCTGACGGCCGAGCATCGCGTCCAGGGCCTGATGCATGTTCTTGCTCGAGATGTTGTACAGCCCCTTGTACGGATCGACGATATCGATGATCGCAAAGATCATGCTGCTCAACGTGATCGCCGCCAGGACAACCATGATGACGACAAAAGGGTCGGCCGGCGTCCGCATTCCGAAGCACGCGAAGATCATCATCAACCACGAGATCAGCGCTCGCAGGAATGCCGGTGGCAGCGAACTCTGCGGGGCCAGCAGCAGCGACCAACGCGCCCTGGCAAGCTCTTTCAACTGGTCGAAGCAATCGCCCGCCAGCCGTTCGTGCAACGGATCGGCCGGCGCCAATCGGATGATCCCCAGCTCGATCCGGGAGAGAAGTTCGGTGAGGACCTGCTTTGCGTCGTCTCGGGACAGCCGGCGCACGTCCGGGTACGACACACCGGCCGGAATCGTATCTGCCCGCCAGAAATTGGCGATCCCACCGGCGGTGAAGCTCTGGAGCTGTCGCCGCGTCGGTTCCGACTCCGGTCCGTAGTTTCGCAAGGACTGATCCAGCTGCAGCAGTTGCCCGGCGAACACCGCCCACCGGTGTTCGGTGGCATCGATGAAACTCTTCGTCGAGTTGATGAGCAGGCCGATGACGATGGCAGTGATGGTCACGAGGAACGAGATCACCAGATTCGTGGAATCGGCCCCGGCCTTCTCGGTGGAATCCCCGAGCAACTGGCACCGTAACAGGAGGCCGGTGGCGGTGCTGCCGCACAGAAGGGCGAACATGGCCAACGCCCGCAGAAAGCTCGCCATCGTGGTGTCACCGCACCGCTTACCGCGGTGCGGGTACCTCGAACAGATTGAGCGTGAGGCTGACCGTGTGATAGATGCCGATCAACATCGCGATATCAGTCAATCCCTTTGCCCCGAAACATGTTTCGGCCTGCCGGTAGAGCGCTTCGTCGACCCGGTGAGCGGTTGAGAGCTGGCGGGTGAGTTCCGCGGCGATCGTCTCGTCCTTGCTCACGTCATCCGGCACGGCGCCGCTGACCAGCGCCCGGATGGCGTCCTCGGAGAGGCCGACTTTGCGCGCGGCGGCCGCGTGCGCGTACATCTCGTACTCGGACTGCCAGGCCGCGCCGACGGCGAGAATCACCACTTCGCGCACCCGCGGGCTCAGCGACGTGTGCTCCCGCTCGCCCAGCAGCAGCGAAGCGGCCGCGGATGTCATCTCCGGATTGTGCAACGCCGGGTTGAACGGGCCGATGAATCGTCCGTCGGCGGTGGTGCTGTGGCATCCGGTCTCGTCGGCCCACGGCACCACGGTGCTCGTCATCTTGTCGAAGAGTTCCCGTTGCGTTGCACTGAGGTCGGCAGGATCTGCCAGTGGCAGCCGGCCGCCGAGGCCGGTCTGGTGTTCGGTCATCTGAATATTCTCCAGTTCTGTTGTGTGCGTTGTGCTTCTATGGGACTGCGGTCAGCTGCCTGCGGAGGTGTTGTCGTCCACGCGCGATTCGTGACATCACCGTTCCGCGCGGGGTACCCATGATGTCGGCGATGTCCCGGTGTGGCATGCCCTCGACGTCGGCGTAGTACACCACTGCCCGGAACTGCCGGGGCAACGCCTGCAGCGCCGCGTTGATTTCGGTGTGCGGCAACGCTGCCAGCGCCTCGTCCTCGGCCGAGACCGGTCCGGCTCCGCTGCGCTGTGCATGGTTCACCAGCTCTTCGTCGGAGAGCCCTTCCATCGAATACGAAATCGGTTGCCGTTGGCTGCGGCGGTAGCCGCTGATATGGGTATTGGTCATGATCCGGCTGAGCCACGCCTTGAGGTTGGTGCCCGGCGTGAACGTGTGAAAACCGCTGTACGCCTTGATCATCGTCTCCTGTACCAGATCCTCGGCATCCGCATGATTGCGGCACAAGCTCATGGCCCGGCGGTACAGCGTATGGCGCAGTGGTTCGACGTCTCGCTGAAATCGCGCAGCCAGTTCAACCGGCCCGGCATCCGCAACCGCGGCAATATCCATGATGTGACTACTTTCTTCTGGGAGATTGTTCGATAGGTCGTCTTCCGCGTGTCGGCGTGCACATCGGTCATCGTGCCGAGCTGTCGTAACCCACCGGCGCGCCACGTGTCCCGGCGAACGCGGGCACGGCACGGCAGATGGCCGCCGTGTCAACGCTCGCCTGCATGACCGTCCGGTCGGGCCGGACGATGGCGGCCGTGGCCCGTCCTTCGCGCAGCCACCGGGCGAGTTCGCTGCCGGCGGAGGCCGCCACCACGACTGTTCCGCGGCTGTCGAGTTCTCCTCGTTGCGCATCCGTGAGCGGCACAGAGGTGACGAGCGCGAACCGATTACCCACCATCTCGTCGAACGACACGCCATCGCTGAGTACCGGATTGGGACACAGGGTGCCGGCCAGCCCGCCGCGCCTGCGCGATTTGATCACGAGGTCCGAACTGCGCAGGCCGGGAGTGACCCCCTCGACCGCGCTGGCCCTGGTGCCCGGCAGGCGCAGGCCCTGCATGCGCGGGAACACCACCTGGCGGATCAGATCCCCGGCGCGGCCGCCACCGGTCATCGCGGTACCCACCGACACGGCCATCAGGATCATGGCGGCCACGTGTAGCTTGCGTTCCTGCTCGTAGGTGTCGAGCACGCTTTCCGGCAGGCTCTTGTCAAGCACCCCAACGAGTTTCCAGGTGAGGTTCAGGGCATCCCGCAAGCCGGCTGCCATGCCTTGGCCGACGAACGGCGGCGTCAGGTGGGCGGCGTCACCGAGGATGAACACGTTGCGATCACGCCAGCGGCTGGCCACTTGCGCGCGGAACGTGTAGGCGGTCGACCGCACCAGCTCCAACGCGTGGATCGGGATGTCGCGCAGCCAGGGCCTGATCAACGTCTCGACGTCGGCGAGGCTCTGGTAGTCGGCCACGGTCTCGCCGTCGAGCAGCTGAAATTCCCAGCGGTAGCGGGTTTCTGAGATCCGCATGTACGTCCCGGCGCGCTGCGGGTTGCACAGCTGGTGGCAGCCCTCCCACTGGTCGAGTGCTGCCTCGGTGTTGACGTCGATGACCAGCCAGTTCTGGGTGAACGGTAACCCGTACAGATGCGCGCCGATCGCGGCGCGGGTCGCGCTGTTCGCGCCGTCGCAGCCGAGCACGTAGTTGGCCTGCACGCTCTGCTCACCACCGCGCACGCGGTCGAGGAAGCTCACCCGTACGCGGCCCGGTTGGTTCTGGGTGACCGACGTGACCTCCACGTTGCCGTGGACGGTCACGGTGGGGTAGTGCTTGACGTTCGCGCGCAGCATCACTTCCAGCTCGGGCTGGTCGAACATGTTCATCTGCGGGAACCCGTGGGCCACACTGGGTTCCGTGCCGCGCGAGATTTCGCTGAGGACCCGCATCTGGGAATCGACGAGTCGAAGGCCGTGCGCGGGCCTGCTGTGGGCGGCGAACTCCTCGCCGACTCCCAGCCGGGCCAGGATGCGGAAAACCTCGTCGTCGGCGTGGACCGCCCGCGGCAGCGGGTAGACGGTCTCATGGCGGTCCAGCACGAGGGTTTCGACGCCGTACTGGCCGAGCAGGGTCGCGGCGGCGATGCCGGCGGGGCCGGCACCGATGATCACGACCGGGACGAATTCCGGCAGGGCCGTGTTGTGCGCGGTCATTTGTACACCACCACATTGCGCTGGACCCCGAGATCGATGGCGCCGTCGTCGGTGGCGACGGTGGCTTCGATCACGTCGCCGTCATGCAGATAGTTCGGATTGTGCGCGGCCTGCCCGGCCAGGAACGCGGCGAGGTCGATGTCGCCCTTCGGGGCGATACCGTGCGTGGTGAGCGCGGTGCCCACCGGGGTGCCGGTGAGCACGATGTCACCCGGCTCGAGCTCCTGGAACTTCGAAAGCGCTTGCAGCGCTTGCACGGGAGGGAACATGATGTCGCCCGCGACGAGCATGTCCTGCCGCGTTGCTCCGTTGACCGACAGCTGCAACCGTAGCTCGCCGAACCGCGCGAGTTCGTCGGCGTCGAGCAGTACCAGCGCGGGCCCGACCGGCGTGAACGTGGGGTACGACTTCGATTCGAAGAACTGCATTTTGGACAGCTGGACGTCGCGCGCCGAGATGTCGTTGGTGAGCACGAGGCCGACCACGAAGTCGGCCAGGTTGGCCTCGGTGACCTCGGTGCCGACGGGCAGTGCGCGGCCGATCACCAGGCCGATCTCCACCTCGTAGTCGAGCAGCATGACGTGCGCGGGTTTGATGACGTCCCCGAACGGTCCGGTGACCGAGCCGGATGCCTTGCGGAAGAACGTCAGTGACGTCTTGGCGGGGTCGCGGCCGACGTCCCTGACGTGCGAGGCGAAGTTGGTGGCCTGAGCGACCACCCGGCACGGGGTGGTGATGGGCGACAGCAGCTGCAGGCTGTCCACCGGGACGGTACCGGCGCTCGCGGCCGCAGCGGCGATGGCCGCGCGGTCCGCCAGCAGTTCGCGGGTGGTCGCGGCGTCGGTGTCGACGCGGGCCGCACCCGAGACGGTGTGCACCCACCAGGCGTCGGCGGTGCGCAGGATTGAGATGGTCATGATGGCTCCTTGTGTGAGTTGTGTTGTGCGGATCAGGAATTCGCCACGGCGAACAGCCCGCGCAGGGCGGACAGGTCGAATTCGTTGTCGTGGCGCAGTGCGTCGACCATGGCGGCCAGTTCACTCGCGGTCTCGCGCGCGGACCCGACGCCCAGGAAGTCGCGGCTCGGCGGAGGTCCCCACTGGTACAGGCCGGAGGCAGCCAACGGGGCCCAACCGGGCTCCAGCGTGTTGTCGAACATGTCGCCGTCGGCGAAGTGCTCGACCAGGAAGCCGTCCGGATCGCGCCAGTAGTCGAAGATCTGGCTGCCCTGGATATGCCTGCCGATGCCCCACGAGCGGAAATACCCTCGCTCGCGCAGGTATTCGCCGCCGGCTGCCAATGCGTCGAGATCGGCTACCTGGTACGCCGAGTGCACGTAGCGGTTCACCGGGCCCAGCGCCATCGCCAGGGTGTGATGATCGGCGGGCAGCGATCCGCGGTCGCAGCGGATGAAGCTCATGATCGGGCCGCGGTCGCGCTGGCCCGGGTAGAAGCAGAAGTCGCTGACGATCATGCCCAGCTTCTCCAGGTACCAGTTGAGCGCCTCGATGTACTTCGGGGTCTGCACCACGATGTGGCCGAGCCGCTGCACGGTGGCGGGCACCCGCGGTGGACGCTGGGTGGCGTTGGCCCGGGCCACCTCGTGGCCGAAGTTGAACACGTGCGGGGCCTGTGCCGGCAACGTGTCGAGCTGATGGGTGCCCGACACCACCCGCACCGGAAGACCGCTCGGGTCAACGAGATCCACGGTCAGCCCACCCAGCGAATCCGGTAGCGGGCGGACGGTGGTACCGGTCGCGTCGGCCAGCCGCACCAGATCGGACTGCTCCGCGGCGACGAATGCCGGGCCGAGGAATTTCTCGCGGTGGCCGCGGCGGATCAGCACGCACGGCGCATCGGCATCGCTGCCGCGCAGATGCAGTTCGTCGCTGGTGCGCAGCGCCGTCGCGAACCCGAACGACTGCGCGAAGGCCTCGGCCTTGACCAGGTCGGGTTTCTCGAACTCCAGCCAGGCGACGTCGGTCACCTTGATGATCGGGTTGGCGCTGCGGCCCGGGTGTTCTCCGGGGCGGGCACCCTGCTCGCTGTGCAGGTCGTTGTGGGCGTTGTGGGCTCCGATGAGTTGGTCAGTCATGAGTGTGTCTCTCTCAGATGTGTTGGGCGGGACGGGAATTGACGTGGGCGACCTTGGACCCCCAGGAGATGACCTCGGGGCCGGCGTCCTCGTTGGGGATCTGGCATTCGATGAGCACCGGACCACCACGGTGGGCCCGGGCCGTGGCGATCGCGTCGGCCAGTTCTGCCGGGGTGGTGGCGGTCAGCCCCAGCCCGCGGCCGTCGTCGGCGTTGAACACGTCGATCAGCCCGGCGTAATCCCAGTTCTTGTAGTAGTTGTAGGGGCCGTCATGGATCGCCGACTCGATCACGTAGCCACGGTTGTTGACCAGGTAGATCAGGATCTCCTGACCGTGGCGGATCATGTTGGACACCTCCTGGGCGGTCAGCTGGAAAGACCCGTCGCCGATCGCGGCGACAAGGCGCCGGCCGGGTTCCAGACCGAGCGAGTAGCCGAAGGCGGCGGGCACTGACCAGCCGATGGAGCCCCACTGCATCTCGATCTCGAATCGCGCACCGCCGGGCAGCCGGGTGTACACGCCGTCCCACCACGAGATGCCGGTCTCCACCAGCAGCGTGGAATGCGCATCGAGGTCGGCCTCGATCTGACGCCAGAGTTCACGTCGGCTCAACGGGGTGTCGGCGTCGACCTCCGGTGCCGGTGCCGGTGCCGCGGCGGGCGCGGCCCCCCGCAAGCGATGGAACTGCCGCAGGGTGGCGTCGTTGCCGGTGACCTTCTTGGCCAGATCCGACAGGAAGTCGGCCAGCGCGACACCGGTGTATTCAGCGCCGTCGAACCGCACGACCTGCGGCTCGGCGCTGATCATCCGCTGCTGGGCAGGCTGCGCGCTCCACCCCACGGTGGTGTAGTCGGAGAACACCGGCCCTGCCGCGACGATCAGGTCCGCCCAGTCGACGATGGCCTGACAACCCGGCGTGCTGACCTCGCCCCAGTAGATGCCGGCGTACTGCGGATGGTCCTCGGGGAAGAAACCCTTGGCGTTCGGCATCACCGCCACGGCGCAGCCCAGTGCCTCGGCCAACTCCCGGAAGGCGTCGACCGCGCCGTAGGAGCGCAGGTGCGCCCCGGCCAGCAGGACCGGTTTCTTCGCCTTCTCCAGCAGTTGGCGGGCCTGGTCGACGGCGCCGGTCAGGGCCTGCGGGTTGGTGGGCTGCCAGGACAGCATCGTCGAGGCCAGGGTCATGTCGACGGGTGCGGGCTCGGGGCATGGCGCCGCCGACAGGTTGCACGCGATCTCGATGTACACCGGCTTGCGCTCGCGCAGTGCGGTGCTGATCGCCTGGTCGATCAGTGTCGGCGCGTTGTCGGCGTGCAGGATGCGCACCGCGTCGCAGGTCACCTGCCGGCACACCTCGTATTGATCGGAGAAGTCGTGGGTGCCCATCGTGTGGTGCATGATGTGGTTCGCCACAGGGTCATTGGTGTTGGGCCCGGAGGACACGAAGATCACCGGCAGCCGTTCGGCGTACGCGCCCGCGACACCGTTGAGCGCGGAGTACGCGCCCACGTTGTAGGTGGTGAACACGGCGCCGGCCCCGTTGACCCGGGCGTAGCCCTCGGCGGCGTAGGCGGCGTTGAGCTCGTTGCAGCAGCCGATCTGCTCAAGGTTCTCGTTGGTCAGCAGCTCGTCGAGCAGCACCAGGTTGTAGTCCCCGGGGACCATGAAGTAGTGCTTGAGTCCGATCTGCTCGAGCCGGGCCGCCAGGTACTTGCCCACGGTGAAGTCAGCCATGATTGTCTTTCCTTGTCTCAGTGGGGGATTGGTCAGGCCGGGGCGTCGATCGGCACGACGTTGATGAGCTTCTTGTTCACGAACTCCTCGATGCCCAGGTGGGCGAGTTCGTGGCCGTAGCCCGAAATCTTGACGCCGCCGAAGGGCAGGTCGGCCTTCAGGCGGGCGGGATGGTTGATGTTGACCATGCCGGTGTCGATGCGCTTGGCGATCTCGATGCCGCGGGTGACATCCTTGGTGAACACCGACCCGCCCAGCCCGAAGCGGGAGTCGTTGGCCAGCCGCACAGCCTCGTCCTCGTCGGCGACCCGGAAGAACAGCGCCACCGGCCCGAAGAACTCCTCGTAGTACGCCGGGTTTCCGGGCGCGATGTCGGTCAGGATCGTCGGCTGTACGAACGCACCCGTGGTGGGCACCGGCTCGCCGCACACGATCGCCTTGGCGCCTGCTTCCACGGCGGCAGTGATCTGTGCGTTGAGGTCGTCGGCGGCCTTCTGGCTGGACATCGGCGCCAGCGTGGTGGCCGCGTCGAACGGATCTCCGGCCGTCAACCCGGACATCGCATCCTGGAACTTCGTCAGGAACTCGTCGGCGATCTCGTCGACGACGACGATGCGCTTGGAGGCCACGCAGCACTGCCCACCGTTGAAGACCCGGCCGTGCAACGCCCACTGGACCGTCTTGTCCAGGTCACAGTCGGCCAGCGCGATGAACGCATCCGAACCGCCGAGTTCCATGGTGGACTTCTTGAGATTCCGGCCCGCGCGCGCCGCGACGACCGCGCCTGCGCCTTCGCTGCCGGTGAGCGCGACCCCGCGCACCCGCGGATCGTCGATCAGCAGGTTGATCTGATCCTTGGTGGCGTAGAGGTTGGTGTAGGCACCCGCCGGTGCACCGGCCTCGGCGAGCAGAGCCTCGAAGGCGGCGGCCGCCTGGGGCACGTTGGACGCGTGCTTGACCATGACGACGTTGCCTGCCATGAGGTTCGGCCCGGCCACCCGCGCCAGCTGGTAGTACGGGAAGTTCCACGGCTGCACGCCGAGGATGACGCCCAGCGGCGCGCTGACCAGCATGGCGTTGTCATCGCCCGCGGTTTCCAGCGGCTCGGGGGCCAGGAACGTCTCGGCGTTCACCGCGTAGTAGTCGAGGATCTGCGCGCTGAGTTCGACCTCACCGAGGGCCTCGGCGTAGAGCTTGCCCATCTCCAGGGTCAGCAGCCGGGCGAACTCGTCGGCCCGCTCGCGCAGGATCGCCGCGGCACGCGCGATGACAGCGGCGCGGTGCGCAAAAGTCGTCTGGCTCCACGACGCGAATGTCGTGTGCGCCCTCGTGAGAAGTTGCCGGGCCTCGGTGTCGGTCAGCTCCTCGAAGCTGGCCAGCACCTGGTTGTCGAACGGGTTGACGGTCTGATACGGCATCGGTTTTCTGTCCTTCGGTTCTTGGCGGCCCGCTGCCGCCGCATTGCTGATCTGGCCTTCACGGCTCGCCACAGATGCTTCCGACGGGGGCGGGAAAGAGCCGAAATCGCGGCGGGGCGGCGTCGGTCGCCGGGGGTGGAAAGCGGGCCGGGGCGCCCGAAAAATTTCGGGCGCGACCAGCGGGATCGTGGATCAGGACGGCCGGGAATTCACCGAAATCTCAGCGGCGCAGCCGGTCCAGCAGGGTGCGTGTGCTGGCGGCGGGTGTGATCCCGGCGCTCTGCAGTGCGCGCTCACAGTGCGCGAACGTGGTGATGACTCCGTCGTAGTCGCCGACGGCGGCCCGCACGCGCATCAGCAGGCGCCACATCGCTTCGCGCAGCGGGTCGCGGTCGAGCACCGCGGTGGCGAGGCGGTTGGCGTCGTCGTAACGGTCGACGGAGAACGCAGCGTCGGCGGCGGCGGCGCGGGCCGAGGCGGCCAGCTCGGCAAGCTGATCGCGGCGCTCATCGACCCAGGCGGAACTGATACCGGGTAGGTAGTCGCCGTGTGCCAGTGGCTCCAGCGCGTGCTCGGTGGCGACCACGAGCGCTTCGCCCTGCAGGCGCGCCGCCGCGGCGAGTTCGTGTTCGACGCGGGCGGATTCACTGGCCAGGACGACGTCCGGGTCGAGGCGTACGCGACCGTCGTCGCCGACGCTCAGCGCGTCGGGCGGGAGCACGCGGCGTACGCCGATGACCGTCTTGCGCAGGTAGGAGCGCGCCGACTCGTCGCCGCGGCCGTCGAACAAGGCGTCGAGCAACTCGTCACGGCCGGCCGGGGCGCCGTTGCGCACCGCCAGAAAACTCAGCAACTCGTAGCATTTGGACAGGTTGGGCTGCACCTCGAAGCCGTCGAGAATGATTGCGGTGCGGCCGAATTCGATCAACTCGACCGCGGTCGGGATGCGGGTGCCCACTGCGACACCCTGGGCGGCCAGGGCGCGTCCGATCGCGTGCCATGCGGAATCGGCGTCCGGTTGCGCGTCGATGCACCGGGCCACCACCGCTGGGAAATCCGCAAGTGCCTGCAGCAGTACGTGATTGGATCCGTGCCTGCGCGCGGCCTGCAGTGCGACGTCGGCTGCCCGGTCGGCGGCGTCGGGGTTGCCGGCGCGCCACTCGGCCTCCGCCAGATAGACCGCCGCCGTGGGCAATTCCAAGATCCGGCCGCCTGACCGCATACCGGCGACCGCGGCGCGCAACGACGACAAGGCACCGTCCACATCGTCGCGTATGAGCGCAGCGAGCCCGTGCCAGGTCTGGGCGAATTCGAAAACCACTGCGTAGCGCCGGGCGGCGTCGCGCTCGATCTGGTTCAGAATCGCGGTCGCACCTGCGGTGTCGCGGTCGGCGCGCAGCATGAGCTTCGCCGCAAGCACCTGATGCAGCGCCGTCAGCATCGGTGATCCGTTGGCCTGGATGAACGTGCTCCCGCGGGCCAGCGCGGCGCGGGCCTCCTCGGGCCGCCCGGCATCGAGCAGCACATCCGGTGCGATCACGGAGTCCACCACGCCGCGGAAGAAGCCCCCGCCCGCCGCCGTCTCGTACTCCTGTAGCGCCTCGGCGGTGCGTCCCGTCGCGCGCAGCGCACCGATCCGCCCGGCGCCCATGGCGGCCCGCGTCCACGGCGACGGCGCATCGCCGGTCAGTTCGTGCACCCGGCCGCGGAAGTAGTCGATGCCGAATAGCATGCCGTCGAGCAGCCCCCCGGTGGGCTCGGGCCTGGCCGGGCCCCCTTCTGGATCCACCAGCGCCAGCGCATAGCGCACGATGTTCACGTCGGGGCCCGCGGGCGCCGCGCGCAGGACGGCGTTCATCTCGTCGATGCGCCCGGCCAGCAGATAGCACCATGCCATCAGCGCGGCGGCATGCTCCGATGCCGCGGCGAGTCGATCTCGCAGTCCGAGAACGGCCAACTCGTCGGCGATACGGGCGCCGTCGCGCTGGTCGTCGCGTGCGACGACCAACATCAATCGGGCCTCGGCGAATCCGTCGTCGCCGACGGGGACGACGGGTGCGAGCGCATCGATCCAGCGGTCGGCCACGGCGAAGTCCAAACGGCCGAGAACAGGCAGAATCGCATGCCGGGCCGAGGCGTACGCATCGGTGAGCGCACTCACCGCAAGCAGCTCTTCGACCGCCTCTTCGTGGAACCCGTTGGATGCCAGCAGCCGTCCATGGGCGGCTCGCAGCTCGCGAACGGCCGTGCTGCCACGCTGGTCCAGCAGTCCACGCAGGTACTCCCGAAACCGGGAATGGCAGCGCATGGCCAGGGGATCGGATGACCATTGCGCGGGGATCGTGGCTCGTCGCAGCGACGCCAGCCGCCGCGCGGCGTCGTCGATGCCCAGTGCCACCGCCGAATCGACGCTCACCTCGTCCAGCACCGACGTGCTGACGAGGAACTCCCGGTCGTCGGCGCCGAGCTCACCGAGAATGTGTGCGCCCAGATAGGCGCCCATGGCTTCGGGGTCGGTGCCGCCGCTGCCGTGTCCGGCGGAACGCCACGCCTCGAACAGCACCCCGATCACCCAGCCCCCGGTGGCCTGTACGGCCTCGGATGCGTCCGACCCCGAGCGGCCCAGCTGCTGCAGCGCCACGCGCGCCTCGTCGACGTTGAATGCCAGATCGGCATCGTCGACGCGGGCCACGGCGCCTGCCAGCGCGGGTGACCAGACCTCGGCCGGGATCGGTTGGCGGCTGATCAGGATCAGGCGCGTGCTGGGTGCGGCGTAGCGCACCACCGAGCCGATGACCTCCCACGCATCCGGTGATCCCTGCAACCGCTCGAGATCGTCGAGTACGAACACGAGCTCGGTGTCGGCCGCCGCGTCGATGAGCAGGCCTGCCGCCTCGGCATGCGGGATACCTGCGGCCAGCGCACCGGTGGCGACTCCCCGCACGGACGGAAGTTGTTGTGCCAGTGCTTCTTCGAGATAGGTCAACAGGCGACCGGGTGCGGCGTCGGTGGCGTCGACGCTCAGCCACGCGACCGGCTTGCCGAAGGTGCGGCTGGCGTGGGCCGCGGCCACCGACTTGCCCGCTCCAGCCGTCGCCGCGATCGCGATGATCCGGTGGGTCTGGACTAGTTGGCAGAGCAGCCGGTCGAGACGCTCGCGCGGTGCCGCGTCCGCCGGTGTCTCCGGAACGATGATCTTGCGCCGGATGACCCGGGGCCGCTCCACGTCCGGTGCCGACATGCCCACTCCTGTCCGGCGCAATTTTATAGGCGGCGAGTGGGTATCACCGAGAATCGGCTTCGCGGCTCCGCGTGCACCGACGTCACATGTCACCCCTGTCGAGCACACTGCCGACATGCTCGACCTGATCCTGCCGCTGGAGTGCGGCGGCTGTGGCGCCCCGTCGACGCGGTGGTGCCCGGCGTGCGCGTCGGCGCTGACGGTTCGCGCCGACGAACCGCACCTCATCGCCCCGCGCACCGATCCCGGCGTGCCGGTGTTCGCCCTCGGCCGCTACGCGGGCGCCAGGCGCCGGGCCATCGTGGCCGCCAAGGAGCAGGGCCGCTCGGATCTGCTGGCGCCGCTGGCGGCCGCGCTGCGGGCCGGGCTGGACCGGCTGCTGGCCTGGGGCGTCGTCGACGCCCCGCTGACCGTGGTGCCTGCGCCCACCCGCAGGCTCGCCGCGCGCCGGCGCGGAGGCGACCCCGTCACCGCGATGGCCGTCGCCGCGTGCGCGGGACGCCCCGGCGTGCAGACGGTGCCGGCGCTGCGCCTGCGGCCGTGGGTCCGCGATTCCGTCGGCCTGTCGGGCACCGCCCGGCAACGCAACATCGCCGGACGGGTCCGGGTGGTGACCGGTGTGACCGGTGAGGTGCTGCTCGTCGACGACATCGTGACGACCGGTGCCACGGCTGCCGAGTCGGTGCGCGTCCTGCATGGCGCCGGGGCGAACGTGGCCGGCGTGTTGGTGGTCGCGCATGCCTGACACAGGTGGCAATTACCCCGCAATCAAACAGAAATGAAGAACTGCAAACATGTCGTCGAAATTGGTGGCACGAACCGGTGAACACGGACTACCGTCGGCACCAACCACCCGTGAACACCTCACGGCGACGCTCCATCACAGCGTCACTTCACCGCACCGGTAGGAGGTGAGTACTCGACACCTTGCGCCGATGGGGAGAGCGACAAAACCCTGACCCATCGCCGCGATTCGTTAGAGCCCGGCACGCAGATCGCGTGCAACGAGTGAGAGAAACGAGTTGCCAAGTATGTCAACCAATTCCCTGGATTCAGGCCCCGCGATGGTGGTCGAGGATCGTGACACAGCTGCCAACCCGGAGCCCAACGCGGAAGTTGTGGTCAAGGGGCGCAACGTGGAAGTCCCCGACCATTTCCGAATCTACGTCTCGGAAAAGCTGTCACGCCTGGAGCGCTTCGACCGGACCATCTACCTCTTCGACGTCGAACTTGACCACGAACGCAACCGACGACAACGCAAGAACTGCCAGCACGTCGAAATCACTGCCCGTGGCCGCGGCCCAGTTGTCCGCGGCGAGGCGTGTGCAGACAGTTTCTATGCGGCCCTCGAATCCGCAGCCGGAAAGCTTGAGGCCAGGCTGCGCCGCAGCAAGGACCGCCGCAAGATCCACTATGGCGACAAGACCCCCGTATCCCTGCACCAGGCGACCGCGCCCGACCACCTGACCGGGGAGACCGCCGCCGAGCCGGTGGTCGACGCCACCGAACCCGCAGGCCTCGACGATCACGAACCCGGCCGCGTGGTCCGCACCAAGGAACACCCGGCCACGCCCATGACCGTGGACGACGCCCTGTACGAGATGGAACTGGTCGGCCACGACTTCTTCCTCTTCCATGACAAGGAGAGCGACAAACCGTCGGTGGTATACCGGCGGCACGCCTACGACTACGGCCTCATCCGACTGGCCTGATTCGCCGAACCGGCCGAAAGCGCACCCCGGAGCGATCCGGGGTGCGTTTTCGTGTTCGCCGAGTGAGTACAACCAGGTATTTCGACGGGTCACCTACGATGGACCACGATCAACACCGAAAGATCCATCGATACCCACAGGGGAAATAGCGTGCTGTCGAAGTTGCTCCGTCTCGGTGAAGGCCGCATGGTCAAGCGCCTCAAGAAGGTGGCTGACTATGTCAACACTTTGTCCGACGACGTCGAGAAGCTCTCCGACGCCGAGCTGCGAGCCAAGACCGACGAGTTCAAGAAGCGGGTCGCCGACGGCGAGGAGCTCGACGACCTGCTGCCCGAGGCGTTCGCGGTAGCCCGCGAGGCGGCGTGGCGCGTGCTCAGTCAGCGTCACTTCGACGTCCAGGTGATGGGCGGCGCAGCCCTGCACTTCGGCAACGTCGCCGAGATGAAGACCGGTGAGGGCAAGACCCTGACCGCGGTGCTGCCGTCCTACCTCAACGCGCTGAGCGGCAGGGGTGTGCACGTCGTCACCGTCAACGACTACCTGGCCAAACGCGACAGCGAGTGGATGGGCCGGGTGCACCGCTTCCTCGGCCTCGACGTGGGCGTCATCCTTTCCGGGCTGACCCCCGAGGAGCGCCGGGTCGCCTACGCCGCGGACATCACCTACGGCACCAACAATGAGTTCGGCTTCGACTACCTGCGCGACAACATGGCGCACTCCACCGACGACATGGTGCAGCGCGGCCACAACTTCGCCATCGTCGACGAGGTCGACTCGATCCTCATCGACGAGGCCCGGACGCCGCTGATCATCTCCGGCCCGGCCGACGGCGCCTCGAACTGGTACACCGAGTTCGCCCGGCTGGCCCCGTTGATGAAGAAGGACGTCCACTACGAGGTGGACCTCAAGAAGCGCACCATCGGCGTGCACGAGCTGGGTGTGGAGTTCGTCGAAGACCAGCTCGGTATCGACAACCTGTACGAGGCCGCCAACTCGCCGCTGGTCAGCTACCTCAACAATGCGCTGAAGGCCAAAGAGCTGTTCGAGCGCGACAAGGAGTACATCGTCCGCGACGGCGAGGTGCTCATCGTCGACGAGTTCACCGGCCGCGTGCTGCTGGGCCGCCGCTACAACGAGGGCATGCACCAGGCCATCGAGGCCAAGGAGCACGTCGAGATCAAGGCCGAGAACCAGACGCTGGCCACCATCACGCTGCAGAACTACTTCCGCCTGTACGACAAGCTCTCCGGCATGACCGGTACGGCCGAGACCGAGGCCGCCGAGCTCCACGAGATCTACAAGCTGGGTGTGGTGCCGATCCCCACCAACAAGCCGATGATCCGGCAGGACCAGTCCGACCTGATCTACAAGACCGAAGAAGCCAAGTACATCGCCGTCGTCGACGACGTCTCGGAACGCTACGAGAAGGGCCAGCCGGTCCTCATCGGCACCACCAGCGTCGAGCGCTCGGAGTACCTGTCGCGGCAGTTCACCAAGCGCAAGATTCCGCACAACGTCCTCAACGCGAAGTACCACGAGCAGGAAGCCGGCATCATCGCCGAGGCGGGCCGGCTCGGCGCGATCACGGTCGCCACCAACATGGCCGGTCGCGGTACCGACATCGTCCTCGGCGGCAACGTCGATTTCCTGGCCGACAAGCGGCTGCGCGAGCAGGGTCTCGACCCGGTCGAGACGGCCGAGGAGTACGAGGCGGCCTGGGACGACACCCTCAAGAAGATCAAGGAAGAGGCGACCGAAGAGGCCGAGAAGGTCGTCGCGGCGGGCGGTCTCTACGTGCTGGGCACCGAGCGTCACGAGTCCCGGCGCATCGACAACCAGCTGCGCGGCCGGTCCGGCCGCCAGGGCGACCCGGGCGAGTCCAGGTTCTACCTGTCGCTGGGCGACGAGCTCATGCGGCGGTTCAACGGTGCGACGCTGGAATCGCTGCTCACCAGGCTCAACCTGCCCGACGACGTGCCGATCGAGGCCAAGATGGTGACCCGCGCCATCAAGAGCGCGCAGACCCAGGTCGAGCAGCAGAACTTCGAGGTCCGCAAGAACGTCCTCAAGTATGACGAGGTGATGAACCAGCAGCGCAAGGTCATCTATGAAGAGCGCCGCATGATCCTCGAGGGCGAGAACCTGCAGAAGCAGGCCCACGACATGCTCGTCGACGTCATCACCGCCTACGTCGACGGCGCCACCGCCGAGGGCTACGCCGAGGACTGGGATCTGGAAACCCTGTGGACGGCGCTCAAGACCCTGTACCCGGTCGGCATCGACCACCACGATCTGGTGGACTCCAACGCCGTGGGTGAAGCCGGTGAGCTCACCCGCGACGAGTTGCGGGACACCCTGATCAAGGACGCCGAGCGGGCCTACGCCGAACGCGAGAAGGAGCTGGAGGCGATCGCGGGCGAGGGTGCCATGCGCCAGCTGGAACGCAACGTGCTGCTCAACGTGATCGACCGCAAGTGGCGTGAGCACCTCTACGAGATGGACTACCTCAAGGAGGGCATCGGCCTGCGCGCGATGGCGCAGCGCGACCCTCTGGTGGAATACCAACGCGAGGGCTACGACATGTTCGTCGGCATGCTCGACGCGCTCAAGGAGGAGTCGGTCGGCTTCCTGTTCAACGTTCAGGTCGAGGCGGCCCCGGCTCCGCCCAGCGCTCAGGTGGCTCCGGTTGCCGCTCCGCAGGGCCTCGCCGAGTTCGCCGCGGCGGCTGCGGCCAAGGCGTCGGAATCCTCGGAATCCGCCGCCGAGCCTGCCGCGGTGGCCACCAAGGAACGTCCGGCCGCCCTGCGGGCCAAAGGCATCGATGACAATGCGCCGCAGTTGACCTACAGCGGTCCGGCCGAAGACGGTTCGGTGGAGGTGCAGCGCTCGGGTAACGGCGGCGGCCGACATGCCGCGCCGAGCGGCGGTAGCCGACGGGAGCGTCGGGAAGCCGCGCGCAGGCAGGCCAAGACCGGCAAGCCGACCCGCTCGCACCGCAAGGGCTGACCCTTCCCTCGCCGAAACTACGGTTTCTTGCGCGATTTCCGCGTTTTGACGCGAACAACCGTAGTCTCGGCGGGGCGGGAGATCAGCCCACCTGTAGGGCGGTCAATTGCCAACGGCCGCCGTGCGATTCGATTTTGGCGGCGATGGCGTGCACCCGCGGCCCGCGCGTGAAGGTGGCGAACACCTCCGCCGCGCCGGGCCCGGGTGCGGCGCGTACCCGCACCCGGCGCAGGGTGGCTGCGGCCGCCCGCCTGGCCGGGGGGAGTGCCAACACCGCATCGAGCACCTGCGGGCTGATCAGCGGGCGCAGCTGCGCGGGTGGCCTGCGCCGGTCGACGACCTCCAGCACCCGGCGCAGCACCGCCTCGGCGAACTGGGTGGCCTCGGTCTGCGGCGGATGATCGGCCTGCTCGACCAACCGCAACCGGCGCGGGCTCGGCCGGTGCAGCGCGGTGGGCGTCGGGCAGGCCTTCGCCCTGGACCCGGCCGCGGATGTCGGGGCAAGCAGGTACGCGGGCGGCTCGCAGTCGATCACCGGCGACGTCAACGACGACGGGGCCGGGGTGGTTTCGGGAACGGGCACGGCAATCTCCAGCGGTGGTCAGGTACAGGACGCATCTGCTGGAGAGGTGCAGACCCGTTCATCATCGCATGGCCAATAGGTGCCCCGAGCGCCCAGTTTCGCCGGATACCGTGGCGGTGTCCGACGGACGGGGGCAGGGATGGTTCAACCCAGCATCGATTGGCCCGGCGAGCCGCTGCGCTCGCTGGTGTGGACACTGCAAGCGTGGGTGATCACCCTCGTGGTGTTCCTCGCGGTGGCGTTCGTCGTCGCCCGGTTCACCCGGTGGGGACAACAGTTCTGGCGGGTCAACGCGCCGTTCTTCACCGGCAGCCCGCGCACCTGGGCGCTGCTGGCATTCATGCTGTGGCACACGGTGTATTCGGCGCGGGTGGTGGTGATCTTCACCTACCAGTACGCGGACCTGATGAATGCCGTACAGGTCGGGGCCGAAGCGCTGGCCACCCATGATGCCGGCAAGTTGGACGCCGCGCGGCATGCGTTCATGACGTCCTTTGCGATCAGCGGGATTCTGGTGCTGCTGACCGTGATCTACACGGTGGTCGACCTGTTCCTGCGCCGGGTCTTCGCGATCCACTGGCGCATCTGGCTCAACACCCGCCTGGTCGACGACTGGATGACCGGGGATGCGTTCTACCGCAACCGTTTTCTGCATCCTCCCGTGGAGAACCCCGATCAGCGGATCCAGACCGACGTCGAGACCTTCACCACCAAGTCGGTGGACATGAGCATCGGCGCGGTGAACAAGTCGTTGTTGATCGTGATGTTCACCGGTGTGCTGTGGCACCTGTCCGGCCCATTGCAGTTGGGCGGCTGGGTCATTCCGCGGGCCATGGTGTTCGTGGCATTCGTCTTCTCGATCACGGTGACGATCATCGCGTTCTGGATCGGCCGCCCGCTGGTGCGGCTGAACTTCCTCAACGAACGGTTCAGCGCGAGTTTTCGCTATGCGCTCGTGCGCCTGCGGGACAGTGCCGAACGTGTCGCGTTCTACCGGGGCGGCGAACGTGAGCGGCAGTTGCTGCACTCCCGGTTCGCCGAGATCATCGCCAACATGTGGCGCATCGTGTTCGCCCAGTTGCGGCTGGGCGGCTGGAACCGCGGCGTCGGCGACGTGACGACCGGCATGATTCCCTACATCGTGCAGGCGCCCCGGTTCTTCGCCGGGCAGATCACCCTCGGCGGCCTGCTGCAGACCGTCGCCGCGTTCGGAAACGTCTGTGGCGCACTGTCGTTCTTCCGGGACAGCTATGACGAGTTCACCGTCTACCGGGCCGCCCTGATGCGCATCGACCAGATGCTGGACGGTGATCACCGTGCTCGAGAACTGCCCCGGATCAATATCGGAGCCGCGCAGGATTCCCTGGCGCTCAGCGGCGTCGGAGTCGATGACCTGAACGGTAATCCGCTGATCTCCGATCTGACCATGGTGTTGACCGCTGGTGACAGTGTGGTGGTGAAGGGGCCGTCGGGGTGCGGGAAAACCACCCTGCTGCGCAGCCTGGCCGAATTATGGCCGCGGACAACGGGACTGGCCTGTTATCCCGCCGGATGGGCGACGCTGTTCCTGCCGCAGCTGCCGTACCTGCCGCTCGGGGATCTGCGCGAGGCCGTGGTGTACCCGCTTCCGGTCGCCGACGTCACCGACGACGCATTGCGGGACACGCTGCGCGCGGTGGCCCTCGGGCATCTGATCGAACGCCTCGACGAGGAGGCGGACTGGGCGTCGGTGCTGTCGCTCGGTGAGCAGCAGCGGGTCTCATTCGCGCGGGTGCTGCTGGTCCGGCCCCGGGTGGTGTTCCTCGACGAGTCGACGTCGGCGCTCGACGAGGGACTGGAGGACGCCATGTACACCCTGGTGCGCGAGCGGCTGCCCGACTGCGTGGTGGTCAGCGTCGGGCACCGGTCCACGATCGACCGCCATCACCGCTCCCGGCTGCAGTTGACCGGCGGCGGACACTGGGTACTCTCCCCGCTGACCTCGATTGACGCACCCGTCATGCGCACTAACAGTTCCGCCGGTTACCGTGACGGGGATCATGGCGACTGAAGGGGAGGTTGGCGCCGCATGGTGAGCAGGCTGTCGGCGTCCGACGCAACGTTCTTCCACTTGGAGAACACCTCGACGCCGATGTATGTGGGGTCGCTGGCGATACTGCGCAAACCCCGTGCCGGACTGAGCTACGAGACGCTTCTGGCGACCGTCGAACAGCGGTTACCGCAGATTCCGCGCTACCGGCAGAAGGTGCGTGAGGTGACGCTGGGGCTGGCCCGGCCGGTCTGGGTCGACGACCGTGATTTCGACATCACCTACCACATCCGCCGCTCGGCGCTGCCGTCGCCGGGCAGCGATGCTCAGCTGCACGACCTGGTCGCCCGGCTCGGCTCGCGCCCGCTGGACAAGACCCGTCCGCTGTGGGAGATGTACCTGGTCGAGGGCCTGACCAAGAACCGCATCGCCATCTACACCAAGACCCACCAGGCGTTGGTCAACGGGATGACGGCCCTGGAGATCGGCCACGTGATCGCCGACCGCACGCAGAAGCCGCCGGAGTTCGGCGAGGATATCTGGATCCCGGCCCGCGAACCCAGCGACCGGCAGTTGGTGCTCGGTGCCATCGGAGAGTGGATCGCCCGGCCGACCAGCCAGCTGGCCGCCGTCCGGGAAGCGGTCTTCGATCTGGCCACCAACAGCGGTGAGCTGGCGGCAGTCGGTCGCCGGGTGGCCGATGTGGTGCGCACCGTGGCCCGCGGCACCGCGCCGAGTAGTCCGTTGAACACGACGGTATCGCGCAACCGCCGGTTCTCGGTGGCCGAGCACCGGCTGGAGGACTACCGGGCGGTGCGCGCGCGGTACGACTGCGACATCAACGACGTGGTGCTCGCGGTGGTGGCCGGAGCGCTGCGCAACTGGCTGCTGTCTCGCGGCGAGCCGGTCACGCCCACCACCACGGTGCGGGCGATGGCGCCGATGTCGGTATATCCCGACGCCGAACTGGACTCGACGGCGCCCGGGCAGGCGATCAGCGAGGTGTCGCCGTTCCTGGTCGACCTGCCGGTGGGGGAGGGCAACCCCGTCGTGCGGCTCTCTCAGATCGCCCACGCGACCGAATCGCATTCCACCGCCGCCAGCCTGGTGGACGCGCGCACCATCGTCACACTGTCGGGGTTCGCCCCGCCGACGTTGCACGCCATGGGAATCCGCGTGGCGACAGGGTTCTCGGCCCGGTTGTTCAACCTGCTGATCACCAATGTTCCCGGGGCACAAAAGCAGATGTACGTGGCCGGCACCAAGCTTCTGGAGACCTACGCGGTACCGCCGTTGCTGCAGAACCAGGTGCTGGCCATCGGCGTGACGTCCTACAACGGCATGCTGTATTTCGGGATCAACGCCGACCGTGACGCCATGAGCGATGTCGATGTGTTGCCCAGCCTGCTGCGCGAATCGCTGGACGAATTGCTCGACGCGGCCAGATGAACCGCTGACATCCGGCCCGGCGCGAACCGCGCAGCAATGGCGCTGCGCCCACCTAGAATTCGCGCATGAGTGCAGCATCGAACGACGGACCGGCCGGCGGGCAGAAGCGCAACGGCAAGCAGAAGCTCCCGAACAAGGTCTATGAGGCCGAATTGTTCCGGCTGCAAACAGAGTTCGTCAGGATGCAGGAGTGGGTGCGGCACACCGGTGCCCGCATCGTGGTGGTGTTCGAGGGTCGCGACGCCGCGGGTAAGGGCGGCACCATCAAGCGGATCACCGAATACCTCAGCCCGCGCATCGCCCGGGTGGCCGCGCTGCCCGCACCCACCGAACGCGAACGCGGGCAATGGTATTACCAGCGCTACATCGCGCACCTGCCCGCGAAGGGCGAGATCGTGTTGTTCGATCGGTCCTGGTACAACCGGGCCGGCGTCGAACAGGTGATGGGTTTCTGCACACCGCACGAGCATCAGCTGTTCCTGCGGCAGACCCCGATCTTCGAACAGATGCTGCTCGAAGACGGGATCCTGTTGCGCAAGTACTGGTTCTCGGTGTCCGACGATGAGCAGCTGCGCCGGTTCCGGTCGCGCAAGGACGACCCGGTCAGGCAGTGGAAGCTCTCGCCGATGGATCTGGAATCGGTGTACCGCTGGGAGGACTACTCACGGGCCAAGGATCAGATGATGGTGCACACCGACACACCGCAAAGTCCTTGGTACGTCGTCGAATCCGACATCAAGAAGCATGCCCGGCTCAACATGATGGCGCATCTGCTGTCCACCATCGACTACCACGACGTCGAGCGGCCGCCCGTGACATTGCCCGATCGACCCGTGCTGACGGGCGATTACCGGCGTCCGTCGCGGGACCTGGCCCGATACGTCGACGATCATGTCGCGACGCTGATCGGGGACCGCGAGTAGAACACCGCTCCCGACGGCTAGTCTCGCGGGGTGCGCGTGTACATCCCGGCGACTCTGGCCGGCCTGCAGCAGCTCGTCGCCGACCGGGTCCTCCTCGTGACGAACGGGACCGCGTTCGCGGTCACGCCGGCACTGCGAGAGGCCTACGCCGAGGGCGACGACGACGAGCTCGCCGAGGTGGCGCTGCAGGAGGCGGCCTTGGCCTCGCTGCGCCTGCTGGCCTCGGGGGGCGATACCGGGCTGCCGCCGCGGCGGGCGGTGGTGGTCGCCGAGGTGGCCGCTGCGACGCCGCGGCCCGATCTCGACGACGCGGTGGTGCGGCTGTCGGGGCCCGTGCCCATCGACGACATCATCGCGGCCTACGTCGACAACGCCGCCGCCGAATCCGCGGTGCTGGCGGCGGTGGAGGTGATCGACGACGCCGACCTGGGCGAAGAGGACGCCGAGCTCACCGTCGGAGATGCCCAGGATCACGACCTGGCCTGGTACGCGTCGCAGGAACTGCCGTTCCTGCTCGAACTGCTGTAGAGACGGCGCGACCGCGATGCAGCGTCACAGGCGTCATGAAGGACGGCACGGTCTACAAGAACTCCCTGGTCTCGTAGTCGCCGAACCGGTTGATCTGGTGGAGAATCAAACCATGATGTGTGCCGCTCGCCGGATGCTACGACTAGCTACGGCACCGTAAGTTACGGTACCGTAGGTTGTCATGGCCAAGAACTCCATCAAAGTCTCGGCCAATGTGGCCGACACCGTTCGTCCCACTGTCGCGGGTGCCAAGGAGCGTCCCGGCTGGCATGCTCTGCGCACCATCGCGGGCCGGATCACCACACCGCTGCTACCCGATGACTACCTGAAGCTCGCCAACCCGCTGTGGTCGGCCCGCGAGCTGCGGGGGCGGGTCGTCGAGGTGCGGCAGGAGACCGCTGATTCGGCGACGCTGGTGGTCAAGCCGGGCTGGGGATTCTCGTTCGACTACGAGCCGGGGCAGTACATCGGCATCGGCGTGCTGATGGACGGCCGGTGGCGGTGGCGCTCCTACTCGCTGACCTCCGTGCCGGACAAACATCCGATCGCCGGCCAGCGGACCATCGCCATCACGGTCAAGGCGATGCCCGAGGGCTTCCTGTCCAGCCACCTGGTCAACGGCCTGGCGCCCGGCACCGTGGTGCGGCTGGCCGCGCCGCAGGGCAACTTCGTCATGCCGGATCCGGCACCGGCGTCGGTGCTGTTCATCACCGCCGGATCGGGTATCACCCCAGTCATGTCGATGCTGCGGACCTTGGTGCGTCGCGATCAGATCACCGACATCACCCATGTGCACTCCGCGCCGACGGAGGCGGATGTGATGTTCAGGACCGAGCTCGCCGAGCTGCACGAGGCGCATCCCGGGTACCGGTTGCACCTGCGCAGCACCCGCACCGAGGGGCGGCTTGACCTGTCCCGGCTGGCAGAGGTCGTGCCGGACTGGCAGGACCGCCAGGCCTGGGCGTGCGGGCCCGAAGGCATGCTCAACGACGCCGAGAAAGTGTGGGCCGCGGCGGGTATCCCAGAGCGTCTGCACCTGGAACGGTTCGCGGTGTCGCGGGCCGCGGTGCATGGTGTGGGGGGCACCGTGACGTTCGAGCGCAGCGGCAAGTCTGTCGACGTCGACAGTGCGACGCCGTTGATGGAGGCGGGCGAGCAGGTCGGCATCCGGATGCCCTTCGGGTGCCGGATGGGTATCTGCCAGTCCTGTGTCGTGGGCCTGGTCGGCGGACATGTCCGCGATCTGCGGACCGGCGTCGAATATGAGCCCGGGAACCGGATCCAGACCTGTGTATCGGCAGCTTCCGGCGATTGTGTACTCGACGTTTAGGCTTTACTGACTGGTAACCTACGGCATCGTAGGTTACGCTACCGTAGGTAAGAGAGAGGAGGCTGACGATGGCTATCACCGACGTTCCCGCGTTCGCGCATCTGACCGATGCCGATATCGAGAACCTGGGCATCGAGCTCGATGCGATCCGTCAGGACATCGAAGACTCCCGCGGTGAGCGCGACGCGCGCTACATCCGCCGCACCATCGCCGCCCAGCGCGCCCTCGAGGTGTCGGGCCGGCTGATGCTCGCGGCGAGCTCGCGCCGCTCGGCCTGGTGGGCAGGCACCGTGACTTTGGGCGTGGCCAAGATCATCGAGAACATGGAGATCGGCCACAACGTCATGCACGGCCAGTGGGACTGGATGAACGATCCCGAGATCCACTCCTCGTCGTGGGAGTGGGACATGAGTGGGGCGTCCAAGCACTGGCGGTTCACCCACAACTTCATGCACCACAAGTACACCAACATCCTGGGTATGGACGACGATGTGGGCTACGGCCTCATCCGCGTCACCCGCGATCAGAAGTGGAAGCCGTTCAACCTGCTCAACCTGTTCTACAACACCATGTTGTGCACGTTGTTCGAATGGGGCGTGGGGCTGCAGCACCTGGAGCTCGGCAAGATCTTCAAGGGCCGTGACAACCGCAACGCCACGCTGATCCGGGTGAAGGAGTTCGGCATCAAGGCCGGTCACCAGGTGGCCAAGGACTATGTCGTCTGGCCCGCGCTGACGGCGCTGTCGCCCGGCGCGACGTTCAAGTCGACCCTGAAGGCCAACGCCATGGCCAACATCATCCGCAACGTGTGGGCCAACGCCGTGATCTTCTGCGGCCATTTCCCCGACGGTGCGGAGAAATTCACCAAGACCGACATGGTCGGTGAGAGCCGCGGCCAGTGGTACCTGCGGCAGATGCTGGGCAGTGCCAACTTCGAGAACGGGCCGGTGCTGCGGTTCATGAGCGGCAACCTGTGCCACCAGATCGAGCATCACTTGTACCCGGACCTGCCGAGCAACCGGCTCTACGAGATCTCGATCCGGGTGCGGGCGCTGTGCGACAAGTACGACCTGCCCTACACCACGGGTTCGTTCCTGGTGCAGTACGCCAAGTCGTGGCGCACCATCGCCAAGCTGTCGCTGCCGGACCGGTTCCTGCGGGACACCGCCGACGATGCGCCGGAGACCCACAGCGAGCGGATGTTCCTCGAACTCGACGCTGTGGAAGGCGGATTCGGCCAGACCGATCCCGTCACCGGGCGCCGTCGCGGCCTCAAGACCGCGTTCGAGACGGCCCGCGAGTGGCGTCGTGAGCGCCGGGCGGCCAAGCGTGCCGTCAGGCACGCCGCGTAGCTGACGCGTTGACACTGCGGTGAGATCGCGGTCCATTTGGACCGAGATCTCGCCGCAGTTGTCGTTTCGGGGTGAAGTGGACCGAAGTGTCCGGTTTACAGTGGGATGGTGTCCGAACAGCAGCCGGTGACGCGTCGGCGGTTGACGCCCCGCGGGGCCGCCACCCGCGGCAGGATCGTGGCGGCGGCTGCGGAGCTGATGTACGTCAAAGGCGTTGCGGCAACGACCATCGACGAGGTGCTGGCGGCCAGCGCGGCCAGCAAGTCGCAGTTCTACCAGCATTTCGAGGACAAGTCGGAGCTGGTCTACGAGGTCATCACACTGCAGGCCGGTGAGGTGCTGTCCTGGCAGCGGCCGCGGTTGGAGAAGGTGGACACACTGCGCGGGCTGGACCTGTGGCGGGACGCCATGGTCCAACGCTGCACGCTGCGTCGCGGCCTGTGGGGCTGCGAGCTGGGCTCGCTGGCCGCGGAACTCTCGGACAGCGACGACCGCGCACGGGTGGCCTTGGCGCAACACTTCGCCCAGTGGCGTGACCTGATCGCCGATGCGCTGGGACGTATCCGCGACACCGGTGTGTTGCGCGCCGACATCGACACGACAGACTTGGCCACCGGCCTGCTGGCCGCTGTCGAGGGCGGCTACCTGCTATCGCAGACCGCGCACGACCCGCGCTTGATGCAGTCGGCGCTGAACGTCGCTATCGCCCACATCAAGTCGTATCAGACTGGGGCGCAAGCGCTTTAGTGTTTGCGCCGACCAGGCTCTTCGGTCGGCGCGGCGGGAGCCAACACGGTCGGGGTGAACAGGTTGCCACCGCCGGGGCTGATGCTCTTCTCGGTGGGCGCCACGCTCGGCGCCGCTGTCGTCGGCGTGGGCGCCGGCGTCGTGGTGGTGGTCGTGGTCGTGGTGGTCGGCGTGCTCGGAGCCTTCTCACCTGACGTGCTGCACGCAGCGGTGAGCCCGCCCAGGGTGACCAGCGCTGCCAGGCCTGCGGTTGCGGCGAGTCGGCGGGGGAATCGGCCTGTGGTCATCTCGAATGTCCTGTCTCTTGGCGAGCTCAACAAAACTGAACTTTATCGTCCAATTTGGGTATGGTCAACGCAGCTAGCTGCTGGTATGTGGATGATCACGCGAATGGGCGGACCTGGGAGTCCAAGCTGTGAGGATTCCAAGCAACTGTGCCACCAATTCCCAGAGTCTTGACAGCTATCCCACATAACCTCAGGCCCTCACTGTGAGACGGCTAGGAGGACGGGATGAAGAAGCTGGTTGGTATGGCTGCCATAGCAATCGGTACGTCGGCCATTCCGGTGGGAATCCTGGCGACCGGCGTGGCGTCAGCGGATGACTACGCGGGCAAGACGTACGCCGACGCGCAGTCGGCACTGTCCGATGCCGGGATGAAGGGCGTCATCGCCACCCGTTCCGGGGACACCCAACCCGACGACAAGTGTGTGGTGACCAGCTCGGAGAAGGCGCCGTGGATCAAGGGTGACAGCTTCGCGCCGGTCACCGACACCGTGCTGCTCAACCTGAACTGCAGCGCCAGCGTCGCCACGGCGACCCAGCCCGGTAACTCCGCGGCCAGTCCTGAGGGGCGGGCGGCGATCCAGGCGGCGCAGCAGCAGGCGGCGCAGGACCAGGCGCAGGCGGCTGAGGACACCACCAAGAAGCACTGATCGGCGCTGCCGGCCGTCGGCGGACGGCCGGAGTTTCACCGCCGATCGGCAGGCGAAATTCAGGTTTCTTTCAACACGGCCAGCAGCCGGCGGGCCGCGGCGACGCGATTCGCGGCGGGGCCCGACAGTTGGTCCAGCGCGCATTCGGGATCCGCGGGCGGCCCCATGTGCCCACAGCCGCGGGGACAGTCGGCGATGGTCTCGGCGAGATCGGAGAACGCGAGCAGCACGTCGTCGGGCTCGATGTGGGCCAGCCCGAACGAGCGGATACCCGGGGTGTCGATCACCCAGCCTTCGCCGTCCAGCGGCAACGCCACGGACTGGGTCGACGTGTGCTTACCCTTGCCGACACCCGACACCTCGCCGGTGGCGCGATCTGCCTCGGGCACAAGGCGATTGACCAACGTGGACTTGCCAACCCCGGAATGGCCGAGGAACACCGTCACCTGACCACCGAGCAGGGGAGCGACCGCGTCGAGCGGATCGTCGCGTCCGGCGTTGACGATGGTCAGATCCAGGTCGGCGAACTGGGCGGCGAACGGTTCCGGTGGCGCCAGGTCCGATTTGGTCAGGCACAGAATGGGTTTGAGTCCGCCGGCGTAAGCCGCGATGAGTGAGCGCTCGACGAAGCCGGTGCGCGGCGGCGGGTCGGCGAGCGCCACCACGATGAGCAGTTGATCGGCGTTGGCCACGACCACCCGCTCGGTGGGGTCGGTGTCATCGGCCGTGCGGCGCAACACCGTTCGACGCTCACCCCGCCGCACGATGCGGGCCAGGGTGTCGGGGCGGCCGGACAGATCGCCGACGACGTCCACGTCGTCGCCGACCACGATCGGAGTGCGCCCAAGTTCGCGCGCCCGCATGGCCGTGACGACGTGATCGGGGTCGCGCCCCAGCGCACAACCCCACCTGCCGCGGTCGACGGTGACCACCATCGCCGAGCGCGCGTCGGCATGCTCGGGCCTGGTCTTGGTGCGCGGGCGGGTGCCCCGACCCGGCCGGATGCGCACGTCGGATTCGTCGTAGTCCCGAAAATTGCCGCCCCGCGGGCTCAAATCAGTTGTTCCCCCCGTGAACCCGCCAACATGGCGGCCCACATCCCCGGGAAGTCCGGCAGGGTCTTCGCGGTGGTCTCGATGTTCTCCACCTCCACGCCTGGCACCCTCAACCCGATGATCGCGCCCGCGGTCGCCATCCGGTGATCGGCGTAGGACCGCCACACCCCGCCGTGCAGCGCACGCGCCGTGATGAGCAGGCCGTCCTCGGTCTCGGTGCATTCGCCGCCCAGCCCGTTGATCTCGGTGCTCAGTGCCGCGAGCCGGTCGGTTTCGTGGCCGCGCAGGTGGGCGATACCGCTGAGCCGCGAGACCGATCCCGCGGTGGCCAGCGCGGCCAGGGCGGCCACCGTCGGCGCCAGTTCACCGACGTCGTGCAGATCGGCCTCGAATCCGCCGTAGCTTTCGGCGCCACGGACTTCCAGACCCGAATCGCCTTGCCGCACAGTCGCATCCACCTTGGCGAGCAGGGCCAGGATGGTTTGGGCGGGCTGGATGCTGGCCTGCGGCCAACCGGCGATCCGGACCGTGCCGCCCGTCACCAGCGCGGCCGCCAGGAACGGCGTGGCGTTGGACAGGTCGGGCTCGATGCTCCAGGCGCGGGGCGCCACCGGGCCGGGCTCGACCCGCCACTGGTTGCTCACGCTGTCGTCCACCTTGACGCCGGCATCGCGCAGCATCGTCACCGTCATGGTCACATGAGGGGCCGAGGGCACCGATGTGCCCGTGTGCACGATGGTGAGGCCATCGGTGAACGCCGCACCCGACAGCAGCAGGCCGGATACGAACTGCGAAGAGCCGGACGCGTCGATGCGGACCGTGCCTCCGGTCACCGCACCGCGGCCGCGGACCACGAACGGCAGCCCGTCACCGTCGATGTCCACACCGAGCTCACGCAGTCCGTTCAGCAGCGGCGAGATCGGGCGGGCGCGGGCCTGCTCGTCGCCGTCGAAGGTCACGCTCGCGGTGCTCACGGCCGCCACGGGAGGGACGAATCGCAACACGGTGCCTGCCAGGCCGCAGTCGACGTGGGCGTTGTCGGCAGGAGAGATGCGCCCGCCGACGGTGAGGCTGGTGCCGTCACCCGCGCTGTCGTCCACGGTCACGCCGAGTGAGCGGATCGCGTCGATCATGAGATCGGTGTCGCGGCTGCGCAACGCACCGGTGATCGTCGACGGCCCCTGGGCGGTGGCCAGTGCGGCCAGCACCAGCGCCCGGTTGGTCAGCGACTTGGAGCCGGGGACCGTCACCGTGGCATCGATCGGGCTCGTTGTCGCCGGGGCAGGCCAGTACGTCTGCTGCTCCTCACGTCCGCGTGTTTGCACAGCTACATCCTGCCTTGTCCGCGAGTTCTGCAACCATGGGCACCATGTGTGGACGTTTCGCAGTGACCACCGATCCCGCGCTTCTCGCGCAGAAAATCCAGGCCCTCGACGAAACCGCGGCGAGCGCGGCGAGCTCCGGTGACAAAGACCTGGCGGGTCCCAACTACAACGTGGCGCCGACGACGATCATCAGCAGCGTGGTCAAGCGGCACACCGAACCCGACGACGAGTCGACACGCCGCGTGCGGTCCATGCGCTGGGGGCTGATACCGCCGTGGGTCAAGACGGCCGAGGACGGCAGCCCGGACAACAAGGGGCCGCTGCTGATCAACGCGCGCGCCGACAAGGTGACCAGCTCACCGGCGTTCCGTAACTCGGCCAAGAACAAGCGCTGCCTGATCCCGATGGACGGCTGGTACGAGTGGCGGCCCAACGCCGCCGAGGCCGGCAAGAAGGCGAGCAAGACTCCGTTCTACATGTACGGAGCCGACGGCGAGCCGTTGTTCATGGCAGGTCTGTGGTCGACGTGGCGCCCACACGGCGCACCCAAGGATGCCCCGCCACTACTGAGCTGCACCATCATCACCACCGACGCGGCCGGGCCACTGGCCGAGATTCACGACCGGATGCCGCTGTCCATCAGCCAATCCGATTGGGATCGCTGGTTGGACCCGGACGCCCCGATCGACGAAGGCTTGCTGCGCGGCCACGGCGACCTGGACCGGATCGCCATCCGTGAGGTGTCACGGCTGGTCAACAGCGTGCGCAACAACGGCCCCGAGCTCATCGAGCCCGCCAAGCCCGAACCGGAAGAGGCGGGGCTGTTTTGACCGGGCCGGACGATCCGGGCCCGCTCGAACCCGCCGTGGTCGATGCCATCGGTGCCGATCTGCGCGAGGCCGGCTACACCATCGACGGGGTCGCCGAACTGCTGGGCGAGCAGGCCAACGCGGCGCTCGGGCGTGGCGTGTGGTGGCCAGTGCTGCGGGCGACGCGCGCCGCTCCCGCCGGGCGGCAACGGCTCGCGGTGCTCATCCGGTTGTTCTTGCTGGGTGCCGAGGAACCGCACGAGCAGGTGCAGGCGGCCCTGCCGTCGACCCCGTTGGCGACACTGGCCGCCAACGGCGTGCTGGAGATGTCCGGCGGCATGGTCCGCGCGGCGCTCGACATCCGCCCGCACAGTGACGGCGTGCGTGAGTTCTACGTGGTGTCCGATCAGGACGCGGCTCTGCGCAGTGGACCGTTGCGCCACGACCATGTGCTCGGCATCGGCGCCGCGTCCATGTCGCTGGCCCGAGCCGTCGTTCGCACGCCGGTGGGCCGGGCGCTGGACCTGGGCACCGGCTGCGGCATCCAGGCGCTGCATCTCGACGCGCATTGTGCCCAGATCGTGGCCACCGATACGAACAACCGGGCGCTCGCACTCGCGGCGGCCACCGCCCGGCTCAACGGCATGTCGTGGGATCTGCGTGCCGGCAGCCTGTTCGAGCCCGTGGCCGGCGAGCGGTTCGACCTGATCGTCTCCAATCCTCCGTTCGTGGTGGGCTCCGGCGCCCGCGACTACATCTATCGTGACTCGGGGGTCGCCGGAGATGCCCTGTGCCAGAGCATCATCGAGCAGATCCCCGATCATCTGAATCCGGGCGGAACAGCTCACATCATGGCCAATTGGATTGTGCGCGACGACGACTGGCGCGACCGGGTCCGCGGTTGGCTGGCCGGCACAGGGCTGCATGCCTGGGTGGTGCAGCGTGAGCTGGCCGACCCCGTCAGCTACGTGTCGCTGTGGCTCTCCGACGCGGGTGAGACGCCGGAGCAGGCGGCCCAGCGCGGTGGTCCGTGGCTGGATTGGTTTGCCCAGCAAGGCATTACGGGTGTCGGCATGGGCATGATCGCGCTGCGCAAGCCGTACGGCGACGAGGCCCCCGAGCAGATTCTGGAAGAGATCACCGGCGCCGACGAAGCCGTGACGGGTCCAGAAGTGGACGCGTTCTTCGCCCGTCGGGCGTATCTGCGCAGCACCGATGACGACGCACTGCTGGGCGCGCGGCTCTCGACGGCGCCGGTGTTCCTGGAGGAACAGTTCCTACCCGGCCCCGACGGCTGGCAGTCGCTCGGAGCTGCGGTGCGCCGCCCCGGCGGCCCCGGCGCGATCATCGGTGTGGACGAGGTGCTGCGGGCGCTGATGGCCGGCTGCCGCGGTGAGGTCCCGCTCGGAACCCTCATCGCACTGCTCGCTGCGCATCACGGTGTCGATGCCGGCGCGCTGGCGCGCGCCGCGTTGCCCGAGGTCCGCGAGGCGATCGGGCGCGGCATCCTCTACCAGGCGCAATGAGGCCAGTTCGCCCGTCGAGTGCGCTGGGCTTGGCCCCGCCGATCGGATGGCGCACACCCATCGCGACGTGACCGAGGATTTCTCGGTACTGATAGAGTTTTTCTCGTGGTTGGGTCTGACGCCGCACGGCCGGACGCCCGCAGCCGGCTGTTGGCGGTGGCGCGGCGGCGGTTCGCCGCCGACGGGGCGCTCGGCCCGACGCTCGACGAGGTGCGCCGTGAGGCGCAGGTCAGCGTCGGCGCCCTCTACCACCACTTCCCGGACAAACCCGCGCTCGCGGCGGCGGTGTACGCACAGGTGATGGCCGAATACCAGGCCGCATTCCTTGCCGCGCTGCGGGAGCACGACAGCGCTGAGCAGGGAATCCGCGGGGGCGTCCGGCAGCATCTGGAATGGGTTGCCGCACACCGTGGCGAGGTGCGCCTGCTGCTGGGCGACCGGCTGGACAGTGCCGAACTGCAGGAGGCCAACCGAGGCTTCTTCGCTGCGATCCGCGACTGGTGGCGTCCCCACCATACGTACGGAGCGCTGGTGGCCATGCAGCCGGGAGTGACTGCCGCGTTGTGGCTGGGCCCCGCTCAGGAATATGCCCGTCACTGGATCACCGGCGAGGAAGCCGAGATCGAGGCCGGGATCATCGAGACGTTCGCTGATGCGGCGTGGGCCGCGTTGCGCGCCAAGCAGATCGAGGAGGATGCCCAATGAGTCTGTACCGGGACATGATTGCTGACGGCGATGCGGCAGACGCGCCACAGCGGGTGCGTGTAGAGCGCCGCGACGACCGCGCGGTGGTCATCCTCGACGAGCCGGACAGGCTCAACGTGCTGTCGGCCCCGCTGGTCCGGCAGCTGCGGCGAGTGCTGGAAGAACTGGTGTCCGACAACGATATTCGATCGGTCGTGCTGACCGGCACCGATCCGGGCTTCAGCGCAGGTGGCGACCTGCGGATGATGCGCACGGCCGTGCAACGCCAGGACGAGCCCGAGGGCACCGCGGACGTCTGGCGGTGGATCCGTCGGGAATTCGGTGGCATCGCACGACTCATCGCCGGATCCGACACGATCTTCGTGGCCGCCATCAACGGTCCGGCAGCCGGCGTCGGGCTGGCCTGGGCGCTGACCTGCGACCTGGCCATCGCCAGCGAGCGGGCCGTGATAGTGCCCGCCTTCGGCCGCCTCGGCCTGATCCCGGAGGTGGGCACCAGCTGGGCGTTGACGCGTCGGCTCGGGTATCAGGGGGCGCTCGCCTATTACCTGCGGGGCGATCACATCGACGCGCAGACGGCGCAACGCCTCGGGCTCGTGCACGAGGTCGTTCCGCACGACCAGCTGCTCACCGTGGCCGACCAATGGTGTTCGCGCGTCGCGGCATTGCCGCCGCATGCGGTCTCGATGACCAAGCCGCTGCTGCGGACCGCCGCCGACGCCGGCTGGAACGATGCCCTGACGCTGGAGGAGTTCGCCGAACCGACGTGCTTCACCACAGGCGCGTTCGCCGACAGCGTCGAAACCCTGCTGTCGGGCGGTACCCGGTCGGACTAGCCGCGCCGCTCGGCGGCCAGGGAACTAGCTGCGGCGAGCCGTGGCGATCAGGTATGGGCTGTCGAACACCACGTGACCGGTGTCCTCGACATGGCGGCCGAATGCCGATTCGAACGCGCCGAGCAACGCGGCGCGCTGTGCGTCGTCCAGCCGGCCCAGCATGTTGACGTGCATCGGTGATTCGTTGGTCAGAAAAGCCATTGCCGCGGACAGCGATTCGAACAGCCAGGTGTGGCTTCCGGTGCCGATCGTGATGTCCTCGAAACCCTCCGAGAGCCGGGCCCGCAGCACGTCGGACCGGCCCCACTGGTCGGGGGAGTGGCCCGATGCCGGTGGCGGGCCCAGAGTCTCGACGATCGGAGTGAAGAACGGGCTGTCGGCATCGGGGATCCACGACGAGAACCCGAGAATGCCGCCGGGCCGCAGCAGCCGTGACACCTCGGCGACCAGGCTGTCGGGCTCGACGAAGATGATGCCCATGTTCGACACCGCTGCGTCGAATTCGCCTGTGGCCAAACCAGTGTGCGCCGCGTCGCCGACCACCCAGCGGACGGCGTCGGCGCCGGGCTTGCCCTGTGCGATCGCGACCAGTTCGGCGGTGAGGTCCACGGCGGTGACCTGAGCCCCCAGGGCGGCTGCCGCGAGCGCTGCACTGCCGGTGCCGCAGGCCAGATCGACCACCGTGGCGTTTCCCAGCGGGTGCCTGCGATCGACGGCGGCCACCACTTGGCTGGCGATGCCCGCAATGCGTTCGCCGACAGCTTCGTAGCGGCCTGCCGCCCAATCAGTGGAAGTGGAGTCTGACATGACCCGAGCGTAGATGGCCGTAGGGTATTCGCCAGTGAGCGATCATGGCTGGACGTAGCCCGGCGGGTTGGGAGTGTCGACCCACAGGTCCACGCCGAGATCCGAGCCGGGAACGCAGTCGTACACGGACAGGTCGGTGACGCCGTTGGCGAGCAGCACGTCTTCACACAGCAGGCTCTGGCCGGTGTATTCGCGGGCGTCCTGGGTGAAGATGGTGTAGGCGGCGTCGGCGTAGACCGAGGGTTTGCGGGCCCGGGCCATCGCCTCGTCACCGCCGAGCAGGTTCTGCACCGCGGCGGTGGCCACCAGGGTGCGCGGCCACAGCGTGTTCGACGCGATGCCGGCTTCGCGCATCTCTTCGGCAATACCCAACGCGCACAGGGTCATCCCGAACTTGGCCATCATGTAGGCGGTGGGCTTGAGCCACTCGGACTCCAGGCGGATGGGCGGGGAGAGGGTGAGGATGTGCGGGTTCTCCCGACCCTTCATGTGCGGGATGCACGCTTGCGACACGGCGTAGGTGCCGCGGATCTGGATGCCGTTCATCAGGTCGAAGCGCTTGAGCGGCACCTCTTCGATGGAGCCGAGGTTGATGGCCGAGGCGTTGTTGACACACAGGTCGATACCGCCGAACTGCTCGACGGCGGCGGCGACCGCGGCGGCCACCGAGTCACCGTCGCGCACATCGCCGACGATCGGCAGGGCTTGGCCACCGGCCTCCTCGATCTCCTTGGCCGCGGTGTAGATGGTGCCTTCGAGCTTGGGGTGTGGTTCGGCGGTCTTGGCGACCAGCGCGATATTGGCACCGTCGGCCGCAGCCTTCTTGGCGATTGCCAGGCCGATGCCGCGGCTGGCGCCGGAGATGAACATGGTTTTTCCAGACAACGAGGTGTGTGCCATGGGGCCACGATATGCGCCGGGTGGTCCCCGGCGGTCACACTTGCCGATCAGCGGTGAGCCCGTGCAGCGCGGCCAGCACGTTGCCGATCACCGCCGAATCGTTGCCGGCCAGTCGCGCGGCCACCAGATCGACGCCGAGAGTATCGGGGCCCAGCGGCACGTAGGTGACTCCGGCGATGTCCAGCGCGGCGGTGGGGGCGGGCACGATCGCGACTCCGAGACCGGCCGCGACCAGCGTGATCAGGGTCGAGGTCTCGGAGACCTCCTGGCGGATGGTGGGGGTGTAGCCGGCCTCGGCGCACACCGTGGCGACCAGGCTGCTCATCACCGACCTGCCGTGCCCCACGTGGCCGACGAAGGTGTCGTTGCGAAGGTCGCCGACGGCTAGTTCGTCGCGCCCGGCCAGCGGATGATCGGCGGGCAGGGCGACCAGCAGTCGGTCACGGCGCACGGTCTCGGTAATCAGGCCATCGCCGTCCACGGGTGGGCGGAGTAGCGCCAGGTCAATGTCGCCGGCCCGCAGGGCGCTCAGCTGGGCGGGGGCGAGCATCTCGCCGCGCACGCTGACCTCGACACCGGGCACAGACTCGCCCAGTGTGCGTACCAGGCGGGGGAGCAGGGAGTAGGTGGCGGAGCCGACGCACCCGATCGTCACCCGGCCCTCGACTCCGGCGGCGATGCGCCGGGCCTGGGTTCCGGCCTCGTCGACAGCGTCGAGGATCTCGACTGTGCGGTGCAGATATGCCCGCCCGGCGGGGGTGAGCTCGACGATGCGGGTGGTGCGGGTCAGCAGCGGGACACCGAGCTCGCGTTCGAGCTGACGGATCTGCTGCGACAGCGGCGGCTGGGCGATGTGCAGGCGTTCGGCAGCCCGCCCGAAGTGCAGCTCCTCGCCGACGGCGCGGAAGTACCGGAGGTGACGCAACTCCACAGATTAGGAGGCTACAGATATTAATAGTGCAAATCTAGGTATTTCAGAATATGTGTGCAGGTGCCTACCGTCGAAGTATGAGTTCCGCGACCGATGTGGTGATCTGCAATCCCGTCCGCACGCCGGTGGGCCGCATGGGCGGCGCGCTGGCGGCGCTCACGGCCGCTGATCTGGCCACCCTGACGCTGCGGGAACTCGCCGCCCGCGCCGGGCTCCGCGAGAACGACGTCGACGACGTCGTCCTCGGCAACGGTTACGCGAACGGCGAGGCGCCTGCCATCGGGCGGATCGCCGCACTGGACGCCGGACTGGGCACCGGGGTTCCCGGTCTGCAGATCGACCGGCGCTGCGGTTCGGGCTTGCAGGCCGTTCTCTACGCCGCGGGCCAGGTGGCCACCGGCGCAGGCCGTCTGGTGGTGGCCGGTGGCGCCGAGTCCATGTCCAACGTCGAGCACTATGCCCTGGGGTTGCGCACCGGCGTCCGCCAGGGCGGCATCGAACTGCGCGACCGCCTCGACCGTGCCCGTGAAACAGCCGGTGGCACAAGCCACCCGATCGCAGGGGGAATGATCGAGACCGCGGAGAACCTGCGCCGTGAATACCGCATCACCCGCGAAGACCAAGACGAGCTCGCGGTCCGCTCGCATCACCGCGCGGTGGCCGCCCACGACGCAGGCCGGTTCGCCGACGAACTCGTCGCCGTCACCGTCCCGGGTCGACGCGGCAGGCCCGACACCGTCGTCGACCGCGACGAGCACCCACGCGCCGATATCAGTGTGGAGAGCCTCTCGGCGCTGCGCGCGATCCGCGGCAAGCTCGACGCCGACGCGACCGTGACCGCAGGCAACGCCTCGGGTCAGAACGACGGGGCCGCCATGCTCCTGGTCACCACCCGCGCCGAGGCCGAAAAGCGCGGTCTGACACCGCTGTTGGCGTTGCGTGCCTGGGCGGTCACCGGCTGCGCCCCCGAAACGATGGGCATCGGGCCGGTCGCCGCCACCGCCGCGGCGCTGGATCGAGCCGGCCTCACCCTCGACGACATCGACCTCATCGAACTCAACGAGGCCTTCGCCGCGCAGGTGCTCGCCGTACTGGCCGAATGGAAGGTCGACCCGCTCGATGACCGGCTCAACCCGAACGGATCGGGCATCTCACTCGGGCACCCGATCGGCGCCACCGGTGCCCGGATCCTGGCCACTGCGGCATATGAGGCCCATCGGCGCGACGCGCGGTACATGCTGGAGGCCATGTGCATCGGTGGTGGACAGGGCCTGGCGGCGGTGTTCGAGGTGACCAAATGAGTGCCGTCGAGGTTCACGCGGTGGTGACGGGCTCCGGGCCCGCGGTGGTGTTGTCGAACTCGCTGGGCTCGACCCACCGCATGTGGGATGCCCAAATCGCGGACCTGGAACGGCATTTCACCGTGGTGCGGTACGACACCCGCGGGCACGGCGCATCGCCGGTGCCCGATGGTCCGTACACCATCGACGATCTGGCCGACGACGTGATCGCCCTGCTGGACCGGCTCGCAATCGCACGCGCGCACATCGTCGGCCTGTCACTGGGAGGCATGACCGCCATGCGGTTGGCGGCCCGCAATCCCGAGCGCGTCGCGCGAATGGTGTTGTTGTGCACCGGTGCTCAGTTGCCACCGGCCCAGGCCTGGACCGACCGCGCGGCAACCGTGCGAGCCGAGGGCAGCCAGGCCGTCGCGGCGGCCGTGGTGGACCGCTGGTTCAGCCCCGGCTACCCCGGCGACCGCGCGCCCTGGGAGGCGATGGTCGCTGCCACGCCTGCCGAGGGCTACGCCGGATGCTGTGAGGCCATCGCGCAACTCGATCTGCGCCAAGAACTTTCGACGATCACCGCGCCGACGCTGGCCATTGCGGGCGCCGACGACCCGGCCACCCCGCCGGCCAAGCTCGAAGAGATCACCGACGCAGTTGCCGACGCGAAACTGCTCGTGGTCGAGCACGCGGCCCACCTGGCCAACGCCGAACAACCCGGCACCATCACCCCCGCCCTCATCGCACATCTGGAGCAGTCATGACGCTGAACAAAGTGGTCGGCTCGGCCGCCGAGGCGGTCGCCGACATCCCCGACGGCGCCAGCCTGGCTGTCGGCGGATTCGGCCTCGCCGGTATCCCGTGGTTTCTCATCGAGGCGCTGCTGCAGCAGGGCGCCGGGGACCTGACCATCGTGTCCAACAACTGCGGTGTCGACGGCGCCGGGCTGGGCCTGCTGCTGGAGGCCCGCCGGATCAGCCGCGTCATCGCCTCCTACGTAGGGGAGAACAAGGAGTTCGCCCGTCAATACCTGGCCGGTGAACTCACCGTCGAACTCACCCCGCAGGGCACGCTCGCCGAGCGAATGCGCGCCGGCGGCAGCGGTATCGGCGCGTTCTTCACGCCCACGGGCGTCGGCACGATGGTCGCCGACGGTGGCCTGCCGTGGCGCTACCACACCGACGGCACCGTGGCGCTGGCCTCACCGCCCAAAGAGGTCCGCACCTTCGGCGGCACCGAGATGGTGCTCGAAGAAGGCATCGTCACCGATTACGCACTGATCCGCGCGGCCGTCGTGGACAAGGCAGGCAACTGCAAATTCCACGCCGCCGCACGCAACTTCAACCCGCCCGCCGCGATGTCGGGACGCGTCACCGTGGTCGAGGCCGAGCGCGTCGTCGAGGTTGGCGAACTGCACCCCGACGAGGTGCACCTGCCCGGGATCTTCGTCAAGCGGATCGTCGAGCTGACTCCGGAACAGGCCGCCCACAAGGACATCGAAAAGCGCACCACCCGCACCCGAGGAGCCGAGCGATGAGCTGGAACCACGACCAGATGGCCGCCCGGGCCGCCCTTGAGCTGCGCGACGGGGACTATGTGAACCTGGGCATCGGTCTACCGACCCTGATCCCGGACCATCTGCCCGACGGCTCCGACGTCACGCTGCACGCCGAGAACGGCATCCTGGGCGTCGGGCCGTTCCCGTACGACGACGAGGTCGACCCCGACCTGATCAATGCAGGCAAGCAGACCGTGTCGGTGGTGGCGGGGGCGTCGTACTTCGACTCGGCGACGAGTTTCGCGATGATCCGCGGCGGCCACGTCGACGTCGCGGTGCTCGGCGGTATGCAGGTGGCAGGCAACGGCGACCTGGCCAACTGGATGGTGCCCGGCGCGATGGTCAAGGGCATGGGTGGGGCGATGGATCTGGTCAACGGCGCCGGCCGGGTGATCGTGCTGATGGATCACGTCACCAAAAAGGGTGCGGCCAAGCTCGTTTCGGCCTGTGATCTGCCGCTGACCGGTAAGGCCGTGGTGAGCCGCGTGATCACCGACCTGGCGGTGCTCGACGTCACCGGCGACGGGTTCGCGGTCGTGGAACTGGCTCCCGGCGTCACCTTCGACGAGGTGGTCGAGAAAACGTCAGCACCCGTTACGGATCAGCGGCGCAGCGCGACGAGTTCGGCGCGCGAACGCACACCCAGCTTGGCGTAGATCCGGGTCAGGTGGTACTGCACCGTCTTCGGCGAGACGTAGAGCTCTGCTGCCACCTCCCGGTTCGAGAGACCTTGGGCGACAAGTGAACTCACCGCATCCTCCTGAGGGGTGAGCTCGACGCTGTCGCGGGAACCGCGCATCAGGTGCAGGCCGCCGGCCTTGAGTTCACGCTCGCAGCGCGTCACGTAGGTCTGCGCGCCCAGCGCCAGGTAGATATCGCGGGCCGTGCTGATGACGGCGTCGGCCTCACGGCGCTTGCCGGCCCGGCGCAGCGTCTGCCCGTAGGCGAAGTTCACCCGTGCGGTGTCGTACCGCAGCGGCAACCCGTCGAGCAGCTCCAGCGCCCGCTCGAACGCGGCCCGGGCTGCGGGCAGATCCCCACGCGCCCCGAGTAACCGGCCGCGCGCGTAGCCCAGCCGCGCCATCGCCGACCGGTGCCCGCGCTCGGCGGCACGGCGTTCGTGGGGCCGCAGAAACTCGTCGGCGGCGTCGAGGTCACCGCCGAGAACCATGGCGTTGGCCAGCATGTCCGGCCACGGCCAATAACCCGGTTCGGTCAGCGACGTGCCGGCTGCCATCGCCGCCAACGGCTCGAGCACGCGGCGCACCTTGGCGTAGTCCGCGTCGGCCTCGGCGACGTAGGCGCGGGCCAGCAGCACCGGGATCTTCATCATTTCGTAGTCCTGCGTGACGGCGTCGGCCGCGCGAAGAGACGCCTCGGCCGCGGTCCAATTGCCGCGCAGCGCCTGGATTTGCGTGGCCGTCCATTCCAGCAGCGGGGTCACGATGGTGATGCCGCTAGTCTGCGCCAGCGCTCGACCCGACTCGACACTGGCCAGCGCTTCGTCCCAGTCGCCGCACACGAATTGAACGCGGGCCAGCCACCCCAACGCCCACAGCGTGATTCGGGTCGACCCGCCCAACGCGGCCGTCGCGACGGCACTCTCCAGATTGCTGCGGGCCGTCTCGACATCGTCGCGGATGAACTGTAACCAGCCGCGCCCCATCGTCACCCGTTGCGCCTGGGCGCCGTGCGGCAGCCGCGCGGCCACCTCGTCGTAGGCCGCAGTCGCCTCCCGAGGATGTCCTGCGGCGGCCAGACCGAGTCCCCGGACCGCCGCCGATTCGATTCCGGCGGGCGAATCGGGATTGGCCAGCTGCAGGGCCGTGTCGGCCCAGTCGACGACCTCGTCGCCGCGGCACCGGACCAACGTGTGCAGCACGTACCGCTGTGCGATGAGCGCCGCGGTCTCGGGGTCACGGTCGACATTGACGATGTCCCACGCCCGGCGCAGTCGCACCTCGGCCTCGGTGGCGCGACCCCGCAGGATGGCCAGATACGCCAAAACCGCATTGCGCAAGGGTGTTTCGCGCAAACTCTCGACCGCGGGCACCAGCGCCGCCGCAGCGCCGCAATCGCCCGCCGCGACCAGCGCGTCTACCGCGAGCGTCAGCCGCTGCTCACGCAGCAGCGGGTCCGGCGTCAGCCGGCTGGCGTCGCGGAACAGCGCCGCCGCCGAAGCCCAGGATCCCTCCGCGCCGCGCTCGCGCGCCAAGCGGTCGACGTCGGCGGCCAGCTCGGCGTCGAGGGTGGGAGTGGCCGCCACCAGATGCTGCAACCGGGCCACCGGATCCCCGACGATATCGGCCGCGTGCCGGTGGGCCGCGCCGGCCGCGCGCACCCCCATGATGTCGAGCAGGGCCGCGCGGGTCATCGGATCTCGCAGCCGCGGCTCCAGCGGTGACACCCGGTCGAGCAGCCTGGCCGCGTCGTCGATGGCCCCGCGTGGATCGGTCAGTCCGGCCAGCTCGGAGGCCTCGCTGAGCGCGACACCGGCGTCGCGGACGGTTTCCAGGACGGCCAGGGCATCAACCAGCGCCCGGGCCTCGGGGCCGCAGCGGCTCAACATGTCCGCCACCTCGGCCGTCACATGCGCCGGCGCGGGCAACGACGCGTCGGGCCGCGCCCAGATCGACCCCGGCAGCTCGTCGAGCAGCGCGAGCACGTCACGGGGACTGCCCGCGGTGTGCTCGGTGAGCAGCTGCGCCATTGCCGGATGCAGGGCGTGGCCCCGTTCGGCGGCCAGCTCGGCGACCGCGTGCCGACTCAGCCCGTGCAGCCGGATCCGGTCGGCAGCCAGATCGGCAATCGGCTCTGGTGGGATGCCGGCGCAGGTGGCCACCACCACCAGTACGGGAAGCTCGCGCTGATGCCGCACGAGCGTGGAAATCGCTTGTAGGGACAGCGAATCGGAGTGTTCGACGTCATCGATGAGCAGCAGCGTGGGCTCCGGACCGCGCAGCAGGTCGACCAGATGCGCGGCGGCGTCAACGGGATCGTCGGGGAAGTCGTCCTGCAGCAGCTGGGCCAGGACGCCGCCCGGCAGATCCGACTCCCACGCCGCCGCGCCCGCCCACCTGGCCCCCTCGTGCCGGGCGGCCAGTTCCCTCAGTAACGCGGTCTTACCGATGCCCGGTCGCCCGAGCAGCGCGACCACCGCGGCGCCGCGGGTGGCGGTCGCTGCGAGCCGGGCCGACAGGTCGGCGAGATCCCCGTCCCGGCCGACGAAGCCGCTGGACCCTGCAGGCATCGTCACATGGTAGGTCGGGTCAGGGCTGGAGCAGCACCTTGATGGCGCGGCGTTCGTCCATGGCGCGATATGCCTCGGCCACGTCGTCGAGCGGCATCACGGTGTCGAAGACCTGGCCCGGGTCGATGGTGCCGTTGAACACCAGGTCGATCAGGTGCGGCAGAAACCGGCGTACTGGTGCCAGGCCTCCGTTGACGCCGACCTGGCTGCGGAACAGTTTGGTGCCGTCGATGGTGACCCCGTGCGGCACCCCGACGAAGCCGACGGTGGCGCCCGGGCGCGCCGAGGCGATCGCCTGATCCATGGCATCGGCGGTCCCGACGCATTCCAGCACGGCGTCGGCCCCGACACCTTCGGTCATGTCCTTGATCTTGGCGACGCCCTCGTCGCCGCGTTCCTCGACGATGTCGGTGGCGCCGAACTCGCGGGCCAGCCGTTGCCGCGGGGCGTGCCGGCTCATGGCGATCACCCGTTCCGCACCCAGCTGCCGGGCCGCGATGATCCCGCACAACCCGACCGCGCCGTCACCGACGACCGCCACGGTCATGCCCGGCGCGACCCGCGCGGCGTCGGCGGCGAACCAGCCGGTGCCCATCACATCGGAGGACGCCAGCAGGCTGGGGATCAGGTCGGCCGAGGGTTGCTCGGGAGTGGCGACCAGGCTGCCGTCGGCCCACGGCACCCGCACCGCCTCGGCCTGACAGCCGATCATCGGTTTGGCGTTCAGGCAGTAGGTCTGAAAACCGTTGCGGCAGTTGGGACAGGTGCCATCGGAGGAGAAGAACGAGCCGATCACGAAGTCGCCCGGCTTGACGGTGGTGACAGCGTCACCGACCGCCTCGACGACCCCGCAGTACTCATGGCCGAACGGTCTGGGCTTCGGGGTCTCGTTGATGCCGCGATAGTTCCACAGGTCCGACCCGCACACGCAGGAGGCGGCGTTGCGCACGATCGCGTCCGTGGGCTCGACGATCGTCGGTTCCGGTAGTTGCTCCAGACGGACGTCGCCCTTTCCGTACATGACCGCTCCGCGCATAACCTTGTCTCCCTTACTTGTTCGATTACTTACCGTCGATGTAACGCCATGCGCCGCCGGGGTCCCGGTCGAACCGGCTGCGCTCGTGCAGGATGTGGCGCTTACCGTCGTGTTCGTACTGGGCGCGGAATTCCACCACGCCGGTGTCGTCGTCGGTGCCGCCCGCGTCGGTGTCGACGATCTGCAGTCTGCGCCACACGATGCCGTCGTCGAGGTCCAAACGCTTCGGCCGGGTCTTCGGATGCCAGGTGGCCATCAGGTAGTCGGCGTCTGCGAGGGCGAATGCGCTGAAGCGGGATCGCATCAGTGCCAGCGCCGTGGCGGCAGTGCGTTCACCGCGGTGCAGTGCGCCGCAGCAATGCCCGTACTTCTCACCGGATCCGCACGGGCATGCCTGTTGCATCGGCCGATTATCCCAAGCCGTGGCGCACCGGTGCCACTGCTGCGGCGATCCGATCCAGCAGGGATTCGATCTGCGCGGGATGCCGTACCTGCTCGGGAACCCAGGCCAGCGCGATTTCCGCCGGCGGCCAAGTGCTTTCGTCGATGGGAATGAGGTCGAACTCCGGCGGCGAGAATATCCTTCCGATCGCCGACGCCGGGGCATAGCTGACCACGGCGACCAGGTGACGGTTGAACACCTGGGTCGCCATCTCCAATTCGCCGCCGAGTTGGCTCGTGGTGCGCACGATGCGGGTGACGCCGCGGGCATTGAGCCGACGCGTCAGGCCGGCCAGCACGACGGGATTCGGCCGGGCGAAGTCGATCACCACGTCGCGGTCGTGCAACTCCTCGATGCCGATCATCTCTCGACCCGCCAGGGGATCGTCGAAGCGTACTGCCACGGCACCCTGATAGGTGGCGACGATCCTGTGCCGCAGTCGCCGGTCCGCCGACGGCAGGTGGATCAGCCCCAGGTCGATATGCCCGGAGACCAGTTTCGCGGTCACCTCAGCGGCAGACCCCGGCACGCTGAACTCGGTCGGTTCCGGCTGCCGGGCGACCGCGGTCTCCACCTGGGCGAGGAAATCCGACGGGGCATACGCCGTGGCCCCGACGCGAATGGGTGTGGTGCCCTTGGTGATTCGTTCGGCCGTGTCCTTGAGTTCGTCGACCTGGCGCAGGATGTCGCGGGCTGGGCCCAGCAGTTGCGCGCCAAGCGTCGTCAGCCGCACCTCGTGGTAGGTGCGCTCGAACAGGTCGCCGCCAAGCTCCTTCTCCAGCAGTTTGATCTGCTTGCTCAGCGGCGGCGGGGTGATCATCAGCCGGTCGGCGGCGCGCTTGAAATGCAGTTCCTCGGCGACGGCCACGAAATACCGCAGGCGGGTGAAGTCGATCTCCATTGCCGCTACGCCCGCCGATCCGTTGGTGCTGTGATGCCCCGAATCCTACGAGACCTTGGGCCCGTCAACGCTCGGCGCGATCTCCAGTACGCCTGCGGCGAGGAGATCGTCGATCTGTGGGTCCGACAGGCCCAGCAATTGCGCCGCGATCTGGCGGGTCTGCTCACCCAGCAGCGGCGCCTGGCCGAGCGGCGGATCGGCGACCCGCTCGGCATGGATCTGCGCATTCTCCATGGTGAACGGTTCCGCGCCGTGTGGATGGAGTTCCTCGCGAAACGCACGGCGCTGCACGTAGTAGTCCCACTGCGGCACGCCGGCGGCGTGCAGCACGGCACCTGCCGGGACCCCGGCGGCCTGAAGTCGTTGCATCGCTTCTCTCGGGCACCGCGCCGTGGTCCACGCGCGCACCGCGTCCTCGATCCGGCCGCGATGCCGGTCGCGCCCGGCCCGGTCGGCCAGCTCGGGGTCGGCGTGCAGGTCGGGGCGCTCGATGGTCGCGCACAGCGCCGCCCAGTCGGCGTCATCACGCACCGTGACCGCCACCCACGCGTCGGCCCCGGCGGCGGGGAACAGGCCCCACGGCGCGTCGTGCTGCGGCCGGTCCGAACACCGGTGCCCGCGCTGCTGCAGTACGTCGGCCGCGATGTCGGCGTCCAGATGGCTGAGCATGACCTCGGACTGGGCCACGCTCACCGAGCCACCGGTGCCGGTGCGTTCCCGGCGCAGCAGCAGCGCCAGAGCGGCCAGCGTGCCGATGCGGGCGCAGACGTGGTCGGGGTAGACGGTGACGGTGTCGCAGAACGTGTCGGGATCGTCCAGGTACACCCACGCGGCGGTGAACCCGGCCGCGGCACGCACCAGGGGCCCGTAGCCCAGCCGCTTCGCCCACGGCCCCGTCGGGCCGAACGCCGAGCTGTCCACCACGACGATGCCCGGGTTGACGGTGCGCAGCGTCGCGTGGTCCATGCCGAGCGCCTCGGCCACACCGGGTTTGAAGTTCGTCAGCACCACGTCGGCTTGGGCCACCAGCCGGTGCGCCAGCTCGCGGCCGGGCTGCGAGCGCAGGTCGACCCCGATCGAGCGCTTGTTGCGGTGCCCGGCAGCGAAGCCCTGGGTCATGTACTTCAGGTTGCCGCGCAGCCCATCCGGGTAGGCCGAGTTCTCGATCTTGACGACGTCGGCGCCCAGGTCACCGAACAGCCGACCGGTGTCGCTGCCGACCACGATCACCCCGAGGTCCAGCACCCGCAGCCCTTCCAGCGGTAGCCCCTCGTCGCGCCGCGGCCGGCCGGACAGCACCGGGGCGGATGCGGGCCGTGCGGCACGGTCGGCGGGGCTGTTGAGCGCGCAGGCTCGCACGCCGTCGATCTCGGCGATACCCACCGGAATCGGGGCGATCACCCCGGGGGCGAGCTCGGTGTCCCGCAGGAAGCCGCGCTCGCGGACCTGTTCGGTGGCCAGCGCTTCATCGAGGGTCAGCACCGCCGCGGTCGGCACACCGTGGCGCTGGCCGGCGATCTCCAGCTCGGCACGGGTCTTGTCGGCGCAGAAGGATTCGATGGCCGTGAGCAGCGTGGGCGAGGCGAACCGCTCGCGCAGGCCGTCGAACCGCGGATCAGCGAATTCCGTTGGGCGGCCCATCCATTCGAACATGCCGCGCCACTGGCGTTTGGCCAGCAGACAGAACCGGACGTGCCCGTCCTTGCACGCGACGATCGGATAGCGCTGGCGTTCGGCATTCCAGTCCCGGCGCTGGGCACTGATCGGCACCCCGACCGACGCCGTCCCCGCGGTGCCGAACGGTGGGTCGAGGGCCGCCATGGCTCCGTCGAGAATCGAGAAGTCGATGAGATCGCCCTGGCCCGTGCGCAACCGGTCCAGGAACACGCTGAGCACCATCACCGCGGCCTGCGCGGCCGCGACCTGGTACGGCAGCCGATCACCGGGCGGGACCAAAGGTTCCCGTCCCGGGATTCCCGAACGCGACAGCTCACTGGTCAGGGCATGCAGCACCGGGGTGCTCGCCTGCCAGTGGCTGAAATCTGTGTCGCGGCCGAAGTCGCTGAGCGACAGGATGACGCATGCCGGATGCTCGGTGTGGATCCGGTGCACACCCAATGCCGCTTCGGCAGCCGACCCCGGCCGGGTGTCCTCGATGAGAACGTCGGCGTCGGTGAGCAGCTGCGCCCAGCGGCGTCGGCCGTCGGGTGTGGTCGGGTCGATGACGACCGGGCTCATGCCGTGGCGGTCGATGGCCGTCCCGAGCCACACCCCGCCGACCTGCGGTCCGACGGTGGCCTGTTCGGTCACCCCGCGCAGGTCGACCGGGCTCACGTCGGCACCCAGATCGGCCAGCAGTCGACCGACGGCTGTCATCGGACCGGTCGACAGGTCGAGGACACGGACGCCGGACAGCGGCGGGTCATATCCCATGGCGCTCAGCTCCGCCGGGCCTGACGGAACGGGATGTCCCGGTCGACCTCGGGCTCCTTCGGCAGTCCCAGCACGCGTTCGCCGATGATGTTGCGCTGGATCTGGTCGGTGCCGCCACCGATCGAGGTGAAGTAGGCGTTGAGCGTCAGGAAGTTGACGTCGTCGGCCTCCGGATTGTCAGGGCCCGCCAAAAGCGCTTGCGCCCCGATGATCTCGGTTTTCAGCTTGGCCTCGGCGTGCAGGATGCGCGACATGGCGAGCTTGCCCAGCGACATGATCGAGCTCGACGTGCCCTGCGCTGCCGCCGCCTTGGCACGAGCGTTGTTGAGCGCGTTGAGTTCCCGCAGCGACAGCACGGTCGCCAGTTCGTCGCGGATCACCGGATCGTCGAGGCGGCGATGCTCGCGGGCCAGTTCGACGAGATCGTCGGCGCGGGTGCGGTTGCGTGACGCACGGCCCCTGTCGCCCATGATGGAGCGTTCGTAGGCCAGTGCGGTCTGCAGCACCCGCCAGCCATTGCCCTCGCCACCGATCAGATGCGTGGCGGGCACCGACGCGTCGGTGATGAACACCTCATTGAAGTGGGATTCGCCGGTGATCTGCACCAGCGGCCGCACCTCGATGCCGGGTTGGCGCATGGGCATGATGAAGAAGCTCAGCCCCTTGTGCTTGGGCACGTCCCAGTCGGTGCGGGCGATCAGCAGGCCGTAATCGGCGGTTTTGGCTCCTGACGTCCACACCTTCTGGCCGTTGACAACCCAGCGGTCGCCGTCGCGCACCGCGGTGGTGCGCACCCCGGCCAGGTCCGAACCCGCGCCGGGTTCGCTGTAGAGCAGGCACATGCGGCTGCGTTCGGTCAGGAAGTCGCGCAGCAGAGTGCTTTTCAGGTCGTCGCTGCCGAACGTCAGCACGGTGTTGGCGGGGATGTTGTACTTGTCCTGCCGCGCCCCCGGAGCCTTGACGGCCCGGAACTCCTGCTCGATGACGGCGGCCAGGGCGTTGGGGTAGCCACGGCCGAACCATTCGGTCGGGTAGGTGGGTGCCGCGTAGCCTGCGTCGAGCACGCGTTCCAGCCACGCGATGTGTTCGGGCGGGCTCACCCACGGATCGGGGGATTTCGGCAGCCCGCGCCAATTGGCGGCCAGCCAGTCGCGGACCTCGGCACGCAGCTGCTCTGGGGTGGGGACCGTCATGTCAGGCGCCTTTCGAAGCGAGGTACCGGTCGCGGTGCAGCCGCGGGCCGCCGAGCAGGGGGACACCCGTGCGGGCCCGGCGCAGATACAGGTGCGCGGGGTGCTCCCAGGTGAAGCCGATACCGCCGTGCATCTGGATGGCCTGCATCGCGGTGTGCCGGTAGGCCTCCGCACACGTGAAGCCGGCGAGTGCGATTGCACCCGCGGCGTTTTCGCTGCCCGCGGCGTGCTGGGTGGCCGCGTGCTGGGCGGCGGAGGTGGCCGATTCCACGTCGAGCAGCAGGTCGGCGGCCATGTGTTTGAGTGCTTGGAAACTGCCGATGGGACGGCCGAACTGGATGCGCGTCTTGAGATAGTCGACGGTGATGTCGAAGATGCGCCGCGCCCCGCCGACCTGCTCGCCGGCCAGCGCGATCGTGGCGAGGTCGAGTGCCTGTTGCACGGCATCCCATCCCGCGGTGCCGAGCCGCTGCGCCGGCGTGTGGTCGAACGTGTATGTCGAGAGTGGCACCGTCGGGTCGAAAACCGTTGCCGCGGTGCGGGTGAACCCGTCAGCATCCGGCTGCACCTCGAAAATGCCGGGGCCGTCGGCGGTTTCGGCGATCACCAGGATGAGGTCGGCGATCTGGCCGAACACGACGTAGTGTGCGCTGCCGGTCAGGGTGCCGTCGGCGCGTACGTCGACGCCGTCGGGTGTCCAGGTGCCCCGGCTGCCGGTCACCGCCGCGGTGCCGATGCTCGTGCCGTCGGCCAGGTGGGGCAGCAGACGGCGCTTGTCCTCTTCGGTGCCCGCCGCGGCGATCAGCGCGGTCGTCAGCACCGCGCTGGACACAAACGGCGCGGGCAGCAGTGCGGCGCCGGTCTCCTCGGCGACTGCCTCGACGTCGAGCGCACCGAGCCCCACCCCGCCGTACGCCGGCTCGATGACCATGCCGGCCACGCCCTGCTCGGCGAGGCGTCGCCACAGGTCGCGGTCGAAGCCGTCGGCCGAGGCCATCACGCGGCGCACGTCGGCCTCGGTGCATCGACTGTGCAGCAGGTCGCGGACCGCGGCGCGCAACTCCGCGCGCTCGGCAACGCTGATCGTCATGCCGGAACCTCTCTGTCGGTGTCGATGTCCATGCAACCGTGCCTGCCCCGTGGTGTAAATCACGCATCGCGACACCGGCAGGTTTCCGTTCCGAACATGCCCCGGTGAGCGGGTCGGTCGTTTACAAGCGTGGACGGCACGGGCGAAAGTGGGGTGGCAGCGAGCGAGGAGCATCCATGACTGACATCACGCAGGCCATCGCGGGACTCGGCATCACCGAACAGGGCAAGGTGTACGGCCGGTCCGCGCGTCAGTTCGCGGCGCAGGCGGTCCGATTGGCGGCTGCCGACGCCGGTCTGCAGCTCTCCGACATCGACGGTCTCATCGTGTCGGGCGGCATCAAGGCCGGTGTCGGCATCGATCTGCAGGGTGCTCTCGGCCTGGTGGATCTCAAACTGCTCACGGCCATGCAGGGATTCGGGTCGACCGCGGGCCAGATGGTCCAGTACGCGTCGATGGCGGTGCAATCGGGCATGGCCGACACCATCGCGGTGGTGTGGGCCGACAATCCGCTCAAGGAATCCTCCAGCGCCTCCGCCGCTTATGTCGCAGCCCGGTCGGTACCCCGAGGCTGGGGCGGTATCACCGCCTCCAACGGCATCACGTCGCCGACCACCATGTACGCGCTGGCGGCCCGCAGACACATGAAGAAGTACGGCACCAAGTCCGATCACCTGGGCCATATCGCGGTTGCGCAACGAGATTGGGCGCAACTCAATCCGGGCGCACACTTCTACGGCACCCCGCTGACGCTGCCGGAGTACCACGCCAGCCGCTACATCGCCGAGCCGTTCCACCTGTACGACTGCTGTCTGGTGAGCAATGGCGGTGTGGCGATCATCGTCACGTCGCTGGACCGGGCCCGGGCGCTGCGGCAGCCGCCGGTACGGGTGCTTGGCTGGGCACAAGCCCACCCGGGCCGTACCGGGGTGCGCAACGACGACTTCGGATTGGTCAGCGGCGCAGCCCAATCCGGTCCCCGCGCGCTGGCCATGGCCGACACCACGCTCGACGAGATCGGTGTCGCGCAGATCTACGACTGCTACACGTTCACCGCGCTGGTCACACTGGAGGACTACGGCTTCTTCCCGAAGGGGGAGGGCGGCCCGGCGATGGCCGAGCCGGGGATGATCGGGCCCACCGGCAAACTCAAGTTCAACACCGGCGGTGGCGAACTGAGCGCCTTCTACATGTGGGGCATGACCCCGCTGCACGAGGCCGTGGTCCAGGCCCGCGGCCAGGGCGGGCCGCGCCAGGTCGCCGACCACGACCGGGTGCTGGTATCCGGCAACGGCGGCATCCTCGATTACCACTCGACGCTGGTCCTCGGCACGGACAACTAGAAGGGACTTCCCATGCCTGCGTTCGCCATTGCGCGCGACGATGCGACTGCCGCGTTCCTCGACGCCACCAAGCGCGGCGAATTCCTGATCGTCAGGGACACCCACACCGGCGAGCTGCTCTCACCGCAGTTCGACGTGACCATCGAGCCGGGCCGCTACGAGTACGTGCCCGCCGCCGGTACCGGAACGGTGGTCAGCTGGGCCGTGGTGCATCAGCGCGGGGCCGGCCGGCTGCCGGTCGGCATCGTCGAACTCGACGAGGGCCCGTGGTGGTGGACCTCGTTCCCCGAGGCTGATCCGGACGCCGATCTTTACGGCGCGCGTGTCACCGTCGCGTTCGAGCTGCTCGGTGATGGCGAAGCGGCAGAAGCGATTCCGTACTTCCGCGTGGTGTGAGACTCACCCCAGATCGCCACCGGCCACGGGCAGCACCGTTCCGGTGATGTAGGACGCCTCGTCGGAGGCCAGGAAGCAGATCGCAGCGGCCTGCTCATCGAGGGTTCCGTACCGGTGCAGAAGTGACGAGCCGAGGGTCTGCTCGATGTGGGCGTCGAACCAGGCCTGTTCGGTGTCGTTGACGGGAACCGGTGTGCCGCGGGAGATCCGGCGCGGGGGAGCCTGGGTACCGCCGGGCGCGGTCGCGACGACGCGGATACCGGCGTCGGCGTACTCCATGGCCAGCGATGCGGTGATGGCGTTGATCCCGCCCTTGGCGGCCGAGTAGGGGATGCGGTGGATGCCCCGGGTGGCCGCGGAGGACACGTTCACGATCGTGCCCGCACCGCGGGATACCATGCCCGGCAGCACCGCGCGGCAGGCGTACAGCGTGGTCATCAGCGAGCGGTCGACCTCGGCGCGGATCTCGGCCTCGGTGAACTCGGTGAACGGCTTGAAGTTGATGGCCCCGCCGACATTGTTGATCAGCACGTCGACCCGCCCGAACGACGAAAGTGCCTGCTGGGCCAGCGATTCAGCGCCCTGAAAATGCTCGAGGTCGACGGTCACCGCCACGGCGGTCAGTTCGTCGGCCAGTTCCTTGACCAGCTCCGAGCGGTCGGCGAGCACCAGCATGCCGCCTTCGGCGCCGATCCGGCGCGCGGTCTGCTCACCGATGCCCTGTGCGGCGCCGGTGACCACCACCACCTTCCCGGCGAACCGTCCAGGTGTGATGAACTTCGGTTGCTTCGCCGCCCTGGACGTTTCGGCATCGGCCATGGCGCGGCGCATGGTCTGCTTGGATCTGTCGGCGTGTGCGACGATGAGGGCCCGGGCGGCGTCGCGGTCGCCCGCCTCGAACGCGGTGACGATGTCCACGTGGTCCTGCGCGCACAGCGGGTGACACCAGGTGGCGTTGCGCAGCACCTCGCCCATGCGGCCCTTGACGCCGAGGGCCTGATAGGCGTGCAGCAGATGCTCGTTGCCGGTCAGACTGAAGAGGTAGTCGTGGAATGCGGCGTTGGTCTCGGTGTACTGGGCGGCGTCGACGAAATGGTCGCCGTCCACGTACGGCACGGTGGCGTCGGCGAGCAGCCGGTAGCCCGCCAGTTGCCTGCTGGACAGCCGGCCCAGGGTGAGTTCGAGCGCACCGAGTTCCAGGGCCTGCCTGGCCTCGAACAGCGCATCGGACTCGTGTACCTCGGGATGCTCCTCGCCGATCTGGTAACCGTCGTCGGTGACGGGTGCTGTTGGTGCGGAGTGGGTTTCGCGGGTCGCGAAGATCTCCTGTCCGGCGATGCCACGGGCGCCGCACGCGATGAGCGTGCCGGGGTCGGGCATGATGAGTTGTCCGGGCGGATTCTGCGACGAAACCCACTGTCCGGCAAGTATTTCGGCCGCAGGGAGCATGGTCTGGCCGGTGACGGCGCGGGCGTCGGGAGCGGTCTGCAGGATCTCGGTGGCGGCGCTCGCGGACACCGGCGGCATGTCTCGGGCCGGCGTGGGCTTCTCGCCGTGTGCGAGGGCGAACTTCTCGTAGAAGAATCCGCTCACGTCGATCCCGAATCCGGTGATGTGTCCGCGCACCGAGTCGACCATCGCCGGTGGCCCGCACAGGTATACCGCGACGTCGCCATGGTATAGCTGCTCAGGACGCATCAGCGTCATCACCCGGCCCTTGTTGGCTGCGGTGCTGGCCGGGTCGGACACGCAGTGCTCCCAGGTGAAACCCGGTAACCTGTCCGCGATTTCGGCCAGGCTGGCGGTCTCGACCACATCGATGTCGGATTTGACGCCGTAGATCAGGTGGATCTTGCGGTGGCTGCCCGCGGCGGCCAAGGTGCGCAGCATCGACAGGATCGGTGCCAGTCCGGTGCCACCGGCCAGCATCAGCACCGGCCGGTCCGCCTCCCGCAGGAAGAACGATCCGTGCGGGCCGCTGAACGTGATCTCGTCGCCGACGGCGGCACGCCGGCCCAGATAGTCCGACATCAGGCCGCCCGGGCTGAGTTTCACCAGGAACGTCAGGCGATTGTCGTGCGGGGCGTTGGCGAACGAATATGAGCGCGTTTCGCCGCTGCCCGGGACGGTGATGTTGACGTACTGCCCCGGCAGGAACGCCAACTCGCTGCGGTTCGGGATGTCGATCGAGAAGCGGATGGTGCTGTCGGACAACCGGTCAAGGGCCACCAATGTGCCGGTGTAGTGCGCGGCCTGGGTCTTGGCCACATCGGAGGTGCTGGCGATCTGCAGCACCAGGTCCGAGGTCGGCTTCATGCAGCAGGGCAGCACATAGCCGGCGGCGGCCTCGTCGTCGGAGAGGGCGTCGGAGATGTAGCTGCCACCGTCGTAGCTGCCGGATTCGCACAGCGCCTTGCAGGTGCCGCAGGCCCCGTCGCGGCAGTCCAGCGGGATGTTGATGCGCTGCCGGTAGGACGCGTCGGCAACGGTCTGGTCGTCGCGGCAGGTGATGAACCGCGTGACGCCGTCCTCGAAAGCCAGGGCCACGGAATGTATTGAGCTCATGGCGATCCTAGAAGTGGTAGACGTCCACCACGTGGTGGATGTAGTCGTTCTTGAGCACGACGGTCTTGCGCCGGATCAACGGCTGCGCACCGGAGAAGTCGATGGTGTAGAAGGAGGTCCCGTAGTACGGGTCGACCGTCTTGTAGCGGAAATACATGGTGTGCCAGTTGAATCGGACGTCCACCAGATCGCCGCGGCGTTCGATGACTTCGACGTTGCTGATGTTGTGACTCGTGCGCGGTTCGGGCAGCGACGTCGCCGACGACCGCTCGGTGCGGATCCGGAACACCCGGTCGGCCAGGCCGCCCTTGTTGGCGTAGTAGATGAGCGAGATGTCCCGTTGCGGATCGGTCACCAGCTGATCGTCATCGGTCCACGACGGCATCCAGTAGACGACGTCGTCGGCGTAGCAGTCCAGCCACTTCTCGAATTCACGGTCGTCGAGGTAGCGGGCCTCGCGGTAAAGAAACTGTTCGATTGCGTTCTGGGTGATGAGTTTTGCGGCCTGCTCGGTGCTGGTCATGTCACTTCCCGCTTTCCTGCGCCACGGCCGCCCGCATGGTCTGCAGCCAATACCCGTGCTGGACGGGGTAGAGGCCCTCGTCCTCGTTCTTGACCCCCGCCGACACCACACCGTGCATGCCCAGCGACTCCGCGAGCGGGTCGGGGCCGGAAAGCCAGTGCTGCGCACCGCGACTCATGTCGTTCCACGGTGCGGCGGTCGCGCGGAAGGTCAACTGGCAAGACCGGAACTCCTCCAGATCGTCCGGGGTGGCCATGCCGGAGGCGTTGAAGAAGTCCTCGTACTGCCGGATCCGCTGGGCCCGGGCGGTGTCGCTCTCGCCTTTCGGGGCGATGCAGTAGATGGTGACCTCGGTCTTGTCCGGCGCGATGGGGCGGAAATGCCGGATCTGCGTCGAAAACTGGTCCATCAGATACAGATTCGGGTAAAGGCAGAGATTGCGTGAGCCCTTCACCATGAACTCGCCCTTGGCCTCGCCGTGCTGCGCCTTGAGCTGCGCGAGCTGATCCCACAGTGGGCGATCCTGCGGGTTGGCCGCCCACGTCCACAGGCACAGGTGCCCGTGCGGGAACGACCAGTAGCCACCACCGGACTTGCCCCACCCTCCGGCGTCGAGCACCTTGGCCTCGTTGGCGGATTCGCCGGTGCCTCGCCTGCTGGTGGTGGCGGCGTAGTTCCAGTGCGTCGCGGTGACGTGATAGCCGTCGGCACCGTTCTCCGCCTGCACTTTCCAGTTGCCGTCGTAGGTGTAGGTCGACGATCCGCGCAGTACCTCAAGACCGTCGGGGGACTGATCGACGAGCATGTCGATCACCGCCGTCGCGTCGCCGAGATGCTCGGTCAGGGGCAGCACATCAGGGTTGAGGCTGCCGAACAGAAAGCCCCGGTAGCTGTCGAATTTCGGCACTGCCGTCATGTTGTGCGAGCCGCCCGAGTCGAAGGTGTCCGGGTAGCCGGCGCCCTCGGGATCCTTGACCTTCAGCAGAGATCCGTCGTTGCGGAACGTCCACCCGTGGAACGGGCATGTCAGTGTCATCCTGTTGTCGGTCTTGCGCCGGCAGATCATCGCGCCGCGGTGCGCGCAGGCATTGATGAGACAGTGCAGTTCGCCGTTGCGGTCGCGGGTGATGACCACGGGCTGGCGGCCGATGTAGGTGGTGAAGTAGTCGCCGGGGCGGGGCAGCTGGCTCTCATGCGCCAGATAGATCCAGTTGCCTTCGAAGATGTGCTTCATCTCCAGTTCGAAGATGTCTTCGTCGGTGAAGATGCGGCGGTTGGTGCGGAACAGACCAGCGGCCGGATCGTCGATGACGGCGTCGGCCAACACGGCCTCGACGCGGTGCAGATGCTCGGTGGTCGGTGCGCTCATGGATGCCCTCCAGCAGATCGGATATTGGCACCTTCCCACCGCGTGGTACCCGTCACACCAGGCCTATTGCTAGTCCTGGCCTGGGGCGTGATTGATCAATGCTCACGATCAATCGCGCGAAACTGTGTCCTTGTCATGTATGGATCGCGCTCTTAGCCTGGGATTCAGTGTCGCCCGTCACAGGCGGCGGCGCCGGAACCCAGGAGGTGGACATGGAGCTTCGGCACCTGCGCTACTTCGCCGCCGTCGCCGAGACGTGCCACTTCGGGCAAGCCGCCGACCAGCTGCATGTCGCGCAGCCGGCACTGTCCTACGCGATCCGGCAGCTCGAAGCCGAACTCGACGTGACCCTTTTCAACCGGACCACCCGCCAGGTCGAACTGACCGCGGCGGGGGAGTTCCTGCAGACCGAGGCCGCCCGCATCCTCGGCGGGGTCGACGACGCGGTGCGCGGCGTGCGGCGCATCGCCGCCGGACGCAGCGGGCTGATCCGATTGGGATTGACTGGGACGGCGGCGTTTTCGCACCTGCCACGCATCGCCCGGGTGGTCAAGCGCGAGCTGCCTGATGTCGCACTGGAGATCCGGGCCGACATGCTCACCCCCGACCAGTGCGATGCGCTGCGGGCCGGAGCGCTCGATCTCGGCGTCCTGCGTCCCCCTGCCGTCGGCGCGGACGTGCAGCTGCGCACCATCGAGGTCGAGCCACTCATCCTGGCGGTGTCGGTGGACCACCGGCTCGCCGTCGAGCCGGTCGTCTCCATGTCGGACCTGCGCGACGAGCCGTTCATCGTCTATGGCAGCCGCGATTCGGCCGTCAACGCGGCCGTGTTGCGCAGCTGCCGGGACGCCGGCTACGCGCCACACCAGGAGCACCGGGCTCCGGGTACCGCCGTGCTGCTCGCACTGGTCGCCGCAGGCCTCGGTGTCGCGGTGGTGCCGCAGTCGGTGCGGGCGCTGCCGCTGGACGGGCTGGTGTTCCGCGACCTGCTCGACGCACAGCACGTGGAGCTGTCGCTGGCCTGGCGTACCGGTGAGGACAACCCGCTGCTGCAGGCCGTACTCGACCTGCTCACCACCGCTCTTGTCACCGATTCCGTTGGGAGACAACGATGAAGATCACCCAGATCGAAGCAATCCCGTTCAGGGTGCCGTATCGCAAGCCGCTGAAGTTCGCCTCCGGCGAGGTGCACGCCGCCGAGCACGTGCTCGTGCGGGTGCACACCGACGACGGCGTCGTCGGCGTCGCCGAGGCGCCACCGCGGCCCTTCACCTACGGCGAGACCCAGCGCGGCATCATCGCGGTGATCGACGGGATCTTCGCGCCGCAGCTCGTCGGCCTGGCCCTGACCGAGCGGGAAGTCGCGGCGGCCCGGATGGCCCGCACGATCGGCAACCCGACCGCCAAAGCCGCTGTCGACATGGCCATGTGGGACGCGTTCGGGCGCACCCTCGGCCTGCCTGTCACCGATCTGCTCGGCGGCTACACCGACCGGATGCGCGTGAGCCACATGCTCGGATTCGCCGAGCCGGCCCGCATGGTCGCCGAGGCCGAACGGATGCGCGAGCAGTACGGCATCACCACGTTCAAGGTGAAGGTCGGCCGTAAGCCGGTCTCGCTGGACACCGCGGTCGTGCGGGCGCTGCGCGAGCGCTTCGGTGACACCGTCGAGCTCTACGTCGACGGCAACCGCGGCTGGTCGGCCGCCGAATCGCTGCGGGCGATGAACGAGATGGCCGATCTGGGGCTGTTGTTCGCCGAGGAGCTGTGCCCGGCCGACGACGTGCTCGGGCGACGCTGGCTCGTCGGGAAGCTCGGCGTGCCGTTCATCGCCGACGAATCCGTGCCGACCCCGGCCGACGTGACCCGTGAGGTGCTCGCCGGCGCGGCGACCGCGGTCAGCATCAAGACCGCACGCACGGGCTTCACCGGCTCGGCCCGCGTGCTGCACCTCGCCGAAGGGCTCGGCGTGGACGTGGTGATGGGCAACCAGATCGACGGTCAGATCGGCACGGCGTGTGCCGTGGCGTTCGGTGCGGCGTCCCCGCTGACCACCCGCTACGCCGGCGAGCTGTCGAACTTCCTCGACATGAGCGACGACCTGCTGACCGAGCCGCTGCAGATCAGTGACGGGTACCTGCACCGCCGGCCCGGAGCGGGGCTCGGCATCGACATCGACCCCGACAAGCTCGCCACCTACCGCACCGACCTGTGACTTGTGGAGTTTCAACCGTCCTCAGCACGGCTGAAACTCCACAAATCACTCGAAACAGAAGGGAATTGACCATGACCACCACCGAGAAGGCCTCGGCCGCCGCGTCCGGAGCCTCGGCCACCGAGCGGTTCCACACCGACAAGTCACCGTTCGAGGCGGTGCGTGACGTCCCGGCAGAGCGAGTCGACATGCTGGCCCGCGAAGTCCTCGACGCCGTGCACGCGACCATCCGCCGCCACCGGGTCAGCTACGACGAGTACAACGCACTCAAGGCGTGGCTCATCGGCGTCGGCCAGGACGGGGAGTGGCCGCTGTTCCTCGACGTCTGGGTCGAGCACGTCGTCGAGGACGTGGCGACGTCGCACCGGCACGGCAACAAGGGCAGCATCGAGGGCCCGTACTACGTTCCCGACGCGCCGGAACTGGGCGCCGACGCGACGTTGCCGATGCGCGACGGCGAGGCGGGCACGCCGCTGGTCTGGGAGGGGCAGATCACCTCAACCGACGGAAAACCGTTGGCGGGCAAGGTGGAACTGTGGCATGCCGACTCCGACGGGTTCTACTCGCAGTTCGCCCCCGGCATCCCGCAATGGAACCTGCGCGGCAGCATCTCCGCCGGGGCCGACGGCCGATTCCGCATCACCACCATCCGGCCCGCGCCCTACCAGATCCCCACCGACGGCTCGTGCGGCAAGCTCATCGCGGCGGCCGGCTGGCACGCCTGGCGCCCGGCGCATCTGCACGTCAAGGTCTCCGCGCCCGGGCACGAATTGCTCACCGCGCAGCTGTACTTCCCGGGTGATCCGCACAACGGCGACGACATCGCCGACGCGGTCAAGCCCGAGCTGATGCTGGCCCCGGTGGCTCAGCCCGACGGCAGCGAGCGTGTGCAGTACGGGTTCGTGCTCGATCCGGCGGGTGCCTGATGCTGTTTCACGTCCGGATGGACGTCCGCATCCCCCACGACATGGATCCCGACGTGGTCGCACACACCGTCGCGCGGGAGAAGGCCTACTCGCAGCAGCTGCAGCGGTCCGGCAAGTGGCCGCACATCTGGCGGATCGTCGGTGAGTACTCGAACTTCTCGATCTTCGACGTCGAGTCCAACGACGAGCTGCACACGTTGATCTCTGGCCTACCGCTGTTCCCCTACATGGACATCCATGTGACGCCGCTGGCGCATCACCCCTCCGACATCAACTAGGCGGTGATGTCGGCCGTCACCGCGTCGGTGGCGCGGATCAGGTCGGCCGGTGCCAGCGACACATCCCAGCCGCGCTTGCCCGCACTGCACAGCACCCGCTCGAAGTTCAGCGCCGAGGCGTCCACGACGGTCGGCAGCGGTTTGCGCTGACCCAACGGCGATATGCCGCCGAGCACGTACCCCGACGAACGCTGGGCTGCGGCCGGATCGGCCATCTCGGCTTTCGGCACCCCCAGGGCAGCGGCCGCCGCCTTCAGCGACAGCTTGGCCGGCACCGGCACGACGGCCACCGCCAGGCCCTTGGGCAGGGCTATGACGAGGGTTTTGAACACCTGCTCGGCGATCACTCCTGCCGCCGCGAGCTCGGCCACGGCCTCTGCGCCGAACGATTCATTGCGGGGGTCGTGGTGGTATTGCACCACTTCGTGATCGATGCCCGCCGCGACGAGAGCCGCGATGGCCGGGGTCGCTGCGCGTGCCACCGGGCCAGGTTAGCCCGAAATTGGCCCAAAACCGCCCGGGAACACAGCGCGCCCTGTGTGCTGTTGTTGCATGCAGCTTCGGTGGCCAGGGTGCACACCGGAGCTACCTGTCGGTAGCACGCTCTAGGATCGGAAGGGGATTTTTGGTGCCAACCGTGTGCCTTGAACGTCCGATTGACATCGGGCAGTTCGGCGGCGCCGCGACAGAAGGGACGGTGTTCCGCACCATGACTGACGTCGACGAGCGGGCTATGTCCGAGCCGCAGGAAACAGATGCGGAGCTCACCGCACGGTTCGAGCGGGATGCCATTCCGCTTTTGGACCAGCTCTACGGTGGTGCGCTGCGCATGACGCGCAACCCGGCCGACGCCGAGGACCTGCTGCAGGAAACCATGGTCAAGGCCTATGCCGGCTTCCGGTCGTTCCGCGAGGGCACGAACCTCAAGGCGTGGCTGTATCGCATCCTGACCAACACCTACATCAACAGCTACCGCAAGAAACAGCGGCAGCCGTCGGAGTATCCGACGGATGAGATCACCGATTGGCAGCTGGCGTCCAACGCCGAGCATTCCTCGACCGGCCTGCGTTCAGCGGAGGTCGAAGCACTCGAGGCGCTGCCCGACACGGAGATCAAGGCTGCGTTGCAGGCACTGCCCGAGGAGTTCAGGATGGCGGTGTACTACGCCGACGTCGAGGGATTCCCCTACAAGGAGATCGCCGAGATTATGGATACGCCGATCGGGACCGTGATGTCCCGGCTACACCGCGGTCGCAAGCAACTGCGCGATCTGCTGGCCGATGTGGCCCGCGATCGCGGCTTCATCCGAGGTGAGCAGCTTGGCGCACCGGAGGGAGTGACGTCATGAGCGACTTCGACGAGAACGAGCGCTGGACGCCTCCGATCGGACCCATCGACCCCGAGCATCCCGAATGCGCGGCGGTCATCGCCGAGGTATGGACGCTCCTGGACGGTGAGTGCACCCCGGAAAGCCGTGACAAGCTCAAGCATCATCTCGAAGAATGCCCGGCCTGCCTGCGCCACTACGGCGTCGAGGAGCGGGTGAAGCGGCTGATCGCCACTCGGTGCAGCGGTGAGAAGGCGCCGGATAGCCTGCGCGAGCGGCTGCGCATCGAGATCAGCCGCACCACGATCATCCGGGGCTGATCGGCGAAAGGCCTGGACAAGGCCAATTAATGCATGAAGGCCGGGCGATTGCCCGGCCTTCAGATCGCGGTTGACGCGGTCAGCGCACTGACTTCGAACCGGCGTTGGGACGCTTGCCGTGGTTCGCCTGTGAATGCTTACGATCGCGCTTCTTGCGGCCACGCTTGGCCATGATGTTCCTCCAGATGTTCGAGAGCTTGCTCCCCAGTGTCTCACGGCCTGGCTACAGCACCGTCCACCCGGTCTTGTGGTTCGATATAGCCCGAGATACAGACAGCAGCCAGAGTGAGTGGGGTGAAGAATGGCCGAGGACGTTCGCGCTGAGATCGTGGCCAGTGTGCTCGAGGTCGTGGTCCACGAGGGCGACCAGATCGGTGAGGGTGACACTCTGGTGCTGCTCGAGTCGATGAAGATGGAAATCCCCGTCCTCGCCGAGGTCGCGGGCACCGTGACGAAGGTCAACGTGGCCGAGGGCGACGTGATCCAGGCCGGCGATCTGATCGCGGTGATCGACTGACACTGGGCGCTCTTGCTTCTCGCACCAAGGTTGGTTGATGTCCACTCTCGGTGACTTGCTGGCCGAGCACACCATCCTGCCCGGCAGCGCGGTCGACCACCTGCACGCGGTGGTGGGTGAGTGGCAGCTGTTGGCGGACCTCTCGTTCGCCGACTATCTGATGTGGGTACGACGCGACGACGGCGTGCTGGTGTGCGTCGCACAGGTGCGGCCTAACACGGCGCCGACGGTGCTGCTCGCCGACTCGGTCGGCACTCTCGCCGCCGCCGATGATCTCCCGGTGGTCACCACGGCCTTCGAGTCCGGCGCGATCGCGGCAGGCACCGACGGCCAGCAGCACCTTCAGGAGGTGCCAGGGCTCAATGTCGAGGCGGTCCCGGTTCGGCACCGAGACCGGGTGGTCGCGGTGCTGACCCATCAGACCGCGCTGGCTGCCCGGCGGCTCGCGAGCCCGCTGGAGGGTGCGTATCTGAACTGCGCGAGCGACTTGCTGCACATGTTGGCCGAAGGCACCTTCCCCAACGTGGGTGACCTGGCGATGTCGCGGTCCAGCCCGCGGGCGGGCGACGGGTTCATCCGGCTCGATGAAGTCGGTGATGTGGTCTACGCCAGTCCCAACGCCATCTCGGCCTATCACCGGATGGGTCTGGCCTCCGAACTCGACGGGCACAACCTCGTCGCCACCACCCGCCCGCTCATCTCGGATCCGTTCGAGGCCCAGGAACTGGCCAACCATGTGCGGGATTCGCTCGCAGGCGGCTCCAGCATGCGCATGGAGGTCGACGCGGGCGGTGCGGCGGTGCTGCTGCGCACCCTGCCGTTGGTGGTGCACGGGAAAGCCGTGGGGGCCGCTGTGCTGATCCGTGACGTCACCGAGGTGAAGCGCCGCGACCGGGCACTGCTGAGCAAGGATGCCACCATCCGGGAGATCCACCACCGGGTGAAGAACAATCTGCAGACCGTCGCGGCGCTGCTGAGGCTGCAGGCTCGGCGCACCAACAACGTCGAGGCTCGTGAGGCGCTGATCGAATCGGTGCGCCGGGTGACCTCGATCGCGCTGGTGCACGACGCACTGTCGATGTCGGTCGACGAAGAGGTCAACCTCGACGAGGTGGTGGACCGGATCCTGCCGATCATGAATGACGTGGCATCGGTGGACACCCCGATCCGGATCAACCGGGTGGGGGATCTGGGCGTGCTGGACGCCGACCGCGCCACCGCGCTGGTCATGGTCATCACCGAACTGGTCCAGAACGCCATCGAGCACGCCTTCGACGTCAAGGCCCCGCACGGGTGCGTGACCATCCGCTCGGAGCGATCGGCGCGCTGGCTCGACGTGGTGGTGCACGACGACGGCCGCGGCCTGCCCGCGGGGTTCAGCCTGGAGAAGTCCGACCGGCTCGGCCTGCAGATCGTGCGGACGCTGGTCTCGGCAGAGCTGGACGGATCACTGGGGATGCACGACGCGCCCGATGGCGGCACCGACGTGGTGCTGCGGGTGCCGATCGGACGACGCGCACGGGGCATTCAGTAACGACGCCGGCTCAGCCGAATGCACAGATTCGTTTCGATTCGCAATGTGATTGTCGTAACGCAATTTGCTACCGAATTCGTCAAAAAAGAGTTACGGCCCCGACGAATTTCGTCGAGGCCGTAGCAACCTGTCGGGACAGGCGAGGGTTACACGCTGGTACGCGCCTTGGTGCGGGCGTTGCGACGCTTCAGCGCACGACGCTCGTCCTCGCTCATGCCACCCCAGACGCCTGCGTCCTGGCCGGATTCCAATGCCCAGCTGAGGCACTCGGTGGTCACCGGGCAACGGTTGCACACAAGCTTCGCGTCAGCGATCTGCGCGAGCGCCGGTCCGCTGTTTCCGACCGGGAAGAACAGCTCCGGATCCTCGTCGCGACAGACAGCCTTGTGGCGCCAATCCATTGGTCTAACTCCTTGTCAGATATGTATGTGTGCGCAGCAGAGCGCACGAGCTTTTTCTTCGGCTGTTAACGCGTGCATACGAAATGTTTCTGCACTGTTGCATCCGATGCTTTCACAGGCTGAACAGATGTCAATACTCGCGAGTTAACAAGTGCGCAATGTCACTTGCCCGACCTGTTACCAGAACCCTTACTCGGTTGTACTAGGCTCAACTCACCTGCGCCTTAAAACGACGGTAGCGGCTCAGTAATCGCAGGTCAAGAGGTTTTTGCCGGTGGCGCGACAACCCCGAGGGCCTCTGGGACGGCTGTGAACGTCATAGTTTCGCGCAGTCCGGCGTAATCTCCGTCGATCTGACACGCAACCGGCGTGTCGCTCGTCACTGTCACGCTTGTCACGTCGTCGTTACGGATCAGGTGCTTGCCGGCGATCCGTGGCTTGCGGGACACCATCTGCCGCACGAGCTTCAGGTTGGCCCACACGTTCATGCTGGTCGTCGCGAACACACCCAGCCCGGTCTCGAACGTGGTGTCGGGGTTGGTCCACACCGGGCGGCTGTTGGCGTAGGTCCACGGGCTCGAATTGGACACGAACACGAAATGCACGCCGGGGACAGGCTCGGCGCCGGGCAGGTGCAACGTCATCGTCGGATCTCGGCGGGCACTGGCCAGCACTTCCCGCACCGCCACGCGGATGTAGCGGGATGCGGTCACCTTGCGGCCTTTGGCGCGCTGCGCCTCCACGGCGGCGACGACCGCCCCGTCGACTCCCATCCCCGCGGTGAACACCGCCCAGCGTTCACCGCAGTCCATCAGCCCGATCCGGCGCCACTTGCCGCCGCGCCGGTAATCGCTGAGCAGGTCGACGAGCTGATTGGTGGCTTCGATCGGGTCCGGGCTGATGCCGAGAGCCCGGGCGAAGACGTTGGCGGAGCCACCGGGAACGACTGCGACCGCAGGTGCGGCGTCAGCGTCCGGGCGGCCACCGGAGTGCCCGAGAATGCCGTTGACGACCTCGTTCACCGTGCCGTCGCCGCCGTGGACGATGAGGACGTCGACGCCGTCGCGGGTGGCATCGCGCGCGATCTCGATGGCATGGCCGCGGTGGTCGGTGTGGACGACGGTCAGCTTCACCCGGCTTTCCAGGGCGTGGGCCAGAAGGTCACGCCCCGCAGGAGTGGTCGACGTCGCGTTCGGGTTCACGATCAGCACGGCGCGCACGGGGCATGAGCCTATCGGTGTTGTCAGCCCGCCGCGTTGGGGAGCAACGGAGGACAGGTGCCGGACGGGTCGGCGGCCAGCTCGAAATGCCACAACTCGTTGGCGTAGATCCGGCACAGTCCGAACCGCGCGCCGTTGGCGATCAGCCATTGATCGGCGCCCGGGCCGCCCACGTCGACCGCTTGGCCCATGACGTGCTTGGACTGCTCCGGCGTCTGCACGTACTGGCGCGCGGCGGCCATGCTGCCGTAGGTCTGTACCGCCTGCTCCAGCAACCGTTGTTGGAATTCCGGGGACCGCCATCCCGAGTTGATCGTCATGGTCACGCCGTCGGCCGCAGCGGCGGTGGTGGCGTGCTGGATGGCGGCCAGCAGCTGGGGGTCCAGGCGCCCGATCGCGGGGTCCTGCGTGTCGAAGGCGGTCAGCACCTGACCGTCGGCCAGCGCGCCCTCACTGTCGGCGGCCGCGGTTGGCGCCAGTGCCAACGCGGCGGCGGTAGCTACGACCCCGACGGTCACGGCGATACGCATGCGGCTCACCTTACGTCGGTCAGATTTCGCCGTCCTCGGCGAGCACATGGCTCGCGATCCGGAACGCGGTGTTGGCGTCGGGGACACTGCAGTAGATCGCCGTCTGCAGCAGCAGCTCTTTGATCTCCTCCACGGTGACGCCATTGCGCCGTGCGGCACGGACGTGCATCGCCAGTTCGTCGTGGTGGGCGCGAGCGACCATTGCGGTGAGTGTGATCAGCGAGCGGCTGCGCCGGTCCAGCCCCGGACGAGTCCAGATCTCGCCCCAGGCATAGCGGGTGATCAGATCCTGGAAGTCAGCGGTGAACTCCGTGACGGCGGCGGTGGCGCGGTCGACGTGCGCGTCGCCGAGCACCGCGCGGCGCACCGCCATACCGTCGTCGTAGGTGCTCATGACGTCTCCTTCAGATACTGGTGGGCTCGCTGTACCGCGATGTCCACGAGTGCCTCGGTGGCACCCAGATAGTCCGGGGCCGGCGGTTTCCCGGCCAACGTGCTCATGGCCTGTTGCTCGTCGTAAATACCCTGTGCCGCCGCTTGATTGGCGGCGGCGGACGCAGGGTCGAACCGCAGATCGGTCAGCAGCTCGGTGGCCTGTGACCCGGCCACCACGGTGCGACGGGCCAAGATGGCCAGTGTGGCCCATTCGGCGTGCCAGCCGCCGTCGGCGCGTTCGTCGACGCTCGCTGCTGATGCGGAGTGCAACGTCGCGCCCAACGGTGGCGCGGTGAGAGCGGCGCGGCGCAGTAGCACTGTCAGCACCGGATTGTTCTTGTGCGGCATGGTCGACGACCCGCCCCCGGAGCCCTCGGCCAGCTCGCCGGTGCGAATCCCGGCGGCGATGTCGTTGGCGATGTGCCCCCAGGCGTCGCAGCAGCCCACCAGAGCGTCACCGGCCCGGGTGACGGGTGACCGGGTGGTGTGCCACGGTGCCGCCGGCGCCAATCCCAATGCGGCCGCCCATTGTTCGGCGAGCTGCAGAGCCGTCTGCGCTGATCCGGTGAGCTCGGTGGTCGCGGCCAGGGTGCCGGCCGCGCCGCCTGCCGAAACCGCAGGCGCAGGTACAGCATTGAGCGTATCGCCCGCATCGAGCACGGCGGCGAGCCAGATCGCGAACTTGCGACCCGCGGTGCCCGGCAATGCCGGCTGGGTCAGGGTATGGGTGAGCATCGGTGCGGCTCGATGAGTTTCGATCAGCTCGACCAGTAGGCGCACCTGCGTGGTGAGGTCGCGGCGCACCGCGGCCAAGGCGTCGCGCAGACAGAGCATCAGCGCGGTATCGAGCACATCCTGACTGGTCAGTCCGCGGTGCAGCCACCGTGCCGTCTCGACACACGCCCGGGATCGCAACAAGGCCACCAAGCCGGTGACAGGGTTGCCGTCACGTTCGGCGCCCGCGGCGATCTCTTCCAGGTCCGCCCGCCCGACCAGTGTGCCGAGTTCTGTGGCCGCTGCCCAAGGTGCCACGCCTGCCGCGACAAGCGTTGCCAGCCAGGCATTTTCGGCCGCCACCAGCGCGCCGAGGAGTGCCGCCTCGCTCATCACGGGGCCGGCTCGATGGTCCCCGGGCCAGAACAGGTCGGTCACTGGCCCGGGTACCGCAGGAAGACCGTCTCGTCGCGACCCTGCAGCCGGATGTCGAAGCGCAGGCCCTGCGCGTCGCGCTCGGCGATCAACGTCTGCCTGCGATCCGCGGGCAGGCCGGCCAGCAGCGGCTCGGCGGCGCAATCCGGACCGGGTACGTAGGCGCGGGTGAAGAGCCGGTTAAGCAAGCCGCGCCCGAACACGGTGACGGCGATGAACGGGGCACGGCCCGGATCGGTGGCGCCGGGTTCGACTGTGCTGAAACCGAAGTGACCTTCGTCGTCGGTGGCCACCCGCCCGAACCCGGTGAATGTCCAGCCGTCGCGGCGAAGCGAACCCGCGGTGTGTGCGACATTGCCATCGGCGTCGGCCTGCCAAATCTCCAGCATGACGTCGGGCACGGGTCTGCCGTCACCGTCGGTGACCGTGCCGTGGAACCGGATGGCCCCCGGGATGCCCGGGGGGACAAGCTCGTTGCCGCGTTCGAACGGCAGCGCGTAGCCGTAGAAGGGGCCGATGGTCTGGCCCGGAGTCGCCGTCAACAGGGGGGCCTGGGGTGTGGCCGCCATCAGTGGTCCTCCTCGAAATGCGTACGCTGCGAACCGGTCAGGACGATGTCCCAGCGGTAGCCGGTGCACCACTCGTGCGTGGTGACGTCGTGGTCATACGCGGCGACGAGCCGGTCGCGGACCTTGGCGTCGGTGATCGACTGGTAGATCGGGTCCAGTGCGAACAGCGGGTCGCCGGGGAAGTACATCTGCGTGATCATCCGCTGCGTGAAATCCGTGCCGAACAAGGAGAAGTGAATGTGCGCCGGCCGCCATGCGTTGTGGTGATTCTTCCACGGGTACGGTCCGGGTTTGATCGTGGTGAACCGGTAGGTGCCGTCATTGTCGGTGAGGCAGCGTCCGACGCCGGTGAAGTTGGGGTCCACGGGTGCCCGATGCTGGTCGCGCTTGTGGATGTAGCGTCCCGCCGCGTTGGCCTGCCAGATTTCGACGAGTTGGCGGCGCACCGGCCTGCCGTCTCCGTCGACGATGCGTCCGGTGACGACGATGCGCTCGCCGATCGGGTCACCATGGTGTGCAATGGTCAGATCGGATTCAAGTGGGTGCACATCGCGTGCGCCGAATACCGGACCGCTGAGCTCGAGGGTCTCGGGATCGGCGTGGTGCAGATCCTTGGTGGGGTGACGCAGCAGGCTGCTGCGGTACGGTGCGTAGTCCAGCCGCGGCTGGGTTTCCTCGATGCCGGACTGCAGATAACCGGTTTCGATGGCGGCCATCTCGGCGTTGATCTCGGCCTGGCTTGCCGAGGCGCTGTCGGGATTGGTGTCGATGATCTTCACGGCGGCTTCTTTCAATCTCACTGCGCGACAGTCTTGTCGGCGGTCGGGCGGATGCCGAGCAGTTCCGTGGGCACCCCTCGGGTCTCGCGGGCGGTCATGGCGGCGCCCGCGGCGATCAGGCAGACAACTGCGGTGAAGATGCTGATCACCACCCAGCCGCCGTCGCGCACGCCACCCAGCGCGGTGACGATCGACGGCGCGAAACCTGCCACCAGGAAACCTAATTGGGTGCCGATCGCCACGCCGGAGAAGCGGACCTGGGTGGAGAACATCTCGCCGTAGAACGACGGCCAGACGGCGTTGGCCGCGGCGTAGCCGAACGAGAAGGTCGCGACCGCCAGCGCGAAGATGAGTGCCTGGTTGCCGCCGCTCATGGACAACATGTAGAAGGGCATCATCACCGCCGAAGACAGCGCTCCGTAGATGAACACCGGTTTGCGCCCGATCCGGTCGGCCAGCTTGCCGAACAGGGGCTGGGTGCCCAGCGCGACCACGTTGGCCGCCACCACGAGCCACAGCGTGATGTCGGCGGGCAGACCCACCTCTTTGCCGTAGGCGATGGCCAGGTTGCCGAACACTGTCGAAACCGCGGCGATGAACGCGCAGAAGATGACTCGCAGTACGTCGGCCCAGTGGTTGCGCAGCAACGGGATCAGCGGCATCCGGGCGATGGTGCCCGCGGCCTTCGCCTCGGTGAATTGCGGTGTTTCGTGCAGGCGACGGCGGATGAAGTAGGCAACGACGACCACTACGGCGCTCATCCAGAACGGCACCCGCCAGCCCCAGCCGTACTTGGCCTCATCGGGCAGCGAGACGAACGGGATGAGGATCAGCGAGGCGAGGATGAGACCACCCTGGGTTCCGGTCAGGGTCCACGACGTGTAGTACGCACGCTGATCGTCGGGGGAGTGCTCGAGGGTCAGTGAGCTGGCTCCGGCCTGCTCGCCGGCCGCTGAAAACCCTTGCATCAGACGGCAGATCACCAGCAGTGCCGGCGCGGCCCAGCCGATGGTGTCGAAGGTCGGCAGACAGCCGATCAGGAAAGTCGACAGGCCCATCAGCACGAGCGTGAACATCAGGACCCGCTGGCGGCCGACCCGGTCACCGAAATGGCCCAGTATGAATGCACCGATGGGGCGGGCGACGTAGGCGAATCCGAAGGTGGCGAACGACATGACCAGTGCCGCCTTGTCGCCGGACGGGAAGAACACGTGCGGGAAGATCAGCGCGGCGGCCGAGCCGAACAGGAAGAAGTCGTAGTACTCGACGGCGCTGCCCATGAAGCTGGCCAGCGCGGCGCGTCGTGGGGTACGGCCGGTCGTGGCGTCCGCAGACTGCGGGGCGGTTGTGGTCATGGCATGTTCCTCAGGTCGAATTGTGCTGGGCCGGGCTGGTTTACGAGACAAGATCGCGGAAATGGGCGGACATCCGGGCAGCGTCCGGGGCGACGCCGGTGATCAGGGCGAACGCGTCAACGGCCTGGTAGACCGCCATGTGACCGCCGTCGAGGGTGCGGCAACCGGCGGCGCGCGCGGCCTGGAGCAGGGCGGTGTCCAACGGGCGGTACACGATGTCGGCGACCCACATGCCGGAATGCAGCAGGGCGGTGTCGAAGGCCACGCCGGGGTGTTCGGCCATGCCGGTCGGGGTGGCGTGCACGAGGCCGTCCGTGTTGGGTAGCAGGACCGAGAGCTTGTCGAACGACGAGGCCTCGACGCGCGCGTCCGGGTGCCGGTCGGCGAGTTCACGGGCGAGTGCCGAAGCCCGGTCGACGTCGAGATCGACGATGCTCAAGTGGGCGGTGCCCAGGCGCATCAGGGCGTCGGCGACCGCGGTGCCCGCGCCGCCTGCGCCCACCAGGGTCACCGATGCGGTGGCAGCATCGGGTAGCCCTTCGGCGAAACCGTGCGCGAAACCCGTGGTGTCGGTGTTGTAGCCGACGGCCCGGCCCTCGCGGAACACGACGGTGTTGACCGCGCCGAGGGTGCGGGCGGTGTCGTCGATGTCGTCCAGGTGGTCGACGACGAGTTGCTTGCAGGGATGGGTGATGTTCAGACCGTCGTAGCCGAGCCTGCGGCTCCACGTGAGGATCTCGCCGACCTGCTCGGGGGAGAGCCCGAGAACGTTGAGGTCCAAGGTGCGGTAGACGTATTCCAGCCCCTGCGCTCGGCCTTCGGCCATGTGCAGTGCGGGTGTCAGCGAGGGGCCGACGCCGGTGCCGATGAGGCCCGCCAAGTAGGGCTGTCGCTGTGTCATGCTCCCTCGATCCTTAATGTACTAACTGGTTCGTTCGGAAAGTAGAGCACTGTGACGCCCGTCGCGTCAAGGGCGCACTGTGAGGTGGATCTCCGATCGAGGGGGTCAGGCCTGGCTGGTGAGCCAGCCGACCACCACGTCGCCGAGCATGCGACGCAGGTGGGCCCGACGCGACGTCTCGGTGAGGTCGGTGCCGAACAGGTAGCCGAAGGTGTAGCGGTTGGCCACCTGGAATACGCAGTAGGAGCTGATCACCAGGTGCACGTCGAGGGCGTCGACGTCATCGCGGAACATGCCGGCGGCGCGGCCGTCGCGCAGGATCCCGTCGAGCAGGGAGGTGGCGGGGGCGGAGAGTTCGGGCAGCTCACGCAGCTGCCGAATGAACTCGCCGCGGTGGATGTTCTCGATCGACACCAGTCGGATGAAAGCGTCGTGGGCGATGTGGTGGTCGAATGTCACCTCTGCCAGCCGGCGGATCGCCACCACCGGATTGTCGTGATCGACCCGAAGCTTCTGTTCGGCCTCGCGGATGCCGCGGTAGGCGTTCTCCAGAACGGCCAGGTAGAGCTGCTCTTTGCCGCCGAAGTAGTAGTAGATCATCCGCTTGGTGGTCCGGGTGCGTTCGGCGATCTCGTCGACGCGGGCGCCCGAATAGCCAGATTCGGCGAACACCTCGGTGGCCACCTCGAGCAGCTCCGCGCGCGTGCGCTCGGCATCGCGTTGCAGCTCGGCTTTGGGCTTGGCGGCCATGACCGGTGAGCTTACTGGGCAGCCGGTGACTTCCCGGCGCCCTCTTCCGCCCTAATGAACTAATTGGTACATTACGACGCCATGAGGATGTCGATCGCCACGGTCTCGCTGTCCGGCTCGCTGGTCGAGAAGCTGCACGCCTGCGCCGCCGCGGGTTTCGACGGCGTCGAGATCTTCGAACCCGATCTGATCGCCAGCGACCACTCGCCGGAGGAGATCCGCCACCTGGCCCGCAGGCTGGGGCTGAGCCTGGACCTCTACCAACCGCTGCGTGACCTCGAAGGCGTCGACGAGGCGACGTTCACCGACAATCTGCGACGTGCTGCCGCGACGTTTGCCACCGCGCAGCGGCTCGGCATCGACACCGTTCTGGTCTGCAGCAACGTCGCGACCGCCACCGTCGACTCCGACGAGGTCTCGGCGGACCAGTTGCGCCGTATCGGTGATGTCGCGGCCGGCTACGGCATCCGCATCGCGTTCGAGGCGCTGGCCTGGGGTCGGTTCGTCGACGACTATCGCCGCGCGTGGCGCATCGTCGAACTCGCCGACCACCCGAATGTCGGTGTGTGCCTTGACAGTTTCCATGTGCTCTCGCGCGGGCACGACCCGGCCGCCATCGAGGACATCGACGGGGAGAAGATCTTCTACCTGCAGTTGGCCGATGCCCCCGCCCTCACCATGGACGTCCTGTCGTGGAGTCGGCATCACCGGCTGTTCCCCGGTGAGGGGTCTTTCGACCTGCCCGCCTTCGTCCGGCACACGCTGGCTGCCGGATACGGCGGGCCGCTGTCCTTGGAGGTCTTCAACGACACGTTCCGGCAGACCGATCCCGGCCACACCGCGGTCCACGCGCTGCGGTCGCTGTTGTGGCTCGCCGACAGCGTCACCCACGTGTTGACCGAGGCCAAGCCACCCACCGGTTTCGACTTTGTCGAGATCAAGGCCGAGGACACCAGCGAGGTAGAGGTGATGCTGGGCCAGCTCGGCTTCACCCCGCGCGGGCGCCACCGCAGCAAGCCGGTGTCGCTGTGGTCGGCAGGGCAGGCGCGCGTCGTGCTCAACGAGCAGCACGCGCGGGATCAGGTACCGCACGTCGCGGCCGTCGGGCTGCAGGTGCCCGACGCCGGCGCGACCAGCGCCCGGGCTGCCGAGCTGATGGCTCCGGTCGCGTACCGGCGCACGTACGCCACCGAACAACCGCTGGGTGCCGCGGTGGCCCCCGACGGCACCGCGTTCTTCTGGACCTCCGCCGACACCGCGGAGCCCGCCTGGGCGGCCGAATTCGGCGGCGGCATCGACCAGGTGCCGACGCCCGTCCGGGCGATCGACCACGTCAACCTCTCTCAGCCGTGGCAGACCGCCGAAGACGCCGTCCTGTTCCTCACCAGCGTGTTCGGCCTGTCCGCCGACGCTCCCGCCGAGGTGCCCGGTCCGAGCGGTCTGGTCCGCAGCCAGGTCATGCGCAACGCGGACTGTTCGGTGCGGCTGCCGCTCAACGTCGCGCCACACATCCTCGACGGAGCCGACCTGCCTCAGCACGTCGCATTCGCCTGCACCGATGTGGTCGCACTGGCCCGCGCGGCGGCCGCCAACGGACTGCCCTTCCTGCGGGTACCGGACAACTATTACGACTATTTGTCGGGTCGGTTCGGCCTCGACGATGCTGTGGTCGCCGAACTGCGCGAGCTGAACCTGCTCTACGACCGGGCCGGCGCGGGCAGTTTCATCCACGTCTACACACGTACCGTCGGCACGGTGTTCTTCGAGTTCTTACAGCGGGTCGACGGTTACGACGGGTACGGCACCGACAACGCACCGGTCCGCCTTGCCGCCCAGCGCAGCGGCGTCGGTACCGTACTGACGTGACCGCTCGCCGACTGCTCCTGCTCAACGGCCCCAACCTCAACCTGCTGGGCACCCGCCAGCCCGAGGTGTACGGCGCCACCACCCTGCCCGAGATCGAGGCGTCGGTGAGCGCGCTGGCCGCCGAACTCGGCTTCGAGGTACGTGCCGTGCAGAGCAACCACGAAGGCGTCCTCATCGACGCCATCCACGCGGCCCGGGCCGACTGCGCGGGCATCATCATCAACCCGGGCGCCTACAGCCACACGTCGGTGGCCATCCCCGACGCCCTCACCTCGGTCGAATTGCCGGTCGCCGAAGTGCATTTGAGCAACATCCACCGCCGGGAACCGTTCCGGCACCACTCCTACGTGTCGGCAGTCGCCGAGATGGTCATCGCCGGGGCGGGCCCCGCGGGATACGAGTACGCCGTCCGTTACCTCGCCGGCAAGCTGCCATGACGCCACCGCCGGTGCAGCCGCCCATCGTCCGCTACGCGGGCTACCTCGTCGCGGCCGAAGGCGCGCTCGGACTCGCCGCCGCCGTGGTCCTGGTCGTACGTGCGCTGGCCGGCGCCGATCAGCACGTCGTCAGTGGATACGGCACGGCACTGTGGTTCGTCCTCATTGGTGGTGGTGTGCTGGCCGGGGGCTGGGCGTTGATCACCGGCCGCCGCTGGGGCCGTGGCATCGGCGTGTTCGCCAACCTGCTGCTGCTCGGCGTCGCCTGGTACGTGTTCACGTCGCACCAGGTGGGGTACGGCATCGCCGTCGGGGTGCTGGCTCTCGTCACATTGGGCATGCTGCTCAGCCCGTCGGCCGTGCACTGGTCGTCCGGCCGGCAGTAGACCGACGCCTGCTACGTCGCCGCCTGGCCGTCGCCGAGTCGGTCGAGCTGTGCCGCCGCGGCGGCGGTGGCCGGGGTGTAGACGACGATGTTGAGGTCCGGCTGGTCGGCCGGGATGAGCCGGTGGTACTCCAGTTCGATCTCGCCGGTCACCGCGTGATCGAAACGCCGGATCCGGGTCTGGAAGCCCTCGATGGTGTGATCGTCCCAAATGCGGTCGAACTCCGGGCTTTTCGCGCGCAGCCGGGCCAGCAGGCGCCCGACCGCGGCGTCGTCGAGCCGCGCGCCGTTCTGCATGCGGAACTCTGACACGAAGCGCCGGCTCTCCACCTCCCAGTCGGGCATCAGCAATTTGATCGACGGATCGGTGAACACAAGCGACAACAGATTCCGATCTTCGTCCGGCACCGTGCGCACCCGCGGATACAGCGCCGCGTAGGCGCGATTCCATGCGGTGATCTCCCAATCCGGGTCGAGCGCGAAGGCGGGGGACCGGCCGAACGCCTCCAGGAGCCGGTGCACGTGGTCGGGTGGCTCACCCGGCGGTGCCGTACCGCCCGGCGAAAACCCGGCCAGCGACAGCAGATACGTCTGATCGGCGGGGGAGAGCGCGAGTGTCTGCCCGATGGCGTCGAGCACTTGCCGCGACGGGTTGATGTCGCGACCCTGCTCGAGCCAGGTGTACCAGGTGACGCTGATCGACGACAGGAACGCCACCTCCTCACGGCGTAACCCGTTGGCGCGGCCGCGGATCGGTGGTAGACCGTGCACTGAGCGGGCCACCGATTCCCGGCGCATACGCAGGAACCCACCGAGCTCTGCGCGCGCGGCCTGGTTGGGCATCGTTCAATGGTAAAACTGGTAGTCGCAGTACTAGTGCCAGGACCGTCTTCGCCTGTCGCCCATGGTCCACAACCATGGGCATCATGCCCGAATTGAGATCCAGGACCATCACCCACGGCCGCAATATGGCGGGTGCGCGTGCCTTGCTGCGCGCTGCAGGCGTCTCCGCCGCCGACTTCGGCAAGCCGATCGTGGCCGTGGCCAACAGCTTCACCGAGTTCGTGCCCGGCCACACCCATCTGCAGCCCGTGGGGCGCATCGTGTGCGAGGCGATCGGCGCGGCGGGCGGCATCGCCCGCGAGTTCAACACGATCGCGGTCGACGACGGTATCGCGATGGGCCACGGGGGCATGCTCTACTCGCTGCCGTCGCGCGACCTGATCGCAGATTCGATCGAGTACATGGTCAACGCGCACCGCGCCGACGCGCTCGTGTGTATCTCCAACTGCGACAAGATCACTCCCGGCATGTTGATGGCGGCGCTGCGCCTCGACATTCCCACCGTCTTCGTCTCGGGCGGTCCGATGGAGGGCGGCACAGCCACGCTGGTCGACGGAACGGTGCGCAGTGGCCTGCACCTCATATCTGCCATGGCCGATGCGGTCGCCCCCGACATCTCCGACGCCGACCTGCAGCGCGTCGAGTCCGCGGCGTGTCCGACCTGCGGATCGTGCTCGGGCATGTTCACCGCGAACTCGATGAACTGTCTCACCGAGGCGATCGGACTGGCCCTGCCGGGGAACGGGACGACACTGGCGACCCACACCGCGCGCCGGCGGCTCTACGAAGACGCAGGCGCGACGGTGGTCGAACTGGCGAGGCGCTACTACGAGGAGGACGACGAGCGCGTGCTGCCGCGCAATATCGCCTCTGCCGCGGCATTTTCCAATGCCATGGTGGTCGACATCGCCATGGGTGGTTCGACCAACACGATCCTCCATCTGCTCGCAGCGGCGCGGGAAGCCGAGGTGGACTTCGACCTCACCGACATCGAGTCCCTGTCGACGCGGATTCCGTGTATCTGCAAGGTCGCACCCAACGGCAGGTATCTGATGGAGGACGTGCACCGCGCCGGTGGTATCCCCGCGGTGATGGGTGAGCTGCGGCGCGCGGGTCTGCTCGACACCGAAGTGCATGCCATACACGCCGATTCGCTCGCCGCGTGGCTCGATGAGTGGGATCCGAGGTCGCCGACGGTCTCGGCCGAGGCGGTCGACCTGTTCTACGCCGCGCCCGGTGGCGTGCGTTCGAGTTCGGCATTCTCCCAGTCCCGCCGTTGGGAGAGCCTCGACCTGGATGCGGAGGCCGGCTGTATCCGCGATGTCGCCCATGCGTATTCCGCGGACGGCGGCCTGGCGATCCTGCGCGGGAACCTCGCCGAGGACGGATGCGTGGTCAAGACCGCCGGGGTCGACGACTCGATCCTGCGCTTCAGCGGACCCGCGGTGGTCGTGGAATCGCAGGAGGAGGCGCAGGACGTCATCCTGACCGGCAGGGTGCGGCCCGGTGACGTCCTGGTGGTGCGATACGAGGGGCCGCGCGGTGGCCCGGGGATGCAGGAAATGCTCTATCCCACTTCGTATCTCAAGGGCGTCGGGCTTGCCAAGGTGTGTGCGCTGATCACCGACGGACGGTTCTCCGGCGGATCGTCGGGGCTGTCCATCGGGCACATCTCGCCCGAGGCCGCGGCCGGTGGCCTCATCGCTCTGGTGCAGGACGGGGACCGCATCGACATCGACATCCCGGCTCGCCGCATCGAATTGCAAGTCGACGCTGCCGAACTCGATGCCCGCCGCCATCGACTGGAGCAGGGCGGTGGGTATTGGCCCAAGCACCGCGACCGGGAGGTGTCGCCGGCATTGCGGGCCTACGCCGCGATGGCCCTCTCGGCGGATCAGGGGGCGGTGCGCGACGTGTCGTTGATCGAAGCTGCGAGTCGGGCCGGCGCCCCGGCCCGACTCGCAGCGACGGGAGCGCCTACAACGCAATGTTGACGGCTTTGGTCTGGGTGTAGAGGCCGATCGCCGCTGCACCCAGTTCCCGGCCCCACCCGGACTGCTTGTATCCGCCGAACGGCATCGCCGTGTCGAAGCCGTTGTACTGATTGATCCACACCGAGCCTGCCTGCAGTTGCCGGGCCAGCCGATGAGCCCGCGAGAGGTCACGCGTCCAGATCCCTGCCGCCAGTCCGTAGATCGAGTCGTTGGCCGCGGCGGCGATGTCGTCGTCGGCCCGGAACGGCATGGCAGCCACCACCGGGCCGAAGATCTCTTCGGAGACCACGCTGAATTCGGGTTGTACATCGACGAATACGGTCGGCTCGACGTAGAAACCCGTGTCGCCCCATCGCTTTCCACCACACAGGGCGCGCGCCCCGTCTGCCAGACCGGCGGCCAGGTAGCCGGTGACCTTGTCGAACTGGCTCTGTGAGATCAGCGGTCCGAGCTGGGTCACGGGATCGAGGCCGTGGCCGATGGTGACGCGTGACGCGGCGTCGGCCACCGCTGCGGTGAACTCGTCGAATATCTGGTCCTCGACGAACAACCGCGTTCCGGCGACACAACACTGGCCGTGGTTGAACAACCAGGCGTTGAGTGAACCGGTCACCGCAGCGTCGAGATCGGCGTCGGCGAACACGATGTTGGGGCTCTTGCCGCCCAGCTCCAGCGACACCTTCTTGAGGTTGCCGCCGGCGGCAGCCAACACCCGTTTGCCGACCTCGGTGGAACCCGTGAACGCGATCTTGTCCACGCCGTCGTGTGCGGCCAGCGCGGCGCCTGCGTCACCGAACCCCGTCACAACGTTCACCACGCCGGGCGGGAAACCGGCTTCGATGAAGAGCTCGCCCAGCAGAACTGCCGAAAGTGGGGTTTGCTCGGCGGGTTTGAGCACGACGGTGTTGCCTGCCGCCAGTGCCGGGGCGAGCTTCCAGGCAGCCATCAGGATCGGGAAGTTCCACGGCACGATGAGGCCGCAGACGCCGACGGGCTCACGCAGTGTGTACGCGTGGAACTGGCCGCCCGCAACGAAGGGCATGGAGACGTCGACCGTCGTGCCCTCGATCTTCGTGCACCAGCCGGCGTAGTAGCGGAAGACGTCGGCGGCCCAGGCCACGTCGACCGCCGCCGCGACCGTGGCGGATTTGCCGTTGTCGAGCGCCTCCAGCTGGCCGATCTGTTCGGCGCGTTCGGAGAGCAGATCACCGACCCGCCACAGGAGGCGCTCGCGTTCATTGGGTTTCAGGTTGGGCCACACATCGAAAGCGCGGCGGGCAGATCGCACGGCCCGGTCGATATCCTGCGCGTCTGCCCGGGCGACGTCGGCGAGCCACCGTCCGGTACCGGGGTCTTCGGTCGAGAACGTTCGGCCGGAGCCGGAGTCGACCCACTGGCCGTCGATCAGCAGGCGCTTCGGACCGTCGAGGAAGCGGGCGACCGCGGGCAGAACGGCATGGCCGGCAACGGTCATGGGATCGGTTGTCGTGGATGGCATGGTCTTGCCTCAGTTCTCGGCGCGGTAGTGCCGGCCCACCGCATCCAGTCGGTCGAGGGTGTGCTGCAGCGGTAGGACATTGAAGGTCTCGTCGAGTTGGTTGCAGGCGGCGTCGAAGACGCCTTCGACGCGCGGCTCCCCGGTGGAGATGCCGCTGACCGCCGCGGTGTAGCCACGTTCGAGGAAGGCCTGGGGATGATGGACCACCAGCACGGTGTCGCCGATCGCGGGCATCGGCTCGCCCGGGCCGAATACCCCGTGGGCATCCACCATTTGGTTGTAGAGGTAAGGAATCCGGCAACCGCGAGCGGTGTCGAGATCGGTGCCTGCGGCCGCCGCCATGGGTTCGGGGTCATAGAGGTCGGAGACGAAGCTGAAGACGCCACCGGTCGTGTAGACATTGTCACCCCAGAAGTGGCTGACTTCGCTGACCACGACTTGCGCCGGCCGTTCGGCCATGTCCTGCTTGGCGTGGAAACCGCCCGAGCCGGCGAGTGACACGCCGGGCTCCACCTCGGTGACGCCGTAGCTCGCCAGCACCGGAAACGTCCCGACGTTGGCGTTGCCGCCGACGTTGAGATGCAGATCCCGCAGACCGAGCTCACGCTCCAGCAGTTCCTTGGCCCGCAGCATCGTGAAGAATGCCTCGGTCGGTTTCACCACCGAAGGATCGCCGGTCTCCCCGTAGCTGATGGCCGAAAACTGGGTCAAGCCGGCGACTTCCACGTTCGGCAGGTCCAGCAGCGGCCGGATGCCGGCAACACACGTATCCTCGGTCCACCCGCCGACCAGGCCGCTGAACGCGCCGTCGTCGACCCCGACAATCGGCGTTCCCGTCGACGCCTGGTTGGTCACTCTGACATAGAGTCGCTGCGTGATTCCGAGCCGCGATGCGGCCGCGGACACCCGCTGGGCGGCTTCGTAGGTGTAGACGGTGATGAACTCGGGGCGCATGGCGACCACGGCGGGCACCTGGGCAGCCGGGATGTTCTGGATGTGGCCGACGTTGCCGAGCGGGAAGCCGTAGCGGTGAATCCGATGTGCCTGAAGCGTTTCCACCGCACACGTGGACGGGATGCCGCACTCCAGCATCACCTTGGTCATGAACGGGTTCAGGCCGTTCTGCTTGGTCATGGCGTACACCCGCAGCCCGTGCTTGTCAGCGGCCGCGGCCGTACGCCGGGCATTGGCGGCGATCATGTCCAAGTCGATCAGTTGCGTCGCCGACGGAACCGCCCCTGCTCGGTGCAGCTCGATGGCCGCGGCGAGCATGGCTGGGTTGAGTTCGAAGGCGCGGTCGAGAAGTGTGCTCATATCTAGCTTTCGGTGTAGTAGGCGGCCAGTTCCGGAAGTGACATGGCCGGGGGATTGTCGAGGTCGAGTCCTGTGCAGCTGCGCAGACGGTCCTTGAACCACCGGTCGAACGGACGTGACGATGCGCTCATCCTCTGCACGGCCACCGAGAAGTCGACGGATTCCAGGTACGCCACCAGGATGTCGTCATCGCCGGATCGGGCGATGAACCATGCCTCCTTGCCGACTTCGAGTTCGCGTTGTGATTCGGCGTAGGCCTGCGCGCGAGGTCCGGCCAGTTCAGCCAGGAACTCCTTGGTGGCCGGGGTCTGTTCGGCGAGGATCGGGAGGTGCAGGAGCGTGGGGGACATAGGGTTTCCTTTTCACTTGGAGGGGGTGGAGACGGTGGTTGTGGTGTCGCCGTCGGGTACGGGGTCTCGGTGGCCGAAGTCGGCGTAGTCGGCCGGCCGTGCGCGACGCATGTAGTACGCGCCCAGCAGGCCGAGCCCGAAGGCCACGGGTAACAGCACCCAGAGATGGTTCATCAGGTTCGACGTCGCACCTGTCAGCGCCGGGAAGTGCCAGATGGACAGGCCGATGCCGGTTGCGAGGAGTACGGCCGCGGCGGTGGGTGCGATGGTGGTGCGCCACAGTTCGCGGTCGGCCCGGTGTGCGAAGAACCCGACCACCGCGCAGCTGGCAAGCCCTTGCAGGCACAGCATTCCCAACGCGCCGAGGCCGAGGAAGCCGGCGGCGATGTCCTCCACGTCGAGGCGGGTGAGCGCCATGATGACAAGGACCGCGCCCGCGAATCCCAGCTGAGTCCGGCTCGCGACGTGTGGTGAACCGTGTCGCCGGTGTACCCGGGCGAGCGTGCGGGGCAAGGCACCGTCGCGGGCCAGCGCGAACATGTAGCGGGCCGTGGCGTTGTGAAAGGCGAGCAGCGCGGCGAACAGACTGGTGCATACCAGCAGATGCATGATGTGGTCGGATATTCCGCCGACGTACAGGCTGTTGGCCTTGAAAACGAAGTCTGAATCCTCTTGTGCCGCTTGGACTGCGCCGTCGGCCCCGAACGCCGCGATCAGCGACCACGTGGTGAGCACGTAGAACCCCGTGATGAGCGCCAGCGCGATGTAGGTTGCTCTCGGGATGGTGCGACGTGGTTCGCGTGCCTCCTCGCCGTAGATCGCGGTGGCTTCGAAGCCGGTGAACGACGAGAAGGCGTAGACGATGCTCACCCCGATCGTTGCGGTGAACACCGAGCTCGGTGTGAACGATTCCAAGGGGAATGCGCCGGGGCCGTTCTTGACCAGGACCATCACGTCGAGCAACCCGAGGATGACGAACTCGGCCGCCAGTAGGACACCGAGCACTTTGGCGCTGAACTCGATCCGGAAGTAGGAGAGCGTCACGAGCACCAGGTAGGCCAGCAATGACCAGACCTGCCAGGGCAGTTCGATACCCAAGTCGGCTGACGCGGCGCCCTGGGTCGAGATGCCGACGAATGCGATCAGCGCGACGACGTAGGCGTTGTAACAGATCAACGCGATCATGGCCGCCCCCATACCGAAGGCACGGCCCAGCCCTCGCGTGATGTACACGTAGAAGGCGCCGGCGCTGACCACGTGGCGGCTCATCGCCACGTATCCCACGGCGAACAGCGCGAGGGTCACGCCCGCGATGACGTAGATGCCCGGGGTCCCGATGCCGTTGCCGTGGCCGATGGATGCGCCGGCCCCGACGAACATCGCTCCGAGCGGGGATGCTGCCGCCACGACCATGAAAACGATTGCCCCTGTGCCGATCTGGCCGGATCGCAGAGTTGGGGGAGGATTGCCGTCCGAGGAAGCCATACTGGCCAACTTTCTTGGGTGATGAAAGGGTCTGCGGCCCAGGCGCTGTCGAGGCCGCGGGCCGGAGAGGACGCCGCATCGGCGGCTCACAGCAGCGTATAAGTCATCAGACAACCTGACAAGAGGAGCCTCGTGATTGGGTCAACATCGAGGCGCCCGGGGTTGGCTGGCTCACGCGCCGGGTCCGGGTGGTTGCGGCCAGACACGTCAGACAAGCTGATAGCGTTTCGCCATGGCAGAGCTTCGGAGGTTCTCGCTCGTAGAGCAGGCGGCAGACCAGATCGCGGCGCGTATCACGGCGGGCGAATGGGAAATCGGAGCCAAGTTGCCCGCCGAGTCAGCGCTGGCCGCCGAGCTCGGGATCGGCAGATCCACGGTGCGCGAGGCGGTCAAGGAGCTGCGAGGTCGGGGACTGGTCGAGGCCCGGCAGGGCTCAGGCGTATTCGTCATCGCACTCGAGCGATCCGAGGAATGGGATGCGATACTGCGCCGGGCCGACATCGACGACGTCCTCGAAGTGCGGGAGGCCATCGAGGTGAAGGCCGCTGAGTTGGCCGCCGGCCGTAGGGATTCCAGGGATCTCAGCCGGCTGAAGGCAACGCTGAAGAGCCGAGCCGATGCCGAGGGTGGCCGATCGGATGACAAGCTGGTGGATGCCGACATCGAGTTCCACCGCGCGATCGTGCGCGCCGCGCACAATCCGGTGCTGTCCGAACTCTTCGAATCGTTTGCGCCGCGCATCCGGGCGGCGATGCTGGACATGCTGGGTATGTCCCCCGACGACCGGCACCGCCATGACCAGGACGCGCATTCGCAGATCATGGAGGCGATCCGCCAGCGCGACCCGGTCAGGGCCGCGGCAGTCATGCTGGGGCAGCTGGAATCCGACCGCCGGGGTAACGAACAAGCGGCCACGCCGGCCGACTGATACCGGTGTTGCCGCCGTATGCACGGCGGCAACACCGAACCCGGCTAGCCTTGGGCGGCAAGCACATCCGGGCGGTGATGCAACCACGGCCGGACACGCTCAAAAGCCGCCGCGGCTCGCAGCACCGCGGCGTCGGCCCGTAGGCCACCGACGATCTGCAGCCCGACGGGCATTCCCGCGGCGGTGAATCCGGCGGGCACCGAGATCGCCGGATTGGTCGTCATGTTGAACGGGTAGGTCAGCAGCCAGCCCATGAGCTGGTGCGGCAGTGGCGCATTCGACAAACTCTCGGGACAGAACTGGTCGGCGGCGAACGTGGGTTGGGTGGTGACCGGCGTGACAAGGTAGTCGAAGTCCCGCATGAACGCCGTCATCTGGTCCACCATGCGACCGCGTGCGGCGTCGGCTCGCTGGATATCGCGTGCGCCCAGACGTGCGCCCGCCGTCATCACTTCGATGAGTTGTTCGTCGACGCGGCCTTTCTCTGCATCCCAGTCGGCAGCGTCGAGCATCGACGAATACACCGGCGCCCAGACGCCTTCCCACATGACCTGTTCGGGATTGTCCCAGCCCGGATCGGCTTCTTCGACAACGCAACCCAGTTCGGCGAATGCCGAGACCGCGCTGCGGCAGATGTCACTGATCTCGGGGTCGACGGTGGCATATCCCAGACCTGGCGACCAGGCGATGCGCGCACCTTCGATGCCCTGGTTCAGCGCCGCAACGTAGTCGACGCCGTCCGACGGCAGCGAGAGTGGATCGGCCGGGTCGAATCCCGCCATGGCGTTGAGCATCAGCGCGGTGTCGGCCACCGTGCGGGTGATCGGGCCGTGGTAGGCGAAAGTGTGAAACCTTCCGGCGAGCCGCGTCTGCGGGATCCGGCCCAGCGCCGGTTTGAACCCGACAACGCCGTTGATGGCAGCCGGAATGCGTACCGATCCACCGCCGTCGGTGCCCTGCGCGAGCTGGCCGATGCCCGCTGCGACAGCTGCGCCCGCACCACTGCTCGACCCGCCCGCGGTCATGCCGTGCTGCCAGGGGTTGTGCGTCGTGCCGTAGAGATGGTTGGAGGAGTTGGCCTTGTACCCGCCCTCCGCCGGATTGGTCTTGCCGAGAAACAGACCGCCCGCCGACTTCAACCGCGCGGCGACCGGTTCGTCGTGCTCGGACACGGCATCCTTGAACGCGACGATGCCGGAGGTCGCAGGCGTGCCTGCCACGGCGCACACTTCTTTGAGGCTGAACGGGATGCCGTGCAGCGGCGAGACGTGTTGTCCGCCCGCGAGCTGCTCGGTGAGCACCCTTGCATCGGCCATCACCTGGTCGGGGTCGTGGTAGACGAACGCGTTGAGCTTCGGATTGACGTCGGACAGCCGTCGCAGCACGGCCTCGGCGACGTCGAGCGGCGTGACTTCGCGCGCGGCGATCCTGCTGGACAACTCGACCGCAGGCATCCAGCACAGATCTTCGTAATCGGACATGGCCCTCACTTTCCACGGGTTGCTTGAAGCAGGCCTGCCCGATGAAGCCTACAACTTATCAGACAACCTGATAAGTCCCACGGGTGCGAAACCGCCCCGCGGCGATGGGAGGGACCCGTCGAGCGGTCGGGGCCGAAGCCGTCAGCCGTGCTCGCGAGCCAGCGCGGTGAGCTCCGGGCCAGACACGCGGTAGGTGGTCCATTCGGTCTGCGGTTTGCCGCCGACGGCGTCGTACAGCGCGATCGCGTTGACGTTCCAGTTCAACACCGCCCAGGTGAGCCGGGAGTACCCGTTGTCCACGCATTCGGCGGCCAAGGTGGCCAACAACTTTCGGGCCAGACCGCGGCGCCGGAACGCGGGCCGTACATAGAGGTCTTCCAGGTAGATCCCCGCGACCCCGTCCCAGGTGGAGAAGTTCAGGAACCACACCGCGGTGGCAGCCATTTCGCCATCGATCTCGACGATGTGCCCGTAGGCCACCGGCTTCTCGCCGAAAAGCGCGGTGTGCAACTGGGTTTCGGTAACAGTGCACTCGTCGAGCGCCTTCTCGAACTCGGCGAGCTCGCGGACCATCGCGGCAATCTCGATCTCATCGCCGGGCCGGACCCGTCGGATCACTTCGGTCATGTTGCCCCCAGTCCTCTCAGGATGGTCCGGAATTTGGTGGTGGTCTCGTCGACCTCGTCGTCGGGGTCCGATTCGGCGATGATGCCGCCGCCGGCGTGGGCCAGGGCTTCCCGGCGGTCCGCGGACAGCACCGCGCACCGGATCGACACCACCCAGCGACCGTCGCCGTCGGCGTCGCACCAACCCACCGCCCCCGCGTAGAACCCGCGGTCGCCTTCCAACTCGCCGATGAGCGCGGCGGCCGTGTCGGTGGGAACCCCGCCCACGGCGGGGGTGGGGTGCAGGGCGAGTGCGAGATCGATTGCGGTGATGTCTTTTCCGCGTAACCGTCCGCGCATCGGGGTGCTCAGGTGCCACAGGGCGTCGGTGGCGTGCAATTCGGGTTCGGCGGCGATCTGCAGGTCCACGCACAGCGGATCGAGGGCCTTGCGCATGACGTCGACGACCAGTTGGTGCTCGTGGCGATTCTTCGCCGAGGCGGCCAGCGCGTCCGCGTTGGCGCGGTCGGTGCCCGGATCGGCTGACCGTGGCGCCGAACCGGCGAACGGCTGGCAGATCACCGTGTCGCCCTGGCGGGCGACGAGCAGTTCGGGGCTGGCTCCCACCAGGACGGTTCCGGTGTAGCGCGGGCCCGCGGGCGACAGGTCCGCGAGGTACACGGTCGCGGCCGGATCGGCGTCGGCCAGCTTGCGCAGCACGATGCGCGGGTCCCACGCGCCGTCCGCGGTGAGCTGCAGCGCCCGGGCCAGCACCACCTTGTCCAGTGCTGCGGCCGGATCCCGCAACCGCGCCATCGCCTCGGCCACCCGGTCGCGATGCACCGCACTGGCGGGCAGTGTCTGCCGCGACGTCACCGAAGGCGTCGGTCCGGCCGGCCAATCGGGCAGCGCCTCGGCGCGGTGGACCGTCATCGGTTCGTGCAGAGCGGCCGGCTGTGTTGTGTCAAATGGCAAGGCGCCCACAACGATCGACGCTGCGCCGGATCGCAGTGCGGATTGGGCGTCGGGAATCCGCGGATATCCGGTCCGCACACCCTCGGTGATCAGCGCCCCAGACGGGCCGGCCAGCACAAATCCTGGGGTCATTGTGGCGGCAGGCACGGATTGGTATGGCCGGTCAGCCCGAGGGCGGTGATCTGCCGTACCCCGTGTTCGAAACCGCACACCGCGATCGACGCCGCCACCATCGAGAACCGGATGCCCTCTGCCAGCGGGAGCTCCACCCAGCGGGTCAAGATTGCCCGGGAGAAATGACCGTGCCCGACGAACACCACGTCCCGGGTTTCCAGGTATCCCAGCGCCAGCTCGATCGCCTGGTCGGCGCGGGCGCTGACATCGGCCACGCTCTCGCCGCCGGGGCAGCCATGCGTCCACACCAGCCAATCGGGCACGGTCTCACGGATCTGGCTGGTGGTGGTCCCCTCGTAGTCGCCGTAGTCCCATTCGGCGATCAGCGGGGAGACCTCGTCGACGGTCAGGCCGGCGAGCTGGGCGGTGACCTGCGCGCGGTGCCGGGGGCTGCTGATCACCATCGGGTTCTCCAGCTGCAGGTCGGCCAGCGCCTCGGCGGCCAGCTTGGCCTGCTCTCGGCCGGTGTCGGTGAGATCGAGATCCGTGCGGCCGGTATGCCGGCCTGACTTGGACCATTCGGTCTCGCCATGACGAAGCAACACAAGGCGATGCTGCACGACGCTCACACGGCGATTCTGCCGCACGTCCGGCGGAGGCCGTCGGGTGCGTGCTTGGATGAAGGTGTGACGCGGGTATTAGCGGTCGCCAATCAAAAGGGTGGGGTAGCGAAGACGACGACAGTGGCGTCGTTGGGAGCGGCGATGGTCGAACTCGGTCAGCGTGTGCTGCTGGTCGACCTGGACCCGCAGGGGTGTTTGACGTTCTCGTTGGGCCAGGACCCCGACAAGCTGCCGGTCTCGGTGCACGAGGTGCTGCTCGGTGAGGTCGAGCCGGGTGCGGCGCTGGTGCAGACCGATGAAGGTATGACGTTGCTGCCTGCCAACATCGACCTGGCGGGTGCCGAGGCCATGTTGTTGATGCGGGCCGGCCGCGAATATGCGCTCAAACGGGCGCTGGCCAAGGTCGCCGACCAGTTTGACGTGGTGATCATCGACTGTCCGCCGTCGCTGGGCGTGCTGACCCTCAACGGGCTGACCGCCGCCGGCGAGGTGATCGTGCCGCTGCAGTGTGAGACGCTGGCGCACCGCGGCGTCGGGCAGTTTCTGCGCACCATCGCCGATGTCCAGCAGATCACCAACTCCGATCTCACCCTGCTGGGCGCGCTGCCCACGCTCTACGATTCGCGCACCACCCACAGCCGCGACGTGCTGCTCGACGTGGCCGACCGCTATCAGTTGCCGGTACTCGCACCGCCGATTCCGCGCACGGTGCGCTTCGCCGAGGCCACCGCGTCGGGTGCATCGGTGCTGGCCGGGCGTAAGAACAAGGGCGCAGAGGCCTACCGGGAGTTGGCCGAGGCCCTGCGCAAGTACTGGAAGTCCGGGAAAGCGATGGCCACCTTCACTCCAGAGGTGGTGTAGCCGGACCTCATGGCGCGAGTGCTCGCGGCCGCGACGGCCACCGATCAGGGCCCGGTCCGGGTCAGTAACCAGGACGCGGTGCTGGTCGAGGGAGCGCTCTACGCGATCGCCGACGGCTTCGGCGCGCTCGGGGACCAGGCCAGCCGGCTGGCCCTCGACACCTTGCGGGCGGGATTTCTGGCCGCACCCGACCGCGACGGGCTCTTGGCCGCGGTGCGCCGGGCCAACGAACAGGTGTGCGCGCGCGTCGCCTCGGACGGTGCGAGCTCGGGCTGCACGCTGACCGCGGTCGCGATGTTCGACGACGAACAGGGCGGCCCGATGGTCGTCAACATCGGCGATTCACCCCTGTACCGCATCCGCGACGGCCGCATGGAACAGCTCACGGCCGACCACAGCGTTGCCGGAGAGTTGGTGCAAGCAGGGGAGATCACCCGCGAGGAGGCCCGGTTCCACCCCCACCGCCATCTGCTGACCCGCGCGCTGGGTATCGGGACGGTGATCCGGGTCGATGTCGCCGACCTCGAGTGCCGGCCCGGCGATCGCCTGCTGATCAGCAGTGACGGACTGTTCGCCGCGGCAGACGAGGCCGCCATCGCGGACGCGGCCAGTGCGGCAGAGCCCGAGACGGCGGTCCGGCAGCTGATCGAGGTGGCCAACAACGCCGGGGGCAGCGACAACACCAGCGTCATCGTGATCGACCTGGGCTGACCCGACGGATCGTTACGCCGCGCCGAGCGCGACGAGTTGATCGCCGCGCTGCTCCAGCAACGTCGATCCGGCCACCGCGGGCACCACCGGCTCGGCACTCGGCTGGCGGGTCAGCGCGATGTGTCGTTCCCCTGCTCCTGTGCCCGGATCGAACACGTCGTAGCCGTCGCTGACCGGGACCAGCAGGCGTCCGGCCATCTCGGTGGCAGGACCGACCGGGGTGGCCGTGCCCGCCGGGCTGACGGTGTACTTGTAGCGCAGCCCGTTGGCGTCGAACACGAGCACCGAATTGCCCGTCCACCAGGTGACCAGGTCACCGGCGCGGCTGGCCGTGGCCTGCGGGCTCGGCGGGCCGGGGAGCAGGGTGCTGGCGATGGTCGCGCCGTTGCGGTCGATGATGTTGACCGTCGGCTTCGGCGTCGGGACGTAGATCGCCGTGGTGGTATCTGCGACGGCGATGACCTGGGCGCCCGAATCGTCGGCCACCCCCGGCAGTTCCACGTTCCGGGTGTCGGGCTGGTCCTCCTCGTCGGCGGGCCGCAGCAGGGTCAGCCGCAGGTCTGCCCGCTTGGGGCAGGATTCCAGGACCGACACCGCCGACGAGCTGGCCGCCGCCGACACCAGCCGGCATACCGGCGAGGCGGGCACATCGGGTTTGATGCGGGCATCGAGCGACCCGTAGGACAACATCCGGACCATGTCCGAACGCCACATCTCCAGGCGGCTGTCCCCGGCCGAGAGCACCGTGGTGCCGTCGGAGGACAGGCGCACGTCAGGGTCGGAGTAGCTGCTGCGGGCAGGCCCACGGCGGCCGGTCTTGCCGTCGATGGTGCTCACCTGCCCACAACCGCGGCTGTCCGGATATGCCGCGACCGCGTACTGATACACCGAGGTCACGCCGCACAACTCGAGGTCGCGGGCGTAGCTCCACAGCGTTGCGCCGGTCACCGGGTCACGTCCGGTGACGGTGTGCCCTTCGCCGGTGACCACAGACCCGCCGGCGATCACCGGCACCGTGGTCTTGGGACTCGGGGCGGCCCACAACTGCTGTAGCCCGGCGGGTACCTCGCGGGCCGAGGTGAGATAGGGGACCGGCGACGCGGCGGGACGACTGACCGTCGCCCGCTCGTCGCTGGTCCACCAGATCAGGGCGGCGACGACGGCGACGACCACAACGATCGCGGCAGCCGCCACCATGTCGCCACGGGTGCGACGTTCCGGTTTGAGCATAGGTGGCGCGTGTCAGCTAGCCGGCGCTGGCGGCTTCGGTCTTGCGGGGGCGGCGCCGCCGGCGTCGCCGGGCCGCGGCCGGGGCATCGCCGTTGTCGGATTCCGCCACCGGGGCGTCGACGGGCTCCGCGGTCGTCTCGGCCGCGCTGGTCACCGCCTCGGGATGCCCGGTCGCCGGCTGGCCGGCACGGGTCCGGCGCCGCGTGCGGGTCCTGGCGGGCCGCTCCGCGGTGGAATCCGCCGACGAGATGCGCTTTTCCGACTTGTCGCTCTTGTCGCCGCGCTTGGCGGCCGTGCGCCGCGGGCTGCCCACGATGCCGGTGGCATCGGTCGGGATGCCGAGCTCCTCATAGATGTGGGGTGAGCTGGAATAGGTCTCGGCAGGATCGGGGCAGCCGAGGTTCAGCGCCTTGTCGATCATTCCCCAGCGGTCCAGCTCGTCCCAGTCCACCAGCGTGATCGCGACACCGGTCTTGCCGGCACGGCCGGTGCGCCCGATGCGGTGCACGTAGGCCTGCTCGTCCTCTGGGCACTGGTAATTGATGACGTGCGTGACGTCGTCGATGTCGATGCCGCGTGCCGCCACATCGGTGGCGACCAGCACGTCGACCGCGCCGGTGCGGAACGATTTCAGGGCCTTTTCCCGGGCACCCTGGCCGAGGTCGCCGTGCACGGCGTCCACCTTGAACCCGCGCTCGGCGAGTTCGTCGGACACCTTCTGCGCGGTGCGCTTGGTGCGCGTGAAGATCATCGTCGCGCCGCGCCCGGCGGACTGCAGGATGCGGCTCACCAACTCGGACTTGTCCAGCGCGTGGGCCCGGTAGGCGAACTGTTCGGTGGTGTCGTGCGTCGCCGCCGAGTGCGGGGCCTCGGCGCGGATGTGGGTCGGCTGGTTCATGAACGTGCGGGCCAGCGTGATGATCGGATCGGGCATGGTCGCCGAGAACAGCATCGACTGGCGATCGTCGGGAGTCAGCCGCAAGATGCGCTCGATATCGGGCAGGAAGCCCAGGTCCAGCATTTCGTCGGCCTCGTCGAGGACCAGCACTGACAGGCCGCCGAGCTGCAGATGGCCCTGCTGAGCCAGGTCGAGCAGCCGGCCCGGGGTGCCGACGACCACGTCGACGCCCTTGCGCAGGGCCTCGATCTGCGGTTCGTAGGGGCGCCCGCCGTAGATGGACGTCACGGTGAACGGGCGCTCGGAGGCCGTCCCGGTGTCCGCGGTCAAGTACTTCGCCGCTGCGGCCAGGTCGTCGTAGACCTGCAGGCACAGCTCACGGGTTGGCACGACGACCAGGGCACGCGGTGCGCCGGTCAGCGGGCGGGTCTGGTCGCCCGCCACCCGATGCAGCAGGGGTACGCCGAATGCGAATGTCTTGCCCATACCGGTACGGGCCTGGCCGATCAGATCGCTGCCCGCGAGCGCGAGCGGCAGGGTCAGTTCCTGGATGGCAAACGGATGCACGATGCCGTTCTCGGCCAGAGCACGCACGATTTCGTCGCGCACGCCGAGTTCGGCAAATGTTTTGTTGAGATGCGTCATGGTTGGTGGAGGTAGCCTTTCACTGTCAAACCTCATGGGGCGTCCACGCGCGCACGAGTTTCGACAATGACACGGCCGGTTCGCCCGGTACAGGCGGCGGTGCCGATCCGCGGGGCCCAGCGCTACGGGGCGGGCCAACTGCGTGCACGCACATTTCTTCGGTAGCGGCCTGGGCGGCTCGCAAGCGGGCTTTCCAGCCGCTGCAGATCCTGTTACCAGATGCCATTGTAGCTGGTCGGGGTCGCTGGGCCGATTTGCCGGGAAGTCGGCGGGCCCGGCGGAGTCTAAAGTTGGCCCCATGACATCGCCGCAACCCGCCGCAGAACAGATCGCCGAACCGGCTGTCCCGGCCGTCTCGGCCGACCATCCAGGGGTCGATGAATTGTTCGCGGTGCTGGCCTACGGCGAGGTCGCGGCGTTCTACCGGCTGACCGAAGAGGCGCGCATGGCGCCCGATCTGCGCGGCCGCATCAACATGGCAAGCATGGCCGCCGCAGAGATGGGGCACTACGAGACACTGCGAGATGCGTTGGAGCGCAGGGGAGTTGACGTTGTCGCGGCGATGACGAAGTACGCCTCGGCGCTGGAGAACTACCACCGCATGACCACCCCGAGCACCTGGCTGGAAGCTCTGGTGAAGACCTATATCGGCGATGCGCTCGCCGCCGACTTCTACTTGGAGATCGCCGACTCGTTACCGGAGGAGATCGCCTCGGTGGTGCGCTCGGTGCTCTCGGAGACCGGGCACTCGCAGTTCGTCGTCGCCGAGGTGCAGGCCGCGGTGAGCGACAGTGTCCGGCAGCGGCACCGGCTCGCGCTGTGGGCGCGCCGGCTGCTCGGCGAGGCCGTCACCCAGGCCCAGTTCGTGCTGGCCGACCACGACGAGCTGGTCGATCTGGTGATGTCCAGCGGGGAAGGCCTGACCCAGCTCGCCGAGTTCTTCAACCGGCTGCAGCACACGCATCACTCCCGCATGCAGGAGCTGGGCCTGGCCTGACCTCCGCTACTGCGTGCAGGTCGCGATCATCGTGTTGTTGGCCTGCTGGACCAGCACGGCGCCGTTGGCGTCGGTGATCGCGCAGTTGAGCTGACCGGTCACGCTGGTCGCCGTCACCGACTTGAGCTCGACTCCGGGGTTGAGGGTCACGCTCTTGGTCCACGGCAGTGCCACGTTGAACTCGGTCTGCAGGGCGCCCTGCTGATCGGTGTAGACGATGGTGACCAGGTCCAGCAGCGGCCGCGTGCCGGTCACCGTGTACGTGATGGTGCGTGGGCTGGCTTCGGCGGCCGGTGGGGCGGCCGCGGCCGGCGGTGCCGGTTCGGCCGTCGGCTCGGCGGTGGCCCGCGGGCTCGGCGTCACGGTCGTCACCGTCTCGGGCGACATGGCCGGACCGGGCGGCGGAGGTACGGGCTTTGACGTCGCGTCCTGGACCGGGGTGGTGGGCGACTGGCTGGTCGTGGGCGCCGCCGGGGACGTCGTGGTGACCGAAACCGAGCCGCTGTCGCCGCCTCCCAGGATGATCACCGTGCAGATGACCGCCACCAGCAGGATGACGCCCGCGACCGAGGCGACCCACATCCACCGCTTGTCGACAGGCTCGTAGTACTCGTAGATGTCGTCGTCGGCATCGTCGTGGCTGTCACCGGCGTAGGCGTCGTAATCCTCGTAGGCCGCGCTGTCGTCACCGCTGCGGTAGCTGTCGTAACTGCTGCGATAGCGGCTGCGGAAACTGCTGTCCGGATCGTACTGTCCGGGCTGCGGCGAATCGTCACCGAAGCGTTCGGCGGAACTCGTGTCATACGGCGAATAAGGCCTGGTCATGCGGCTTCCCAGTCGTCTCGTCCAATGTCGCTGCTGATGCTATCGAGACGGGTGTGACTGGTGAGGTTCGATGATCAGCGTGTCGGTCACGGTCCGGACTCGGTTCGGTCGCCGAAGATCTCCGTGCACCGCAGGCCGCTCCTCCGGCGTCGTCCGCACGCTTCGCGCACGGCGAACTCGCAATGGCCGACGCTGGCGGCACCGGCGCCACGATGTCCACTAGCCTGCTGAGGGACACGGACAGTAGCGAAAGAAAAGGGGTCCAGCGTGGAGGTCAAGATCGGCGTCACGGACAGTCCGCGGGAGCTGAGCTTCAACAGTGCGCAGACGCCAAGCGAGGTGGAGCAGCAGGTCACGGACGCGCTCAGCAAGGACTCGGGTGTGCTGGCGCTGACCGACGAGAAGGGTCGCCGGTTCCTGGTGCAGAACAGCAAGATCGCCTACGTCGAGATCGGCGCCGCCGATGTGCGCCGTGTCGGCTTCGGCGTCGGGGCCGAGTCCGCCTGAGTGCGGCCGTTCAGACGCGGGTGAGTGGCACGTGTGACAGTCCGCCCCAGGCGAACTGCACCGTGCCCTCCACCGCGGAGTCCTTGTCGATGGGCCGCTCGTTGTTGAGCCAGTAGCGCGCCGAGTCGACGCTGATCGCGACCAGTCCGACCGCGATCATCCGGGCGCGATGCGCCTCCAGGCCGGAATCGCGGCTGATCAAGTCGAACACCGCATCGGTGCACGCTTCTGTGGCCACCTTCACCTGGGCCGCCACCTGCGGCTCGGTGACGTAGTCGTTCTCGAAGATCAGCCGGTAGCCCTGACCGTCGTGCTCGATGAAATCGAAGAACGCCTCCACCGCGGCGCGCAAGCGCTGCCGGTTGTCGGTGGTGGTGCGCAGCGCCTGGCGGACGCCGGACACCAGATTGTCGACGTGGCGCTGCAACACCGCGAGATACAGCTCCAGCTTCGATGAGAAGTGTTGGTAGAGAACCGGTTTACTGACACCGGCGCGTTCGGCGATCTCGTCCATGCCCGCGGCGTGATATCCGCGGTCGACAAAGACCTCGCTGGCGGCTGCCATGAGCTGACCCCGTCGCTCGTCGCGCGGCATGCGGTTTCCCCGTCGACCGGTTGTCCGCTTGTCGGCTCTCCTCTCGGTGTTGGCGACGTCGCTCATGCAGTCCTCAATCTGGATTCCTCTGGCGCGCTTGGTCATGGTCGGCCAAGCTGCTCATCGCACGACAGTACTACCGACGCCGTACTCGTTGCGAAACGTCCGAGGGTTGCGAATTGGTGGCAGCGTGGTCACGGAGCAGACGCACGGGCGTCGTATTCACAGCGGGCTGTGCCATTCTGGATCGGTGACCTACGACCCGGGGCCCCGCGCGGGCAGCCGCGTCCCGGCACTGCGTGACGAATGGCGCGAGCCGCTGCGCGCCCAACGAGATCCGCTCGCGGTCGAGACGGGGCGGCCCCGGGTCAATCGAGACGAACGGGGCCAGTGGCGCAAGCAGACCTGGCTCGGCCGATTCGTCTCCACCTACGGCTGGCGGGCCTACGCGCTGCCGGTGCTCATCGTGCTGACCGTCGTGGTGCTGTACCAGACCGTGACCGGCACCACCAGCGCGCACGGCGGGCACGCCGACGACGGCCCGGTCCAGGGCTCACCCACCATCGACCATGCCGCCACCGCCATCATCGGCGCACCGCCCAAGGGCCTGACCCAGTTCGACGCCAACCTGCCCACGGGCATCCTGCCCGCGGGCGGACAGTTCACCGAGGCCGGCGCCAAGACCTGGCACATCGTGCCCGGCACCACCGAGAAGGTCGGCAAGGGCACCACCAAGTCGTTCACCTACACCGTCGAGGTGGAGGACGGTGTTGACACCACCGCCTTCGGCGGCGACGACGGCTTCGCCCGCATGGTCAGCGAGACCCTGGCCAACCCCAAGAGCTGGACCCACGACGGGATGTTCGGGTTCACCCGCATCGACGCCGCCAGCGGTATCGAGCCGGACTTCCGGGTGTCGCTGACCTCTCCGATCACCGTGCGGGAGGGCTGCGGCTACGACATCCAGCTCGAAGCGTCCTGCTACAACCCGTCCTACGACGGCCAGGCCCGGGTCTTCATCAACGAGGCCCGTTGGGTGCGCGGCGCGGTGCCGTTCCAGGGCGACATCGGGTCCTACCGGCAGTACCTGATCAACCACGAGGTGGGCCACGCCATCGGCTACCAGCGTCACGAGGCGTGCCGCGACGACGGCGCCCTGGCGCCGATCATGATGCAGCAGACCTTCTCGACGGCCAACAACGACGATGCGAAGTTCGACCCCGAGACCGTCAAGGCGGACGGGAAGACCTGCCGGTTCAACCCCTGGCCGTATCCCATCGCCTAGTCCCTGGAGCCGGTCCGGCAGCCGAATAGCGGCTACCGCGGCACGGGAAGCATGTCCGTCGGATTACCGTTGTGCCTACGTACGGTCCATGACTTGAGGAGACATGCGGTGTCCGCGAATTTGGGTGTGACGTTACCGCCGCTGGTTGAACCAGCTGCCGAGCTCACCCGCGAAGAGGTGACGCGCTACAGCCGCCACCTGATCATCCCCGACGTGGGCGTGGTCGGGCAGAAGCGGCTCAAGAACGCCAAGGTGCTGGTGCTTGGCGCAGGCGGGCTCGGTTCACCGACCCTGCTGTACCTGGCCGCCGCCGGGGTGGGAACCATCGGCATCGTGGAGTTCGACGTCGTCGACGAATCGAACCTGCAGCGCCAGATCATCCATGGCCAGGCCGACGTCGGGAAGTCCAAGGCGCTCAGCGCCAAGGAGTCGATCCTCGCGATCAACCCGCTCGTGACGGTCAACCTGCACGAGTTCCGGCTCGAACCCGACAACGCCGTCGAACTGTTCAGCCAGTACGACCTGATCCTCGATGGCACCGACAACTTCGCCACCCGGTATCTGGTCAACGACGCCGCCGCGCTCGCGGGCAAGCCCTACGTCTGGGGTTCGATCTACCGGTTCGAGGGCCAGGTGTCGGTGTTCTGGGAGGACGCTCCCGACGGCCCCGACGGCGAGAAACAGGGCCTCAACTACCGCGACCTGTACCCCGAGCCGCCACCACCGGGAATGGTGCCGTCGTGTGCGGAGGGCGGCGTGCTGGGCATCCTGTGCGCGTCCATCGCCAGCATCATGGGCACCGAGGCCATCAAGCTGATCACCGGAATCGGCGAGCCGTTGCTGGGCAGGCTGATGGTCTACGACGCTCTCGACATGACCTACCGGACCATCCGGATCCGCAAGGACCCGTCGACTCCCAAGATCACCGAGCTCATCGACTACGAGGAGTTCTGCGGCGCGGTCTCCGACGAGGCCACCGCGGCGGCACAGGGCTCGACCATCACCCCGCAGGAACTGCGGGAGCTGCTGGACTCCGGTAAGCCGTTGGCGCTCATCGACGTCCGCGAGCCGGTCGAATGGGAGATCAATCACATTCAGGGCGCCGAGCTGATCCCGAAGCCGACCTTCGAGTCGGGCGATGCCCTCGCCAAGCTCCAGGTGGACCGCACACCCGTTTTGTACTGCAAGACCGGGGTGCGCTCGGCCGAGGTGCTCGCGATCGTCAAACAGGCAGGGTTCTCCGATGCGATGCATCTGCAAGGCGGAATCGTGGCGTGGGCACGCCAGCTCGAACCCGACATGGTGATGTACTGACGGCCAGTTTGCGGGTCAACACCTTAGGCTGAGGTGGTGACTGTCGAGCGGCCGCCGGAACATGTGCTGGCGGCGTTCGGGCTGTCCGGGGTCCGCCCCGTCCCACTGGGTTCGAGTTGGGAGGGTGGTTGGCGCTGCGGCGAAGTCGTGCTGTCCGTGGTCGCCGAGCACGCCCGCGCGGCGTGGTCGGCGAAAGTGCGCGAGACCCTGTTCGTCGACGGTGTTCGGCTGGCCCGCCCGGTGCGTTCCACCGATGGGCGCTACGTGGTGGCCGGCTGGCGCGCCGACACCTTCGTCGCCGGAACCCCCGAGCCCCGTCACGACGAGGTGGTTTCGGCGGCAGTGCGCTTGCACGAGGCAACAGCAACCCTCGAGCGGCCCCGGTTCCTCACGCAACCCCCGGTCGCGCCGTGGGCCGACGTCGATGTGTTCATCGCCGCTGACCGGGCGGCCTGGGAAGAACGGCCGCTGCATTCGCTGCCGACCGGGGCCAGGGTCGCGCCCGGTTCCACCGACGGGCAGCGTTCGGTCGAGCTGATCAACCAGCTGGCCACACTGCGCAAGCCGACCAGGAGTGCCAACCAGCTCGTGCACGGCGATCTCTACGGCACAGTGCTTTTCGCGGGTGCGGCGGCTCCGGGGATCACCGACATCACTCCGTACTGGCGCCCGGCGTCGTGGGCGGCCGGCGTGGTGGTGGTCGACGCGCTGTCATGGGGCGATGCCGACGACGGCCTCATCGAACGCTGGGACACACTGCCCGAGTGGCCGCAGATGTTGTTGCGCGCGTTGATGTTCCGCCTGGCGGTCCACGCCCTGCACCCGCGGTCCACTGCCGCGGCGTTCCCCGGCCTGGCCCGCACCGCCTCCTTGGTGCGCCTGGTCCTGTAACCCGCGGGGGCACCCTTCTCCCGCGAGCAGTCCCCCGCAAGCGGGAGGGGCCCCCAGCGGAGGTACCCCGACACGCCGGCGTTCAAGAACCCAACTGTCTGCTCGCCCTCTAAAACTCGTGGCGGCACTCCCGCAGCGCGATCCGGCCGTCGACCGACAGCACGCCCTCGGCGCGCAGCAGTTCCAGCTGCCGGGTGGTCAAATGGGGCGCGGGCCGGCCCGACGCACGGATCACGCGGTGCCATGGCAGGTCCGACGAATCGGTGCGCATGATCCAGCCGACGATCCGCGGGCTGGAAAGCCCTGCCGCGTCAGCAATGTCGCCATACGTCGACACCCGGCCCGCGGGAATGGCGGCGACCAGCGCGCGGACCGTCTCCACCTGCTCCTCGGTCACCGCCGCCATGGCTAGCCCAGCCGTTCCTGGATCAACGCGGCCGTCTCGGCGGGCCGGGCCTGCGCCACCATGTGATTGCAATCCCAGTCCAGCAGTGTGAAATCGGATCCGAGCCGCTCGGCAAGCGCGTCGATCAGACTGTCCGTGGCATACGGCGGGCTGGTCTTGGTCGCCCGCACGAGCGTGGTCGGTGTCCCGGTGCGCGGCAAGACAACTGGCCGGGCCAACTCGCTCCAGTAGGCCATCATCGCGGGCATACAGATCCGCCAGCCGTATCGGCCGTTGGGCAGTTCGATCAGGTGCTCGTCGAGCTCGCGGTCCAGCTCCGCGGCGTCGACCTCACCCCAGGAACCCTGCACCTTCTCCGCTCGAGCTTCGGCGACGTCGGTGTAGTCCGGCGACGCCATCATGTTCTCGGCGATCTCCCGCATCCACTCACCGTCGAGGCCCACCGCGGGGTCCAGCAACACCAGCCCGGAAACCAGGTCCGGGTAGGTGGCAGCCAGTGTGAGAGCCACTGCGCCTCCGAATGAATGCCCGACCACCAGTGTCGGGCCGTCCAGCAGCGCCGCCAGGGCTTCGACGTTGGCCGCCAGGGTCCACGGCGCCGCCCACGACGACCTGCCATGCCCCAGCAGATCGGGCGCCAGGATCGACACCCCGGGCAGCTGGGAGGCCAGAGTCTGCCAGCGCTGACCGTGCCCGGTCACACCGTGGATCAACAGCAGCTCGGCCGGGGCTGACGGGCCATACCGGAGGACGTTCATATCGGGGGACACCCCCGTGATGGTGCCAGGGTCCGGCGCAGCAGGTTGTGGGACCCCTCGCTCCAATCCGCTCCTCTACTTGTCGGGACCCCTCGCTCCAATCCGCTCCGCTACTTGTCGGGACCCCTCGCTCCAATCCGCTCCGCTACTTGTCGGTGCCCTCTGGTGTCATGCCTTCCATGACTGCACATGTCGAACCGGCACTGGCGGGTACCGAGCTGCTGGCCCCGGGAAGCGCGGGCGTGGTGCGGCTGCTCGGGGGCCCCGGGACCGGCAAGAGTTCGCTGCTGGTCAACACCGCCGTCGACCACATCGCCGCAGGCGCCGATCCGGAATCGGTTCTGCTGCTGACCGGTTCGGCCCGGCTGCGGGCGGCTGCCCGGGCCGCGGTCACCGCGCGGCTGCTGGGAGCGGGGGAGCGGCACGTCGTGCGTGAGCCGCTGGTCCGCACGGTTCACTCGTATGCGTTCGCGGTGTTGCGGTTGGCTGCCCAACGCAACGGTGACCCGCCGCCGCGCCTGATCACCAGTGCCGAACAAGACGGCATCATCCGTGAACTGCTCGCCGGAAATCTGGAGGACGGGCCCAACTCGGGTGTCTCCTGGCCCGAACAGCTGTGGCCGGCGTTGAGCACCGCGGGTTTCGCCAGTGAACTTCGCGACCTGATGGCGCGCTGCACCGAGCGTGGTGTGGATCCGCTTGCGCTGCAACGGCTCGGCCGCTCGGCGCGGCGTCCCGAGTGGCTGGCCGCCGGGCAGTTCGCGCAGGCCTACGAGCAGATCATGCTGCTGCGCTCCGCGGTGGGCATGGCCGCTCCGCAGGCCACCGTGCCCGCGCTGGGTGCAGCCGAACTGGTCGGTGCCGCGTTGGAAGCTCTCGGCACCGACGCCGACCTGCTGGCCGCCGAACGCGCTCGGATCAGCTTGCTATTGGTCGACGATGCCCAGCACCTCGACCCGCAGGCCGCCCTGTTGGTGCGCGTGCTGGCGGCCGGCGCCGGGTTGACCGTGATCGCCGGCGACCCCGACCAGGCGGTGTTCGGCTACCGCGGCGCCGATCCGGTGTTGTTGCGCGACCCGGGCGATGCCGACGACGCGACCATCGTCCTGACCGATTCGCACCGGTGCGCCCCGGCGATCGCGACCGCCATCGCCGGGATCGGACGACGGCTGCCCGGCGTCAGCCCGACCCGCGAGATGCTCGGCGGCGCCACAACCGAGGGCACCGTCACCATGCGGCTCGCCGCATCCACCCACGCCGAATCGACGCTGATCGCCGACGCGTTGCGACGTGCCCACCTCGTCGACGGCGTGCCATGGTCGCAGATGGCCGTGATCGTCCGCTCGGTGCCGCGGGCCGGGACGGCATTGGCCCGAGCCCTCACCAGCGCCGGGGTGCCGGTCGAGTCCGTCGGCGACGTGCCGCCCGTGGCCCAGCAGTCTGCCGTCGCCGCCCTGCTCACCGTGCTCGACGCCGCCGCCACCGGCCGCCTGACCGGCGACAGCGCACTCACCCTGCTCACCGGGCCGATCGGGCGCGTCGACCCGGTCAGCCTGCGCCAGCTGCGGCGCGCCCTGCGTCGCGCCGACGGTTCGGCACCACCACGCGAATTCGGTGATCTCGTCGTCGCGGCCGTGGACACCGAACCCCGAGGGCTGCCGGTTGACCAGCTGCGCCCGCTGCGGCGGCTGCGTGCGGTGCTGACCGCAGCTCACCAGAGTGTGGCCGCCGGAGCCGATCCGCGGCACACGCTGTGGGACGTGTGGCTTGCGTGCGGGCTGCAGCGCCGGTGGCTGACGGCCAGTGAGCGCGGCGGAACCCTCGGCGCGCAGGCCGATCGCGACCTCGACGCGGTGACGACGCTGTTCGACATCGCCGATCAATACGTCAACCGGACGGCGGGCGCGTCGCTGCGCGGTCTCATTGATCACGTCACGGCGCTCGGGGCGCCGGCCGCCCCCACCGATCCGCGTCGACAGCCCGACGCCGTCGCCGTGCTCAGCGCCCACGCCGCGCTGGGCCGCGAATGGGAGTTCGTTGTCATCGCCGGCGTGCAGGAAGGGTTGTGGCCCAACACCGTTCCCCGCGGCGGAGTGCTCGGAACCCAGCACCTGGTGGATGTGCTCGACGGTGTCTCAACGCCGGCCGACGCCGCGGTGTCGACCCGTGCGCCGCTGCTGGCCGAGGAACGCCGGCTGCTGATGGCCGCGATGGGCCGGGCCCGCACCCGGCTGCTGGTGACCGCGGTGGACAGCGACGCCGGTGACGGTTCGCTGCTGCCCTCGCCGTTCTGCACGGAGCTGGCGGCCCTGGCCACCGACGCGCCGGTGCTGCCACCGCTGGAAGCGCCGCGGGTGCTCGTCCCCTCGGCGCTGGTCGGTCGGCTGCGCGCGGTGGTGTGTGCCCCCGAAGGCGCGGTCGACGAAGAATCCCGGACCTGTGCGGCAACGCAATTGGCCCGGCTGGCCCAGGCAGGGGTGTCCGGGGCCGACCCGGCAGACTGGTACGCCATGACCCCGCTGTCGACCGACGAGCCGTTGTGGTCCGGTACCGATCAGGTGGTGACGCTGTCGCCCTCGACGCTGCAGATGCTCGCCGACTGCCCACTGCGCTGGCTGTTGGAACGCCATGGCGGCGGCACGGGGCGCGACGTGCGCTCGACCGTCGGATCGCTGTTGCACGCCCTGGCCGCCGAATCGGGGCGCACCGAGAGTCAACTCGTCAACGAGCTCGAAAAGGTTTGGGATGGGCTGCCTTTCGAGGCGAAGTGGTATTCGGACAACGAGCTGGACCGGCACCGCGCGATGTTGGAGACGTTCACCCGGTGGCGCGCCGACACGCGGTGTCAGCTCACCGAGGTGGGCACCGAGGTCGACGTCGAGGGCGTGATCCGGCCCGAGTCGGGGGATGACGCGCCCGCCGTGCGGGTACGGGGCCGGCTGGACCGGCTGGAGCGTGACGAGGCCGGTCGTCTGGTGGTCGTCGACCTCAAGACCGGCAAGAGTCCGGTGACCAAAGAGAACGCGCAGCGCCACGCCCAGCTGGCCATGTACCAGTTGGCCGTTGCCGCAGGCCTGTTGACGGACGGGGCCGACGGTGATCCGGATGAGCCCGGCGGAGGGCGGCTGGTCTATCTCGGCAAGGCCGGCGCAGCCGGTGCCACCGTGCGCGAACAGGATCCGATGACACCGCAGACCCGCGCCGATTGGCTGACGGCGGTCGGTGACGCGGCGGCTGCCGCCGCAGGACCGCAATTCCTGGCCAGAGTCAACGACGGCTGCTCGAACTGCCCGGTGCGTTCGGCCTGCCCGACACAGGCGCCACGGTCATGACGGCCGTGACAGCCCGCTACAGCCCGGCTGAATTGTCCTCCGCGCTGGGCCTTTTCCCGCCGACGGACGAGCAGGCAGCGGTGATCGCGGCTCCTCCGGGTCCACTGGTGGTGATCGCGGGCGCGGGGGCGGGGAAGACCGAGACCATGGCGGCCCGGGTGGTGTGGCTGGTGGCCAATGGCTATGCCACACCGTCACAGGTGCTCGGGCTGACCTTCACCCGTAAGGCCGCCGGGCAGCTGTTGCGCCGGGTCCGCACCCGGCTGGCCCGGCTGGCCGGTGCGGGTCTCGCGCCGTCCCTGGGCACCGACGAAGCCGCCACCGTCAGCACCTACCACGCATTCGCGGGCACGCTGCTGCGCGAGCACGGACTGTTGCTGCCCGTCGAACCGGACACCCGGCTGCTGAGCGAAACCGAACTGTGGCAGTTGGCCTTTGACGTGGTGTGCGCACACCCGGGCCGGCTCGACACCGACAAGACCCCGGCCGCGGTCACCGCGATGGTGCTGCGTCTGTCCGGGGCACTTGCCGAGCATCTCGTCGACACCGATCAGCTGCGCGACACCCACACCGAACTCGAGCGGCTGGTTCACACTCTTCCGGCCGGGCCGTATCAGCGTGACCGCGGGCCGAGCCAATGGCTGCTGCGCATGTTGGCCACTCAGACCGAACGCACCGAGCTGGTACCGCTGATCGACGCGCTGCACCGCCGGCTGCGCACTGACAAGGTGATGGACTTCGGCATGCAGATGGCCGCCGCAGCGCGGCTGGCGGCCGGTTTCCCGCAGGTCGGCGAGCAGTTGCGGCAACGCTTCCGCGTCGTGCTGCTCGACGAGTACCAGGACACCGGGCATTCCCAGCGAGTTGCGTTGTCGGCGTTGTTCGGTCGTGGTGCCGACGACGGGCTGGCCCTGACGGCCGTCGGGGATCCCATCCAGTCCATCTACGGCTGGCGGGGTGCCTCGGCTACCAATCTGCCCCGGTTCACCACCGATTTCCCGTTGGCAGACGGCACTCCGGCGCCGAGCCTGGAGTTGCGGACCAGCTGGCGTAATCCGCCAAGCACCCTGCACGTCGCCAATGCCATCTCGGCTGAGGCGCGGCGCCGTTCGGTTTCGGTGCGTGAACTGCTGCCCCGCCCCGGCGCCGAACCGGGAACCATCCGCTGTGCATTGCTGACCGACGTTGCGGCCGAACGGGATTGGGTGGCCGATCAGATCGCCGACAGGTACCACGGCGCGCGGCAGGGCGGCGCAGCGGCACCGACGGCCGCGGTTCTTGTGCGGCGCAATGCCGATGCCGCGCCGATGGCTGAAGCGCTGGAGGCCCGCGGGGTCCCGGTCGAAGTGGTCGGGGTGGCCGGGCTGCTGGCAGTGCCCGAGGTGGCCGATCTGGTGGCGATGTTGCGGCTGGTCGCCGACCCCACCGCCGGGCCCGCGGTCATGCGGATCCTCACGGGGCCGCGGTGGCGGTTCGGTGCCAACGACCTCGCGGCGTTGTGGCGCCGGGCAGTCGAGCTGGACGACCGTCCGCACGGGGAGCCCGGTCCGGCCGACATCGTCGCGGCGGCCGCCCCCGACGCCGACGCCGCGTGCCTGGCCGACGCCATCTGCGATCCCGGTGCTGCCGAGAACTATTCGGCCGCGGGTTACCAGCGGATCGTGGCGCTGGGCCGGGAACTGACGATGCTGCGGGCGCATCTGAGCCACCCGCTGCCCGAACTGGTTGCCGAGGTCCGGCGGGTGGCAGGCCTGGACGCCGAGGCGCGCGCGGCTCGGCCCGTGACCGCGGGCTGGACCGGCACCGAACACCTCGACACGTTCTGCGATCTGGTGGCCGATTACGCGAGCCGCTCGGCTACCGATTACGCCGGCCGTCCCGGCTCCGTGGTCGAGGGACTACTGGCCTACCTCGACGCCGCTGCGGTGGTCGAAAACGGGCTTGCACCTGCCGAATTGGCGGTTTCACCGGACCGCGTGCAGATCCTCACCGTGCACGCGGCCAAGGGCCTGGAATGGCAGGTGGTCGCGGTGCCGCATCTGAGTGCGCGGGTGTTCCCCTCGACCGCGTCGGCGCGCACCTGGCTGACCGACGCCGCGGATCTGCCGCCGCTGCTGCGCGGCGACCGCGCCACGATGTCCGAGATCGGTGTGCCGGTGCTGGACACCTCGGATGTCAACGATCGAAAGATCTTGTCGGACAAGATCGCCGACCACAAGAACAAGCTCGAGCAGCGGCGGGTCGATGAGGAACGCCGGTTGCTCTACGTGGCCGTCACCCGTGCCGAGGACACCTTGCTGATCTCGGGGCATCACTGGGGTGCCACCGAGAGCAAGCCGCGCGGCCCGTCGGACTTCCTGTGTGAGATCAAGGCGATCCTGGAGGACGCGGCGGCCCAGGGACACCCGTGCGGCGAGATCGACCAGTGGGCGCCCGAGCCGGCCCCCGGCGAGCAGAATCCCCTGCGGGACAAGGCAGTCGAAGCCATCTGGCCCGCCGAGGCCGGTCCAGGTGACGACGTACGCCGCGGCGCCGAGCTGATCGGCCGGGCACTGGCCGGCGAGCTCGACGCCGGGTCTGACACCGACGGCTGGGCCGCCGACGTGGACGCGCTGCTGGCCGAACGGGACCGCGAGCCCCAGTCAGCGCCTGCTGAACTGCCCGGGCAGGTGTCGGTCAGCACGCTCGTGGAACTCAGCCGCGACCCCCGAGCCGCGCTGCAACGGCTGCATCGCAGGCTCCCGCAGCGTCCGGACCCACACGCCCTGCTGGGCACCGCATTCCACGAGTGGGTGCAGCGGTTCTTCCACGCCGAGCGATTGTTCGACCTGGACGATCTGCCCGGCGCGGTGGACAGTGAAGTGGGCCGTGGCTGCGCCGAGGAACTCGCCGAGCTGCAGGACGCGTTCGTGATGTCGCCGTGGGCGGCCCGCACGCCGATCGACGTGGAAGTGCCGTTCGACATGGTCATCGGCAAGACGGTTGTGCGCGGTCGCATCGACGCCGTGTTCGCCGACACCGACGGGACCACCACGGTCGTGGACTGGAAGACCGGCGAGCCGCCGGATACCCCGGACGCCAAGCAGCAGGCCGCGATCCAGCTCGCGGTGTATCGGCTGGCTTGGGCGGCGCTGCGCGGCTGCCCACCGGAAGCGGTGAGCGCGGCCTTCCACTACGTACGGTCGGGGCGCACGGTCAGACCGGAAACCCTGCCCGGCGCCGAGGAACTGGCTGCGCTGCTGGCCGATCCGGCGGCAGCGCCGGAGCAGGACTAGCCCTTGTTGGCCGAGGTGAGATGCGCGATCTCTTTGCTCCACACCGACTGGGCCCCGGCATCACCGATGCGATAGACCTGCACCATCGAGGCGACGCCGACCAGGATCGCCACCACGGCGACGATGGCGTTGTACAACACCCGGCGGTTGCTGTCGCGCCGCTCGGCGTACCGCAGCGCCACCAGGGCCAGAGCGACCACCAGCAAGGCCACCGAGAAATAGATCATGGTGTCGCCCAGCTCGGCATGTTCCTGCAGGATGGCGTCCGGGCTGCGGCGCAGGTCGTACAGCCAGTTGCCGGCCTGGATCGTGATGGGCGTCAAAATCGTTGTGATGACGGCCAGAACAAGGGTGACCCAGACCAGCTGGCCCCTGCGGGCGCCCGCCCACAGCGCGCAGATGATTTCCAGCACCGCGGTCAGAGGGGCGAGGATGACGATGGCGTGTACGAACAACACGTGCGCGGGCAGGCCGTTGATGACTGTCATGGGACTCCTTGGCTGATGGGAGGTGTCGAGCTCAGGTGATCGCGGCTCCGACCAGATGGCCGATCGCATAGGTGATCGCCAACGCCAGGCCGCCACCGATCACGTTGCGCAGCACCGCACGACCCTTGGGTGCGCCGCCCAGGCCGGCCGACACCGCGCCGGTGAGCATCAAGGCCAGCAGCACCGCAATTACGGTGACCGGGATACGCCACGTGGTCGGCGGCAGCAGGATCGCGAGCAACGGCAACAGCGCGCCGACGGTGAACGACAGCGCCGAGGACAGCGCCGCTTCCCACGGATTGGTCAGTTCGTCCGGGTCGATACCCAGTTCCACTTCGGCGTGCGCGGCGAAGGCATCGTGCTCGGTGAGCTCCTCGGCCACGGTGCGTGCCGTCGCCGGCGAGAGCCCTTTGGCTTCGTAGAGGCCGGCGAGTTCGTCCAATTCGGCTGCGGGGTCTGCTCTTAGCTCGCGGCGTTCCTTGTGCAGTAGTGCCTGTTCGGTGTCGCGCTGCGTGCTCACCGAGACGTATTCACCCAGCGCCATCGACACCGCGCCCGCGGCCAGGCCTGCGATGCCCGCGGTCAAGATCGGCCCGCGTTCCACTGTGGCGGCGGCCACACCGACGACGATGCCTGCGGTGGAGACGATTCCGTCATTGGCGCCCAGCACACCGGCGCGCAGCCAATTCAGCTTCGATGACACCGATCCCACGTGAGGTTCGGCCGGGTGGGCGGGACTCGACACGGCTGCGACGATATACACCGAAACTGTGAGCTGCCAGCAACGATAGGCTTGCCAAACTCCCGGCGGTGGCTAGGAGTTGCGATACACCTTCAGCGCCGTGGTGACCATCGGTACCTGGAGTGGCAGGCGGGCGATCGCCAGGATCCGCATGGGCCACGGCTTGTCCCACCACAGCCGGACCATGTTGAGGTTGCCCGGGAACACCGCAACGAACAGCGCCACCGCGGCAAGGGCGCCGAGCCGCCGGGTGCGCGGGGCGGCGAGTAGCGCGCCGGTCGCCAACTCGCCGACACCTGATGCGTAGGTGTAGAAGCGGGGCGTGCCGGGCAGCTCCGCCGGGATGATCGTGTCGAACGGTTTGGGGGCGACGAAATGCAATGTGCCCATGCCGAGCAGCATGACGGCGAGTCGCCGGGCGGTGCGTGCGGCGGCGGTTCGCTGAGGTGTGGCCGTGGTCATGGTTTCATTGTGGCGTGCGTCCGCTCCGATCGATCCCGGCATGACCGGTACTCGTGGCTAAAGGCAGACTGCGGCGCAGGCTCGCCGCCATTGACGAGAACCTGACCTCGCGGCCGGATGCCGCGCTTGTCGACGTGCTGCGGATCCCGGAGCCATTCGTCAGCCCGGGCCGCAGGATCGCGATGCGCGTGGTGTACGCGTTGACCGCCCTGATGGCGGCGGTGCTCATCGTCTACGCCGATCGGTACGGCTACCGCGACGTCGACAGTGTTCCGGATCCGAACCATCCGCTGTCGTTCCTGGATTGCCTGTACTACGCCACGGTGTCGCTGTCGACGACGGGCTACGGCGACATCACGCCCTATACGGATTCGGCGCGTCTGGTCAACGTCCTGGTCATCACGCCGCTGCGGGTGGCATTCCTGATCGTTCTCATCGGTACCACCGTTGAGACCCTGACCACCCAGTCCCGGCAGGCGCTGAAGATCCAGCGATGGAGGAGCAGAGTGCGTAACCACACCGTCGTCATCGGATACGGCACCAAGGGCCGCACGGCCGTGGCGGCCATGGTGGGTGACGAGGTTGCCCCGGCCGACATCGTCGTCGTCGACGAGAACGCCACTGCGTTGGAGCGCGCGAAGAGCGCCGGGCTGGTGACCGTCCACGGTGACGCCACCAAGTCCGACATCCTGCGGCTGGCCAGTGCGCATCACGCCAAATCGATTGTCGTCGCGACCGACAACGACGCCAGCGCGGTGCTGGTGACGCTCACCGCGCGGGAGCTGGCGCCCAACGCCAAGATCATCGCGGCCGCGCGGGAAGCCGAGAACCAGCATCTGCTGCGGCAATCCGGTGCGGATTCGACCGTGGTGTCCGCGGAGACCGCAGGCCGGCTGCTGGGCATCGCCACGCAGACCCCCAGCGTGGTGGAGATGGTCGAGGATCTGCTGACGCCCGACGCGGGCTTCGCGATCGCCGAGCGGGAAGTCGAACCGAAGGAAGAGGGCGGCTCGCCGCGGCACTTGCACGACATCGTGCTCGGTGTGGTGCGTGGCGGCCGGCTCGTGCGGGTGGACGACCCCGAGGTGGACGCGTTGGAGTCCGGTGACCGGCTGCTGTACATCCGCAGCGCGGACGTCGAGCGGTGACCGGGGGCGAGCGCAGCGACGGGCGGAAGACGACGAGCTTCGCACTGCGCAACGTGCCTCTGCTGTCCCGGGTCGGGGCCGACCGCGCCGACATGGTGCGCACCGACATCGACGCCGCGATCGCCGGTTGGGCCGATGCCCTGCTGCTACGGGTCGACCGCCGCAACCAGGTGCTGATCTCGCAGGGCAAGGTGGTGCTCGGCAAGGCCTCGTCGATCGGGGACAAACCCCCGGAGAACGCCGTGTTCCTCGGGCGTCTGTATGACGGCAGGCACGTGTGGGCGGTGCGCGGCGCACTCGAGGCACCCGAGGATCCCGATGCCGAAACCGAGGTGCTGGATCTCCGCCGCGCCGGTTCGGTGTTCGACGACACCAGCGCGCAGCTGGTGGCCACCGCGACGGCGCTGCTGAACTGGCACGACCAGGCCAGGTTCAGCGCGATCGACGGCGCGGCGACCAAGGCGGTCAAGGCCGGCTGGGCGCGCGTCAACGCCGCGAACGGTCACGAGGAATACCCCCGCATCGACCCCGCGGTGATCTGCCTCGTGCACGACGGTCACGACCGTGCGGTGCTGGCCCGGCAGGCGGTGTGGCCCGAGCGGCTGTTCTCGATCCTGGCCGGATTCGTCGAAGCGGGGGAATCCTTCGAGAGCTGTGTGGTGCGCGAGATCGCCGAGGAGATCGGGCTGACCGTCACCAACGTGCAGTACCTGGGCAGCCAGCCCTGGCCGTTCCCGCGGTCGCTGATGGTCGGCTTCCACGCGATCGGCGACCCGGAGCAGCCGTTCGCGTTCACCGACGGCGAGATCGCCGAGGCCGCCTGGTTCACCCGCGCGGAGATCCGGCACGCGCTGGAGCACGGCGACTGGAGTTCGGTCGATTCGTCGTCGCGGTTGCTGCTGCCGGGTTCGATCTCCATCGCGCGCGAGATCATCGAATCCTGGGCCGCGCTCGACTGACGTTTCCCGGCGAGCAGACGCGCGGGTACCGGAAACGCGGCGTGTCGCGGACCGGAGCGTCTGCTCGCGAGGAAAACGGACGGAACTAGCTCAGCTTGGCTTTGACCTGCTTGACGCTGGGGTTGGTCAGCGTCGACCCGTCGGCGAACTTCACCGTCGGCACCACATGGTTGCCGCCGTTGACCGAACCGACGAACTCCGCCGCGGCGGGGTCGCCCTCGATGTCGACCTCGGTCCAGCTGATGCCTTCGGCGCGCAGCGCTGTCTTCAGGCGCCGGCAGTAGCCGCACCAGCTGGTCGTGTACATGATCAGACCGGGGGACGTAGCAGTCATAGTCCACACAACGTAGCCGAACCGCCGCGGCATACCCGCAGTGACGCGGGTCTCTCGGTCGCGCCGCCCTCGGCGGTAAGTTGCAAACCGCATGGGACGGAGTGGAACATGACCAGGCTGGTGCCGACGGTGGCAGACGACCCGCACGGGCTCGACGACTTGCGGTTGCAGGTCCGGCAGTTCGTCGCCGAACAGCAGCAGGCCGGCCGTATCGGACGGTCTGCCGACTGCTGGTTGACGGGCTGGGACGAGGGCTTCACCCGGGCGCTGGCCGCCAGGGGCTGGCTCGGGATGACGGTTCCCGTCGAATACGGCGGGCACGGCCGCAGCCATCAGGAACGGTTCGTGGTCACCGAGGAGTTGTTGGCCGCAGGCGCACCCGTCGGCGCTCACTGGATCGCCGACCGCCAGATCGTGCCGTCACTGCTCAAGTACGGCAGCGAGGCACAGAAGCGAAAGTTCTTGCCCGCCATCGCCAAAGGCGAGTGTTACTTCGCGATCGGGATGAGTGAACCGGACTCGGGCTCGGACCTGGCCAGCGTCCGGACCAAGGCCGAACCCGTCGACGGTGGTTGGCGCATCACGGGAGCCAAGGTGTGGACGTCGGGCGCCCATCTCGCGCACGCCTTCATCTGCCTGGCCCGTACCGCCCCGTCCGACCCGGCACATCGGCATGACGGCCTGAGTCAGTTCATCGTCGATCTGCGCGCACCCGGCGTCGACATCCGGCCCATCATCTCGATGAACGGCAAGCACCACTTCAACGAGGTCATCCTCGACGGGGTGTTCGTGCCGGACGGCCCCGACGGCATGGTGTTCGGGACCATCGGCGAAGGCTGGCAACAGGTGACCTCTGAGCTGAGCTTCGAACGCAGTGGCCCCGAACGGTTTCTGTCCACCTTCACACTCTTGGCCGACGTCGCCGGGCACATGAGCGCTGGAACGCTGCCCCGGCACACCGATCTCGGTCGGTACGTCGCGCGCATCGCCGGGCTGCATCAGATGTCCATGGCCGTCGCGGGGGCGCTGCAACGCCATGAACCGGCCGACACCGCGGCCGCGGTCGTCAAGGTGCTGGGCACCACCACCGAGGGTGATATCGCCGACTTCGCCGATGTGCTCGGCATTCCCGACGGGATGGATGACGAGCCATACCGCACGATGCTCGCCGATGCCGTGGTGCAGCGTCCCGGCTTCACCTTGCGCGGCGGCACAAACGAGGTGCTGCGCGGTGTCATCGCGCGCGGATTGGGGCTGCGGTGAGCGTCGATCCCGATCTGGCCGAGATGATGTCGGCGGTGTTCGCCGCGCACCGCGAGCGTCACGCACCCACCGAGGGGCTCGACGAATTGTGGTCGCAGCTCGGCGAATTGGGCCTCGTGCGGCTCACCGGGGCTGAGACGTCCGGGGGGAGCGGCGCAAGCTGGGCCGAGGCGGCCGAACTGCTGCGCGCTGCGGCCTGGCACGCCGTGAGTGTGCCTGTGGCAGAACATGATCTGCTCGCCTGCTGGCTGCTGGAGGCCGCCGGGCTCGAGGTGGGCGACGCGAGGCGCACCGCCGCGCTGCTCGATGAGTCCGGCGCCGCGTGGGCGGTGCCGTGGGCCGCGACCGCGGAGCGCATCGTCGTCATCTGGCCCGACCGCGCCGCGTTCCGAGTAGCCGACGTCGACGTGACGTCCGTACGCCTGACCGCGGGTCGCAACGGCGCGGGCGAACCGCGCGACGCCGTCGTCGTCGACACCGGCGCGCTGACCGGGACGCCGGTGCCCGCCTCCGTCGTCGCGCAGTGGCGCCGGCGTGCCGCCCTCGTCCGCGCCATCCAGGTGTGCGCCGTACTCGACCGCATCCTGACGCTGACGGTGACGCACGCCCGCGAACGTATCCAGTTCGGCAGGCCGCTGGCGAAATTCCAGGCGGTGCAACATCTTGTGGCAGATATCGCCGCCGACGCGGCCCTGGCCCGTGCGGCCACCGATGCGGCGCTGGCCGAGGCGATGCGCACGGACTGGGCCTCCTCGCGTGCGGGCCAGCTGGATTTCCTTGTCGCCGTGGCGCGTTCGTGTGCGGGGCATGCCACGTCCGTGGTGGTCCGCAACGCCCACCAGGTGCACGGCGCCATCGGCACCACCCGCGAGCACCGCCTGCACGAGTTCACCGCCCGAGCGCTGGCCTGGCGTTCGGAGTACGGCTCGGTGCAGTCCTGGGACGACGCGCTGACCGAGCACGCCACCACGGCCGGGGCCGACGGATTGTGGGCATTGATCACCGCAACAGATTCGAGGACATGACATGCCGGAGACCTTGACGCGCCACATCGTCGATTGGGCACCCGAACCGGTCGAATCGTCGGATCCGTTGATCCCGCAGCGCGCGACGGACCTGTCAGCCACGCTCGACCTCGACGAAGCGTTCGCCACCGGGTCCGCGCTTCCGCCGCTGTGGCAGTGGATCTACTTCGCGGAATGGCCGCGGACGGCCGAACTCGGGGCCGACGGGCATCCCCGCGACGGGCATTTCCTGCCGCCGATCCCGAACCGCAGGCGCATGTTCGCCGGGGGCCGGATGACGATCAGCTCGCCGTTGGTGCTCGGGGAACCCGCCGTGCGTCGCTCCGAGATCGCCGGGACCGCCGTCAAACAGGGCAGCGCCGGTGAACTGCTGTTCGTGACGGTGCGCAGCACCTACCGCCAGGGCGAGACGGTGCGGCTCGTCGAGGAGCAGGACCTGGTGTACCGCAGCGACGACGGGCACTCGACGACCTTCACCAAGGCCACCGAACCGCTTGCCGCGCAAACGACTCCGTGGTCGGCAGCACCGACGCCCAACCCCGCGTTGCTGTTCCGCTTCAGTGCACTGACCGCCAACGCCCACCGCATCCACTACGACGAGCCGTACACCACCGGTGTCGAGGGCTATCCCGGGCTGGTCGTGCATGGTCCGCTCTTAGCGATCTACATGGCCGAGCTGGTGCGGGCGCACGATCCGCAGCATCGCGTCGGACGCTTCGATTTCCGGCTGCGGCGTCCGGTGTTTCTCGGTGACCGGATCCGGGTGCAGGGCGAGCCGGCCGACGGCACGGTGGACCTGAGCGTGGTGTCCGGATCCGGTGCCGCCCACGCCACCGCGACCGCGACGTTTGTATAACTGATCCGCGCTGGTCACGGCCCCGACATGCGCCGCGCCGGGGACCGGATCGGCGACCGTGTCACCGGGGGCTGCCATCATGGAGCCCATGTCGTCGCAGGCCCCCGTCGCAGCCCTGGACGATCTCGACGATGAGCAGCGCGAGGCGGTGCTCGCCGCCCGCGGCCCGGTATGTGTGCTGGCCGGTGCGGGTACGGGCAAGACCCGAACCATCACCCGCCGGATCGCGCATCTGGTCGCGGCCGGGCACGTCGCGGCCAGCCAGGTGCTCGCGGTGACGTTCACCGCACGTGCCGCGGGGGAGATGCGGGGCCGGTTGCGGGCGCTGGGCAACGAGTCCGGTGTGCCCACCGGCGCCGTGCAGGCGGTGACCTTCCACGCGGCCGCCCGTCGGCAGCTGCAGTACTTCTGGCCCAGGCTGGTGGGCACCACCGGCTGGGAGCTGCTCGACAGCAAGTTCTCCGTGGTGGCCCAGGCCGCCAGCCGCTCGGGCATGCAGACCAGCACCGACGACGTGCGCGACCTCGCCGGTGAAATCGAGTGGGCGAAGGCATCTTTGATCACGCCCGAGGCCTATCCCGCAGCCGTGGCACAGGTCGGCCGGGACATCCCGTTCGACGCGGCGAAGGTCGCAGCGGTCTACGCGGGCTATGAGTCGCTCAAGGCCCGCCGCGACGACACCACGCTGCTGGACTTCGATGATCTGCTGCTGCACACGGCCGCGGCCATCGAGAACGACGCCGCCGTCGCGCAGGAGTTCCGCGACCGCTACCGCTGCTTCGTCGTCGACGAATACCAGGACGTCACACCCCTGCAACAACGGGTGCTCGACGCGTGGCTCGGCGATCGCGACGATCTCACCGTCGTCGGTGACGCCAACCAGACCATCTACTCGTTCACCGGCGCGACCCCACGGTATCTGCTCGACTTCTCAAGGCGGTTTCCCGACGCCGCGGTGGTGCGCCTGGAACGCGACTATCGCTCCACGCCGCAGGTCGTGTCGCTGGCCAACCGGGTGATCGCCGCTGCGCGTGGCCGCATGGCGGGCAGCAAGCTGCATCTGGTGGGCCAGCGCGACCCCGGGCCGGAACCGACCTTCTCCGAACACCCCGACGAGGTCGCCGAGGCGACTGCGGTGGCCCGCTCCATCAAGAAGCTCATCGAATCGGGTACGGCCCCAGCCGAAATCGCGGTGCTGTACCGGATCAACGCGCAGTCCGAGGTCTACGAGGAGGCGCTGACCGAGGCGGGCATCGCTTTCCAGGTGCGCGGCGGGGAGGGTTTCTTCAGCCGTCAGGAGATTCGCCAGGCGCTGGTGGCGTTGCAGCGCAGTGCCGAGCGCGGCGCCGAGACCGACGATCTGGCCGCCGCGGTGCGGGAACTGCTCGAGCCGCTGGGGCTGACGGCCGAACCACCCGCGGGCACCCGGGCGCGCGAACGCTGGGAAGCGCTCGGCGCGCTGGCCGAACTGGTCGACGAGGAGGTCGCGTTACGTCCCGACCTCGACCTGCGGGCCCTGGTCGCCGAACTGCGCCAACGCGCCGACGCCCGGCACCCGCCGGTCGTGCAGGGCGTGACGCTGGCCTCGCTGCATGCGGCCAAGGGGCTGGAATGGGATGCGGTGTTCCTGGTCGGGCTGGCCGACGGCACCCTGCCCATCTCGCATGCGCTGACCCACGGTCCGGACAGTGAGCCGGTCGAAGAGGAACGCCGGCTGCTCTATGTCGGGGTGACGCGGGCGCGCGTGCATCTGGCGCTGAGCTGGGCGCTGGCACGCACTCCGGGCGGGCGGCAGGGGCGACGGCCGTCGCGCTTCCTCAACGGCATCGCGCCTGCGCTCTCGGGTGCCAAGGCTGCCGCCCCGGACCGCAATCGCCGCCAGCGTGGCCCAACCCCACGTTGCCGCGTGTGCAACGCGACGCTCACCACGTCCGCTGCGATCATGCTGCGGCGCTGTGAAACCTGTCCGGCGAACCTCGACGAGGACCTGCTGGCCGAGCTCAAAGAGTGGCGGCTGCGCGTCTCCAAGGAGATGAAGGTGCCCGCCTATGTCGTGTTCACCGACAACACGCTGATCGCCATCGCCGAGACCCAACCCACCGATGACGCGGCGCTGGTGGCTATTCCCGGGATCGGTGCGCGCAAGCTCGAGCAGTACGGCGCCGATGTGGTGGCATTGGTCAAAGGCCGCCAGAAATCGTAAAAATCATGCCAAAACCGCAGGTAGAAAATAGGTTGTGCGATTTGACTGCTAGGCTTTAGTCTCAAGATCAACAACTCTGACGGCGAGATGGAAGGAGGGTGCCCGAAATGATCAGCAACATCAAACTCAGCGGTGTCGTGGTCGCAGGCATGCCCTCGTCCTTCCGCGCTGGCTATGTCTTCAGCGCCCCTGCCGGGCAACCCGTAGCTGCCCGTGCCGCTGTGGCCGCTGCCGCCCGTGCTGGGTTGGCGGCCGCTGCTGGCGTTGGTGCGGTCGCCGTTGCTGCAGCCCCCGCCGGGCGGCATCTGCTCATTGCCAATGCTGTGTGGCCGCCCGTCGCAGGATTTGCCCCGCAGCACAAGCGCCGCACCGCCGCCACGCCCCGCGTGTCCGTGGATTGGAGCCCCACCTAGGTAGAGCTCTCACCACCGCCGAATGGCCACGGACCCGCAGTCAAACCGGATCCGTGGCCATATTTGTCGGTACCCCCGAGAAATCTGGTCGCAGATCCATCGACAGACAGATAGATCGCCGAAACAACGACCAGGAAGCAGGGGATATGTACATGTCCATTGCGATGAACGCTCCGGGGATGAGCTTCACGCCGGTGACATGCGAGAAGCGACTGCCGGCGGTGCCGTGCCACATCGAGGACCCGGATCTGTGGTTCGCGGAGAGCCCCGTCGACCTCGAGCGCGCCAAGGCGCTGTGCGCGGATTGCCCGATCCGCACCGAGTGCCTGGCTGCCGCCTTGGAGAGGCAGGAGCCGTGGGGTGTGTGGGGCGGCGAGATCCTCGACCGCGGCAGCATCGTGGCCCGGAAGAGGCCGCGTGGCCGTCCGCGTAAGGACGCCGGGAGCAATCCGGCCGCGGCGTGATGCCGCGGCCGGATTTCCCGCCACACGTCCGCTATTCGTGCTGGAGTGACGTCTGAAGGGTCGGCGTCACTCCAGCCTTCGGGTTCAGGCAGCTTCTTCGGCGAATCCTGGAACCAGTGCCGTGGCAATCGATTTCACCGGCACGTGGGCATCAAGCTGACAGCAGATGGCGATGGTCGAGGCGATCACCCGCAGCGGAATGGCGAGGTTGGCCGGTAGGTCGAGTTGGCGGGCCATCTTGATCTGAGCGACCGAGTTGTCCATCTGCCCCGCGGCCATCCGCTGGATCCAGCGACGGGTGTAATGGAACACGTCGACCTCGATGGGTTCGACGTACTGGCGCAGCATGTCATCGACTTCCTGCACCGAAACCTGTTGGCCCTTCTGAATGAATCCGGCTTCTTCCATGGCGGGCAGCAGCTCGTCGTAGTTATGGTCACGCGCCAGCCGGATGGTGCGCCCCAGCGACGGCGGGAAACCGCCGGGCATCGGTGCGACAGCGCCGAAGTCGATGACGCCCATGCGGCCGTCGGGCAGCAGCATGAAGTTTCCGGGGTGCGCGTCGCCGTGCATCATCTCCAGCCGTGCGGGCGCGTCGAAGGTGAGCTCGCTGAGCCGAGTGCCCATGAGGTCGCGTTGTTCGGGTGTGCCCTCGCGGATGATCACCGACATCGGGATGCCGTCCATCCATTCGGCGATAACGACTTTGGGTGCGCTGGCCACGACGGCGGGCACCGCGAAATGCGGATCGTTGCGATAGGCCTTGGCGAACGCGCGTTGGTTCTCGGCTTCCAGCCGGTAGTCCAGTTCCATCTCGGTACGTTCGGTCAGCTCGTCGACGATGCCCTGGATATCGGCACCGGGGGCCAGCTGCTTGAAGACGCCGACCAGGCGCTGGATGGTCTTGAGGTCGGCGCGCAGGGCTTCGTCGGCGCCCGGGTACTGGATCTTCACCGCGACTTCGCGGCCGTCGGACCAGATGCCCTTATGCACCTGGCCGATGCTCGCCGAGGCGACCGGGGTGTCGTCGAACGAGGCGAACCGGTCGCGCCACTTGGTGCCCAGCTGGCCGTCGAGCACCCGGTGCACCTTGGCCGCCGGCAGCGGGGGAGCGTCCTTCTGCAGCTTGGTCAACGCCTCGCGATACGGTTTGCCGTACTGCTCGGGGATGGCGGCCTCCATCACCGACAGAGCCTGCCCGACTTTCATCGCGCCGCCCTTGAGCTCGCCCAGCACGGTGAACAATTGCTGTGCGGCCTTGTCCATCAATTCGGCGGTGACCTCGTCCTTGGACTTGCCGGTCAGGCGTTTGCCGAGGCCGAGTGCGGCGCGGCCGGCCATGCCACCCGCCAGGCCGGCGAGCTTGGCGTTGCGTGCGACGCTTCCCCGTTTGATGTCAGACACCAGACCATCATCCACGACAGTCCTGAACGGGCCACAACTTAGTGGCAACATTCGTTTTCAGCATGGGCACTCCGGATGGCGTGACCAGCGGCGTGCGCTGATCGAGTAGCCGTCGGCGTCGAGTTCGAGTGTGGTGTTCAGCGTCGGTGGTGGTTGCGGTGCACGTCGCGAGTCACCGGCCTCCCGTACGGCCTGGATCACCAGGTCGATCTGGCGCAGCGCCAGTGCCGCGGTGGCCAGGATGGTCGCCCGCCCGGCTGTGCCGACGGTGCCGCGCAGCTGCGCGGCCAGTGCGGGCCAGGCGGCGTCCCGGTCGCGGCGGTGCAGGTCGGCGCAGTGCAGACAGCTGGTCAGCCCGGGGATGACGAGCGGCCCGACCAACCCGGCGCCGTCGCGCAGCCGCACCGGAAGATGCGCCACCGCGGCTTCGTGCAGTTCGCGTAGCACCCGCGGTTCGGTGACCTGGTAGTCGGCGAGCACGACGAGGTCGGTGGCCTCGGGGACCGCCGACGCGTGCGGCCGACTGGTGTGCCGGACCAGTGCTCCCGAGCAGCGCAGCGCACTGGTGAGCAGTTCCGAGAGTGGTCCGCGTCCATGGATGCGCACCGACGGGGTACGCGACGGATGAGGTGTCGCGGCGGTGACGAGGCCTGCGTCGGTCAGCGCGGCGATCAGCTCATCGACAGCCTCGGCGGCATCGAATTCTGTTGCCGCCGTGGCGAGTTCGTCTCGGGACGCGCCGCCCTGCAACGTGTGCAGCAGGTCGGCGAGCTGCGCCTGGGTGATCGGTTCCGGCGGGCGGACCAGTACCGCGCGGCGGGGATCCCAGCCGACCTGAACCGCTCCGTCGGGCCGTAGCAGCACGGGGCGGCCGGGTGCCAGCACATACCGCGTCGTCATGGCATGACTCTGCCACGGCCCGCGGCACCGCCCCGTCAGTTATCCACAGGCCTCAGGACTCGTCGCGTCGCTCGGTGTCGTCGCCCTGTTCCTTCTGCAGATCGGCGATGGCCTGCTCGAAGGCGCTGTCGATGTCGCTGGTGTCGCCGCCGATCATCCGGTCGATGAAACCGGCGGGCTCATCGAGATCGGACGCGTCGGGCAACAGGTCGGGGTGCTGCCACACGCCATCGCGCGCGTCGGCGCCGACCGCCTCGGTCAGTCGCTCCCACAGGGCGGCCGCCTCGCGCATCTTGCGCGGACGCAGTTCCAGGCCGACGAGCGTGGCGAAGGTCCGTTCCGCCGGGCCGCCGGTGGCTCGGCGTCGGCGCAGGGTCTCCGACAACGCCTCGGTGCCCGGAATCCGCTCACCCAGCGCCGCGGAGACCACGGTCTGCACCCAGCCCTCGATCAACGCGAGCAGGGTCTCCAGCCGTTCCAGGGCGGCTTCCTGCTCGGGGGTGGCTTTGGGCTCGAACATGCCCTGGCTGAGCAACTGTTCCATCTCGGACGGGTCGGTCAGCGAGGCCGGGTTGAAGCCCTTGGCCATGTCCTCGATGCCGGACATGTCGACCTTCATGCCCTTGGCGAATGCCTCGACCGCGCCCAGCAGCTGGCTGGAGAGCCACGGCACGTGGCTGAACAGCCGATGATGGGCGGCTTCGCGGGCCGCCAGGAACGTCAGGATCTCGCTGCGGGGCCGCTCAAGACCCTCCGACAGCGACTCGATGGCCTCGGGCATGAGCGCCGCAACCCCTTTGGGGCCCAGCGGCAATCCGATGTCGGTCGAGGTGAGCACCTCGCGGGACAGCTGGCCCAGGGCCTGGCCGAGCTGGGAACCGAAGGCCATGCCACCCATCTGCGACATCATCGCCAGCAGCGGGCCCGCCATGGTCTTGGCTTCCTCGGGCAACGCCGAGGCCCACACCGTCGAGATCTGCTCGGCGACCGGATTGCACAGCCGCTTCCAGGTCTCCAGGGTGTTGTCCAGCCAATCGCTCGGCGTCCACGCCACCGTGCGGGTGGTGCCGGCCGGCAGCGGCGTGACACCGTCGAGCCAGGTCTCGGCGAGCCGGACCGCGTCGGCGACGGCGTTCTTGGTCTGGTCGGGAACCGGGGCGACGAAGCCGATCGAATTGGACGCCAGCTGCCGCGCGAGGTCGTAGTTGACCGGGCCGGACTGGCCGCCGCCGGCCATCGCAGTGCCTGCCCCGCTGAACATTTCGCCGAGTTTGGTGAAGATCTGGCCCAAGTCACCCATGTCGAAACCGGCGCCGCCGGCTCCGAGGCCGAATGGATCGGCGCCGGACCCGGAGCCGGAATCAGGGTCTTTCTTGCGCTTGTCGCGCTCGGGGTCATCCCCGGCGGAAAAGCCGAAGGGCAGGTCAGCCATAGCCCCAACGGTACTCACCACAGGGCCCCTTCGTGACGCTGCGGGTCACGCTGTCAGTGAACCTGATGTCGCAGGCTTTACTGTTGGCGGCGTGAACAGGCGGATTTTGACGCTGCTGGTGGCTCTCGTGCCGATTCTGGTGTTCGGTGTGCTGCTTTCCGTGGTGACGGTGCCCTACGTGTCCCTAGGGCCGGGTCCGACCTTCAACACACTCGGTGAGGTGGAGGGCAAACAGGTCGTCGACATAAACAGCACCGGGGAGACCGTTGTCGTCCACCCGACGTCCGGGCACCTCAACATGACGACGGTGTCGCAGCGCGACGGGCTGACCCTGGGGCAGGCCCTGACGTTGTGGATGTCGGGCCGTGAGCAGCTGGTGCCACGTGACCTGGTGTACCCGCCCGACAAGTCCAAGGACGAGATCGACCAGGCCAACACCAGCGACTTCAAGCGGTCCGAGGACAACGCCGAGTACGCCGCGCTGGCGTTCTTGAAGTACCCCATGGCGGTGACGGTGCAGACCGTGACCGATCCCGGCCCCTCGGCGGGCAAGCTCAAACCCGGCGACGCGATCGACGCCGTCAACGGCAAGCCGGTGGCCAAGCTCGACGAGTTCCAGGCGCTGCTCAAGGCGACCAAGCCGGGGGACACCATCGTCCTCGACTACCGCCGCAAGAACGCTCCCGCGGGCACCGCCACCATCACCCTGGGCCACAACCCCGACCGGGATTACGGCTTCCTGGGGGTGGGGGTGCTCGACGCGCCGTGGGCGCCGTTCGACATCAGCTTCAACCTGGCCAACATCGGCGGTCCGTCGGCGGGCCTGATGTTCAGCCTCGCCGTCGTGGACAAGTTGACCACCGGCGATCTCAATGACGGCAAGTTCATCGCAGGCACCGGGACCATCACCGGCGACGGCAAGGTCGGCTCGATCGGCGGTATCACCCACAAGATGCTTGCGGCGCACGAAGCCGGGGCGACGGTGTTCCTGGTGCCCGCGGAGAACTGCGCCGAGGCACGTTCGGCGCCGCAGGACGGTATGGAATTGGTCAAGGTCGACACTCTCACGGGAGCCGTCGACGCGCTGCATACGCTTTCTGCCGGTGGCGAACCCCCGCGCTGCTGAACCGCCCGCCGGGGGTGACTGGCTAGAGTTGGGGGAAATCCGGCAGGCCGGACACGGCAGGCCAGTAATCCGGGAACCCGAGACTGGAGTTGACGAGTGGGTATGCGGCCCGCGGCGAGGATGCCGAAGCTGACGCGACGAAGCCGGGTTTTGATCGGGCTGGCGCTGGTGGTGGTCCTGCTGTTGCTGATCGGGCCGCGGTTCGTCGACACCTATGTCGACTGGCTGTGGTTCGGTGAACTGGGATACCGGTCGGTGTTCACCACGGTGCTGGTCACTCGCCTCGTCGTGTTCCTCGTCGCTGGACTGCTGATGGGCGCGATCGTGTTCGCCGGGCTGGCCCTGGCGTACCGCACGCGTCCGGTGTTCGTCCCGGCCGCGGGGCCCAATGACCCGGTGGCCCGGTACCGCACCACCGTGCTGGCCCGCCTGCGGTTGTTCGGCATCGGGCTCCCGGTGTTCATCGGTCTGCTGGCCGGGATCGTCGCGCAGACCTACTGGGTGCGGGTGCAGCTGTTCCTGCACGGCGGCGAATTCGGAATCACCGACCCGCAATTCGGGCGCGACCTCGGGTTCTATGCGTTCGATCTGCCGTTCTACCGGTTGGTCCTCACCTACCTCTTCGTCGCGACGTTCCTGGCGTTCATCGCAAACCTGCTGGGCCACTACCTGTTCGGTGGTATTCGGCTGGCCGGGCGCACCGGTGCGCTGAGCCGCTCGGCCCGCATCCAGCTGATCAGCCTCGTCGGTTTCCTGATCCTGCTCAAGGCGGTCGCCTACTGGCTCGACCGCTACGAACTGCTCAGCGTCACGCGGGCGGCCAAACCGTTCACCGGTGCCGGCTACACCGACATCAACGCGGTGTTGCCCGCCAAGCTCATCCTGTTGGCCATCGCGGTGATCTGCGCGGTGGCGGTGTTTTCCGCGATCGTCTTGCGAGACTTGCGCATCCCCGTCATCGGCGTGGTGCTGTTGCTGCTGAGCTCGCTGGTGGTCGGAGCGGGCTGGCCGCTGATCGTCGAGCAGTTCAGCGTCAAACCCAACGCCGCGCAGAAGGAAAGCGAATACATCAGCCGGAGCATCACGGCGACCAGGGAGGCCTACGGGCTCACCAGTGACACCGTGACCTACCGCAACTACGAGAGCAACGGGCAGACGACGGCGGCCCAGGTCGCCGCGGATCGGGCCACCACGTCCAACATCCGGCTGCTCGACCCGACCATCGTCAGCCCGGCATTCACTCAGTTCCAGCAGGGCAAGAACTTCTACTACTTCCCGGATCAGCTGTCCATCGACCGCTACGCCGGCCCGGACGGCAACCTGCGGGACTATGTGGTGGCCGCACGTGAACTCAACCCGGACCGCCTGATCGACAACCAGCGGGACTGGATCAACCGGCACTCGGTGTACACCCACGGCAACGGCTTCATCGCCTCGCCCGCCAACACCGTGCGCGGTATCGCCAACGACCCCAACCAGAACGGCGGCTACCCGGAGTTCCTGGCCAGTGTCGTCGGCGCCAACGGCGGTGTGGTGTCGCCCGGCCCGGCCCCGCTGGATCAGCCCCGCGTGTACTTCGGCCCGGTGATCGCCAACACGCCTGCCGATTACGCGATTGTCGGCAGCAACGGCGCCGACCGCGAATACGACTACGAGACCAACACCGAGACCAAGAACTACACCTATGAGGGCAAGGGTGGCGTTCCGATCGGCAGCTGGTTGTCGCGCAGCGTGTTCGCCGCCAAGTTCGCCGAGCGGAACTTCCTGTTCTCCAACGTGATCGGCGAGAACAGCAAGATCCTGTTCAACCGTGACCCGGCCAAGCGCGTCGAGGCCGTTGCGCCGTGGCTGACCACCGACACCAGCGTGTACCCGGCGATCGTCAACCGCCGCATGGTGTGGATCGTCGACGGCTACACCACACTGGACAACTACCCGTATTCGGAGTTGACGACGCTGTCGAGCGCGACGGCCGACTCCAACGAGGTGGCGGTCAACCGGCTGGCGCCGGACAAGCAGGTGTCCTACATCCGCAACTCGGTGAAGGCCACGGTCGACGCCTACGACGGCACCGTGACCCTCTACGCGCAGGACGAGTCCGATCCGGTGCTGCAGGCCTGGGAGAAGGTGTTCCCCGGCACCGTCAAGCCCAAGAGCGACATCTCCCCGGAACTGCAGGCACACCTTCGGTATCCGGAAGATCTGTTCAAAGTGCAGCGGGCACTGCTGGCGCGCTACCACGTGGACAACCCGATCACGTTCTTCTCGGCACAGGACTTCTGGGATGTGCCGCTCGACCCGAACCCGACGGCGAGCAGCTATCAGCCGCCGTACTACATCGTCGCCAAGGACATTGCGAACAAGGACAATTCGTCGTCGTTCCAGTTGACCAGCGCGATGAACCGGTTCCAGCGTGACTTCCTGGCCGCGTATGTCAGCGCAAGTTCGGATCCGTCGAGCTACGGCAAGATCACGGTGTTGACCATTCCCGGTCAGGTCAACGGTCCCAAACTGGCGTTCAACGCGATCAGCACCGACACCGCGGTCAGCCAGGACCTCGGTGTGATCGGGCGCGACAACCAGAACCGCATCCGCTGGGGCAATCTGCTGACCCTGCCCGTGGGTGAGGGCGGATTGCTTTATGTCGCACCGGTTTACGCCTCGCCGGGCACCAGCGACGCGGCGTCGTCCTACCCACGTCTCATCCGGGTGGCGATGCTCTACAACGACAAGGTCGGCTACGGGCCGACAGTCAGTGACGCGTTGACCGAGTTGTTCGGTCCCGGGGCGGGGGCGACGGCGACCAACGTCGCACCCACCGACGCCAAACCGCCGGTGCCAGGCCAGGCGCCGGCCCCACCGCCACCGGCGGCCGATCAGGGCAGCCGCGCACCAGAGGTATCGGTGCCGGTTCCCGGGCAGCCGCCCGTGCAGTTGTCGCCGGCGAAGGCCGCGGCGCTGCAGGAGATCGACGCGGCGGTGGCAGCGGCCCAGGAAGCCCAGCGCAGTGGTGATTTCGCGAAGTACGGACAGGCCCTGCAGGGCCTGGCTGACGCGATGAAGAAGTACGACGCCACCAAGTAGCCTTCCTTTTTCGCGCGAGCACCTTTCTCGCGCGAGCAGACACGTAGGTCCCCGACACGCCGGTGTTCGGGGACCTACGTGTCTGGTGGCCGCGTCCGACGCCTTAGCTGGACGACAAGTGAACACCAAGTCCTCATAGCGATGCTGTGCGCCGAGATTCGCACTGCCATCCGAGAGGACCCCGATGACCCTGACCGATCTTCCCTACGACGACTTGGCCGACGCCCTGACGGGGCTGCGGGCCCACGTCGCCGCGCCCGTGGCGTTCCCGGGTGAGGCCGGCTATGAGCAAGCCGCACCGTGGAATCTGGCGGCCACTGTGCAGCCGGCTGCGGTGGTGCTGGCGACCACGGCCTACGACATTGCCAACACCGTGGGTTTCGCCGGGCGTCGCGGATTTCGGGTCACCGTGCAGGCCACCGGCCACGGTGCGCTGAGCGTCGCCTCCGACACCATTCTCGTGGTGACCGCGGGGATGACGGGTTGCACCGTCGACCCCGTCGCCCGCACCGCCCGGGTCGCTGCCGGGGCCACCTGGCAGCACGTGCTCGACGCGGCGGCCCCGCACGGATTGGCTGCGCTGTGCGGTTCGTCACCCAACGTCGGAGTGGTCGGATATCTCACAGGAGGAGGCGTCGGGCCACTGGTGCGTACGGTCGGCCTGTCGGCGGACTACGTGCGATCGTTCGAATTGGTCACCGGGGCAGGGGAGGTGCTGCGCGCGACGCCCGAAGAGAACCCAGATCTGTTCTGGGGCTTGCGCGGTGGCAAGTCGACGCTGGGTATCGTGACGGCCGTCGAGATCGACTTGCTACCGATCCCCGAATTTTACGGTGGCTCGCTCTATTTCGACGGCGCCGAGGCTCCGCTCGTGCTGCGGGAGTGGGCACGGTGGTGTGCCGAACTGCCGGAAAGTATCTCCACTTCGGTTGCGCTGCTGCAGCTTCCCGAGATGCCGGGCGTTCCCGAGCCGCTGGCCGGCAAGCTCACGATTGCCGTGCGCTACGTCGCGGTCGACGAGTTCGACGATGCAGAGCGACGGCTGGCGACGTTACGGGCAGCCGCGAGACCCATCCTCGATACCGTCGGCGTGCTGCCCTATGCGGCGATCGGTGCCGTGCATGCCGACCCGGTCGACCCCATGCCCACGTGCGAAAGTCACACGCTGCTCCGCGAATTCACCTCGGAGACCGTCGAGGTGATCTTGGCGGCCGCCGGGCCGGATTCGGGTTCGATGCAGACCATCGTCGATGTCCGGATGCTGGGCGGGGCGCTCGCGCGCGAAGGAGCGCACCGCAGTGCGTTCTGCCACCGCGACGCCGCCTACGCAGTGACGGTCATCGGGGTGCCGGCACCGCCCATCGCCGAGGCGGTGCGGTCGCAGGCCGATGCGCTCGTGGCCGAGCTCACGCCGTGGTCGACCGGTGGGCAGCTGCCGAATTTCGCACCTTCGGACGACGCCGGACGGGCAGCGCGCGTCTATGACGAGGACACCCGGCACTGGCTGGCCGCCCTGGCCGAACGATACGACCCCGCCGGAGTGTTCCGATGCGGTCAAGTGGTGCGTTTCGTGGACTGATTTCAGCGGCTGATTCCGCCAAAAACGGCCTTTGACCATACGATTTGGAGCAGCGCCAACCGCTTCGGTAACCTTGAGTTCACCAACGCGGGGTGGAGCAGCTCGGTAGCTCGCTGGGCTCATAACCCAGAGGTCGCAGGTTCGAATCCTGTCCCCGCTACTAGCGAGAATGGCCCCCGGAGATTTCTCCGGGGGCCATTCTCATGTCTGGCGGGAACCTTCGCAGAGCGAGCGCCTGCCTCTCAATCAACGACCATCACGCAAGGCCGACTTGCTGATTCAGGCAGGGCTTTTGCGGGCCTCGCCGGTCAACGTGGGGCGGACGTCACGAGCGGCCGGATCCGTGCCGCCTGCCGTCGCGGTCAGTGACCGGTTCCGCGTTTCCTCGGCCCAGAAGATGCTGATGATCAGCCCCAGCACAGTCAGCCCGACGCCGATGAGCATCGTGGGCCCGGTACCGATTCCGCTGAGTGACAACGGCACCAGGTAGGTGCCGATGGCCGCACCGAGCCGGCTGATCGCAGTGGCCACCCCTACCGCGGAGGCCCGGACCTGAGTCGGGAACAGTTCGTTGGGGTAGATGAAGACCAGGATGGTTCCTGCGCCGTTGATGAGAGTGAAGAGGAAGAAGAAGGTGATGACGAACCAGCCCGGCGCGTCTGGCCATATCCCGAGCGGTAGTAATGCCAAGGCGCCCAACAGGAAACTGCCGATCATCAGCGGACGTCTCCCGCGCGTCTCCACCCAGCGCAGGGCGGGGAGGCTGCCGACGAGGAACCCCAGGTTCAAGATGATCTGGCCGAGGGTCTCCTCGGCCCCGCCGTCGCCGAAGCCGAACTGCGACAAGATGATTGGACCATAGGTGAACAACGCGAACTGGGGGATGGCGATACACATCCAGGTGAGGCCGCAGAACAGGACACGGCGCAGGTAGTCGCCGCGTGCGAGCTCGATCAGTGAGGCCGTCTGTTGCGGTTGCTCTTCGGAGCCCACCAACGCGGTGACTTCCTGTGTCGTGACGTCGCGTCCGAGCACGGCAGCGATGTGTCTGCGGGCTTCTTCCACACGGCCGCGGCATATGAGCCAGCGCGGCGACTCATGGGCACCCATGCGCAGGATGAGCACGATGACTCCGAATACCGCGCCGCTGGCCAGCATCCACCGCCACGCCTGGACTCCGTAGGCAGAGGTCAGGGCATAGCCGACGAGGTAGGCCAGCACCGCGCCGACGAGCCAGATGGTGGATAGCAGCCCGATCACTGCTCCTCGGTACTTCTTCGGCATCCACTCGGTGAGCAGTGAGGTGGCGATCGGATAGTCGGCGCCCACGGCGAGGCCGACGACGAAGCGCAACGCGATGAGCTGCCAGCCGGTACCGATCCACAAGCACGCCAACGACGCGGCGATCATGAGTAGCAGGTCGGCGGTGTACATGAGGCGACGCCCGATCCGGTCGGTGATGGGACCGAATACGAGGCTGCCGACGAACAGACCGATCAGCGATGCCGCACCCGCGATGCCCATGGCGTTGGAGTCCAGCGCCAGGTCTTTACTGGCGCCGGTGAGCGCCACCCCGACGATGCTGAGCAGGTAGCCGTCCAGGAAGGGGCCGCCGGAGCAGGCGAGGATCAGCCTTTTGTGATACCGGGTGAGCGGGCTGTCATCGATCAGATGGGTGGCCATCGGCGTGTTCTCGTTTCTGGAAGCCGTTGTCGCTGCGGGTGTCTCATCTGTTGGTTGCATTGAGCAGTCGCTCCTCGGTGGTGGCCTCAAGCGCGTCCAGGAGCCGGTTGGTGTCGGCGATCTGCTCGAGCCAGATGTCGCGCGGGATGTCGATCCGGTCGTCGGGCTGCTGCAACCGGGCGAAGTAGGCGGCGATGCCGGCCCCGTGGCTGCCGGCGTCCTGATGCAGGCGCATCATGCGTTCGGCGATCTTGGTCTGGACGCCGTAGATCGGAATCTGCGGACCGCGAGGGGCGGTCAGGCCGATGTAGTAGAGCTTTTCGAGTCCGGCGGGAACGATGCCGCCGGCATAGCGGAGCGGCCGGCCGTTGCGCCTGGTGACCAACTGATCGTCGAGGAACGGCAGCGTCGCATGGAATCCGGTTGCCCACAGGATGGTGTCGTACTCCTTGGCCGTGCCGTCGGCGAAGTGCACGGTGTTGCCGTCGAAGCGTTCCAGACCGTGCCCCTTCACCGTGATGCGGCCGTGGTGAATCCAGTACAGCAGGAGGTCGTTGACGACGGTGGCTCCGTCGGCGAGCGTGCGGTGTTGTGGTACGGGCAGTCCAGGGTAGTCGGCGTTTTCGCCGATCGAGACGCGGGCCAGCAGGCGGGCGATGAGATCTTGTTCGGCGGGCGAGAATTCGGCCAGGAACGGGACTTCCTGGCGCGGTCGGCCGAAGTACATCTTAGGTTGGAAGTAGGACCCGTGCCGCACGACGATGTCGACGTCGAGGCGGTGCTGGGCGACGTCGACGGCCAGATCGCAGCCGGAGTTTCCTGCGCCGACCACGAGCACCCGCCGTCCTTGGATGTCGCCGGTGTTGCGGTAGACGCCGGAGTGGATCTGCTTGCCGGTGAATTGTCCGGGAACATCGGGGATCTTCGGATCCCACAGGTGACCGTTGGCGACGAGCACACCGTCATACGTGCCTGCGCCGGCGCTGGTGGTGACCGTCCACCCGGCGCTTCCCACCGGTCCGGGCCCGTCGATGGGGGTGACCGACAGCACTTCGGTGTTGAAGGAGATCCGTTGGTCGTGTCCGCGGGTGGTGGCAAAGGAGGCGATGTAGTCGCGGACCTGATCGCGGCGCGGGAAATGAGGGTAGTCCTCCGGCATCGGGAATCCCTCGAACGTGGTCATGTTCCGCGACGTGATGAGATGCAGTGCGTCGTAGTCGGTGTTCCAGTGACCGGCGACGCGATCACTTTTTTCGTAGCAGTCCACCTGGTGTCCGCGCGCATTGAGGACATCGAGTGCCGAGAGGCCGGCGGCGCCGGCTCCGATGACGCAGTAGTTGGCCATGATTTTCCGTTCGCTGAAGATGTGTGGTTGTCGGGTCAGCGGATGACGTCGCCGCCGGAGAGCACGACCGTCTCGCCGGTCATGAACGCCGCATCGGGACCGCCGAGAAGCAGTACCCAGCGGGCGATTTCATCCGGTTCGGCAACGCGGCCAAGGGGTATCGATGCGGCCGCGGCGGCCATGCGGCCGGTCGCTGCGTTGCCCGGGGTGTTGACCCAGCCGGGAGCGATGGCGTTGACGCGGATGCCGCGCGGGGCCAGTTCCAGCGCCAGTTCTTTGGTCAGCATGACCACCGCGGCCTTGGATGCTCCGTACAGCAGCTGACCGGGCGACACGGTGAACGCGTCGACGGAGGCGAAGTTGATGATCGAACCGCCGCCGCTCATGTGGGCGACGGACTCGGCGGTGACGTTGAGGATGCCGAGGACGTTTACGTCGAAGACGCTGCGGTAGAGCTCCTCGGTGAAGGTGTCCAGTGTGCTCGGCGGGTAGATACCGGCGACATTGGCGACCAGATCCAGGGGCCGCTGCACCAGAAAGTCGGACAAGGCCCGCCGTACGTCGTCACGGCGGGTGACGTCGGCCTGCACGGTCCGGACGGTCTCGCCGGCGACCGAGTATTCGATGACGTCGCGGTCCAACGCGAGGACATCCCAGCCTTGCTTGAGCAGGGCGGTGACCGTCGACCGGCCCATCCCGCTGGCCGCTCCAGTGACTACAGCTGTCGGATTGTGTTGTCCATTGTCCATTGATGACTCCTTGGGGTGATCTTCGTCGCTGTTGCGCTGACCAGTTGTTTCCTAGTTTGAGAGGTGATCTCGGCACCGTCTACGGGCGATATGGAGCGCCAGATCAAGGTTTTTCCTATAGATTGGCGGTCATGTGCAGGACGCGATACACCGCTGTTTCAGCAGCGTTTCGCGGCGCCGGAGCGGGCGACTAGCCGTGGCCGAAGGGCCTACGCTGCGGCAGCTGCGTTACTTCCTGCGCGCCGTCGAGGCCGGGTCGTTCTCGGCCGCTGCGGCCGCCGAGTACATCGCGCAGCCGAGTCTTTCGGTGCAAATCCGCAGACTTGAGCACATCCTCGGTGCGCAGCTGTTCACCCGAACCAGCCGGACGCTTGCGCTCACCGACGTCGGGCGCCTGATCGTGCCTTTGGCGGAGCAGACGCTGCGCAGCGCCGACGACCTGACGGCCACCGCACGCGTCGCGCGCACCCTCACCGGCGGCGAGGTGTCCTTCGGCACCTTCAGCAGCGCTCACCGCTATCTCCTCGCGCCGCTCGTCGCGGAATTCCGCACCTTGCATCCGCGGGTACGGGTCCGCATTGTCGGGCTGAACTCATCGGAAGTCGCCGACGCCGTGCGTTCTGGAGACTTGGAAGCCGGACTGGTGCAACTGCCCATCGACGATCAACGGCTGACCGTGAGCCCGCCCGTGTTGGTCGACGAGGTCGTCTACGTCAGTGCTGACCCCGCCCGGACCGCGCGGCCCGTCACCATCGCGGACTTGGCGGACGCCACCCTCATCCTCTCGGAAGCTCACTGGCAGACCGAGGATCCGCTACGGCGGGGCATTGCCGAACGCGCCCGCGAACTCGGCGTGACCATCACTCCCGACATCGAGGTTGAGTTCCAGTCAGCAGCACTCGAATTGGCGGCTGAAGGTATCGGCGACACCATCGTTTCGCGGTTCACCGTGCTGCGTTACGAGCATTCGAATCGCATCGGTTGGGTGTCACTGGACCCGGCCTACCACGAGAGCTTCTCCTTCATTACCCGAGCCGGGGGAGCGATTTCTCCTGCCACGCGAAGGTTCATGGCTCTGGCCAACCGCCACATGGCCGCTCTGAACAAACGAATGACAGCGCGTATGGGCGAGCACGTGCAAAGCGCGCTGCTCGACACACGCTACGACAGTCCAGCGGTGGCTTCGCCCGGCCAGCCAGAGCCGGGGTTCTTCACGGAGCCCTGAACGTAAGCCGAATTGTCGAGAAGCACCTCGATCGGTTGCGCATTCCTGCGGATTTATTTCTCACGCAATTACATCCCTGCCACGAGGGAATTCTGAAAATCAGCTGTCAGTTCGCTGAATGTGCCGAACGATTCTGTCAGCCGAACGGCGTTGTGCAGCAGCGGCTTACAGGTATCGCGTCTTTGTTCGAATTCCACTGTCGATTGCGTTGCGCGAGCAGCATGGTGCCAATCGGAGGCCATTGACTTCCAAATGCAGCGGTACTACAGTTCTGCGGACGAGTTAAGGCCAGGCAACAATGTCTCACCGGATTAAACTCTCGTCGGCCGCAGTGGTGCGACCGTGATCCCAACAAAGGGAGCCATGGTGGAAAAGATCACCGACAAGAAAACCAACTACCCGTCGATGTTCGGTGTGCTGTTCGCGGCGATCCTGCTGTTTACGGCCGGCTGCGTGGCGTACTGGGTGATCGTGCACCAGACGGGGCATGGTGAGCTGTTCTGGAAGCTGAGCGGCGTGGCGGCCTTGACCGCGATCGGCGGCGCCTTTGGTGGGCTCGCCCTTCGGAAGCCGCTCAGCGCATCTGTGCGCGCCTATCGGTCATTGACCGATGAGCGCCGATAGGCCGAACGATTGGTCCCGTCTAGTGTGCTGCGCCGGGGATCCGTTGACGATGCGGGGCAAGGCATTCGAGGATTTCGTCAGCTGACTTGGTCCAGTTGAATGGATGTGGGCTTTTGTTCCAGGTGCTGATCCAGTCTCGGATGTCGTTCTCGAACGCCTGAATCGAACGGTAGACGCTGCGACGGAGATTCTGGTGGGTCAGCAACCCCGACCAGTGCTCGATCTGGTGCAACCACGATGAATACGTCGGGGTGAAGTGCATATGGAACCGAGGATGAGCGGCCAGCCACTTCATGATCGTCGGTGACTTGTGCGTCGAGTAGTTGTCGCAGATCAGGTGGATGTCCAAACCGGCGGGTACGGCGCTGTCGACCTTGACCAAGAACTTCTTGAACTCGGTCGCGCGGCGCCTGCGGTCTGGTGATCCGCACACCTCGCCCGTCGCCAGGTCCAACGCTGCGAACAAGGTGGTTACCCCGTGGTGCGCATATTCCATGGTGCGCCAAGGTATCCCGAACGTCATCGGCAGTACGGCCGCACCGTGGTCCAGGGTGTGGATCTGGGCCTTTTCGTCAACGCACAGCACTAGGGCCTTCTCTGGAGGGTCCAGATACAGCCCCACGACATCGCGCACCTTTGCGACGAACTGAGGGTCGGCGCTGATCTTGAACGTGTCGGTCCGCTGGGGGCCAATTCCGAACGATTTCCAGATCCGGCCCACCGCGGATCGTGACAGCCCCGTCTCGGCGGCCATCGTGGAGCGTGACCAATGTCTGCCGTCTTTGGGCTGCCGCTCCAACGTCGCGACGACCACATCCTCAACGGCCTCATCGGTGATGGTGCGCGGCGCACCCGGACGAGGCTTGTCAGCTAGTCCGTCGAGCCGATTGCCGATGAACCGTTGCCGCCACTTGCACACCATCTCCTGTGAAACGCCAAGATCCGCAGCGACCTGCTTGTTGGTATCGCCTGCCGCGCAACCCAATATGATTCGGCACCGCTGCGCGAGGGCCGGTGCGTTCGCCAGCTCAGCCCATCGCTTCAACGTCGCGGACTCGTCGCCGGTCAATACCAGCTCAGCGACCGGCCTGCCTCTGCGTGCGACCACGTCAGTCTCCAACGGCGCGGTGGCGGACCCCGGGGCTCAGATTTCGAAGTATCGGAAGGAGTGGGATTCCCTACCGTCGGGGTTGGGGCCGTAGGTGGTGACCATCCGCGCGTACACGGGGGCCGAGTAACGGGCCGTGCGTCCGGGATTCACGCGTGCCGTGTCACCCGGTCCCAGAATGACGGACTCGCCGTCGCACTCGATGTGGAGCTCTCCTTCCACGACGAAGGCCGTCTCGCTGTGGGGGTGGAAATCCTCCCAACCACATTTATCCATCTCCCACTCCATGAGGATGAAGTCGTCCCATGCGCCCACCGGGTCGGCGGTGATGAATCTGCAGCGCATCCGGGGCCATTCGGCTTTCGTGGGCTTCATCGACTGCGCAGGCCAGGAGTCGATTGCTTTCCCCGTCAGTGTCGAGGTCGGGGGAGTGGATGTTGTCATGTCTCTCCGTTCTTTGGGACACGCCGCACTGCGCAACGCTCCGGCGCCACGTCAGGACGAGGGGGACAGGATGTTTCACGTACACGCCGGGTCCCGAACGGCGCGGAGTCTGCCAACCTGTTCTGCCGCAGGGGTTTTCGTCGGCACGCCCCAGTCTCCCGCTCTCGGCTCGGATGAGGTACCTCACCCCTCGCGAGG